>VYDH01000033.1 GCA_009843525.1 Acidimicrobiales bacterium | reverse complement strand
AATGATGGCGCAACCGCCACAAAATCGCGACCAACTAACAACTCAGGACACTAGAAGCATCTTGGTCCAGGCCGTGAGCGACCGCGCAGATGGTACGCCCGCTGCGGCGGCGGCAGGCGATCCAGCAGGTCGCAACGTCGCAGAATCGCCTGCCGCCGCCACAGCTATTGCATCTGTGTTCAGGGCGTAATGGCGTCGGTGCCGGGGGGTGCTTCGGCTCCGCTGATCGTGGTGGTGACCTCGATCCGGGAAACGGTGACCCGATGCCCGCCGTTGGGCAACTCGTCACCGAGATCGGTGATCCACACGAGCAGGGCAGCGGCCTCGGCAGATGGCACCTCCAGCGTTGTCGAACCCGTGATGTCTTGCGCGGTCGCGACCGGACTGCCCCAATCGATCAACGTGCGGTTGCGTTCGCTCGAGGCATACAGCTCGAAGGACCACCCGGCGGTGGGCGAATCGATCACCAGGCGCTCGACCGAGTGTGGCTCGTCGCCGAACAGCACAACGATCAGCCCGACACCGTCTTTGAGCCCGCCGAAATCTCGGGTGTTGTAACGCGCGGTGCTCCAGCCGGTGCCCGGATCACCGTCGTTGATGAAGATGAGGCGTTCAGGATGCTCGATCCGGTCGTCGCCGGCCGGATCAAAGTCGGTGATGGACTCCAGCAATATCGGTACGCGACGAACTTGGGTCGTCGTCGGCGCCGGTGGCGCTGTCGGTGCCGTCTGCGGCGCGACGGTCACAGCGGTCGCGACGACGGTTGCCGAGGGCACCACGGTGACGACTGGCTGCGTACCAGCGTCCGGCGCCGCGGTCACGAGCGGCGGCGATGCATCTGTGGCCGGTTCGGATGGCTGCCCGATGACCAACGCAACCCCGACGAGCGTGGCGGCTGCGGCCACCAGAATGCCGACGGGCGCCAGCCAGTGCCGTTCTGCCTGCCATACCGATCTGCGATCGCCACCGGTGCCGTCGGTCGCCGGCAGCTCGTCCACGACCGAACGCAGTGCGAGCAGCATCGATGGGAGATCGGGCCATGGGTCCGACGCGCTGATGGCCCTCGCGAGCACCGGAGCCACGACATCGGGCACGGCCGGGTCGAGTTCCCAGGTGCCATCGGGTCGTCGCTGCGGCGCAGCTCCGACAATGAGTCGGTGCGCGAGCACTGCAATCGAAGCCAGATCAGCGCGCCGCGTCGCGGGAATGGTGACGGCGTCGTCGGTGGGCGGGCCGTTGAGAATGACCCAGCCCACCTCAGCGCGCCATCCGATGTATTCGGCATCGACGCCGCCGTGAGCGAAGCCCGCGCTGTGCAGAACAGCCAACGCCTCGGTCACCGCGATGACAACACGGATCGCTTCGGTCGCTGCCAAGCGCCTGGTGTCGCCATTGGGCGCCGCGAGTTCCTCAGTGAGCATCCTCGTGGGCAATTGCTCGGTGACGATCGCAAAATGATCCGCTTCGTCGTAGGTGTCGAGGATGTGCAGCAAGCCGTGGTGCTCCACACGCGCCAGTGCCTTGGCCTGCAGGCGCAGGCGGTGACCTATCTCGCTGTCGGCGGTTGCCCGGCGGATCGTGACCGGTCGATTAAGCGTGCGATCCAATCCGGACCACGTCTCGACTGCGCCCGGCTGCAGCAGGTCGTGCCGCTCGTACCGTTCGTTCGAGCCGGTGTCGGTCACTCCTTCGTAATGAAGACCACGCCGATGGTGCCGACACCTGCGTGTGCTCCGACGACGGGACCGATCAGCATCACCCTGGGCTCAGTGTCGGTGAGCGGCGCGATCCGCGCCACAAAATCGTCGACATCGTCACAGTCCGCATGCATCACCGCGATCACCGAGATGTTCGGGCCCTCTGTTGCCACCAGGTCGACCAGGTGCGCGAGCGCGCGTGTTCGTGTTCGCTGCTTGCCCGCTGGCTCGACGCGGCCGTCGGTGACGGTGATCAGGGGCTTGATCGACAGCACGGAGCCCAGCAGCGATTGCGCAGCGCCGATGCGGCCGCCCTTGCGCAGATTCTCCAACGTGTCCAGCGCGGCGTGAACACGGACTCGCTCCGCTGACGCCCGTACGGCATCGGCAATCTGCGATCCGTCGGCACCGGTGGCGGCAAGCTCCGCGGCAGCGATGACCAGCAGCCCGAGGCCGGCACTGACCGTTCGGCTGTCCACCACATGACAGGTGAGCCCGCTCGGGGCTTCCGATGCCGCCTGTTGAGCGGCTTCGATCGTTGCCGAAAGATCCCCGCTCAGCGTGATCACGACGACTTCGCTCGCGCCGGCATCGGCGGCGCGCTGGTAGGCCTGCGCGAAAGCGCCGGGGGAGGGCGCCGCGGTGGACGGAAGCTCCTCGCTGGTCCGGCAGCGCGTCCAGAAGTCGGCCGTGCTGAGCTCGACGCGATCGGTGAATGACTGCATGCCGAACCGGATCTCCAACGGAACCACCGTGATGCCAAGGCCTGCAGTGACCTCTTCGCTGAGGTCGCAGGAACTGTCGGTGATGATGTGCACTGGGGCTTGCGCTGTCATTTCGGCTCAGTTTCCTTCGTTGTCGTCGGTGGGGGCTTCGTCCGGCTCGGAGCGGGTGTCTGCGTGCGGGGCGCCGTGCGTTCGCTTCGGTGCCACGCGGGACAGTTGCGAAGTTAGTGCTCGGGCCGCGGGCAACCGGAGCGCCAGTCCGCAGCCAAGGTGAAGCCCTGCCATGGTCAAGCCGGCAACCGCGACTCGCAGTACGGAAGGCACTGGTGCCAGCACGAGCGTGACCCCCAGACCGACAACGAACGTCACGACTGCCGGCACCAGGTGACGCCCAATCGCGCCCCCGAACAGCCGCTCCGCCGGCCAGTCGGCTCCCGCTGGCATGCCAGCCCGCGCGGGACGGCGTTGCATGACTGCTCGACGCAGCAAGCCCAGTTCTATCCAGGCGCCCACCGCCGCACCGAGCGCCAGGCCTACCGCGCCCAGGCGGGCGGGCAGTGCGGGATCTGAGCGGATCCCCGAATCCAGCAGTGTCCATGTGGACTCCAGCGAGAACAGATCGATGTCGCCGAACCCGGTGAGGGCGCCCTCGAGCACGAGCACCCGGTCCAGCGGCAGCATCAGTGCTGCGCCGACTGCCAGCGAGACAGCCAGCCGGATCGCCGCGATGGTGGCCGCCGTGCGCGTGTCGCGCGCGGCGAACAGGACGTTCTGGCACAGTCTTGACGCCACGAGCGGCATCAGTCCGAGCGAGTAGGCACCCAGGACCAGGGCGATCAGGGTGATGTCGTCGTCTGCGATCGCCGTGCGCAACCCGGCGAGATTGAACACCGAATCAGTGAGCGGTCCGCCGGCTGCGAAGTAGATCGCCATCACACCGGAGACGCCGAATGCAGTCGCGCACAGGCGTGCAGACGTGCGCTCGGCAATCACGGTGGGTTCCCGGATGCGACTCAGCTCAGTCAGCTCGGCCGCGGCGATGCTGGTGCCGATCAGACTCAGCGGCAGCAGATACAGCGTCTGCGCAGCCGCCATCGCTGCTGCCGCTCCCACGCTGAGCAGCGAGGCCAGCGCGAGATCCAGGAAGGCCGAGATCTGCAGTACCCCGCGACCGGCCACCGCAGGCCCGAATCGCTTGATGACCCCGGCGGCTTGCGGTTCCCGCCAACCGAAGTTCAGGGAGATCCGCGGGTTGGCCCGCCAGACACCTCGCAACTGCACGAGCACTTGGGCCGCTGCCCCGGCAGTTACGCCCCAGGCCAATGCCGTCGCGCGGTCGGCGCCCGCCACCCCCCATGCGAGCACGCCGACCAACACGGCGATCTGGGTCGCGTTCCAGACCACTGGCGCCACATAGGAGAGGAAGAAGCGACGGTGGCTGTTGAGCACTCCGAGGCACCATGCACTCAGCACGGCCAACGCCGTGCCGCACACTGTGATGCGCACGAGCGTGACCGTGAGCTCGAACCGCTCGCCCACAAAACCCCAGGCGATAAGCCGCACCAAGGGCCGTGCGGCCAAGATGCTGATCAGCGCAGCGGCCGCGGTGACTGCGACCAAGAACGTGGCAATGGCGCCGGCCAATCGACCCGCTGCGCGCTCATCGCGCTCGGTCAGCGAGCTGTAGGCGGGAACGAATGCTCCCGACAGGGCACCTTCGCCGAGCAGGTTCTGGAGGAAATTCGGGATGCGCATCGCGGCAGCGAAGGCATCGCCGATGGTGCCGATCCCGAGGACGTTGGTGACAAGCGCTGTGCGAGCGAGACCTGACAGGCGTGAGATGCCGATGCCGGCTGCTGCCGCCGCGGCGCCCTGCTGTCGGCGCATCGTCGCGCCCGATCGCTGCCCGCTCAGCCGGCGAGCCGCAATTCCACTTGTTGGCGGGCCTCGTCCTCGGTGACGTCCATGCTGATGGACAGTTCCGAGACGAGAATCTGGCGGGACTTCTCCAGCATCGACTTCTCGCCGGCCGAGAGACCCTTGGCGTTCTCGCGCAGTGCGAGGTTCCGGACTACTTCGGCGACTTGGTAGATGTCGCCGGACTTCAGCTTCTCCTGGTGATTCTTGAAGCGTCGGCTCCAGTTGGCCGGCTCGCGGACATCCTTCTTGGCGAGCAGCTCGAAGAGATCCTCGACGTCGTCGGTGTCGATAGGCGGCCGCATGCCGACCTCGTCGACCATGTCGGCGGGCACCTTGACCGTCAAGTCGCCGTGCGCCGTCTTGAGCACGAGGTACTCGCGGGCCTCGCCGAATTCGTTTCGCTGCTCCCGGGCCATGATCTCCGCCGCACCGTGATGGGGGTAGATCACGCGGTCGCCGAGCTCAAACTTCATCGTCACCTACTGAATTCATCGATCAGGATTCATCGGAGGATGCCAGAAACTCTCACTGCTGCCACCGGGACACCGCGGCTGCAGCCGCGCGCCAGATCAGCCGGCGCCGAGCGGGTACTTCCGGATGAGGTGATTCCAGCCGCACTCCGGGCACACCTCGAGCTCATAGGCCATGAAGCTGCCGTTGCGCCGGGCGACGCGCTGGAGTTCTGCGTCCGAGAGCACGCACTTGCCCCCGCTGCCCATGCGCGGGCCGAAGACGTAGCCGACGATCCGCAAGTCGCCGTCGGGGCACAGCGGGCAGCGTCGGCCGAGCGGCGGGGCGGCGTTGCGAGCGGCTCGCAGCAGGTCGGGGTGGGCATCGCATGCCTCGGCGCGTGACACCACGCCCGCTTCCACATCTGCGAGCAGGCGTCGCCGCCTGAGCCGGTAGTCAACCGATCCGGGAACAGCCGGGGCGGGCTCGGGTGCGATGCGAGGCTGGAGCGCCACGCGGCTCACGCTAGTGCGCGGGCTCAAATGCCCCCGGCCCCTAGTGCTGCCGGTCCTGGTTCCAAGCTGTGAGCAATCGGCAGGCCCCTTCGGCATCCAGTGGGCCGTTCTCGATCTGCTGACTGCGCAGCCATTCCAGAGCCTCGCCGACTGCCGGCCCTGAGGTTCCGAGCAGCTTCATGACGCGATGGCCGTCGATCGGCAGGCGCCGGAGACTGGCACCTTCGGTTGCTCGGAGCTCAGCCAGTCGGGCGGCGAACGGCTCGCGCAGCTCGTTGCCCCAGGCGGCCAAGCTGGCGGCTGCGGCGTCCAGCTCCGGCTCGTGATCAGCGATGAGCTGCCGTGCCGTCTTTCGCCAAACTGCGTCGTCGGCTGATGCGCGTGTGGCGGCTGTCTCGAGTGCTCGTGCAGCGCGGAGAGTCGCCGCAACCTTCGTGCGGGTCGCGTTGTCGCAGCGCAGCGCGGACAGGCATCGGGCTGCGGCGGCTTCGTCGCACACGGGTCCGAGCAGGATGGCCCAGCGCAGGGCGACCGGATCGCCGAGATCAGCAACGTCGTCCAGGGCGGCAGCCGGCACCGCGGCCTCGGCCTGCCGCCATGGCGGCAGGAGATCTCCCAGCAGGCCCGTGTCGTCCAAGAAGCGGACACCGGCGGAGGGCCGAGGCAGTTCGAGGAGCTTCGTGAGTTCGGCCTCGATGCGTTCGCGCGACACGATGGCCAGCCGCGGGCGCGAGCTGCGCACTGCCGCGACGAGTTCCGGCGTAGCAATGAGCGAGAGCTGCGCACTGAACCGGGCCGCTCGCAGCATCCGCAGCGGGTCGTCGGCGAACAAGCCCTCTGGCGGCGATGGTGTGCGCAGTACCCCGTCCGCGAGATCCGTCAAGCCGTCGAACGGGTCGAGCAGTGCCCAGCCCGGGAGTTCGATCGCCATGGCGTTGACGGTGAAGTCGCGCCGGCTCAGATCGGTAGCGACATCGTCGGAGAAGCGCACATGCGGCTTGCGTGAGCTGCTGTCGTAGGACTCTGCCCGATGGGTGGTGATCTCGACGGTCGTGCTGCCTCGCCGAGCGCCGATCGTGCCGAAGCGCTTCCCCTGATCCCAGACGGTGTCTGCCCAGCCGGCTGCGAGCACTGCTATCTGGTCCGGCTTGGCATCGGTCGTGATGTCGATGTCGCCGGTCAGGCCCTGACCGAGCAGCGCATCGCGGACAAGCCCTCCGACGAGGAAGAACCGGTATCCAGCGCCAGCGAATGCTGCCGCCAGCGGTTCGATGCGCTCCAGGAGCTCTCGCCGGTCATCGTCACTCAGCACAGGTGTGCCCGGCTCGAGCCCACGGGCCGAGGTCGATCCCGCTGGGTTCGATGTCACTGCGTCGAGGGTACAAATCGGTTGCAACCGCCGAGTCCCGGACCCAAGCGGCCAGCGGATTCGCGGTACCCGAATTGAAGTAGCTTGGGCCGGATGCCCGCTCGCCAGCGCTGGGCTCGACGGCTCCTGTGGCTTGTGCTGGCATTGGCGATTGCAGCAGGCACCGGAAGCCGGCTGCTGGACAGCCTCCCCTCGCCACCGCAGCACGCGTCGGTTGCGCCGAGCGTGCTCTATGACCGCTACGGCACACCGATTGCCGAGATCGGCCCCAGCGTCCCGCACGCGTCGCTGGGCCTGGAAGACATGGCGCCGGCGCTTGTCGATGCCTTGGTTGCGGTGCTCGACCCGAGCTTCCTGGAGCGTGACGGCGTCGATGCCGGTGCGTACGCCGTGGCGCTGCGGCAACTCTGGGGAGAACCGGATCCGACGCGCAACGGGATCATGCGCAGGTATCTCGAGACCGTCCACGATCCTCACGACGGTGCTGCGAGCGAGGCCCGCCTGCTGCTGGCAGAGCTGAGGCTGGGTCGCCAGCTCAGCCGACCTGAGATTCTCGAGCGCTACGCCAACATCGTGTACTTGGGCCGTGGTGCCTACGGCGTCCATGCCGCGGCCAACGCTTGGTACGGCATCCCCGCATCGGATCTCACGGTCACCCAGGCGGCCTACATCGCGTCGCTCGTCGACGCTCCCTGGGGCGTCGACGCAGCGTCGGGTCCTGCCGACGACCGGTACCGGTCGACCCGGCAAGATCGCGACCGGGTGCTGGTGACCATGTACCAGCACGGCATGCTCACCTCCGACGAATTGGCAACGGGGCGATCCCAGCCGGTGCCTGCCGGCGTCCGTCCCGCGGCCGCTCTCGGCGTGGGCGCGGCCGGCTCGGGCACCCCAGACCATGGCACCCTCGACGCTGCAGCGGGCGGGTTCGTCCGGATGCTGATCGCTGAGGCTGGCCTGACGGCCGCCGTAGGGCAGGCGTACGTCGAGCTCGTCGAGCGATACGGCATTCATCGAGTGGTGACCGGCGGGTTGCACGTCACCACGAGCGTCGACGTGCCCGCCCAGCGCGCCGCAGTACGAGCCGTTCGCACCCAGCTCGACAGTGCGGCCAGCTCTGCGGTCGGTGCTGAGGTCGCCGTGCTGGACCGCAGCGGCGATGTGCGCGTGCTCGTGAGTGCCGGCCGCGTCTCGACGGCAGGTGATGTCGATGTCGAAGCCGGGTTGCGGCCCCGGCCGTTCGGCGATCTGCTCGGTCCGGCAGCAGACGTCGTGTGGGCGTGGATCGTCGATGGCGGCGACGAGACCTCCGTCGGCACCGTCCCGCTCGCTGGCGACGCGTCGCAGGTTGCGGCGGCGTTCAGCGTCATCGCCACCGGGGGGGAGAGGCGCACCTCGCGGATCGTGCTCGAAGCGAGCGACACCCCGCCGAGCCGGTCGTTGCCCGACCGCGACACGGATCGATGGCCGATGGAACGCACCCTGGTTCCCGCAGCTACGTCGATCACTGAGCTGCGTGCCGGAATGGATTCACTCACGCTGCCGTCCGGCGTACCGGCGCTCGGCCGAGCCGGAGTCTCGACAGGCACCGGTGACGCATGGTTCGCCGGATGGACCACGCACTACATCGCCGCGGTGCGGATCGCTTCGAAGCCCCCGACAGCCGAAATCGACCTTGCAACGGCGACCGGTGAGCTGTTCGCGGCGGTGCTGGATCCCCTGCAGCATCCGCCCTAGAGGCTGAGCCAGGAGGCGACGCGCCAGTAATTCAGGGTGTGATCGGCGAACACTGCGCCTAGCGTTGCGAGCGCACCACGGGCACTTGCGTGCCCGTCCAGCCACAGGCGTCAGCGACGCTTGCAGCGAGCCTGCTCATTGGGGCCGGGTTCGCAGGGTGGGTGCAAGAACATATCCCTGCCCCGCAAGGGGCCCCGCCCCGGCGGGTCCACAGGAGGTCGCCCCCAATTGCGCGCGTACGAGCTGATGGTCATCTGCGATGGTGACCTGGAGAACGCTGAAGCCCGCAAGGCCATGGATGAAGTCCAAGGCCGCATTTCAGAGATCGGCGAGGTGGCCTCGTTCGACTTCTGGGGTTTGCGCGACTTTGCGTACGAGATCAACCACAAGACACGCGGCTACTACTCGGTGATCGAGCTGCGGGCTGAGCCCGGAGCGATGGACCCGGTTGAGCGGTACCTGCGGATCGCGGACGACGTCGTCCGCCACAAGCTCATCCGACTCCCCGACGACGAAGCGCAGCGGCGCGGATTGCTCGACGAGGGGTCGACCAACAGCCACTAAGCGGAGGCGTCATGGCTGACAACACCATCACCGTGGTGGGCAATCTCACCCGCGATCCTGAACTTCGATTCACCCAGACCGGCCGCGCCCGGGCAGTGCTCGGCGTAGCCGTGAACCGGCGGTGGATGAACCGCCAGACAAACGACTGGGAGGAGCAAGTCAGCTTCTTCAACGTCGTCTGCTGGGCCGAACTCGCCGAGAACGTCAGCGAGTCGCTGGCCAAAGGCAACCGCGTGGTCGTCACCGGGCGGCTCGAGCAGCGCAGTTGGGAGACACCAGACGGCGACCAGCGCAGCGTTGTGGAGATCGTTGCCGACGAGATTGCACCATCGCTGCGCTGGGCGACTGCCGAGATCACCCGGATCCCGCGAGGCCCGGCCGGCGACGGTGGCGGATCCCGCGAGCGCCGCAGTGGCGGCACCTGGGAGTCCGGCGACAGCGCACCACAACAGTCACCTGAGGAGGAACCGTTCTAATGCCACCACGCAAGCGAACCGGTCGGGCCCGAGCGAAGGATCTTCGGAGCCGCCCGCGTCGGCGCAAGGTCAGCCCGCTAACCACATCTGGGGTGTCCTACGTCGACTACAAGGACGCCGAACTGCTCAGGTCGTTTGTCTCCGAACGAGCCAAGATCCGGGCCCAGCGCGTCTCGGGGAACAATCGCCAGCAGCAGCGCGAGGTGGCCCGAGCGATCAAGACAGCCCGCGAGATGGCCTTGATCGAATATGCGCGCCGGCCGATGACGCAGCGGCGCGGCGACAAGCGACGCGGCCAGCGGCCGGGCGACGACCGCCGACCGCCTGCTGATCGAGCAGGCGGCCCGCCGGGCGACGAGCGGGAACACAGCGATGACGTGGTCGACGAGCATCTCGACGAGGTGGTTGCCCCAGCGCCTGCTGCGGTGGCGGGGGAGCAGGCATGAAGGTCGTGCTGCGCAGCGATGTCGACGGTGTCGGCACCGCTGGTTCCGTGATCGATGTCGCAGACGGGTTCGCTCGGAATCACTTGATACCGCGAGGGCTGGCGCTGCGAGCGACCGACGGCACCGTGAGCCAGGCGGCGGCCATGGCCCGGGCGCGATCTGCGCGTGATCTGCGCGAGCGCGAGACAGCCGAGCGTGTCGCCAAGGAACTGGTCGCGGACGGTGTGACCATTGCTGCCCGGGCTGGCTCGGGGACGCATCTCTACGGATCGGTCACGACCGCGGAGATTGCTGCGGCCATGACGGCCCGGACAGGCGCTGACGTCGATCGGCGCAAGCTGACGATCGAAGCGCCGATCCGAACCATCGGAACGCACGAGGTCTCGGCAGAGCTGCACCCTGACGTGTCGTTCACCTTCAACGTCGAGGTCGTCGCGCTGAGCTAGCGCCGCGGCTGCGTGCCGGGTCTCAGCCCGGTTTGGCTGGTTTTGGTGTCACACCCCCGTAGTGCCATGGGGACATGGTCAGAGCGCGCCGCGGCACTTGTGGACAACTGGCCGCGAATTCCACTGGAAATCCCAGTGATGTGCCCAAGCGTTCCAGAGGGTCCGCACGGCAGGATCGCGGGCGATGAGTCTCGCCGAGCTGCCGACCGATGTCGCGCGCCGGGCTGGCGGTCGGGTCCCGCCGCAGAACATCGACGCCGAGGAATCGGTGCTCGGGGCGATGCTGCTCTCGAACGATGCCATCGGCGCCGCGGTCGAGCGTCTCGCGGTCGATCACTTCTATGTGCCCGCGAACGGCCTTGTGTTCGAGGCGATCGAGTCGCTCTACGTCTCCTCCGAACCCGTCGACTGCCTGACCGTCGCCGATCAGCTCGAGCGCAGTGGAAATCTCGCCGCGGCCGGGGGCGCCGAGCGTCTGCTGGCGCTCGAAGCTGCCACGCCCACGCTCACCCACATCGACCGCTATGCGCGCATCGTGGAAGACACCGCGCTGCTGCGCCGCTTGATCGCCGTGTCGTCGGAGATCTCGGAGCTGGCGCACAGTCGCCCCGATGACACGGCTGCGGCCATCGACCAGGCGGAGTCGTTGGTGTTCAGCGTGGCCGAGCGTCGAATTGTCGACTCCACGCAGTCCCTGCACGACTTGCTCGACGAGAGCCTGGACCGGCTGGAGGAGCTGTACGAGCGGGGCGATGCGTTCTCGGGCTTGGCGACCGGCTTCTCCTCGCTCGACCGCATCCTGGCCGGCATCCAGCCGTCGTCATTGGTCGTGGTGGGTGCCCGGCCCGCCATGGGCAAGACATCGCTGGCGCTGACGATGGCCTCCAGCGTGGCTTTGGAATTGCAGCAGCCGGTGCTGCTCTTCTCGCTGGAGATGAACCATGCCGAGCTGACCGGCCGGCTGCTGGCCTCCGACGCACGGGTCGATGCCACGCGGGTGCGAACGGGTCAGCTGCGCGCCGACGAGTGGAACCAGATCACGCGCAGCGTGGGTCGCTTGGGCGACGCACCGATGTGGATCGACGACAACCCGAACGTGACCGTCACCGAGATCCGCGCCAAGGCCCGGCGGCTGCGCAGCCGGCTGGGCGGTTTGGGACTGATCGTGGTCGACTACTTGCAGCTCATGAGCGGTCGAGCGAATGCCGAGAACCGTCAGGTGGAGATCGCAGAGATCTCACGCGGCCTCAAGATCTTGGCGCGCGAGCTCGAGACGCCGATCGTGGCGCTCTCGCAGTTGAGCCGGAATCTGGAGTCACGCAGCGACAAGCGGCCGATGCTGTCGGACCTGCGTGAATCGGGTTCGATCGAGCAAGACGCGGACATCGTCATGTTCATCTACCGCGACGAGATCTACAACGAGGACACTGCCGATCGAGGCATGGCCGAAATCATCGTCGCGAAACACCGCAACGGGCCGACCGGCACCGCGCGCTTGGCGTTCATGCCGCAGTACACGCTCTTCGCCGATATGGCCCACGAGTAGCTGATGACAGAGGACTTTTCCGCAGGTGCCGCCCAGGTGCTGGCCGCTGACGGCGGCAGCACGATGTTCCTCGGCGACGATCTCATCCCGTACCTCGTCTTGGCCGTGGGCGGTGCGCTGTTGGTGGGCAACCTGGCTGCCATGGTGCGCCCGCGGCGTGCCGGAGACGGTGGAGCACCGGTGCGGGCGCCGGCACGGCGGGCGGTGCCGCTCGCACTCGTGGGACTTGTCGCAGCGATCTGGGCGCTCGCGACGCTGCTGGCGGGGTGAGTGGAGCGGGTGAGGGGAATCGAACCCCCGTTATCAGCTTGGGAAGCTGAAGTTCTGCCATTGAACTACACCCGCGGAATGAGGCCGGAGCCTATTCAGATGGAAGGGAGCCGAGGTGATCCTGTCGGACCGGAGCATCCGTGAAGCGCTCGAGAAGGGCCGCATCGTCATCGAACCCTTGGGCGATGCAGCTGTGCAGCCCTCGTCGGTGGATCTGCGGCTGGATGCCACCTTCCGGGTCTTCCGCAACCACACCCGTCGAGTCATCGATGTCATCGAAGACCAGACCGACCTGACCGAGGAGGTGGAGGTCGCCGCGGGCGACGCGTTCATCCTGCACCCCGGCGAGTTCGCGCTGGGTTCCACGCTCGAACGCGTGGCAGTTCCCGACGATCTCGTCGGACGCATCGAGGGCAAGTCGTCGCTCGGTCGTCTCGGCCTGCTCATCCACACCACAGCCGGGTTTGTGGATCCCGGCTGGGACGGTTACCTAACCCTCGAACTGTCCAACGTCGCCAACCTGCCGATCACCCTGTATCCGAGCATGAAGATCTGCCAGATCAGCTTCATGGAGATGACCACGCCGGCTGAGCACCCCTACGGCGCCGACCTGCTGGGCTCCAAGTACCGGGGCCAGCGCGGCCCCACGCCGAGCCGCTACCACGAGAACTTCCGCTCCCGCCGCATGCTGTAGGCCACCCGCCGGAGCGTTGCCGGCACGGTGATAGGGCTCAATCGTCGGCGGCTTCGAGGGCGTCGATGAGGTGGATGGAGATGTCGGCGACCTTGACCTCGTCGTCCTCCACGCCGTGGCCCTTCACGCCGTCGTCGATCATGATGAAACAGAACGGGCACGCCGTGGCGATGCGGTCGGCGCCGGTGTCGAGCAGCTCACGCGAGCGCTCGTCGTTGACCTTGGTGCCGATGGTCTCCTCCATCCACATGCGCGCCCCGCCGGCCCCGCAGCACATGCCCTTCGTGCCATTGCGGGGGGCCTCCACGATCTCCACGCCGCCGAGGCTGCCGATCACATTGCGGGGCGCCAGGTACACGTCGTTGTGGCGGCCCAGGTAGCACGAGTCGTGGTACACGACCCGCTCGTCCAGCCGTGCTTCTGACAGATCCAGGCGCCCGTCGGCCACGAGCTGTTCGAGGAACTGGGCGTGGTGGATGACCTCCCAGTTCCCGCCGTACTGCGGGTACTCGTTGCGCAGCGTGTTGAAGCAGTGCGGGCACTGGGTGATGATCTTGCGGACGCCCATGCCGTTGAGCGCAGCGATGTTCTCCGCCGCGAGCATCTGGAACAGGTACTCGTTGCCCGACCGCCGAGCGCTGTCGCCGGTGCAGTTCTCGCCCGGGCCCAGGATGGCGAAGTCGACCCCGGCGCGCCGCAGCAGCTTGGCCGTGGCCACCGACACCCGGCGGTTCTTGTCGTCGAATGATCCGGCGCAGCCCACCCAGTAGAGGTATTCGTGATCGAACGGGTCATCGGCGTCGACCACCTCCACATCGAGACCGTCGGCCCAGTCGGCCCGCTCGCCGTTGTTGAGGTTCCAGGGGTTGGCGTTGTTCTCCATGCCCCGGAACGCACCGCCCAGCTCGGCGGGAAACTCGCTCTCCATCAGCGTCAGGTAGCGACGCATGTCGAGGATCTTGTCGAGGATCTCGATGTTGACCGGGCAGTTCTCGTCGCACGCCTTGCAGGTCGTGCACGCCCAGAGCTCCTCATGGGTGATTCGCTCGAACACCGAGTCCGCCGCCACGGTGATCTCGGCATCGGCGCCGATCGGCGGCGTCACCCCGCCGTGCTCCCCGGTCGCGGCCATGATCTCGCCGGCCTTCAGCACGATCTCGCGGGGATCGAGCGGCTTGCCCGTGGCATGGGCTGGGCACACCGCAGTGCAGCGGCCGCACATGGTGCAGGCGTCGGTGTCGAGCAGCTGCTTCCAGGTGAACTCGCTCACCACCGACACGCCGATGGTCTCGATGTCGTCGGCTTCCATGAGGTCGGGCACCATGCGCATGGCGCCCTTGGGCCGCTCGCGGTCGCGCAGGTACATGTTGAGCGGCGAGGTGAACATGTGCCGCAGCATGGTGATGGGCAGCATCACCAGGAAGGCCATGAAGCAACCCACGTGGGCAATCCACCACACCTGGTGCCAGCCGCGGATGTTGCCCAGGCCGTCGAACGCTGCCGACAGCGGGTAGCCGATGAATGACCACTGCTCGTATGCCGGCCGGTCGTCGATCACGATGCGCATCGCCTCGGCCACGAACCCGGTGACCCCCAGCGCCGCCAGCACGATCAGGATCACCATGTGCTCGGGCCGCGACTTGATCCGGATGCGGTACGGGCGCGCGGCATACCGGCGCACGATTGCCCACACGGCTCCGGCCAGGAAGATCGCTCCCGCCAGGTCGCCGACGAAGCTGAAGCCCTGGTAGGTGGGCCCGACGAGGAATTTCGCAGCCGTCGGCAGCTGGTGGTTGATCTCGAGCGTGGTGGTGACGGCCAGCAGCACCAGGAAGCCGTAATAGAGCAGTGCGTGCATCACGCCGGCAGCCGGGTCGCGCAGCAGCGTCTGCATGAGCACGCCGCCGCGGTAGTCGTGGAGTCGGCGGCGGGCGTTTGACGCAGTAGTGGAGCGCCGATCAGGGGCGCCCCGCTGCCAGTTGCGCGTGCGCTGGGCGAAGTTCCATGCTCCGTAGACGATCAGCACGCACGTCAAGGCATAGAACGCGAACTTGACCCCGCCCGGCACATTGCCGAACACCTCGCGATGCGCGGCGTCGGTGTCTTCGTGGAAACCGAAGGCGGCTGCGGCAATGCCTGAGGCAGCGGTGATCGCCGCGAACGCGATGCCGATGCCCAGTACGAGCTGGTGCGGTCGCAGAGGCGGCTTGCTCACGCTGGCGAAGTTAGCTGACGTCCCCGCGATGGCCGGGAGCCTCGAACGCCAGCGGCGCCCGCGGGCTCACGATGCCGGCAGGGGGCGGTGAGTGGTTCAGCCGTAGAGCTTGCGGTTCGCCTTGCGCAGGCGACCGGCCAGTTCCGACAGCAGCTTGTGGGCCACCGAAGGGGTGCTGTCGATAATGCCTTTCAGCTCCCGCCGCGACAGCATGATCGTTTCCATGTCGGTGGCAGCCACCACCGAAGCGGTGCGCGGGCCGTCGTCGAACAGCGCCATCTCGCCGATGGACTCGCCCGGGCCGATCTCGGCAACCTTGCGCCCGTTGCGCCGGACTACCGCCGTGCCGTGCACGATCACGAAGGCATAGCCGGCCATTGCGCCGCCGCTGCCCTCCTCAACGATGTTGTCGCCGGCCGTGAAATCGACCTGTTCGGCCTTGCGTGCGATGTGTTGGAGTTCCTTCCTGCTGCAGTCGGAGAACAGATCAACTTCACGAAGACTCTCCGCACGATTCGCTACCGACATATACCGCTCCTTGCCGCAGTGGCCTTTGCGCCGGGGCTGGCTGGCCCACAAGCGCCGGACCGTAGCATGCGCCCGGTCCCCAAGACGCGCCAGAGACTAGCGCCCGCCGCCCATTCATCGGGCAGATTGCGTGCAATCGGCCCTGCGGCGTGCGACGCTACAGAGGCTGAGTCGGGAGGGCGCAATGGTTGAGGCCTCGGTTGCAATGGTGACAGCGGTCATCAAGCCACACCGGCTCGAGATGGTGCTCGAGGCGCTGCGGGATCTCGACATCACCGGGCTGACCGCATCGGAGGTACGGGGATTCGGCCGCCAGGGCGGCCACACCGAGACGTACCGGGGCACCGAGTACCACGTGGACTTCATTCCCAAGGTCCGCATCGAGGTGCTGGTGGCGACCGAACTGGCTGAGCGGGTGGTGGATGCCATTGTCGAATCCACCCGTACGGAGCGCATCGGCGATGGCAAGGTGTGGGTCACTGCCGTCAACAGCGTTGTGCGCATCCGCACCGGCGAGCGCGGCATCGACGCCTTGTAGGCACGCCCGCGGCGAGGGCGGCAGCGCCCTCAGCGACCAGCGATCCGGCAGGTCGCAACGTCGCAGAGTTCACTGCCGCCCTCGCCGCTATTCGTCTGGTCGCTCCCAGGCGCTGCTCAGCGGAGGTAGCGGTCCTCGACGGGGCATTGCGTGGCGACTTGCAGGTTGGCATCTAGCTCGTACAGCAGGGGTATTCCGGTGGGGATGTTGAGCTGGGCAATCTCGCTGTCACCGATGCCGTCGAGATGCTTCACGAGCGCTCGCAGGCTGTTGCCGTGCGCGGCTACCAGCACGGTCGCGCCGGCTTGCAGATCGCCGACGATGCCGTCATGCCAGTAGGGCAGCATTCGCCGCACGACGTCGGCCAGGCACTCGCCGCGCGGCACCTCGCTGGGGGTCAAGCCTGCATAGCGAGGATCATCTGCGACGTCGAACTCATGATCAGGGGGCATCGGCGGGGGAGGCACGTCGTAGCTGCGACGCCAGAGATGGACCTGGTCGGCGCCGTGCCGTTCGGCCATCTCGGCCTTGTTCAAACCGGTGAGCGCTCCGTAGTGCCGTTCGTTCAGCCGCCAGTGCCGCCGTACCGGCAGCCAGCCCCGGCCCATCGCGTCGAGCGTTGTGTTGGCGGTCTGGATTGCACGCCGCAGGAGCGACGTGTGCACGACGTCGGGTTCGATGCCTGCCGCCAGGAGAGTGGCGCCGGCGGCGCGGGCTTCCGCCTGCCCGTCGTCAGTCAGCCCGACGTCCCACCAGCCGGTGAAGCGGTTCTTGAGATTCCAGGCGCTCTGGCCGTGGCGCAGGAGCACGAGCGTGTGCGTGTCGCCAGCCGATGCCATGGGCGTGCACGGTAGCCCCCCCACGCGGTGCTCAAATGGGAGCCCGCGGCGGCGGCAGGACCCTCGTCGACCAGCGATCCGGCAGGCGAGAGATGCGGACCTCACCGCATTTCTTGTCGACGTCATCAACACATTGCGTTGCATCCAACAGGGAACCGGTCGCAACTTCGCCGAGTTTCCTGCCGCCTCCGTCGCTCTTTCCGTGCCGCGGCCAGTAGCATCACTTAGAGAAATTGCTAATAAGACACTCAACTTATATGCTTGTCTCTGCTACCAATTCGCATTCCTGGCCACGGTTGGTCGGGATGCCTGACCATGAAAGGCGCAACGATGCCCAAGGCTGTCGGAATTGACCTCGGAACGACGAACTCGGTGGTGGCTGCGATGGAGGGCGGCGAGCCCGCCGTCATTGCCAACGCCGAGGGCGACCGCACTACCCCGTCGGTGGTGGCCTTCGCCCGCAACGGCGAGGTGTTGACCGGCGAGGTCGCCAAGCGGCAGGCGGTCACGAATCCCGAGCGCACTATTGCCTCGGTCAAGCGGCACATGGGCACCACCTGGGGCAAGTCCATCGACGACAAGAACTACACGCCGCAGGAGATCTCGGCGCGGGTGCTGCAGAAGCTGAAGCTCGACGCCGAGCAGTACCTCGGCGACACGGTGACCGAGGCGGTCATCACCGTGCCGGCGTACTTCGACGACGCACAGC
This sequence comes from Acidimicrobiales bacterium, assembly GCA_009843525.1. Lineage (GTDB taxonomy): Bacteria > Actinomycetota > Acidimicrobiia > Acidimicrobiales > Poriferisodalaceae > Poriferisodalis > Poriferisodalis multihospitum. The sequence goes on along the minus strand of VYDH01000033.1, from coordinate 226,432 downwards.
GCACCGCCACGACCGAGGCGGGCAAGATCGCCGGCCTCGACGTGCTGCGCATCATCAACGAGCCAACCGCCGCTGCGCTGGCGTACGGCCTCGACAAGGAAACCGAGGACCAGACGATCCTGGTGTTCGACCTCGGCGGCGGCACGTTCGACGTGTCGGTGCTCGAGATCGGCGACGGCGTCTTCGAGGTGAAGTCCACCGCCGGCGACACCCACCTCGGCGGCGACGACTGGGACGCGGCTGTGGTCGCGTGGTTGGCAGCGTCGTTCAAGGGCGACCACGGGGTCGACCTGAGCACCGACGCGATGGCCGGCCAGCGCTTGCGGGAGGCGGCCGAGCAGGCCAAGAAGGACCTGTCGTCCAAGCAGACCACCCAGATCAACCTGCCGTTCATCACGGCAACCGACAGCGGCCCCCTCCACCTCGACTACGAGCTGAGCCGGTCCAAGTTCGAGGAGCTGACGTTCGACCTGCTGAAGCGCTGCCGGTCTCCCTTCGAGCAGGCCATCAACGACGCGGGCCTGGCGAAAGCCGACATCGATCACGTGATCCTGGTGGGCGGCTCCACGCGCATGCCCGCCGTGCAGAAGCTGGTGACCGAGCTCACGGGCCGTGAGCCTCACAAGGGTGTGAATCCCGACGAGGTGGTCTCGGTGGGTGCCGCCATCCAGGCCGGCGTGCTCAAGGGCGACGTCACCGATGTGCTGCTGCTCGACGTCACGCCGCTCAGCTTGGGCATTGAGACCAAGGGCGGCGTGATGACGCGGCTCATCGACCGCAACACCACGATCCCGACGCGCCGGTCGGAGATGTTCACCACTGCTGAAGACGGTCAGCCGTCCGTGGAGATCCACGTGCTGCAGGGCGAGCGGGAAATGGCAGCCGGCAACAAGACGCTGGGCAAGTTCCAGCTGGTCGGCCTGCCGCCGGCGCCGCGGGGCGTTCCGCAGATCGAGGTGGCGTTCGACATCGATGCGAATGGCATCGTCCACGTGTCCGCGAAGGACAGCGCGACCAGCAAGGAGCAGTCGATCACCATCACCGGGCAGTCGGCTATGTCGCCCGACGAGATCGAGCGGATGGTCTCCGATGCCGAGGCGCATGCTGCGGAGGACGCCCGCCGGCGGGAGGAGGCCGAGATCCGCAACAACGCGGACACGCTCGTGTACCAGACCCGCAAGCTGCTCGACGAGCAGGGCGACAGCGTGTCCGCCGACGACAAGGAGCCCGTGGAGGCTGCGGTGGCTGCTGCAAGCGAGGCACTCGAGAGCGACGATCTCGACGCCATCCGCTCGGCCACCGAGACGCTCGCTGCCGCCAGCAGCGCGTTCAGCCAGAAGCTGTACGAGTCTGCGGCCGCGAACACCGCGACTGATGGCGAGGGTGCCGCTTCCGACGACGACGTTGTCGACGCGGAGATCGTGGACGAGGAGAAGTGAGCGAAATCGAGACCGAGCTCGACGCAGCGGCTGCGGAAGCAGTCGGCGAGAGCCCGCCAGCTCTCGACCAGCCTGGCCTGGGGGATCTGGCGGAACGGGCCGACTTGCTGTCACAGCTCGAAGCCGTGACAGCCGAGCGGGATGACTATCTCGACCAGCTGCAGCGCCAACGGGCGGAGTTCCAGAACTACCGGAAGCGAGTCGAAGCGGAGCGGCGCCAGCAGGTCTCTGCGGGCGTCAGCCGCCTGGTCGAGTCGCTGCTGCCGGTACTCGACGGGTGCGACGCCGCTGCTTCTCAAGGGCACAGCGAGGTGGCCGCCGTGGGCCAGTCGCTCATGGTGGCCCTGGGCAAGGCGGGGCTCGAACGGATCGATGCCGTCGGGGAGCCGTTCGACCCCACCCAGCACGAGGCAGTGACGATCGAGGACGCGCCCGCCGCCCCGGCGGCGGACGAAGACGCTGATGACCCCGATGTCGACGATGCAGGCTCCGCGGCCGCCGCAGAGCCAGACGATGCCGATGCACCGGCCCATGCCGATGGCGCCCGTCAGATCGTGACGGCGGAGCTGCGCAGCGGGTTCCGTTTCGACGGCCGCGTGCTGCGTGCTGCCATGGTCAAGGTGCGCACGGGGTAGGGGGCCACGATGGACCCACGACGCGAGTGGTTTGAGACCGACTACTACGCGGCCTTGGGCGTCTCGCCCGACGCGTCGGACAAGGACATCACCAAGGCGTACCGGAAGCTCGCGCGCAAGCACCATCCGGATTCGAGTGCCGGCGACGAGGAGCGTTTCAAGCAGATCTCTGCGGCGTACGACGTCATCGGCGACTCCGAAAAGCGCGCGGCATATGACGAGGCGCGCCGCTTGGGGCCCGTCGGCTTCGGCCCCCAGATGGGCGGCTTCGCATCAGGGCCAGGCGGCTTCAGCATCCGCGTCGAGGATCTCGGCGACCTGGGCGGCATCTTCGGCAACCTTTTCGGCGACGGCCGTGGTCGAGCCGGCCGAGGTGGCCCCATGCCGATGCGCGGACACGACCTCGAAACCCGGCTCGGCATCTCGTTTCGAGATGCGGTCTCCGGCGCGGTCACGGAGGTGGCAGTGCCCGACGCATCGTCGGGCGGGATGCGGAACGTCAAGGTGCGCATTCCTGCCGGGGTTGACGACGGCGGGCGGATCAGGCTGGCGGGCAAGGGCTCGCCGGGTTCGGGCGGCGGACCCAACGGCGATCTGTTCGTGCTGGTCGACGTGGCACCTGACGCCGATTTCGGCCGTGACGGCCGGAATCTGACGGTCAGCGTGCCGATCACATTTCCCGAGGCCGTCTTTGGCGCCGATGTGAAAGTGCTGGATTTCGACGGGAACCCGGTCACCTTGCGCATCCCGCCGGGAACCCCGTCGGGCAAGACCTTCCGGGTGCGCGGCCGCGGCGTCACCACCCGTCGCGGCACGGGCGATCTGCTGGTGAGCGTCGACATCGTGGTGCCGACGAAGCTGTCGTCTGCGGAGCAGGCGGCGATCGAGGCACTGCGCGACGTCACCGACTTCGAGGGAGGGACGAGCCGGCGACAGCGCGAGGCCGAACCGGAACCGGCGACACTCGCCGACACCGCAGGAGCACAGCGATAGCAACCAGGGGACGAACCGAGGAACACGGTCATGAGCGAACAACCAAGGCGAACGCCATCTGCCTCCGAGCGCAACCGGGCGCTGTACGTCATCTCGGTGGCGGCCGAGCTCGCGGGTGTGCATGCTCAAACGCTGCGGATCTATGAGCGCAAGGGCCTGCTGGCGCCCGCACGCACCTCCGGCGGCAGCCGCCGCTACAGCGACCGCGACATCGCCATGCTCAACCGCATCAGCCAGCTCACCAGCGAGGGCCTCAACCTGGCTGGCGTCAAGCGCGTGATGGAACTGGAAGAGCGCGTGGCGGCGCTGGAACGCAAGCTCGCCGACGTGCAAGCCGAGGCGGCCACGCTGGTGGCAGAAACGCACCGGCAATACCGGCGTGACCTGGTGCCGCTGCCGCAAACCGATCTCATCAGGCGCCCGAGAGGCTGAGCCGCCCACCAATTATCGAATCAGTAAATCTGAGTCATTCATTGTCAAGTTTTCTGCTAAACTTGACATCATGAAGCACGACGCAGATCCCCGCAAGCGCCCGCTGCCGTCCAGCCCGCTGACGCACAAGTGCCAAGAGGCGCTGGCATCTGCTGCTCAAACCGCGCAGAGCGAGGGTCACGCCGAGCTCACCCGGGCTCACCTGCTGCTGGCGCTCGTATCGCAGCCAGAGGGCTTGGTGCTTCCCGTGCTCGCACGGGCCGGCATCGAGCCGGCTGCCGTGCGTACGCGCGCTCTTGAGGCACTTGAGCGGCTGCCGCGCAGCTTCAGCGCGCAAACCCAGCCACCGCCCGGGCTCGCACGTGAGCTGGCCGAAGCACTGCAGGCTGCCGACGCAGAGCGCGCCCAGATGGGCGATGACTACCTGTCCACCGAGCACCTGTTGCTGGCGCTCGCCGACGACCTCGACGCCGACCGCGATGCGCTGGCGGCTCTGGTCGGCGAGCTGCGCGGCAGCACAAGGGTCACGTCGCCGACTCCGGAGAATTGCTACGAAGCACTTGAGCGATTCGGCCGCGACCTCACGGCCGAGGCTCGCGACGACAAGCTCGATCCCGTCATCGGCCGCGATGACGAGATCCGGCGGATCATCCAGGTGCTGTCGAGACGTACCAAGAACAACCCAGTCCTGATCGGCGAACCGGGTGTGGGAAAGACGGCGATCGTCGAAGGCCTGGCCCGCCGCATCGCCGAGGGCGACGTTCCGGACGGCCTGCGCGACAAGCGTGTCGTCGCGCTGGACCTGGCTGCGATGGTGGCAGGAGCCAAGTATCGGGGCGAGTTCGAGGAACGGCTCGAAGCGGTGCTGGGCGAGATCGCCGAATCCGACGGCGAGATCATCACGTTCCTGGACGAGGTGCACACGCTGGTCGGCGCGGGCGCGGGCGGCGACAGTTCGCTCGACGCAGCCAACATGCTCAAGCCGATGCTGGCGCGCGGGCAGCTGCGCCTGGTGGGCGCGACGACGCTCGACGAGTATCGCCAGCACATCGAAGACGATGCTGCGCTCGAGCGGCGTTTTGCGCCCGTCTATGTGGGCGAGCCATCGGTCACCGATGCGGTGGCCATCTTGCGCGGGCTGAAGGAGCGCTACGAGGTCCACCACGGCGTGCGCATCACCGACGCAGCGCTGGTTGCCGCTGTCACCCTGTCGGATCGATACCTGCGAGAGCGTTTCCTGCCCGACAAGGCCATCGACCTGATGGACGAGGCTGCCAGCCGGCTGCGGATCGAGATCGACTCGGTGCCGCTGGAGATCGATGTGTGCGAACGGCGTATCCGCCAACTCGAGATCGAGGAGCTGGCGTTGAGTGGCGACGAGCCGTCGAACGAGTCATCGAATGGGTCGAGCAGCGGCTCATCCGAAAACGAGCGACGCGACAACCAGCGACGCGACGCGATCGCCGAAGAACTGGCGTCTGAGCGCGAGCGCGTCGCCGGGCTCAAAGCGCACTGGCAGGCGGAAAAAGCGGCCATCGACCAGATCCGAGCGTTGAAGTCCGAAGCAGAGGCGCTGGCCGCAGCGGTCGAGCGCGAAACCGATCTTGAGCGGGCTGCGGAGATCCGCTTCGGCCAACTGCCCGAGGTGCACCGGCGTCTCGACGAAGCAGCCGCGGAGCTGGCACGGCTGCAAGCAGGCAAGCGGATCCTGCGGGAAGAGGTGGACGCAAACGACATCGCGGAGGTGGTGTCGCGCTGGACGGGCATCGCCACGAGCCGGCTGCTCGAAGGAGAGGTGCACAAGCTGGTGCACCTGGAAGAGACGTTGGCCCGCCGAGTCGTCGGCCAGCAACATGCGGTCGCGGCAGTCGCCAATGCCATCCGGCGCAGCCGGGCCGGGCTGAGCGAGCCGGATCGGCCCATAGGGAGCTTTCTGTTCCTGGGCCCGACCGGTGTGGGCAAGACCGAGCTGGCGCGTGCGTTGGCCGAAGCGCTGTTCGACGACGAGCGCGCCATAGTTCGCATCGACATGTCGGAATACCTGGAACGGCACTCGGTCAGCCGCCTGATCGGCGCACCTCCCGGGTATATCGGCCATGACGACGGCGGCCAGCTGACCGAGGCAGTCCGCCGCCGGCCGTACTCGGTCGTCCTGCTCGACGAGATCGAGAAGGCGCACGCCGACGTCTTCAACGTGCTGCTGCAGGTGCTTGACGACGGTCGGCTGACAGACGGCCATGGGCGCACCGTCGACTTCTCCAACGTCGTGCTCATCATGACGTCGAACCTGGCGGTGGACCCAGCGGAGTTCTTCGCACCGGAGTTCATCAACCGTGTCGACGAGATCCTGCAGTTCGACGCCCTCAGCCGCAGCGATGTGGCTGCCATTGCCGAACGGCAGCTGGAGATCTTGCGCACCCGTCTTGCCGATCGCGAGATCACACTGGAGGTGACCTCCGAAGCAACAGCGCTGCTCGCCAACCGCGGGTATGACCCGGCCTACGGTGCCCGGCCGCTTCGACGCTTGATCCAGCGCGAACTGACCGATCCGCTGGCCTCCGGCCTGCTCGACGGCACGTTCGCCGATGGCGACGCCGTGACGGTGGACAACGTCGACGGCTCATTCACTCTCAGCACGCCGTCACCGCCGACACGCACCGCACCCGAGGCAACCGACGATCTGGCACCGCTCTCAGAAGCCTCGTGAGCAGTGCTCCGGACGGCCGAATCCACTGAAAATCCGGCGGCCCCGGAGGGGTCACTCCCTAGACTGATTTGGTGACGACGACAGCGTCCTGCCGGCTGGCGATGGGCTGAAACATGCCGGGCTCAATCGTCGTAGGAACGCAATGGGGCGACGAGGGCAAGGGCCGCATCGTCGACATCGTCGCCAAGGAATGCCAGCACGTCGTTCGCTACCAGGGCGGCCACAACGCGGGGCACACGATCGTCGTCGACAGCGAAACGTTCGCCCTGCAGCTCATACCCAGCGGGGTGCTGTACGAGCACGTGACGCCGATCATCGGCAACGGCGTGGTGATCAATCCGTGGGTGCTGATCGACGAGATCGACATGCTCGCCAGCCGCGGCGTCGACTGCGGCCGGCTGATGCTGAGCCCCGCGGCGCATCTGGTGCTGCCCTATCACCAGATCGCCGACGAGCTTGCCGAAGCGCAACGCGGCGATGCCAAGCTCGGTACCACCAAGCGCGGCATCGGGCCTGCGTACGCCGACAAGGCGGCACGAGTCGGGCTGCGAGTCGAGGATCTGCTCGAGCCGATGACGCTGCGCTCTCGATTGCTGAGCGTGCTGGCCGACCGCAACGCTTACCTGCAGCGGGTGTACGACCATCCCGGCGTCGATCCCGACGAGCTGGCCGACCAGCTCATCACTGAGGTGGCACCGCGGCTGGCGCCGCTGGTGGCCGACACCGTCGGATGGCTCCACGAGGCACTGCACGCGGGCGAGCGCGTGCTGTTCGAAGGCGCCCAGGCCACCTTCCTCGACCTCGATCACGGCACCTACCCCTTCGTCACCTCGTCGAACCCGGTGGCAGGCTTCGCGCTGGTGGGCTCGGGCATCGGGCCCGGCGCGATCGATCAGGTCATCGGCATTGCCAAGGCGTACACCACCCGGGTGGGTTCGGGACCTTTCGTCACCGAGCTGCACGGCGAGACCGGTGAGCACCTGCGAGATCGCGGCGCGGAATACGGCACCAACACCAACCGTCCGCGCCGGTGCGGCTGGTTCGACGCCGTCATGGGCCGTCAGGCAGTGCGCCTGAACGCCTGCACCGAGATCGCGCTCACCAAGCTCGACGTGCTCGACGAACTCGACACGATCAAGGTCTGCGTCGCCTACGAGGTGGACGGCCACCGCTACGACTACCTGCCACACCTGCGCTCGCTGCATGATCGAGCCGTCCCCGTGTATGCCACGTTGCCGGGCTGGAAGACGCCGCTCGACAAGGTCACCCAGCGATGGCAGCTGCCGCGCCAGGCGGTCGACTACATCGTCTTCCTCGAACGCCAGCTCGGCTTGCCGATCCGGTATGTCTGCGTCGGCCCCGGCCGCGAGCAGTACATCAGGTTCGCAGCGTGAGCTGCGAAGTTGGACTCGGCGCGGCCTGAAAGGACTCTCAGCGAGATGCACCTTCGGTTCACCCCGCCTGCCCCTGAGGCTGCCGGCCGATGAAGGTCTGTGTGGTCGGCCAGGGCGGGCGTGAGCATGCATTCGCGTCGGTGCTTCGCCGGACTGCCGAGGTGGTGGTGACGCCGGGGAACGCCGGTATTGAGGGCAGCGTCGCGACACCGCCCACCGAGATAGACGCCGACCTGTACGTCATCGGACCGGAAGGGCCGCTGGCAGACGGTCTTGCTGATCGACTGCGGGCAGACGGCCGGCTCGTGTTCGGACCAGGCGCCGACGGCGCCGCGCTGGAGAGTTCGAAGGCGTGGATGAAAGAAGTGGTCAGCGCCGCCGGCGTGCCTACAGCCGCCTACGCCACGTTCGACAGCGACCCAGCAGGTCGCCGTGCAGCACACGCCTACCTGGAGACGCTGCCGCCGCCGTACGTCGTCAAGACCAGCGGCCTCGCTGCTGGCAAGGGCGTGCTGGTCACCGACGAGCCGGCCGAAGCCCATGCTGACGTCGACGCCAAGCTGGACGGCGCCGCGTTCGGGGATGCCGGTCGCCGCATCGTGATCGAAGAGGGAATGCGAGGCCCCGAGGTGTCGCTGTTCGCGCTCTGCGACGGCCGCCGCGCCGTGCTGCTGCCCACGGCTGTGCGCGATCACAAGCGCATCGGCGACGGCGACACGGGGCCCAACACGGGCGGCATGGGCTGCGTCTCGCCGCTGGCAGACGTCGATCGGGCTGCCTGCGTCGAACTGGCCGCGCTGGCGTTTGAGCCGACGCTGACCGAGCTGATCGGGCGAGGCGTCGACTACCGCGGCGTGCTCTATGCGGGCTTCATGTTGACGCCCGACGGGCCCCGCCTGCTGGAGTTCAACGTCCGCTTCGGCGATCCCGAGGCTCAGGTCACGCTGCCGCGCATCGAGAACGATCTCGCGCTGCTGCTGGCAGGGGCCGCAGCAGGCGAGCTGACCGATGAGATTCGAGTCTCCGACGACGCCATGGTCTGCGTCGTGTGCGCTGCGGAGGGCTATCCAGCGGCGCCGCGCACCGGCGACGCCATCGCGGGTCTCGAGCGGGCGCGCGAAGTGCCAGGCGTCACCGTCTTCTGCGCAGGCGTCGGGGCTGCCGACGATGGGGCGGCCCCGCCTGAGCCGCTCGTGACTGGGGGTGGCCGGGTGCTGAATGTGTGCGGGCGCGGGCCCGATGCGGCGGCGGCGCGCGACCGTGCGTATGAAGCCGTGCGTCAGCTCAGCTGGCCGGGCATGACCTACCGCACCGACATCGCCGCCGCCGAGGCCGCGGCAGCCGCCGCCCTCAGCCGATGAGGGCCCTGCTCCTCTCCAGACATCGCCCCGTCACCCACTCCGGGCGGCGAGACTCAGACGGTACGTCGATGGGCAGTCAGCCGATCTGTGTCAGGAGAGCAAATCGATGAAGGTCGCCATCTTGATGGGTTCGCCGAACGATGCGTCGAAGATGGCACCCGCCACCGAGATGCTCGACAGGTTCGGTGTCGAACACGTGACTGAGGTGATGAGCGCTCACCGCACACCTGCAGCCGTGGCGTCGTTCGCGACCGAAGCACGCGACGCTGGCTTTGCCGCGGTCATCTGCGGAGCGGGCATGGCAGCGCACCTGGCTGGTGTGGTGGCTGCGCACACCACCCTGCCGGTGATCGGCGTGCCGCTCAGCGGCGGCCTCGCCGACGGCCTCGATGCGCTGCTGTCGACGGTGCAGATGCCGAAGGGCATCCCGGTCGCCACCGTTGCGGTGAACGGCTCGGCGAATGCGGCTGTGCTTGTCACCGAGATGCTTGCGGTGACCGATGCGGAGCTCGCTGCCCGTTTGGACGAGTTCCGCGCCGCTGGTGCCCGGTGAGGCTGGGTCCGGTGAGGCTGACGTGAGCCCCGAGGTCATCCCCAACGTTCTGGCAACTCGCTACGCCTCAGCGGAGATGACCGAGGTTTGGTCGCCCCGCCACAAGGTCATCCTTGAGCGGCGGCTGTGGATCGCGGTGCTCGAGGCGCAGCGAGAAGCGGGCGTCGGCGTGCCAGACGGGGCGCTGGAGGCGTATCGAGACGTGGTCACGCAAGTCGACCTCGACTCGATCACCGAGCGGGAACGGATCACGCGCCACGACGTGAAGGCGCGCATCGAGGAGTTCTGCGCGCTCGCCGGCTACGAGCAGATCCATCGCGCCATGACCTCGCGCGATGTCACCGAAAACGTCGAGCAGTGCCAAGTCGCCGCCGCGTTGGGCCTGGTCGCCCAACGCATAGCTGCCTTTGTCGTGCGCATCGCCGCGTTGGCCACTGCGCACCGAGATCTCGTGATGGCCGCGCGTACGCACAATGTGCCCGCGCAGGCGACCACGCTGGGCAAGCGCTGGGCCACGATCGGCACCGAGGCGCTCGTGTCGCTCGAGCGCATCGAGGAGCTCTTGGCCCGCTACCCGCTGCGCGGCATCCGCGGACCGGTGGGCACGCAGCAGGACATGCTGGAGCTGTTGGGTGACGACCGGGCGGCTGTGGATCTTCTGGAGCGGCGCCTCGCCGCCGAGCTGGGCTTCGTCCGGGTGCTCGGTTCCGCTGGACAGATCTACCCTCGCTCGCTCGACCTCGACGTCGTCGCAGTGCTGGTCGGCGCCGCGGCACCGCTCGGCAACTTGGCGCTCAGCGTGCGCCTCGCCGCTGGTCACGAACTGGTCACCGAAGGCTTCACTGCCGGCCAAGTCGGCTCGTCTGCCATGCCGCACAAGATGAACACCCGCTCGTGCGAGCGAATCACCGGCCTCGTGACCATTCTGCGAGGACACCTGATGATGGCCTCGCAGCTCGCCGGCGACCAATGGGACGAGGGGGATGTGAGCTGCTCGGTGGTGCGCCGCATCGTGCTCCCCGACGCATTCTTCGCACTTGACGGTGCGCTGGAGACTGCTTTCAGCGTCCTGGACGGCTTCGCCGTCTTCCCGGCTCGGGTCGAAGCCGAACTGGCCGCCTACCTGCCGTTTCTCGCCACCACCCGCCTGCTCGCCGCGGCCGTAGCAGCAGGCGCCGGCCGCGAGGAGGCGCATGAGCGCATCGGCGCCCATGCGACCGCCGCCGTGCTGGCGCTGCGCGAGGGCACCGTCGACCGCAACGATCTCGCGGCTCGCATCGCGGCCGATCCGGAGCTGCAGCTCAGTGACGACGATGTCGCGGCAGCCCTTGCGGATCCGGCGTCGTTCAGCGGTCGCGCTGCGGATCAGGTCGACGAATTCGTGGCCGCCGCGGGCAAAGTGGCAGAGCGGTACGGCGCAGCCGTCGACTACGAGCCGGGCGAGGTGCTGTGAACCGAGCAGCGAGCGGCCCTGATCGATGACCGGCGAGACGATGACAAGAGAGGCAACGTGAGCGAGCTTGAGCTAGTCCACCGCGGGAAGGTGCGCGAGATGTACCGCGTCGACGACAGGCACCTGTTGATGGTCGCCAGCGATCGCATCTCGGCCTTCGATGTCGTGTTCAACGAACCGGTGCCAGACAAGGGCCGAGTGCTGACGGCTATGACGGCGTGGTGGTCGACATGGCTCGGCGACATCGCCCCGACCCACGTGGTCTCAGCCGACCCCGGCGACTTCCCGGCTGCGGCACGACGATCCGAATGGGCCGGCCGAGCCCTCCTCGTTCGCCGGGCGGAGATGCTGCCGATCGAGTGCATCGTGCGCGGGTACATCACCGGTTCGGCATGGAAGGAATACCGTGAGCGCGGCACCATGCACGACGAGCCGCTTCCGGCCGGCCTGCTCGAGTCTCAGCAGCTCCCCGAACCAGTCTTCACGCCGTCCACCAAGGCGACCGATGGGCACGACGTGAACATCTCGTTCGCTGCTGCCGCTGAGCTGGTCGGCCCCGAGGCGGCCGCGGCCGCCCGCCGAGTGTGCGTCGACGCCTACAGCACAGCGGCCGCCCATGCGTCCGAGCGGGGGATCATCATCGCCGACACCAAGTTCGAGCTGGGCTATGTGGACGGCACCCTGGTGGTCGCCGACGAGTGGCTTACACCCGACTCGTCTCGCTTCTGGCCCAAGGATCACTGGCAGCCCGGCGCATCGCCGCCGTCGCTCGACAAGCAGCCGGTGCGCGACGCCACCGAAGCCACCGGATGGAACAAGGAACCGCCCCCGCCGCCGCTCACCGACGATGTGGTTGCCGCTACCCGCGCTCGCTACATCGAGGCGTACGAGACGCTGACCGGCGAGTCGTTCGACGATTGGCTGGCGCACTCCGGCGTGCCGGCGGGAGCCAACGCTTCATGAATCGCTGGGAGGTGCTGGTGGAAGTCTCGCCACGAGCCGAGATTGCCGACCCGGCTGGCACCACGATCGAGCGAGCCCTCGCAGCGCTCGGATTTGCGGGCGTGAGCGGCGTCAGGGTGGGCAAGGCCATCCGCTTGGAGGTCACCGCAGCCGACGTGTCCGAAGCCCGTTCGGTGACTGAGCAGATGTGCGAACGCCTGCTGGCGAACCCAGTGATCGAGGACGCTCGCATCGAGCTGCGTGCTGCGGGGCAGGATCACAGCCCGTGAGTGCCCCATGAGCGTGCCAATGAATGTCTCAGTCGGTGTCATCCAATTCCCCGGCACGAACTGCGATCTCGACACGCTCGACGCTCTGGCCGAGCTCGGGGCGCGGACAGCGCTGCTGCGCAGTGACGAGACCTCGCTGAGCGGTGTGGATGCCGTCGTCATTCCGGGTGGATTCGCGCACGGCGACTACCTGCGTACCGGCGCAATCGCCCGCTTCTCGCCAATCATGGATGCAGTCGCCTCATTCGCGGGTGCTGGAGGTCCCGTGGTCGGCATTTGCAACGGATTCCAAGTATTGACCGAGGCAGGTTTGCTGCCGGGAGCGTTGCGACCCAATGCCGGGCTTTCATTCCTGTGCCAGCCGCAGCAGTTGGCCATGGCATCGGTGCATCATGTATTGGGACATGGTTTGTCGCCATCGGATCAACTGAGCATTCCCATCAATCACTTTGAAGGGAACTATGTGTGTGACCGTGCGACGTTGCAACGTTTGCGCGAGAACGGTCAAGTCGTAATGCGCTATGTCGCCAACCCGAATGGCTCAGTAGACGATATCGCTGGCATTTGCAACGAAGCGGGCAATGTGGTGGGCCTGATGCCCCATCCGGAACGGGCTACGTCTGAACTATTGGGATCTACTGACGGACGCAAGTTGCTCGAAGCGTTGCTCTATGCGGCAGCGAGCACCCGTCAAGCCGTCGGTCACCACGCGGCATGAAGACGCGCCGGTCTGCTATGGCTCGGGTTTCGCTGGCCGAGAGCCAGGAGATCTGAGGTGTCAGCCGCCCCGTGTGATGCCCGCACGAGCCAGCATGTCGGCCGGAACGCCGAATTCTCGCCATGTGGCGTACTGAATTCCCTTGCGTCGTCCGTAGTTGGCAGCGTGGGTGACAAAGCCTTCTTCGACAGAGGCCATATCGGGTTCGACCTGCAGTGCTTCGATCGCCGCCTCGACATCCCGGCGCTCTTGCATCAGGAGCAAGCGCTTGATCGGCTTTGCTTCGGCAATCTGCGCATCGATTGCATCTTTCTTGGCGTTCAGCGACTCCGCACTCTGCCTGCGGCCGGGACGAGGCCGGTGAGTTTCGAGGGCCTCAAGATAATCCCGCACTGCTGCGGCCTCGATGCGGCCCGCGGCAATAGCCGCTTTGTGTTCGTCGGACATTGTTCGTTCGCTCATGTCGTCTGTATAGCACGACGTTTTGCGGTATCCAATGAACTCGGGTTGATGTGACTGCAATAGTTTCCGATACGACCAGTATTCATGCGGCGCTTGGCCTGACTGACGCCGAATACGACCGCATTTGTGAGCTCTTGGAGCGTGAACCGAACCATCTCGAACTCGCGATGTATGCGGTGATGTGGTCCGAGCATTGCTCGTACAAATCGTCGCGCCGTCACCTCGCCCGATTGCCGACTGAAGCCCCGTGTGTGCTTGTCGGACCAGGTGAGAATGCCGGTGTTGTCGACGTCGGCGACGGCATTGCCGTTGCTGTACGCATCGAGAGCCACAACCATCCTTCCGCTATCGAGCCATATCAAGGTGCGGCGACCGGAGTCGGCGGCATCCTGCGCGACATCTTCACCATGGGCGCGCGACCCATAGCGCTCGCGGATCCTCTGCGCGTGGGGCCGCTGGACGAGCCGCGCAGCAACTGGATTGCCGAGGGCATCGTCAGCGGAATCTCGGGGTATGGCAACAGCGTGGGGGTTCCCACTGTTGCCGGCGAATTCGTGTCGTGTGAGACGTACCGAGACAACCCGCTGGTGAATGTGGCGGCCCTCGGGATCATGCCGACTGAACGCCTGGTGCTCGGCCGAGCGACCGAGGTGGGCAGCGCAGCGGTGCTCATGGGCGCGAGCACCGGCCGCGACGGCATCGGCGGCGTGAGCGTGCTGGCCTCAGCGGGCTTCGACGAGGCCGACGACGGTTCGACGAAGCGCCCGAGCGTTCAGGTCGGCGATCCGTTCGAGGAAAAGCGTCTCATCGAGGCATGCCTGGAGCTGCTGGAGGCAGGGCTCGTCAGCGGCATCCAGGACCTCGGCGGCGCGGGCTTGACGTGCGCGACGAGCGAAACGGCGTCGCGTGGCGGCACCGGGATGGAGGTGGATGTCAGCGTCGTGCCGCTGCGCCAGCACGGCATGGAGCCGTTCGAGATCATGACGTCGGAGTCTCAGGAGCGCATGCTGGCGATTGTCTCGTCGGCCAATGTCGATCGGGTGCTCGAGATTTGTTCCCGTTGGGAAGTGAGCGCGACGGTCGTCGGGCGCGTGACCGGCGATGGCATCCTGCGCGTGCGCGACGGGGTGGACGGCGCGGTGCTGGCCGAGGTTCCTGCGAGCACGCTTCACGACGACGCGCCGTCGTACGACCGGCCGATGCGGCCGCCGGCGGATCTGGCCCTCCGGCGCAGCGTCGACCCGGCAGCCGATCCGACCGCGGGCAGCTCCAGCGACTGTGCTGCCGATCTGCTGGCGATGCTCGCCGACCCGAGCTGGGTGTACCGCCAGTACGACCACCAACTGTTCCTGAACACGGTTGTCGGCCCGGGCCGCGACGCCACGCTGCTGCGATTGCGAGACCCCCGCAACGGCACTCCCACTGGTCGTGGCCTCGCAGTGTCGGTGGACGGCAACCACCGCTGGTGCGATGCCGATCCCCGCCGGGGCACCGCCATGGTGGTCATGGAGGCGGCGTTGAACCTCGCCTGTGTGGGCGCCGATCCGCTCGCGCTCGTCAACTGCCTCAACTTCGGCAATCCGACCCATCCCGATGTCATGTGGCAGCTTTCCGAGGCCATCGACGGCATGGCCGAAGCCTGTGACGTACTCGGCGTGCCCGTCGTGGGCGGCAATGTCAGCCTCTACAACGAAACGAACGGCACCAATATCTGCCCGACACCGGTGGTGTGCCTGCTCGGCGTGCATCCCGACCTTGTCCGCCGGCCGATCGCTGACGAATTGCCGCCGGGCACAGCGCTCATGCTGGTGGGTCCGCCCGGGCCGGCCGTTGGGGCCGAATCAGGCACCGACGCCTCCTCGCCGGGTCCCATAGCGCTGGGCGGCAGCCGTTGGGCGTGGGAACGTCGTGACTGCCGCGACGGCGCGCTGCCCGACCTCGACCTCGCGGGCAGTGCCGCAACCGCCCGGTTCGCGGCTGCAGCCGTGCGGGAGGGCCTCGTGCGGTGCGCGCATGATGTCTCCGACGGCGGCATCGCCGTGGCGATCGCCGAGATGTGCTGTCACGGCGGCGCGGGCGTGCACGCGAAGGTTCCGTCGCTGGGCGGCCCGGCACCGGCGGAGCGGGCGCTGTTCGCCGAGCCGCCGGGCCGCGTTCTGGTGGCAGCCGAGGCAGGCGATGTCGAGCGGCTCGCGCACGCGGCCTCAGCGGCAGGGCTCGCGAGCCGCCGGCTGGGGTCGTTCGGAGGATCGAGGGTGCAGATCGGGCGCTTCGCAGAACCCGGTTTTGACATAGACGTGGCGCTCGACGACACACTGGCCCGCCGGCGCGGTGCCTTGCCCCAAGCATTCGCGCAGACTGTTGACGGGGAGGCGGCATGAGCGGCGCCCCGGACGAGGGCGTGGACCTCAACAAGCCGCGCGAAGCCTGCGGTGTCGTCGGCGTGTACCTGCCCGGTGGTCCCGTGGCCCACCTGAGCTATCTCGGGCTGTATGCGCTGCAGCACCGGGGGCAGGAATCGGCCGGCATTGCCGTGTCCGATCGCACGCACATCACGGTGGTGAAGGACATGGGCCTGGTCGCCAGCGCCTTTGACGACCGCGTGCTTGCAGGACTCGAAGGCGACCTCGCCATCGGCCACACCCGCTACTCCACCACGGGATCGAGTTCGTGGCGCGCAGCGCAGCCGTTCTACCGAGGGCTCGACGGCACGGAATTCGCGCTCGGTCACAACGGGAACCTCACCAACACGGCCGAGCTGGCGACGTCATCGGGGATGCTCGACGGGGTGGTCACCAGCGACAGCGACTTGGTGGCCGAGCTGATCGCCCAGCGCATCAACACCACACCGCAGATCACCCGTACCCGCCCACGCGAGGCCGTCACGGAAGCGCTCGCAGAGGTACTGCCCAGCCTGCGCGGGGGCTTCACGTTTGTGGTGGCCGACCGCGATCGCCTGATCGGGGTTCGTGATCCGCATGGCATCTGGCCGCTGTGCCTGGGCCGCTTGAATGTCGGCGAGCAGGCGGGTGGCGACGCCGGCAGCAGTCAGCTCAGCGGCCATCAGCCCACTGTCGGCCAACCCAGTGTCAGCCAGTCCGGCGGAGGCTGGGTGCTCGCGTCGGAGAACCCTGCGCTGGAGGTGGTCGGTGCGACGTTCGAGCGCGAGGTCCAGCCGGGCGAGATGATCATCATCGACGCAGCCGGGTGCCGCTCGCTGTGGCCCTTCGCGGGCCCGCCGGCAACCGGCGATCGGGCGGAACCGCACTTGTGCATCTTCGAGTTCGTGTACTTCTCGCGCCCCGACACCACCTTGGCAGGTCAGAACGTGCATGCAGCTCGCCAGCGCATGGGCGCGCACCTAGCCACCAATGCACCCGTCGATGCCGACCTGGTGATGCCCGTTCCCGAATCGGGCATTCCTGCAGCACAGGGCTACGCACGCGCCAGCGGCATCGCCTACGGCGACGGCCTGGTCAAGAACCGCTACATCGGCCGCACGTTCATCGCTCCGAACCAGCACGTCCGCTCTCTGGGTGTGCGGACCAAGCTGAACCCCATCAGCTCCAACATCGACGGCCGCAGGCTCGTGGTGGTCGACGATTCGATTGTGCGTGGCACCACCACCCGGTCGATTGTGGACATGCTGCGCGGCGCCGGCGCCGCTGAGGTGCACCTGCGCATCTCTTCGCCCCCGTACCGCTGGCCGTGCTTCTACGGCATGGACACCGGCACCTCCGGCGAGCTGCTGGCCGCCAATCGTGACCTGGACGAGATCGAGGCGTACCTGGGTGTCGACTCGCTGGCCTACCTGAGCCTCGATCAACTCGTTGAAGCCACGGGCGTGCCGGGCGGCGGGTTCTGTCATGCATGCCTGACGGGCGAGTATCCGGTGGAGATCGGCGCGGGGGCGCGGGCCGAAGTCTTCGGCAGCGTCGCCGACGAACCGAACCGCTCGCTGATCGCGACGGGCAGCGTGCAGCCGGTTGCCATCGCAGAGTCCGTCGCTGGATGACGCCTGCAGCTGTCGACCCGCCCGCTAGCGGCCCCGAGGCTGGCGACTCCCGTCCGCTGACCTACGAGGAGGCGGGAGTGAGCATCGACGCGGGGGACGAAGCGGTACGGCGGCTGGCGCCCCTCGCTCGCAGCACGTACCGGCCCGAGGTGCTGAGTGACATCGGAGCGTTCGGGGCGGTGACGGCGCTGCCGGAGGGCCTCAGCGACCCAGTGCTGGTGAGCGCGAATGACGGCGCGGGCACGAAGCCTCTCATTGCCGCCGCGCTCGGCCGGTGGGACACGATCGGGATCGACGTGGTTGCCATGTGTGTCGACGACATCGTCACGCTCGGCGCGCAGCCGCTGCTGTTCCACGATCAGATCACTGCAGGACGCCTCGACCCCGACATCGTCGAGGCGATCGTGACGGGTCTGGCCGCTGGCTGCCGCAGCGCCGGTTGCGCGCTGGTCGGAGGCGAGTTGGCCGAACACCCCGATGCACTCGCTCCCGGCGACTATGACATCGCCGGCTTTGCCGTGGGGGTGTCCGAACGCGCACGGTTGCGAGGCTCCATCACCGCCGGCGAGGCGACGCTCGTGGGACTGGCGTCGGGCGGGCTTCGATGCAACGGCTACAGCCTCGCCCGCCGCGTCCTGCTGGGTGAGACGCCCGATCCGGCCGTGCTCGGCTCACCAGCCTGGTCCGGTGCCGATCATTCGCTGGGTGAGGAGATGCTGCGACCGTCGGTCATCTACGCCCCTGCGGTGCTCGCGCTCTTCGACGAATGCGGTGCCGTGGGGGCAGCGCACATCACCGGCGGGGGACTGGTCGCGAACGTGGCCCGCATGCTCGGCCCCAGCGTCGATGCGGTGCTGCGGCGCGGCTCCTGGCCGGTGCCCAGGATCTTCGACCGCGTCGCCGATGCTGGCCCAGTCGCACCCGAAGAGATGGAACGCGTCTTCAACCTCGGCATCGGCATGGTGGTTGCAGTGCCCCCGTCGGAGGTCGATGCGGCGGTGGGGATTGCGCAAGGCGCTGACCAGGAAGCTTGGGTGATCGGTGAGATCCGCCCGGGCACGGGCACTGCCCACTTGGTCGAAGCGGGCAACTAGACCCAATTCAGCGGGTCCAGCCCAATACCCTGCCTGCCCACTGTCCGGACAGCGCCCAGGGCGCGCCAGGAGCACAGATGACTGCCACCGCGGGATCGCGACCCACCGCCGCCTATTCCGCCACGCTCGAAGTAGAGCTGGCCCACCAGCCCGGCACGCTCGGCCGGCTGTGCACCGCGATCGGCGATGTAGGCGGCAACATCCAGAGCCTCGACGGCTTCACGATCACCCAAGGCACGCTGCGCCAGCACATCGTGGTGGACGCGTCCAGCGAGCAGCACATCGTCCAGATCTGCGACGCGGTCAACGGGCTCGAAGGCATCACGGTCATCGCTGCGCTTGATCGCACCTTTGAACTGCACGCCGGCGGCAAGCTGGAGACGGTCACTCGCATCCCGCTGCGCAATGCCGATGACCTCTCCATGGCCTATACGCCCGGCGTGGCTCGTGTCTGCCGAGCGATCGCCGATGAGCCCGAGCGGGTCCACGACCTGACGATCAAGGGCAACACAGTCGCGATCGTCAGCGACGGTACGGCAGTGCTGGGTCTCGGTGACATCGGCCCGGCGGCTGCGATGCCGGTGATGGAGGGCAAGGCGCTGCTGTTCAAGGAATTCGCCGGTGTGGATGCGTTCCCGATCTGCCTTGATGTCAACGAGCCTGGCGAGATCGTGGAGACAGTCATCCGGCTGGCGCCCACCTTCGGCGGCATCAACCTGGAGGACATCGCGGCGCCCGGGGCGTTCGAGGTCGAAGAGGCGCTGCGCGCCGCGCTCGACATCCCCGTGTTCCACGACGATCAGCACGGCACCGCGGTGGTCGCGCTGGCTGCGCTCGAGAACTCGGCGCGGATCGTGGGCAAAGAGCTGGCGAACTTGCGCTGCGTCATCCTGGGGGCGGGCGCGGCCGGCGTTGCAACCGCCAAGATCCTGCTCGGCGCCGGCATCGGCGATGTGATCGCCTGCGACCGCAAGGGCACCATTCACCCGGGACGCTCCGAGCTGAACCACGCCAAGGAATGGCTGGCGGCCAACACCAACAGCGAGCGCATCGCCGGTTCTGTATCTGATGCCATGGCGGGTGCCGACGTGTTCTTCGGGTTGAGCGGCCCGGGGCTCATCACCCGCGGCGACGTGGAGACGATGGCAGAGCGACCGATCGTCTTCGCGATGGCCAATCCCGACCCTGAGATCCTGCCGGACGACATCGGCGACATAGCGGCCGTGGTCGCCACCGGCCGCAGCGACTACCCCAACCAGATCAACAACGTGCTGGCGTTCCCCGGGATCTTCCGGGGAGCCTTCGACGCGGGCGCCACCGATATCACCGAGAACATGAAGATCGCCGCCGCCGAAGCCATAGCGGCAGGCGTCTCCAGCGACGACCTGAGCCCCGACCTGGTCATCCCCACAGCCTTCGACCGCTCAGTAGTCCCCGCAGTCGCCGCAGCAGTAGCCCAAGCCGCTCACCAAGACCAAGTCACCCGCTAGCCGAAGACGTGCGCCCGCTGCAGAGGCGGCAGGACTCTCTGCGACCAGCGATCCAGCAGGTCGCAACGTCGCAGAGCCCCCTGCCGCCCCTGCAGCTATGGCAACCGTGCCTGCAACCTTGAGTTTGCGAGCGGGGGCGAAGCCCTTCGCTCGCACCAGAGTGGTCGGGACCGGCGTCGATCCGGTGACCTCACGCTTTTCAGGCGCGCGCTCTGCCAACTGAGCTACCCGACCGCGGTCCCGACGGGATTTGAACCCGCGACCTCTGGCTTGACAGGCCAGCGTGAACTCCAGACTTCACCACGGGACCAGCTGTATTGCTGTGTGCTTGCGCCGACGTCGAGACCGGGATCTCTGCCGATGCAAGCGCAGCAACGATAGCCACCTCGATCAGCAATCAGCGCCGTTGACCGCGGTGCGCACGCGGTCGGCAAGATCGCCGCGAGACAGCACCGATACGCCCTCGCCGCCGCACCACGCAGACAGCGCATGCAACTCGGTTGCCAACGCCTCGAGGGCCTTCGTCTCTGCGGCCGCGCCACTGGGCCACGACGCTGGCTCAGCCCACGAAGCGGGCACTTCGAGCATGTTGCGCTCCCGGTCGAAGCGCACATCGAGGCGCGCCACCAGCGCGTCGTCGTGCAGGAACGGCAGCACGAAATAGCCGTACTGCCGCCTGGCCTTGGGCGTGTAGATCTCGATGCGGTAGTGGAAGCCGAACAGCCGCTCGGCGCGGGGGCGGTGCCATACCAGCGGGTCGAATGGGCTGAGCAGCACCGACCGGGATCGTCGCCGGGCAGCGCGCTGGCCGGCGGGGACATACCCCGGCCGATCCCAGCTCTCCACTGTCACCTCCTGGAGCTCGCCGTCTTCGACGAGTTCTGCGATGCGGGCGGGGGCGATGCGTTTCGGCAGGCGGTGGTAGTCGATGAGATCGTCGGCGGCGGCCACGCCGAGGCATCGGGCGGCGTCTGCCAGCAGCGCCCGGTGCGCGTCGGGTTCGTCCACAACAGCCTCAACCACGTCGCTCGGCAGCACCCGTTCGATCACGTCGTAGCGGCGCACGAAACCGGCGCGATCGGCCACGCCAACCCGACCTGCCCAGAACAGCCACGCCAGCGCCAGCTTCCCGTTGCTGCGTGTTCCCCAGGGCCCGCGCACGCCCGGTCCCCAGCCCATCGCGGCATCCAATTCGGCCGTGGATGCGGGACCGTTGGCGTCGAGCCAGGCAAGCGCCGCTCGAATCTTGGGCCGATTGGCCTCTCCGAAGCGGGCGTATCCGCTCCACATGTCGCCGGCGGCTCCCCGGCGCATCCGCCAGCCGAACAGCGGCCAGTCGGCCACGCGCACGAACGACGCCTCATGGCCCCAGTACTCGGTCAACACCCGCTCGTCTGCCCGGCGGGCGTACGCCGACCGTTCGAGCAGTGCTAGCACGGCGTCGTGCGTGCCACCCATCCGGGCCCGCAGAACCAGCAAGTGCGAGCGTGCCAGCACGTTGACGGCGTCGATCTGCAGCAGGCCCATGCAGTCCATGGAGCGCCGCAGATGCCGGACGTCCAGCCGTCCGGCAGGCAGCGGCGCAGCTAGCCCCTGGGCGCCGATGGCGAGCCGTCGTGCCGCCCGCAGGCTCAGGCGAGCAGGCTGCGCTGCGGTCATGCGGTGCTCATGGGGCGCCCTCGACGGCGCCGCCGCTCAGCGTTCTTCTTTGAAGATGACGTGCCGACGCAGCACCGGGTCGTACTTGCGCAACTCGATCCGGTCGCGGGTGTTGGTCTTGTTCTTGCGCGTCGTGTACGTGTAGCCGCTGCCCTCGGTGGACTTCAGCTTGATGACGGGACGCTTGTCGCTCTTGGGCATCAGACTTTCTCCCCACGACGGCGCAGATCGGCCACCACCGACTCGATGCCCCGCTTGTTGATGGTCTTGATGCCCTTGGCGCTGACGGTCAGCGTGACCCAGCGCCCTTCATTGGGCACCCAGAACCGCTTCCGCTGGATGTTCGGCTTGAACCAGCGCTTCGTCCGCCGATGCGAGTGCGACACGTTGAAGCCCGAGTGCGGCCGACGGCCGGTGACTTGGCAGATGTTGCTCATGGGTGCCAGCTCCGCAGGATGGGCTCAACAGCAGCGCACAAGGCTAGCGAGCGGTCTCGTACTGACCCACTCAGCCGGCCGCCAGCCGGGGAATGATCTCGTTGCCGACACGTTCGAGCACCTCGTAGCGGGGATCGAAGTTGGGCAGGATCATGATCTGGTCGAGCCCCCGCTCGCCCAGGTCCGCCAGCCGTGCAGTGACCTGGTCGGCAGTGCCCACGATGCAGGTGGCATCGATGAGCTCGTCGGTGAGAAACCGGGCCTCTTCGGGCAGCACCCAGCAGTTGTGGCCGGCGTGGATGCGCTGGTGGATGCGATCGGGGTCGGTGTCGTCGAGCATGGCGCAGTACTCGTCCCAGACCGCTTCCAGGCGGGCGCCGGGCGACCGGCCGAACTGCCGGTACTGGTCGTAGGAGTAGTGCAGCGACGCCATCGCGAAGGCGCCCGCCTCGTGATGGACCCGCTCGCGCTGGCTGGCGAGCGTCTCGCCGTCGTCGAGGATGACGATCGTGGTGAGCGAGCACATCAGGTAATGGGCGCGGTCGATCGTGCGACCGCCGGTCGCCGCACCATCTTCGATGTACTCCCAGACGCGTGCCGTGGCCGAGCCGTCAGGCGGCACCGAGAGCACTGCGCCATCGCCGTAGCGACCCGCCAGCCCCAGCGAGCGCGGCCCGAATCCCGACACGTACAGCGGGATCTCGTCGTCGAAGTTGACGAACCCGTTGTCCGGCATGATGTGACGTATCTGCTGCGCGCTGCCGCCGAAATGGTGGACGGCTTCCTCGCCACGCAGCAGCGGTCGCAGCGCTGCCAGGTACTGGTCGAACTCTGCGATGCGCTGGGGCTTGTGTCCCATGATCCGCATCGCCGTGTTGCCGGTGCCGATGCCGAGGAACGTCCGCCCGGGCGCGAGCGCGTTGATCGTGGCGATCGACGCGGCGGTCACCGGAGCGGGCCGCGTGCCCGAGACCGATACGCCGGTGCCGAGCTGGATGGTGCTGGTGCGCTCAGCAGCAAGGGCGAGGGTGGCGTAGCAGTCCGACCACAGCATGTGGCTGTCCGCGAACCAGGCGTGCGTGTAGCCCAGCTCCTCGGCCCGCTCGACGTAGTCGAGATCGCCGATGTGCGATGCGATGCAAATCCCCAAGTCCATGCTGTCCCCCGTTGTCGATCCGGCCGACCCCTGACATGCACGTCCCGGCCGGCGTGGACACGCTAGACACGAACCGTGGCATCCGACGGGGCGAAGTCGTCGAAGAAGGGCCGCAAGAAGGCGGCCCAGGCTCCTGCCGCGCAGATCACGGCGAAGGCTCGCCGGCGCCACATCGAGCGGGGCCGCTATTCCCATGCGCCCGTGGACCGAGCGGCCGGCGGCGTGGTGTGCCACGACGGTGCCGTGCTGGTGGTGCACCGGCCGCGGTACGACGACTGGTCGCTGCCGAAGGGCCACCTCAACCGGGGCGAGTCCTGGGAGGAGGCGGCTTTGCGGGAGGTCCGCGAGGAGACGGGCGTGCGGTGCGCGATCACGTCTGCGCCCTACCCGGTCAGCTACCTGATCGCCAGCGGGGTGCCCAAGCTGGTGCTCTTTTACGCGATGGCCCCGACGAAGGTGCCCAAGCGGCTCGCGGGCGACCCGAGCGAGGTCGACGAGGTGGCCTGGTGGGACATCGCCGACGCCGTACGGGCACTGAGCTACGAAACTGAACGCGAAGCCTGCGCCGCGCTTACCATCTCCCACCTGCGCCGCCGCAGCTCCGCCGCCAGCTAGCAACCAAGCCGTCGGGCTCGGACTCTCATGGGTTTCTCATGATCCGCAATCCAGAATGAGGCCATGGGTGCTGATCTGCCGAACCGGAGCAGCCCCGCGGTAGCCGTCGTCGACGACGATCAGCGCATTCGAGCGGCATTGCGCCGCGCCTTGCAACTCGAGGGCTATGACGTGCTCGAAGGCAGCGATGGCCTCGAGGGCGAGGCGCTAGCCGGCCGTGCAGACGTGATGGTGCTAGATGCCACCATGCCGAATCTGGGCGGCTTTGAGCTGTGCCGTCGCCTGCGCGCCACCGGGAGCCGCCTGCCGATCCTGCTGCTGACAGCCCGGGGCACCACCGCGGATCGGGTGGAAGGGCTCGATGCCGGTGCCGACGACTACTTGGCCAAGCCGTTCGCGCTCGACGAGCTGCTGGCTCGACTGCGGGCGCTGCTGCGCCGGAGTGCCGGGAGCTCGTCACCGGAGGAAGGTGAGCGGCTCGCGTGCGCTGGCATCGTGCTCGACACCGCCAGCTACGAGGTGACCTGCGCTGGCGAGCCCGTCACACTGACCCACACCGAGCACCGGCTTCTGGAGCTGTTCCTGCGCAACCCCGGTCGTGTCCTGCATCGCGACGAGATCTACGACACGGTGTGGGGCTACGACGCGTCGCTGGCCTCGAACTCCCTCGAGGTCTACGTCGGCTACCTGCGGCGCAAGCTCGCCGCAGCGGCAGCGGGCTCCGACGGCCACAGCCCGGTCCAGACCGTGCGCGGCGTGGGCTACGTGCTCCGACCCGCATGAGCTTTCGCACCCGGCTCGGGCTGCTGGTGGCAGCCTCGGTCGCTGTTGGAGTGCTGGCAGTGTCAGGGGTTGCACTGTGGATTGCGCGAGCCGAGGCCCGGTCGGCACTCGACCGCAAGCTGGATGACCGCGTCGCCGTGCTGGTCGCAAGCGGTGGACGTCTGCCTGAACGCCGGGGCGTGCAGTTCTTCGGACGATTCGTGCCCCGCGATGTGCTCGTCCAGATCGTGGCCCCGAACGGCGCGGTGGTGTACGCGTCTGACGAGGTGCTGCCCGTGGCACCCGCCGACCTTGCCGTCGCGAATGGCCGGGCTCGCCGCCATCGGACTGATGTGTCCGCGGACGGCGTGCGCCTGCGAGTGCTGACGGTTCCGGCGGCGCCCGTCGGGGCGCTGATGGTCGCGAGCCCGCTTGACGAGGTGGATGCGAACGTGGCTGGCTTGCGCAACGCGCTGGCCGTTGTGGCCGCGATCGGCGTTGCTGGAGCGGGACTCCTGGGTTTCCTGGTTGCGGGCCGCGCCATCCGGCCGGTGCGGCGACTCACCGATGCGGCCCGGAATGTCGCGCAGACTCAAGATCTGGACCAGCCGATCGAGCTGGAACGCGACGACGAGCTGGGCGAATTGGCACGCAGCTTCAACGCGATGCTCGAGGCCTTGGCGCAGTCGCGCGCCCAGCAGCATCGATTGGTCACCGACGCAGGCCACGAACTGCGGACACCGCTCACCAGCGTCCGCACCAACATCGAATTGCTGGCCCGTGCCGAACAGGCGGC
Source organism: Acidimicrobiales bacterium (assembly GCA_009843525.1). Lineage (GTDB taxonomy): Bacteria > Actinomycetota > Acidimicrobiia > Acidimicrobiales > Poriferisodalaceae > Poriferisodalis > Poriferisodalis multihospitum. The sequence continues at coordinate 201,029 of VYDH01000033.1, read as the reverse complement.
TGCCCAGCCGCCCGATGATGGGAGCGGTGAGTCGCCAGACGCGCAATCGGGGCTCGATCCCGACGAGCGGCGGCAGATGCTCGATGATGTGCTGTTCGAGCTCGACCAGCTCACCGATCTCATGGCCGAACTGATCGATCTCGCCACCGACCAGCGTTCGCTCGGCGAACCGACGGTGATCGAACTGCCGGAGATCGTCGCTGCTGTGGCGGATCGGCACCGCCGCCGGGCAGGTGTCGAGATCGTGACGAGCCTCACACCGTGCTGGGTCGAGGCGAACGTGGCCCTGGTGGAGCGCGCAGTCAGCAATCTCGTGGACAACGCGGTGAAGTGGTCGCCCTCCGGCGAGCCCATCGAGATCAGTGTCGTGCGCGACGTCGACCAAGCGATCGTCCGGGTCGCAGACCGAGGTCCCGGCATCGATCCCGGCTTGCGCCAACTCGTCTTCGAACGCTTCTTCAGGGCACCAGAAGCACGAGCCCTGCCCGGCTCGGGCCTCGGGTTATCCATCGTCGACTACGTGGCGCGCACCCACGGCGGCAGCGCCGCTGTCGTCGACACCGACGGCCCCGGCACCACCGTGGAACTTCGCCTCCCGCTGACCCCCGAGCCCGATTCACCCCCTGCTGACAGCGGCTGAGTTCGCTGTCACCGACTGGCGCCTTGCGAGCGGTCTACGACCGCCTGCCAGAGAAAGACAGCCCTAAAGCTGCAGGTCAGACGCACATTTTGCTGTCTAACAAACGTTCGTAGATTAGACAGCTCCCGCGGGCCTGTCAAGCCAATCTCCAAGCTCGACGCCTCTCGACGTTGACGGCACCCATCGCAGCCGCAAGACAGCGTACTTGCTGACCTTCCGAGGCTCTGCGCCTTCTCGGCGTGCCGAACCGCGCATCCACACCCGAACCCGTTCCGGGCCGTCCGTTCTGGCGAAGAAACGAACAGTTCCTCGCCAGAAAGGACTGGTTCCAGAATGACTGCATCAAGACCGAAACGACGAGTGCGGCGGCTACTCGCCACGCTCGTTGCCGCGGCGGTACTCGCGACGACCGCCGCGATAGCACTGTCGGCGTCACCCGCCTCGGCTGACACCCGCTATGAGCGCGTGCTTGTGGAAGAGAACTGCGGCTACGAGACCCAATACGCCAAGGTCCAGACGCCCGAGCAGGCTGCCGCCGGCACCTACACCATGAAGCCAACCCTCGTGTGGACCTGCACCCGTGTGTATGACACTCGCGCCTATCGCCACTCGCACTGGTACCACGCTTGGTGTCCGGCCCTTGCCGTGGGTGCCGTTGCCACTGGCGGCACATCTACGGCTGCGGCATCGACTGTCACCGGTGCTGGGGCGATTACGTGCATCTTCTCGTACTCGCACATATAGGATCGCGTCGAATGCGCAGATATCAGATTGCCACGGTGCCAGTGCTCGCCTATGCGGCGCTGTTCGCCGGGGTGTTCGGCCTGATGTCGTCGTGGGGTGTCACAGTGCGGTTGCTTGCCGCTCTGGCCATCGTGGCTGTTGCTGGTGTGCTCGCGAAGATGGCGCGAGCAAACAGACTGCGGACACGCCGGACCGGGCCAACATTGGCCCAGGCGCGTGCTGGGGCAGATCGCCGCGGCGCAACTGCGGGACAGTCCCCGCGGGATGCGGCCGGCGAGCGCGCCTCGGCCGTCTGACCCTGAGCTGAGCTCTCATGTCAGACATAGAGGCCATTCGACGGTTGAAGTCTGCGCGGGCGGACTATGGAGAGTGGAGCGGCGCTGCTGAGGAGCTGCGCAACATCTTCCCTCCGACCGGGCGGCACAGGATTACTCGAGACGGTCGACGCATTGGTCGCGACGGCAACATCAAGCCTCGCAAACTGCCCCGACGGGCGCGTAGGGCAATGCGCCGCGCGGCATAGCTCGGCATGCGGCGCTTCATAGTGATTGTCGCTGCGTTGACCTTGAGTGCGTGCGCAGTTTCGGCGACAGGTTCTGAAGCCTGCGAAGCAGCTGCTTGGGCCCAGGCTGACGCCGAGCAGCGCTGGGGTCAGGCGATCGAGGCCCACGAGCTGGTTCACGCATCGGTCATCGAGGACACATCCAGACTCGACCATGCCGAGCACGATGCGACAGCCGAAGCCATTGTGGCTGCTCGCGTCGAGATGATTGTCGCGGAGGCAGAAACCCGTCATCAATGCGATTGACCTGGCGGTCCGCTTAGGTCGGCGGCCTGCCAATGCAAGGATCGGCCACTTTGATCTCGTCGGCGTCTCACCGCCCGCTGAGAATGGCTAGCCGGTATGGCTGTCTTGGCTCGGGGTGTTCGTGAGCAGGGCGGCGACGCTGGAGTGGTGCCAGGTGAACTTGCCGGTGGCGGTGAGGATGCCGGCTACCTCGAGGGCTGCGGCGATCTCGCGCAGGCTGCAGCCGTCGGCGTGGAGCTGCGCAGCGAGGATTCGGGCTTCCTCGGGCTGGCGATTGGGCCGTCCGAGGCGTCTGCCGCTCCGCCGGGCGGTTTGCAGGGCTGCGACGGTGCGGGCGCGAGCAGCCCCGGCTTCGTGGGCAGCGATGACGGCGAGTATCTCGACCAGCATTCGCCCGTCGTGGGTCTTGACACCCTCTGGCGCGTCGAGGGTGAGCAGCTCCCAACCAGCACGGTCCGCTCGGTCGAACAGCAGGAGTGTCTCGAGGGTGTTGCGGGCGAGCCGGTCGACCCGCGTGGCGACGAGCATGTCGGCCTCGTCCCGCTCGAGTTGGCCGAGCGCCGCGTTCAGACCGGGACGCTCGTCGACCGGCACTGCCCCCGAGACCGCTTCGTCAGAGATGCACGAGACGACCTGCCAGCCGCGAGATGCCGCCGCGTCAGCAACTGCCCGGTGCTGTGCCTCGATGCTGAGTCCGGAAGCAGCCTGTGCGCCGGTCGACACGCGGGCGTAGGAGATGACCCGCTTCTCTTCTGTCCAGTACGTTTGTTCATGCACAAGAGCGCAACCTAGCGGCTGCGAATGAACGATGCCATATGAATGTTTGCACATGTCCTGGCGCCAACGCCCGACAGCCTGATGAACTTCTGAGGAAATGCACCTGCGAAGGTGCAGCATGGATCCCACCACTGCGACTGGGCTGAGGGCACCCCCAACGGGATTCGAACCCGTGCCGCCGGCGTGAAAGGCCGGTGTCCTAGGCCGCTAGACGATGGGGGCAGGGCATCTCAGGCTACGCGGTGGTGGCGTCGATGAGTTCGGCGAGCAGCCCGCCGAGGTAGTGGTAGCGCAGCCGTGGCCGCTGTGCGGGATCGTGCGGATCGATCTCGGCGGGATCGTCTTCCTCGGAGATGTCGAGTTGGGTGCCGAGGACGAGGCGCAGCTCGTTCAGGCCCTGCATCCAGGCGGTGATCTGCTCGTCGTCGAGGTGGTCGGCAGCGAGCGCGCCGTCGAGCAGATCGAGGTGGTCGAGGCGTTCGGCCAGCAGTTCGTCGCGCATCAACCGCTGGTACTCGGCGTCGCGGTCGGGATCGCTCAGGTAGGCGGGCGGGAACAGTCGGCGCAACGAGGGGTCCAGCCCGTCGCCGCCGTCGCGGGCAGGCGTGTGGTCGAGCAGGTTGGATCGCAGCTCGCCCACCATGTCGGACAGGAGCCGCCGCTCCCAGTCGGCCAGGTGCACGCTCACCAGCGAGCCGCGGGCCCCGAACCGTGTGCCGCTCACAGGGCCTCCGCCGTCAGAGCGTCGCTCAGTCGCTGGTGCAGCGCCGCGAGCACAGCTCAGTTGTCCTTCTGCATGGTGGCCCAGAGGCCGTACTCGTGGAGCCTGAAGACATCCAGCTCGGCCTTCTCACGTGAGCCCCAAGCAACTGCGGCACGGCCCTTGTTGTGCACATCCAGCATCAGCTCGGTCGCCTTGGCCTCGCTGTAGCCGAACAGCTTCTGGAACACGTACACGACATAGCTCATCAAGTTGATCGGGTCGTTCCAAACCAGCACCACCCACGGCACGTCAGTGCTGTGCTCGTCCTCGCTGGTCGGATCGCGGACAACTTCGGGGTCGGCAACGGCTGGGGCGTTCGCCAGCCGAGGTGCGACAGTCGGAGCAGTCGGGCTCACGGGTTCATTCTGCGAAGCCGCGGCCCGCGATGCCAACCGATTCGGCAACGCCGGTCTCTGCTGAGGCGCGCCGTCCAGTCTCTGCCGCGAGCACCAAGCGGGTCATCGTGATGGTGAGCAGCGTTGCGCCGACGACATGCAGCGCCACAAGCAGCACCGGCAGCTCATTGAAGTACTGCACGTACCCGATCGCGGCCTGCGCGGCCATGACGCCGATCACGATCCGAATGCGCCGCCCAAGCTCGGCCGTTGTCTCGCCTCTCGTTGTCGCGACCAGCCGTCGCACCCGCAAAGCGAGCAACAAGGTGGCTGCAGCTAGGACTGCCACCGTGATGCCGTGAATGCGGGCCACCGACGGCAGGGCGTACTGCAGGCGCTCGACATGCTCGTCACCGCCGTGGGGCCCGGTGCCGGTCACCACCGTCCCGGTCCACAGCGCCGCAGCCGTGAGCGCCGCGGCCAGCCATGCGAGCGTCCGGACCTGCGCCGGCGGCCGGGCAGCGCCGATGCCGCCGGGCGGCGGCTCCCACGACGCTCGATGCTGCAAGACCACCGCGGCCGACACCAGCACCTGCGACGCCAGGAAGTGCGACATCACGATCGGCGGCGACAGGTGGGTCAGCACGGTCACGGCGCCGAGACCGATCTGGAAGATCACGCCGGCCACCAGGCCCAGCGACCACCACACCAAGTCGCCCCGGCGTGGTTGCCGCCACCAAGACGCAGCGACAGCCACAACAACGGCCGCCGACACCAGGCCGGTCACGATGCGATTGCCGAATTCCACCCAGCCGTGAAAGTCGGCCGCGGGCACGAACTCGCCGGGCTCGCAGGTCGGCCAGTCGCTGCATCCCAGGCCGCTGCCGGTGAGACGCACAAGCGAGCCAGTGACGACGATCGCCACGAGCGACCAGAGGGCCCAGCGCGCGATCACGGCGAAGCGCTCGGGCGTGACGTACCGCCTGCGCCCTCGCAGGCGCATCGGATTCAGCCTGCGCCCCCGCGGCGACGGGTCCGGCAAATTCACGCTGAAACGTTAGGGGCGACTCGTAGCCTCACAGCAATGCTGGCGGCGCTGCGCCCAACACTGCGTGGATCGACATTGCGGGGATACGTCGCGCTCACCAAGCCGCGCATCATCGAGCTGCTGCTGGTGACGACGGTGCCGCCGATGTTCGTGGCCGAACGCGGCGTGCCGTCGGTGGCGCTGATGCTGTTCACCGTGGTCGGCGGCACGCTGTCGGCGGCCGGCGCCAACACCTTCAACATGTACATCGATCGCGACATCGATGCGACGATGGCTCGCACGGCCCACCGCCCATTGGTGGTCGGCACGGTGACACCGCGCGCTGCGTTGATCTACGGCGTGGTTCTCGAAGCGGCAGCGTTCGGGATTCTGTGGTGGGGCGCCAACCTGCTTGCAGCCCTGCTCGCGTTGGCTGCGTGCCTGTTCTACGTGTTCGTGTACACGCTGTGGCTGAAGCGGTCGTCGGCCCAGAACATCGTCATCGGCGGAGCGGCCGGCGCTGCGCCGGTGCTCGTCGGCTGGGCCGCCGTGACCGGCACGCTGTCGCTCGAGGCCTGGATCGCGTTCGCGATCGTCTTCTTCTGGACGCCGCCGCATTTCTGGGCGCTCGCCATCCGCTATGCCGACGACTACGACACCGCCGAGGTGCCGATGCTGCCGTCGGTGGCCAGCGAGCGCTCGGTGCTGGTCCAGATGACGCTGCACACCCTCGCGGTGATCGCGCTGTCGCTGTGGTTTGCCGTGGCAGCCGACGCCGGAGGCCTGTACTGGGCGGTCGCGCTTGCCGGCGGCGCTGCGTTCGGATGGCAGCTCGTGACGCTGTGGCGGGCGCTGACGCCCCAGACCGCGATGCGCGTGTTCCACACCTCGATCGCGTACCTGGGGCTGCTGTTCGCGGCCATGGCTGTCGACGTGGTCGTTCGGCTCAGCTGGTGATGAAGCCAGAGGCTGAGCCGCTCGGCGAAGCCGTGGCCCGAGCGGCCCGTGAGCGCAGCGAACAAGAGCGGGAAGGAGCGGGGCGAACAATCTGGTTGAGGGGGCCGCGGGTCGCTAGAGTGCCCCGTTGGCGTCGCCCCAAAGCGGCGCCGCCAGCCGAGTTCGGGAATCACTTCGCCGCATGACCGATGCCACTACCGAAGCGACGCATTCGGGGGGATCTGCCGGGGCCGTCCCGGCAGAAGACCCGACGGCGTTCGGCTGGCTCAACACCGCCGACCACAAGCGCATCGGCCGGCTGTTCATCGCCTGCTCGCTGCTGTTCGCCCTGGCCGGCGCGATCGCAGATCTGCTCGTGCGATTCGACCTGGCTTCGTCCAGCGACCACACCGTCCTCAACGCCGACTCGTTTGTGCAGGTCTTCACGTTCACCCGGGATGCCTTGGTGTTCGGCATGCTCATCCCGCTGTTCCTGGGCATCGCCATCTATGTGGTGCCGCTGCAGGTGGGAGCGCCGAATATCGCCTTCGGGCGCGCGGCGGCCCTGTCATTCTGGGGCTGGCTGGTGTCGGCAGGTGTGCTCGTCGGGGCGTACATCGCCAACGGCGGTCCCGGCGGCGGTTTCTCGGACGGGGTGGATCTGCACCTGCTGGCTCTAGCGGGGCTCGTGATCTCGCTGCTCACCGGAGCGATCTGTGTTGCCGTCACCACGCTCACCATGCGTGCGCCGGGCATGTACATGGACCGCACCCCGCCGTTCGCCTGGTCGGCGCTCGTCACGGCGTCGATGCTCGTGGTGAGCCTCGGCGTGGTGCTCGGCCAGATCGTCATTCTCTATATCGAGCACCGCTACGGCCCGCGCTTTCTCGGCGGCAACTACGGCATCTGGTCGCGCATCGACTGGATGTACCGCACGCCGCAGCTGTTCATCTACGTGGTTCCGGTGCTCGGCGTGGTCGCCGAGATCATGCTGGCTGCCGCCCGCCGCTGGGTCTTCGAGCCGCTGGCGCTCTACTTCACGATGGGACTCGTCGGGCTATTCGGCTTCGGCGCCTGGGCCAACTTCGGCATCACGGGCGAGGGCGACGACATCGTCGACGGCCTCGAGGGCATCGTGCTGGTCGGCCTGTATGCGGGCGCTCTCGCAGGAGTCTCGGGCTTGCTGGCGCTGCTCGGCTTCACGCTGTGGCAGAGCCGCAACCGGCCGCGGCCTCGCAGCGGTGCCGTGTCATTGACGCGGCCTAACACGGCGGTGGTCGCTGCGTTCGGCGCCGGAACGCTCATTGCAGTGGCTGCACTGGTCGGCCTGATCGGCGCCGGCGTGGACTGGCTGCAGATCGCGGGACGCGGCGTCGATGGAAATGCTCCCCTGCGATTCACCACCTGGGTCACCGGCCAGCAGAGCCTGCTCATCTACGGCGCCGGGCTGCTGGGCGGGTTGGCTGCGCTGCACTGGTGGGCACCCAAGATCTGGGGCCGACGGTTGTCTGAGCTTGCCGGGTTCGCCAGCCTCCTGGCAATCGGCGGCGGTGCTCTCCTGGCGTGGCTGGGCCCGACGCTGTCAGGCGTCTTCACCGAGCAGCCGCAGTTCGTGTATGGCGCGCCGCTGCTCACTACTCGCTATGCCAGTCAGGTCGACGATTCGGGCGCTGAAGGCCTGTCGGCGCTCGGCGCCGTCGGTGTCGTCATCGTGCTGGTCGGCGTGGCGCTCGTGGTGCTGAACCTGCTCGTGAGCGTGGCCATGCGCAAGGGCGCCGCCACCGAAGCCGACCCGTGGGACGGGCTGACGCCCGAGTGGCTGCTGCCCTCGCCGCCACCGCTCGGCCCTGCTGCGGCTTTGCCGGAACTCACCTCGGGAACCCCTTTGCTCGATGCTGAGCTCAACGGCAACGGGCTCGACGGGACCGGTGCCGCAGCCGAACGCGACGCAGAAGAGGTGCCGGCCTGATGGCGGACACGACGGGCCTCGTCGAAGCTTCGCAGCCGGGGCGCTACAGCGTTCCCGGCCCGCCGCCGCGCCCCCGCAGCCAGCTCGTCGGCACCGGGTTCGCCATCGCAGCCGGAGCCATGGCGGTCGCCGGGGCACTGGGCCACTACATGGCGCGCCGGCATGCCTCGGGCATCGACCCCGGACACGACTGGCTCGCCGGCCAATCGGTGCCGAACCCGCAGCTCGTCTACGCGCTCATCACCCTGCTGGTCTCGGTTGTCACGGCGCACTGGGCGGTGTGGGCCAGCGGCCGCGGTGAACGCGGCCACACCTGGGTGGGCATGGCGCTCACCCTGGTGATGGGGCTCGCCTTCTTCAACATGGTGATGTTCAGCCTGAACCGCATGGAGTTCGAGATCGGCTCGGGCGAATGGGCGACCCTGGCGTTCGCGGTCACCGGGCTTTCGCTGGCCATCTTGATCGTGGGGATGTTCTACCTGGGCTTGATGACGCTCCGTTCGCTGGGCGGCAGCGTGGGCCGCGACCGTTCCACGCCGCTGGGCGCAGCGGTCTTCTTCTGGGATTTCGCCGTACTGGCGTGGGCCGCCACCTGGTACGTCGTGTACGTGGTGAAGTAGGGGATCGATGGTCGGCATTGCCAGCAGGTACTTCGCCGGGCGCATCGCGCTGGCTGCCGCGGCCGCAGTGGCGGTGGGCGTGCTCACCGGCATGGACGGCACCGGTCACGTCGTCATGTACGCCACGATCGTGCTGGGCGTGGCCGCCGGGGCCTTCGCCCTGCTGTTCGCCCTAGCGCTGACGGTGGGCGACGGCGACTCGCTCGACCGGGAGCACTCGCACGAGCACCGACCGACCCCGGCGTACTGGCCGATCATGGCGGCGGTGGGCATGGGCGTGCTCATGGTGGGGCTGGTGACCGACTCCCTGCTCACGATCGCGGGCATGGCGCTGCTGCTCATCTCCGCGATCGAGTGGACCATGAGCGCCTGGGCGGAGCACCTGTCCACCGATGCAGAGTCGAACGCGGTCGAACGCGCACGCCTGCTGCGACCGTTCGAGATCTCGCTCTACGGCGCGCTGGGCATCGCCATTCCGGTGGTGCTCGCATCTCGCATCTTCCTGACTGTCAGCAAGACGGCGGCGAGCTATGCAGCTATCGTGATCGCAGCGGTGATCTTGGCGTTCGCCTTCGTGGTGTATGCGAAGCCGCAGCTGCGACGCGCTGTCACGGCATCCGTGCTGGTGCTGGGCGGCATTGCGCTCATCGTCGCGGGCATCACCTCGGCCGTGATCGGCGAGCGTGAGTTCCATCACCATGGCGGTCACGCCGAAGCCGATGGTCACGGCGAGGCCGACGATCACGGCGCCGGCGGAACGGGCGAGATGAGCGAGTCCGACGGAGGGCACGAGTGATGGGCACTCGCTTCGCTCGACGCTGTTTCTTGGCCGTACCGGCGCTGCTCGGTTTGCTGCTGGCAGGCTGTGCGACGGGTCGCCTCGATGCCACCAAGCCGGTCGGTCAGGAGGCCCGCGACATCGACTTCCTCATGCGCCTGTCGGGCTGGATGGCAGTCGGCGTCGGCATCTTCGTGGCTGCCGCAGTCTTCGCGATCATCGTGAAGTTCCGGGCCAAGCCCACCGACGACCCCGATGACCTGCCGCCGCAGGTTCACGGCAATCGCAAGGCCGAGCTGACGTGGACGATCATCCCGACGGCGTTGCTGGTGTTCCTCACGATCTTCACGCTGCCGACGGTGTTCGACCTCGCCAGAGTCAACGCCGCCGAAGATGCCCGCACGATCAGGGTCGAAGGCCAGCAGTGGTGGTGGCAGTTCAGCTACGACCTCAACAAAGACGGCCGCTACGACATCGTCACCGCCAACGACCTGGTGATTCCGACCGGCGAAAAGGTGAACCTCGAGATCGAGTCCAACGACGTCATCCACTCGTTCTGGATTCCCCAGCTGAACGGCAAGAAGGACGCCGTGCCCGGCCGGGTTCACGACTGGACGATCAGATCCGACGAACCGGGCATCTTCTACGGTGAATGTGCGGAGTTCTGCGGGCTGAGCCACGCCAACATGCAGATGCGCACCATCGTGCTCACGCCAGACGACTTCGAACGCTGGGTGGAAGAACAGCTCGAGGGCAAGGCGGCGGCACAAGCGGCGCCCGCCGAAGGGTCAGCCGAGGCGGCCGGTGCAGCACTGTTCGAGACCCACTGCATCAGCTGCCACGTCGTCGACGGCCCCTACGAGAGCGCGGCCGGGGGCAACGCGAACCTCCTGGCGGGCATCGCGCCGAATCTCACCAACCTGATGAGCCGCACCGCCTTTGCCGGCGCGCTCTACGAGACCTACCAGATCGGGCCCGACGGGGAATACCTGCGCAATCCCGACGGAAGTCTCAAGCTCAACCTTGCCGAACTGCGTGAGTGGGTGCGCAATGCCCCCGACATGAAGCCGGCTCGTGCCGACAACCAGCAGGGCATGCTGGATTTCTCCGAGGTGCTGACCGATCAAGACCTCGACAACCTGATGGCCTACTTGCAGACCCTTGGCAGCGAGCCGGTGCTGCCCGCGACGAACGCCGGCGCAGGCTGAGGAGGACGACCCGATGGCAATCGTCACCGATCGACCAGACAGCGCTGACTCTCCCGACGGCTCTGGACCGGGCACTGAGCTGGAGGTGGCTGAGCCGGACTCGCACGGAGACGATTCACCGCGTACCGGCGTCTTCGCCCGTCCCACGCACGCGACCGGCTGGCGCGAGTGGCTCTTCACGGTGGACCACAAGAAGATCGGGATCATGTACGGCGCCCTCGCGCTGTTCTGGTTCCTGATCGGCGGCCTCGAGATCGGGCTGGTGCGCCTGCAGCTGTGGGCGCCCGACGGCGAGGTGATCAGCGCCGACTTCTACAACCAGCTGTTCACCATGCACGGCGTCACCATGGTCTTCCTGGTAATCATGCCGCTGGCAAACGCGTTCGCGAACTATCTTGTGCCGTTGCAGATAGGCGCCAGGGACGTGGCCTTCCCCCGCATGAACGCGCTGGGCCTCTGGATCTTCTTCTTCGGCGGCATCTTCCTGAATCTCAGCTGGTTCCTGGGCGGCGGCGCCGACGGCGGCTGGTTCGCCTATGCGCCCAACACCGGCATGACCTTCAGCCCCGGCCACGGCATGGACTTCTACGCCTTGGGCCTGCAGATTGCCGGCATCGCCTCGCTGCTAGGTGCCATCAATCTGCTGGTGACCATCATCAACATGCGCTGCCCGGGCATGAGCCTGCTGCGCATGCCGGTGTTCACCTGGATGATCCTGGTGGTGCAGTTCCTGCTGGTGTTCGCCCTGCCGGTCATCACGGTGGCGCTGATCCTGTTGACGTTCGATCGAACCTTTGATGCCAACTTCTTCAACGTCGACGCGGGCGCCGACCCGCTGCTCTGGCAGCACCTGTTCTGGATATTCGGCCATCCGGAGGTCTACATCCTGATCCTGCCGGCATTCGGCGTGGTGTCCGAGACGCTGCCGGTGTTCAGCCGCAAGCCGCTGTTCGGCTACCCGATCGTGGTGCTGTCGGGTGCGGCCATCGGCTTCATGGGATGGGGCGTGTGGGCGCACCACATGTTCACCTCGGGCATGGGGCCGGTCTCGGTGGCGGCGTTCTCGGCGACCACCATGTTCATTGCGGTGCCGACGGGCGTGAAGATCCTGAACTGGATCGCGACCATGTGGGCGGGCAAGGTCCGCTTCACCGTGCCGATGATGTTCTCGGTGTCGCTCGTAGCCATGTTCACGATCGGCGGCTTGTCCGGCGTCATGCATGCGATCGCGCCCGCCGACACCCAGCAGACCGACACGTATTTCATCGTGGCGCACTTCCACTACGTGCTCGTGGGTGGCGCGCTCATGGGCATGTTCGCCGGCATGTACTACTGGTGGCCCAAGGCGTTCGGCTACCACCTGAACGACCGGCTCGGCCGCTGGCACTTCTGGCTGATGCTCCTGGGCTTCAACGTCACGTTCGGCCCGATGCACATCGTGGGCTTGCAGGGGATGGCCCGGCGCCACAGCGTCTATGGGGAATTCGACGGTTTCGAGTTCTGGAACAAGATCGCCACCATCGGCTACTTCTTGATGCTCATCGCCATGGTGATCCTGGCCGTCAACATCTTCCGCACGTGGGGCCGCTACCGCCGGGGCTTGGAGCCGGGGGCCGGAGCCGACCCGTGGGACGGCCGCACGCTCGAATGGGCCATTCCCTCGCCGGTGCCCGAGCACAATTTCGACTACGTGCCCGTGGTGAGCGATGTCGACGACTTCTGGCACAAGAAATACCAGCCCGACGAAACCGGCAAGCTGCGACGGATTGCCTACGGCAACGACATCGCCCAGATCGGCGATCAGCACCCGCACCTGCCGTCGCCGTCGTACTGGCCGATCGTGCTGGCGATGGGCATGCCGCTCATCGGGTTCGGGCTGATCTACAACCTGTGGATCGCCGGCATCGGGCTGTTGTTGCTGGTCGGTTCCATGTTCGGTTGGACCCTCGAGCCGGCCACCGATCCCGATGCGGGTCACGGTCACGGCCACGACGGGTATGGCGACCACGACGATGATCATGGCGGCGGGAATCATGACGACAGCCCCGACGGCCAGGATGACGGGAACGGCGTGCTGACTGCCAGCACCGCAAACGGGGAGGCCGCCGGTGACTGACACCCCCACGACCGGCAGCACAGCGGCCGCCGTCGAACCGGCCGAAGGCGACGAACCGCAGATCGCCTACCCGCGCACGGAGTGGGACGACTACGAGATCATCCCGCCCACCACGAGCCTGTCCAACGAGAAGCTGACGATGTGGACCTTCCTGGGTTCGGATTGCCTGCTCTTCGGGGCGTTGATCTCGACATACCTGTTGCTGCGCAACCGTCAACCGCTGTCGGGCGAAGGGTCGCTGAAAGCGGCCGATCTGTTCGACATCCCGTTCACCTCGGTGAGTTCGTTCGTGCTGTTGATGAGCTCGCTCACCATGGTGCTCGCGGTGTCGGCGATCGCCAGGGGCGAGATGGAGCGCTGCAAGCTGTGGCTGCTGACCACTGCAGCACAGGGTGCCGTGTTCATCGCCGGTCAGGTATACGAGTTCACGAGCTTCTACCGGGAAGGCCTCGGCTTCACCGTCAGCATCTCGTCGTCGGCCTTCTACACGCTGACCGGCTTCCACGGCGTCCACGTGTCGCTGGGCATCATCATGCTGGTCACGCTGTGGGCGATGATCAATCGAGGGATCATCGGTCCTGAGCGAGCAGAGACCGTCGAGATCATCGGCCTGTACTGGCACTTCGTCGACATCGTCTGGATCGTGATCTTCGCGGTCGTGTACCTGATCCCGTAGGAAGTGCAGCGATGAGCACCGCCACCGAAGCCGCATCCGAAGAGATCCACCCCTCCGACGAGGCTCACGACGATCATGACCACGGCCTGAGCGACTTCGGCTACATCAAGGTCGCCCTGCTGCTCGCCGTGCTCACGGCGGCCGAAGTGCTGATCTACTTCTTCGATGACAGGGTCGGCCCGCTGGAAGTGCCGTTGCTGCTGATACTGATGGTCGTCAAGTTCGAGATCGTCGTGGCCTACTTCATGCACCTGCGCTTCGACAACAAGCTGTTCACGTGGATGTTCGTAGGAGGGCTGGTGCTCGCTATCGCGGTCTACGCGGCGATGGGCACCTCGATGCTGTTCTGGACCGACCCCGCCGGCTGCGACCTCAGTCCCAACCTCGACTGCTGAGCTTCGCTGGGCATGGCGTCGCGCAGCTGAGCCGGCCGTCAGTCGAGGCTGAGCTGCTCGACCGCGGCGGCGGTGTAGTCGCCGTGGGGGCCGTCGTGGCTGAATACGTAGGCGTTGGTGCGGTTCGCGTCGCCTGCGACCGCGATCACGAACTTTGCCGGCTCCGAGACGATTGGCACCAGGCGGTCGGGATCGTCTGATTCGGCGAACTGCGACGGCAGATCGCCGGCGGCGACGACGTCGGTGAGCTGGGGACGGCCTGCCGCCAGGTTGGTCCACTCGCCGATGAGCTTCTCGAAGCGCCACGCCGGGATGCGAGCGTGCTCGAAGAGCGCCTCGGCCAGGTTCGCCTTGGTCCAGCCCGAAGTTGCGCAGGTGCGCGCCAGGATCGGCGACAGCACCAGCAGCGGCCGGTAGTGCATGCGCCCGAGCCCGTACAAGTGCCCCAGGTCCCAGCCGGTGATCCGCGCCAAGCCGTCGGCAAGATACGGCACGATCTCGTCGGGAGTGGAACCGAACGCGCTGCCGACGATGGCACCACTGTTGAAGCGGGCCATGGTCAGCACGTCATCGTCAGCGCCGAAACCGAACTCGGCGCTGACGGGGTCCCAGCCGATGTCGGCGAGGGCGGTGGCGTCTTCGCACAGCACCACGCGGAACGAGTTCCCGAAGGTGGACTTGTCGTGCTCGGCCGCAGTGAAACCGAACACGTTGCGCTGGTAGAGCCGCAACCAGCGGCCGACGCTGGTGTTGGCGCGCACACCGTCGCGCAGTGCCCCGACGCCGGAGTTGAAGCCCAGGGCCGTCGCATTCGGACCGTCGAGGATCATCAGCGCGTCGGCGCCGGTGGTGTTGCCCGAGTGCTCTGCGCCATAGTGCGGGTCGGCCAGGATGCGTGCTGCGGCCAGCAGCACACCCAGGTGTCGCGGCTCGCAGCCGGCCATGACGGCGTTGGTTGCCACCGACCACACGGTCATGTCGCGGCCGGTAGTTCGGGCAATGCCCAGTGATTGCAGGGGGTCCAAGCCCGTGCCGGCCAGGAAGCGCTCAACACGATCCACCGTCGGCGGCACGATCGGCAGGCCGTCGGACCATCCCCGTTCGGCGAAGGCGTCGTTGATCTCGTCGATCGAACCACTGGCCACGGTGTCGTACGGGGCTGGGTTGAGCGATGCTGAGTCGAGCGTGGAGGGGCCGAGCGAGCGCTCGTTGCCCTCGGCCGGATCGCTGCGGGCGACGCGGCCGTTCGTCCCGTTGCGTGCGGCAGATGCTCCGGTCAGCCCGGCGACGATGGCGTCCACGGTGTGATTGACGAAGTTGCTCTCCATATCCGAAGCGGACTGGGCATCCACGTGGCCCACGGTGATCGCCAGCGGGAGCTGCTCGAATCCGTGCCCCTTTGCGGTCGCGGCGGCCTGGCCGTCGAAGCTCTCGCACACGATCGAGACCGACGGCACCCCTGCGGCTTCGGATGCGACTGCTGCCCGCGCCACGGCGGGCGTGCAGCTGCCTCAGCAGCCCATGCCCGACACCACGGCGTCAACAGCTCGCGAACGCAGCGAGTCAGGCAGGCGGTCGATGACCGCGGCCTCGTCGCCGCCGTGGGTGTTGCCGAATGTCTCGTAGCCCACGAACGTCACGCCCTCGTAGCGGGCAGCGAGCTCGCGCTCGAGAATCGGGAACAGCTCATCGCCGCGGAACAGGTAGTCCCACAGGAACCCGATCCGCTTGCCGGCCAACGTATCGAGCCTCGGTGCCAGCTCCCGTTGCTCGATGCCTGACGGCGCTCCGGGCCAGACGACGTCGTAGGACGGTTCGTTCATGGGAGCGTCCCCCTGCGGTGCCTGCGCGGGCCCGGGGCTCAGCCTCTTGGATCGGGCACGTCAACGTGAACGGTCACGATATCCACCTCGTGATACTGCTGATGATGCACCGACGCGGCGTGATGCTGCAGCATGCGAAGCGAGAGATCCCGTTCGACTGGCCGCTCGACGCTCTGCGAGTCCAGCACAGCGAGCCGGTCCTCGATGTTCTCCTCGCTCGCCGCGGCCACGAACTCAAGAACGGCACCGCCGTCCTGCTTGCTCGCTGTCAACCGCAGGGCTCGAGTCTCGCTGGCGCTCTCGGGTCTCCCGGCGCCGGTCAGTGTCAGCAGCGACTCTTCGGCCACTGTGTCGAGGCGGTCCGACATCGCCCGGCTCCAGCCATTGCGATCGGCGAACCGGCCCAAGAACACCCGGATCTGCGGCAATGACGACGTCGCCAGATCGCATCGGAGCCGCTTGGGGCGCGCCTGGCTGACCTCGGTGAACAGCGTCAGCACAATCGCCGCCAGCCCGCCGGCCGTCATGCCGTTGTTGAGGAATCCGCCCGCGAAGCCGTCGAGATACGCCGGGAAGATCACGCCGTTCTGGAAGCCCACGCCGATCCAGAACGAGAAACCCGCGATCAGCCCCTTGCGGTAGTCGGTGGCGTCGGCGACGACGATCTGCATGCCGGTGACGAACAGCATTGCCAGCAGGATCGTTGCGTATGCCGCGACGACGGCGTCGGGCACCGCCATCACCACGGCCAGCGCCTTCGGCACGAATGCCATCACGACGAACGCGGCGCCGATGGCCACGCCGACCCGGCGCGCCGCCACGCCGGTCAGCTCGGTGACGGAGATGCTCATGGAATAGGTGGTGTTGGGCACCGTGCCGGCCAGTCCCGACAGCAGGTTGCCGGTGCCGTCGGCGGCGACAGCGCCCTGCACTGCCCGGTAGTCGACGGCGCGGGGCCGCCGCCAGGACACTCGCTGGATGGCCACCGAGTCGCCGATGGTCTCGATCGCGCCGATGAGGGTGGCGAATATGAAACCAGGCAAGAGGATCCAGAACTCGGATCCGAACGTGAAGTCGAAACCGGGCCAGCCGCCGTCGGGCAGTCCGATCCAGCCCGCCTCGGCGATCCGGTCGAAGTCGTACAGCCCGAAGAACGCCGCGATGACTGATCCGACCACGATGCCGATCACCGGCGCCCACAGGCGGAGACTCCCGCGGGCCTTGAGCGCGATCACGACAATGACGCCGACAGCCACGAGGGCGCTCACGGGCGCACTCGCCGCGGCAGCGTCTTCGGGAGAGGCAGCCACCATGTCGAAGATGAGCGGCATCACCGAGACCGCGATGAGCATGACCACGGTGCCGGCAACGGTCGGCGTGAACAGGCGCCGGAACAGTGAGAGCTTCGCAGCCAGCAGGAACTGGAACAGCGACGAGGCCACGACCAAGGTGGCCAAGAGCCCCGGCCCGCCGTCGGTGAGCGCTGTGACGCAGACCGCGATGAAGGCGCCGGAGGTGCCCATCAGCAGCACGTAACCGGCGCCGATGCGTCCGAAGCGGACCGCCTGCAGGATCGTGCTGACGCCGCTGATCGCCGCGGCGGCAAACACGGCCCACGCCAGGTACTCGTCTGTGCCATCGGCGGCTCGGACAACGATGGCAGGCGTCAGCACGATGCCGGCGATGGCCAGGATGGCGAACTGCAGGCCCAGCCCGGCCGTGAGCGGCAGCGGGGGCGTGTCAGAAGCTTCGAAGCGGAGGTGCCGGTCTGGGGCCGGCGCGTGATCTGGCATCTGGCGATGCTTGCGGGCGCCGAGCAAGTGCGCAAGCACCGGCAACCCGGCGCGGGCCCCAGACGCCGGTAGCTTCACCCGGCGTGATCGACCTCCGCCGGCTTCGGGATGACGCCGCATATCGAGATGGCGCAGCCCGCAAGGGCGCTTCGCCGGAGTTCATCGACGAGGTGCTCGCGGCCGACGAGGCGTGGCGGGCAGTCACCCACCAGGCTGAGCAGGCGCGGGCGGCGCAGAACGCCGCATCGCGCGAGATCGGGCGGGCGGCCCCCGACGAACGCCCGGCGAAGATCGCCGAGGCGGCGCGTCTCAAGGAAGAGGTGGAACGCCTTGAGGTCTCCGAGCGGGAAGCTGCCGAGCGGCGAACCGAGCTGGCACTGCAGGTTCCCAACCCGGCCGCGGCCGAGGTGCCGTCTGGCGGCGAGGAGCACTTCGAAACCGTGCGTGAGGTGGGGGAGCGAGGCGATCCGCCTGCTCACGACCATGCCGAGATCGGAGCGCTGGCCGGCCTAGTCGACTCCGAGAGCGGTGCCCGCAACAGCGGCTCGCGGTTCGCCTACCTCAAGGGCGCGGCGGTGCGGCTGGAATTCGCCCTCGTGCAGTGGACGATGGACCTGCTGGAGCGCGACGGCTTCCTGCCTGTCGTGCCGCCAGTGCTCGTGCGCGAGGAGATGATGACCGAGGCCGGGTTCTTCCCCGCCGACCGCCACCAGGTGTACGAGATCGACGGCGACGACCTGTTCCTGATCGGGACATCCGAGGTAGCGCTGGCGGGCCTGCACCGGGGCGAGCGGCTGGACCGGGCCGGGCTGCCGTCGCGCTATGCCGGGTTCTCATCGTGTTTCCGGCGCGAGGCCGGCACGTACGGCAAGGACACCCGCGGCATCTTCCGTGTGCACCAGTTCGACAAGGTCGAGATGTTCTCGTTCTGCGACTCGGACACGAGTTGGGACGAGCTGGAGGCGCTGCGCGCCATACAGGAGGAAATCGTCGGCTCGCTCGACCTGCCCTACCGGGTCATCAACGTGGCGGCCGGCGACCTGGGTGCTGCGGCGGCCAAGAAGTACGACCTTGAGGTGTGGCTGCCGTCGGAGCGGGCGTACCGCGAGGTCACCTCATGCTCGAACTACACCGATTACTCGGCCCGGCGCCTGGGCACCCGCTGGTTCGACGACGACGGCCACGGGCTGGTCCACACCCTGAACGGCACGGCATGCGCCGTCGGCCGCACGCTCGTGTTCATCATGGAGAACCACCAGCGCCCCGACGGCTCCATCGCCGTACCAGAAGTGCTCCACCCCTGGCTCAACTTCACCGAGATCCCCGCCCCTGCCTAGCGAGCCCAGCGGGTAGATGCGCCCGCTGCGGTGGCGGCAGGACCCTCTGCGACCAGCGATCCAGCTGGTCGCAACGTCGTAGAGTTCCCTGCCGCCTCCGCAGCTCTCGCGGCTGTGTCACTAAGTCAGGCGAGAGCGAGGCCGGCAGCGGCTGCGGCGAAGCTGCCGGTCACCCCCAACACCGTCTCGGACGGCCTCGTCGGCTAGACCTCAGGTGGTGATGGCTTTCCGCTTTACCGCTAGTTGTCGTACCCCTTCAGTAGGGTCGAAAGCAGGCGCTCTCGGACGGCCAGCGTCTGTTTGTTCTCCGGCCGACCCTCAACAAGACAGCTGCGAAGAGCTCCTCGCTCAGCAGCAAGCACCAAGCGGCCGGAGTAGCCCGTGAACACCACGCAAGTTCTTTTCGACGTTCCCATCGCCGCAGGCCATGCGGCCACAGCGAGACGGCTCGGAGTATTTGATGACAATCGGCATAGGCCGATTCACCGTTGGTACTCGTTCGTCGAGGGATACAGCGCAGATCTTGTCGCTTCCGCCCTAAGTGAGTTCCCCGATGCTCAGGTAATCCTGGACCCATTTGGCGGCTCTGGGACCACGGCGCTGGCAGCAGCCGAACATGGCCACGACTGCTTCTTCTCGGAGGTCAACCCCTACCTTGCCTGGGTCGCCGACGTGAAGATCAACAAGGCCAGGGCCGCTGCAAACTCGGATGCTGTGGCAGATCTCGCATCCCTCGCTGCGGCTCTCACACACGGGCCGGTACCACTTGTGGACTCGGAGCATCCATTGATTGAAGCTGACCGGCGACGTTGCTTCTTTCCCGACGGCGTCGCCGCTGATGCGCTTGGGGCGCTTCAGCTATGCGAAGGCTGCCGACCTGAGATCCGCGACCTAGCCAAACTCGCAGTCGCCACTTCACTGATCCCAGCGAGCAACATGATTCGGCGAACGGATCTTCGCAAACGGCGCTCCGGAGATCCCGATCCGGCACCATTGCTGCCACTGATATCTGATCAGTTGAGAGTCTTCGCCCACGACATCGAGACTGCAGGTCACACCATCGCCGGGCAAGCGGTACAGGTAGGTTCCGATGCGCGGTCGCTTCCTGAACTCGATCCAAGCGCCGACCTGATTATTACCTCGCCGCCCTACCTCAACGGCACCAACTACTGCCGGAACACCAAGCTCGAACTGCTTGCGCTCGGCTTCATCCCTGATGAAAGCGACTTAGCAGACCTTCGTCTCGCGACCATTGCTGCTGGCATAAACAACATTTCGAAGAAGCGCGAGGACCCGACGACGATGCCGGAGGTCGAGGAGATCGCATGCCGGCTCGACGAGGTGGCGTACGACCAGCGCATTCCGGCGATGGTTCGCATGTACTTCTCAGACATGCGTCGAGTGGCGGCGGCTGTCAGACGTAGCTCGCGGCCCGGAGCGACTTGGCTGCTCGACATCGGAGACAGTCGGTTCTGCGGCGTCAACGTGCCAACTCATGAACTGCTGGCTGCGACCGCAGCGCTAGAAGGCTGGCTTGTCGAGAGCATCGAACCGCTTCGCACGAGGCGGTCCTACGACGGTACAGAACTGACACAGGTGCTTATCCGAATGAAGGCCGTGTAATGAGCCAGTTGTCGCTTCTCGACGCCATCGCCGTGCCGCATGGAGACCTCGCCGAAAGGGCGAGTCGCTTTTGCGGCCTCGCCCCCTACAAGAGCGAACCATTCTGCCGACGGAACTGGGGCGGAATCCTCCACTCGCTCTGTTCCTACCAGGGCAAGCTGAAGCCTTCGATCGCGAAGTTCCTCATCGAGTGGTTCACAGAGCCGGGAGACCGCGTGCTTGACCCGATGGCCGGGGTCGGCACCATTCCTCTCGAAGCGCGGCGTCAGGGTCGAGTCGGTGTCGGCAGTGACCTCAGTCCACTCGCCGCATCCGTAACCAGGGCGAAGCTTGAGCCGTTTGATCCATCGGCAGTAGCGGATCTCGTGGCGGACTTGAAAGGGCGCATCCTCGAGGGCCCCGAACTGTCGGAGCTGACTCGGGAGGTCGACGTGGATTTCGGACTAAACGGTCCGATCCGGAGCTATTTTCATGAAGACACCCTTCGGGAAGTCCTCATCGCACGGCAGGCTTTCAAGGAAGACCTTGAGCCATGCCCGACAAGAGACGTGGTGTTCTCAAGCCTGCTCCACATCTTGCATGGCAATCGTCCGTATGCCCTCTCAAGACGCTCACACCCGGTCACCCCTCTCGCACCGTCCGGTCCTTTCGAGTATCGGGGCGTCATCGAACGTCTCGAGACTCGCCTCGCCCGCGTGTTGCCAGAGCTTGAGGGTTTGGCGTCCGGCTCCCTCGACGGCGAGGCTTACGAAGCAGATTGTCGTGAGGTGCCCGTTAGGTGTCCCGTCGATGCCGTCATCACCTCGCCGCCCTTCGCCAGGTCACTTCGTTTCTGGTCCTCAAATTGGCTCCGGCTCTGGTTCACGGGCTGGGACCGACATGACTTCGACACTGAGCCGCAGCGCTACATCGACGTACAGCAGCGATCCGGGATGGGGCCTTATCGGGAGCTGGCAAGAGCCATGCACGCGATGCTGCGGCCGGACGGCTTGTTCATTCTTCATCTCGGCGAGACCGCAAGAGTAAATATGGCCGCGGCGATCAGGCCCGAGATCGATCCTTGGTTCGAGATTGCGTACACCGGCCGTGAAAACGTCGAGGACACGGAGACTCACGGACTCCGAGACAAGGGAGCGACGGTCGCCCACTGGTACCTATTCGCTCGTCGTCGACCATGAGTGAGCGGGAGTCTGCGCCTCTGGCCCGCGCAGCGTAGATTCACATCGCGGCGACCTTGTCGCCGGTCGAGGTCGGAGAAACGGGCCAGATGCCGCGACGAGCCGCCTACACGAGAGTTGAGAAGACGGATCGGATCCGGGCGGACCATGTTGTCGGGATGGGCGATGTCGCGTTCCGCGGGTTCAACTGCCTCAACGCAAACTGCACGCAGTGGATCATCGTTCGCGACGACGAGATCGGTGACGCCTTCGATATCCCGTGCCCGCTCTGCGACTTCCTACACCGCAGTGGAGACGAGGTCAGCTTCTACAACTTCATCCTGCGCGACATTGAGGAGGACCTCGTCATCGAGGAGGGCAAGTTCGCCGTCCTCGTAGACGACTACCTCGCCGAGGCCGGACGTTTCAAATACTGCGTCATCTGCAACACTCTCAAGCCACTCGACGCGTTCGATAACCACGCGGCTCGGAAGACCAAGCGGCAGAGCGAGTGCAGACTGTGCAAGAAGGTCTACAACTCGATCAAGAACCAAACGCGAACCGCGGACCAACATCGCGAGGCTGCGCAGAAGCGGCGTTTGTACATCGAACTCGGTGGTGGGCAACGCATCGATTCGGCCGCGGTTATCCAGCGCTTCGGCGGCAGTTGCTTCAAGTGTGGGATCGACCTCACCGCAGTGGACAAGACCAGCGAGCGACACCTCGACCACACCCTTCCAGCTGTCTTCCTCTGGCCTCTCACCACCGAGAACGCCACGTTGCTCTGCAGGACACACAACTCGGAAAAGGCCGGAAGTTGGCCCAGTGAGATCTACTCCGACGACGAACTGCGGCGCCTCGCTGCAATGACCGGAATCGAGTACGCGATCCTCACGGGCGAACCTCACTTCAATCCCCAAGCCATCGCCCGATTTGGTAGGTCGGAAGAGGTTGACGCGCTCCTCACGCGATATGCGCCATACATGGATGAGATCATGCGAGTCCGAAATCGCCTACTGGACGCGACCGGCCTCGACATCTTCGCCGTGTCGACGATCGTCTCCGAGGCGTGGGTCCAGCGCGCTGACGAGCTCCGAAGTTAGGCCGGTGGCGACACCGTGAATCTCGACAGTCTGAGAGGTCACGCCAGTCGAAGACTGGAGGAGGTGGATAGAGGTGACCATGGCTGGTGGATCGTTACCCGTCTTCACCTGAGCGCAGCCCGCCTCAGGTCCATGGACACCACAGCTATGAGAGGGCGAGGCCGGCGGCGGCTGCGGCGGTGGCGCCGGTGATCGTCAGGGAGATGTAGCCGAGCGCCAGCAGCGGGCTGGCTCGGGAGAGTCGAGCCGACTCAGGAAGGATCCCCGAGACGGTGGTGAGGGCGCCGAGGCCCGCGGTGCCGAGGACGGTTGCCGCAGCGCCCGATGTGCTCGCGAGCAGCCCGAGTGCGAAAGCGCCTGCGATGTTGATGAGCATCGTTCCGCCTGGTCCGAGCGCGGTGCTGATTCTCCAGCGCATCACCGTGCCCGCCGCGGCGGCCGCGCCGAAACCCACGGCCACGACCAGCGTCGTCATGGCCGCCTCGCGTACACGAGCACGGCGCAGCGGCTCACGACAAATGCCGCGGTGCAGGCTGCAATCGTCAGGCCGAGCCACGCTCCTGCCGTTGCGACGCGCCCATGGTCGAGGTGCCCCGCGAGCTGCAGCGCAAGCGCCGACATGCTGGTCAGCGCCCCGCAGAAACCCATCGTCAGACCAACCGAGAGGCTGGCATCGCTTCGGCCCACGCCTCCGATGCCCACCCCAGCTGGCCTGCGGTGCCGGGCTCGCTCGTGACGAGCGGTCGCCCAGCCGACCACGCTGCAGCCGACCACGTTGGCCACGAACAGCGCCCACTCGCTGTCAAGTCCTGTCCTCAGAGCCCATCGGACAGCCGCGCCGGCAACGCCCGCAATGGCGACCGTCGCAATGATGCGCAGCCTCATCGCCACGTCGCCTGGTGGCGAGGGCTCAACCCGCTGCCGATGTCGCGGGCTCCGGCGCACGACCGTCGCCGGCCGCGGCGCTGGTCTGCGGCCACGCACGGGCCGCGGCCGTTAGACCTTCGATGAGTGCCTCGTGATGGGGCACCCGTCCGGGACCGCGGAATCCTGTCCACATCGGGCTCTTGCCGCGGATGCGCGGCGGCAGCTCGATCTGGACGCCGCCGTTGCGGGGCAGGTTGCACGGGTTGCGCGGGTGCTGGCCGGCCAATGTCTTGGGGATCTCGTCGAGACGGTGAAGGACCTCGTAGTGGGGCAGCCGCCCGATCAGGTGCACCGCGACGTGGGCCGCGAGCGTCCGATTGCGCCCGCCCAGCAGCACTGCCCGCAATAGGCGGGGGCTGCCGAAGCCGTGGACGGCCACGACGACGTCGACGTGGTCGAGGAACTCGCGCAGCACAGGCGAATCTGCGGGATCGAAGCAGTGGCTGGGCAGGTGCCACTGATCGTCGGGACCCTGCAGGCACGCGTACACCGAGGCGCCGCTGCGCTCGGCGGCCGCCGCGGCGATGTCGTCGGTGACCTCTTCGAGCCACCCGCCGTGAAAGGCCATGAATCCGAATCGCGAACGGAGTCGCAGCACCTCGGTCACACCTGGCCGGCCGAGCAGCTCGGCAAATGGCCGCTCAGCGTCGAGGAGCGTGCGGTCCTTCAGGTGCAGTGCCACGGTGGCTTAGTTCAGCACCTCAACGGCACTGCCCGCTTGGTCGGGCCCGGAGGGTTCGTCGGCGTGGTCCGATGCCGCTGAGTCGTCGCCACCGCGACCGGACACGAGCATGGCCATGCCGCCGATGGCGAGCACGATGCTCATCACGAGACCCAGTCGCAGCCCGCCGACTGAGGCGACCCAGTTGCTCAGGCTGCTGCTCCACCGTTCGACCGTCACCACCAGCCCGTCGCCGCTGCGGTCGGTCAGATCGACGATCCAGTACCAGATGGTGAAGAAGCCCGCGGCGATCATCAGCGCTGCAGCGATGTTGTCGGTGTAGCGCATGAGCACGCGGAGCTTGCTCAGCAGCCAGCCGCGAGCCAGCGCGAGGCTGACGGCCAGCGAGGTGAGCACCAGACCCATGCCGAGCGCATACAGGACGAACGACACGATGCCGCCGACGAAGCTGTCGTCGCCGGCCGACGCGGTGACCACCACCAGGAACGTCGCCAGCCCGCATGACACCGACGCCACCGCATAGCTGACGCCGAACAGGAACAGCGAGCGTACGTCCCGCCCTGAGGCGCCTCGCTCGAACTTGGGCAGGTATGCCGTCAGGCGAAAGCCGGCCAGGATGGCGACGCCGAGTGCGATGAGGCCGACACCGATCACGATGGCTGCCCACGGCACGTAGTCGCGCAGGGCGCTCAGACCCGCCGACAGCGCGATGCCAACGATGCCGAACACCACGACAATGCCGGCAGTGACGACGGCGCCGGTGGCCAGTGCCCGCCCGACGCCGGCGCGAGAGCTGCCCTCGCTGGCGCGGCGGTCGATGCCCAAGAAGAACGACAGGTACGCGGGCAGCATGGCGAAGCCGCACGGGTTCACCGTGGCCACGATGCCAGCGGTGAAGGCGAAGGTGAGTCGAGCGCTGTTCATGGCCCGCCGTGCAGTCGCTTTGTCCTCATAGTCCGAAGTGCTCCTCTGCTCGGGTGGTGATGTCTTCGAGGGTGAGCAGGCCGCTGTGTGTCTCGAGAATCTGGCCTTCGGGCGACACGAACACCGTGGTGGGCATGCCCAGCCCGCCGAAGTCGATGAACAGCTCGCCCTCGTCGAGCCCGGTGGGGTAGGTCACGCCGCGGTCGGCCACGGTAGCAATGGCGTCTTCCAGTCGATCATTGGCCGCCAGACCCAGCACGGCAACCTGCGTGCCGTGATCATTCCAGAAGCGTTCGAAGTCGGGCATCTCGGTGACACAGGGCACGCACCACGACGCGAAGAAATTCACGATGAGGGGGCAGCCCTCATACCCGGCGAATGCTGCCAATTGCTCCTCGAGCGTCACGAACCCCAACGCGTGCACGCCGGTCAGGCCCGGATCCACGTCGTGCTCGACGGGGTCGATGTCGTTGCAGTCCGGAGGCAGTTCTGACGCTGCGGTGGCTGCGGCATCCGATCCGTCCCCATCAGGCACAGCCCCTTCGGCACTGGCCGAGTCGACTGAGCTGACCTGGCTGGCATTCGCTGCAGCATCCCCGCCTTCGACCTCGGCTTCCATCGCCACCAGCGAGGTCATGGCGGGCTGACCTCCGCCGGCCAGCAGGAACACCGTCGCCCCGAGCGCGTAGAGGCCGAGCAGGGCGAACAGCCCGCCGCGCCAGCCCCTGAGCTGTGCCCGCCAGCGTGCGCCGCCCGGTGAGTCCATGCAGAGGCGAGGCTACTTGCGCCATTTGCGGCGATGGATTCAGGACGGCAGCGGCAAATGGGGCCGCGCCGACGATCGCCGATGGCTGCTTCGCATCACCGCTCGACGGCCCGCCCCGGGGCTGCCAGCCGCCCATTTCGGGCAGCCTCAGTTCACCGGGGCGGGCCGTCTTGATGAGGCCTGCGGGGGCAGTGCAGGCCTTGGGTGCCGGGTTTGCCGGAGGGGTCGGCAGACCCAGCGGAGGGACCCGCCGCAGGGGCCGGGTCCACTCGGAGGACGCGCCTGAGCAGGGGAAGACTCAGGCGCGGGCCAAGTCGGGAGGCAGCGGCACCTCCTCGATCACGAGTTGCGGGTGACCGCTTCTGGGCGGCCGGCCCCGCGGGCGTTTGTCCCTGCATACGCGCCCGTTCTCGAAGAGCTCGCCGCCCCACACGCCCCATGGCTCGTGGCGTGCCTTGGCGGCGTCGAAGCACTCGCTCACCACCGGGCATGCCGCGCAGATGGCCTTGGCGCGGGCGATCTCGTAGAAGTTCTCCGAGAAGAACAGCGGCGTCAGGGTGCCCACGAGATCGCGGCAGCGACCCCGTGCGCGCCAGCCCTCATTGGTGAGGGCCGCTGTGCTGTTGGTGTTGTCGATGACCAGTTCCAGCATGAGCTTTCTCCTGTGTGGTGTGGGTTGCGAAGCGGTTGTGGTTCAAGGGCAGTGGTGTCGGTGCGTGCACCGGAAACGCAAAACGGCCGCCGGGTTGTCCCAGCGGCCGTTCGGAGAGTTCTGGTGTCTCAGTGGACTACATCAGATACTCCGAAGGCCGCAGGCGGTGACGCTTGGTCGTTGCCGTCGGGTTGGCACCGTGACCGCGCACCGCATGCTGGAACATGACCGGCATGGGACCCACTGCCGCGAGCCGACCGATGGCCGTGCCGCGCTCCCGCATGCGCGTGACGGGCCGCCAACAGCGCACGCCAGTTGCCGGCACCCGTACGCGATACCCGCAGGCACGCGCTGTGGTGTAGGCGCCGTGGTCGAACATTGGGGATCCAATCGGGCGAAAGGTCGGGGCTGGTGGCCAGCTGCGGATACCCGACGATAGGCCGCAGCGGCGCCAACAGCACCACGTCGCGGCATGCCGTGTCAAGTTATTTTCAGTCGAACTCGTATTCGAGGACGTCGTCGGCCCGCCGGGAGACGCTGACTTCGCCGATGTAGCGCAGATGCTCCAAGTGAGCGAACGTCTCCGACTCGGCCATCGGGCCCCACGAACGCTCCTTGAACAGCTGCTTCATGTAGTCCTGCACGGGCGCTCGGCCGAGCCGGTCCGAGGAGGTGCGAAGCAGGTCCAGGCGCTCGTTGTGGTGACGCTTGATGTCCTCCACCCGTCCCGACAGGTCGGTGAACGGCTGGCCATGGGCCGGCAAGCCCATGGTGACGCCGTCGAAGCTGGCAACCCGGTCGAGGCTGGTGAAGAAGTCCTTCAGCGGGTCACGCGCCGTGGTGATCCCCGAGATGTGCGGTGTGATCGTGGGCAGGACATGGTCGCCGCAGATCATCAGCCCGCCCTCGGGATCGAACAGGCACAGGTGGTCGATGGTGTGCCCGGGTGTGTGCACTGCCACGAACTCGCGCCGCGCCAGCTTGATCCGGTCGGCGTCTTCGACGTGGTGCGTGGGCTGAGGGGTGGCGAACCAGCGTCCGCCCCACCCGTTGCGCATCGCCCAATAGCCGAGCTTGGCCCGGATGGGCATCTTGTAGCGCTGGCCGCCCCAAGGCGTGGGGCCGCCCGGTCCGGTGTCGCGCCCGCCATGCACGGGGTCGGCCACGAGCTCGTTGTTCTCCCCGTCGGACGACACCTGCTCCAGGGCTTCCTCGTCTTCATCGGCGGTGTCCCACCACAGCCGGAACGTGCGATGGGTCACCAGGTCGGCGCCGTACTCGCGGACGAAACGGCCTGCCGCCCCGAAGTGATCCGGATGGCTGTGGGTGACGATGATCGAGTGGATGCGCTCCGGCGGCACTTCGGCTTCGGCCAGCCCCGCCATGAGCGCTTTCCAGTTGGCCGGGCCCGGCAGGCCGGGATCGACGAGGGCGGCGCCGCGATCGTCGTCGAGGATGTAGCAGTTCACATGCCCGAGACCGGGCATGGACATCGGCAACTGCAGCCGGCGCACGTCCGGCGCGAGTTCAGTGATCTTGCCGTCGGGCGGCATCTGCTCCTCGCGAGTCGGGCGTGACACGGGGTGCAGACTAGCGAGCCGCCCCAACCTTCTAAGGAGCGTTCGATTCTGTGTCGGGCTCGGCGGCCGGGCCAGTCGCACTCGGCTGAAGCCACTGGTCGCGGTAGAAGCGCAGTTCATCGATGCTTTCGAGCACGTCGTCGAGCGCCCGATGCTTGGTGGTGCCGGCGCGGGATCGGCTCAGATCCGCCCAGGCCGCAGCGATGGTTGGCCGCCAGCGCTTGGCGAGCTCCTTGATCGACGACACGTCGACCACCCGATAGTGCAGGTGCTCTTCCAGCGCCGGCATGTACTGGTCCAAAAAGCGACGGTCGGTCCCGATCGAATTGCCGCACAGCGGAGCGGTGCGCGGCTCGGGAACGTGTTCGGTCACGAACGCGAGCGTGCGTTCCTGCGCTTCGGCCACGGTGATCTGCGACACTCCGATCTCGTCGAGCAGCCCGGTGCTGGCATGCATGGTGTGGACTTCCGGGTCCATCGCGTCCAGGTCGGCTTGGGATGCCCCGATGACCAACGACGGTCCAGTGGCAATCACGTCGAGGGCATCGTCGGTGATCACTGTCGCGATCTCCACGATCCGATGGCGCCGGTGATCCAACCCGGTCATCTCCAGGTCAAGCCAGACCATCACGGGCTGCATGGTAGGCACGACCCGGGCTGCTGGCCGCAATAGCGTTCCATCGATGAAGGTCGTGTTGGGACGACGGCAGGCGCGCCGCGCTCAGCGATCTCGCGGCGGATCGCGGCGGCGCCTCGTTTCCGGCGGCCTTGAGCCCGTTGAGCGGCTCATTGCCGGCCTCACGGTGCTCGCGGTCATCTTGGCAGCCGGCACGACGGGTTATGTGCTGCTCGGCCTCGATCCGCTCGACGCGCTGTATCAGACGGTCATCACCGTCTCGACGGTTGGCTACAGCGATCCGGCGGGCACAGGAGGCCGCTACCAGATCTTCACGATCGCACTCATCCTGCTCGGCACCGGCACGTCGCTGTACACCGTCGGTGTTGTCATTGAAATGCTGTTCGAGGGACGGCTCGACGACCACATCAGGAGGCGACGCATGCAGCGCTCCATCGACAGTCTTTCCGGCCACGCGGTGGTCTGCGGCTACGGCCAAGTCGGCCAAGCCATCGCCGCGGCAATGATCGACGCAGGCACCGATGTGGTGCTCATCGACAGTGACTCCGACGTCGATCCCGGTGATCTGCACTTGGTGCCCGGCGACGCCACCCACGACAGCACCTTGCGGAATGCCGGGCTCGAGCGGGCCAGTTCGCTGGTGGTGGCTTTGGATTCCGACGCCGACAATCTCTATGTGGCCTTGAGCGCCCGCGCCCTGTGCCCCGAGCTGTTCATCGTGGCGAGAGCCAATTCGGGCGACGCGTTGCCGAAGCTGCAACAAGCCGGTGCCGATCGCGTCATCAACCCGCACCAGATCGGCGGAGCGCACATGGCCGAGGCTGCCCTGCGTCAAGACGCAGCCGGCGACGGCGAGCGCTAGTCGGCCACGAGGCTCAAGGCGCGGCGAGTTTGCTCGATGCGCTCGTAACCCTCGGTGTCAGCGAGGTAACGACGCTTCGCCAGACGCGCACGGGCGCGGCGCCTGCGGGCCTTCACGACTTCGGCGCTCGCGATCCTTCGAGCAGCGCCTGCGACAGCAAGGCCGCTGGTCGCCAGCCCCGTGGACGGGGGCCGCGATGGCGCTTTGGCCGTGTGATCGGTCTCGAATTCGAACTGAGACACATCGAACAGGGTGAGCGGTGGCTGCGTCGGCGGCTTCGTGGCCATGCTGACATGGCTACAGATGGGGTGTGACAACCGAAGCGAACGATGCCTGGCTTCAGCGACCCGAGTGCCCGAACCCTCCAAGGCCCCGCTCGGTCTCGTCGAGCGTTTCCACCTCGTGCCACTCGGCTTGCTCGACGCGCTGTATGACCAGCTGGGCGATCCGGTCGCCGCGCTGGATTTCGTAGGACTCGCTGGGATCGGTGTTCAGCAGCAGCACCCGCAGCTCGTCCCGGTAGCCGCTGTCGATCAAGCCAGGCGAGTTGACGCAGGTGACCCCGTGCCGCCACGCCAACCCGCTGCGGGGCTGCACGAAACCTGCGTAGCCGGGCGGGATTGCCACAGCGATACCGGTAGGCACCATGGCCCGGCCGCCGGCTGCGGCCAGCGTGACCGTCTCGGCGGCCAGCAGGTCGCATCCTGCGTCGCCGGGCTTGGCGTACGCCGGAAGCGGAAGGTCGGGGTCGAGTCGCCGTATCGGAACTGCCACCACGGCGAGCACTGTAGGTGAGGCCTGAGCTGGCTCGATGCCGGCGATTGCTGCTGCGGTAGGCCGCCCGGGACTCGAACCCGGCACCTTGGGATTAAAAGTCCCCTGCTCTACCCGATGAGCTAGCGGCCCGATGTCCGCAGGCACCGATCCGGCGCTCCGGCACTCGTATCGAGGCTACTGGCGGGGCTTCTCGCTCTAGCCTGACGCCAGTGTCTCCAGCATCCGGGCCCGAAGAGCCGCCTTCGCCGGCCGCGACTCCCGCTGCGCCCCCCGAGTCGGAGCTGCTGAGCGACGCCGAGCTGGATGCCATCGAGGACGATCTGGCACGAGCCGAGCGAACCTTGAGCCTGCTGGCCGACGACGACATCGATGCCGCAGCGGCAACGGCCTGGCTCACTGAGTCCTGAGTGGCGGCGTCCTGAGAGCCAGCGCGGCTACTCGATGGTGAGGTCGATGCTCGACGAGACCAGTTCGACTCGGTTGCGGGGCTCCAGCTGATCCCAGCTCCAGGCGGCGTCGGCTGCAGCGCCGTCGAGCCAGTACCAGCGGCCTGCCAGGTTCGGCACCCGCTCGTCGCCGAGACCCACCCGCGCGTCGATCGTCTTGAGCACACCCGCGTGGCCCACGAGCAGGACGCGGCCGCAGACAGACATATGCCGACGCAACGCCGGCAACAGCCGCCGGGCAATGCTGTCTTCAGACTCGAAGCCCGGCGGCCACCTCCTCGCTGCGACATCGCCGGGCCAGCCCTCGTCGATTTCGGCCCGGGTGAGGCCTTCCCACGGTCCCGCACTGCGCTCGCGCAGTGCCTCATCGGTCACCACGTCGCTCACGCCGAGCTGCTTGGCAATGATCTCGGCGGTCCGCCGCGCCCGTTGCAGATCGCTGGAGACGATCAGGTCGAATGCGGGCAGGTCGAACGCATGCCGACCGGTGTGCAGATCGCGCCCCCGCATCACCGGCGTCCGCCAGCTGTCGTCCGCGGCAGCGAGAGTCGTTGCCAAGGCGTCGGCGGCAATCTCCGCCTGTCGCTCGCCGAGATCGGTCAATACGGGATCGGCCTGTCCCTGCCAGCGGCCGCGCAGGTTCCATTCGGATTGACCATGCCGCACCGCCAGCAACTCTGAATGCTGTGTCACGGCGCCCGACCCTAGAGGCTCATCCTCGCTGCCTCTGGGACGTGATCGGTAGCATCGCGGCGATGCCGACGGTGACGATCCGCCTGTTCGCGGGGGCGCGCGAAGCGGCTGGCGTCGGCAGCACTCAGATCGAGGCGTCCTCGGTCGCCGAGGCACTGGACTGGGCGAAGGCGAGCTTCGGCGAGGGCTTCAGTGCTGTGCTGGCCGCCAGCAGGGTCTGGCTGAACGGCGAACCGGCGCTCGGGGAGTCGCAGCTCAGCACCGGAGACGAGATCGCCGTCCTGCCGCCCGTCTCGGGCGGCTGAGCGGCGGCTGCACGGTGGCAGCGTCGCCGGAGCTTGGGCCGGCGCGGCCGCGAACCTCTGCAGCAGCGCAGTGGCTCGGCCCTGCGGTCGCATTGGAGGATGCCACCATCAGTGGAGGACTGATCTGGTTCGCCGGGCTGATCGGTGTCTTGTGGGCGGGGGCGGCGACGTTCGGCATCGCCATGACAGCGGTAGCGATGCTCGGCGCCTGGCAGGCGGCGAGCGTTTGCAGCCGCGCCGAAGCGACACGTCCACCGTCGAGGGGAACCGGGGCGAGACTGCAGATTGCCGAGTCGATGGTGCTTCCCCAGAGTCACCGGCTGCCCGCTGCCGCGCTTGCCGGCGCAGTCGGATTCGCCGGTGTCCTCGACACCCGCCTCGCAGGGGTTGTTGTCGGCGCGGCGGTCGCCGCCAGCTTCATCGTGGTCGCAGCCTTGCGACCCCGCGGCCCAGGCGGGGCTGTGCTCGGGGGACAGGCGTCACCGTTGCGGTTTCTGGCCGGTGCGGGACTGCTGATTCGCACGTGGATGCAGGTCGGCGTCACGGCTGCGTGCTTGGCGGCCGTCGCCCGCTATTCGCTGGGAGCGGCATTCGTGCTCGTGAGTGCCGCCGCGGCTTACGACGCCAGTGCTCACCTCAGTGCATCGGGTCGGCAGCCGGGACTGCGCGGTCCGCTGATGGGAGCGATCGCTGCTGTGATCGCCGTCTTTGCCCTGACCGGCTTGAGCGTGCCGCCGTTTGCGCCCGCCGATGTCACCAAGTTCGGCGTGCTCGCGGCGCTGACGCTGCCGCTCGGCCCCGCGCTCGCCCGGCCGCACACGGCGCTCGCCGCGCGTCGAGAGCATCTCCAAGCAGACAAGCAGAACGCCGACAGTCGATCAGCCGCCGGCCGCAGCGCAGCGGACTCCGCCGCCGGGCTCCAGCGAGCGTGGCAGCGACTGGCCACCGAGTGGGCCGTGCGCAGGCTCGATTCGCTGAGCGTCACGGCCCTGGCGTGGATGTGGGGCTTGGGGCTCCTCGCCATCTGAACGTCCGCCCGGCGCGGAGCGGCGGTTCACTCAGTTCGTGACGCTGCGGCGATCTGCGTAGCGTTATCGGCCGTGGCACCCGAAGCACCCGACCGCCAGATGCTCGGCGAGCACGGTCGCGTATTGCGGGTTGCCGTGTTGTGCATGCACACCTCGCCGTTGCGCCAGCCCGGCAGCGGTGATGGCGGCGGCTTGAACGTGTACGTGCGCGAACTCACTGCCGCGCTGGCGCATCTCGGTGTCGACTGCGACATCTACACACGCCGCACCGATCCATCGCAGCCCGACCAGCTCGAAGTGGAGTCGGGCGTGGTGGT
Source organism: Acidimicrobiales bacterium (assembly GCA_009843525.1). GTDB lineage: Bacteria > Actinomycetota > Acidimicrobiia > Acidimicrobiales > Poriferisodalaceae > Poriferisodalis > Poriferisodalis multihospitum. Next base: position 167,805 of record VYDH01000033.1, on the reverse strand, counting down.
ATTCCACATCGATGCCGGCGCCCCATCGCTCGACAAGGATGATCTGCCGGCGGTCGTGTCGGCATTTGCCGGCAGAGTCGGCGAGCACCTCGCACACCGCCCGGTCGACGCCATTCACGCTCACTACTGGTTGAGCGGAATGGCCGGGCATCAGCTCAAGCACCGCCTCGACATTCCCCTGGCGGTCACCTTTCACACGCTGGGGCGCGTCAAGACGAGCAACGGCGATGCCGAGCCGCGCCACCGCGGCGACGCTGAGCAACGAGTCATCGACTGCGCGGACGTCGTGTTCACCTCCGGCGCCGCTGAGGCTGCCCAGCTCAGATCGTTGTACGACGTCGCGCCCGAGCGCCTCCACGTGCTGACACCCGGCGTCGACCGGGCAATGTTCGCGCCGGGTCAGCGCCATGCGGCGCGTGCGGCGATCGGCCTCCCGCAAGGACCGGTGCTGCTGTTCGTCGGCCGCCTGCAGCCACTGAAGGGCGCCGAATTGGCGATTGAAACGCTCGCAGCCACAAGAGCTGCTGGTGCGGCGGGGGCCCATACCCAGCTCGTCATCGTGGGAGGGCCCAGCGGTCCGGAGGGCGAGGTCACACTGGCCCGCTTGAAGGCCCTGACGGACGACTTGGCGGTTACGGACCATGTGCGGTTCGTCGATCCGCTCCCGCACTACCTGCTGTCGACCTACTACCGGGCCGCCGACGTGTGCTTGGTGCCCAGCCGTTCGGAATCGTTCGGATTGGTCGCGCTCGAAGCCGCAGCTTGCGGCACACCGGTCGTGGCGTCCGATGTCGGCGGTCTGCGCGACAACGTCGTGGAGGGCGATACCGGTTACCTCATCGCCGACCGCAGCAGCGACGCGTTCGCCCGCCGGGTCATCGACATCCTCGCTGATCCGCTGCTGGCGCTGCGCCTCGGCGACGCCGGTTCTCGCCGCGCCGAGCGCTACAACTGGCGGGCGAGTGCGGCCGTAGCGCTGGAAGTGCTGGACACCGCGGCCCGGCGCGAGCTCGTCGCCTGCCTGTGACGCTCACCACAAGCGCCCCATGACCCGCCGGCCGGCTACCGACGCCGAGCTCGACCGGCTCGAGGGCCGCATGGACGACTGGCTCGCGGACTGGGCCCGCTCACAGGCCGACGGCGGTCCCGACGAACGCCCGATGCTGCTCGACGTGACCCGTGACCCCGAGGTGCCGCGGCGCTGGTATGTGCGTCTGGCCGGGGAGTCACGAGATGTCATCGCTATCTGGTTGACGCTGCGCCAGCGCACGCTGGCCTACGAGTCCTACGTCCTCCCGACGCCACAGCATCGGGCGGAGGTGGTGGCCGACTTCGTCCTGCGCCGCAACTATTCACTGGTGGGCGCTCAATACGGCGTCGGCCCCGAGGATGCCGTGTATCTGACGGGGGAGCTGCCCACCCACTGCGTCGACGAAGACGAGCTGGACCGGATCGTCGGGTCGCTGTGGGCGTACATCGAGCGTGATTTCACGACGCTGATCCGCCTCGGTTTCCAGCAGTAACCCGCGAAAATCATTTGACGCCTTTCATTGATTTCTGATTGATTTGGTACTTGCCGGGGCACTCGCCAGCAGGCCGCAGGGAAGCGTCCCACTCACCGCGAGTGCCCCGGCACCGCCATTGGCTAGGCAGTGGTCCCGATGCGGTCCGGTACCGTGACCGCATGGCGGACAAGGTCGAACTGCTGATCGTCGGCGGCGGCAAGATGGGCGAAGCATTGCTGGGCGGATTGCTCGCAGCCGGCCGCAGTGCCGAGAGCATCTGCGTTGCTGAGCCGATTGTCACGCGCCGTGATGAGTTGGCCGACCGTTACGGCATCGCTGTGTCCGGTGACGTTGCGGCCTCTGCCGGCGCCATCCTCGCCACCAAGCCCGACGTCATCCCGACCGTTGCCGCCGCAGTCACGGCCGCTGGCACCGACCGCATCCTCTCGATCGCCGCCGGGGTCACGCTCCCGACGCTGGACGTCGCTGCCGGCACCGGCGTCCCGATCGTGCGTGCCATGCCGAACACACCCGCACTGGTGTCCGAGGGTGCGGCGGCGATCTGCGGCAACGACCGAGCCACCGAAGATGACCTCGGATGGGCCGAAGAGATCCTTGGTGCAGTGGGCCGGGTTGTGCGCGTCCCTGAGCACCTGATGGATGCGGTGACCGGCCTGTCGGGATCGGGACCGGCGTATGTCTTCCTGGTGGCCGAGGCAATGATCGAGGCGGGCGTGCTCATGGGCCTGGGACGACCGGTGGCGGTGGAATTGGCCAACCAGACTCTGCTGGGTGCCGCGACTCTGCTGGCTGAGGGACGTTCGCCGGCCGATCTGCGTGCCGACGTGACGTCGCCGGGCGGCACGACGGCGGCTGGCCTCCGGGAGCTGGAGCGCCACGGCGTGCGCGCCGCATTCGCTGCGGCCGTCGAAGCAGCCACGCGCCGCTCCGTCGAACTCGGCTCAGCGTGATCGAGCGCCCGTGGCCCGAGCGGCTCGTGAGCCCGTATCCAATCGAGACTGCGAACAAGAGCGGGAGATAAGGGTGTCACCGCGAGACGCTCTGCAACCATGACGGGTTTTGACACGGTCACGTGCTTGAGCGATCTGGGCACCGCAGACGAGTCGGTGGGCGTCATTCACTCGATCGTGCGACAGGCCGCTCCCCATGCCGCCGTGATCGACCTGTGCCACGACATCGATCCAGGAGATACGCGCACAGCGGCCTTGATGCTGGCGCGCAGCGTGCCGCACCTAGCGCCGGGCGTAGTGCTCGCATCGGTGGGACGCCGTTTGGACAGGTCCGCCATCGCGATCTCGGTCGGTGACGGCCAGTCGATGCTGGTCGGCCCCGACAACGGCGTGCTGGCGGCTGCCACCGCGGCGGTCGGTGGCGCAGACATCGCAGTACGCATCGTGACCGCCGCCTGCGGTGATCCCCAATCCGTGCTTCACCCGGCGCGCGATGTGCTCGCGCCCGCAGCCGGTCTGCTGGCGGCCGGAGCGCCGATTGAAGCGTTGGGTGCGCCGATCGACCCCTCGCTGCTGTTGCCGTCGCTCGTTGCGGTGCCCCGCGTCGAAGACGACGGTTCGGTGATCGCGGAAGTGTTGTCGGTGACGCGCTGGGGCACGGTGCAGCTCAACGTCGACCGCGAGACGCTGGCAGCCCTCGGCGATCTCCTGGTCATGGAATGGACGGCAGGCGCGAGTGCGTCACAGCCCGCGGCAGCGAATTCGCAGTCGGTCCGGCTGGCGCCTGCGGGGTCGACGGACACAGGCAGCCTCGCCCTGTGCGACGATCCCTTCGGCTTGCTCGAGTTGACGATCGCCGGCGGGAGCGTCGCTCATCTTGGCTTCGCAGTGGGTACTGAGATCCGGCTACGCGCTGCGACATGAGAGGGTGAAATGAGACCTCGAACAGCGCTCGTGCTGGCCGCGCTCGCTGCGGTCATCCTGCTCGCCGCAACCATCCAGCTGCTCGTGGCGCTCGACTGATCGCTCTGTCACTTCATTTGCTGCGTGATCTTCTGTCGAACGCGTGGAAACGGGGTGCCGGATCGGCGAGACTGTGCGGGCCGCATTTCCGAACCCTGGGTAGTCCTCGTGTCCATCGTTGTCATGGGCGTGAGCCATCGCAGCGCACCGCTTGAGCTATTGGAGCGCTGCACGGTTGCCGCCGCCGACGTGCCGAAACGACTTGCTGATCTCGCGTCGTGCGCGAACGTCAGCGAGGCCGTGGTCGTGTCCACGTGCAACCGCACCGAGGCGTACGTCGTAGCCGAGAAATTCCATGCGGCGTTCGGCGAGATGCGCGATTTCTTCTGCACGCTGTCGGGTGCAGCGCCCGCCGAGCTGTCCGACCATCTCTACGTCCACTACGACGACGACGCGGCGCGTCACCTGTTCCGTGTGGCCAGCGGCCTGGAATCCGCCGTGGTCGGGGAGCACGAGATCTTGGGCCAAGTCCGCACCGCATGGGACACGGCACGAACCGAGGGCGCAACGGGCGCAGTCCTGAATCATCTCTTCCGACACAGCGTCAGTGCCGGCAAGCGCGCACGCACCGAGACTGGCATCGCACGGGGGACTGCTTCGATCAGCCACGCGGCAGTGAGCATGGCCAAGAACCACCTCGGCACATTGGAGGATGCTCAGGTGCTCGTCGTGGGCGCCGGCGAAATGGCCGAGGGCATGATCGTCGCGCTCGCGGCAGCTGGTCCTGCAGCAGTGCAGGTAGCCAACCGCACGCCTTCGCACGCCGAAGCCTTGGCAGCTCGGGTCGGAGGCCACCACCTGCCGCTCGGAAGCCTGGAAGATGCGTTGGTCGAGGTTGATCTGCTGCTGACGTCCACCGGTGCCAGTTCGGTGATCGTCGACCACGCCAGCGTCGGAGCGATCATTGAGCGACGCGCCGGTCGCCCGCTGCTGATCGTGGACATTGCCGTGCCGCGGGATGTCGACCCGGCTGTAGCTCGCCTTCCCGGTGTCACCCTCCTCGACATGGATGACCTGTCGCGATTTGCTGAGGTCGGTCAGGCTGGCCGGCAAGCGGAGGTGGCGGCGGTCGAATCGATCCTGGCTGACGAGACGGAGCGTTTCTCCGCCGACCGCACTGCCCGGGAGATGGCCCCGCTCATCGAATCGCTGCGCGGCAAGGCCGAAGCAGTGCGCCAATCCGAGCTCGAACGCGCATTGGCGGCCCACCCCGATCTCGACGACGACGCACGCGAGGCGCTCGAGCGCGCGACCGCCGCGCTCGTCAACAAGCTGATGCACGAGCCCACCGTGGCGTTGAGGTCCGCGGCGGGCAAGGCCAAGGGCGACCGGCTCGCAGACTCAGTGCGCGACCTGTTCGACCTCTAGATGCTGGCTGCGTGAGGATCGCGACACGATCGAGCCCGCTGGCAACCTGGCAGGCGCGCGCTGTCGCAACTGCGCTGGAAGCAGCCGGATCCGCCCAGGGTGACGTCGAGCTCGTGCCCGTTCGCACCACCGGCGATCTCGACCTGTCCACGCCGATTTCGGAGATGTCCGGCAGGGGCGTGTTCGTGACCGAGGTGCAAGCGGCAGTGCTCGATGGGCGCGCCGACATAGCCGTGCACAGCGCCAAGGACATGCGGTCTGAGCCGACCCCGGGCTTGACGCTGGCAGGCTGCCTGGTGCGGGGCGACGCGCGCGACGCGCTGATCGGCCTAGCGCTTGATGAGATTCCCCGCGGAGGTGTCGTGGCGACCGGGTCACAGCGTCGCCAGTGCCAGCTAGCGGCGCTGCGGGGGGATCTGCGCTTCACGGGGCTGCGCGGCAACATGGCTCGTCGAATCGCCGCAGCCGCGCAGCCAGACATCGACGCGGTGGCCGTGGCGTCGGCGGCGCTTGAACGTCTCGGCGAGTCCCACCTGATCGCACAGCGATTCAGTGCCGACGAGTTGGTGCCCCAGGTTGGGCAAGGTGCCATTGCTGTCGAGCACCGCACCGGCGACGCCGACACGGCCGCTGCAGTGGGCTCCATCATTGACGAGGTGACAACGCGATGCGTTGGTGCCGAGCGCTCGTTCCTGCGGACGCTCGGCGGCGGCTGCGAGCTGCCCACGGGTGCCTACGCAACGATCAACGCCGACGGAGGTCTGGTCATGAGCGCGCTGCTCGCGACGCCAGATCGGGGCGACATCGTGCGTGCAGTGAGAAGCGGTGCCGTCGGCGAGGCGCTGGGCGAAGCAGTGGCCCGCGAGCTGTTGGATCGAACCGGCACAGACGCCGCCATGTGGGCCGCTCGGGTCGACGATGCCTGAGGATCCCCTCGGCGCGCTCGCCGATCGCACTGTTGTCGTCACACGGGCATCGCACCAGGCCGGCCCCTTGGCAGCAGCGCTTCGCACGCACGGGGCGCGGCCTGTCATCGCCCCGGCCATTGCGGTGGTGCCCCCACTCGATGGCGGTCAACCACTTGATGACGCTCTGCTGCGGCTCGAACAGTTCAGCTGGGTCGCCTTCACATCTTCGAACGCCGTGGCAGCCACATTCGCTCGCGCAGATCGACGTGGCGTTCGCCGTCGTTTCGCGCGCATCCGCACAGCGGCTGTCGGACCTTCCACGGCAGCGCGCGTCGAGGCTGAAATCGGTCGGCCGGTCAATCTCTTGCCAGAGCAATCCGATGCTGCCGGGCTCGCCGAGGCGTTTCCCGATCCCCGCGCGGACGATTGGTGCTTCGTGCCGCAGTCAGCACAGGCCCGACCGGAACTGGCCGATGGGCTGCGTGCCCGTGGCTGGAACGTTGATGCCGTGAGCGCCTACCGCATCGTCACGCCCACGTTGTCCGATCATCTCATCGCTGACATGTCCGGCGCAGATGCCGTGGTATTCGCGTCGCCGTCGGCCGTGCGCGGCCACCTGTCGCAGATGGGCTCGCAAGGAGTGACCGGCAAGATCGTGTGCATCGGCCGAACCACCGCCGCCGCCTGCCAACAGGCCGACGTGCCGGTCGCTGCAGTTGCCGACGGACCCACCGACGCAGGCCTCGTCGACGCAGTCGCGACGGCGCTGCGCGCCGATGACCGTCCGGCGGGCTCCTGAGCACGTTGGCACCCCTACGCTGCGAGCCGTGACCGAGCTGCATCCGACAAACGCCGGATTGTTCGACGCAGCGCGACGTGTCATTCCGGGCGGCGTCAACTCACCCGTGCGTGCCTTCGGGTCCGTCGGCGGAACGCCGTACTTCGTGGCCTCGGCCAGCGGGCCATACGTAATTGACGCAGAAGGTCAGCGGTTCATCGACTTCGTGCAGTCGTACGGCGCGATCATCCTCGGCCACGCTGATGCGGCCGTCACCGAGGCGGTGGCCGCTGCCGCGGCGGAAGGGACGTCTTACGGCGCACCCACCGAGCGCGAGGTGACTCTCGCCGAGCACATCGCCAGTGTCGGGTCGGGAGTCGACCAGGTTCGTCTGACCAGCAGCGGCACCGAAGCCACCATGACGGCCGTCCGGCTGGCGCGAGGTTTCACCGGGCGGCCCCGGATCGTCAAGTTCGCAGGCTGTTACCACGGCCATGCTGATGCGCTGCTGGCTGCCGGCGGGAGCGGTGTGGCCACGCTGGGCCTGTCCGGTTCGGCCGGAGTGCCGCCGAGCGCCGTGGCCGACACTGTGGTGGCGCCCTACAACGCTGTGCCGGAACTCGACGACCAGGTAGCTGCCGTGGTGGTGGAGCCCGTGGCGGCGAACATGGGCTTGGTGCCGCCGGTGCCAGGCTTCCTGGCGGGCTTGCGCCAAGCATGCACCGAGGCGGGCGCCCTGCTGATCTTTGACGAGGTCATCACCGGCTTCCGTCTGGGTCCGGGCGGCGCGGCCGAGCGGTACGGCGTCACGCCTGACATCTCCTGCTTCGGCAAGGTCATCGGTGGCGGCCTGCCCATCGGCGCCCTCGGCGCTGGCTCCGAGATCATGGAGACGCTGGCACCGAACGGTCCCGTGTACCAAGCCGGGACGCTGTCGGGCAACCCGCTCGCGACAGCGGCAGGGCTTGCTGTGCTGGAGCAGCTCACGCCGGCCGCCTATGCGGAGCTGGAGTCCCGTGCCGGTCAGTTCGCCAACGGCTTGCGTGACGTGCTGACACGTTCAGGCTTCGACGCCGCCGTCGTCCAAGTTGGCACGCTCGTGGGCCTGTACTGCGGCCCGGCTGCCGAGCCTGGTTGGGCCCCGGTTGACTACGACGATGCCCGCACGACCGACGAGCGGGCCTATGCCCGTCTGCACGCCGAGCTGCTGAAGCGTGGCGTGGCATTCGCCCCCGGCGCCTACGAAGCGATCTTTGTCGGCCTCGCCCATACACCCGACGTCATCGACGAAGCCCTCACCAACATCGCCGATGCTGCCGTCGCGGCAAGCAGTCACACCGGCTGACCGATGCGGGGCGAGAGCACTTCGAGACCACTTGCACCCCAGTCGAACGGATTCGCCTGACGAGCTCAGTTCGCTTCACGCCAGCGTGAGATCAGCGACGTGACGCACGCCAGGCAGCTCACCGCTCGTCAGATCCGCGTGCAGATCGCGCAGGTGCTCCTCGAGGTCCTCCAAGGTCTCGCCTTGGGTCCAGTAGTCGGGGAAATCCTCGAGGTAGCCGAGCCACCACTCGCCGTCTTGCCAGTAGACGATTTTCGTCGTTTGCACGCTCACGTCTCCCTGCGGGCTGTCTGAACCGAACATACCGCCCGGGAAGGCCATCTACCGATGCGGATTCAAATTCCGCGGTGGTCTGCAAACTGGCTGAACCGAATTGATCAGAACTCCGTCAGGTGCGGTCGCGCCAGAGCCGTGCCATCCCGGCAGCCGCCCGGTAGATGCCGCGGGGGCCGCGCGGGCTGGCTCTGCCCTGCAGCAGATCTGTCGAGACGCGCATGGCCAGGTTCCCCATGCGGGGGGAGCGGATCGCGAGCTGTGTCAGCTTCCTCATCAGCCCGGGCCGGCCCAGCGCGCGGGTCGTCAACCGACCGAGATGGTGGTATCGCTCCCAGCGCTCGGCCAGCACAGCCTCGTAGCGCCGCAGCTCGAGTCCGTCGTCGGCGTCGAGCGCCCGCCCGATGACCTCGGCGGCAAGCCGGCCAGTTGCCAGTGCCGGGCCGACGCCATCGCCGTTCCAGGGATTGACACTGCCTGCTGCGTCGCCGACCACCACCCAATTCGGTCCCGAGCGTGGGCGAACCGATCCTCCCATCGGCAATCGGCCGCCTGCCGGTTCGCTGCGAGGACCGGCAGGATCGATCTCCCAGTGAGCAGGGATCTGCTGAGTCCACTGTTCAAAGAGGTGCTCCAGGGATATGGCCTCGTTCCCGTAGTGATGGCTGAGCAGGCCCACTCCCACATTGGCCGTGCCATCACCAACCGGAAACACCCAGCCATAGCCCGGCAGCTGGCTCCCGGCGCGATCGGCCAACGCAAAGACCGACTCGATCCACGGCTCGGTGTGACGCGGGGTGGGGTAGTAGGCGCGCATCGCCAGTCCCTGCGCATAGGTCCGGGTGCGCACGGTGCCGAGCGCCCGGCCGAAGTTCGAACGCGGACCGTCGGCGATCACGATGTAACGGGCGCGCGCAACCACGTCGTCGTGCAGCGCTCCGCTGCCGCCCTGAGCGATGCAGCCACGCAGGTGACCATCGGTGATCAGCGGAGCTGTGACCTCCGTGCCAATGAGCACGCGCGCCCCCGCCGACTGTGCCCGGGCGAGTGCCAGCGCGTCGAGGCGTGACCGGCGCACTACCACGCCATAGCCAGGCCACCTCTCCCCCTGGGGCCACGACACCTCGAGGCTCTGCCCATGGGCGGTGATCCGCAGACCGTGATGGCGGTGCCAGCGTGCGGTGCCGGGGTCACAGCCCATGTCGATGAGCTCGCCCACAGCAATCGGTGTGAGTGCGTCGCCGCAAACACGTTCGCGCGGATGGGTCGAGCGCTCGATGAGCAGCACATCTCGTCCCGCCTGTGCGAGCCAGTACGCGGCAGCGCTACCCGCTGGCCCGCCACCGACGACGAGCACATCGCAATCGAGTGTCTCACTCAAGGCATGGCGCTAATGGCCGCCGCCACCCCCGCCGCCGGTGAGGGCGCCGCCGCCGAGATGCTCCCACTCGGCATCGCGCTCGGCTGCCACTTCGTCGCTGATCGCTTCACCGCCGATCACCTCGCGCACATATCGCGCGACCGAATAGAGCTGATGCTCATTGAGCACATCGCCGAACGCGGGCATAGCCGCGGCGTTATCGCTGCCGCCGGAGATGTGTGCGCCGCCGGGCCGGTTGGGATCGCCGTAGACCTGCCCGAGCCCGAGGCCTTCGGAGCCCACCGAGATCCACTCGATGAACGAGTCGTCCAGGCTCGGGAACGTCAGCAGTACCTCGCCGTTCCACAGCGGGCGTCCCACCAAGCCTCCATCGGAGCCAGAACCGTCACCGCCGTGACAGCTTGAGCACCGCACCGCGTAGGTGGTCGCTCCCTCGTTGATAGCGGTGATCGGCTCGGGGGGCGGCTCGGTCAGCTTCACGTACACAAACGCCCACAGCGGCAGGCAGAACAGCACGGGCAGCACCCAGATCGGAATCCGATGTCGCGTCTGGGCCGCGATCACCCATGACGGATCGGGCGGAGCCTCAGGTTCGACTTCGAGCTGTGCCGCCTCGCGCGCGGCAGCAATCATCTCGGCTTGGGTCGGCCCAGCGGCCGCAGCTGCTCCGGCTGCGGGTGCCGCCGCGCCCGCATCACCGCCGCCACCGCTGCCGTCGTCTTCGAGGACCCCCAGCGCGATGCGACGCTGTCGCGAGCGCTCCAGCAGGTACTCGGGAACTTCGGTCACGGGATCCTCCGCGGGGTCGCCCCCAGGGGTTCTGGCACAGCGGCAGTGCCAAGTTCGCAGGGCACGATACGCGCCCGAACGCACCGAGGCGCAAGTCTGCCATGCAGCCACGCCGATGGCGCAGCAAGAAGCTGAGCCCCGATTGTGGCGAGTGCTGACGGTCGTGCTAGAACATCACGCGCCATGGCCGGGGCGCCGGTAATCTTTGCCCCGGTCTCGCTGCGGCTGACGCACTCGATGCACTATCGATTGGGCCAGGTCGCAGCAGTCCTGACACGCCGACGGGAGAACGCGGGAGGAACACCGAGTGGTTGCACTCGTCACATCGATCCTCGTCACCGCGCTGATGGTCTACCTGCTGGTGTGGTACGGCAAGCGCCGCCCGACCGACCGCCCCACTACCTGGGGCGAAGCCATGCTCGGGGCCGCCTACGTCTTCATGCTGATGCTGCTGGTATTCGGCATCGTGCCCGACCGCTGGATCCGCCTGACCGACAACGAGTGGGGCTGGTCGGTGGAGCGCTTCCTGGTCACCGAAGGCCAGTTCATGGAGTCGCCGATCCTGTTCCCGCCGACGCGCATCGACCTCAAGAAGGTCAGCGACATCGTGGTCGTCATCGAGCACCTGATCGCGTTCATCGGATTGCCGGTGCTGGCGATGTGGTGGCAGAAGCGCGACAAGGCCCAACCCGCCGCCGAGCCGATCTCCGACTACGGCCGTCCACTGGTCAAAGGCAACTGAGGGCAAGACGAATGGCTGCGAACGATGCGAACCCGCCGATGCCCAAGTTCCGGGATGACTACCTGCTGCAGCAGGTCGACGCCTCATACCTCGATGCGGCCGTCAAGCCCAAGCAGTTCATCAACATCGACCAGTCCGAGTGCATTCAGTGCGAGGGCTGCGTGGACATCTGTCCGTGGAAGTGCATCTGGTACGTGTCCACCGAGGCGGTCGACGAGGCCGTCGGTGTGGATCTGCCGGGGCTGGATCCCACCGACAACGCCATTTTCATCATCGACGACGACGTGTGCACCCGCTGCGCACTGTGCGTCGACCGCTGCCCGACCGGCGTGATCACGCTGGGGCGGGTCAGCAACAACCCTCCGCCGTCGGGCGACGTCCACGGCCGCACCCACACCCACGGTTACGCCTACGGGATGCGCCTGTAGGCCGGCGGGAATGCCCGTACTGCTGAGACTGCGAAGGACCCGGTCCACCTAGATCGAAGAGATATGGCGAACACGCTCGAGTCCCCCGATACCAAGCCGAAGCTGCCGCAGCGTCTCCAGAACGCGCAGCAGCAGGCGGCCGATTGGATGCAGGACAGCCAGTTCTGGACGTCGATCTTCCGGCCCGGGTCGATCTTCCGCAAGGGCTACACCGACAGCCCCCGGAACCGGTCCTACGTCATCATGAACAGCGTCCTGTACCACCTTCACCCGGTGAAGGTGAAGCGGCACGCCGTGAAGGTGAGCTACACGCTGTGCCTGGGCGGTCTGAGCTTCTTCCTGTTCATCCTGCTGACGATCACGGGCATCTTCCTGATGTTCTTCTACCGGCCGACCGACACGGCGGCTTGGGCAGACATCGAGAGCCTCCACACGCAGGTGGCGTTCGGTCTGCTCGTGCGCAACATGCATCGATGGGCTGCGCACCTCATGGTGATCACGGTGTTCCTGCACATGGCCCGCGTCTTCTATCACGGTGCTTACAAGGCACCGCGAGAGTTCAATTGGGTCGTCGGCGTCATGCTGCTGCAGCTCACCTTGCTGCTCGCCTTCACCGGCTACCTGCTGCCGTGGGATCAGCTCGCGCTGTGGGCGGTCACGGTGGGCACGAACATGATGGGCTTCACGCCGGTATTCGGCGAACAAGTCCGGTTCGTCCTACTAGGCGGCCAACAGATCGGAGCCGAGACGTTATTGCGCTGGTACGTGCTGCACGTCTTGATGCTCCCCTTTGTCATCGTCATCTTCATGGCGATCCACTTCTGGAGAGTGAGAAAGGACGGAGGCATTTCGGGGCCGCTGTAGGAAGCCTGAACGTCCCGAGCCATCAGCATGACTGAGATCCCCGAACACCTCCTGCGCCGCAGCGCCGAAGCCAGGGCCCGCGCAACTGGCGCGCCCGCGCCGGGCGAGGGCGAGGCGCCGGCTGCCGCGCAGCCCGACGACGATGACGGTGTCACGATCCCTCGCTCCTTGCTGGAAGCCAGCCAGCAGCCCGGCGGCGCACCCGCAGTTGCCGGTATGGCTCAGGCCGGCGGTCCCGCTGCTGCGGGCGGGGGCGTGGCCACCGCTCTGCCGCCGCTGATGGCAGGGCCCGCAGGCAACACTCACCGGCTGCTGACGGTCGTCAAGTCGGGCTCGATCCAGGATGTCAAGGCCAGCCCGGGCGACAAGGTCCACGTCTGGCCGCACTTGCTGGCCGCCGAATTCACCGCTGCACTGTTCATCACGGCCTTCACGCTGGTCTTCTCGCTGTTCATCAACGCACCGCTGCTCGAGCTCGCCAACCACAACGAGACGCCCAACCCGTCCAAGGCGCCGTGGTACTTCCTGGGCCTGCAGGAACTGCTGACGATGTTCGACCCGATGATCGCCGGCGTGACCATCCCCGGCGTTGCGCTCATACTGCTGGCCTTCGCCCCCTATGTCGACAAGAACCCCTCTCTGCGTCCCGAAGACCGCAAGTTCGCCATCTCGGTCCAGACGATCCACCTCATGTTCTGGGCGGTGCTGGTGATCATCGGCTCGTTCTTCCGGGGGCAGGGCTTCAACTTCACCTACCCGTGGGACACCGGTCTGCACGGCATATTCCACCTGTAGGAGCACGTCGGCATGTCCACCGGAACCATTCTCGCGATTGCCATCCCGGTCATCGTCGTGCTGGGTGCCGTGGTCGCGTTCGTCTCCTTGCGCCGCCGGGACGCCACCGGCCTGGGGCACCTGTCACGCGAGACCCGGCGCCGGGACGAGCTGGCGGCCAGTGCCGGCGACGACGCCGCTGCCAGCGACGACGCCGGTGCGTTCGGTGTCAGCGCCGAGGCACAGGAGCTGGAACGCGCCGTGGCCGCCGAGCGTCGCCCGTCGCCTGTCGCGATCGCAGAGCCCGAGCTGCCGCAGGACTGGGCACCGCCGCCGTCTGACGAGGTGGGTGTCACCCGTCGGCAGTTCCTGAACCGGTCCTCGGTGTTGCTGATGGCGACCGGTCTGGGCACGTTCAATGCGGCCATGCTCGCCTTCCTGTGGCCGCGCCCGACCGGCGGATTCGGCTCGAAGATCAAGATCGGTACGGTCGCATCGGTTGACGAGGCGATCTCGTCGTCCACTCCGGCCGAGAACTTCTCGTACTTCTCCGAGGCGCAGAGCTACATCCAGCCCTACCCCACCGATTCCGCGACGCTGTCCAACGCCGAGGCGGTGTACGGCGGTGCGGTGCTCGAGGGCATGCGGCTGGGCTATGTCGCGCTGTGGCAGGTCTGCCCGCACCTGGGCTGCAAGGTGCCGGTGTGCGGCAGCTCGCAGTGGTTCGAGTGCCCGTGCCACGGCTCGAAGTACAACCGCGTCGGCGAGAAGAAGTCCGGGCCGGCACCCCGTGGCATGGACCGCTTCCCGGTGACCATCGAGGGCGGCAACGTCTTCGTCGACACCGGCAAGGTGTCGCAGGGACCGGCGATCGGCACTGACAGCACGGGCCAGGGCCTCGAGGGGCCTCACTGTGCCTGAGGTCAGTCACATGCTGGCCGTCAGCACGGAGCGTTCGATCGCGATCGTGCTCCTAGCGGTCGTCGTGGTGGGCTGGGCGATCTACGTCTTCGTCAACATCCGCCAGGCGAAGTCCGAGGCCGGCAGCGAGATCGAGTTGGCGCCCAACCGCGGCAACCTGCCCGACGACGAGGAACTCGAGGGCCGCAGGCTGGAAAAGGTCCAAGCCTTCGGTGTGTTGATGCTGCTGATCATGGCGCTCGTCCTGCCCGTCTACTGGATGCTCGAAGGCGGGCGCCGTTCAGGTGCGGAGACGTCGTTCTCCGAGGCGGCCGTGAGTCGCGGTGAGGCTGTCGCAACCGCTGCGGAGTGTTTCGACTGCCACGGCGCTGATCTCGGCGGCGCGCGCTTCGCACCGGTGGTGCTTGACATCGGCCACCAGTTCTCTGACAAGGAGTCCTTCATCATCAACACGACGTGGGAGGCACCGTCTCTCGACGACGTGTTCACGCGTTTCGACACCGATGCCGAGACCCTCGACGAGGTCACCGAGGTGCGGCAGATCCTGGTGTATGGCCGAGGCGTGATGCCGGCGTGGGGCCTCGACGGCGGCGGTCCGTACAACGACCAGCAGATCGACGACCTCGTGGCGTGGCTGTGGGCCAACCGGATCGGCGCAGACCAAGACGCAGCAGATGCCGCGGACGACGAGGTCCTCCGCGAGATCGTCGCGTCCGCAGTAGGAGACGACGAAGTCGCCCAAATCTTGGTGGACGAAGCAGCAGATGCCTTGGACGACGATCCGCTCAACGAGGAGGCCCACGCTCGGGCCACGGCCCGGTTCGAGGCTGCCCGAGCGTCGGACGTGTACGCGGGAGCGTCGGACGGGAAGATCTTGTTCGATCTGCATTGCGCCCGGTGCCACACGCCGCGCTGGCCGGGCCGCGGCACCGCGCAGCTGCCCAATAACGGCGGAACGGTGGAGGTGCTTCCCGGACCCGACGGCGCCGGCCGCTACGGACCGGCGCTCAACAGCGTGAGCCTTGCGCGGCTGTTCCCCGACATCGAAGATCACATCAAGTTCGTCGCGGATGGTGCTGCGGACAATGTGGCGTACGGTCAGTTCGCACGCCTCGGCAACTATGGCATGCCCGGCTTCAAGCGGGTGCTGACCGAAGACGACATCCGGAAGATCGTCGAGTACGAACGAAGCCTTGACCCGCAGCGCCAGGCCGCGATCGGCTTTGATCGGCTGCACGAAGCGGGAGACAACGAATGACCGCCTCGCACCTGCTCGGCATCGTCAGCTGGGATCCGGTTCTCACCGGATACTTGGCGGTCATCATCGGCATCGCCGTGCTGTGCGGATCGGTGTACCTGCTGCTGGCCACCAACCTCGGGGTCCGTCTTGGCTTCCTGGTCGCGTGGACCGGGCTGTGGGGCTGGATGCTGTTGATGTCCATCGTGTGGTGGGTGTTCGGCATCGGATGGATCGGCAGCCAGCCCGGATGGAACGTGCTGCAGGTGACCTCCAATCCCGCGACGGTGCTGGTCGACGAAGTGCAGCAGCTCGAGGGCGTCCCGGTCGATCAGTCGCCCTCGGGCTGGATTGAGATCGTTGTCAAGGAGAAGTCGGACGAGGACGCCGAGGAGATCGTCGATCCCGAGATTGTCGAAGCCCAGGCGTTTGCGGCAGACGCCCGCTCAGCGGCCGATGGACATGTCGTCTGCGACGGTGCCGACCCGCGCCGGTTGCTGGCGGTCAATTCGTGCTTGTTCTCGGCCGCGGACGAGTACAAGACGTACCGGGTGCTGATCCGGGGCGGCGAGCGGTACCGGCCGTTGAGCATTCCCGACAACGCCGTCACGCAGTACTTCCTGCCGAGCAGGGGCAGGCCGCACTATGCCGTCGTGCAGATCCAGCCGTACCTGCCGAGGGTCGAGATCGATCCGAACGTGTTCGGCGACGACGGGAAGATCGTGGTGCCTGATCCGCAGATCGACGAGAACGAGCCGGTGTATTCGGTTGTGCTGGTGCGTGACCACGGCAGCGTGCGGCTCCGCCCGGCACTGCTCACGATCTTCTCAGCCCTGCTGTTCGGCTTGGGCTGCTACCACCTGCATCGACGGGATCAGGCAATCTGGGCGGTGCGCGAAGCTGCGGGCCAGTGAACAGTTGCCGATTCTTGGGCCAGACTGGGGCCGGCATCTGATTACCGACGCGCCGAGGGGGTCCAGCGCATGAACAGCGGCTTGGCGGAATACCTGCCGGTGTTGGTTCTCGGCGTGCTAGCTGTGCTGTTCGTGCTGGTGAGCATCATCGCCTCGCGGCTGCTGGCACCCCAGCGCAGCACGAATGCCAAGCTGGCGTCGTACGAATGCGGCATCGTCGACCAGGCCGCCATTCCCGAGCGATTCCCGGTGCGCTTCTACCTCGTGGCGATGCTCTTCATCATGTTCGACATCGAGATCGTCTTCCTGTACCCGTGGGCGGTCGCGAACGGCCAGCTCGGCCTCTTCGGATTCATGGCGATGCTGATCTTCGTCGTGATCTTCTTCCTGTCGTTCGTTTACGAGCTGGCGATGGGCGGGCTGGAGTGGGGCCCGCGCAAGCGCCGCGTCCTCCCGCTGCCGCCAGCCAGCCGCAGCGGAGTCCAGGGCGTGCGCACGGTCGGGCTGACAGGGCGTGAGCAGATTCCCGCCGCCGCGTGGAGCGGCGCACAGCAACCCAGCAGCGGTACGGCGGCAGGCTGATGGCAGGCATCGACGACCTCAAGTCGCGGCTCGGCATCGACGACGGTCTCGCCGGGCTCGGTCACAACGTCTTCACCGCACCGGTGGAGGAACTGGTGAAGTGGGCACGTCGGCGCAGCCTGATGCCGGCCACCTTCGGGCTCGCCTGCTGCGCCATCGAGATGATGGCGACGGGCACGGCCCACTACGACCTGGCCCGCTTCGGCATGGAGACGTTCCGCGCATCGCCTCGCCAAGCCGATCTGATGATCGTTGCGGGCCGCGTCAGCCAGAAGATGGCACCCGTGCTGCGCCAGATCTACGACCAGATGATGGAGCCCAAGTGGGTGCTGTCGATGGGTGTGTGCGCGTCCAGCGGCGGCATGTTCAACAACTACGCCATCGTGCAGGGCGTCGACCAAGTTGTTCCGGTCGACATGTACGCACCCGGTTGCCCGCCGGGGCCCGAGACGCTGCTGCATGCGATCCTTGCCCTGCACGAGAAGATCCGTACCGGCGAGCTGACCCAGCGTCGGGCCGAGCGCGGCGGCGGCGCTGCGGTGGACCTGGCGGCACATGGTGTGCCGCGATCGGGCACGGCGGCGCGCTGATGGCAGACGAGGGCGTAGCAGCCGACGACGCCGCGCCAGCGACAGAGATCGCTGAGCCGCCGACCATGTTCGGCGTGCCGTGCACTGACGAGCGTGGCCAGCAGGTGCTGCATCCCAGCCGCGACGAGTACCTCGACGTGCTCGGCATGGCCGCCGCCGATGGCTACGAGCTGTGTGTTGACGTGTGTGCGGTGGACGGCCTCACGAATCGCACTCGCGCCGTAGCGCCCGGCATCGAGCCGGAACGCTTCGAAGTGGTGGTGAACCTGCTGGATCTCCGTGGCCGGCGCCGGCTGCGCATCCGCACCCAAGTACCGGCCGACGATCCGCAGGTGCCCTCCGCGGTGGGCCTGTACCCGGGCGCCGAGGCACCCGAGCGGGAGGCGGCCGACCTGTTCGGCATCAGCTTCAGTGAACACCCCGATCCGAGCCGCATTCTCATGCCGCCCGACTGGGAAGGCCATCCGCTGCGCAAGGACTACGCCATCGGTGCCATCCCGGTGCAGTTCAAGGCGGTGGAAGGCAGATGAGCACCGTAACGGCCCCTGCCATCCACCGACCGACAGACGCCGTGCTGCGAATCTCCGAAGAGGCTGCACTAGACGCCGCTGTTGTCGAAGATGACGTGGAGGCCGTGACAGCAGAGCCTGGCGACGGGCCGATGCTCATCAACATGGGCCCGCAACACCCATCCACCCACGGCGTGCTGCGCATAGCGATGGAGCTCCAAGGCGAGACGGTGCTGCGTTCCAAGCCGATCATCGGCTACCTGCACACAGGGATGGAGAAGACTGCGGAGGATCTCACGTTCCTGCAGGGGCCGACGAACGTCACCCGCATGGATTACGCCTCACCGCTGTTCACGGAGCTGGTGTTCTGCCTCGCGGTTGAGGATCTTCTGGGAACGGAGATCCCGCCGCGAGCCACGTGGATCCGCATGCTGATGTGCGAGCTGAACCGGATGAGCTCCCACCTGCTGTTTCTCGCGACCAACGGCATGGATCTCGGCGCAGTCGGGATGATGCTCTACGGGTGGAAGGAACGCGAGGAGATCCTGCGGTTCTTCGAGAGCGTCACCGGCTTGCGGATGAACCACAACTACATCCGCCCCGGCGGCGTGGCAGCCGACCTGCCCGACGGTTGGCAGGACGACGTGGAGCGCATCTTGACAGTGCTGCCCGACCGGCTCGAGCAGTTCGACACGTTGATGACCGGTCAGCCGATCTGGCGAGACCGCACCCAAGGCGTCGGCGTCATCACCGCCGACGAGGCCATCGCCATGTCGGCGACGGGGCCGCTGCTGCGCAGCACCGGCGAGGCGTGGGACCTGCGCCGCACCATGCCGTACCTGGCCTATGACGAGGTCGACTTCGACGTCGTAGTAGGCGCCTACGGTGACACGTTCGACCGGTACTCCATCCGCCTGAACGAGATCCGCGAGTCGATGCGCATCGTGGAGCAGTGCTTGGACAAGATGCCGAAGGGTCCTTACCGCACCGAGGATCGCAAGGTCACGCCGCCTCCGCGGGCTCGCATCGACGAGTCGATGGAAGCGCTGATCCACCACTTCAAGATCTTCACCGAGGGCTTTCGGGTGCCGCCCGGAGAGACGTACGTGGCGGTCGAGTCGCCCCGGGGCGAGCTGGGCTGCTACCTGGTCTCCGACGGCGGGCCGAAGCCGCAGCGGGTGCACATTCGCGCGCCCTCGTTCGTGAACCTGCAAAGCCTGCCTCATCTGATGTACGGAGGCCTGCTGGCCGACGCCATCGCCATCATCTCCTCCGTCGACCCGATCATGGGCGAGGTCGATAGATGACTTTCTTTACCGAGGAGAACCGCACGCTGGCGCACGAGATCATCGGCCGCTACCCGAAGCGTCGGTCGGCGATGATCCCGCTGTTGCATGTAGCACAGGCACAGGCCGGTTGGGTCACTGAAGAGGCCATGGTGGAGATCGCCGAGCTCGTCGACACCACGCCTGCCGAGGTGCTCGGCACCTGTTCGTTCTACGAGATGTTCAAGCGGGAGCCCGTCGGCAAGTTCCTCGTGAACATCTGCGCCACCATGTCGTGCGCGCTGGCGGGCGCCGCCGAGCTCATGGAGCACGCCGAGGAGCGACTGGGCGTGCGCGCTGGCGGCACCACCCCCGACGGCTTGTTCACGCTGGCATCAGCGGAGTGCCAGGCCGCCTGCACCGAGGCGCCCTGCCTGCAGGTCAACTACCGCTACCGCTATCGGGTTGACGCCGATGGGTTCGACCAGCTCGTTGACGACCTCGCTGCGGGCGCTCTCGACGACGAGATCCCGCCGCACGGGGTCACCGCTCGCGTTCGCCAGCACATCCCGGCCGGCCGAGCAGTCGGCGCCGTGCCTCCCGAAGCGGTCGCCGAAGAGCCCGTGTGGCTGGCCGTTGCAGACGGGGTATCCAGTGGAGGGGCCTCATGAAGGGGGTTGACCGCCGCCGCGTTGGCGGCCGCTCCACGTCCGACGGCGACATGCTCAGCGGAAGGCTCAGCTGATGGCGTCGTACACGATTCCCCACGCGCCTGGTTTCGTAGCCAACGACGCGCCCCGCATCGTCACCGAGCGATTCGACCATCCCGACAGCTACACGCTCGAGCGCTACCTGGCCACTGGCGGCTACGAGGGATTGCGTGCCGCCTTGGGGCGCACACCCGATGACGTCCACGGCGAGGTACGCAGCGCGACCCTGCTCGGGCGCGGCGGCGCCGGCTTCCCCGCCGGGGTGAAGTGGGGCTTCTGCCCGCCTGGTGTGTGGCCTCGCTACCTCGTAGTGAACGGCGACGAATCCGAGCCCGGCACCTACAAGGACCGACTGCTGATGGAGCTCGACCCGCATCAGCTCATCGAGGGGTGCCTCATCGCTTGCTACGCAGTCGGGCTGTCGCAGTGCTTCCTGTACATCCGAGGCGAGATGGCCGTCGCGCAGGAGCGGGTGGCACAGGCCCTCAACGAGGCCTACGAGGCCGGCTGGGTGGGCCGCAACATCTGCGGCACCGACTTCTCGGTCGACATCGTGCTGCACTGGGGCGCCGGCGCCTACGTGGTGGGTGAGGAGACGGCGCTCATCGAGAGCCTGGAGGGCAACCGCGGCATGCCGCGGCTCAAGCCTCCCTACTTCCCGGCCGCCATCGGTCTGTACGGCCAGCCGACCATCGTCAACAACGTGGAGACGCTGGCAAACCTGCCGTGGATCATGCGCAATGGCGCTGCGGCATTCACGGCCATCGGCACGCCCACCTCGCCGGGCACGCGCATGATCGCTGTCAGCGGTCACGTTCAGCGCCCCGGCGTGTACGAGATCACCAACGGCACCACCACGTTCCGTGACCTCATCTACGGCGAGGACTACTGCGGAGGCCTGCGTCCCGGCCGGAAGCTGAAGGCGTTCGTGCCCGGCGGCGGCTCAGCCCCGTGGTTCACGCCGGCACAGCTCGACCTTCCCTTCGAGGCCTCCGAAGTGGGCCCGCAGGGCTCGATGCTGGGCTCGGGCGCGGTGATGGTGATGGACGACACCACCGACATCCCCGCCGCGGCGCTGACGTTGACCAAGTTCTACGCGCACGAGTCATGCGGCAAGTGCGTGCCGTGCCGGGAAGGGGCTACCTGGCTGGAGCGAGTGCTGCGGCGCGTGTGCGACGGCACGGGCACGCCACGCGACCTCGAGGTGCTGCTCGAGGTCGGCGCTTCGATCAGCCCGGGAGACTTCCCTCACGCCGCGGTTCCCGAACGAGGCCTCGAGGCGAAGCCGTTCCCGTACCAGATGACCACCATCTGCTTCGTAGGTCCCTCGGCATTCGCGCCGCTGCACTCGGCCATGACGTTGTTCCCCGAGGAGTTCGAGGCTCGGGTGGCCCCGAACGCGCATCTCGAGACCGGGCCGTCTCACGGCTCGGCATCAAGCACTGGCCTGCTTGGCAGCCCAGCATCTGGATCAGTGTCGGAGGTGTCCGTCCGTGTCTGACACAGCGGCTGGGCAGGCAGCGCCGAGCACCGTCGAGGTGACGATCAACGGCGTCGCCGTCGATGCGCAACCGGGCGAACTCGTCATCGCAGCAGCGGAGCGTGCCGGAGTGCACATCCCGCGCTTCTGTTACCACGAGCGGATGAGCTCGGTCGGCATGTGCCGCATGTGCCTCGTCGAGATCGACACCGGCCGCGGGCCTCAACTGCAGGCATCCTGCATGGTCCCGGTCTCGCCGCAGATGGTGGTGGACACCGCCAGCGAGCGCACGCAGCGTGCACAGGAAGGCGTGCTCGAGCTGCTGCTCATCAACCACCCGCTCGACTGCCCGGTCTGCGACAAGGGCGGCGAGTGCCCCCTGCAGGACCAGACCATGGCCTATGGCCCGGGCGAGTCCAGGTTCGTCGAGGAGAAACGGCACTTCGAAAAGCCGA
This sequence comes from Acidimicrobiales bacterium, assembly GCA_009843525.1. Lineage (GTDB taxonomy): Bacteria > Actinomycetota > Acidimicrobiia > Acidimicrobiales > Poriferisodalaceae > Poriferisodalis > Poriferisodalis multihospitum. Next base: position 145,993 of record VYDH01000033.1, on the reverse strand, counting down.
TCCCCATCTCCGAGCTGGTGCACCTCGACCGTGAGCGCTGCATCCTGTGCGACCGATGCACCCGGTTTGCGGATGAGATCGCCGGCGACCCGCTCATCGATTTCACCGAGCGCGGCAACGAGACCCAGGTGCTCACCTTCCCCGGCGAGCCCTTCTCGTCGTACTTCTCGGGCAACACGGTTCAGATCTGCCCTGTCGGTGCGCTCACCGCAGCGCCCTACCGCTTCAAAGCGCGGCCGTGGGATCTCGTCGAGACCGAGTCCACCTGCACGACGTGCTCAGTGGGCTGCCGGATCGCGGTGCAGTCGTCTCGCAATGAGTTGGTGCGCTATCTCGGTGTCGACATCGACCCGGTCAACCATGGCTGGCTGTGCGACAAGGGTCGCTTTGCCTTCGGCTCGGTGGCGAGCCCCAACCGGGTGACGACGCCGCTGCAGGCCCGGGTGCCGTCGGGCACCACCTCGGACCTCTCCGACGATGAGCCGCTGCGACGCTTCCAGCCGACCGACTGGGCGAATGCCCTCGGTGCGGTGGCTGCTGCGATCAGGGCGGCCCGACCCGGCGCGATCGCCGTGCTCGGCGGTGCCCGCGGCACCAACGAGGATGCCTACGCCTGGTCGAAGCTGGCCCGCACAGTGCTGCGTACCGACCACGTGGATGCGCAGCTCAGCGACGGGCTGCCCGCAGAGCTGGCGGTGGGCCTGCCGGCAGCGACGATCGATGAGGCGTGCAGCGCCGACACGACGCTGCTGGTATGCGGCGACCTCCGCGAGGAGCTGCCGGTGCTGCACCTGCGCCTGCGCGGCGCGGCGCGAGCGGGCACCACCCGCTTGGTCGAGATTGCTCCGACCACCACTGGTCTGACGCGAAACGCAGTTCGCGCCGAGCAGTGCCGAGGCGGCGAGGCAGCATCGGTGCTGCGGAACCTGCTCGACGGCGACGACCCGCTGGCCGGCGAGCTGGCATCTGGCTCGGTCGTCGTGGTGCTGGGCCGGTCGTCGGTGTCGGAGTCGGCCGAGGCGACGGCTGAGGTGGCCTCGGTGATCAGCGCTCGCGTCCCCCACGCCCGCTTCCTGGTCGCCGCACGACGAGGCAACGTCCGCGGCGCGCTCGACATGGGCTTGGCGCCCGGGATGCTCCCGGGGCGGGCACTGAGCGCCAGCCCGCCGCCGGAGCTCGCGTCGGCGTGGGGCGAGCTGCCTGGCGAGCGCGGGCACGACGCCACGGGAATCCTCACCGCAGCCGCCTCCGGCGAGATCGACGTGCTCTTCCTGCTCGGCGCCGATCCTTTGACCGATTTCCCCGACAGCATGCTGGCGCGCCTCGGCGTGTCCGGCGCGGGCACGGTGGTGGCGGTGGACTCGTTCGTGAGCCAATCGGTGGCGGAAGCCGACATCGTGCTGCCTGCCGCCGTTTTCGGGGAGAAATCGGGCACCACAACCAACCTGGAGGGACGCGTCTCAGCCGTTGGCGAGTTGGTGACGGCGCCGGGTTCAGCCCGCCCCGACTGGATGATCGCGGCCGAGCTGGCCGTGCTGTGTGGCCTCGATCTCGGCTTCGTGTCGGTCGAAGAGATCACTGCAGAGATCGCGGCTGTATGCACCACGCATGCTGGGGCGATCGGCCCGGAACTTGCCGCTGACGGGGTGGTGGCGTCGGGAGCGGCCTTCGAGCCCGAGTTCCCGCCCGAACACGTGGCACCGGCGCGAGACGCCTACGGCCTCCGCCTGGTCTGCAGCCGCAAGCTGTACGACGGCGGCGTGACGGTCAGCCAGGCGCCGGCATTGGCGTCGCTGGCGGCCGACACGGTGCTGCGCGTGCACCCGGTCGACTTGGAGCGAGTCGGCGTCGAATCGGGCACTGAAGTCGAAGTGCACTCCGACCGCGGTGCGCTGCGCCTGCCGATCGTGGCCGATGCCGGCATTGCCCGCGGCAACGTCGTGGTGCTGTTCCCCTCGCCTCACATCGATGTGGGGGCATTGATCGACGCGACGGCACCGGTCACGGATGTGCGGATCGAGACACGCGGCGGCGAGGCGCCGAGATGACCGGCGACCCGCTGTTCGCGGATGGAGTCGACTGGGGCGACATCGGCATCATGGGCATCAAGGTGCTCGTGGCGTTCGCTGCCCTGCTGCTCGCCACCATGTTCATGATCTGGTTCGAGCGCAAGCTGATCTCGGACATGCAGCACCGCATCGGCCCCAACGTGGCCGGGCCGTGGGGCCTGCTGCAGGCCTTCGCCGACGGCGTCAAGTTCTTCTTCAAGGAAGACCTCCGCCCCGCCAATGCCGACCCCCTCGTGTTCCGGCTGGCGCCCTACATCTCGGCGGTCACAGCGTTCGTCGCCTTCGCGATCGTGCCGATCGGCGGCGTCTTCACCGATACTCCGGGCCGCAGCGGCACGGTCACGCTCTTCGGCAAGGAAACCATCCTGCAGGTGGCCGATCCGCCGGTCGGCATCCTGCTGCTGCTCGCGATGTCGTCGGTCGCTGTCTACGGCGTGATGCTGGCGGGCTGGTCCTCGGGCTCGAAGTACCCGCTCATCGGGTCGGTGCGGGCCTCGGCGCAGGCCATCTCGTATGAAGCCGCGCTGGGCATGTCCGTTGTCGCCGTGGTGATCACCGCAGGCACGCTGTCCACTCACGAGATCGTGAGGGCTCAGGCGGGCGGCGTGGATGAGTGGCTCCTCATCACGACAGGCTTCGTTCCGTTTCTGGTGTTCCTGATCTCTGCCACCGCGGAGTTGAACCGTCCCCCGTTCGATCTCGTCGAAGCCGAGCAGGAACTTGTCGGCGGTTTCCACACGGAGTACTCGTCGATCCGGTTCGCTCTGTTCTTCCTGGCCGAGTTCATGAACGTGATCACGATGTCGGCGATCATGGTGACACTGTTCTTCGGCGGCACGGCCGGGCCGGTGTTCTTCGGCTGGACATGGTTGTGGCCGACCGTGTGGTTCCTGGCCAAGGTGTTCGCCTTCCTGTTCGTCTTCGTCTGGTTCCGTGCCACGCTGCCCCGCCTGCGCTACGACCAGCTGATGTCGCTGGGCTGGAAGGTGCTCATCCCCGTGATGCTGTTCTGGCTGATGTTCTTGGGCCTGCGACAGCTAGTGATTGATCAGGGCTGGAGCCCGCTGCAAGAAGTGGTGGTGGTGCTGGGCGTGAGCGCTGTTGGTCTCGCGCTGGGTTGGACGTTGCTGGCGGCGGCCCTGCGGGCAGCCAAGCGCAACACCGTTATCGAGGACCTTGGCGATCACGATCCTGAGGAGATGATGCCGGCAGGCGCATCGCCAGATGCAGCCGGCCCGGGAGAGGACGGCTGATGGGCTACCTCGACGGCTTCAAGGTCACGTTCGGCAAGCTCTTCGGTGAGCGGGTCACCACCGAGTACCCCCAGGAGAAGCGGCCGAAGCCGCCCCGCTTCCATGGGCGTCACGTGCTCAACCGCTACCCCGACGGCATGGAGAAGTGCATCGGGTGCGAGCTGTGCGCGGGTGTCTGCCCGGCCCGGTGCATCTACGTCCGCGGGGCCGACAACCCGCCCGACGACCCGGTGTCGCCGGGGGAGCGCTACGGCTACGTCTACGAGATCAACTACCTGCGCTGCATCCACTGCGACCTGTGCGTGGAAGCCTGCCCGACCGAGGCCATCACCGAGACGAAGGTCTTCGAGTTCAGCTTCCCCACCCGCCGCGACGCCATCTACACCAAGGACGAACTGCTCACCGACGACGACGGCCGTCCACGGCGCCAGCCGTGGGAGCTGTGGCACGACGGCGACGACGAGCACACCTCGGGCTGGATGCGGGCCACCTCGCCGTCAGGCCAGCCCGACTACGAGGGCCGGGTCGGCTGGAGCGGCGAATTGGGTTACGGCGTGCGAGCGCCCGAGCAGGGCCAGCACGCCGACTATGACGGCGGCGAAGACGACCCGCCCGCACCCGGCGGCGAGCCGGCCGACCTCGACGAGCACAGCCATGCGCCTGGCGCAGGAGATCATCACTGATGGTCGAAGTGGTGGTGTTTGCGGTGGCCGGTGCCGCATGTCTCGTCGGCGCGGTCGGCGTGGTGCTGTCGCGCAATCCGGTGCACGCGGCGCTCATGCTGGTGATGACGCTGTTCGGCATCGCGGTGCTGTTTGTCGCGCTGCAGGCCCACTTCATCGCCGCCGTGCAGGTCATCGTGTACGCCGGCGCCATCGTGGTGCTGTTCCTGTTCGTCATCATGCTGCTGGGTGTGGACCGAGCCGCCGAGCTGTCGCTGGGCGCCTTGCCGGCTCAGCGATGGACCGCGGCCGCGTTCGGCCTCGGCGGTGCCGCGGTGCTGGTCTGGCTGGTCGCCGCGGTCGACCGGATCTTCAAGGGCGCTCATTCGTACGAGCTGGAGAGAGCGGGCATCGTCGTAACCGAAGCCGACGCGCCCGCCACGAGCTACGCAACCGACGTGAGCGCGATCGCCCGGTCGCTGTTCTCCGAATACGTGTATGCGTTCGAGCTGACGTCGCTGCTGCTCATCGTGGCGGTCATCGGCACGGTGATCCTTGCGCGACGCAGTGGTTACAGCGAGCACGGCGGCGAATCAGCGCCTGCCGAGAACGCTCCGGCGTCTCAGGAGGCACGCCAGTGAGCGGCCTCGATGTGACCACCGGCTGGTACCTGACGCTCGGGGCAATGCTGTTCCTCATTGGCGGCACGGGCCTGCTGGTGCGGCGCAACCCGCTGATCATGCTCATGTGCGTCGAGCTGATGCTCAACGGCGTGAATCTCAGCTTCATTGCCTTCGCCGACCGCTTCGGCGACGTGCATGGGCACACGGTGGTGCTTTTCGTCTTGGTCGTGGCAGCGGCCGAGGTGGTGGTCGGTCTCGGTCTGGTGGTGGCGGTGCTGCGCGCCTCGCCTCGTGCGACAGCGGACGATCTGTCGGCCCTGAAGGGCTGAACTCATGGTCGAACTGGTATGGCTCATTCCCGCGCTGCCCCTCGCCGGGTTCGCAGTACTGCTGCTGGCCGGACCGCGCCTGGGCGAACCCCGGGCCGGCTGGCTGGCCACTGCGGCCAGTGCCGGGTCGTTCCTGTTCACGCTCGTCACGTTCGGCGGACTGCTGGGGCTCGAGTCGGCCACCAGGGGCGGGGCCGGGGGGCGAGGCGGGCGCTCGTTCACCTCAACGCTGTTCGAGTGGATGCCGATCGGCGGCCTCGAGGTCGACGCTGCGCTCTTGGTGGACCCGCTGTCGATGACGATGGCGCTGTTCGTGACCGGTGTCGGCACGCTCATCCACCTGTACTCGGTCGGCTACATGCACGGCGATCCGAAGTACTCGAAGTTCTTCCTGTACCTGAATCTGTTCCTGTTCTCGATGCTCATGCTGGTGCTGGGCGAGAACCTCGTGGTCACCTTCCTCGGCTGGGAGGGCGTCGGCACGTGCTCCTATCTGCTCATCTCGTTCTGGCACGAGCGGCCCACCGCTGCTACCGCCGGCAAGAAAGCCTTCGTCACCAACCGGATCGGCGACTTCGGCTTCATGATCGCCACGTTCCTGCTGTGGACGACGCTCGGCACGGTGTCCTACGCCGGGCTTGCGGCAGGGGCGCCGGCGCTGGCCACCGGCACGGCCACGGCTGCCTCGCTGCTGCTGCTTTTGGCGGCTGCGGGCAAGTCAGCTCAGCTGCCGCTGTACGTCTGGCTGCCCGACGCCATGGAGGGCCCGACACCGGTTTCTGCCATGGTGCACGCGGCCACGATGGTCACCGCCGGCGTGTACCTGCTGGTCAGGCTCAACCCAGTGCTGGACGCGTCGAAGTCAGCGCTGTTGGTCATCGCCATCGTCGGTGCTGCCACGGCGTTGTTTGCGGCGCTCGCTGCGGTGGCGCAGCACGACATCAAGAGAGTGCTGGCCTACTCGACGGTGAGCCAACTGGGCTACATGTTCCTGGCGATCGGCTCGGGCGCATATGTGGCGGCCATCTTCCACGTGGTCACGCACGCCTTCTTCAAGGGGCTGTTGTTCCTGGGATCGGGCTCGGTCATCCACGGCCTCGGCGACGAGCAGGACATGCGTCGCATGGGCGGCCTGCGGCTGCTCATGCCCGTCACCGCCATCACGTTCATCGTGGGATGGCTGGCGATTGCCGGTGTGCCGCCGCTGTCGGGTTTCTGGTCGAAAGACGAGATCCTGCTGGCAGCGTGGGAGCAGCCCGACATAGGCAAGCTGCTGTGGGCCGTGGGCCTCGTCACAGCCTTGCTGACCGCCTACTACATGAGCCGCCAGACCTTCCTGGTGTTCTTCGGGGGCCAGCGCTGGGACGACAGCGCCCACCCGCATGAGTCACCGCCGACCATGACGCTGCCGCTCGTGCTGCTGGCAGGCGCGGCGGCCATCGGCGGCATCATGAACCTGCCGCTGGTGGGCGATTGGCTGGTGCTCGAACATTTCCTGGAGCCGGTGCTGGCCCACGAGCACGAATTCGCTTCGGGCACGGGCACCAAGGTGGGCCTGGCGCTGATTGCCATTGTGGCGGCACTCGGGGGCATCGCGTTCGCGATCCGGGCGTGGCTGCAGGCGCGCATTCCCACCGACCGGCTCGAACCCGCGCTGCTGCAGAACGTCTTCTACGTGGACTCGACCATCTCGAACTTCGTCGGCGGCCCCGGCACCAAGGCGTTCGAGGCCGCAGCCACGGCTGACCGGCGCTTCGTCGACGGTGCCGTCAACGGTGTCGCGCGGCTGGTGCGCATGCTCGGCGAGGCGGTGCGGCCGCTGCAGTCGGGCTACCTGCGGCACTACGCATCGGGCGTTGCCGTCGGTGCGATCATCCTCGTCGTCTGGCTCGCGCTGCGGGGCGTGTCCTAGCCATGGGCTCCCTGCTTGCCGCTTCGGGCTCGGGAAGCGACTTCCCGCTGCTGAATGCGCTGATCCTCGTGCCCGTGGCAGGTGCGCTGATCGTCGCTCTGCTGCCGCGCAGTCGCCCCGATCTGGCTCGCCCGCTCGGCACGCTGTTCGCCGCCATCGGCGGTGCGCTGGCGCTGGCCTTGGCGTGGCAGTTCGACGCTGCCGATGCCGGCTTTCAGTTCGTCAGCCAGCAGTCCTGGATACCAGCGCTCGGCATCTCATGGCACGTCGGCGTCGACGGCATCTCGCTGTGGCTGGTGGTGCTGACCAGCGTGGTGGTGCCGATCGTGCTGGCCGGCGTCGACCCGCACCACGATCCCAAGCCCTACACGGCATGGATGCTGCTGCTGCAGGCCGGTTCGGTGGGCGCGTTCGTCGCTCTCGACCTGTTCCTGTTCTTCGTGATGTTCGAAGTGGTGCTGGTGCCCATGTACTTCCTCATCGCGGGCTGGGGCTACGAGGGACGCCGCTACGCCGCCACCAAGTTCTTCATCTACACGATGGCGGGCTCGGCGCTGCTGCTCGTGGCGATCGTGGCGACGGCGGTGCTCGGCTCACCCGACAGCGGCATCACGTTCGACCTTCAGACACTCGCAGAAGGGCAGCTGCTGGGCGAGAACACAGCGCGGCTCTGCTTTGTGGCATTTGCGATCGCCTTCTTGGTGAAAGTGCCCGTGGTGCCGCTGCACACCTGGCTGCCCGATGCGCACACCGAAGCTCCCACGGCGGGCTCGGTGGTGCTGGCAGCTGTGCTGCTGAAGCTGGGCACCTACGGCCTGCTGCGGTTCGGCCTGTACCTGTTCCCCGAGGCGTCCGACTGGGCTGCGCCCGTGCTGGTGACCGTCGGCGTGGTGGGCGTCATCTGGGGCGCGATTACTGCGGCCATGCAGCGCGACCTGAAGCGGCTCGTGGCGTATTCCTCGGTGGCGCACATGGGCTTCATCGTGCTCGGCATCTTTGCCTTCACCGCGCAGGCCGTGGGCGGCGGCGTGATCCAGATGGTCAACCACGGCATCAGCACCGGTGCCTTGTTCCTGCTGGTGGGGATGCTGTACGAACGCCGGAACACCCGCCAGATCGACGAGCTCGCTGGCATCCAGTCGGCGGCACCGGTCTATGCCGGGGTGTTCACGCTGATCATGCTGTCGTCGGTGGGCGTGCCGGGCCTGAACGGGTTCGTGGGCGAGTTCCTGATCCTGATCGGCTCGTTCGACACGCGGCCGGTATGGACGATCATCGCTGCAACCGGGGTGATCCTGGCAGCGCTATACCTGCTGTGGGCCTACCAGCGGGTGTTCCACGGGCCTCCCGCGGCGGCCGACCGGCAGACAGCCGACTTGCGCCGGGGCGAGCTGCTGACGCTGGCACCGTTCGTCATCGCTGCGGTGGCGCTCGGCGTGTACCCGAAGCCCCTGCTCAACGCAGTGGAGCCGGCGGCCGACAAGCTGCTGGAGCACTTCGAGGAGTACAGCGGCTTCGAGGTGCCGGAACTGGGCGACCCCGTGGTGGTGGACCACGGCGACAGCAGCGGTGAGCACGACGAGGACGGCCACTGATGGCCCAAGTCGAGATCGCGTTCGACGCCCCGGCCGTCGACTGGTGGGTGCTCACCCCGCAGATCATCCTGGTGGGCGCTGCGCTCGGGCTGCTGCTGGCGGCCTCGCTGGCGCCGCGGGCGCTGCCCGGATGGGTATCCACGATCGTCACGATCGCCACCGGTGCCGCCACCGCCATCACCGCCGCCGTGCAGTGGAACGACTGGGGATCCGCGCCACGCTCCACGTTGAAGGACGCCTTCGTGAGCGACGGCTTCAGCCTGCTGCTCACGGTGCTGGTGGGTGCCGGTGTGGTCATGACAGCGCTGGTCGCGCATTCGGCCCTCGACCGCTATGAGATGGCGCCACCGGAGTTCGCGGCGCTGCTGCTCGCCTCTGCCGCGGGGGCGGTGGTCATGGCCGGTGCGAACGACCTCATCGTGCTGTTCCTCGGTCTTGAGTCGCTGTCGATCGCGCTGTACGTGCTGATCGCACTGGCGGGACGGCGGGCGTCGGCACGCGAGTCGGCCATGAAGTACTTCGTGCTGGGGGCGTTCAGCTCGGCGTTCTTCCTCTACGGCATCGCGCTGGTGTACGGATCCACGGGCAGCACGAACCTCAGCGGGATCGGCGGCTTCCTGTTCGGTTCCATCAGGGAAACCGACTACCTGCTGCTTGCCGGCATCGCGTTGCTGCTGGTGGGCTTGGGCTTCAAGGTGGCCGCCGTCCCGTTCCATTTCTGGGCGCCCGACGTGTACGAGGGTGCGCCCAGCCCGGTCACCGGCTACTTGGCGTCGATCGCCAAGGCGGCCGGCTTCGCCGCGCTGGCGCGAGTGCTGTACGTGGCTGTCGCAGAGCAGAGCATCGCGTGGGCTCCGATCCTCATCGGGCTGGCGTTCGCGACGCTCGCTGTCGGCGCGGTCATGGCCATCTGCCAGAACGACGTGAAGCGGATGCTGGCCTACAGCTCGATCAGCCACGCAGGCTTCGTGCTTGTCGGCTTCTCCGCCGTCCCCGCGACCAGCGGACTGGTGCAATGGACCGAAGGCGGCGGCGACGCCGTGTCGTCGTCGGTCTTCTACCTGATCGTCTACTCGTTCATGGCGCTGGGCAGTTTCGCGGTGCTGTCGGTAGTCGGCGCTGAGCTCCAGTCGTCGGAACCTGATGCGAGCGCTCACGCCCTCAGCCGCTACGGCGGGTTTGCACGTCGCCGCCCCGTGCTGGCGCTGGCCTTCACTGTGCTGCTGCTGGCACAGGCCGGAGTTCCGTTCACAGCTGGCTTCTGGGCCAAGCTCGGGGTCATCCTCGCGGCAGTCGACGCCCGCGGCTACGTCCTGCCCGCAGTCGCGATGGTCACGGCAGTGGTGAGCGCCTTCGCCTACCTGCGAGTTGTATTGGCCATGTACGCCCCGGAGGGTTCGTCCGAGGACGAAGGCGGCACCCCCACCGCGCGGGCGAGCCGCCAGCGCTGGGGCAACCTGCCCCTGACATCGGTCTTCGCTATCAGCCTCGCGGTAGCAGTGACGGTCGTTGTCGGTGTATTGCCGCAAACGCTTCTCGAATGGAGCCGGGACGCCATCCTGTCGATCGTCTTGTAGACGGAAGCACCGTGTCGTCGTATGTCGGTCAGCTGGATCTCCTATTCCGTTGCAATGACGACTGCTAGACGATCTCTGGCCGTGTTGGCCCTGGTTGCGCTGCCCTTGACGTTGATGGCAGTTGCAGCGAGTCCGGCCGGGGCGCATCCCCTGGAGCATTGCTTCTTCGGCTGGACCGAGATCGACGGCGTTGCCGTCGAAGGAAGCCCTGAGGATCCCCGCCACATCTGCCGCGACGAGTACCACTATCACCTGTGGCGCAACATCATCATTGGCGCCGCCACAGTGAGCGCGATCTACCCGCTGCTGTATGCGCTGATCATGACCCCAGAGGCCCTGTGGCAGGAGAAGGCAAACCGCCGCGGGCGATGGCGTCTTATCGTGCACCCCCGCCGGCTGTGCGAGGCACTGCCGCGGCGCCACTGGCTGGCCTATTTCTGCGCATTCCTGCCTGCGTACCTCGCTGGCTACGTCGCAGCGCCTCCTTTGCTGGAGTGGGCTTTCCCGCCCGTCAGCAAGACCACGGTGACGCTCTATGTCTTCGTGTGCGGCCTCGTCACCGTCGTTGGTTGGCGCATATGGGTGCGAAAGCGGCGTCAGGGCGAACCGGCACAACCGCAACAGCCCTCAACTCCGGACAACTTGCCGATGTCGATGCAATAAGGCGAGCTGAGTGACCGCGCCTGAGGCCGTCGCCCCAACGCTTGAATCGCCCGACATGATTCGGCGCAGGGTGGCGCGAAGTCGCTAGCGTTGCGGTCCGTGTCCGACCTCTTGCGGAGCTATCTGACCGTCGCAATCTTCGGCGCAGCGGCAGTCTTGATGGCCTTCACGATGTTCGGAGTCGCACGCGTCCTGCGGCCGCAGCGACCGACGCCTCAGAAGCTCATTGCATACGAGAGCGGCGTCGATCCGGTCGGCAGCGACTGGACCCAGAGCCAGATCCGGTACTACGTGTTCGCAGTGCTGTTCGTGCTGTTCGACGTGGAGGCCGTGTTCATCTTTCCGTGGGCGACGCGGCTTGACGTGTATGCCCTGTTCGGCCTGGTCGAGATGGCGATCTTCATCTTCATCCTGGTGCTGGGCCTGTTCTACGCATGGCGCAAAGGCGTCCTGCGCTGGGTGTGAGGGGCTGAGGGAATCCCACGATGGCACTGGTCGACAAGGTCAAACTGCCCAAGCCGCTGAGCTGGCTGCTGAACTTCGGCCGGGCACGCTCGCTGTGGGTGTACCAGTGGGGCTTGGCGTGCTGCGCCATCGAGATGGGCGCCGCATTCGGTTCGCCCCGCTATGACGTGATGCGCCTCGGCGTCATTCCGTTTCCGGCCAGCCCACGCCAAGCCGATCTGGTGGTGATCTCCGGCACCGTCACCGACAAGATGGCGCCGGTCATCCGCCGCCTGTACGAGCAGATGCCCGAGCCCAAATACGTCATCTCGATGGGCTCGTGCGCCAACTGCGGCGGGCCGTACTGGGACAGCTACTCGGTGACCAAGGGCGTGGATCAGGTCATTCCGGTCGATGTGTACGTGCCCGGCTGCCCGCCGCGGCCCGAGGCGCTGCTGGAAGGCATCGTGCTGCTGCAGGAGCGCATCCAGCGCGAGGACATGCAAGAACGCTGGCGCGGCGAGCCGATAGTGGTGCCGCCCTCGACATCATCATCGACACGTGTCCCGGCGGCGCCGAACGCATCGAGCACAGCGCCGACCTCGGCAGGCGCGCCGGCAGTACCCGCGGGATCGGCGCAGCCGTAGTCATGGCCGACGACACCGGCGACGACCAGGCCGACGGCGCTGCGGCGCCAGGCGACGAGGCGCGTGACGCGCTCGCCGCCGAACTGTCCGAATTGCTCGGCGATGCGGTGGTCGAATCCCATGTGGAAGCGGGCCAGAACCTCTGGCTGCGCATCGACATTGAGCATTGGCATGCCGCGATGTCGGCGCTGCACGATGCAGGCTTCGCCTACTTCGGATTCTTGTCGGCCGTCGACTGGACCGATGCGCCCGAAGGCCGCTACGAGGACACCGAATTCGACGCCGCTGGCGTCGGCGAGGAAGATGACGAGGCTTCCAGCGCCACAGCCGAGGAGACAGTGCGGCGCGGCGGCGGCGAGACCCGCTTCCAATTGCTTGCGCAACTGCATTCGCCGGCCCGGCACGTCGCCGTGCTCATCAAGGCTGATGTGCCCGAGGCCGCCAGCAGCGACGGGTCCAGTGCTCCCGCATCGGTGCCGTCGATCATCGACGTCTTCGCCGGGGCCGACTGGCACGAGCGAGAGGCCCACGAGATGTTCGGCCTCGTCTTCGACGGCCATCCGAACTTGGCGCACATCTACCTGCCCACGGAGTTCGAGGGTCACCCGCTGCGCAAGGACTTCCCCCTGCTGGCACGTGCGGTCAAGCCGTGGCCCGGCGTGGTCGACATCGAAGAGATCCCGCCCGAGCTCGAAGCCCAGCTCGAGGCCGAGGTGATGGCCGAGTTCGAAGCGTCGGGAGCCGGAACGTGAGTCCCCCGCCGACGGCATCAGCGCTGCGTGAGCAGCAGGCCTACGTGGCGGCCCAGGCCGCCGACGCCCGCGTCAATGTCGAACTCGACACCGGCGACATGACGCTGAACATCGGCCCGCAGCACCCCGCCACGCACGGCACGCTGCGCATCGCCTGCCAGCTCGACGGCGAGCAGGTCATTTCGGCCGAGCCGCTGATGGGCTACATGCACCGCGGCTACGAGAAGCTGTGCGAGGTCCGCACCTACCCGCAGTGCACCACGCTGATCAACCGCATCGACTGGCTGGGCAGCTTCGCCAACGAGGTGCCGTTCATCCTGGCGGCCGAGCAGCTGATGGGCGTGGAGGCCCCGCCCCGTGCGCAGTGGATCCGCACCATCCTGTTCGAGCTGAGCCGCATCGCGAACGTGTCGCTGTTCCTGGGCGACATGGGCGTGCAGGTCGGAGCGCTCACCCCGGTGTTCTTCGCCTTCCGCGACCGCGAGCGGGTGCTCAACCAGATCGAGGAAGTCACCGGCGGTCGCTTCCACCCCAACTTCGACCGCATCGGCGGCCTCAAAGACGACATTCCCCGCGGCTGGATAGCCGAGACGCACGCTGTCATGGCCAAGATGCGCGGTTTCTGCGACGAGATGGAAGACCTGCTCATGGGCAACGAGATCTTCCAGACTCGCTGTCGCAGCGTCGGCGTGATCCCGGGTGACGTGGCGCTCAGCTACGGCCTGTCGGGCGCCAACCTCCGTGCCAGCGGGGTCGACTGGGACCTGCGCCGCGATGCCAACCCGGGCCTCGCCTGGGACCAGGTGGACTGGCGGGTCTGGACCCATCCCGACGGCGACTCGTTCGCCCGCTACTGGGTGCGCCTGCAGGAAACCCGCGAGGCCACCAAGATCGTGGACCAGCTGCTCGACGGCATCCCCTCAGGCCCGATCATGGCCAAGGTGCCGCGCATCATCAAGGTGCCCGCGGGTGAGGCCTACGTCTCCACGGAGAACCCGCTGGGCGAGATGGGCTACTACGTGGTGTCCAAGGGCGGGCTCGGTCCGTTCCGGGTGAAGATCCGCACGCCCAGCTTCAGCAACATCTCAGTGGTGCCGTGGGTGATGCGGGGCACGTACGTGCCCGACATCATCACCATTCTCGGTTCGCTGTACTTCATCCTCGGGGACATCGACCGGTGACGGACCTGCTGGGGCTGGCGTACTGGGCGGAGACCAGCATCAAGCTGGGTGTCGCGCTCATCGTCATCCCCACAGCCGCACTCATGCTGGGCTACCTGTTCCTGCTCAAGATGATGGCGTTCATGCAGAGCCGGCTGGGCCCCCAGGACGTCGGCCCCTACGGCACGCTGCAGCTCATCGCCGACGCGGTGAAGTTCCTCCAGAAGGAGGACATCCACCCCGCCGCCGCCGACCGGCGAGTGTTCCGGGCAGCCCCCGTGGTGGTGCTGGCCTCGTCGTTCCTGCTGTTCGTGGTGCTGCCCACCGGCCCCGACGCCGTGGTGGAGAACCTCGACACGGGGATCTTCTACGCGATGGCGGTGTCGTCGCTGTCGGTGCTGGGCGTGCTCATGGCCGGCTGGGCGTCAGCCAACAAGTACGCGCTGCTCGGCGGCCTGCGTGCGGCGGGTCAGCTCATCGCATACGAGTTGCCGCTGATCCTCGCGGTCATGGGTGTGGTCATCCAGGCCGACTCGCTCAACTTGCAGCAGATCGTGCGAGCCCAGGCGGAGGGCGAGATCTTCGGCTTCGGCCTCATCGGCAACCCGTTCATCCTGACGCAGTTCGTCGGCTTTCTGATCTTCATGATCGCCGCCCAGGCCGAGCTGACCCAGACGCCGTTCGACATGCCCGTGGCCGAGACTGAACTCGTCGGCGGCTTCCACGTGGAGTACACGGGCTTCCGCTTCCTGCTGTTCTTCATGGCCGAAGTGGCCACGGCATTCGCCTTCTCGGCGCTCGCCACCGTGATGTTCCTGGGCGGCTGGTGGATCCCGGGTTTCGACTTCGATGCCCCGGTGCTGAACGTGCTCGGCCCCGTGGTGATGCTCGTCAAGATCCTGCTGGTGGCTTTCATCATCTTCTGGATCCGCTTCACCTACCCACGCCTGCGCGAGGACCAGCTGCAGAAGTTCGCGTGGAAGGTCCTCATCCCGCTCTCGCTCGCCAACATTGTCGTGACCGGAATCTTCAAGGTGGTGCTCTAGATGCCACAGCTCCCCGGACTCCTGAAGGGCCTCGGCGTGACGGCGCGTACCGCTGCGCGCACGCTGTTTCCCAAGCGAGGCATTCGCACGCTCATCCCGGCGCCCCAGCAGGGCTCGGTCACCGTGCAGTACCCGCACGAGAAGGAAGCACCGCCTGACCGGGCGCGCGGCGTGATCGCGCTGCACGAGGAGAACTGCACGGCCTGCATGCTGTGCTCGCGTTCCTGCCCCGACTGGTGCATCTACATCGAGGGCCACAAGGTGAAGGCGCCGCCCCGGCGAGCCGGCGGCGCGGTGCGCTCAGTCAACGTGGTCGACCGCTTCGACATCGACTACGCGCTGTGCATGTACTGCGGCATCTGCGTGGAGGTGTGCCCGTTCGACGCGCTGTTCTGGACGCCCGAGTACGAGTACTCCGAGCCCCACATCGCCGACCTGCTGCACGACCGCATCCGCCTCAGCGAGTGGATGGAAACGGTGCCGGAATTCCTGGACTACGAGCCCGGCTCGGAGCAGAAGGTGCGCAAGGTTCCCGAGTTCGGCACTGATGACTTCGCGCCGGCACGCAAGCTCGAGGCCGGGAGCTAGGCCGCCCGATGGTTGCGCAGAACATCGCCTTCGGCATCATCGCGGGTATCACCGTGCTGGCTGCCATTGGCATGGTCTCGACGCGCAACATCGTGCACGCAGCGCTGTTCCTGGTGATGGTGCTGGGCGGCCTTGCGGCCAACTACGTGCTGCTGACGGCTGAGTTCATCGCCACCACGCAGGTGCTCGTCTACATCGGCGCCGTGATGGTGCTGTTTTTGTTCGGCATCATGCTCACCCGCGCGCCGATCGGGCGAATACCCCAGATGACCGGGGCCACGTGGCCGGTTGCGGCGCTGTCGGCGCTCGCCCTCGGCGGCATCACCGTCTACGCCCTCATCGACCGTTTCGGCACCGATTCGCTGGCCACCGACAATACGGTGTTCCGCACGGCCGACGTGTCCGACTCGGTCTTCTCCCAATACATCATCCCGTTCGAAGCCGTCTCGGTGCTGCTGCTGGCCGCACTGATCGGTGCCGTCGTGCTGGCGCGCAGGGACTGAGCGCTCATGCTGCTGAACCAGTTCCTGCTGCTCGGCGCGCTGCTGTTCGCAGTCGGCGTCTATGGCGTGCTGGCGCGCCGCAACGGCGTGATGGTGCTGATGTCGATCGAGCTGATGCTGAACGCCGTCAACCTCAACCTGGTGGCGTTCGGGCTGCAGCACGACGTGGTGTCGGGGCAGGTCTTCGCCCTGTTCATCATTGCGGTCGCAGCGGCCGAGGTCGGCGTGGGCCTGGCCATCGTGCTGCTGCTGTACCGCAACCGCAAGTCGATCGCGGTCGACGAGTTCGACCTGATGAAGGGCTGAGCGCGCGCGTATGAACTGGTTTCTGGAGAACGCGTTTCTCATCCCGCTGATCCCGGCGGTTTCATTCGTCGTCATCCTGCTGTTCGGCCGCAGCGTCATCGGCGTGGAGCGGGTCCAGAAGGTGGGCATCACCGCCGTCGGCATCGTGTGGATCCTCTCGATGATCGCCGCGGTCTCCTGGATCACCCGGGTGGAAGACAGCACCTCGTCCAAGTCCGACGATGCCGAACACGCCCAGATCGCAGTCAACGAAGGGCTGAGCGCTTCGGCAGCCGCCGGCGTCGACGGCCAGCTGCATCTCGCCGCCGGAGATGACGGCCACGGCGCCGACGACGGTCACGGTTACGCCACCACCGAGCCCGTCATCTCCGAGTCAGACGGCTGGTGGTCGAGCGGCGGCGTCGACTTCGCAGTCGGCACGCTGGTGGACGGCCAGACGGTGCTGCTGCTTATCGTGGTCACGTCCATCTCGCTGCTCGTGCACATCTATTCCAGCGAGTATGTGAAGGGCGACCGGCGCTTCGTCCACTACTACGCCTTCCTGAGCCTGTTCACCGCCTCGATGCTCTTCTTCGTCATGGCCCAGAACCTGGTCCAGATGATCGTGGGCTGGGAGCTGGTGGGCGTGTGCAGCTTCGTGCTGATCGGGCATTGGTGGGAGGAGCGACCGAATACCGACGCGGCCGTGAAAGCCTTTCTGACCAATCGCGTCGGTGACATCGGCCTGCTGGTCGGCGTGGCCATCCTGTTCGGCACTTTCGGCACGTTCGACATCGACGCGATCAATCGCGCTGTCGGCGAGATGGGCAGCGAGGTCCACTTCGCCCTGCTGATGGCGTCGATAGCGCTCATGGCTGCGGTGTGCTCCAAATCGGGCCAGTTCCCGCTGCACACGTGGCTGCCCGACGCCATGGCCGGCCCCACGCCGGTCTCAGCGCTGATCCATGCGGCGACCATGGTCGTGGCGGGCGTGTTCATGATCGGCCGCCTCTACCCGGTCTTCTTCGAGGGCTTCTCCATCGGCACCTCCTCGATCAACCTGATGGCGTTCATCGGCGGCTTCACGGCGCTGGCCGGCGCCGGGCTGGCCTTCGCCCAGTGGGACATCAAGAAGGTGCTGGCCTACAGCACCGTCAGCCAGCTCGGCTACATGGTGATGGCGCTGGGCGTGGGTGCGTGGACTGCGGCCATGTTCCACCTGTTCACGCATGCCTTCTTCAAGGCCTGCCTGTTCCTGGGGGCCGGCTCGGTCAGCCATGCCGCCCACCACACCTTCGACATGCGCGAGATGGGCGGCCTGCGCAAGTACATGCCGCACACCTACAAGACGTTCGTGATCTCGACGCTGGCGCTGGCCGGCATCTTCCCCTTCGCCGGATTCTGGTCGAAGGACGAGATCTTGCTGGGGGCGCTCGCCGGGCAGCAGAACGCGTACCCGCTCATGCTCATCTTCGGCTGCGTGGTGGCATTGCTGACCGCCGCCTACATGACCCGGGTCATCTGGTACACGTTCTGGGGCGAATACCGGGGTCACGGTCACCCGCACGAGTCGCCCAAGGTCATGACCGTGCCGCTGTGGATTCTGGCGGTCATGGCGGTGGTGGCGGGCGCCTTCAACCTGCCGACGCCGGTGCTGGAGGTCTTCGGTCTCGAAGGGCTCGCGCATCTCGTGCAGACCTACGCCGAGCCGACGCACTACCTGAATGCGATCGGGCTGTCGCATCCCGATCCGTCGCTGTGGCTGGCGCTCTTTGGCCTCGCGCTGGCGCTGGCCGGCATCGCCATAACGTTCATCTACTTCTGGCGCAACACCGGGCCGCATGGGCTGACCGAGCGCAACCGCTATGCCAAGGCCGGGTACACGTTCCTCGAGCAGAAGTACTACCTCGACCACCTCTACACCGACATCGTGGTGGGCTCGATCAAGGCGCCGATTGCCCGGGCCGCCAACTGGGTCAACGACAACGTGATCGACAAGGTCGTCAACACCGCCGGCGAGGGGGCACGCGACAGCGGCCGCTGGGTGTACCGCTGGATCGACCAGGGCACCATCGACAACACCGTCAACGCGCTCGGCACTGGTGCCGATGCCGGCGGTCAGGGTCTGCGGGTGATGCAGACCGGCAAGGTCCAGAACTACGGCTCGCTGCTGTTCGGCACAGCGGCCGTGGTTGCCATCGTGTTCGTGATCGTGCTGTGACCGGCGATGGGCATGCAGGTTCGTAACCAACAGGGAGCTTCGTAGTGGACGCAACTGGATTCGACGCTTGGGCGCTGACGCTCGCGGTGTTCCTGCCGGCCGTCGGCGCGCTCGTGATGATGGCGGTGCCCCGTGCGCGCGAACTCGAGCTGAAGACCATCGCCCTCGGGGCCTCGCTGGCGTCGCTGGCAGTCGGCGTGTACCTGCTGTTCACCTTCGACTACGGCAACGCCGGATCGCTGCAGTTCGTCGTGGAGAAGGGCTGGATCAACGCCATCGACGCCGACTACATCATGGGGCTCGACGGCCTGTCGCTGCCGCTGCTGATCCTGTCGATGGTGATCATCCCGCTGTGCGTGATCTATTCGTGGGAGCACATCCCCGAGCCGGGCAACGCCAAGGCCTTCCTGATCCTGATGCTGATTTTGGCATCAGGCATGAACGGCACCTTCGTTGCGCAGGACCTGATCCTGTTCTTCGTCTTCTTCGAGGTCGTGCTGCTGCCGATGTACTTCATGATCGGCGTATGGGGCGGCGAGAACCGTCGCTACGCCTCGCTGAAGTTCTTCTTGTTCACGCTCTTCGGCTCGGCGCTGATGATCGTGAGTTTCGTGGCGCTGTACTTCGTGGCCACCGGCGCGAACGGGCTGGACCTGCGCAGCTTCGACATGCGAGTGCTGGCTGACGCCGCGGGCGGCGACCTGGCCCGTGGCACCCAGGCGATCATCTTCGCCGGTTTGTTCATGGGCTTCGGCATCAAGGTGCCGATGTTCCCCTTCCACACGTGGCTGCCCGACGCGCACACCGAGGCGCCCACCGTGGGCTCGGTGATCCTGGCGGCCATCTTGCTGAAGCTCGGCACCTACGGCTTCGTGCGGATCGCGCTGCCGTTCCTGCCCGAGGGCGCTGCGGCGTGGGCGCCGTGGATCGGCCTGTTGGCGGTCATCGGCATCATCTACGGCGCCCTGGGGTGCCTGGCGCAGACCGACATGAAACGACTCATCGCCTTCAGCTCGGTGGCGCACATGGGTTTCGTGATGCTGGGCATCGCCACACTGACCCCGATCGGCATCAACGCAGCGGTGTTCGGCATGGTGGCCCACGGGATCATCACCGGGATGCTTTTCTTCCTGGCCGGCTCGGTGAAGGAGCGCTACCACACGCTGGAGATCAGCCGGTTGGGCGGCCTGCTGAAATCGGCTCCTCGCATGGGCTGGATCTTGGCCATCTCGGCCATGGCGTCGCTGGGCCTGCCGGGCCTGGCGGGATTCTGGGGCGAGTTCCCGGCGATTTTGTCGGCCTACAACCCCGGTGCGGGCCTGCCGGAGGAGACCTTCCGCACCTACATGGTGATCGCCGCCGTGGGAACGGTGTTCGCCGCCGGGTACCTGCTTTGGCTGTTCCAGCGCAGCGCGTTCGGCGAGCCCAAGCCCGAATGGGAGGGCCACACGATCGCCGATGTCAATCGCTACGAGTGGGCAGCGTGGACGCCGCTCATCATCGCGATGGTGCTCTTCGGCTGGGTGCCCGGATTGATCTTCGGCGTGGTCGATGACGTGTCGGTGGGCATCGCAGAGAGCATCAGCGCAGCGGTGGCCGGGAGCTGACGATGAACCTCGGGGCACTTCTCGCGTTTGTGCGGCCGGATCTTGACTGGCACGCGCTCGCGCCCGAGTTGACCCTGCTGGCCGTCGGCACGCTGGTGACCGTCGCCGACATCGCGTTCGACGACAAGGCCAAGCGGATCATGCCCACGCTGACCGGCGTCGGCCTGCTGGTCACGCTGGTGCCGATCCTGACCCTGGCAGCCGACGGCGCCGAGCGGCCCATGTTCGGCGGGGCCTACGTCGTCGACGACTTCTCGCTGGTGCTCAAGGCGCTGTTCATCCTGGCCGGGTACCTGGTGGTGCTGATGTCGGTCGACTACGTGCGCGAGGGCGACTACTACGAGAACGAGTACTACACACTGCTGCTGACCTCGCTGCTGGGCATGGTGATGATGGCCAGCTCGCGCGATCTGGTGAGCGTGTTCGTGGCGCTGGAGCTGCTGTCGATCCCGGCGTACATGCTGGCGGCGTGGCGCAAGGGCGGGCCCCGTTCCAATGAGGCCGGCCTGAAGTACTACCTGATGGGGGTGTTCGCCTCGGCGGTGATGCTGTACGGCATGTCGCTGGTGTTCGGCGTGGCCGGCGACACTGATTTCGGCACCATTGCCGCCGCGCTGACGGGCGACGGCGCGAGCCCGATCGTCATCGTGGCGATCCTGTTCGTGCTGATCGGCTTCGCGTTCAAGGTGTCGGCCGTGCCGTTCCACACGTGGGCGCCCGACACCTACGAGGGTGCTCCCACGCCGGTCACGGCGTTCCTGTCGGTGGCGTCGAAGGCGGCAGGCCTGGTGGCGCTGCTGGCGCTGGTGTTCGTGGCCTTCGAGGGTGCCGCCGACGTCGTGCAGCCGTTCTTCTGGGTGCTGGCCGCGGTGACGATGACCGTGGGCAACCTGATCGCGCTGCGCCAAACGAACATCGTGCGGATGCTGGCCTACTCGGGCGTGGCGCAGGGCGGCTTCATGCTGGTGCCCTTCGCCGTGGCGTTCGAGGGCGATGCCTGGACCGTCCCTGGCACCGACATCACCACCAACGTGCTGCCCAGCGCGTACGAGGCGATCATCGTCTACGCCATCATCTACGCCTTCATGAATCTGGGGGCGTTCAGCGTGGTGCTGGCGGTGTCACGGCGCACCCGCTCAGGCGAGATCTCGAGCTACGGCGGGCTGTTCAGCTATGCGCCCGGCATGACGGTGCTGATGACGCTGTTCCTGGCGGCGCTGGCCGGCATACCGCCGGCGGGCGGCTGGTTCGCCAAGTTCGTGATCTTCCGGGCGCTGGCCGATGCGAGCACGCCCGCTGGCTGGGTGCTCGCCGTCATCGTGGCGGTGAACGCAGTGGTTGCGTTCGGCTACTACGCCCGGGTGCTGGTGCAGATGTGGTTCCAGCCGGTGCCCGAGACGGTGGCGCTGGGGGTCGATTCCGGAGGCGACGACGAGATCGATCTTGACGAAGCGGTCGGCTCGGCCGATGCGACCGCCGAGCAGGACGAGCACGGCGACGCGTGGTTGGCCACCGAAACCCGTCAGGCCACGATGGTGCGCTTCACTCCGGGCAAGATTCCCATGACCGGGGCATTGGCAGCGGCGCTGGCGATCACGGCAATTGCCACGCTGGCGCTCGGCGTCTTCCCGGGTCTGGTGAGCCACTTCGGCGACGTCGCATCGTTCCACTTCGGCGGCTGAGCACTGGCGGGGCGCACGGTCCCGGTGTCCAGCCCCATGCCTGACATCCGCCGCTTCGACGAATTCATGGACGAGGCGCTCTACGGCCCTTCCGGCTTCTACGTGCGCGGGGGGCGGCCGGCGGCTCGGGGCGGAGACTTCGCCACATCGGTCGAGCTGGGCGCGCTGTTCGCCCAGTGCGTCGCCCGATACCTGGATCGCACATGGGACGACCTGGGACGGCCGGACCCGTTCGTTGTGGTCGAGGGCGGCGCTGGTCGCGGGACGCTGTGCAGCGATGTGCTCGCGCACGTCGAGACGTGCAGCGAAGCACTGCGGTACGTGATGGTCGAGCGCGTGACGCGCCAGCGCGCCGAGGCGCTGGAGGCAATCGGCGAGTCCCAGCCCGTCCGCGCAGCGCCGGATCTTCCCGATGGCCCTTTCGTGGGCGCCGTGCTCGCCAACGAGCTGCTCGACAACCTGCCGTTCCGACTGCTCGAACGTTCTACGACCGGCTGGCGAGAGGTGCACGTCTCACCGGGGGACAGCTCAGAGGTGTTGACGCCTGCGCCAGCCGATGCGACGGCGATGGCCGAGATGTTGGCCCCGGACGCCGCACCAGGTGCGCGCGTGCCACTGCAGCTGAAGGCAGCGGTCTGGGTCCGCCGGGCGCTGCGATCGCTCGAGCGAGGCCGGCTGCTGGTGTTCGACTACGGCGTGCGACGCACCACCGAGCTGGCACAGCGTCCGCAGAGCGAATGGCTGCGCACCTACCGGTCCCAACGCCGTGGACAGAACCCGCTGCATGCGCCAGGCACCGCGGATATCACCTGCGACGTGGCCTTCGACCAGCTGCCGCCCGGTGCGACGTTGAACACCCAAGCCGATTGGCTCATTGGGTCCGGTATCGAATCCATGACAGCGGAGGCGCGGGCGCGCTGGCAACAAAGCCGATCCAACCCGACGGCCGAGACGCTTGCCGCCCGGACGCTGCTCGACGAAGCAGCGGCGCTCATCGACCCCGACGGCATGGGCGCCTTCTGGGCCGCCGAATGGCACGTCGGCTGAGGGCTGGCAGCGGCACTGCTCTCGAGCCGGCACGCCCGTGAGACGCTGAGTGGGCGCCCACTACTCTGCGAATCTGGCTGAGCAGGATCGGGCTTCGCACGCGACGCCGGTCCGATCCGCACATGTACACCGGCAGCACGACGAGACAGGAACTCTGATGACTGACACGAGCGCCGAGGCGACGATCGAGGACTACTACGTCGAGGACCGCGTCTTCGAGCCCGCCGCCGAATTCGCATCGGCCGCCCTCGCCGCCGACCGGTCGCTCTACGACGAGGCGGCCGCCGACCGGCTGGCGTTCTGGGCTCGGCAGGCCCGTGAGCACGTTTCGTGGTTCACTGATTTCCACACGGTGCTCGAATGGGATCTGCCGTTCGCGAAGTGGTTCTTGGGCGGCACGCTCAACGTGTCGTACAACTGCCTCGACCGCCACGTCGAGGCTGGCCGCGGCGACAAAGTGGCCTACTGGTGGGAAGGCGAGCCCGGCGACACCCGCACGATCACCTATGCCGACCTGCTCGACGAGGTGTGCAAGTTCGCCAACGTGCTGAAGGGCCTCGGCGTCGAGCGTGGCGATCGGGTGTGCATCTACATGCCGATGATCCCCGAGCTGCCGGTCGCCATGCTGGCCTGCGCCCGCATCGGTGCGGCGCACTCGGTGGTGTTCGGCGGATTCTCGGCCGATTCGCTGTCGGACCGCATCGACGACGCGTCAGCCAAGCTGCTCATCACCGCCGACGGCGGCTACCGGCGCGGCGAGCCGTTCGGGCTGAAGGACACCGCTGATGCCTCAGTGGCGGCCACCACCACCATCGAGAACGTGGTCGTCGTGCGGCGCACCGGTCAGGACGTGTCGTGGAACGACAGCGTCGACCACTGGTACCACGACCTGATGGAGGGCCCCACAGCCGCCGCCGATTGCCCGCCCGAGCACATGGACTCCGAAGACCTGCTGTACCTGCTGTACACCTCGGGCACCACGGCCAAGCCCAAGGGCATCATGCACACCACCGGGGGCTATCTCACCCAGGTGGCGTTCACGCACCGCTACGTGTTCGACCTCAAGCCCGACGTCGATGTCTTCTGGTGCGCGGCCGACATCGGCTGGGTGACCGGCCACAGCTACATCGTGTACGGGCCGCTCGCCAACGGCGCCTCGTCGGTCATGTACGAGGGCACGCCCGACACCCCCCGCCCAGAGTTCCGCGGCGGCGCAGGCACACAAGACAGAGCGAGCTGGCCAAAGGACCGGCTGTGGGACATCATCGAGCGCTACGGCGTGACGCAGCTCTACACGGCCCCCACGGCCATCCGCACGTTCATGAAGTGGGGTGCGGTCGAGGTGGAGCGGCACGACCTGTCCAGCCTGCGGGTGCTCGGCACGGTCGGCGAGCCAATCAACCCCGAGGCGTGGATGTGGTACCACACCCACATCGGCGGCGGCACGTGCCCCATCGTGGACACTTGGTGGCAGACCGAGACCGGCGGCCACATGATCACCCCGCTGCCGGGTGTCACCACCACCAAGCCCGGCTCGGCAACCCACGCGCTGCCGGGCATCTCGGTGGAGCTGGTGGATGATGCCGGCAACCAGGTTGAACGGGGCGGTGGCTACCTGACCATCACCGAGCCGTGGCCGTCGATGCTGCGGGGCATCTGGGGCGACCCCGAGCGCTACCGCGAGACCTACTGGAGCACGTATGAGGGCCGCTACTTCGCCGGCGACGGCGCCAAGCTCGACGATGACGGCTACCTGTGGCTGCTCGGCCGGGTCGACGATGTGATGAACGTGTCGGGCCACCGCATCTCGACAACTGAGGTGGAGTCGGCTCTGGTCGACCACCCGTCGGTAGCCGAAGCAGCAGTGGTGGGCGCCACCGATGCCACCACCGGTCAGGCCATCGTGGGCTACGTGATCCTGCGTGGCGGCCACGACGCCACCGACGCGCTGCGCGAGGAAGTGCGCCAGCACGTTTCCGCCAAGCTCGGAGCGATCGCCCGGCCCAAGGCGGTGGTGCTGGTGCCCGACCTGCCCAAGACCCGCTCGGGCAAGATCATGCGGCGATTGCTGCGTGACGTTGCCGAAGGACGCCAGCTTGGCGACACCACCACGCTGGCTGATGCAGGCGTGGTGGAGGAGATCCGCACCCGCGCAGCCGAAGCCCCCAGCGAAGACTGAGCTGGACATGGCGAAGTGCCCGGGGCACAGGCGAACCCTTGCCGCGTCGGTTTCCGAGGGCGATTGGCCGGCGTACTGGTGGTGGCGGGATGGGCCGGTGCCGCCGGGCGACTGCGTGATCGTCGACATCGACGGCGTGCTCGCCGATGCCTCTCACCGCCAGCACCACCTCGACGGGCCTTGGCGCGACTGGGACTCGTTCTTCGCCGACGTGGGCGACGACGACGTGCTCGACGAGGTCTTCGAGCTGCTCGTGCTGCTGAATCCCGAGCTGGTGGTGGTGGCCCTCACCTCCCGGCCGACCTGGGTGTCGGGCGCAACCCTCGACTGGCTCGTCAAGCACAAGGTCCGCTGGGACCTGCTCATCATGCGCCCGATGGGCGACTTCCAGCCATCGCCGCTGTTCAAAGGCGAGCAGACCCAAGCGCTGCTGGAGTGCGGTTACACACCACGCCTCGCCATCGACGACGACATGCGCAACGTCCGCATGTACCGCGACCTCGACCTGCCCACTCTCTACATCGACAGCGGCTACCACCCCCACTAGCCCCACCGTGATGACTCCGGACCTGACAGCATGAGCCGGTGACTCGTACAGCGTTGGTGATTGGCGGCACGGGGCCGACTGGGCCCGGCGTGGTGAACGGGCTGTTCGAGCGCGGCTACGACATCACGGTCCTGCATACCGGGCGCCACGAGGTCGACACCCTCCCGCCTGAGTCCGAAGTCCCCCACATCCACACCAACCCGTTCCGCATCAACGAAGTGGAAGAGGCGCTCGGGAATGCCACGTTCGATGTCGTGTACGCCATGTACGGGCGGCTGCGCGACCTGGCGCCGTACTTCGTGGGGCGCTGTGGCCAATTCATCGCCGTCGGCGGCATTCCCGTCTACCGGGGCTACGCCCGGCCGGCCGAGAACTGGCCACGCGGGCTGCTCACACCGCTGCGGGAGTCTGCCGAACGTGCTGTCAACGACGCCAACGACAAGGTGGCGAAGATCGTCGCCACCGAAGACACCCTGTTCGAACACCACCCCGACGCCACGATCTTCCGCTACCCGCTCATCTACGGACCCGGCCAGATCAACCCGCGCGAGTGGCTCATCGTGCGCCGCATCATCGACGGCCGTCGCCGGATCATCGTGGCCGACGGGGGCCTCACGCTGCGCGCTGCGGCGTACGGCCCCAATGCCGGTCATGCGCTCACGCTCGCCGCCGACCATCCCGAGGCTGCCGCCGGCAAGGCCTACAACATCAGCGACGAGCACACCCTGACGGCAAGACAGACGATTCAAGTGATCGCTGCGGCCCTCGATGTCGAGCTGGACATCGTGAACCTGCCTGGCGAGCTCGCCACGCCTGCCCGGCCCTTCCTCGGCGAAGAGGAATCGCTGCACCGAGCCATGTCGCCCGACCTGATGATCGCCGAGCTGGGCTACCGCGACAAGGTCGGCGTGGTCGAAGCCGTCGGCCTCACAGCGCGCTGGCTGGTCGAGAACCCGGTCCGGCGCGGCAGCACCAAGGAACGCCGCATGCAGGATCCGTTCGACTACGAGGCCGAGGACGCCATCATCGACGCCTACCGCTCATCCATCGGCAAGGCCGCCGAGCTGGCTGCGGCCTTCGATCCCGACTTCCGCGGCCGCTACAGCCCGGGCTCGGATGATTGGCGCCTCGTCGACGCCAAGAACTGAACACCGAGCGCGCAGACTCAGGCACAGCCGCACCAGCACCGTCGCGCCGTCGCGACCTATCCCGCGCCTGAGCGGCGGACTGCCGTCATTAGCCTGAACCGCAACCGCACAGCGTCCGCAACACACCAACCGAAACGAGGTGCAGCCCGACGTGCGCAACACGGCCAAGACCACTGTTCTCCTGGCTGGCCTCGCCGGCCTCATCCTGTGGATCGGCAGCTTCTGGGGCCAGGGCGGCCTCACGATCGCCGTCGTCATCGCCCTGGTCATGGTGGGCGGCAGCTACTGGTTCAGCGACAAGCTGGCCATCCGCTCCGCCCGTGCCCAGGAAGTCCAGCCGCATCAGCTCCCTGAGTACTGGCGGATCATGGGTGAGCTCACCACGCTGTCGGACATGCCGATGCCGCGACTGTACGTCTCGCCCGACCCGCAGCCCAATGCCTTCGCTACCGGCCGCAATCCGAAGAATGCCGCGGTCTGCGTCACCGAGGGGCTCATCCGGAACCTCAGCTGGTACGAGATCCGTGGCGTGCTGGCGCACGAGCTCGCCCATATCCGCAACCGGGACATCCTCATCGGCTCCGTCGCGGCTGCTGTGGCCACGGCCATCACCTTCGCCGCCCGCATGGCGCAGTTCGCCCTGATCTTCGGGGGCGGAGGGCGTGACAACGACCGCAACCCGTTCGGCGAGATTCTGCTCATCATCCTGGCGCCGATCGCCGCGATGCTGCTGCAGATGGCCATCAGCCGCAGCCGCGAGTACCAGGCCGACCGCACCGCGGCGCGCATGATCAGCGACGGCGAGCCGCTGGCCCGGGCGCTCGAGAAGCTCGACGTGGCCTCCAAGACGGTCCCCAGCCTGGCCGACCCCAATCAGGCCCAGATGTACATCGCCAACCCGTTGGCTAGCCGCCGGATGGGCTTCAAGGGCCTGTTCACCACCCACCCGCCGATGGAAGAGCGCATCCGCCGCCTCCGCGACGGCACCTGGCAGGAAGCGATCTAGCCGGGGATCTGTACCGGGGGTTCAGTCGCGGAAGTTCTCGAACTGCAGGGGAACGTCGAAGTCGCCTTCCTTGAGCTCGGCGATGACGGCCTGCAAGTCGTCACGCTTCTTCGACATCACCCGCAGCTGGTCGCCTTGCGTCTGCGATTGCACGCCCTTGATGCCGAGACCCTTGATGAACTTGTTCAGGTCGCGGGCCCGGTCCGACGAGATGCCCGCTTGCAGGGCAGCGGCCTGGCGCACTGAGCCGCCCGAGGCCTCCTCGACGTTGCCGTAGTGGACGGCCTTCAGGCTGACTTGGCGGCGCACGAGCTTTTCTTCCAGCACCTGGCGCATCGCTGCAAGCCGATCCTCGGTGCTCGACCGCATGTTGATGGCGCCCTCGCCCAGCTCCACGGCACTGCCCGTGTTGCGGAAGTCGTAGCGGTTGGCGATCTCACGGGACGCCTGATCCACCGCGTTGCGGATCTCCTGCAGGTCCACCTTGGAGACAACATCGAATGAAGCCATAGCCGCAAGCTAGCGAGCCGAATCTGGCCCCGGACTCTGGAACTTGCAGGGCACTCGACCATGCAGTCGGCGCCACGTGCACCGGTAGCCTGCCCACCTCTGGGGTCGGTGCCCGAGCGGACAAAGGGAGCGGGCTGTAAACCCGTCGGCTACGCCTACGGAGGTTCGAATCCTCCCCGGCCCACCAGCACCCGTCAGCGGCCGGCGCTGAAGCCGCCGTCGATGGGGTAGAGGCCGCCGGTGATGTAGCTGGCGTCGTCGGAGGCCAGGAATGCGACGAGCGCGGCGACCTCGTGGGGCTCGCCGTAGCGCTGCGCGGGAATCCGTTCAGCCATTCCCTTGCGGACGTCGTCGGCGTTCTCGCCGCCGATGAACGTCTCGAGCGAGCGCATCATGCGCGTCTCGATCGGCGATGGGCACACGGCGTTGACCCGCACCCCGGATGTGGCCAGCTCGAGGGCGGCGGACTTGGTGAGACCGGCCACGGCGTGCTTGCTGGCCGAGTACGGCGAGATGCCCCGTGAACCGAACAGGCCGGCCACCGACGCCGTATTGACGATGGCGCCGCCCCCGCCGGCGATCATCGCCGGCGCGGCGTATTTGATGCCCAACCACACGCCGCGCACGTTCACCGCGATGACCTGATCGAAGTCCTCTTCGGGATAGTCGACCATCGGGAAGTAGGTGCCTTCGATGCCGGCGTTGTTGAACAGCACGTCCACCCGGCCGAAGTTGTCCATGGCCGCCTGCACATAGCCGGCCACCTCGTCGGACTTGGTCACATCGGCGCCGACGGCCAGCGCCTCGCCGCCTGCAGACTCAGCCGCCGCCACCGCCGCGCCCAAGTCGGTGGTGGCCAAGTCCACCGCCACCACCGTCGCCCCCTCGGACGCGAATCGCTCACACGCAGCCAGCCCGATCCCGCCCGCCGCCCCCGTCACGATCGCCACCCGTCCCGTGAACCTGCTCATCACGCCTCCCGCACCTGATCCGAGAATCCCGCCGACCGTACAGCCCAGCCGCAAGGTCCGACAGCCCGCACGACCTCGTGATCTCGAAAATCCTTGGGACGTGCCGCGACGCAATGGCTAGCTTCGCACTCACCATGGAGCTGCGCTTCAAGTCCAGACCCGAGACACAGTCGCTTGTCGACGCTTCAGGTGAGAGCGATAGTGCATTGACATTGAACTTGTCCGAAGTTCGCTTCATGAAACCCTCAACACTCGTGACTGTCGCCGCGGTCGCGGCGGCCCACTATGAAAGGCACGGGAACTCGACGACGGTCGTAGCGCCATATTCGGATGACGTGCGCAGATATGCGAGTCGAATGCTGCTCGGTAGAGCGCTGGCTGACGCGGGCGTGACGACGACAGGCCTCCCTTACGTCCGGCACCACGACCGCTCCGACCAGCTGTGCGAGCTGACTCGATTCCGGAGCAACCTTGAGGCGGGGCAACTTGTGAATCTCGTGCAGCGCCGTTGCCAAGGGGAATCGCTGGCGTTCGAAGTCGAAGATGCGCTCACGCAAGCTGTATGGGAATTGGCGGATAACTGCCTCGCTCACGCGCGAGTCGGCTACGGATTCCTCGCCGCGCAGGTGCTTCAGTATCCCCGACGAGCGCTTCACTTTGCTGTCGCTGACGGTGGCATCGGTATCCGGAGATCCCTTATCGGGACGGTCCACGAGTGCGAGGATGACAGTTCCGCCATCGTGGCCGCAGCTCAGCGGCGCGTGACTTCCGTCCGGGGCCGGGTCCGAGGAATTGGATTGCCCAATCTGCTCGTGCGGGCGGTCAGCTCCGGTGGAGACGTAACGATCAGATCTGGAACAGCGGCTGTCAGCTTTGGCGCTGACCAGAATAACGACGGGTTCTCGGCACATCCGGCGAATGTTGACGAGCTGGTCGGCACGCTGGTATCGGGCTGGCTGCCCTGCTAAGTACTCTCTAGCGATCGAGGAGCAGCAGTCATGGACACGCTGACAGCCCCCGCCACTATCGGCGGACGCGAACTTCCGCGTGAACTCCTCGAATCGGGTGGACTACCGGACGATCTCACTGGTGCATCGCTCACCGTCCAATTCGAGCCGGGGATCGTCTACACGATTTCCTTCGTCGACGAGCTGGTGTTGGAGGCACTCGTGCGTCGACACTGTGACCGTCTCGTTCTCCAAGGCCTCTCACCATCGCTTCAGCGCGTCGCGCGGGAAGCGGCTGAGGATCATGAACTCAGCGATCGGCTGGTCCTGCAGGGCTAAGGCCGCGCGGCGCTAGTCGGCGTGGCGGCAGAGGACCATGCGGGTGGGGGAGTAGACCATCACGAGGCTGGCGTGCTGGTTGAAGACCTCGTTGCGGGTGGTCACGATGCCTCGGTCTCCCCGTGACGTGAGGCGGGCTGCGGTCACCTCGGCCACTACCTGCAGCGTGTCACCGACGAACGTCGGGCCCTTCACCTCGACGGTTGCACCCAGGTAAGCCACGCCAGTGCCGACAATCGCGCCGCCGCTGATGACCAGCCCCTCCGCCAGCGACATCACCAGGCTGCCGGGCACGAGACGTCCGCTGTAGCCGGCGCGCTCGGCCGCTGTGGCATCCAGGAAGAGCCCCTCGGCGAACCCGAACTGGGTGGCGTACACCACCAGATCCGTCTCGGTGATGGTCCGTCGGCTCGTGCTCCAGCGCTTGCCGACCGGCTGCTCGTCGAACGTCCAGCCCCGGTGCGGCCGGGGCGTCTGCGCGGCGGCGTGGCCGACGAGATGGCCAACCCGAGCCCCTACGGCGCACAACTGCGAGTCCACCGTCGCCTTCTGGGCGATGATCCTGCACGGTTCGCAAGGCAACTCGAATCGGGGCCGGGCGCGCCGGGGCTACGGCGCCCGTTACATCGGCACCGACGTTCGTTACGACCCGCGCATCGGCACAGCGCAGGTGCTGCATGTCGACGGGCTTGCACCGGGCGCCACCATGGAGCTCGATCGCTACCCGGTGGTCTGGCCGCGGACCGCCTGAGCTGCCTGAGCGGGCGGTGCGGATGGTGCTTCGGGCGAACCTAGACCACGCCGTACGGGCAACCCGTGGCGTTTTCTGCTGGTGCCGCCCGCAGCTCCGGCTGTCGGCAGCCACGCCAAGGCTCGGCTGCCCAAGAGCCTGTGCGGCCTTGCTGCGCCGACACCCGAGGTAGCATGGCTACGTTAGGAGCGCGTCTGGGCCGGGTCGGTGCGGCGCGTCGAGAGTGAAGGTGATCGTGATGTTCGATGTGAAGCAGATCCGCGGGGGGGGGGGTACCTCGGCGCAATAGGCGACCGCGGAACCTAGTCCGTGCTGTCGTCGCCGTGGCGGCCCTGTCGATGCTGTGGGCGCTGCCCACAGCCCCGGCCCAAGCCCAGACCGGTCCCAAGGCCAACGACTACGAGCTGACGAGCATCGAATGCGTGGCGCTTACGGACGCCAACATATACTACTGCACCATCTTCTTCTACGGGAAGCAGCCGAATCGCAATTTTCACACCGTCACGAACTTGATCGAGGGGATGCCGGTTTTCGTGGCGGTCACCCAGCAGCGCCTTGTCGGCACGAAGGACCCCGACGCCCCCGAGGCGTGGACCCGCATCGCCAAGCCCGAGACGATGACGTTCGGGACCGGCGCGGACAGCGGCGCTTGGCGGACCGACAGCGCGGGCAGCTTCCAGTTCCGGTTGCCCATCCGGGTGATGACGTGCATCAAGGACTTCGCCGCGAACGACGACGAAGCGGTCTCGACCGACGGCGCAGCCGACGGGTCGGCAGACGAGGCGATGCGGTGCAAGAACAAGCACATGCACGAGCGCAACGCCCGCTATCACATCTCGTGGTGGGCCGACGCGTGCTTCGACACCTGCCCGCCGTCCTACAGCGTCCGGCTCACCAACGGCCGTGCCCTCAACGACTTCACGCCGGGCAGAAACAAGAACCTGCCCCACCAAATAAGGCTCGGTCGCACTTGGCTGCAGCTGTTCCGCAATCCGCATTTCGGCAAGACATAGACCGCCAGCGGGATTGGTGCGGGCCCGGCGAGCCGATTCCTGACCCGGACGCTCGCCTGCAACGGCCACAATGACGCCATGGACGAAGCGATCATCAGCGGCCTGATGCCATCTGACGAGGCACTCGTGACGGCACACGCCGGCGCCGGGTACGAGATGATGGAGCCGATCATCGCCAGGGCTGCCGTCGCGGCACCGCCCTCCGATGTCTGGGAGGCCATCAGCCCGGCCGGCAACCTCACCGACATTCACCCGTTCTGCGAGCGCAACGAGGTGAATGTGTGGGACGAGGCTCGCAGCCGTGACCACGTCTACTACTACAGCGGCGTCCACTACCAGCGAGAGTTCTGCAACTGGTTCGACGGCGTCGGCTACGACCTGGTGCTCGGCCCGCCCGAGGCACGCACCGCGCTGGTGCGTTGGCGCATCGACGACCAAGGCCCCCGCAGCGACTTCAGCATCAAGGTCGTGGCGTTGCTGCGCGACGATGTGCCGGCCGCCGAGCGGGAGCATTACGCTGAGCACATGATCCGTCGGCCGCTGCCCTCCTACCTCGACTCGGTCGTGCGCGGCACGGCGTACTTCGCCGAGACCGGCACCCCCGTCGCCAAGAACCAGTTCGGGACGCACCCCATCTATTCGCCCGCCGACTGAGCAGGCCCCGCGGCCGCCGCGGGCCGGTTCAGCCCCGGTTCAGCTCGGCTCGGGCAGCTTCAGCAGAATCCGGGCAGCCGCACGAGCCTTGTCCAGCGTCGGCACGAATCGGTTTGTCGGCACCTTGTCCAGCGCGTTCAGCGCGCGCAGGCTGGTTGCCGGCGGGCCGCCGAGGCCCATCACGATCACTTCGGTGTTGCTCTCCACGGCGGTGTCGATGAGGTACTCCACCAGCATTGCCGCGCTGTCGTCGATGTACACCGTGTCGGTGAAGTCGATGATCACCACCTCGTGCTCTGCGATGTCCGTGCCGAGAATGTCGATGAGGCTCTTCGACGAGGCCACGGTGAACGTGCCTCGCAGCGACACCAGCCCGACCCGTGCAGAGAACCCGCCGGCTGCGACCTCATCGGCGTCGCCGGCCTCGGCGTCTTCCCCTAGGAAGACCCGGTCAAGCAGCGGCACCGACACGACGGCGTCGAGCTGGAGCCGTTCGAACTGGCGAGCAGCCGACATGGCCGCCACGATGAGCCCGATCGCCACGGCGGTGATGAGGTCGAGCACCACCGTCAGCACCATCGTGATGCCCATGATCATCAGGTGCTCGCGCTGCACCCGGTGCATCCGTTTCAAGAAGCGCCAGTCCACGATGTCCCAGCCGACCTTCAGCAAGATGCCGGCCAGCGCAGCGAGCGGCACCGACTCGACATAGCTCCCCGCTCCCAGCACGATGGCCAGCAGCACCAGAGCGCGCAGCGCGCCCGACACCCGGGTGCTGCCGCCGGCCCGGATGTTCACCACGGTGCCCACGGTGGCACCGGCCCCGGGCAGCCCGCCCACCAGACCTGCGGCGATGTTGCCCAGACCCTGGCCGATGAGCTCCTGGTTGGGGCTGTGCCGCGTGCGCGTCATCGAGTCGGCGATCAGCGATGTCAGCAGGCTGTCGACCGCTCCCAGCAGTGCGAGTGTGATGGCGGGCTGCACCGCTCCCGCCAGGACGCCCAACGACAGCACCGGTTGCTGGAGCTCTGGCAGGCCGGAGGGCACTTCGCCGATGACCGGTGCATCGCCCAGGAACAGCACCCCCATGAGTGTCCCCACGGCGAGGGCGGCCAGCGTCGCGGGGAACCAGCGATGCAGACGGGCGGGCCAGAAGATGCACACACCCAAGCTGACGACGGCGATGGCCACCGCGCCGGCGTTCAGATTCAAGATCGCGTCTGGCCAGGCGCGCATCACGTCGAGCGGGCCGCCGCCAGCGCTCTCCACGCCCAGGGCCGGCAGCGTCTGCAGGATGATGATGATGATGCCGACGCCCGACATGAACCCCGAGATCACCGAGTACGGCGTGTAGGACACGAAGCGGCCGAATCGCAGTACGCCCAGCAGTGCCTGGATCACCCCGGCCATCACGACGACCGTGAGTGCTTCTTGAAGCGTCGACGCGTGTTCTGTGATGACCACAGCCATGGCCACGGCCATGGGTCCGGTGGGTCCCGAGATCTGCGAACGAGTCCCCCCGAACACGGCGGCGAAGAATCCCAGCGCGATGGCGCCGTACAGCCCGGCCATTGCGCCGAGCCCCGAGGCCACTCCGAAGGCGAGCGCGACAGGCAGGCCGACTACCGCCGTAGTGACACCGCCGAAGATGTCACCGCGCAGCGCGTGCAGGTCGTACCGCCGAGCTTGCATCACCCGCCCCCGAGAGACACTAAGCGAAACAGCGGCCTGACCACTAGGTTCGGCCGGCATGGGTGAGTTTTGTTATGCGGAGCGCGACGGGCACCTGTTCGTCGTGACGATCAACCGGCCGGAGCGCATGAATGCGCTGCACCCGCCGGGCAATGCCGAGATGTCGGACCTGTTCGACGAATTCCAGAACGATCCGGAGCTGTGGGTCGCGATCGTGACCGGGGAAGGCGACCGTGCCTTCTCGGCGGGCAACGACCTGCGATACCAGGCCGAGGGCGGCGATCGTTCGGCGATGCCGTCGTCGGGCTTCGGCGGGCTGACCTCGCGCTGGGATCTCGACAAGCCCGTCATCGCGGCCGTGAACGGCGTGGCGATGGGCGGCGGATTCGAGATCGCACTGGCCTGCGACATCATCGTGGCTTCGGAGAATGCGCTGCTCGCGCTGCCCGAGCCCAAGGTGGGGCTCGCCGCACTGGCGGGCGGCGTCCATCGCCTGCCCCGCCACATCGGGTTGAAGCGCGCGATGAGCATGATGCTGACCGGCCGTCACGTACCCGCCGCTGAGGCCAAGGAGATGGGCATCGTCGCCGAGGTGGTCCCCCAGGGCGAGGCACTCGCATGTGCCCGCCGCTGGGCCGAGATGATCCTCGAGTGCTCGCCGATGTCCATCCGGGCGACGAAGCAGGCAGCAATGCAGGGTCTGAACGAGGCCAGCGTTCAAGCTGCACATGAGGGCCGCTACGAGGCCGTGCGGGCCATGAACCAGAGTGCCGACTACATCGAAGGGCCGCGGGCATTCGCCGAGAAGCGCCCGCCCCAATGGCAGGGCCGCTAGCTCGCTGGCGGCCGATCGGCCGCTCAGTCGGCTGGCAGCTCAGTCCTCGCCAGGCACCCAGCTGGTGCCGGCGAGCGGCACCTTGGCCATCGCCGCGGCTTCGACGGTGAGCGCGGCCAGGTCTTCGGGCTCCAGGTTCAGCACGTGCGACTTGCCGTTGGCGCGGGCCAGGATCTGGGTCTCGATGGTGAGCACCTGCAGGTAGTT
Source organism: Acidimicrobiales bacterium (assembly GCA_009843525.1). Taxonomy (GTDB): domain Bacteria; phylum Actinomycetota; class Acidimicrobiia; order Acidimicrobiales; family Poriferisodalaceae; genus Poriferisodalis; species Poriferisodalis multihospitum. Next base: position 110,529 of record VYDH01000033.1, on the reverse strand, counting down.
GGCCAGGCGTCGCCCCGCCAGTACCGGGTCGAGTCGGGCCGACAACTCGGGGTCCTGGGTGGTGATGCCGGCAGGATCGGTGCCGGCTTGGAAGTCCTCCCAGTAGCCGGCCGAGGTGCCCAGCTCGCGGTACTCGCTTTCGTAGGCCGGGTCGTTGTCGCCGATGGCGATCAGCGCAGCAGTGCCGATCGACGCGGCATCGGCGCCCAACGCCAGCGCCTTGGCCACGTCTGCGCCCGATCGGAAACCGCCAGCGGCAATCAGCTTCACCTCACGGCGGTGGACTCCGAGCTCGCGCAGCGCCCGCACCGCCTCGGGAATGGCAGCGATCGTCGGGATGCCGACGTGCTCGATGAACACGTCCTGAGTGGCTGCGGTGCCGCCCTGCATGCCGTCCACCACTACGGCGTCCGCCCCGGCTTTTACCGCCAGAGCGGTGTCGTAGTAGGGGCGGGCCGCACCGACCTTGATGTAGATCGGCACCTGCCAGTCGGTGATCTCGCGCAGTTCGCCGATCTTGATCTCGAGATCGTCGGGCCCGGTCCAATCCGGGTGGCGGCAGGCCGAGCGCTGGTCGATCCCGGTGGGCAGCGTGCGCATCTCGGCCACCCGCTCGGTGATCTTCTGGCCGAGCAGCATCCCGCCGCCGCCGGGCTTGGCGCCCTGTCCTACGACCACCTCGATGGCGTCGGCCATGCGCAGATGGTCGGGGTTCATGCCGTAGCGCGACGGCAAGTACTGGTACACCAGCACCGACGAGTGCTCGCGTTCCTCCATCGTCATGCCGCCGTCTCCGGTGGTGGTCGAGGTTCCGGCGGCTGACGCCCCCCGGCCGAGTGCTTCTTTGGCTTGCGCCGACAATGAGCCGAAGCTCATGCCGGCGATCGTGACCGGGATCTGCAGGCGCACCGGTCGCTCAGCGCGATGCTCGCCGATCACCACGTCGGTGCCGCACGCTTCGCGGTACCCCTCGAGCGGGTAGCGCGACATCGATGCGCCCAAGAAGACGAGGTCGTCGAGCGTGGGCATCCGGCGCTTGGCGCCCCAGCCGCGGATGCGGTAGATGCCGGTGTTGGCCGCCCTGCGGATCTCGGCGATCACGTTGCGGTCGAACGTGTACGACTCGCGCAGGTGCCAGTTCTGGGGGTCGTCGGCGGCGAGCGGGTCGAGGTCTCCCGCAGGCGTCCCGCCCGGCGACCCGTTCGGTGTCGTGCTCACCGGCGGTCACCGCCTGCGGCCCGCCCCGCTGCCTGAGCGGCGTCCACGTCGTCGATCGTGAAGTTGTAGAGGCGGCGGGCCGAGCCGTACCGGCGGAAGTCGCCGGGGTCGGCCCCGTGCGCCGCCTCGCCAGCGGCGGCCAGTAGCCCCGCCACTGTCTCGACATGCTCGGGCCGCATCTCCTTCTCGACGCAGTCAGCGCCGAGCGACTCCACCTCGCCCCGCACGAAGATCTGCGCCTCGTAGATCGAGTCGCCCAGATCGGCCGCAGCGTCGCCGCAGATCACCAGGTTCCCCGCCTGGGCCATGAAGGCGCTCATGTGGCCGACGTTGCCGCCCACCACGATGTCGACGCCCTTCATCGAGATTCCGCAGCGGGCACCCGCGTTGCCGCCCACCACCAGCAGGCCGCCGCAGCCCGTGGCGCCGGCCGACATGGTGGCGTTGCCGGTGATGCGTACCTCGCCCGACATGATGTTCTCAGCGAGCCCGGTGCTGGCGTTGCCCTCGATCAGCACCCGTCCCCGCTGGTGCATGCCGGCGCCGTAGTAGCCCACCGAACCCCGCACCACCACATCGATGTCGGCGGTGATGCCGCACGCCACTGCGTGGGCGCCGCGTGGGTTGATGACCTCGAACGATTCGCCGTCGGCAGCCTCGTGCAGTGCCTGATTGAGCTTGCGCCGGGCCGATTCGGCGAGGTCGAACGTCCGCACCGCTGCGCTCACGCCGCGAGGCTCCAGGTGTAGATGCGAGCCGGCTCCGGCTCCCAAACCTCGGCATCCAGCGCACCGGGCAGGCGGGCTATAGCGCGGTACTCAGACGACATGGCGACCCAGTGGTCGGTCTCGGCCACCACTGCAGGCTTGCAGGCAATGGGGTCGCGCAGGATGGCGAACCCGTCGGCGACGCCGATGGCGAAGGTGTAGAAGCCGTCGAGGTCGCCGAGAGCGCCTTCCAATGCCTCCGAGATGGAGTCGCCTGAGCGCATCCGCCAGGCCAGGTAACCGGCGGCGACCTCGGAGTCGTTCTCGGTCTGGAATGACTCGCCGTGGCCTGCGAGCTGGCGGCGCAGCCGGTTGTGGTTCGACAGCGAGCCGTTGTGCACCAAGCAGGTGTCCGAGCCGGTGGAGAACGGGTGAGAGCCGTTGGTGGTTACCGCCGATTCGGTGGCCATGCGGGTGTGCGCCAGCGCATGGGTGCCGGTGCGCGATGCCAGGTCGTAGCGCTCGGCGACGAGGTCTGGGTAGCCCACGGCCTTGAACATCTCGATCTTGTTGCCTTGGGCCAGCACGGTAGCGCCCGCCACGTTGTCGATGATCCACTGGCGGGCGCTACGGCCGTCCCCGTCGGTGGAGAACACCGCGTGGTCATGCACCGCCGCGACGGTCACCTCTGCGCCTAAGGTCGCCTCGAGGGCCGCGGCCACAGGACCCCAGTCCACCTTGAGCCCTTCGGCCAGCACGGTGATGCGAGTGCGACCGGGAACGCCAGCGTCATACACGGCAAATCCGGCACTGTCGGGTCCGCGGTCGCCCATCTCGGCGAGCATGACTTCGGTCAGCCGTCCCAGCTCGTGCCGGTGCGTTTCGGTCTTGCAGAACAAGCCCACAATCCCGCACATGGCGCACCCCCAGCCCCACGATCCCTACGTCTGTCCGTCGGGCCTCCCGCACCGTAGCGCTTCGCCTCCTGTGGCCAGATGCCTGCGGATCCCATTCAGGCTGTCTGCTTTCGTTGACTACTGTGCGCGCGGGGGCATGGCCGACGATCTGGCGGCCTCGATCCGAACACGCCGGGGGGGCGAATCATGAGCAGCGCGACTGACGCACTCGAAGAAATCCGGGCCAAGACCGAGGCCGACGGCGTGGAGTTCATCTACGCCATGTTCGTGGAGATGCACGGGAAGCCGTGCGCCAAGCTGGTGCCGGTCAGCGCCTTGGACGGGCTGATGCGCGATGGCGCCGGCTTTGCCGGTTTCGCCGCCGGCCCGATGGGTCAAGACCCCTCCAGCCCCGACATCTTGGCCCTGCCCGATCCTGCCTCGTACACCCAGCTTCCGTGGCAGCCGAACGTGGCTGCCATGCAGTGCGATCCCACCGTGGAGGGCGAGCTGTGGCCGTATGCGCCGCGGGTGATCCTGCGCCGGGCATTGGAGGCAGCCGCTGAGCGCAACCTGGTGCTCAAGTGCGGCGTGGAGGCCGAGTACTCGCTGGTGGTGCGCAACGAGGACGGCTCGCTGGCCGTGGCCGACGACCGCGACAACCTGACCCTGCCCTGCTACGACGCCAGGGGCCTCACCCGGATGCTGCCGCACCTCGAAGCGGTGTCCAAGAACCTCGACGCCATGGGCTGGGGCAACTACGCCAACGACCACGAGGACGCCAACGGCCAGTACGAGCAGAACTGGCTGTACTCAGACGCCCTGACTACTGCCGATCGGCTGATCCTGTTCCGGCTGATGGTGCACACGCTGGCCCAGCGCGATGGTCGCTACGCCACCTTCATGCCCAAGCCGTTCGCCGACAAGACCGGCAACGGGCTGCATACCCACCTGAGCCTGTGGACCGCTGACACCGACGATCCGCTGTTCATCGGTGGCACGGCCGGCGGGCCAGACACCAAGGGCTTGGGCCTGAGCGACCTCGCCTACCAGTTCGTGGGCGGGCTGCTGCGCCACGCCCGCTCGCTGGTGGCGGTGGTGTGCCCGATCGTCAACTCCTACAAGCGCATGGGGGTGGGCGCGCCCACCTCGGGTGCCACCTGGGCGCCGGCGTATGCGGCGTACGGCGGCAACAACCGCACGCAGATGATCCGCATCCCCGAGCCCGACCGGATCGAGATTCGCCTCGGCGACGGGGCCGCCAACCCGTACCTGATGTTCGCGGCGTACCTCGCCTGCGGGCTTGACGGCATCGACAACGGCATCGACCCTGGCGAGCCCAACACGGACAACCTGCACGCCATGTCTGCCGAAGACGTGGCGGCGAAGGGAATCGCCGTGCTGCCGCCCACGCTGCTGCACGCCGCCGAGGAAATGGCGACCTCCGAAGTGCTCGCCGCTGGACTGGGCGACACCGCCGAAGGCCCCTACCGCGACTACTTCGTACAAACCAAGAAAGCAGAGTTCCTGGCGCACCACAGCGTCGTCACCGTCGGCGAGGTCGACCAGTACCTCACCCTGTTCTGAGCGTCGAAGCCGCGACGTCAGCGGTTTCGGCAGGCGGCACTGCTACGGCAGCGGCATTGCCTACGATGCGCGGAGAGGCTGAAGTGGGGGAGGAAGCCATGAGTGCATCGGATGCCGCGGCGAACAGGGCTTCGGAGCGGGCCGCGGCGGTCGCGGACGCGATGGACGACATCGCCAAGATCGATGCGCATGGCCGTGAGCACGGCGGCATCGACCGGGCCGGCATCGCCCGCATCAAGGAACGGCTGCTGGAGCTCGCCACCCACGAGCACCTGTTCCCGGCTGCGGAGTTCCCGGCCCCTCACGGCGAGCGCGGCTCGCACAACTACCGGCTCGCCCAGAACGACGACGGCACGCTGGCGCTGTATGTCCAGAGCGTCGGTGAAGGCACGTCGGCGCCGCCGCATGAGCACCTCACTTGGGCCGTCATCGTGGGAATGCGCGGCCAGGAGCTGAACCGCTTCTACGACTGCTGTGCAGGCGAAGGCGAGCCGCACGTCGAGCGCGAGGAGATGGTCGAGCGCGGCACCGGCGTCGCAATGCTCGGGCACGACGTGCACTCGATTCACATCGAGGGCGCTTCGACCAACTTCCACTGCTACGGGCTGGCAATGGAGAACATGACCGGTCGCCGGTACTGGAACGCCGATGAAGGCGAGTGGCGGGAGTTCGCTGACTCCAGCAGCATCATCGAAGCCCGCCCGGGCCACCCAGCAACGGCCGCCGCCTGAACTGTCACCGGTGCGGCTAGAGCCGAGCGGCCCGTGATCCCAATCGCATCAGCATGGGGAACAAGAGCGGGAGCCAAGGAGCGGCGCTGTGAGAAGGTTCGCGAGTCCACGCATCCTCGTGCCCCGGCGTCGAGGGACGTGTGATGGCTGACGTTCCCACGATCACGGCAACCGAGTTGATGGAGCGGCATCGAGGGCTGCTGCGCGGCGACGGCACCGAGCTGGCGCTGATCGATGCCCGCGAGCCCACCGAGTTCACCCAGCGCCACTTGCTGTACGCAGCGAATCTGCCCCTCAGCCATGTGGGCCTCGAAGTGGCCGCGCGCATCCCACGGCTGGGCACGTCGGTGGTGATCTGTGACGACGGCGGAAGAGAGGCTGCTGCCGTCGCCTTGGAGCTCACGGTGCTCGGCTACGCCGACACGGCGGTGCTAGACGGCGGCATCGACGCGTGGGCGGCCGCGGGCGGCGAGCTGTACTCGGGCATCAACGTGCCGTCGAAGCTGTTCGGCGAGCTGGTCGAGGAGCACTTCGGCACGCCGCAGGTGACCGCCGCCGAGTTGGATCGCTGGCTGGCCGACGGCCGGGACCTGGTGGTGCTGGACTCGCGCACCCGCCGGGAGTTCAATCGCATGAGCATCCCGACCGGCCGATCCTGCCCTGGCGGAGAGCTGGTGAGGCGGGTGCATGATCTGATCGACGACAGCACGACCGTGGTCGTCAATTGCGCGGGCCGGACCCGCAGCATCCTGGGCGCGCAGTCGCTGCGCTCGGCGGGCCTGCCCAATGCCGTGTACGCGCTGAAGGACGGCACGATGGGCTGGGAGCTGGCCGGGCTCAAACTGGAACACGGCCGCGACCAGCTGGCCCCTGAGCCCAGTGACACCGGTCGCGCCGAAGCCGCGATGGCAGCCCAGACGGTGGCGCAGCGCTGCGGGGTGCGCACGGTCGATCGTGCCGCGCTCGACGACTGGCTGGCCGACGGCAGTCGAACCACCTACTTCATGGACGTGCGCACACCCGAGGAGTTCGCCTCTGGGCAGCTGGCGGGTGCGGTCGGCGCTCCCGGTGGTCAGCTCGTGCAGGCCACCGACGAATACCTCGTGACCCGCGGAGCGCGGGTGGTGCTCGCCGACGGCGACGGCATCGGCGCCACCATGACCGCGTCGTGGCTCATCCAGATGGGCTGGGACGCGTGGGTGCTCGAGCCTGGCTGGACCGGCGACGCTGAGCTGGTCACTCAGAGCGGCGACGAGACTGCCTCCGCGATCCGTTCACGCCAGCCCCCGCTGCCCTACGACCCCACCGACGCCGCGGTGGCCAAGGCTGCGATGGAGGCTTACCTGGTCTGGGAAGTAGCACTGCCCGACCAATACGCCCGCGACGACTTGGCGGAATTCCGTTTCTGCTAGCAAGCCCGGCGCGTCTACGCTGGCTGCTACGAGCGGGGCGGACCCAGCGCACGGCTCATGTTGTTGGAATGGGTCCGTCCCGCCGTTGCGCTCCGTAGTTCTCGGGCCCTTTCGATAAGTCTCGATTTAGTTCGATCTTCGCATGCTCGTCGCGGCTAGAGGTCGGCGAAGCGCTCGATGGTGTCGGCCCAGGCGCTGGCGTCGTCGGGCGTGGAGATGACCGTCTGCAGCCCGGCCATCGGTGACACGGGTACCGCGATCCGGCTGACGCCGCGGCGTGCCAGCTCTGGAATCTCTTCGAGGTCGGCGGGCAGCTGCACGGTGATCTCCAGCGCATCGGGATCGCGGCCGTGCTCAGCGGCCGTCTGGCGGGCCAGGTCGATCAGGTTCCACGGCGCGCCCCGGGCGGGGAAGTAGCCGTCGCCGAGCCGCCCGGCCCGCCGCGCTGCCACCTTCGAGTCGCCGCCCACGATGATCGGCACCGAGCCGTTCACCGGCTGCGGCCGGCAGTACGCCGCGTCGAAGTTCACGAACTCGCCGTGGAAGGTCGGCCGCTCGGCCGACCACAGCTCGCGCATGGCGGCCACGTACTCGTCGGTGCGCCGCCCCCGGTCGTCGAAGTGATCGCCGACGCCGATGGCGTCGAACTCCTCGCGCATCCAACCCACCCCGATGCCCAGCAGCACCCGTCCGCCCGACATGTGGTCGAGCGTGGCGATCTGCTTGGCGCACACCACCGGGCTGTGCTGGGGCACGATCAGGATGCCGGTGCCGAAGTTGATGGTGGACGTCACTCCTGCCATGTAGGCCATCCACATGAGCGGGTCGGGCAGCAGCAGGTCTTCGACGCCGCCGGCCATCTTGCCGTCAGGGCTGTACGGGTACTGCGACTGGTAGCCCGACGGGATGACCGTGTGCTCCACCGTCCACGCAGATTCGAAGCCGGCGGCCTCACCGGCTTGTACCAGCTCGGTCGCGAGGGCCGTGTCCATGGCGAACTTGCCGGTGTTGCAGTACCTCAGTCCGAATTTCATATCGCCGTCCCTTCGGTGAGCGCTCGGGCAGGGGACAGTCCCCCGATGATCGGCTCGCAGTCTCGCACGCAGCCCCGCAGCCGGGCCGGGCCGCTGGCGCCCGGCGCAGCCGCGGGCCGCGCAACGGCCGGAACCGTGGCTCGATCCAATACCGTGCCCCCACCTGTCCTCACGCTGCCGGCCCAGGATTCCCCATGCCGTTCTTGCCACACGTCTCGGACATCTTCGATCCGTCGCGCTGGAGCGACATCGACGGGTTCGATTTCACCGACATCACCTACCACCGCGCCAACGAGCACGGCACGGTGCGCATTGCCTTCGACCGGCCCGATGTGCGCAACGCCTTTCGCCCGCACACCGTCGACGAGCTGTACCGGGCGCTGGACCACGCCCGGCAGACCCCTGACGTGGGCTGCATCCTGCTGACCGGCAACGGCCCCGCGCCAGCCGACGGCGGCTGGGCGTTCTGCTCGGGCGGCGACCAGCGCATCCGCGGCAAGGACGGCTACCGCTACGCCGACGGCGAGACCGCCGACGACATCGACCCGGCCCGCACCGGGCGCCTGCACATCCTGGAGTGTCAGCGGCTCATCCGCATGATGCCCAAGGTGGTGATCTGCGTGGCGAACGGCTGGGCGGCCGGCGGCGGGCACAGCCTCCATGTCGTGTGCGATCTCACCATCGCCTCCGAAGAGCACGCCCGCTTCCGCCAGACCGACACCAACGTGGCCAGCTTCGACGGGGGTTTCGGCTCGGCCTACCTCGCCCGCCAGATCGGCCAGAAGAAGGCCCGCGAGATCTTCTTCCTCGGCCGCACCTACACCGCCTGGGAACGCTTCGATATGGGTGACGTGAACGCAGTCGTTCCTCACATCAAGCTGGAGTCGGTGGCGCTGGAGTGGGCGGCCGAAATCGTCTCCCGTTCACCCACGGCACAGCGCATGGCCAAGTTCGCGTTCAACCTGATCGACGACGGCCTGGTGGGCCAGCAGGTGTTCGCCGGCGAGGCCACCCGTCTGGCCTACGGCACGGATGAGGCCGCGGAGGGCCGTGACGCCTTCCTGGAAAAGCGCGACCCCGAATACGAGCAGTTCCCCTGGCACTTCTAGCTCGCCAACAGCACCGCTGACGGAGCGATTCAGGCGGGGCGCAGGCGCTGCATAAGCGTCACGTCGAGCCAGCGCCCGAACTTGCGTCCCACCTCCCGTTCCACACCGACGAGCTCGAAACCGTGCTTGGCGTGCAGCGCTACCGACGCAGCACCGGCGTCGGCGATCCGGGCGAATACAGCGTGAAAGCCGTGCTCATCGGCCAGCGCCACCAAGTCGCCGAGCAGCAGGCTGCCCACGCCGCGTCCCTGGTGGTCGCGGTGCACGTAGATGGAATCCTCGACGCTGGTCGAGTACGCCGGCCGGGTGCGGTAGGGCGACAGGCAGGCCCAGCCCAGCACCGTGCCGCTGACCTCGGCATCAGCGTTGTCTGGCACCGCCACGATGCACGGGTAGGCGCCCGAGTGGTCGCCCATCCAGGCGGCCTGTTCTGTCGGCGTGCGCGGCACCATGTCGAACGTCGCCGTGCCGTCGGTGACCTCGCGGTTGTAGATCTCCGCGATCGCATCGGCATCGGCCATCGTGGCCAGCCGGGTTCGCATGGCAGCGAAGCTACCGAAGGGTCGCAGATACACTCCGGACCCCACAATGTTCGGCGCACATCGCTGGCGATGGCGCACGAGCGTCGCCCCGTTAGCTCAGTAGGCAGAGCACAGCCATGGTAAGGCTGGTGTCGCCGGTTCGATTCCGGCACGGGGCTCGCCGCTACCCTGCGGCCCGCAAGGCGGGATAGCTCAGTTGGTCAGAGCGCACGGCTCATAATCGTGAGGTCCTGGGTTCGAGTCCCAGTCCCGCTACCAGACTCCTCACAAGACACCTCTGGACGCGACCCAGATCGCTGCCGGTAGCCTGTTGCGGCGGACATTCGCCAAGAAGGCCCGCACTGAGTGTCACCCGCGTATCGCACGCGATGCGCCGACGCTGAGGGCAGTAGCTCAATTTGGTAGAGCACCGGTCTCCAAAACCGGCGGTTGCGGGTTCGAGTCCCTCCTGCCCTGCGATTCCGCCGGTTTGGACCGTCAGCCCGGCGGACTGACCATGCCCAAGCCCCCGACAGCAAGTCCCTGAGAAATCGAGGCCGGAGACAGTTCCGATGGCCATGAACCGACGCACACGCCGTCACCTGCAGCGTCAGGGCGAGATGGGGGCTGACGGCGCGCCTGCCGGAAGGCGCGAGCGGCGTCAGGCAGCTCCGGCATCACCGACCACCGAGCGAGCCGGACCAGCGCAGTTCGTGGGCGAGGTCCGCTCCGAGCTGAAGAAGGTGATCTGGCCGACCCGCGCCGAGATCGTCAACTACTCGGTCGTCGTGTTCATCACCATCGTGATACTGACGGCGATGATCGCCGGATTCGACTGGATTCTGGGTGAAGGCGTCCTTCGCCTCTTCGACGTGAACTGACAAGCATCTGAGCTGACGAACATGAGCGACCTGACCGACACCCCCGCAGAGCCCGAAACCGACCCGATGGCGACCGCACGCCGGTTGCTGAGCACCCAGACGGCGACCACCCTGATGGGTCCGGGCGCCGAGCCAGCCGAGGCGACTGAGGGGGCAGGTGCTGCCGATGAGGCCGGCGCCGTCGACGTGCTCACTGAGGACGAACTGCTCGCCGTTGACGAGCCGGAGACCAAGCGGGTCTCGCCGTACGACCGGCCGGGTCGCTGGTTTGTCGTGCACACACAGTCGGGTTACGAGAAGAAGGTGAAGCAGAACCTCGAAGCCCGGATCGGCACGTTCGACATGGAGGACCGGATTCTCGAAGTCGCCATCCCCATGGAGGACGTGATCGAGTTCAAGGGTGGCCGCAAGGTTGTCGCCAAGAAGAAGGTCTTTCCCGGCTACCTGCTGATCCGTTGCCGTCCCAGCGACGAGGCCCACCACATGATCCGCAGCACGCCGGGGGTCACCGGCTACGCGGGTCCGGGCGGCAAGCCGTCACCCCTGCGCCGCAGGGAGGTGGAGGCGTTCCTGGCCGAGCCCGACGACGGACCCGAGATGCCGCGCCGCACCAAGCCGTCGATGATCTTCGAGATCGACGAGGGCGTGCGCATCAAGGAGGGCCCGTTCTCCGACTTCCAGGGTCAGGTCATCGAGATCAACGAGGAGCAGCTGAAGGTCAAGGTGCTGGTGAACATCTTCGGCCGCGAGACCCCCGTCGAGCTCGACTTCGTCCAAGTCGCAAAGATCTGAGCCCCTGCGAGGGCGACTCAGCACAGACCCGAGCCCCTGCGAGGGCCAAGCAGCACAGACTCAAGGAGCACCAGATGGCAGACAACCCGGCACGACCCGCTGCGGGCCGCAAGCGGGTGAGCGCGGTGGTGAAGATTCAGATCCCGGCCGGGCAGGCATCGCCCGCGCCCCCGGTGGGCACGGCGCTCGGCCCGCACGGCGTCGCGATCATGGACTTCTGCAAGGAGTACAACGCCAAGACCGAGAGCCAGCGCGGCACGATCGTGCCCGCAGAGATCACGATCTTCGAAGACCGGTCGTTCACGTTCATCACGAAGACGCCGCCGACGTCGGTGCTGCTGCGCCAGGCGGCGGGGCTGGAGAAGGCGGCCGACAATCCCGGCCGCGAGACCGTGGCGCATGTCACCCAGGCCCAGGTGGCCGAGATCGCCGCGACGAAGATGCCCGATCTCAACGCACGCGATCTTGAGAACGCCAAGCTGCAGGTGATCGGCACCGCGCGCTCGATGGGCATCGAAGTCGCCGGCTGAGGAGAACACGAGATGTCAGGGAAGAAGTACGCCGAGGCGACCCGACGGTACGACCGGCAGATGATGCACGAGCCTGCCCAGGCCATCGACATGGTGCGGACGCTGGCACCGGCCAAGTTCGACGAATCGGTCGATCTGTCGGTGCGGCTCGGCGTCGACCCACGTAAGGCCGACCAGATGGTGCGTGGCACCGTCGCACTGCCGTCGGGCACCGGCGGTGATGTGCGCGTTGCGGTATTCGCGCAGGGTGACGCAGCGGCCGAAGCATCCGAAGCGGGGGCCGATGTCGTGGGCGGCGCCGATCTGGCCGAGCGTGTCGAAGCTGGATACACCGATTTCGACGTGGCGATCGCGACGCCGGACATGATGGGCGTAGTGGGCCGTCTGGGCAAGGTGCTTGGCCCCCGTGGCCTCATGCCGAATCCGAAGTCCGGAACGGTGACGCCCGATGTAGGCAAGGCTGTGGGCGAGTTCAAGGGCGGCAAAGTCGAGTACCGCACGGACCGGTACGGCAACGTGCATCTGGCGATCGGCAAGGTGAGCTTCGCCCCTGAGGACCTGAACGCCAATCTGGCGGCAGTCATGGATGAACTCGCACGGGCGAAGCCAGCTGGTGCCAAGGGTCGCTACGTGCGCAAGATGGTGGTGTCGTCGACCATGGGCCCAGGCGTCCGCATCGACCCCACTACATACAACTGAGGCTGAGCCGGCAGTTGAATCGCCGGGCGCGACCGGTAGCGTTCGGCACTCCACAACTTGCTCGCCGTAGAACTCCGGTGGCTCCGGCCTGAAATCGGCCCCGTCTGAACCATGTTCAGGGGCTCGCCCGTATCGGGTGAGCAGCACGGGTCGAGCCTGATGAGGCGGACGGTTTTCCTGTGCGCGTCTGCGTCGGGAGGCGGTTCTGTCTGGTCTGCGGACCGGTGCCCGTTCTGGGACCGGGAGCGATCCAACCGCCCGATCACCGCACACCCCGCAGCACAGGAGGTCCCCACCATGGCGACAGCAACGACGGCTGAGGGGCGCGCGCCACGGGCCGACAAGGTGGCCGTAGTGGACGAGGTCCGCCAGCGGTTCAACGATGCCGAGGCAGTGCTGTTCACCGAGTACCGGGGCTTGGACGTGGCAGAGATGGCAGACCTGCGAGGCCGCCTCATCGATGCCGACTGCCGCTACAAGATCTACAAGAACACCCTGGTCCGCCGGGCGCTGTCGGCTGATGCGCCGGCCGGAACGCTCGACCTGCTTCTAGGTCCGACGGCGCTCGCTTTCTGCGGCAAAGATCCCTCGGCCGCCGCTCAGGCCCTGCGCACGTTCGCTGCGGAGCACGATGCGCTGATCATCAAGGGCGGCGTGCTGGCGGGCACGCTGCTCAGCGACGCTCAGGTGCGTGACTTGGCTGACCTGCCGTCGCGCGATGAGCTGATGGCGCAGATGCTCGGCGCGTTCTCCGCGCCGCTCATCGCGCTGGCCTCGATGATGAACAACCTGATCAGTGAAGTGTCGGGCCTCGTCCAAGCGCTGATCGACAAGACGCCGGACAGTCCGGCTTCCGACGAGGCGCCCGCGGCTCGAGCCGACCAAGCCGATGCCAGCGCGGCCGCGGACGATGCCGCTCCTGAGCCTGAAGGTGCCGCATCAGACGACCCCGACAGCGATACATCAGACCCAGCCCAAATTGATCCAGTCCAAACTGATCCAGCCCAAATTGATATGGAGAACAACCAATGAGCACGTCCACCGAAGAGATCCTCGACGCCATCGGCAACATGACGGTGCTCGAGCTGGTCGAGCTGAAGAAGGCGTTCGAAGAGCGCTTCGACGTCACCGCTGCTGCCGCCGCCCCGATGATGGTGGCTGCCGCTGCTGCTGGCGGTGACACCGACGGCGAGGCCGCCGAGGAGGCTGCCGATGAGGTCACCGTCACGCTGACCGCGATCGGCGACAAGAAGGTACAGGTCATCAAGGAGGTGCGCTCGCTCACCAGCTTGGGACTCAAGGAGGCCAAGGATCTGGTGGAGGCTGCCCCGAAGCCTGTGCTCGAAGGCGTGCCGAAGGCCGACGCCGACAAGGCCAAGGAAGCCCTCGAGGCAGTCGGCGCCAGCGTCGAACTGTCCTAGACGCGCGCGCATTTCTCACCGCATGCCGCGTGTGGCGGTTGTGGCGCCCAGCGTTGCTGGATAGCGTTGCCCCCGCCGTGGCACAGGTGGCCTCCCCATTCGCGCACCCACCAGTCCCCAGCACCGAGGCCCAGCGGTGGGCTCCCTGTTTGCTGCGGACGCCTGCGACTGCGCGCGCTTCCAGCCCCCCGTCGCCTGCCGCGGGCAGTCGCCGGTGACCCATCCCGAACAACTGAACCACTAGGAGAGTCCGTTGTCGTCTCGTGTCGGCCGCGAACGCTATTCGTTCGGCAACCTCGATGAAGTCCTGGAACTCCCGGACCTCGTGTCCATCCAGAAGGACTCCTTCCAACGATTCCTCGATGTCGGGCTCGCTGAGACCTTCTCAGACATCAGCCCCATCAGCGACTTCGGCGGGCATCTCCAGCTCGTCTTCTCGTTCGACCCTTACGACGAGGATCTGCGACCGCCGCCCAAGTTCTCCGTGGAGGAGTGCAAGGAACGCGACATGACCTACTCGGCGCCGATCTTCGTGCGCGCCGAGTTCAAGAACGCTCACACCGGTGAGGTCAAGGCCCAGACGGTGTTCATGGGCGATTTCCCGATGATGACCCCCAAGGGCACGTTCATCATCAATGGCACCGAGCGGGTGGTGGTGAGCCAGCTCGTGCGCTCGCCCGGCGTCATCTTCCAGCCCGGTGAGCGCTACCGGCTGCGCAATATGTCGAAGCACCAGCTGGTGACGGCAACCATTCACCCCTACCGCGGCGAGTGGATCGAGTTCGACGTCGAGCACAAGCCGGGCAAAGATCCCACTGCCGGCAGCCGGGTGGCCCGCAAGCGCCGCCTCAGCATCTTCTCGCTGCTGCGAGCGCTCGGCTACGGCGAAGACCGCCACCCCGGCCTGCTCGAGCGGTTCGTCGAGCACTTCGACTTCCTGGAGCCCCAGTGGGACAAGGACCGAGACGTTGCGCCCAATCAGCAGGATTCGCTCCTCGAGCTGTACAAGCGGGTGCGCCCTGGTGAGGTGGCCACCCCGGATGCCGCGTCCAATTACTTCCAGAATGCGTTCTTCGACGAGCGCCGGTACTCGCTGTCCAAGGTCGGCCGCTACAAGCTGAACCGCAAGCTTGGGCCCGAGCTCGACCGCGTATCCGAGCTGTTCGGTCTGGATTTCATCGACGCCGATCATCCCGACGCGCTCGAGCACCCAGAGCTGATCCGTCCCGATCCCGATTCCACGGTGCTCACCCGCAGCGAAGTCCTCGCCACGGCGAGCTACCTGCTGCACTTGGCCAACGCCGAGCCCGGTTACCGCCTGGACGATCAGGATCACTTCGCCAACCGTCGCATTCGCTCCGTCGGCGAGCTGATCCAGAATCAGGTGCGCATCGGCCTCAGCCGCATGGAGCGGGTTGTGCGCGAGCGCATGACCACCCAGGACGTCGAGGCCATCACGCCGCAGACGCTGATCAACATCCGCCCGGTCGTCGCGGCCACCAAGGAGTTCTTCGGCACCAGCCAGCTCAGCCAGTTCATGGACCAGGTGAACCCGCTGTCGGGCCTCACCCACCGCCGCCGACTGTCCGCGCTCGGCCCTGGCGGACTGTCGCGCGAACGGGCCGGCTTCGAGGTGCGCGACGTCCACTTCAGCCACTACGGCCGCATGTGTCCCATCGAGACGCCGGAGGGTCCGAACATCGGCCTGATCGGGGCGCTGGCCACTTTCGCCCGCGTCAACGAGTTCGGCTTCATCGAGTCGCCCTACCGGGTCATCAAGGACGGCAAGGCCACCAGCGAGGTGCGTTACCTGACCGCGGACGAGGAAGAGGAGTTCGTGGTCGCGCAGGCCAACGCGCCGCTCAACCCCGACGGATCATTCCGCAATCCCCGCGTGCTCGTGCGCAAGAGCCCCCAGGGCGCCAGCCTGGAGGATCTGCGGCTGCAGATGGAGCGCGACACCTACTTCGCCGCAACCACCGAGATCAGCTACGTGCCGGCATCGGAAGTCCAGCTCATGGATGTCTCGCCGAAGCAGATCGTGTCGGTGGCCACAGCGCTGATCCCGTTCCTCGAGCACGACGACGCCAACCGGGCACTCATGGGCGCCAACATGCAGCGTCAGGCGGTGCCACTGCTGCGGGCCGAGGCCCCCTACATCGGCACCGGCATCGAAGGTCTCGCCATGGCCGATGCCGCCGAGATGGTGCTTGCCGAAGTCGAAGACGACATGGGCGACCGTCAGGGCATCGGCGGCGAAGTGACCGAAGTCGCCGGCGACTGCATCGTCATCGATGGAGACGACGGCAAGCGGCACGAATTCCCGCTGCTCAAGTTCCGACGTTCCAACCAGGACACCTGCATCAATCAGCGAGCGCTCGTTCGCGTCGGCGATCGCGTGGAGCCTCAGGCCGTCATCGCGGACGGACCGTCCACCGATCACGGCGAGCTGGCGCTGGGCAAGAACCTCCTGGTGGCCTACATGGCCTGGGAGGGCTACAACTACGAGGACGCCATCATCCTGTCGGAGCGTCTGGTGAAGGACGACGTGCTCACGTCGATCCACATTCACGAGTACGAGATCGACGCCCGCGACACCAAGCTGGGTCCCGAGGAGATCACCCGGGACATCCCCAACCTGGCCGACGACATCCTCGCCGACCTCGACGAGCAGGGCATCGTGCGCATCGGTGCCGAAGTCGAGCCGGGCGCGGTGCTGGTGGGCAAGGTCACTCCCAAAGGCGAGACCGAGCTCACGCCCGAGGAACGGCTGCTGCGTGCCATCTTCGGCGAGAAGGCCCGCGAGGTGCGCGACACCTCGCTCAAGGTGCCTCACGGCGAGAACGGTGTGGTCACCGACATCCGGGTGTTCAGTCGCGACGCCGACGACGAGCTGCCGCCAGGCGTGAACCAGCTCGTGCGCGTGTATGTGGCCCAGAAGCGCAAGATCAGCGTGGGCGACAAGCTCGCTGGGCGTCACGGCAACAAGGGCGTGATCTCGAAGATCCTCCCGACCGAGGACATGCCGTACCTGGCCGACGGCACACCGGTTGACATCATCCTGAGCCCGCTGGGGGTGCCGAGCCGCATGAACGTCGGCCAGGTGCTCGAAGCCCACTTGGGCTACGCAGCACGCTGGGGCTGGAAGGCCACCGACGAGGGCGGCAAGGAAGAGATGATCGGCAAGGAGCCGGTCAGCAACACTGCCCGCAAGACCCGCCCCACCACCGAGCCGTCGGTGTTCATTGCCACACCGGTGTTCGACGGGGCGCGCTGGGACGAGGAGGAGGCCGCCGGACGGCATCCCACCATCCAGCAGACGCTCGAGAACCTGCGGCCCGAATCGGTGACCGGCGAACGCCTGATGACCCGCTCGGGCAAGACGGTGCTCTTCAACGGACGCACCGGCGAGGCCTACGACGAGCCGATCATGGTCGGCTACAGCTACATCTTGAAGCTGGCACACCTTGTCGACGACAAGATCCACGCCCGCTCGACGGGGCCGTACTCGATGATCACCCAGCAGCCGCTGGGCGGCAAGGCGCAATTCGGCGGCCAGCGCTTCGGCGAGATGGAGGTGTGGGCGCTTGAGGCGTACGGCGCTGCCTACTGCCTGCAGGAGCTGCTCACCATCAAGTCCGACGACGTGCTGGGCCGGGTGCGCGTGTACGAGGCCATCGTCAAGGGCGAGAACATCCCCGAGCCCGGCATCCCTGAGAGCTTCAAGGTGCTCATCAAGGAAATGCAGGCGCTGTGCCTCAACGTCGAGGTCATGTCGACAGCCGGGCAGCAGATCGACATCCAGGGTCTCGACGAGGACGTCTTCCGTGCCGAGGAATCGCTGGGCATCGACATCAGCCGGCCCGAGCGCGGCACCGACGAAGAAGACGAGCTGCGCCGCCAGCAGCGCATGTGATCAGCGCAGCGACACCGCACAGCCGATGCAGCGCAACCGAAACATCAAGAACTCGCACCACCGAAACAGACACAGGGCCGGACACAACGCATGATCGACGTCAACGACTTCTCTGACATCCGGATCGGCCTGGCAACCGCTGACGCCATCCGCACATGGTCCAACGGCGAGGTCCGCAAGCCGGAGACCATCAACTACCGCACGCTCAAGCCTGAGAAGGACGGCTTGTTCTGCGAGAAGATCTTCGGTCCCACCAAGGACTGGGAGTGCGGCTGCGGCAAGTACAAGCGCGTCCGGTTCAAGGGCATCATCTGCGAGCGCTGCGGCGTGGAAGTCACCCGTTCCAAGGTGCGCCGCGAGCGCATGGGTCACATCGAGCTGGCGGCCCCGGTCGTGCACATCTGGTACTTGCGTGGTACCCGCTCATGGCTGGCGTACTTCTTGACTGGCCTCGACCCCCGCCAGGAGCTCAAGGCCAAAGCGCTGGAACGTGTCATCTACTTCGCCGCGAACCTGGTCACCAAGGTCGACAGCGAGAAGCTGCACGCTGACCTGCCGCGGCTCGAGGCCGAGAAGGCCGAAGAGCTCGACGTCATCGACGAGGAGCTCGCGGAGCGCCGGGCGGAGCGGCTCGCCGAGCTCGAGAACGAGCTGAAGCAACTCGAGGCCGAGGACGCCAAGGAACGCGAGCTGCGGTCGGCCCAGCGCGAATCCGAGCGTGACCTCGATGCCATTGACGAAGAGGCCAACGAGGAGAAGGACCTCGTGGAGCGCGCTTTCGCGGCGCTGCGCGATCTGCACGAGCGGATGATCGTCGACGACGAGGATCTCTGGCGCGAGCTGGAGGATCGCTACGGCCAGTACTTCGAGGGCGGCATGGGCGCCGAGGCCATCGCGCAGCTCATGGCCAACATGGACTTCGACGTCGAAGAGGCCGAGCTGCGTGCCGCCATCGAGGCGTCCGACGGGCGCCGGCCACTGTCGGCCCAGCGCAAGCAGAAGGCCATCAAGCGCCTCAAGATCCTGAGCGCGTTCAACCGGCGAGACGAGCACGGGCGCCGCATCAACGACCCGCGGGCGATGATTCTCGACGCCGTGCCGTGCATCCCGCCCGATCTGCGCCCGATGGTGCAGCTCGACGGCGGGCGCTTCGCGACCTCTGACCTGAATGATCTCTACCGACGTGTCATCAACCGCAACAACCGGCTGAAGCGTCTGCTCGACCTGCGCGCACCCGAGATCATTGTCAACAACGAGAAGCGCATGCTGCAGGAAGCGGTCGATGCGCTGTTCGACAACGGCCGAAGGGGCCGTCCTGTGACAGGCCCCGGCAATCGGGCGCTGAAGTCGCTGTCGGACATGCTCAAGGGCAAGCAGGGTCGCTTCCGCCAGAACCTGCTCGGCAAACGCGTGGACTACTCGGGCCGCTCGGTCATCGTCGCGGGGCCCACGCTGCGCCTGCACCAGTGCGGGCTGCCCAAACTGATGGCGCTCGAGCTGTTCAAGCCGTTTGTCATGAAGCGGCTGGTCGACTCGGAGATCGCGCAGAACATCAAATCGGCCAAGCGGATGGTCGAACGGCGTCGCGCCGACGTCTGGGACGTGCTCGAGGACGTCATCAAGGAGCACCCGGTGCTGCTGAACCGGGCGCCCACGCTGCACCGGTTGGGCATCCAGGCTTTCGAGCCGCTGCTGGTGGAAGGCAAGGCGATCCAGATCCATCCGCTCGTGTGCGCTGCCTTCAACGCCGACTTCGACGGCGACCAGATGGCGGTGCACCTGCCGCTGTCCTCGGAGGCGCAGGCAGAGGCACGGGTGCTGATGCTGTCGGCCAACAACCTCCTGAGCCCTGCCGACGGCCGGCCGATGACCGTGCCCAACCTGGACATGCTCATCGGCAGCTACTACCTGACCGAGGCGACCGGCCCGGACAGCGATGACGGCGCCGGCAAGCCGGTCTTCCGTCACCTGCACCAGATCGAGCAGGCGCTCGACCTCGGCCACCTCAAGCTGCACCAGCCCATCGAGTGGCGAATTGCGCAGCTCAGCGACGGAAACGGCAGCTACACGCCCACGACGCCAGGCCGTGCGCTGTTCAACGCTGCGCTCCCGGACGACTTCGAGTACGTGAACCGGCCCGTGCGCAAGGGCGACATGGGCCGCATCGTGCGCGCCCTGTCCGACAACTACTCCACCAGCGAGATTGCCGTCAGCCTCGACCACATCAAGGACCTCTGCTACGAGTACGCCAGCCGCTCGGGCTTGACGATCTCGGTCGACGACGTGAGCACGCCTCCCGACAAGGCCGAGATCCTTGAACGCCACGAGGGCGAGGCGGAGCGCGTCGAGACCCAGTTCCGGCGCGGCATCATCACCGACGGCGAACGGCGTCAGAAGGAAGTGGAGATCTGGACCGACGCCACCGACGAGGTGCGTCGCTCGCTTGAAGGCGAGATGTCTCGCACCACGTTCAATCCGATCGGCATGATGGTCGGCTCCGGCGCACGCGGGAACATGATGCAGGTGCGCCAGATTGCCGCCATCCGCGGGCTGGTCGCCAACCCTCGCGGCGACATCATCCCGCGCCCCATCAAGTCGTCGTACCGGGAGGGCCTGGCCACGCTGGAGTACTTCATCTCCACGCCAGGCGCCCGCAAGGGCCTGGTCGACACGGCGCTGCGCACGGCCGACTCGGGCTACCTGACCCGCCGGCTCGTCGATGTCGCCCAAGAGCTCATCATCAACAGCGAGAATCCCTTCGACCGGCCCGGTCCGGTGAACGGGCTGTGGATCGAGGACGTCGCCCCGGACGGACCGGACAAGCGCACCCATCTCGACACGAGGCTGTTCAGCCGCTGCCTCGCAGCGGAAGTGACGCTCAGTGACGGCACCGTGCTCGAGGCCGGACGGCTGATCGGCGAGGACGAGCTGATCGCGCTGCGCGACGATCCTGACGTCACGCGGGTCCGTGTGCTGTCCCCGCTCACCGACGACTCCGAATTCGGCGTGTCGGCGATGGCCTACGGCGGATCACTGGCGACCGGCAAGCTCATCGAGGTGGGCGAGGCGGTCGGCGTGATTGCTGCCCAGTCCATCGGCGAGCCGGGCACGCAGCTGACCATGAGGACGTTCCACACCGGCGGTGTCATCGGCGGCGAGAACATCGCCGGCGGTCTGCCCCGGGTGGTCGAGCTGTTCGAAGCCCGCACCCCGCGCGGCAAGGCCGTGCTGGCCCGCCGCTCAGGTGTGGTGCGCATCGGCGAGGACGACGGTCGGGGACGCCAGATCGACGTCATCGGCGATGACGGCTCCGAGGACACCTACACGGTTCCGTCCATGTCGCGGCTTGCCGTGACCGACGGTCAGGACATCCGCGCCGGCGATCCGCTCGTGGACGGTCCGCGCGATCCCAAGGAGCTCATCGAGATCCGCGGCGTGCGCGAGACCCAGCAGTACCTCGTCTCCGAGGTGCAGAAGGTGTACCGCGAGCAGGGTGTGTCGATCCATGACAAGCACATCGAGCTGATCATCCGCCAGATGACCAGGCGGGTGCTCGTCGGCGAGCAGGGCGATTCGCCGTTCCTGCCCGGCGAACAGGTCGACCAGCGGAACTACCGCGAAGCCAACCGCGAGCTGGTGGCCGAGAGCCGTCGCCCCGCCGAGGGCCGCCCGATCATCATGGGCATCACGAAGGCTTCGCTCGCGACCGAGTCGTGGCTCTCGGCTGCCTCCTTCCAGGAGACGACCCGCGTGCTGACCGAGGCGGCCATCGAGTCGCGTCGCGACAGCTTGAAGGGCCTCAAGGAGAACATCATCATCGGCAAGCTGATTCCGGCTGGCACGGGTCAGGACGTGTATCGCAATATCGACACGATTGCACCCGAATACGAGCCGATGGAGTTCTGGTCGTCCGAGGATGCCCAGGACCCGGCTGCGTGGCTGGCTTCGATCGGCGGCGATCCCGATGCCGACGAGGCCGGTCTCGACGAGAGCGTCGCCTCATTCACCGACGCCAGCTGAGCGGTTGTCGTGCTGGGGCGCGCTGCCTAGCCTTCAAGGCCGGTTTCGGCGCGCTGCCGGGTGGGGCATTGCGCAGATCTGCACGACTCCTGCCCGTCGACCTGTCCGCTAGCAACCTGTCCCGCTGACAGCCCCGACTTGCAGGGGTCTCCCAACTCACTGAGGTTCTGGTGCCCACGATCCAGCAGCTGGTCCGCAAGGGCCGAAAGTCCAAGCCGACGAAGGTGCGCACGCCGGCGTTGAAGGGCTCGCCCCAGCGGCGCGGGGTCTGCACCCGCGTGTACACGCACACGCCGAAGAAGCCGAACTCGGCCCTGCGCAAGGTTGCCCGTGTGCGCCTCACCAGCGGTGTCGAGGTGACCGCTTACATCCCGGGCGAGGGCCATAACCTGCAGGAGCACAGCATCGTGCTGGTGCGCGGCGGCCGGGTCAAGGACCTGCCCGGCGTCCGTTACAAGATCATCCGCGGTGCGCTGGATGCTTCGGGTGTGAATTCCCGCCAGCAGGCACGCTCGCGCTACGGCGCCAAGCGGGAGTCCTGACGTGCCCCGCCGAGGTGCAGCGCCCCGCCGCGACATCGCTCCCGACCCCGTCTACGACTCCGCGCTGGTCACCCAGTTCATCAACAAGGTGCTGCGGCGCGGCAAGCGCTCGCTGGCCGAGAGCATCGTGTACCAAGCGATGGATCTCGTCGGCGAGCGGACAGGCGGCGAGCCGCTCGAGATTCTGAAGCGGGCGGTGGACAACACCCGGCCGCAAGTCGAAGTGAAGAGCCGTCGCGTCGGCGGTGCCACGTACCAGGTGCCCGTCGAGGTGCGCCCTCGCCGCGCCACCGCGCTGGCAATTCGCTGGATCGTGGGCTTCGCCCGCGAGCGCCGCGAGCGCACCATGTCTGAACGACTCGCGAACGAGCTGATGGATGCCTCCAACGGCACCGGCTCGGCTGCCAAGCGTCGTGAAGACACGCACCGCATGGCAGAGGCCAACAAGGCCTTCGCCCACTACCGCTGGTAGCAATCCGCTGGTGAGCGGTTCGCTGGCGATCTGATCGAGATGTCTGGTCAACTGGGGCAACGCTGAAATGGCTCGAACGCAACCTCTCGACCGCGTCCGCAACATCGGGATCATGGCCCACATCGACGCGGGCAAGACCACGGTGACGGAGCGGATCCTCTACTACACCGGTGTCAATTACAAGATCGGCGAGGTCCACGACGGCGCCGCCACGATGGATTGGATGGAGCAGGAGCAGGAGCGGGGCATCACCATTACCTCCGCCGCCACCACCTGCCACTGGAACGATCACGTCATCAACATCATCGACACGCCGGGCCACGTCGACTTCACCGTCGAGGTGGAGCGTTCGCTGCGGGTGCTCGACGGCGCCGTGGCAGTGTTCGACGGCGTCGCGGGCGTCGAGCCGCAGACCGAGACCGTCTGGCGTCAAGCCGACAGGTACGGCGTGCCGCGGATGTGCTTCATCAACAAGCTCGACCGCACGGGTGCCTCGTTTTTCGGCTCGTTGGCCAGCATCGAGGACCGGCTCACCCCCAACACGGCTGTCCTGCAGCTGCCGATCGGCCTTGAGGCCGACTTCGAAGGCGTGGTGGACCTCGTCGAGATGAACGCTGTGGTGTGGAAAGGCGACGACCTCGGCGCCACCTACGACATTGTCGACATTCCTGCCGATCTGGCCGATCAGGCGTCCGAGTACCGCAGCAAGCTGCTCGAACGGCTCGCCGACGTCGATGAGGACATCATGCTGGCCTACCTTGAAGGCGAAGAGGTCGATGCCGACACGATCCGGCAGGCGATCCGGCAGGGCACGGTCGACGGCCAGATCGTGCCGGTGCTTACCGGCAGCGCGTTCAAGAACAAGGGCGTGCAGCCGCTGCTCGACGCCGTCACGATGTACCTGCCCGCGCCGGTAGACATCCCGGCAATTGCGGGCCGCTCGACGAATGGCAAGGACGATCTGGAGCGCAAGCCGAGCGACGAAGAGCCGTTCTCGGCGCTGGCGTTCAAGATCATGACCGACCCTCACGTCGGCAAGCTCACTTATTTTCGGGTGTACAGCGGCAAGTTCGAGCGCGGCGGCCAGGTGCTCAACACCACCACGGGCAATCGCGAGCGCATCGGGCGCATCCTGCAGATGCACGCCAACAACCGCGAAGACCGGGACGACATCGGCACCGGCGACATCGTCGCGGGCATCGGTCTGAAGAACACTCGCACGGGCGACACGCTGTGCGATTCGTCGAAGCCGATCGTGCTCGAGCAGCTCGACTTCCCCGACCCGGTCGTGCACGTCGCTGTCGAGCCCAAGTCCAAGGGCGACCAGGACAAGCTGGGCAGGGCGCTCACGGCGCTCAGCGAGGAAGACCCCACGTTCCAGGTCAAGACCGACGACGAGACCGGCCAGACCGTGATCTCAGGCATGGGCGAGCTGCACCTCGAGGTGCTGGTCGACCGGATGCTGCGGGAGTTCAAGGTGGACGCCTCGATCGGCAAGCCGCAGGTGGCCTACCGCGAGACGATCACCTCACCGGTCGACAAGTTCGAGTACCGCCACATCAAGCAGACCGGCGGCTCGGGCCAGTACGCGGTGGTGGTCATCAACCTGCGCCCGTCGGATCCCGGCGAGGGCTACGTCTTCGAGGACCACATCCGCGGCGGCGTGATCCCGCGCGAGTACATCTCGTCGGTCGATGCCGGTTTGCAGTCGTCACTGGAGAACGGCCCGCTCGCGGGCTTCCCGCTGGTGGATGTGGCCGTCGACCTGATCGACGGCAACCATCACGATGTGGACTCCTCGGAGATGGCATTCAAGATTGCCGGCACGATGGCCATGCGCGATGCAGCGAGGCTGGCACGGCCGGTCCTGCTGGAGCCGGTCATGTCGGTGGAGGTCGTCACGCCCGAGCACTACATGGGCGACGTCATCGGTGACCTCAACTCACGGCGCGGCCGGGTCGGGCAGATGGAATTGCGCGGCGTGAACCAGGTGATCGACGCCAAGGTGCCGCTGTCGGAGATGTTCGGCTACGCCAACGACCTCCGGTCCCGCACTCAAGGCCGCGCGACCTACAGCATGCAATTCGACAACTACGAGCAGGTGCCGCGCACCATCGCCGAGGAGATCATCAAACGCATCCGCGGCGAATGACCCGAGCCGCTGCTGGCGGGCCGCAGTCGGCTTCCGTTCGCGGTCATGCGGCCCTTTCCATTGGAACTGGGCCACGGCATCCCTAGCCTCACACCGTTCAAGACCTTGAAGAAACCAAAGAGAACTACGCATCCCTGCACCTCACTCACCCCCGATAGGCGAGCAGAACCCCGAAAGGCGGGTACGACATGGCAAAAGAGCGTTTCGAGCGGACCAAGCCTCACGTCAACGTGGGCACGATGGGCCACATCGACCACGGCAAGACGACACTGACGGCAGCCATCACGCGCGTGCTGTCCGAACAGGTCGGCGGCCAGGCGACGGCCTTCGACGAGATCGACAAGGCACCCGAAGAGCGTGAGCGCGGCATCACGATCTCCATCGCGCACGTCGAGTACGAGACGGCCAACCGGCACTACGCGCACGTCGACATGCCTGGTCACGCCGACTACATCAAGAACATGATCACCGGCGCCGCCCAGGTGGACGGCGCCATCCTGGTGGTGTCCGCGGCTGACGGCCCGATGCCCCAGACCCGTGAGCACGTGCTGCTCGCCCGCCAGGTCGGCGTGCCCTACATCGTGGTGGCCCTCAACAAGGTCGACATGGTCGACGACGAGGAGCTGCTCGAGCTCGTCGAGCTCGAGGTACGCGAGCTGCTCAGCGAGTACGAGTTCCCCGGCGACGACGTCCCGGTGGTTCGCGTCTCCGCGCTGAACGCGCTGGAGGGCGATGCGGCTGCCGCCGAGCAGGTCGTCGAGCTGATGAACGCAGTCGACACCTACGTGCCCGAGCCCGAGCGCGACACCGAGCGCCCGTTCCTGATGCCGATCGAGGATGTCTTCTCGATCACCGGCCGCGGCACCGTAGTGACCGGCAAGATCGAGCAGGGCATCATCAACTCCGGTGACGAGGTCGAGATCGTGGGCATCCGCGACACGCAGACCACCACGGTGACCGGCGTCGAGATGTTCCGCAAGATCCTCGACCAGGGCCAGGCGGGCGACAACGTCGGCCTGCTGCTGCGTGGCACCGGCAAGGACGAGGTGGAGCGCGGCCAGGTCTGCACCCGCAAGGGCGCGATCACCCCGCACACCAAGTTCGAGGCGCAGGTCTACGTGCTCACCAAGGACGAGGGCGGGCGGCACAAGCCGTTCTTCTCGAACTACCGCCCGCAGTTCTATTTCCGCACCACCGACATCACCGGTGTGGTCGAGCTGCCGTCGGGCACCGAGATGTGCATGCCGGGCGACAACACCGAGATGACCGTCGAGCTGATCAACCCGATCGCGATGGACGAGGGCTTGCGCTTCGCCATCCGTGAGGGCGGGCGCACTGTGGGCGCCGGCCGGGTCACAAAGATCGTCCAGTAGCCCGGGTTTCCGGCGAACAGTCAGGCACTCAGATGGCAGCACCTCGGATCCGGATGCGGCTCAAGGCCTACGACCACGAGATCGTGGACCAGTCGGCGCAGAAGATCACCGAGACGGTGCTGCGCACCAACGCCAAGGTGAGGGGCCCGGTGCCGCTGCCGACCGAGAAGCATCGCTACACGGTTGTGCGGTCCCCCCATAAGGACAAGGACTCGCGCGAGCACTTCGAGATGCGCATCCACAAGCGCCTGATCGACGTGATCGATCCCACCGACAAGACGGTCGACTCGCTCCAGCGTCTCGACCTGCCTGCCGGCGTCGAGATCGAGCTCAAAGTCCAGCCCTAGCCGCGCCTATCCGCCCGCGAGCGGGCGCTGTGTTGACTTATCCGCCCGCGAGCGGGCGGACTAGATGCACCTCTGACGTTGGGGTGAGCTCTTCGAGCCAGGGGTCGGGGATGATCTCGCCGTCGATGGCGACTGCGGTGGACGAGGTCTCGACGAGGTGCGCGTTGAGTGATGGGAACAGTTCTGCGAGTTGCCGCACCAGGTCGCGCACGTTCGCCGCTTCGATGGTGACCTCAGGTGTCCCGCCGGTGTGCTGGCGCTGGTCGGTCGAGAAGTGAACGACCGCCATCGAGTTGCCCCGACGAAATGCCTCAGCGGCTTCGGGTTGCGATCAGCTCTCGGCGGCCGTCAGCGCTTCCAGCACTCGCGGGGGCGAGAGCGGCAGATCGCTGATGCGCACGCCGGTGGCATCGGCCACGGCGTTGGCCATCACCGGCAGCGGCGGCACGATGCCCACCTCGCCGACGCCGCGCACTCCGTAAGGATGCGAAGGATTGGGCACCTCCACGATGCAGGTTTCGATCATGGGCAGATCTGACGCCACCGGGATGCGGTAGTCGAGGAATCCCGGGTTCTCGAGGTTGCCATCGTCGGAGTAGATGTACTCCTCGTTGAGCGCCCAGCCGATGCCCTGCACCACGCCGCCCTGCATCTGACCTTCCACGTAGCTGGGGTGAATCGCTGTACCAGCATCCTGCGCGGTGGTGTAGCGCTCGACGGTGACCCGCCCGGTCTCTTGGTCGACGGACACGTCGGCGACCTGGACCGAGAAGGCCGGGCCGGCGCCCCGGGCATTCAGCGACGCAGTGGCGCCCAGCGGGCCGCCGGTGCGCTTCGCATTGCCGGTGATGGCGGCCAGCGTCAGCGGCTCCTGCTCGCCAGGTCCGTGCACGGCCGAGCCGTCGACCCATTCGACTTCTTCGACGTCGCAATCCCAGGTCTTGGCCGCACGCTTGCGCAGCTGCTCCTTGAGATCGCGGCAGGCCTCCACGACCGCCATGCCCGTCGCGAACGTGGCGCGGCTGCCCTCGGTCACGTCGGTGAAGCCGACTACCTCGGTGTCGCCCACGACCGGTTGGATCAGGTGCACATCGAGGCCCAGTTCCTCGGCCGCCATCAGCGCCATCGATGCCCGGCTGCCACCGATGTCGGGGCTGCCGGTGATCACCGTGGCGGTGCCGTTCTCGTTCAGGTTCACCGTGGCACTCGACGCCTCGCCGATGTTGAACCAGAAACCGCTGGCCACACCGCGGCCCTGCCCTTCGGGCAGCTCCGACTGGTAGTGATCGCTGTCACGGATCGCTTCGAGGCACTCGCGCAGGCCGATCATCGGCCACTTGGGTCCGTACGGCGTCGGGTCGCCCTGCGAGGGGCAGTTCTGGATGCGGAGGTCGATCGGGTCGATGCCGACCCGCTCCGCGATCTCGTCGACCATCGAATCCATCGCGAATGCCGCGGCGGGAGCCGACGGTGCCCGGTAGGCCACGTTGACCGGCCGGTTGAGCACTACGTCGAAGCCCTCCACATAGAGATGATCGAGGGTGTAGGCCGATACGACGCACATGCAGCCGAGCATCGCGGCAATGCCTTGAAAGGCCCCATTCTCGTATGCCAGCCAGGCCTTCGCCGTGGTGATCGTGCCGTCGTCGCGGGCGCCGACCTTCATCTTGATGATCGCCCCCGGGGCGGGACCGGTTGCCCGGAACACGTCCTCACGGCTCATCACGATCTTGACCGGGCGGCCGGATTTCGTCGACAGCAGCGCCGCCACCGGCTCGATGTAGATCGTCGTCTTGCCGCCGAAGCCGCCGCCGATCTCGGCCGGGATCACCTTGATGCGCGAGGTATCCCAGCCCAGCACCGTGGCCGTCGACGACCGCACCATGAAGTGGCCCTGCGACGAAGCCCAGATGACGGCCTTGCCCTCCTGGTCGCAGTCGACCACGCAGGCGTGCGGCTCGATGTAGCCCTGGTGCACTGCCTGGGTCGAGAACTCGCGCTCGATCACGATGTCGGCCTCGGCGAACCCCTGCTCGACATCGCCGCGCTCGTACACCGTGCGTGCCGCGATGTTCGACGGCTCGGTGGGCCGCGGCTCGACGCCGCGCGTGAACAGGTTGTCGTGCAGCACCGGTGCGTCGTCGGCCATCGCATCGGAGATGTTCAGCACGTGGGGCAGCAGCTCGTAGGTGACCTCGATGGCCTCCGCCGCTGCCTTGGCCTCACGACGGGTGGACGCTGCCACCGCAGCCACGGCATGGCCGCTGTACAGCACCGTGTCGCGGGCGATCACCGTGCACATCAGGTTGCGCGTGGCGCCCTTGGGCGGTGCTTCGGGGAAGTCGGCTCCGGTGACCACCGCTTTCACGCCGGGCATCCCCTCGGCGGCTGAGGTGTCGATCGAAACGATCCGTGCGTGGGGATGCGGCGAGCGCAGGATGTGCCCGTACAGCATTCCCGGCAGGTTCAGGTCGGCCGCGTAGCGGGCCTTGCCGGCGACCTTGTCGAGTCCGTCGTGGCGGACGGGGCGGGTGCCGACCCAGCGGTACCCGCTCGCTCCATTGCCATTGGTCCCAGTGCTTGGGGGCGCTTCAGTGGTGCTCATGTTCAGGTGTCCTTGTGCGATGTCAGGAGAGTCTCAGCCAGCCGATGTGAATCAGGCCGGGGTGCGGATCTGGACGGCGGCCTCGAGCACCGAGCGCACGATCTTGTCGTACCCGGTGCAGCGGCACAGGTTGCCGGCGAGCGCGTAGCGCACTTCGGTCTCGGTTGGGTCGGGGTTCTCGTCGAGCAGTGCCTTGGCGGCGATGAGGAACCCGGGCGTGCAGATGCCGCATTGCAGCGCGGCTCCTTCGAGGAAGCACTGCTGCAGCGGGTGCAGCTCATCTGCGCTGGCGAGACCCTCGCAGGTGGTGATGGCGGCGCCGTCGGCCTCGGGGGCGAAGATCAGACAGGCACACTGCAGGCGGCCGTTCATGATGACCGAGCAGGCACCGCAGTCGCCGGTGCCGCAGCCTTCCTTGGCCCCGATCAGGCCCAGCTCGTCTCGCAGGGCATTGAGCAGCGATTCGCCGTCTTCGGTCAGAAAGTCAACGGCGTCGCCGTTGACCTCGCAGTTCACATGGGTGCGGCTCATCAGGACGCTCCGTTCTGTCCGTTGCGTGTGCGGATCCGGTCGGCGGCGATGCCGGCGGCTCGACGGGTGAGCACGCCGGCAACCTGGCGCCGGTAGTTGATCGTGCCCCGCTTGTCGTCTATGGGGTTGCAGGCGTCGCTGGCGGCTGCGGCTGCGGCGGCCAGCGCTGTGTCGTCGAGGCTGCTGCCCACGAGCGCCGCCTCGGCGGCAGGCACCCGCACGACGGTGGGCGCAACCGCTCCGAGCGCGACGGCAGCCGCGCTCACATTGCCGCTGTCGTCCAGCGTGAGCCGGACGCCGGCACCCACCACGGCGATGTCCATCTCGGTGCGAGGGATGAGTCGCAGGTAGGCATCGGAGGTACCGCCGGCTGGCCGGGCGAGCTCGAAGCACACCACGATCTCGTCATGCGCCAGCGACGTCTGGCCGGGCCCCGTCACCACGTCGGCGACGGGCACCCGTCGCTCGCCGTCAGCGGCTGCGATCACGGCGACCGCATCGTTCACGACGAGGGCAGGCACGGAGTCGGCAGCGGGGGAGGCGTTGCAGAGGTTTCCGCCGAGGCTGGAGCGGTTCTGGATCTGGTCCGACCCGATCAGTCCGGCAGCCTCGGTCAGGCCTGGGAAGTCGGCAGCAAAGGCGGCGTTGGACGTGAGCGCCGAGCTGGGGGCCGCAGCACCCACCTGCCAGGTATCGCCGTCGAGGCTCACTGACATGAGGCGGTCGATCTTCTTGAGGTCGATCACCATCGACGGCTCAGGCCGCCCGGCGCGCATCTGCGGCACGACGTCGGTTGCGCCTGCGAACACGATGGCACCGGCATCGCCGGCCAGCAGTGTCCTCGCCTCGTCAATGGTGGTCGGCGCGGCATATTTCATGCGGATAGCTCCCGATCCGTTGGGTGTTGCATCATCTGTCGACGCACCGTCTCCCGCCGGTTGCGTCGCTCGCGCCGCCGGCGGGTGACGGCGCACACGGCAGCGGACGTTAGTTGCGCTGAGCCGTGCTCGTCGCGTTAGCCATCGTCGCCGGTGTCCCGGGTGACTGCTGCCTCTGGCAAACGAGCGAAGAACCGCCGCTGACGAGCGGCAATCATGTGGTGCCGCATCGACATCCGTTGACGAATCGAGGAGCGGGTCATGACTGGAGATACGAACACAGCGCGGGTGTCGGACAGCGTGGTGCTTGCCGAGGCTCCCGACGGGCCGCTCAGCGCTGAGCACTTCGCGTTGCGGCCCGATAATGCAGCCGAACCCGGACCAGGCGAGGTGCTGGTGCGGGTTCAGGCGATCACGATCGGCGCGGGACAGCGAGCCGGCCTGCAGGGCAGCGCCAGCTACGCGGGCGCCCCGGAAGTCGGTGTGGTGATGCGAGGCATGGGCGCGGGCATCGTGGAAGCGTCGAACGCGGACGGCATCAGCGTCGGCGACACCGTCGTGGGCGCGACTGGCTGGCGCCGCCACGCTGTGATGGCCGGCGGCGAGCTGCGCGTCGCGGACGGCGCGCTCGATCCCGCCTTGCACCTCGGCGTACTCGGCACTAACGGGCTGACCGCCTACTTCGGCTTGCTCGACGTCGGGCGCCCCGAACCGGGCGAGACCGTGGTGGTGTCCGCAGCAGCGGGATCGGTGGGCCACATCGTCGGGCAGATCGCCAAGACGCAGGGTTGCCGGGTGGTCGGCGTAGCCGGCTCGGATGAGAAATGCTCGCTGTTGGTCGGCGAGCTGGGCTTCGACGCGGCGATCAACCGGCATTCGCCCGACTTCCGGGCTGAGTTCCGCGCCGCCACGCCCGACCGCATCGACGTGTACTTCGACAACACGGGCGGCGAGATCCTCGGCTCGGCACTCTTCCGCATGGCCACGTTCGGCCGCATCGTGTGCTGCGGAGCGGTCTCGGCCTACGACACCGCCAGCCCCGATCCCAGTCCGCGAGGCATCCCGGGCTTGCTGGTGAACAACCAGGTGCGCATGCAGGGCTTCCTCGTGTTCTCTTACACCGGCCGCTACGAGGAGGCCCGCGCCCAGATGCGCGAGTGGATCGACGCGGGCTCGCTCGTGCCTCGCCATGTCACCTACGACGGGCTCGATGCTGCGGGCGGCGCCTTCGTCGACCTGCTTGCCGGACGCACCGTCGGCACCACCATCGTCCGCCTCGGCGACTGAACGCTCGCGCTCGGCTGTTTCATCGGACTCCAGCGCACCGAAACATAGGCTCGGCTCATGACGGCCGCCGATCCGCCCGAGCGAATTGAGGCCGAGCATCTGGGCCACTACCCGGAGCGGCCTACCGCAGCCGGCAGGTTGGCCGTCCGGGTCTCGTATCCGGCCGTGATCCTGTTGGGAGTCGGCATCTACGCAATCGCAGGGTCGCTGGGGATGGCGGCCGTGACGGCGTCATACGTCGCCGTGCTCGTTGGGGCGGGGCTGGTCACGCTGCACGAGATCGCTCTGCCCTGCCGCACCGAATGGCGCCCCCAGGGTGCCGACGTGCGAGCCGATGTGGCGTTCATGGTGGCCGTCCAAGTGGTGCTGCCGCTGCTGCTCTCGCTGGCAGCGACGGCGGCATTTGCCGGATGGCTGCGCGAGGGCGACCTGACCCTCGGGGGCCTGTGGCCGCACGGCTGGCCCGTCGCGCTGCAAGCGGCGTTGATGATGGCCGTGGCCGACTTCTTCCGCTACTGGCTGCACCGGGCGTTCCATGGCTCGGCCTTCATGTGGCGCTGGCACGCCGTGCACCACTCGCCGCACCGGCTGTACTGGCTGAACGTCGGCCGCTTCCACCCAGGGGAGAAAGCGGTCCAGTTCTGCGTCGACGCGTTGCCGTTTGTGCTGGTGGGCGTGGGAAGCGAAGTGCTCGCGGCCTATTTCGTGTTCTACGCGCTGAACGGCTTCTACCAGCACTCCAACTGCGATGTTCGCCTCGGGTGGCTCAACTACCTCATCAGCGGACCGGAACTGCACCGCTGGCATCACTCGGAACTGCCGGCGGAGTCGGATCACAACTTCGGCAACAACCTCATCATCTGGGACGTGCTGTTCGGCACCCGGTACCTTCCCGCCGACGCGGCGGTCGGGCGGCTCGGTCTGCTGAACCGCGACTACCCGGCAGGCTTCCTGGCCCAGATGCGCACCCCCTTGATTCGAGGACTCGACAAGCGAGCA
Organism: Acidimicrobiales bacterium; assembly: GCA_009843525.1. Lineage (GTDB taxonomy): Bacteria > Actinomycetota > Acidimicrobiia > Acidimicrobiales > Poriferisodalaceae > Poriferisodalis > Poriferisodalis multihospitum. The sequence continues at coordinate 77,869 of VYDH01000033.1, read as the reverse complement.
GCCGGAACGGCGACGCCGTCGTGACGGGCAGATCGGCGACCGACGGCCTCAGCTATCGACTGCTTCGGGCCGGGCTGGCCGCGGCCAGCGGGCGCACCTACCGCGGGCTCGTGCGTGCGTGCGCCGATCCGCGGGCAGTTCAGGATCAGGTGCTGCAGCGCATCCTCTCCGATAACGCCGGCTCGGTGTTCGGCACTGATCACCGCTTCGGCTCGATCGCCGGCTTCGAGGACTACCGCCGTGCCGTGCCGGTGCAGACCTACGAAGACTTGAGGGAGGCGATCGAGCGGCAGGAAGCCACCGGCCAGCGGTGCCTCACTGCCGAGCAGCCGGTCTATTACAACCAGACCAGCGGCACTGTCGCCGAGCCGAAGAACATCCCGCTCACCAAGGCCGGCCTCGCCCGCATCCAGCGCTTGCAGCGACTCGCGGCCTACACGCTGTCGCGGCGCACCGCCGCGCTTGGCGGCAAGGTGTTCGCGGTGACCGGTGCCGCGCACGAGGGCACCATGCCAGCAGGCACGCCGTACGGCTCAGCGTCAGGGCTGCTGTACGCGAGCCAGGGCAAGCTCCTGCGGCGCCGGTACGTGCTGCCAGCGCCGGTGTCGGACATCGCCGACTACGACGCCCGCTACTTGGCCATGGCGGTGCTGGGCGCGGCTGACGGCTCCGTGACCACGATGGCGACGGCCAACCCCTCGACGTTCATCCGGCTGATGGACGTGCTCAATGACTCGGCCGACGTGGTGCTCGACGCAGTGGCCGCCGGGCGGCTGCCCGCTGGCTGCAACGTGCCTGGGCGCGACGACCAGCTCGGACTCCGCGCAGACCCGAAGCGAGCGGCGGCGCTCGGTCGACGCCTGGAGGCTGCAGGTCGACTCACCTATGCCGACATCTGGAGCGACCTGCGTGCGGTCGTGACGTGGACCGGGGGGAGCTGCGGCTTGGCGATCGAGCGTCTCCAGCCGATGCTGACACTCGACTGCCCGGTATTCGAGCTCGGCTATCTCGCCAGCGAGGTCAGCGGCACCGTCAACATCGATCCCATCGAAGGCTCCTGCGTCGCGACCCTGCAGGACAACCTCTTCGAGTTCGCAGAACGCGATGGGTGGGAGGCCGCTGCCGACGATGCCGACCGTGGCGAGCAGACCTGCACGCTTGCCGATCTCGAGGCCGGCCGCGACTACTACGTCATCGTGACCACGGCCGACGGTCTGTACCGCTACGACATGAACGACATCGTGCGGGTGACGGGCTTCGTTGACCGCACACCGGTCCTGTCGTTCGTCCAGAAGGGCAAGGGCGTCACGAGCATTACGGGCGAGAAGCTCTACGAGTTCCAAGTGATGTCGGCCGTGACCGCCGCGGTCGCCGAGTTCGGCACGGTGGCACCGTTCTTCATCATGCTGGCCGACGTCGCAGAGTCCCGCTACACGCTCAGTGTGGAGCTGGCGAGCACACCGGCTGGCCCACAGGGGGTCGAACTTGCCGGCGCACTGTCAAGCAGTGTCGAAGAAGCACTGCGGCAGACCAATGTCGAGTACGACCAGAAACGAGCCAGTGGCCGGCTGGCGGCGTTGCGCGTCCGGTTCCTCGCAGCGGGCACGGGCGATGAATTCAGGCGCCAGCGCGTCGCAGACGGTCAGCGCGACGTTCAGTTCAAGTACCTCCGGCTGCAATACAGCGCCGATTGCTCGTTCCGCTTCGACGACTTCGCAGCTCCGGCCTGAGCGAGCTTGGCCGAGGTGCATGCGTGCAGATACACCGCCTGAAGACGTTCACCTTCCCCGTGCCGTTCAAGCGCGTCTTCCGGCATGCCGCTGCCAGCCGCCGCCACGCCGAGAACCTCATCGTGGCGGCCCACGGCGACGACGGCACGATCGGCTACGGCGAAGGGTGCCCACGGCTGTACGTGACCGGGGAAACCGTCGGGGGTTGCGCCGCCTTCGTCAGCCAGCACGCGGCGTCGTTCTGCGCGGAAGTCGGGAGCGTGGACGACTTGCGTTCCTGGATCGACGCCCATAGCGACGCCATCGACGAGAACCCGGCCGCGTTCTGCGCGATGGAGCTTGCCGCCCTCGACCTGCTGGGAAAGGCGGGCGGCTGCAATATCGAGCAGTTGCTGGGTGTTGCTGCGGGCCCGCGCGACGTGGCCTATACCGCTGTCTTGGGCGACATGCCGCTGCTGCTGTACCGATGGCAGCTGCGCGGCTTTCGTGTTCGGGGCTTCACCGACTTCAAGGTGAAGCTCTCGGGTTCGCTGCGGCGTGACCGCGCCAAGCTGGTCCCATTCGTTTCCCGGGGGTCGAGCCCGGCGACGGTTCGCCTCGATGCGAACAACCTCTGGGAGACGCCCGAGCAGTGCGCAGTGCACTTGGATGCACTGGGCGACATCGCATTCGCCGTCGAGGAACCGTTGCAGGCGGGTGATGTCGACGGGTGCATGCGCGTCGCGCAGCAATGCCGGGTGAAGATCATCGCCGACGAGAGCTTGCGGTTCGCCCGGCAGCTCGAAGCGCTGGCGGAGCCGTCGGCGTGGATCGTGAACGTGCGCGTGTCGAAGATGGGCGGGATCGTCAGGTCGCTGGACGTGGTGGCTGCTGCCGCGCGCGCCGGCATTGACGTCATCGTCGGATGCCAGGTGGGAGAGACGAGCCTGCTCACCCGGGCGGCGCTCGCCGTGATCGCGAGCGCCCCGGGTGCCGTTGTGGGGGCCGAGGGCGCCTTCGGGACGCATCTGCTGGCCCGTGATCTCACCGATCGGACGATCATGTGGGGCTACGGGGGAATGCTGCGCGGACGCGATGTGCCTGATCGCAGCGGCGGCGGGCTTGGTCTGCGGCTCGATCCCGCAGCCGTCCTGGTGCCGCTGGAGGACACGTGAGCGACATCCGATTTGCTGCGGCAAGCCTTGTATTCGGCCTGGCATTCCTGGCCCGCGTCGCGGGCCAAGCAGTACAGCGCCGGTGGGACGTGGCCTTCCTGCCCTCCCAAGACGCCTGGCAGGGCAGCAGCCTGCCGTTCCCGGCGCTGTTCGCGGCCCAAGTGGTGATCTTGATGATCATCGCAACCGCGACGCTGCGAATGCGAGCTGGCCGGAACCTCTTCGGGCGGCGCTGGGTACGACCAGTTGCTTGGTTCGGCGTCCTGTACTTCGCTGCAATGGCGGCGCGTTTGGCAGTCGGACTCCTCGGCGATGCTGGGGCGTTCGGCGACGAGGGCATCGCTGCAGGGAAGTGGTTCACTGCCTACCTGCCGACGGCATTCCACCTGGTCCTGGCGAGCGAAGTGATGCTGTTCGCGGCCTATCAACGAGGGCGCCCCCAGCCCTCTGGTTGAACGGGCGCAAGGTTGGGGCGGTCGTGGGGGATCGGTAGCCTGCTTCATTCGCGGCGCGGACTTCCTGCGTCGAACTGACGTCCGGCAAGGCCGGATGCCTCCCCGCAATGGGTCGGGTGTTCGGAACCGGTCGGCACAACCTCCAGAACCGCTCCGCCGGCACAGCCGTGCGGAGCGTTCGCATGGCGGCCCGCTGGGCGGGCAGCGAGATGCACGGCGAAAGCACGAGAGAGACGCGCACATGGCCAACAGGGCGCTTGTCGCCACCAAGGTCGGCATGACACAGCTCTGGGATGACGACAACCGCGTCGTCCCGGTCACAGTGCTGCGCGTCGACGACTGCCGGGTCACCCAGGTGCGCACCAACGAGCAAGACGGCTATACCGCGGTGCAGGTCACCTACGGTCACCGCGAGGCGCGCAAGGTCAACAAGCCCACGAACGGCCACTACGAGCGAGCCGGGATCGACCCTGGCCTGAGGCTCGTAGAGCTGCGGCTCGACGATGTGAGCGAAGTATCGGTCGGCACCGAATTGGGTGCCGATCTTTTCAGTCCCGGAGAGCTTGTCGATGTGACAGCCACCTCCAAGGGCAAGGGTTTCGCCGGCACCATGAAGCGGTACAACTTCTCAGGCCAGCGCGCCAGCCATGGCGCGCACCGGGTCCACCGGGCCCCCGGCGCCATCGGCGCCTGCGCCACCCCCTCACGGGTGTTCAAGGGCACCCGCATGGCCGGGCGCATGGGCGGGGAGAAGGTCACCACGCTCAACCTCGCTGTTGTCGAGGCCGACGCCGAGCGGGGCCTGCTGCTGGTGCGTGGCTCCGTCCCCGGGCCCAAGGGCGGCACGGTCGTCGTCCGCAACGCAGTCAAAGCGCCGGAAGGCGCGTCAAACAGCACAGCATCGGCTGAGGTCTGAGGTCGATTCTGATGCCGCTCACGCTTGACGTTCGCACCCCCGACGGCGGCACTGCCGGCACCGTGGAGCTCGACGAGGCCATCTTCGGCATCGAGCCGAACATGGCGGCGCTGCACCAGGCCGTCACGGCCCAGCGCGCCGCCCGCCGGAGCGGGTCTCACAGCACCCTCACCCGTGCCGAGGTACGCGGCGGCGGCGCGAAGCCGTGGCGGCAGAAGGGCACCGGCCGGGCTCGCCACGGTTCGATCCGGTCGCCGCAGTGGGTCGGCGGCGGCGTGGCGCACGGTCCCAAGCCGCGCGACTACCGCCAGAAGGTGAACCGCAAGACCGTGCGGCTGGCGCTTCGCTCCGCTCTCAGCGACCGGGCTCGCAGCGAACGCGTCATGGTCATTGACGAGTGGAATTTTGCGCAGCCGCGCACGAAAGACGCCATCGCAGTGCTCGAGAACCTGTCCCTCTCCGGACAGGTTCTGCTGGTTCTGGGCGACAGCACGGCACACCAGACGGCCGATCGCAGTTTCCGCAACCTTCCGTCGGTGCACTCGGTCAGCGCAGCCGAGCTGAACGCCTACGACATCCTGCGCTCGGACTGGCTGGTCTTCACCCGCGACACGCTGCCCACCAGCACCGGGCCAGCCACGAACGGCGCAGCGAGCGAGGGGGATGACCAGTGAAGGATCCCCGCGATGTGCTGATCGCTCCTGTCATCTCGGAGAAGTCGTATGACTTCCTCGAAGAGGGCATCTACGTGTTCCGCGTCCACCCGTCTGCAAGCAAGCCAGAGATCCGCCAAGCGGTCGAGGAGATCTTCGACGTCAAGGTCGCCAAGGTCAACACGCTGAATCGCAAGGGCAAGAAGCGGCGCAACCGGCGCAACAACACCGTCGGCAAGCGGCCGGACACCAAACGGGCCATCGTCACCCTCGTCGAGGGCGACTCGATCCAGATCTTCAATTCCTAGGCGGGGCGTCATGGGCATTCGAGTACGCAAGCCGACCAGTCCCGGCCGAAGGTTCCAGACGGTTTCGGATTTTGCCGACATCACCGCGACCAAGCCCGAGCGCTCGCTCATTGCCAAGCAGCACTCCACCGGCGGCCGCAACAACCACGGCCGCAAGACCTCTCGTCACCGTGGCGGCGGTCACAAGCAGCGCTACCGGGTGGTCGACTTCCGGCGCAACAAGGACGGTGTGCCCGCCACGGTCGCCACCATCGAGTACGACCCCAATCGCAACGCGCGCATCGCGTTGCTGCACTATCACGACGGCGAGAAGCGCTACATCCTGGCGCCGGCAGGGCTGGAGGTGGGCGACAAGCTCGCCAACGGAGCCCAGGCGGAGGTGCGTGTCGGCAACGCCATGCCGCTGCGGTACGTGCCGGTCGGAACCACCGTGCACAACGTGGAGCTCAAGCCGGGCGCCGGCGGCCGCATGGCCCGTTCGGCCGGCGCCAGCGTGCAGCTCGTGGCCAAGGAGGGTGCGTACGCCACCTTGCGCCTGCCGTCCACCGAGATGCGCCGGGTGCCGATCGACTGCCGCGCCACCATCGGCTCGGTGGGCAACGCCGAGGCCGACCTCATCAAGATCGGCAAGGCCGGCCGGAACCGTTACAAGGGCGTACGGCCCCAGACCCGCGGCGTGGCCATGAACCCAGTCGACCATCCCCTCGGCGGCGGTGAGGGCAAGTCGTCGGGCGGGCGTCACCCGGTGTCGCCGTGGGGCAAGCCCGAAGGCCGCACCCGCTCCAAGAACCGCAAGTCCAACGACCTCATCGTCCGCCGCCGCCGGACGCGCGGGTCCCGGAGGTAGAGCGATGCCGCGCAGTCTCAAGAAGGGCCCGTTCGTCGACGACCACCTGCTCTCGAAGGTGGATGAACTCAACGAGAGCGGCGAGCGCAAGGTCATCAAGACGTGGAGCCGGCGCTCCACGATCATCCCCGAGATGATCGGTCACACCATCGCGGTTCACGATGGGCGCAAGCACCTGCCGGTGTACGTGACCGAGTCGATGGTGGGTCACAAGCTCGGCGAGTTCGCCCCGACGCGGACGTTCAAGTTCCACGCCGGCCAGGAGCGCGGAGGCAGGCGATGAGCGGGTTCGTCACAACGCAGACGTTCGAGCCTCGCGCCGGACGAGAGCAAGGCAGCAGGCGATGAGCGGGTTGATCGACCTCGACGTCATCGCAGGCGCGAAGGCGACGCACAAGTACGCACGCCTGTCCGCGTCGAAGGCGCGGGTGGTGCTCAACCTCATCCGCGACGAAGACTTGGCGCTCGCCCGCGACCGCCTGCGCTTCTGCGAGCGCGGCGCCGCCGAGGTGGTGTCCAAGGTGCTTGAGAGTGCAGTGGCCAATGCCACCAACAACGAGCAGCTCGACGCCGACGAGCTGTATGTGGCCGAGTGCTGGGCCGACGAGGGTCCGGTGCTCAAGCGCTGGCGCCCGAGGGCACGGGGCCGGGCCACGCGCATCTTCAAGCAGACCAGTCACATCACGGTGATCGTGGCGCAGCTCAGCCCGGAGGAACTCGAGATGCGCGAGGCCCGGCTGGCCGCTTCGGGTTCGCAGACTGCTGCAGCCGCCCGCGCCGCCCGCGTGGCCGCCAGCCGCGCAACCACCGACACCGGCGAGGCTGACGAGTCGGCGCCAGACGACGCTGACGACATCGTCGCGACAGCCGATGAGGCTGCCGAAGCGGCGATCGACGACACCGGCGAGGCCATTGCTGCCGAGGTCGATGCCGCCGACCCGAACGACGAGGCAGCCAGCGAGGCCGATGCTGACGGCCTGGTAGATGACGGTGCTCGTAGGGCCGATGTCGCCACGGCCGATGTTGCCGACCCCGAAGAAGACGTTGCCGACCCAGAGGAACGGAACTGATCATGGGTCAGAAGGTCAACCCGTACGGCTTCCGCTTGGGAATCACCACCGACTGGAAGTCGCGCTGGTACGCCGACAAGGAGTATCAGGACTATCTCATCGAGGATTGGAAGATCCGCGACTTCCTGCGGACTGAGCTGCCGCATGCCGCGATCAGCCGTATCGAGGTGGAGCGAACCCGGGATCGCCTGCGCGTCGACGTGCATACGGCCCGGCCGGGCATCGTCATCGGCCGCAGGGGGAGCGAGGCCGATCGGCTCCGCACGAAGCTCGGCAAGATCTCGGGCAACCCCAAGGTCCAGTTGAACATCCAGGAGATCAAGCAGCCCGAGCTCGAGGCAGCGCTCATCGCTCAGGGTGTCGCGGATCAGCTCGCTGGCCGCGTCGCTTTCCGGCGGGCCATGAAGCGCGCCGTGCAGAACGCCCAGAAGGCCGGTGCGCTCGGCATCCGGGTGCAGTGCTCAGGCCGGCTCGGCGGCTCGGAGATGGCACGCACCGAGTGGTACCGCGAAGGCCGGGTGCCGCTGCACACACTGCGCGCCGACATCGACTACGGCTTCCGCGAAGCCCGCACCACGGCGGGTCGCATCGGCGTGAAGGTGTGGCTCTACAAGGGCGACATCCTTCCCTACAAGGTGTCCTCCGACGAGCGCATTCACCGTGAGGCGGCCATGGCCACTGGCCAGACGTCAGGCGACGGCGCACCTCCCGGAGGCGTCGTCTCCTCGGCCGGTCGCCGGGGCGATCTCGAGGATCTGCCCGAAGAACCCGTCCCGCTGCTGCGCGAGGCCGATCCCGAATTCGAGCGCCTGCTTGAAGAGGAGGAGCAGATCGAGCGGGCCACGCGCGATCAGTCCCAGACGCCCAACTTCAGGCCGGGAGACGACTGATGCTGATGCCTCGCAAGGTCAAGCACCGCAAGGCGCATCGCGGTCGCATGAAGGGCCGCACCAAGGGCGGCACAGCCGTGCACTTCGGCGACTACGGCATCCAGGCGCTGGAGCCCGGCTGGATCACGGCCCGCCAGATCGAAGCGGCCCGCATTGCCATGACCCGTCACGTCAAGCGCGGCGGGAAGGTCTGGATCAACATCTTCCCCGACAAGCCCGTGACCGCAAAGCCTGCGGAGACCCGCATGGGCTCGGGCAAGGGCAATCCGGAGAAGTGGGTGGCCGTGGTGAAGCCCGGCCGTGTGATGTTCGAGCTGGGCGGCGTGAACGCCGAGCTGGCCCGGGGCGCCATGGAACGCGCCATACAGAAGCTGCCCATCCGCGCACGGGTGATCTCCCGAGAGGAGGCCATCTGATGGCGAAGGCCGCGACGCTCCGGACCTTGTCGGACGATCAGCTGCTCGACGAACTGGACAGTGCCAAGAAGGAGCTGTTCAACCTGCGTTTCGCATTCGCGACCGGGCAGCTCGACAACTCCGCGCAGGTGGCCGCCACCAAGCGCGATATCGCCCGCATTCACACCGTGCTGCGCGAGCGTGAGATTGCAGCCGCCGATGTGCTGTTGGGCCCATCGGGTGGCCCCGTGCAGGGCTCGGCCGCTGATCTTGCCGGCTCGTCGGATGACCCAGAGCAGGGCTCGGCCGCGAGCAGCGCAGCTTCCACAGGAGATCCGTCATGAGCACCGAGACTGTCGAGCGCAACCGGCGCAAGGTGCGCGAGGGCATCGTCACCTCCACCAAGATGGACCGCACGGCGGTCGTCTCGGTGACCGAGCGTGTGCGCCACCCCCGCTACTTCAAGACCGTTCAGCGCACCAAGAAGCTGTACGTCCACGACCCCGCTGGAGACACGCGTCCGGGCGACCGGGTGCGTGTCATGGAAACCCGGCCGATCTCGAAGACCAAGCGCTGGCGCCTGGTGGAGATCATCGAACGGGCCCGATGAGGTGAAGGCAGCGAGGTCATGATCCAGCAAGAGTCCCGACTCAAAGTCGCCGACAACTCCGGCGCCCGCGAGGTGCTGTGCATTCGCGTGCTCGGCGGCACGGGTCGGCGCTATGCCTCGATCGGCGACGTGTTCATCGCCACTGTGAAGGACGCCATCCCGGGCGCTGCCGTGCGCAAGGGCGAGGTGGTGCGCTGCGTAGTGGTGCGCACGCGCAAGCAGCGCAGGCGCCCCGACGGCAGCTATATCCGCTTCGACGAGAACGCCGCCGTGCTCGTCGACGACAACCGCCAGCCGCGTGGCACCCGCATCTTCGGCCCCGTCGGCCGCGAGCTGCGCGACAAACGCTTCATGCGCATCGTGTCGCTCGCCCCGGAAGTTCTGTGATGGGGGTGACGTGATGGCACGCCAGAAGAACCAGCTGCCGCGGCTGCGAGTCCGCAAAGGCGACACCGTGCGCGTGATCTCCGGCCCTGACAAGGGCCGGGAAGGCGAAGTCGTGTCGGTGGATCTGGCGCGCCGCCGCCTCACGGTGGAAGGCGTGAACGTGGGGCACAAGCACCAGAAGCCCTCCCAGCAGAACCAGGAGGGCCAGATCATCGACTACCTGCTGCCGATCGACGTGTCGAATGTGTCGGTGGTGTGCCCGCGAACGGGCCAGCCCGGCCGGGTCGGTTTCCGCTTCGAGGGCGGCCGCAAGGTGCGTTACCACCGTGTCTCGGGGGAGGAGCTGCCATGAGCGTGACCGAGGCCCAGGCCGATGCCCAGACCGATGCCGCCTCCCTCGCTCCGTCCGACACCGGCGGCAACGAGCGGCCCGAGCCCCGGATGAAAGTGCTCTACCGCGACACCGTCCGCGCGCAACTGCGGGACGAGCTCGGGCTCGCGAACGTGATGCAGGTGCCCACGCTGACGAAGATCAGCGTGAACATGGGCGTCGGCGCTGCGCTGACGAACCGGGGCCTGCTCGAGGGCGCCATCGACGACCTCAGCCGCATCTGCGGTCAGCGGCCGGCGATCACCCGGGCGAAGCAGTCGATCGCAGGGTTCAAGCTGCGCGAGGGCAACGCGATCGGTGCCCGCGTCACCATGCGCCGTGACCGGATGTGGGAGTTCTACGACCGTCTCGTGTCGTTGGCCATCCCTCGTATCCGCGACTTCCGGGGTCTCTCGCCGCGCAGCTTTGACGGCCACGGCAACTACACGTTCGGCCTCACCGAACAGCTGGTCTTTCCCGAGATCGACTACGACAGCGTCAACCAGATCCGCGGCATGGACATCACCCTCGTGACGTCAGCCGTCGACGACGAGGGCGGACGTGCCCTGCTGGTTGCGCTCGGCTTTCCATTCCGCCAAAACCCAACGACCTAGCGCCCGGCTATTTCACCAGGCCCCTATTCAACAAAGGCAGTACCGATGGCCAAGAAGGCACTCGTCAACAAGCAGCAGCGCACCCCCAAATTCAAGGTGCGCGCCTACACGCGCTGCCGCGTGTGCGGCCGACCGCGGTCGGTATACCGCAAGTTCGGGCTGTGCCGAGTGTGCCTGCGAGAGATGGTCCATGCCGGCGAGGTGCCCGGCGTGACGAAGGCCAGCTGGTGAGGGAGGTGCGCACATGTCGATGACCGACCCCATTGCGGACATGCTCACCCGCATTCGCAACGCCAACATGGTGTTCAAAGATGAGGTGGCCATGCCGTCCTCCAAGCAGAAGGAGCGCCTGGCGGCGATCCTCAAGCGCGAGGGCTACGTGAGCGACTACCAGGTGAGCGACGGCACCGACAGCCCCGCCCGGACGCTCACCATCAACCTGAAGTACACCGGTGACCGGGACCGCACCATCTCGGGGCTGCAGCGCATCTCCAAGCCCGGGTTGCGGGTGTACACCAAGTCCGACAAGGTTCCCCGCGTGCTCGGCGGCCTCGGCATAGCCGTGCTGTCAACGAGCCGGGGCCTGATGACCGATCGCGAAGCTCGCCGCAACCGCATGGGCGGCGAGATCCTCTGTTACGTCTGGTAGGAGGCGGCGATGTCACGCGTGGGCAAGACGCCCATCTCGATTCCCGACGGGGTGACGGTGACGGCCGAACCAGCCCCCGATGTCGCCGGTTCCGTGGCTGGCGACGTGGTGACCGTCCGCGGACCGGGAGGCGAGCTCCAGCGGGAGTTGGCCGCGGGCATCCGTGTGCGCGTCGACGACCCGGAAGGCGGCGGCCAGGTCGTCGTGGAGCGCGCCGATGACAGCCGCTCGCAGCGGTCGCTGCACGGCCTGAGCCGGGCACTGGTCGCCAACATGGTGCAGGGGGTGTCGCAGGGCTTCTCCAAGGAACTGCAGATTGTCGGCGTGGGATACCGCGCAGCAGCCCGCGGGTCATCGGCACTCGAGCTGTCGCTGGGATTCAGTCACACCGTGCCGGTGACGGCACCCGACGGCATCAGCTTCGAGGTGCCGAACCAGACGTCCATCATCGTGAAGGGCATCGACAAGCAGCTCGTCGGGCAGGTCGCGGCCAACATCCGTGCGCTGCGCAAGCCCGAGCCCTACAAGGGCAAGGGCATCCGCTACGTCGACGAGCGCGTGCTGCGCAAAGCCGGAAAGGCGGCGAAGTGAGTGCTCCCACGAAGGCGGCCCGGCGTGATCGGCGCCGCCGTCGCGTCCGCAAGAAGATCGCCGGCACCGCAGCGCGCCCGCGCCTGGCAGTGCACCGGTCCAACCGGCATATCAGCGCCCAACTCATCGACGACGACGCAGGCCGCACACTGGCTGCTGCGTCGTCGCGCGAAGCCGGAGTGACCGGTGGCGGCAACATCGCGTCCGCCGGCGAGATCGGTCGGCTCATCGCCGAGCGGGCTCAGGCGGCTGGCACCACCACGGTCACCTTCGACCGGGGCGGGAACCGCTATCACGGCCGCGTCGCGGCCCTTGCAGATGCTGCCCGTGCGGGCGGCCTGGAGTTCTGAGGGAGGACTCGTGACAGACGCACCAACCTCACAGCCCGGCCCTTCTCAACCGCGCAGCGGCAATGAAGCCGGCGGCGGCAACGAACGCGAGCGGGGCGGCCGTCGCCCGCGCGATCGCCAATTCGACAACCCCCGCAACAGCGGCGACGACGGTCTGCGTGAATCGCGGGTCATCGACATCAACCGTGTGGCCAAGGTGGTCAAGGGCGGTCGCCGCTTCTCGTTCTCCGCACTCGTGGTGATCGGCGACGGCGCGGGCCGGGTCGGCCTGGGTTACGGCAAGGCCAAAGAAGTGCCGTTGGCGATCCAGAAGGGCACCGAAGAGGCCCGCAAGAGCCTGTTCGAGGTCCCTCTGGCCGGCTCCACCATCGTCCATCCCGTGCTGGGAGTGATGGGTGCCGGCAAGGTGCTGCTGCAGCCGGCGGCGCCCGGTACCGGCGTCATTGCCGGCGGCGCCGCCAGGGCGATCCTCGAGGAGGCAGGCATCAGCGATGTGCTGGCCAAGTCGCTCGGCTCCTCCAATCACATCAACGTCGCCCGAGCCACGATCGCGGGCTTGGCGGCCCTCAAGCGTCCTGACGAGGTGGCCAAGCTGCGCGGGCTGTCGCCCGAGGAGTGCATCCCCGCCGGTCTGCTCGAGGCATACCGCGAGACAGAGCGCACGCGCAAGCTGAGCGATGCCTCCGCAGGGGCCCCGTCATGAGCGCGCCGAGTTCGAACCAGCCCATTTCGAGTCAGCACGGCACCGGCCAGATCCTGGTGACCCAGGTCCGATCGGGCATCGGGGCGAAGCCCAAGGCGCGCGGTGCGCTGCGGGCGCTTGGGCTGGGCAAGATCGGCCGCAGCCATACCCTGCCGGATCGACCCGAGATCCGCGGCATGCTGCGCAAGGTGCGCCATCTGATCGCCGTCGAGAATGTTGCAGGCGAATCCGTCACAGCTCAGGAGGTCAGCGATGCTGAGACTGCATGATCTGGCCCCGCCGCCGGGATCGAAGCGCAAGCGCAGGCGGGTAGCGCGCGGCACCAGCGGCAAGGGCGGCAAGACAGCAGGCCGCGGCACCAAGGGCACTCGCGCCCGCGGCACCGTTCCCATCTGGTACGAGGGCGGCCAGCTGCCGCTGCAGGTCCGCATTCCCAAGCGCAAGGGCTTCAAGAACCCGTTTCGTGTCGAGTATCAGCCGGTCAATCTCGACACCCTCGAAGACTGCGGTCTCGACGAGATCACGCCCGCCGAGCTTCTGGCCCGCGGCTTGGTGTCCAAGGGTGCCATGGTCAAGATCCTCGGGCGTGGCGAGATCACCCGATCCGTCGCGGTGAAAGCCCACGCCGTGTCCGGCTCGGCCCGCGCAGCCATCGAGAGTGCCGGTGGGAGCATCGAGATCCTGCCGCCCACCTTCGGCGGCCCCCGGCCACCCGCCCGGGGCAACCAGCACACCAATCGCTAGGGGCTCGTCGTGCTCGGCCACATGCGCAACATCTTCCGGATCGCAGATCTGCGCCGGAAGATCATGTTCACGCTGTTCATCATTGCGGCGTACAGGCTGGGCTCCCAGGTGCCGGTGCCGGGCATCGACTTCGACGCCATCGTGTCGCTGCGCGAGCAAGCCAGCTCGACCGGCGGCGTGCTGGCGCTGCTGAACCTGTTCTCGGGCGGCGCGCTCACCAACTTCGCGATCTTCGCGTTGGGGATCATGCCGTACATCACGGCGTCGATCATCATCCAGATCCTCACCGTCGCGATCCCGCGCTTTGAGCAGCTCCAGCAGCAGGGTGCGGTAGGGCAGCGGAAGCTGACGCAGTACACCCGCTACCTGACGCTGGGCATCGCCTTCGTGCAGGCCACGGGCATCACGTTCATCTTCGGGCGGGGCCAGGGCACCGCCTTGGGCAACACCGCCGGTGTCATCGTCATCCCCGACTTCACGTTCAATCGCGTGGCGCTGGTGATCCTGTCGCTGACGGCGGGCACGGCGCTGCTCATGTGGATGGGCGAGCTGATCAGCCAGCGCGGCGTGGGCAATGGCATGTCGCTGCTGATCTTTGCCTCGGTCGTGTCCACGATCCCCTTCGACGGGGCCCGCCTGCTGGCGGTGCAAGGCACGGTGTACTTGGCGGCGGCAATCATCGTGGCCACGGGAATGATGGTGGCCATCATCTTCATCGAGCAGGGCCAGCGTCGCATCCCGGTGCAGTTCTCCCGTCGGCAGGTGGGCCGCAGGCTCTACGGCGGGCAGAACACCTACATCCCGCTGAAGGTCAACCAGTCAGGCGTGATCCCGGTGATCTTCGCCAGCTCGATCCTGTTCCTGCCGGTTCTGCTGTCGAATGTGGCGAACTGGGGCTGGCTGCAGACCGCTGTCGACGACTACCTGACCCAGCCCGACAACATCGCCTACATCCTGTTCTTCGGCGGGCTGATCGTGGGCTTCGCCTACTTCTATACGGCGATCACGTTCGACCCGGTGCGCCAAGCCGACAACATCCGAAAGCAGGGCGGCTTCATTCCCGGCATCCGGCCCGGGCCGCAGACCGAGCGGTATCTGGCCAAGGTGCTGAACCGCATCACGCTGCCGGGCGCTCTGTTCATTGCCATGGTGGCGCTGCTGCCCAGCGTGCTGTTGTCGCTGACCAGTGACCTCGATGCTCTGGGCAGCGGCGGTGCCGGTGCAGCCATTGGATTCGGCGGTGTGTCGATCCTGATTGCCTCGGGTGTGGCGCTGGAGACGATGAAGCAGGTCGACAGCCAGTTGCTGATGCGCAACTACGAAGGGTTCCTGGCCTGATGAGCACGCGACGGCTGGTCATCCTGGGCAAACAGGGAGCTGGCAAGGGCACCCAGTGCGAGCTGCTGGTGGAGCGCTACGGCATCGCCCACATCTCGACGGGCGACATGCTGCGCGCCGCCGTCGCTGCGGGCACCGAGCTGGGCCAGCAGGCCAAGGCAGTGATGGACGCTGGCGACCTGGTCAGCGACGAGCTGATCCTGGGCATCGTCGCTGAGCGGCTCACCGAACCGGATACCGCTGCCGGTTTCCTGCTCGACGGCTTCCCTCGCACTGAGGCCCAGGCCGACGGTCTGTTCGCGCTGCTGGCGCCGAACACGGTGGACCGGGCGATCGACCTGGATGTGCCCGACGAGGTGGTGACCCAGCGGATGCTGGAGCGGGGCCGGGCCGACGACACGCCGGAGGCGATCTCCCGGCGCCTGGAGCTGTACGAAGCCGAGACAGCGCCGCTGCGGAAGCTGTTCGCTGACCAGGGAGTGCTGGTCTCCGTGGACGGCCTCGGAACCCCCGCCGAGGTCCATGGACGCATCGTGGCCGCCATCGAGGCGGCACCGTGAGCTCTTGTTGGCGGCCATGGCGGCCGCACGAACAGCCCAGCGGCCGCCATCGAGGCGGCACCGTGACCCCTATACTTGCTCGCTCGTCTACAGCGCAGGTCACCCGATGAAAGTCCGTCCGAGCGTCAAGAAGATCTGCGACAAATGCCGCGTCATCCGCCGTCACGGGCGGATCCGGGTGATCTGTGAGAACCCGCGACACAAGCAGCGGCAAGGCTGAGACAGGAGTTCCGTATCGATGGCCCGAATCGCCGGCGTCGACATACCGCGTGAGAAGCGCGTGGAGATCGCGCTCACCTACATCTACGGCATCGGTCGTTCGGCCAGCCAGCAGATCTGCGAAGACCTGAACATTGCCGAGCGCACGCGCGTGCGTGATCTGACCGATGCCGAGGTGGCCCGTATCCGCAACCACATCGACGCCAACCTGGCCGTCGAGGGAGACCTGCGGCGCGATGTCGCCCAGGACGTCAAGCGGAAGATCGAGATCGGCTGCTACCAGGGCGTCCGTCACCGCCGCGGGCTTCCGGTACGGGGCCAGCGCACCCATACGAACGCACGCACCCGCAAGGGTCCGCGCAAGACCGTCGCGGGCAAGAAGAAGGTACGCAAGTGACCGGATCCACGAGAGGCGGGCGCAAGTGAACCAGCAGCAGCAGCCTCGCCGCGGGAGGCGCAGGGAGCGCAAGAACGTCGGCGACGGCGTGGCGCACATCAAGAGCTCGTTCAACAACACGATCATCACGTTCACCGACCTGCAAGGCAATGTGGTGTCGTGGGCCTCGGCCGGAAACGCCGGCTTCAAGGGCTCCCGCAAGTCGACGCCGTTCGCCGCGCAGCAGGCCGCTGAGCAGGCCTCTGAGCGCGCCATGGAACATGGCGTGCGCCGGGTGCACGTACACGTGAAGGGTCCCGGCTCGGGCCGCGAAACCGCGATCCGCTCCATCCAGAATTCCGGCATCGAGATCAAGGGCATCCGCGACATGACGCCGGTGCCGCACAACGGCTGCCGCCCCCCGAAGCGCCGGAGGGTCTGAGATGTCTCGCTACACCGGTCCCAAGGCGCGCGTCTCGCGGCGGCTCAACACCAATATCTGGGGCACTGAGGGCGAGACGAAGGCGCTCGACCGGCGTCCCTACCCGCCCGGCGAGCATGGCCGCGGCAGGCGGCGCAGCCAGAACTCGGAGTTCTTGCTGCAGCTGCAGGAGAAGCAGAAGTGCCGCTTCACCTACGGGATGACAGAGCGGCAGTTCCGCAACGTCTACGAAGAGGCTGCCCGCCAGCGCGGAGTCACCGGCGAGAACCTGTTGCGGCTGCTTGAGCTGCGGCTCGACAACATCGTGTACCGGGCCGGCTGGGCGGCGACTCGCCCGCAGGCTCGCCAATTCGTGAGCCATGGCCACATCGACGTCAACGGACGCCGGGTGAACATTCCCAGCTTTCGGGCCCGCAAGGATGACGTAGTCGAGTTGCGGACGAAGGCCCGTGAGATCGTCACCATCCGCTGGAATCTCGATGTGCTGGACCGCACTCCGCCCCCGTGGCTGGAGGCGAGCGACGGAGGCCAGCGGGTCACCGTGCGCGAACTGCCGATCCGATCCCAGATCGAGATCCCGGTTCGCGAGCAGCTCATCGTCGAGCTCTACAGCAAATAGTCCTGTCAACATCTGCCGCCCACGAAGGGGTGAACGTGTCCATCTCCGACACCTTGGTCATGCACCGACCGACGATCGACATCCTCGGCGAGCCCGAGGGCAACCGCCAGCGCTTCGCTATCGGCCCGCTGGAGCCCGGTTTCGGGCACACGCTGGGCAACTCGCTGCGCCGCACGCTGCTGTCGTCGATTCCCGGCGCAGCGATCACCCAGGTGCGCTTCGACGACGCGCTGCACGAGTTCACGACCATCGAGGGCGTCGTCGAAGACGTCACCGACATCATCCTGAATCTCAAGGACGTGGTGCTGAGGTGCCACATCGACGAGCCCGTGGCGGTGCGCCTCGATGAGCGGGGCGTTGGTCCGGTACTGGCCGGGCACGTGGACTGGGGCATCGATGTCGAATGCCTGACGCCCGACCTGCACATCGCGACGCTCGGCGAGGGCGCTCGCCTGGCGATGGACCTCACTGTCGAGCGTGGCTGGGGCTATGCGGCGCCCGAGAGCGAGCGTGCCGGCAGCACGATCGGCGTGATCCTCGTGGACGCGCTGTTCAGCCCGGTGCGGCGTGTGGCGGTGGAAGTCGAGCCGGTGCGCGTCGAGCAGTCCACTGACTTCGACCGGCTCGTGCTCGACATCGAGACCGATGGCGCGATGACGCCGCGCGAAGCGCTGTCGTCGGCGGGCGACACCCTGTGCCGTCTGATGCTCATGATCGCCGAGCTGTCGCCGGAGCCCTTGGGCCTTGACATCGCCGAGGTGGCGGTCGGCGGCGGCCGGACCAGCGATCTCGAACGTCCCATCGAAGACTTGGGCCTGTCCGAGCGCGCCCGCAACTGCCTCAAGCGTGCGCAGTTCAACACCATCGGCGAGCTGCTCGACCAGTCGGTGGACGAACTCATGACCGTTCCGAACTTCGGCCAGAAGTCGCTCGACGAGGTCATCGAGAAGCTCGACGAGCGGGGTCTGGCGCTGCGTGGCATGAGCCCGTCATCCGAGGCTGAGTCTGAGGGCGAGACCGAGAGCGATGCCGAGGGCGACGTCGAGCAGGCCACCCCAGCGGCGGTCAGCTGATCATGCCCACGCCCACGAAGGGCCGACGCCTCGGCGGCAGCGCCAGTCACCAGCGCTCCATGCTCGCCAACCTGGCGGCGTCGTTGTTCGCTGCGGAAGCCATCGAGACCACTGAGGCCAAGGCCAAGGCGCTGCGGCCGTACGCCGAGAAGCTCATCACGAAGGCGCGCAAGGGCGGCCTGGCACGGCATCGCCAGATCATCGCCAGCCTCAACGGCGACCAGGAGATGGCCCAGAAGCTGATCGACGAGATCGGCCCCCGCTACGAGGGACGTCCGGGCGGCTACACGCGCATCTTGAAGCTCGGACCGCGCCGGGGCGACAACGCCCCCATGGCGCTCATCGAGTTGGTCTGACTCCCTCCTCGCTCACGGACATGACCGCCGATCCGCTGAATGCCGCGGTGCTTGACGCTCTGCGTGCGCTCGACACCCCGACGATCTGCAACGCGCTCGAGATCGCTGCGCCGCACCGCCGGGCCTACGGCTACACCACTTCGCCGCTGGTCTGCCCCGATCCCGAGACCGTCATGGTCGGCTACGCCCGCACGGCCACAATCCGGGCAGCGGCACCGTCGGGCCGAAGCGGTGACGCCGATCTCGCGATGCGGGTCGGCTACTACCGCCACATGGCCGAAGGTCCCCGCCCCTCTGTCACCGTCATCGAGGACATCGATGCGTCGCCGGGTTACGGCGCTTGGTGGGGCGAGGTCAACAGCAGCATCCACTCCGGGCTGGGTTCGCTCGGCGTCATCACCAACGGGTCCATCCGGGATCTGGACGACTGGGCGCCGGGCTTCGGCGCGCTGGCCGGCTCTATCGGTCCCTCGCACGCGTGGGTGCACGTAGTCGAGTTCGCGGTACCGGTGACCGTGCACGGCATGTCGGTGCAGCCTGGCGATCTCATCCACGCCGACCGTCACGGTGCGGTCGTGGTGCCGGTCGACGTCGCTGCCGACGTGTCCGCGGCAGCCGCCAAGATCGCCGCCGCTGAGCGAGTCCTCATCGACGCTGCCCGCAGCGAGGACTTCTCTATCGACCGATTGACCGCCCTGCTCGACCCCAAGGGCGACCACTAGTCCTTCGCCGGTCCGCGCGGCTGTGAGCGCAGCTGCGGGGTCTATCGCACGAGTGCCGCGTTGCGGCGCAGTGTTTCGCGTGCCTCGGCATAGCGCCCGGCAAGACGTTGCCCCACACGGCCGATGCGGTCGATCAGGGCCATGAGCCGATCGCGGGCCGCCTCGGCTATGCCCGAGAGCTCGGTCAATCCCGGCAGATTCCAGTCGCGCAGCACGACAGGCTGCAGGATCTGGTCGTGGTGGATGGCCAGGTCATAGATCCCGGCTTCGGCGATGATGCGCGAGTGGGCGTCGAAATCGGTGATGCCCACTCCGGGCATGGCGAAGCTCTTGACTTGGTTGGCGATGGCCACCACCGCGCTGGAGGGGTCCATCTCGACCGCGGCACTCATCACGTCTCGGTAGAACAGGAAATGCAGGTTCTCATCAAAGGCGACCCGCCTCATGATGGCCTTGCCGGCGGGGTCGTCGATGTGGCGCCCGGTGTTGAAGTGCGCTATGCGGGTGGCCAACTCCTGCAGCGTGACGTAGGCAAGACCTTCCAGCAGGCTCGGCGGCTGGGGCACTTGCCCGCACTGCACCTGCGCCATGCGCGCCCGCTCCAGTGCCACGGGGTCCAGAGCGCGGGTGACCGACAGGTAGTCGTAGATGACCCGGCCGTGCCGTCCCTCTTCCGCCGTCCAGCGGCGAACCCATTCGCCCCATGCGCCCTCACGGCCGAACAGCCGCTCGCTGTCCCGGAAGTAGTACGGCAAGTTCTCCTCGGTGAGCACATTCACGAAGAGGGCGCTGCGAGCCTCAGTGGTGAGGTTGGCTTCCTCAGGTGACCATTCGTAGTCGGGCGCGAAGTCTTCGCCCCGGCTCCAGGGCACGAGCGCGTGGGGGTGCCATTCCTTGGTCTGCCCAAGGTGGCGCGCGAGGAGTCGCTCAACCTCTGGCTCCAGATCGGCGAGCGTCCGGGCATCAGCCTCTACCGGCATCGGGTATCGCCAATCACCATGCGAGACCGAGCCTAATGATGTAATCCCACCGTTCAGGACGTGCCGAGCCATGAGGATCTCGCGCCGATGTCAACCGTCTGCTGCACTGGGCGATCGCGCTGTCAGGATGTGGTGCGCAGGCCGAGGGCGCGCTCGAGGTTGACGAGGTACCCGGCGAAGGCTTTGCGTCCTGATTCCGTGGCTTCGATCCACGTGCGCGGCTTGGCTCCCTGGAACTCCTTGGTGATTTCCACGTACTCGGCGTCTTCCAGCTTGCGCAAGTGCGTGGTCAGATTGCCGGGGGTCAGGTCCAGGTGTTTCTGCACGAACCCGTACGCCAGCCGGTCCCGGGCTTCCAGCGACACGAGCAGCGACATGATCTGCAGCCGGGTCGGCTGATGAATGGTCTCGTCGAGGTCGATCTGGCCACCGCCGGGCAGGCCGTCTGCGCTTACCATTCGCCCGTCCTGCGCACCCACATGGCAACTGAGGCCAGCATCACGAGCATCGCGATTCCCGAGACCGCCGGCGCGACGTCGTCGAAGAGGTAGTGCGGGGCATAGAAAGCCACGGCCATACCGACGCCGAACACGGCGATCACAGTCCGGTTCAGGATGCCGAAGAGCACGTACCCGAGCGCGAAGACTCCCAGCATGACGAAGGGAGTCTTCTCGGCGCCGGCCTCGTTCCATAGGCCTGCTGCGCCCGGCAGCAGTCCCGCTGCAACCATGACCGTCATCCAGTAGGCGAACACCCGGATCCCGGCGCTCTGCATGGCGCGGCCCGGCGAAAGCGCGTTGCCGGCGCGGTAACCGATGGCCATGCTGCCGATCACGCCGGGGAACGTGATGACTGCCCACAGCGGGCCGGGATACCACGGGTACTTGTCGGCGAAGTCCGCAGCGAAGGTCGCCACGGCGTACTGCGCCAGGTAGGCGATCGAGATGATCCCGGCCCACATCAGCAAGATCGCAGTGCTGCCCGCGGCGTAGAACGCACTGCGAGCGCCGTGCATGGTGGCGTGAATCGTCTCCCAACTCTCGTCCGGTCCCAGCGCGGCGGGATGGTCATTGTCTGTCACTGCACTGCCTGACATTGCCGAGGCCCCCTTCGTTGTGTCACAAAATAGTTTGTAATACAAACTAACATGGCCGTCAAAGGAACGCAAGCGCGATCTCGTCACCGATGAGGTGCCTGCCCGGCGGCAGCTAAGCGTGGGCGCGCAGTGCTGCGGCGTAGTTGGCTGAGGCGAATTCCCAGTTGATCAGGTGCTCGACGAACGCATCCACGTAGGCAGCCCGGGCGTTCTGGTAGTCGAGGTAGTAGGCGTGCTCCCACACGTCGATCACCAGCAGCGCCCTCAGGCCGTCAGTCAGGGGCGTCTGGGCATCGTCGGTCTGGACGATGCGCAGCGAGCCCGCTCCGTCGCCGCCGGAACCGTCGAACACGAGCCAGCCCCAGCCCGAAGCGAAGTTCCCGACCGCACCAGCGGCAAAATCCGTCCTGAACTCGTCCACGCCACCGAAGCTTGCCTCCAGCGCCGCCGCCAGGTCGCCACCGGGCTCACCGCCGCCCCCGGGCGACATGGACTGCCAGTAGAAGTTGTGGTTCCACGTCTGGGCTGCTGCGTTGAACAGCCCGCCCGCGGGCAGCGAGCACACCAGATCTTCCAGTGCCCGGCCTTCGTCGGGCGTGCCGGCGATGCCGTTGTTCACCGCTTTGACATAGGAAGCGTGATGCTTGCCGTAATGGAAGCTGATCGTGCGCTCGCTGATGTGCGGCGAGAGCGCATCGGGTGCGTAGGGAAGGTCTGGCAGCTGGATCGTCATCTGAGTCTCACGTGGTCACCGGCCCGGGCGAGTATGCCAGCGGAAGTCAGAACTTCAGCGTCGCCCGGGCATGCGACCCGCGGCTTCGAGTGCGCGGGCAGCTCCGGAAGCGACTCAGCGCACGCTGCGATTGCATGAGAACTTGTCCAGCGACCGCGGCCGCGGGCAGGTGATCGGCGAGTACCGTCCGATGCCGCACGCTGTCGGCCGAAAGGCGGGTCCGTCGATGAAACCAGCCCTGTGGCGCAAGCTTCTGACCTTGCTCTTCGCGATCGCCCTGCTCGCGGCTGCGTGTGCTCCGGACGAACATGACGCGGTCAGCGAACCCGAAGCGGCCGACGACGAGACAGCCGAAGTTCACACCGACGAAGCAGACGCTGTCGAAACCGACGCAGAGCCCGAAGAGACTGACGAACCGGAGCCTGCTGACGAACCCGAACCCGCAGACGAGCCTGCGCCTGAAGACGAGCCTGCCCCGGAGCCGATCGGCGATCCGGCCGACTTAGGCGAGTTCAACGACTACGTGCCCGGCGAACCGGATGCGACCCTGCTGCCGGTGGATTCGGAGGTGCTGATCGACCAGCTCCCCAACGGCCTCACCTACTACCTGCGCTCGAACGACTCACCGGGCAAGTCGATCATGATGCACCTGGTCGTCAATGCAGGGGCCGTGCTTGACCCCGACGGCGCCGAGGGTGCAGCTCACTTCCTGGAACACATGATGTTCAACGGAACCGAGCGCTTCTCCAAGAACGAGCTCCTCCAGGTGCTGCGCGACTTCGGCACCGACTTCGGCCCCGATCTGAACGCCTACACCAGCCCTGACGAGACCGTCTACATCCTCGATTTCAAGCTCGACCACCCCGGCGCCATCGGCCTCGGCTTCACGGTGCTGTCCGAATGGGCGTCGGCGGCCACGCTGTTGCCCGCCGATGTCGACGCGGAGCGAGGGATCGTTCTGGACGAATACCGCCTGCGCGACGAGTCGGCGTCGGGAAGGATCTCGAACTTCCTCGACGCCATCTACTACTCGGGCACCGTTTATGAGGGCATGCTCATCGGCGGCAGCGAGGAATCCAATCTGTCGATGACCGCGCAGGACCTGCGCGACTTCTACGACACCTGGTACCGCCCGGACAACATGGCCGTGGTGGTCGTGGGCGATCTGCCCGTCTCCGAGATGGAGACGCTGGTAGAGCACTACTTCGCCGAGCTGGCGCCGCGCACGCCGACGGCCCCGCCGCAGCCCGACCGGTCGGCGTTCATCGCAGACTTCGTGGACGAACCCGTGACCGATGTCGTCACGCACCCCGACCACGGCCCGATCTACATCTCGCTCGACTGGCAGCTGCCTGCGTGGCCTGCAGGAACCGTCGGGGGCGAACGGCTGCGGTTCATGGAGAATCTGATCGCCGACATGCTCGACATCCGGCTGGATGCCGCGTTCCGAGCCGGTCAGCTGTCACAGGCCACTGAACCGCACTTCAGCGCGTTTCCCGCTGCACGCGGTTTGCGCCTGTATGGCACGAACTATCAAGGCCCGGATCTCAATCAGGCAACCACCGACTACATCTCGGTGGTGCACGGCGCGGCGCACTTCGGCTTCACCCAGGCGGAGTTCGACCAAGCGGTGAGCGCGATTCGCACAGCGCTCGAATTCCAGCTCGAGAGCGAGGAGACCCGGCAGGACCGGGAGTTCTCGTTCGGCTATGCAGCGCATTTCCTGAGCGGCGCCGACATTTCCTCGACCGAGGCGCGGGTGGCCCGGCTGAGCGCGCTGCTCGACTCCTACTCGGTCGGAGAGCTGACCGCACACCTGCGCTGGCTCCTGGAGATAGCGCCGCCGCTGGTGGTGTCGATCGGACCCGACCCGGCTGACGTGCCCACCGCGGAGGAGCTGCGTGCCGCGGTGGACGCTGCCGTCCCGCTGGCACCGCCGGAAGCTCAAGAAGCCATCGACACCCTCATGGCACGGCCGGATCCGGCCGCACCCACCGCCGAACGTTCACTCGGCCTGTTCGACGAAGCCTATGAATGGTCATTCCCCAACGGCGCGACCGTGGTCTTCGTGCCATCGGACATCGCGGCCGGCGAGGTGAACGTCGTAGCGGAGAGCCTGGGCGGCTGGTCGTCGCTGTCGGTGGGCGACTCGGCCCTGGTGCGTCACGCTGTCGGCGCGGTCGCTTCGAGCGGTGTCGGTGACGCGACCGCCACGCAGCTCGACGAATACTTGGCCACCACGACAGCCCGGGTGAGCCCCTTCATCGGGCAGTACTCCGAAGGGTTCTCGGGTGCTGCCGGGGCGGACGATCTTGAGGCGCTCTTCGCTTTGATGCACCTGTATGTGACCGAGCCGCGCATCACCGAAGTGGCGGTCAACGAGCAGATCCAGGCGATGCAGACCCGTCTGGCGAACGCCGAGACCTTCCCGCAGTGGATCTCCGAGCTGGCCCTGCTGGACGCGCTGTACCAGGGCAGCCCCTGGTACCAGTTCATTGCCACCCAGGATCAGATCGACGCCACCGCCGGGGAGTCGCTGCTCGGCCTCTACCAGGCTCGGCTGAGCGATGTGGACGATCTCTTGGTGGCTGTTGTCGGCGACATCGATCGGGCCGCGGTGGCGGACTTGGCGGCGCGCTACATCGGCACGCTGCCCGCTGGCCCCGATGACACGTTCACCGACCACAATCCCGGCTTCCCGGCGGAGGTCCAGCGCATCACGATTCCAGTTGAGGCCGACTCGGGAGCGGCGGGTCTCGACATCGTGTTCGGCGCCCCGACGGAGCTCACCACGAGGAACCTTGTCCTCGCTGACGTGGCATCGGCGGTCATTGACGACTTGCTGATCGGTCGAGTGCGTGAGCAGCTCGGCGACACCTACTCGGTCGGGGCCTCCGTCTCGCCTGACGATGCCACGGGTCGCTGGACGGCTCGCATCAGCGCCACCGGTCCGTCGGAAGGACTCGAGGCGAGCCACGCAGCCATCATCGAGACAGTGGCGGAGCTGATCGCCAACGGTCCCACCGACCGCGACCTGCAGCAGGCAATCTCGGTGACGCGGGACAACTACGTGCTTGAGTCGAACTCTGCGATCATCAACCCGCTCCTGCGGCGCCACCACGCCGATGACGGCAATGTCGGCACGCCCGAACAGCGGCGGGCAGTTCTCGAGCAGATCACGGCGGTCGAGGTGCAAGAGCACATCGCGCTGTGGTTCAACCTCGACAACCGCATCGAGGTGTTCCGCTCCGAGCAGTAGCCGCCCCGACCGCGGGCCGGTGGGCTTGTCAGCGCGACAGCTCGCCGGGATAGCGGACCGCAACGAGGGTCAGCCCGTGCGGCGGCGCGATCGCCGCTGCCCAGTCCCGGCTGCGTGCCGCCAGCACAGCAGGCACGTCGCCGGCTCCACGGTCACCGCGCCCCACCGCGACGCACTGCCCGACGATGGCCCGCACCATCTGGTGGCAGAAGGCGTTCGCTTCGATCTCGAAGAGCAGCTCGGTGCCATCGCCAGACCAGCGCGCCGCCGACACGGTGCGCACCAGCGATGCATCGGGTCGGTCTTTTGGCCGGCGGCAGAACGAGGTGAAGTCGTGCTCGCCGACGAGGTGACCTGCGGCAGCGTTCATCTCGCCGATGTCGAGCGGCGCGGCGATATGCCATTCGAGATCGGCACAACGGGGATCGGGATAAGCGGCGTTGCGGACGCGGTACTCATACGCACGGGCAGTGGCCGAGTGACGTGCGTCGAAACTGTCCTCAGCGAGTGATGCCGCTGTCACGGCGATCTCCGGGTTCAGCAGGCGGTTCAACGAGGACGCCAGCCTCTCGAGCCGGCCACGTCCGCCGACGTTGTCCGACTGGCCTTCCGGCTGGTTGTCGCCGTTTCGGTTTCCGGTGATCCGACGGAGCCCCTCGCCGCCCATGCGAAACGACACCACCTGTGCCGTGGCATGTACACCCGCGTCAGTGCGGCCAGCCACCGTCAGCACGGGCGCTTCGCCCAATATGCGCTCCAGTGCCGGGCTCAGCTCGCCGGCCACCGTGCGAACGCCCTCATTGGCTGCGAAGCCGCGAAAGCCGGTGCCCCGGTAGGCCAGATCCAGCCGCACTGTCCGCTGCACGGAACTCTCAGCAGCCTCATGTTCGTTCACCGCTGGCACGGTAACTTCGCTGGGAGCGGTGCGGGCACGGTCACATGCCGGCAGAGCCGCACCGCTGACTCATAGGGGGACACTGCAGATGCTCGATATCAGGATTGCGGGCGGCACGATCATCGACGGCACCGGTGCGCCGCGCACCGAGGGCGACATCGGCATCCGCGACGGCCGCATCGTGGCCGTCGGCAACGAAGCCACTGCGGCGGCGGGGCTTGCTGAGCGCACGATCGATGCGTCCGGCAGGGTGGTCGCACCCGGCTTCGTCGACATCCACACCCACTTCGACGCGCAGGTCTTCTGGGACACCACCCTGTCCCCGTCACCCCTGCATGGTGTCACCACGGTCATCGGCGGCAACTGCGGCTTCACGATCGCCCCGCTCGAGCCCGACCACGGCGACTACCTGATGCGGATGCTGGCCCGGGTGGAGGGCATGCCGCTCGAATCGCTGCAAGAGGGCGTCCCGTGGGACTGGAGGAGCTTCGGCGAGTATCTCGACTCGATCGACGGCACGCTGATGCCCAACGCGGGGTTCCTGGTGGGACACTGCGCGCTGCGGCGGATCGTGATGGGGGAGCGCTCGGTGGGCCACGAGGCCACGCCCGACGAGCTCGAGGCCATGAAGCAGCTGCTGGCCGAGAGCATCGCCTCGGGCGGGCTGGGCTTCAGCTCGTCGTGGGCCAAGACACACAACGATGCCGCCGGCGAGGCGGTGCCTTCGCGCCACGCCTCCACCACTGAGCTCATCGAGCTGTGCTCGGTGCTGCGGTCGAGTCCGGCGGTGGCACTCGAGTTCATCCCGACCATCGAGCGCTTCGACACCGACGTGTACCAGCTGCTTGCCGACATGTCAGTGGCGGCGGACCGGCCGCTCAACTGGAACGTGATCTTCGCCAACGGCCGGCATCGAGATGTCATCGCCCAGAAGCTCGAAGCCAGCAACTTCGCCGCTCGCCAGGGCGGGCGTGTGGTGGCGCTGACCGCCCCGATGCCCGCGGTCAGCCGCCTGTGCTTCGAAAGCGGATTCCTGCTCGACACGCTGCACGGCTGGGCCGAGCCCATGGCGCTGCCGCCGGCAGAGAAGATGCAGCTGCTGGCCGACCCGCAGCGCCGTGCCGAGCTGAACGATCTCGCCCAGCAGCCGAGCGCATTCCGGGGCGTGGCCCGCTGGGAGCGTCTCACGGTTGGCGAGGTCACCAAGCCCGAGCTCACGCACTTCGAAGGTCGCACGATCGGCGAGATTGCCGACGAGCAGGGCATCACCCCGTGGGAGGCGCTGTGCGATTTAGTGGTTGCCGATGATCTCAAGACCGGTCTCTACCCGCGTGCCGCTGGCGACGACGACGACAGCTGGGCACTGCGCCAGGAGCTGTGGAACGACGACCGCTGCGTGATCGGCGCATCGGACGCGGGTGCGCATCTCGACTTCCTGGCCACGTTCAACTACTCGACCTACCTGCTGGCCGCAGCCCGTGACCGCCAGATGCTCGAGCTGGAAGATGCCGTACACAAGCTCACCGACGTTCCCGCCCGCCTGTACGGCCTCGCGGACCGCGGTCGTTTGGCGGAGGGCTGCCATGCCGATGTCGTGGTCTTCGACCCTGACGGGGTGGCGCCGAAGCCGATCGAGGTGCGCGAGGACCTGCCCGGCGGCGCATGGCGCCTCTACGGCGAGGCCGACGGCATCGACACGGTGCTGATCAACGGCCAGGTCGCCGTCAGCGGCGGCGAGTTCACCGATGCGCGACCGGGAACCCTGTTGCGGGCCGGGCGCGACACGGTGCCGGTGACAGCGATCGGCTGACACTTCGAAACAGCACCTGTAGCGGTACTGCGACTGCTGGTGCCCTGCAGCGTGGTGGCTGCTGCCCGGTAGCCTCTTGGAGTCTGTCTCGCAGTCGACCCCATGCGGAGTTCCAGCGTGCGCACCTATGCCCCCAAAGCATCTGAGATCGAACGCTCGTGGTTCGTCGTCGATGCCGAGGGCATGGTGCTGGGCCGCATGGCGACCGAGGTCGCCAAGATCCTGCGCGGCAAGCACAAGCCCACCTTCGCCCCCTACATCGACGGCGGTGACCATGTGGTTGTGGTGAATGCCGACAAGGTGGTGCTGACCGGTGACAAGGCCACGAACAAGCTCGTGCATCGCCATTCCGGTTACCCCGGCGGTCTGCACAGCGAGAAATACGGCGACCTGCTGGCCCGCCGGCCGGCCGACGCGGTACGGCGCACCATTCGCGGCATGCTGCCGCACAACCGTCTGGGCCGCGCTCAGCTGCGCAAGCTGAAGGTGTACGCCGGGCCCGACCATCCCCATGCCGCTCAGCAGCCCCAGCCGCTGCCGCTGCCTCACGCCCTGGCGCGCTGAGGCACGGTTCCGCACGCTGTAGCCGATACGCCATACCCGACGAGAAAGACCTCGAATTCGTGCCCGTTCCGCTGACGCAGACCACTGGCCGCCGCAAGCGTGCCGTCGCCCGGGTGAGGTTCGTGCCCGGCAGCGGCAACATCTCGGTAAATGGTCGCCCGTTCGACGAGTACTTCACCTCGTCGGTGCACCGCATGGAGATCACCGAGCCGCTGCGACTCACCGAAGCCGCCGCGAGCTATGACGTCAGCGCCACGGTGGACGGTGGCGGGGTGGCAGGTCAGGCCGGCGCGTTGCGCCTGGGCATTGCCCGCTCGCTGCTGGTGCTCGATCCTGAGGTGCGGCCGACGCTGAAGTCGGCCGGCCTGCTGCATCGCGACGACCGCAAGAAGGAATCCAAGAAGTACGGCCTCAAGAAGGCCCGCAAGGCGCCCCAGTACTCCAAGCGCTAACCCGGCGTGGAACCCACCTCGGAGGCTGAGCCGAACGGCGAAGCCGTGGCCCGAGCGGCCCGTGAGCGAAGCGAACAAGAGCGGTAAGCAATGAGTGCTCACGCGGGTCGCCTCGCGAACAGCCACGTCTTCTTCGGAACCGACGGCGTTCGAGGGCGGGCCTTCGACGAGATCGACGAGGTGGTCGCGCACGCGCTGGGGCGCGCTGCGAACCGGGCGCTTCTTGCAGGCAATGAGGCTGCGCGCTGGTCGGTTGGCCGCGACACACGCGAGTCGGGTCCCGCGCTGGCACGGGCGCTCGTTGCTGGCCTGCGAGCGACCGGGGCTGAGGTCATCGACCTCGGCATCGCGCCCACCCCCGTTGTGGCATTTGCAGCCCAGCGCCTCGACACGGCGGGCGCCGTGGTTTCGGCGTCCCACAATCCGTGGCACGACAATGGCGTCAAGCTGTTCGCAGCGGGCGGTACCAAGCTCAGCGATGCCGAGCAGGCCGCCGTCGCCCAGTGTCTCGACGAACTCCGGCTGACGCACGGCGACCGACCGTCCGCGGCAGAGATCGCACGTCGGCTGGATGCTGCGCCCGCTGCCGCCGCGGTTGGAGCTCAGGCGGCGTCGCCGAATGAGCTGGACCGAGTGCTGGATGCCTATGAGCACTCGCTGCGTGCCGCCGTCGACGGCCGCACGCTCGACGGTCTGCACCTCGTGGTGGACGGCGCGAACGGCGCCAGTGCATCGCTCGCACCTGCGGCGCTGCAGCGGCTGGGGGCGCAGGTCACCGCACTGTTCTGCGAGCCCGACGGACGCAATATCAACGACGGCTGCGGATCGGTGAACCCTGGAACGCTCGGGGCGGCGGTGCTCGACGTCGGCGCAGATCTGGGCGTCGCATTCGACGGCGACGGCGACCGGATGATTGCGGTGGACTGCGAGGGGCAGGTCATCGACGGTGATCGCCAGATGGCACTGTTCGCCGTTGACCTGGCTGAGCGGGACCTGCTCGCGGGCGACACGCTGGTCGCGACGGTCATGTCCAACATGGGGCTGCGCCGGGCCATGTCCGAGGCCGGCATCGAGGTGGTCACCACCGCAGTGGGGGACCGTGCGGTGCTCGAGGCACTGGAGGCGGGCGGACACTGTCTCGGCGGCGAGCAGTCAGGCCACGTGGTCTTCCGACATGAGGCCACCACCGGCGACGGGTTGCGCAGCGCCGTGCACCTTGCCGACCTTGTTGCCCGGCGGGCAGTCGGCGATTCGGCGCTCACAAGCGCTGAGCTTTCCTTGCAGGCGATGCAGGTTGCCCCGCAGGTGCTCCGCAATGTGCCCGCGGACCCGGGACCGCTCGCCGATGCAACTCAGCGTGCGGTCGACGACATCGCCGCTGGGGCAGGTCCGGATGTGCGCGTGCTGGTGCGTGCCAGCGGCACCGAACCGGTCATCCGCATCATGGTCGAAGCCCCGACCGAGCGCGAGGCAATGGATCTGTCGGACCGTCTCACCGACGTGATCGTCGAGGGCGTCGGCGCGGCCGGCACCGCCTAGTCACGAATCCGGCTCCGCCTCGGGGGGCCGTCGGGTGCTCGGTACCCTCGCTGTTGTGTGCGGGATTGTGGCCGTCGTCGGCCGCCGCGACGACCGAGTTGCGCTGGAGGCCTCCGCCGTCATCCCGCGGCTGCACGAAGCCGCCGACCTGCTCGCCGCCGCAGCGTCCGGAGGCAGCTTCGACGCTCCCTTTGACGGCGGCGACCCCCTCGAGCGGCTGGAAGCCGCCGCCACGGTGCTGCGAGACGCCGACGAAGCGCTGCGATCGTTGCCTGGAGTCCGCCTGCTGGTATCCGACCCTAAGTGCGTGCTCGACATCGAGACCGCCTTGGCGACGATGGAAGCGCTCGTCGACGACATCAACAGGGCCGTTGATGCGGGCGACGTGCTGCCCGGTCACGAGGGCGCCCGAATCGAGCGCATCAATGCCTGCCTGAGCGAGTTAGCCGACCACGCCTTTGCATTGCGCCGAGACCGTCTGCGGATGGCGCGCGAAGTAGTCGGACTCTGGGGTGCCACGCCGCCGGCCGCAGCCGTGGGCGGACTCTGGTCGATCCAGGTGGCGCTGTCCGCGCTCGACCGTCTCGAGGTTCGAGGGCGGGACTCGGCCGGGCTGCAGGTATTCGTTCACGGAGCGCGCCTCGACGCCGAGACCGGCAGTGCCGGTGGCGGGCACGGTGGACGGCTCACTGACCCGCTCTTCGGTGCCGGTGCGGCGCGGGACACCGGCAATGGTCTGGCGTTCGTGTACAAGACCGCATCGGAAATCGGAGAGCTCGGTGACAACACGGCCGCCCTGAGATCGCAGATCCGCCAGGACAGCTTGCTGCGCTGGGCTCTGTGTGCCGACGGTGCCGAGACGGTCGTGCTGGGCCACACGCGCTGGGCCAGCATCGGCATCGTCTCGGTGCCCAACACGCACCCTCTTGACGCGTGGAGTGGTTCGATTGGCGGCGATGTTCCGCACATCGCCGCTGTGCTCAACGGTGACGTGGACAATTACGCCGACCTGATCGCGCAGCGACGTCTTCAGATTGCGCCCGAAATCACCACCGACGCCAAAGTCATCCCGACGATGCTGCGCCAGGCACTCGCTGCAAGCTCGAACGGCGCGCACTCCACCGGTAGTTCAGTGCAGCTTCGGCAAGCCTTCGCTGGGTCGGAGCAGCTTCGGCAAGCCTTCGCTGATGCCGTCAGCAGCTTCGAGGGCTCGGTGGCGATAGCGGCGCATGTGTCCGCGATGCCCGATGTGGCGGCGCTGGCGCTGCGGGGGAGCGGGCAGGCGCTGTACGTGGGTGCGACAGGCCCGTCGTATGTCGTCGCCAGCGAGCCGTACGGCTTGGTGGAGGAATGCCGCCAGTACGTCCGCCTCGATGGGGAGACCCCGTCCGATCCGGCGAATCCCGTGGGCAGCCGCGGCCAGATCATGCTGGTCGGTGCGCCCACTGGCGCGATAGCCGAGCTCACCGCGCTGCGGCGCTGCTCCTACGACGGTTCGGAGTTGCCCGTCGAAGCCAGTGACATCGTCACCGCCGAGGTCACCACCCGTGACATCGACCGGGGCGAACACCCGCACTTCCTGCTGAAGGAGATCGGCGAGGCCCCCCGGTCGCTCCGGGCCACATTGCGTGGCCGCATCGACACAGCCACATTGCGTGGCCCCATAGACACAGCCACAGCTGGCCCCCTGCGCCACGCGCGACTTGGAACCGACGCCCTGCCTGCCGATGTCCGGTCCCGGCTGCGCGACGGTTCCATCCGCCGCATCGTTGCCATCGGCCAGGGCACCGCGGCCGCCGCAGCGTCGTCATTGCCGCATTTCTTCGAGACTCTCTTGGCGCCATCGCGCACGCTGCGCAGCGTTGAGGTGACGGCGCCCCTGGCCACCGAGTTCAGCGGCTTCGGCCTGCACGCCGACCTGTCCGACACGCTCGTCGTGGCTGTCAGCCAGTCCGGCACCACCACCGACACCAACCGCACGGTCGATCTCGCTCGCGCCCGTGGTGCGGCCGTGATCGCCATCGTCAACCGGCGCGGCAGTGACCTGACCGACCGGGCCGACGGTGTGCTCTATACCTCCGACGGCCGCGATGTGGAGATGTCGGTGGCGTCCACCAAGGCCTTCTACGCGCAGGTCGCGGCGTGCGCGCTGCTCGCTTCGGCCATCGCTGCCGACATCCGCCCCGACGACGCCGTGACGACCGGCGCCATCAGCGACCTGCTCGGCGCGCTGGGCAAGCTGCCCGCCGCACTCGAAGCCGTGCTCGCATCGCACGACGAGATCGCCCGGATCGCGCGGCGCCACGTGGGCGCCCACCGCCACTGGGCCGTGGTGGGCAATGGCGCCAACCGGATCGCGTCCCGTGAGATTCGCATCAAGCTGTCCGAGGTCTGCTATCACGCCGTCGCCGAGGACGGGACCGAGGACAAGAAGCACATCGACCTCTCGTGCGAGCCGCTCATCTGGGTGTGCGCGACGGGCCTCACCGGCTCTGTCGCCGACGACGCCGCGAAGGAGGTGGCGATCTACCGGGCGCACCGGGCAACTCCGATCGTGGTGGCCTCGGCCGGCACTGGCCGCTTTGACGCCGCGGCGGAGCTGCTGGAGGTTCCCGCCGTGCATCCGGCAGTGGACTTCATGCTGGCCACGGCCGCGGGTCACTTGTACGGCTACGAGGCGGCGCTGACGATCGACGCACTGGCCGATCCGCTGCGCGAGATGCGCGCCAGCACAGAATCGCTGCTCGCGGTTGCCGGCAGCGACGGGTCATTGCCGGCGGCCCGCGGCCGCGCTGACGCGTCGCCCGCGGCCTCCGGCCGCGAGGGGGATCTGCTGGCCGTGCTGGCCGAGCGCCTGCGCGCTCCGGCCAATCGCTTCCGCGACGGCGTGCGTGCAGGCAGCTACGACGGGCACCTGCGAGCAGGCACCGCAGCTCGCCTCGGAGCGGTGCTGCGCTACGCAGTGGGCATGACGCCGCTGGAGATGTACCAGGCGGACATCGGCAAGGTGGGGCTGCCCTCGGTTGTGATCGACGACTTCACCGATGCTCTGAATATCGCCATCGACGAGCTCACTCGGCCGGTCGACACCATCAAGCACCAGGCCAAGACCGTCACCGTGGGCATCTCGCGTGCAGATGAGACGCTGCTCGACTCGATGCTGGTGGCGGCAGCGCTCGAAGCCGGTGCGCCGAGGGATCGGCTGTCGTACGCGGCCTTGCGCACGCTGGCCGCGCTCGACCCGGCAGTGGCTGAAGTCACCGGCTGGTCGCGATACCGCATCGAGGGCCAAGTGGCATCGGCCAGCGGCCCGGAGATAACGATCTGGCTGACTGATCGCGGCGGCACGGCGCTCGGTGTCGAATCGCGCACAGTGACCAACCCGCAGCTGCGTGGCAGCAAGCACCGGGCCGCCTACGAGCGCGAGGTCACAGTGGCCCGTGGCAGCGACGGCCGCACGGTGCTCCACATTCCCGAAACCAAGGACGGAACGACCACCGGACTCACACTGCTCCACTGCCGTTTCGTCGAGCGATTGCGTGCGCCAGCGATGCGGGCGGTGCTGATGGGCTACCGCGGCCGCTACGGGGCGCTGGCCGACGCGGTCACCGAGACGCTGCCATGGTTCCGCGACGATCTGCTC
Organism: Acidimicrobiales bacterium; assembly: GCA_009843525.1. GTDB lineage: Bacteria > Actinomycetota > Acidimicrobiia > Acidimicrobiales > Poriferisodalaceae > Poriferisodalis > Poriferisodalis multihospitum. The sequence continues at coordinate 43,757 of VYDH01000033.1, read as the reverse complement.
GGCACGCTCGACGTCTTCGATCTGCTGACCCGACCGGTGTATGTGCTCGCCGAGCATTGGCTGGGCGCCGCCATCCCGCCGGGCGATGAACCCGGTGAGTAGGACCGTCGGCAGATGAGCACCTCGATCGGGCTCGACATGGTGGACGTCCAGCGATTCGCCGCAGTGCTCGAGCGACGCAGCGGCATGCGCACCCGCCTGTTCACCCCCGCCGAGCTCGCTTACGCCATGGGGACGGTCGATCCCGACACCCGCCTCGCCGCCAGATTTGCTGCGAAGGAGGCGGTGATGAAAGTGCTGGGCATCGGTTTGGGGGCATGCAAGTTCCGCGACATCGAAGTGGCACGCCATCCCGGCGGCCGACCCGAACTGGTGCTCCGGGGCCTCGCGGCCGAACGGGCGGCGGCGGCCGGCCTGTCTGAATGGCAGGTGACGCTCACCCACACCGATTCGGTGGCAGCCGCCATGGTGCTGGCGCAATAGGCCTGGAGCGACACGGTGATCCCGATTGTGACGCCGGCTGAGATGGCGGCAATCGACGCGGCCGCGCCCGAAGGCACCGATGTGTTGGTTGCGCGTGCCGGCGCAGCCGTCGCTATCGCGGCCCGACGGATGATGGGCGGCACCTACGGGCGGCGGGTGCTCGTGGCCGCCGGCAAGGGCAACAACGGCGCGGACGGGCGAGTCGCAGCGACGGCGCTGGAGCGATGGGGCGTGCGCTGCCGAGTCGTGACGCCACCCGAGGCACTGGAGCTTGTCGGCACGGCCAATCTCGGGGCGCCCACGTCAGCGGCGTGGGACCTCGTCATCGACGCGGCGTACGGAACCGGGCTGCACGGGTCGTGGGGTGCGGACACAGTACCGGCAGCACCCGTGCTGGCGGTCGACATCCCCTCCGGTATCGACGCGCTGACCGGTGAGGACCACGGTTGCTGGCCCGCAGCAATGACCGTGACCTTCGGCGCGCTGAAGCCGGGCCTGTTGCTGCATCCCGGCGCGGTTGCCGCTGGCGAGGTGGAGCTCGCCCCGATCGGGCTCGACGCCAGCGGGGCGATGTCGTGGCTCGTGACCGATGCCGATGCTGATGCCGCATTGCCGGCCGCTGAGCCGGCGGCCCACAAGTGGCACCGGGCCGTGCGGGTCATTGCAGGCTCGCCTCAGATGCGCGGCGCCGGACATCTCGTGTGCGCGGCCGCCCAGCAATCGGGCGCCGGCATGGTGGTGGTCAGCTCGCCGGGCTTGCGAGCGGCCGACGTCGCTCGACCGGCTGAGGCGGTGGCGCTCGACCTCCGGCCAGGGCAATGGGCCGGGCCCGCGCTCGAGGACATCAAGCGCTTCGACGCGGCCGTCATCGGACCGGGGATCGGCACCGACCCCGCTGCCTTGGCCCAGACAGCCCGCTTCATTGCCGACTGTCCGGTACCGCTGGTTGTCGACGCCGATGGCCTCACGGCACTCGCGGACCATCCTGAGTGCCTGCATGAGCGGACAGCGCCGACCGTCCTCACGCCTCACGACGGGGAATTCGCCAAGCTCACAGGCGGTCCGCCAGCGGCCGATCGCTTCGAGGCAGTGCGCCGGGCAGCGGAAGAATTCAATGCCGTCGTCCTCCTGAAAGGACCGACGACGCTCGTCGCCGCCCGAGCTGCCCGAGACGCTGGCATGGCCGTCGTGCTGGCGGCCGCTTCGGGGACGGCTCGCTTGGCGACGGCTGGATCGGGCGACGTGCTCTCAGGCGTGATTGCGGCGGTCCTGTCCGCCGGCGCGACCGAGCCGAACGCCGTGCTGTCGCAGACCGCCGCCGCTGCGCACTGGCACGGTTGCACCGCCACCTTCGGCGGTCACGACCCCGGATCAGCCCTCACGCCGCTGACCGCGATGCACCAGGTCGAGCTGTTGGGGGTGGTGCGAACCGGCCTCACCGCCTCCAGTTCCGAAACGAGCGGCACATGACCGACGCATCACAGATGCGGCTGCCCGCACCTGACGCGTCGCAGATGCGGCTGCTGGCACCTGACGCGTCGCAGATGCGTCCTACCTGGTGCGACATTGATCTCGACGCGCTCGACCGCAACCTGGCAGCGATCCGCCGACACGTCGGGGGGGCCGAGGTGGTGCCAGTGGTCAAGGCCAACGCCTACGGCCACGGCATCGCGCAGATCGGGCTGGCGCTGCAGGCTGCCGGGGTGTCGTGCGTGAGCGTCGCCTATGTCGAGGAAGCGCTGGCGCTGCGCAGCGCCGGACTGACCATCGACATCCATGTGCTCGGTGGTGCCGTCGAGCGCCAGATCCCGCTGTTCCTCGCCCACGATCTGATCCTCACGGCGCCGTCGATTGACAAACTGCGCCAGATCGACCAAGCAGCCGTCGCTGCAGGCACCACCGCCCGGGCGCATCTCAAGATCGACACCGGCATGGAGCGCATCGGCGTTCACCACTACAACGCCGAGGGGCTGTTCTCCGAAGCGCTTCGCTGCCGCTCGGTCCGCGTCGAGGGCGTGTTCAGCCACTTCGCCAACGCTGACAGTGGTGATCTGTCCGATGCACGCAGGCAGCTCGAGCGCTTCAGCGAGGCACTGGGCTTCTACGAACGACATTCGCTGCCCACGCCCGTCCGGCACATGGCGGCGTCCGCGGCCATTGCCCGCCTGCCCGAGGCCCACCTCGACCGTGTCCGCCCGGGCATCGTGCTGTACGGCGTGGCTCCCAAACCCGAGATCGCAGCCGCCCTGCCGACCGAACCGGTGCTGAGCTGGCACAGCGAGGTCGTCTATTTCAAGGTCGTGCCCCGCGGTGCATCCGTCGGTTACGGCAGCACGTGGACCGCAGACCGCCAGACCCGGGTGATCACCCTGCCCGTGGGGTACGCCGACGGCTACGCCCGCTCCCTGGGCACGGGTCCGCAGCAGGGGCCAGCGCAGGGACCGGCAAACGTGCTCATCGACGGTGCGCCGCACCCCGTGGTGGGCCATGTCTGCATGGATCAGACGATGGTCAACCTCGGCGATGGCAGCGCCTACAACGGCGACCGGGTCACTCTCGTCGGCCGCCAGGGCGACGAGCGTGTCACCATCACCGATCTGGCCGATTGGTCCGGTCGTAGCCCCTACGAAGTGCTCACCGGAATCTCGCTGCGCGTCCCCCGCGTCTACCGCCGGGCAGAGGCGCTGGGCTGCGGCTCAGCACGCTAGACAAGCTCCGTTATGCGGTTCCGCACCACGAGCGCCGACGGGACGCGAGCTGTCGCTGCGGCGCTGGCCCCGCTCTTGCGCCCTGGCGATGTGCTGCTGCTGTCGGGCGACCTGGGTGCTGGCAAAACGGTGTTCACGCAGGGGCTGGCGGCGGCTCTCGGGGTCGTTGAGCCGGTGACCAGCCCCACATTCACGCTCGCGCAGAGCTACCAGGGCCGCATGAGGTTGCACCACCTCGACGTGTACCGGCTGGACAACCTCGGCGAGGTGCTCGATCTGGATCTGCCCGAACTGCTCGACGACGATGCCGTGGTGTGCGTGGAGTGGGGCGAGGTGGTGATCGGCGAGCTGCCACGCGATTTCCTGCGCGTGCGCATCCGGCTGGCCGACCCCGGCGAGTCGCCCGACATCCGCATCTTCGAGGCCGACCTCATTGGTCCGAGCTGGCACGACCGCGCCGACTCGCTCGCCGCAGCGTGGCACTTCGCCGACAGCTTCCCGGTGCCGCCGTGTTAGCTCACCGCTGCGCGGAGGCAGCGCAGTGCTAGTTCACCGCTGCGCGGAGGCAGCGCAGTGCTAGTTCTCGGCATCGAGACCGCGACGCCGCAGGTCGGCGTGGCCATCGGCGGGCACGAGGGCATCATCGCCTCGTTTCACACCACCCGCGACCGGCGCCATGCCGAGACGCTCGCGCCGGCCATCCGGTTCCTCTGCGAGCAGGCGCAGATGAAGCTGTCGCAGATCGGCCTGGTGGCCGTCGATGTCGGCCCGGGCCTGTTCACCGGCTTGCGGGTGGGCTTGGCGACCGCGAAGTCCATTGCGCATGCCTGCCGCGTCCCGATGATCGGCGTCTCCAGCCTCGACCTCACGGCGTTCCCGGCACGCTTCAGCGATCGGCTCATCGTCTCCACCGTCGACGCTCGCCGGGGAGAGATCTTCTACGCCACCTACCGGCGGGCGCCTGGGGGGATCCAGCTCATGAGCCCGCCGGCAGTGGATCAGCCCACCGACGTGGCCGCGCAGCTGATGGCAACGGGTGCCGAAACGCTGATCGTCGGCGACGGTGCCGAGCGCTACGCCGAGGTTCTCGGCGACGTTCGGGGAGCCGAGATCGGCCGGGAGGGGCTACGCCATCCCAATGCTGGAGCGCTGGTGGAGCTGGCGCACGCCCGGGCGCTGCGCGAGGAGTTCGTCAGCCCGTCCGAGATAGCGCCGATGTACCTGCGCGCCCCCGACGCCCGCATCAACTGGCAGCAGCGGGAGCGGTCGTGAGCATTCATGCGTCACCGAACGTCGCGGTCCCTGCCGGGAGCCGGCCCCCCGCCGCCCCGCCACCCGTCATCGTCCCGATGCGCCGCAAGCATCTGCGCGAGATCCGCCGAATCGACAAGCTGGTGTACCCGAGGCCCTGGTCGATGGCCCTGTACCTGGACGAATTGCAGCGGGCCGGCGAGCGGGTCTACCGCGTGGCCTGCACGCCGGGCCCCGACGGCCGACCGACCGGCGTCATCGGCTACGGCGGCTTCATGATCGTGGCCGGCGAAGGGCACATCACCTCGGTGGCGGTGCATCCTCACTGCCAGGGACAGCGCGTGGGCGCACGGCTGATGCTGGAGCTGCACCGCGAGGCCCGGCGCATCGATGGGCTGGAAGCGCTGACGCTGGAAGTGCGTTCCTCCAACACTGCGGCGCAGCGGCTCTACCGCTGGTTCGGCTATGCGCCCGTCGGCAGTCGCAAGAACTACTACCGGGGCGGCCCTGGCGGAAAGCGAGAGGACGCGTTGGTGATGTGGTGCCACGACATCGACAGTCGCTCGCACGGCGAACGCCTGGACGCCATTGCCACGGCCCTCGGCATTGCCGAGGGCGCATCGAGTACGGCCCTCGGCGTTGCCGAGGGCGCAATGAACACAGCCATGGGGGTGCAATGACGACCATCCTCGGCATCGAGACCTCCTGCGACGAGACGGCCGCAGCGGTCGTGGACGACGGCCGCGACGTGCGCTCCAGCATCGTCAGCAGCCAGGTGGATCTCCACGCCCGCTACGGCGGTGTGGTTCCCGAGATCGCCGGCCGCGCTCACGAAGCCCTCATTACGCCTGTCGTGGCCGAGGCACTTGTGGAGGCCGGTGCCGCCGACAGCGACATCGATGTCGTGGCGGCTACATGCGGTCCCGGATTGGTTGGCAGCCTGCTCGTGGGGGTAGCCGCTGCCAAGGCGCTGGCGCTGGTGTGGGACGTTCCCTACATCGGCATCAACCACCACGAGGCCCACCTGTACGCCGCGCTGCTCGACGAGCACGACGCCGAGGTGCAGTTCCCGCTCGTCACGCTGCTGGTCTCAGGCGGGCACACGATGCTGATCTCGTTCGAGGGCCATGGCCGCTACCGCCTGCTGGGCGCCACCCGCGACGATGCCGCCGGGGAGGCATTCGACAAGGTGGCCCGCTACCTGGGGCTCGGCTACCCGGGCGGGCCTGTTATCGACCGGCTGGCATCCGAGGGCGACCCCACTGCGGTCCCGCTCACCAGGGCCATGCTCGACGACGGCTACGACTTCTCGTTCTCGGGCATCAAGACGGCGGTCATCAACTGGGTGCGGGCCCACCCCGAGGTCACCGCCGCCGACGTCGCGGCGTCGTTCCAGGCCTGCGTGACCGACGTGCTCACGCATAAGGCCCGCAAAGCGGCTCACGAGTTGTCCGCTGCGGGCATCTGCCTGGCAGGAGGTGTGGCGGCCAACAGCGCATTGCGGGAGCGGACGCTCGACATCTGCATGGAAGACGGCATCAACGCCTACCTGCCGAGCCGGGCCATGTGCACCGACAACGCCGCCATGATCGCCGCAACGGCCTGGTACCGCCTGGCCAGCGATGGCCCTTCCGACCTTGACGGCGGCGCCGACCCCAACCTGCGCATCGACTTCCTCAACTAAGCCGCGGCTGGCTCGTTGGAAGCCCAGAAAGCGAGCTCGGATCGGGGTGGCGCGAGGTTGTGGCCGCTTACGTGTGCTCGTATCGTTAGCACTCGCCCGGTGAGAGTGCTAAGTGCCGCCGGGCAGTTCCATGACACGCCCCAGACAGGGCACAGCGCCACAGGAGGCACTTCCGACCATGAACCTGAAGCCACTTGAGGACCGCATCGTCGTGCGTCCGAGCGACGCCGAGGAGACCACCGCCAGCGGCCTGGTCATCCCCGACACCGCCAAGGAAAAGCCCCAGCAGGGCGAGGTACTTGCGGTCGGCCCCGGCAAGCGTTCCGACCAGTCGGGCGACATCATCCAGATGGATGTCGGCGTCGGCGACACCGTCGTCTACAGCAAGTACGGCGGCACCGAGATCACCGTGGGCGGCGAGGACCTGCTCATCCTGAGCGCCCGCGACGTCCTGGCCATCGTGGCCTGACGCTGACTGCGCCGACAAGAAAGAGAACCAACACATGCCGAAGATCCTGAAGTTCAGCGAGGAGGCCCGGCGCGGCCTCGAAGCTGGCGTCAACAAGCTGGCCGACGCGGTCAAGGTGACCTTGGGGCCCAAGGGCCGCAATGTCGTGCTCGAGAAGTCATTCGGGGCACCCACGATCACCAATGACGGCGTGAGCATCGCCCGCGAGATCGAGCTGGACGACCCGTTCGAGAACATGGGTGCTCAGCTCGTCAAGGAAGTGGCCACCAAGACCAACGATGTCGCCGGCGACGGCACCACCACCGCCACCGTGCTGGCCCAGGCGATGGTCCGCGAGGGCCTGCGCAACGTGGCCGCCGGTGCCAACCCGATGGAGCTCAAGCGGGGCATCGAGACCGCGGTGGCAGCCGCTGTGGACGAGATGGTCGACATGTCGACCGATGTCTCCGACGACAAGGACAAGATCGCCAGCGTCGCCGGCATCTCCTCAGCCGACACCACGATCGGCGAGACGCTCGCCGAGGCGTTCGACAAGGTCGGCAAGGACGGCGTCATCTCGGTGGAGGAATCCAACACGTTCGGCGTCGACCTCGAATTCACCGAGGGCATGCAGTTCGACAAGGGCTTCCTGTCGCCGTACTTCGTGACCGACCCCGACCGTCAGGAAGCTGTCTTCGACGACCCGTACCTGCTGTTCGTGAACGGCAAGATCGGCGCGGTCGCCGAGATGGTGCCGGTGCTCGAGAAGGTCATGCAGACCGGCAAGGGCCTGGTGATCATCGCCGAGGACGTCGAGGGCGAGGCGCTGGCCACGCTCGTCGTCAACAAGATCCGCGGCACGTTCTCATCGGCAGCCGTGAAGGCGCCTGGCTTCGGCGAGCGACGCAAGGCGATGCTGGCCGACATGGCGATCCTGACCGGCGGCGAGGTCATCTCCGAGGAGGTCGGCCTGAAGCTCGACAACACCACCCTCGACCTGCTGGGCACCGCCCGCAAGGTGATCATCACCAAGGACGAGACCACGATCGTGGAGGGCGGCGGCGACAGCGGCGATGTCGATGGGCGTGTCGTGCAGATCAAGCGCGAGATCGACGAGACCGACTCCGACTGGGATCGCGAGAAGCTGCAGGAGCGGCTGGCGAAGCTGGCCGGCGGTGTGGCGGTGATCCAGGTCGGCGCGGCCACTGAGGTCGAGCTGAAGGAAAAGAAGCACCGCATCGAGGACGCGGTGTCGGCCACCCGGGCTGCGATCGAAGAAGGCATCGTGCCCGGCGGCGGCACTGCGCTGCTGCGGGCTCGTGCTGCGGTGGCAGCGCTCGACCTCGACGGCGACGAGGCCACCGGGGCTCGCATGGTGCATCGGGCGCTGGAAGGTCCCAGCCGCCAGATTGCGCAGAATGCCGGCTACGAGGGTGCTGTCATCGTGCAGCAGATCGAGCAAGCCGACGGCAACACGGGCTTCAATGCCGACACCGGCAAGTTCGAGGACTTGGTGTCTGCCGGCGTCATCGACCCGGCGAAGGTGACCCGTGCGGCGCTGCAGAATGCAGCGTCGATTGCGGCGCTGCTGCTCACCACCGAGACACTGGTGACCGACAAGCCCGAGGAAGCCGATCCTGCCGCTGCTGCTGCGGCTGCTGCTGCCATGGGCGGCGGCATGGGCGGCATGCCCGGGATGATGTAGCTCCCGCTCCACTCCCTCCCAAACAGGCACAGGGCCGGCGTTCGCGCCGGTCCTGTGTCGTTCTCGGGCGGTACCCGGCTGCCGAATCCCGCAATGCCTCCGAAGCCCAGCGGTAGCCTCGTTGTTTTCCCCAACTCGGCGCAGCTGCGGCCTATGTCCACTCACTCTCCGGCGGCCGGCACAGTCGCCCATCCAACGGTCTTGGTGGTGGACTTCGGCGCGCAGTACGCGCAGCTGATCGCCCGGCGGGTGCGTGAGGCGCAGGTCTATTCCGAGATCGTTCCCCACACGGCCACCGCGGCCGAGCTGGTTGAGCGCTCGCCCGCAGCGATCATCTTCAGCGGCGGCCCGGCATCGGTGCACGTTGACGGTGCCCCGGGCATCGACCCCGGCGTATACGAGCTCGGCGTGCCGATCCTGGGCATCTGCTACGGGCACCAACTGCTGTCTCGCGACCTGGGCGGGCAAGTGGGTCGCAGCGGCCGCGGCGAGTACGGGCGCACCACGATGACGCACGCCGGAGTGCCCTCCGAACTGCTCGGCGAACCCGGCATCGGCGTCGGCTCCACCGAGCCCGTGTGGATGTCGCACTTCGACGCTGTGGTCGAGCCGCCCGACGGATTCGCCGTCACAGCGTCCACTGCCGACAGTCCTGCTGCTGTCATCGAAGACCCGCAGCGCCGCTTCTACGGGGTGCAGCACCACCCCGAAGTCGCGCACACGCCGAGCGGCCAAGCACAGCTCGAGCGGTTCCTCCACGGCATCTGCGGGATCAACTCCGAGTGGACGATGGCCAACGTCATCACCGAGAGCGTCGAGGCCATCCGGGCGCAGGTGGGCAGCGCACGTGCCATCTGCGGACTCTCGGGCGGGGTGGACAGCGCCGTGGCCGCCGCGCTGACACAGCGAGCGATCGGCAGCCAGCTCACCTGCGTGTTCGTGGACACGGGGCTCATGCGTGCCGGCGAGGGCGAGCAGGTCACCGACACGTTCCGGCGCACGCAGGGCATCGAGCTGATCCATGAACGGGCTGCCGACGAGTTCTTCGAGGCACTGGCCGGGGTGACCGACCCCGAGGACAAGCGCAAGATCATCGGCGAGAAGTTCGTGCGCATCTTCGAGCGCGCTGCCGGCGGCATCACCGACGCCCGCTTCCTGGTGCAGGGCACGCTGTACCCCGACGTGATCGAATCGGGCTCGCCCACCGCAGCGAAGATCAAGAGCCACCACAACGTGGGCGGGCTGCCAGAAGACATGACCTTCGAACTGGTGGAACCGCTGCGGAATCTGTTCAAGGACGAGGTGCGGGCCGTCGGCACCGAGCTGGGCCTGCCAGCCGAGATCGTGCAGCGCCAGCCGTTCCCCGGGCCGGGCCTGGGTGTCCGGATCGTGGGCGAGGTCACGCCCGAAGCCGTCGAGACGGTGCGAGCGGCCGATGTCATCGTGCGCGACGAGATCACGAAGGCCGGCCTCGACGGCGAGGTCTGGCAGGGATTCGCAGTGCTGGCAGACATCCGCAGCGTCGGCGTGATGGGCGACGAGCGCACCTACGCCCGCCCGATCATCGTGCGCGCCGTCACCAGCGAGGATGCGATGACTGCCGACTGGGCCCGCCTGCCCCACGACCTGCTCGAGTTGATCTCGTCACGGATCGTCAACGAAGTGCCCGGCGTCAACCGGGTCGTCTACGACATCACCTCCAAGCCCCCCGGCACCATCGAATGGGAATAGCCGAATGGGAATAGACCCATGGAAATAGGCGGAGGTTCACAGCACAGCCGCAACTACCTTGGCCCCACAGCCGCGGCCAGGCCGCGGAAAGTGTGTGACAAGGGCTGATCATGAACTCAGCAGGGGCCGCGAATGCGGCTGCATCGGTGGACCTGCCGGCGGGGTTCGCCTGCCATGTGGGCAACATCGGCATAAAGGACGGCACCGACGATGTGATGGTGCTGGCAGCTGATCGGGTGGCGGCTGCAGCCGGTGTGTTCACCAAGAGTCTGTTCTCGGGGGCCAGTGTGCGTCGCAGTCAGGCCAACATTGCCGACGGGCGAGTGCAGGCCGTGGTGGTCATATCCAAGAACTCCAACGTGGCAACTGGCGCGCAGGGTGAGCGAGACGCAGCGAACCTCGCGAATCGGGTCGCCGAGCTGGTGGGTTGCGAGCCCGGCCAAGTGTTGGTCGGCTCCACCGGCTTGATCGGCGTGCCCTACCCCGAAGGCAAGATCGACACGTACTTCGACCGGTTGATCGCAGGCCCCGGACCAGCACTCGACAGCAACGATGCCGTTGCCGCCGCGACGGCGATCATGACCACCGACACGCATCCCAAGACGGCGAGCGCCTCAGCAGGTGCCGCCACGGTGGTGGGCATCGCGAAGGGCTCGGGGATGATCGAGCCCGACATGGCCACGATGATCTCGGTTATCACCACCGACGCCGAGATCGCTCCCGACCGGCTCGACGCCATGCTGCGCCGGGTCTGCGACGTGACCTTCAACGCGCTCAGTGTCGACACCGACACATCCACCAGCGACATGGTGGTGATGCTGGCGAATGGCGCTGCCGGGCCGGTCGACGAGGCCGAATTGGAGACCGCGCTCGGCGCAGTCAGCCTGGACCTGACCCGTCAGCTTGCGTTCGACGGCGAGGGAGCGGAGACCCTGATCGTGGTGACGGCGAATGGCGCCCGTGACGACGCACAAGCCAAGCGGGTCGCCAAGGTCATCGTGAACTCGCCGCTCGTCAAGACGGCCGTGCATGGCCGCGATCCCAACTGGGGCCGGGTTGCGATGGCGATCGGCAAGTGCAGCGACGAGACCGACATCGATCCTGATCGCGTCAGGATCCGCTTCGGCGACCAAGAGGTGTACCCCACGCCCGCGACGGCCGAAGCCCTTGCCGAGCTCGAGGCGTACCTGGCGTCGGACGAGGTGCTGATCTCGGTGGACCTGGGCGTTCGTTCCGATGGCACAGCCGGCTCGTTCACTGTGTACGGCTGCGACCTCACCGACCAGTACGTCCGCATCAACGCCGACTACACGACATAGCCGACTCCCGCGCATGGCCGCCCGTGAATGACGATCTGAGCAGCGATCCGATCCTGGCGCCGCTGAACGCGGGCCAGCGGGCCGCTGTGCTGCACGGCGATGGCCCGGCGCTGGTGGTGGCCGGGGCCGGCTCGGGCAAGACGCGCGTGCTCAGCCATCGCATCGCGCACCTGCTGGCGCACCGGCAGGTCAGCCCGTTCGGCCTGCTGGCCATCACGTTCACCAACAAGGCGGCGGGGGAGATGCGCGAGCGCATCGGCAGCCTCGTCGGTCCCGTGGCGCAGCGGATGTGGATCTCCACCTTCCACAGTGCCTGCGCCCGCATCCTGCGCAGTCACGCCGATGTGCTCGGCTACCCGGGCACGTTCAGCATCTACGACCAGGCCGACTCGCGGCGGCTCACCCGCTACGTGGTGCGAGACCTCGATCTCGATGCCAAGCGGTTCAACGAGCGCGCCGTGCATGCGGCGATCTCGACGCTGAAGAACCAGCTCACCACGCCGCCGCAGGCTGCGGAGCGGGCCGAGTCGCCCGACGGCGGCGGGCCGTTCAACCGTGAAGTGGCTCGCGTCTACTCCGAGTACCAGAAGCGGCTGCGGCGCGCCGGCGCCATGGACTTCGATGACCTGTTGATGCTGGGCGTGGAATTGCTCAGTGCTCATGACGAGGTGGCCGAGCATTACCGGCAGCGCTTCGAGCACATCTTGGTCGACGAGTACCAAGACACGAATCTGGCGCAGGTGCGCCTGATCGGGCTGCTGAGCGGGCCCGCCCAGAACGTCTTCGTCGTAGGCGACTCCGACCAGTCGATCTACGCGTTCCGGGGCGCCGACATCACCAACATCCTGGAGTTCGGCGCCACCTTCGACAATGCCTCGACCTATGTGCTCGATCAGAACTACCGCTCCAGCCAGTCGATCCTCGACGCCGCCAACTCGGTGATCCGCAACAACTTCGGACGGCCGCCGAAGAACCTCTGGACCGATCAGTCCGGCGGTGCCAAGCCGATCCGCTACCGCGGCACCAATGAGGAAGACGAGGCGCACTACGTCTGCGCGGAGTTGCGCCGCCTGCACGGCGATGGCCGGATGGACTGGTCCGACGCTGCAGTCTTCTACCGGTCCAACGCCCAGTCGCGCGTGATCGAGGAAGAGCTTGTCGCCAACGACGTGCCGTACCAGATCATCGGCGGAACCCGCTTCTATGACCGGCGCGAGATCAAGGATGCACTGGCCTACTTGCGGGCTGCGGTCAACCCGTCCGACGAGGTGTCGCTCAAGCGGGTCGTGAATCTGCCCGCCCGCGGCATCGGCGACCGCACGGTCGCCAAGCTGGACGATGCGGCAGCGCGGGGCGACACATCGCTGGCCGATGTGATCGAGCGTGTCGAATCGCTGGGCGTGCGCGGCACCGCCCGCGGCGGCCTGCTGCAGTTCCGCGAGCTGATGAGCCGTGCCCGGGCCCGCATCGACGAGGGACCCGCCGCTGTGCTCGAAGTGGCGCTGAACGAATCGGGTTACATCCAGGCGCTGCACGACGAGGGCACCGTCGAATCCGACGGGCGGCTGGAGCACCTCGAAGAACTCGCCGGCGCCGCTGCCGAGTTCGAGTCGTGCGATGAGTTCCTCGAGCAGGTGTCGCTGGTCAGCGATGTGGACGAGATGACCGACGCCTCCCAGGTCTCGCTGATGACGCTGCACTCCGCCAAGGGGCTCGAGTTCGACATCGTGTTCGTGACCGGCATGGAAGACGGCATCTTCCCGCACCACCGCTCGATGACTGATCCCTACGAGCTGGAGGAAGAGCGCCGTCTGGCGTACGTCGGCATCACCCGGGCCCGCAAGCAGCTCTACCTGACCCACTCATGGAGCCGGATGCTGCACGGCCAGACCAGCTACAACCCGCCCAGCCGTTTCATCGACGAGATCCCCGCTGACCTGCTGGACGACCGCTCCGACGACACCCAGCGCCTCGGCAGCTCGTGGCGACCCGTCACCAGCGACTGGGGCGCCAATCGCCGGGCCAGCGAGCCCAGCGAGTACAGCCAGCTCGACGAGTCGGAGATGGCCGCCCGGAGCCAGCCCCGCAGCGATCCCGCCCGCCACGACGACAGCGCGGCAAAGGGCCGCGAATCGCGCCGGGAGGAGGCCCGCCGCCGGGTTGCCGCCCGGTTGGGCGAGCCCAGGCCCGCCCCCTCAGCCGACCTCGGCTACGGCGTGGGCGACGACGTGCTGCATGACCGCTTCGGCGCTGGCGTCGTGCAGGACGTACGGCCTGACGGCGACGACTGGGAGGTCACCGTCCACTTCGCCGACATCGGCAACAAGACCCTCGTCGCCAGCTTCGCCAACCTCCGCCGCGTTCGCTCCTAGAGGGCTGGGGCTCCCAAGAGCCTTCACAGCGGGCGGCAGGGCTGCGCTCCTATGCTCCCCGCCGTGGATCTCTTCGAATATCAGGGCAAGCAGTTCTTCAAGGGCTACGGCATGCCGGTATCCGACGGCGAAGTCGCCTTCAGCGTCGACGAAGCAGTGGCCGCCGCGGAGCGTTTGGGCACGCCGGTGATGGTGAAGGCGCAGGTGCACACCGGCGGGCGCGGCAAGGCGGGAGGCGTCAAGTTCGCCGCCACCGTCGACGATGTGCGGACCCACGCCGGCAACATCCTCGGACTCGACATCAACGGCCACATCGTGCGCCGGCTCTGGATCGAGAAGGCCTCGGACATCTCCGAGGAGTACTACGCCAGCTTCACGCTGGACCGCTCGGCCAAGAAGCATCTCGGGATGCTGTCGGCCGAGGGCGGCGTCGAGATCGAGACCGTTGCGGCCGAGAATCCCGATGCCATCAGCAAAGTGCTGGTGGACCCCGCCGAGGGACTCACCGAAGGGGCCGCCCGGGCGTGGGTGGAGGGGGCGAACCTCAACCCGGCCGCCACCGATCAGGCCGTCGAGATCCTGCGCAAGCTGTACGTGGCCTATACCGAGGGCGACGCCGATCTTGTCGAGATCAACCCGCTGATCCTGACGCCCGAGGGCCGGGTGCACGTGCTCGACGCCAAGGTCACGCTCGACGCCAACGCCGTCTTCCGCCACGAGGACTACGCGCAGTACGACGAAACCCAGCCGCGTGACGAGCGCGAGGAGGCCGCCCACGCCAAGGGCCTGCAATACGTGGGCCTCGCCGGCAGCGTCGGCGTGATCGCCAACGGTGCCGGGCTGGCCATGAGCACGGTGGACGTGGTGAACCAGGTGGGCGGCAAGCCGGCCAACTTCTTGGACATCGGCGGCGGCGCCAATGCTCAGGTGATGGCCAATGCGCTGGAGGTCATCAACAACGATCCCGATGTGCGGGCCATCTTCATCAACATCTTCGGCGGCATCACCCGCGGCGAGGAGGTGGCCAACGGCATCATCGGGGCGCTCGACGCGGTCGACATCGAGGCGCCGATCGTGCTGCGTCTCGACGGCACCAACGCTGCGGAGGGCCGCGAGATCCTCGCCCCTCACCTCAACGAGAAGCTGGTGATGGAACCGACCATGCTCGACGCCGCCCGTCGAGCCGTCGCGATGGCCGCGGCTGCGAGCTGAACGGGAGCCTCAGATGAGCATTTTCGTCAACAAGGACACCAAGGTCGTCTACCAGGGCCTCACCGGCTCGCAGGGCCGCTACTACGGCATGCTGAACCGCGATTACGGCACCAACGTGGTGGCGGGCACCAATCCGCGCAAGGCCGGCACGGACGTCGAGGGCGTGCCAGTGTTTGCCAACTGCACCGAAGCGGTCGCCGCGACAGGTGCCAATGCCTCGTGCATCTTCATCCCCGCGCCCGGAGTGTTCGCCGCCGTGATGGACGCCGCCGAAGCGGGCATCGAATTCGTGGCCTGCATCACCGAGGGCGTGCCGGCTCACGACGAGGCCCGCTTCTTCAACATGCTGAAGCGCGACTACCCGCACGTCCGGCTGCTGGGGCCGAACTGTCCGGGCATCATCACGCCGGGGGAGTGCAACATCGGCATCACCGCGGGCCACATCGCCAAGCCGGGCGGCCCGGTGGGCATCGTCAGCCGCTCGGGCACGCTGACCTACCAGGCGCTGTACGAGCTGCAGCAGAAGGACATCGGCGTCACGACGTGCGTGGGCATCGGCGGCGATCCCGTGCCGGGCACCTCATTCATCGATTGCCTCGAAGCGTTCGAAGCCGATCCCGACACCAAGGCCGTGATGATGATCGGCGAGATCGGCGGTTCAGCCGAGGAAGAGGCCGCCGCGTTCATCAAGGACAACATGTCCAAGCCGGTGTCGAGCTACATCGCCGGGGTGACCGCGCCTCCAGGCAAGAAGATGGGCCACGCTGGCGCCATCGTCTCGGGCGGCAAGGGCACTGCTGCGGCCAAGATGGATGCGCTGCGCGATGCTGGCGTGCGGGTGGGTTTGAACCCCACCGAAGCTGGCGAGCTGATGGCGGAGATCGTCGCCGAGCTGTAGTTACGGCTGCACGATCTGCCCGTAGATCTCCATCAGGGCTGCAGCGTGGGCCTCGGCGCCGAACGGTGCCAGCGTCACGGCTGTTGTCGAGGCCGAGGCAGCGAGCTCTGTTTGCAGCGCCTTGGTGAGCACCGCCGCCAGAGCGTCAGCGCTGTCGGGGGGTGCTAGGAAGCCGTTGGCGCCTTCGGTGATGAAGTGGGGTGCGGCGCCCACGGCGGTGGCGACCACGGGTCGGCCTGCAGCGAGAGCCTCCGCAGTGATCATGCCGAAGCCTTCCCGCCGGCTCGGCACGCACACCAGACGGGCCCGCCCGTACCACTCGCCGATCTCGTTGGGGGGCACGGCGCCAGCGAACTCCGCGCTGACGCCGCGCCGGAGTGCCAGCGCTTCGAGCAGCGTCAGGTCGGGGCCGTCACCGACGATGACCAGCTCGGGTTGTGCGGCTGGCGGCATGAGCGCCACGGCTTCGATGAGTACGTCGAACCCCTTCTCGGCCATGAGGCGTCCGATGCCGATCACCGGACCGTCCGCGGGTGCCGGCGTTGGCGTTCCGAGCCGGTCGGCACCCACGGGCATCGACGCGACCGCCAGCAGTGGCCCGCCGGTGCGCCCAATCGGCTCGGCACTCGGCGGGGGATGCGGGCCGCGGGATCGTCGCACGAGCAACGAGGCCCAATCCTGCAGGTCCTCGGAGACGGTCACCACGGCGCTTGCGCGGCGCAATACTCGGCGTGCCAGCCATCGGTGGATGGCATTGGTGGTGACCGCGGCGTCGGAGCCGTGGATGTGCACCACGCTGGCCGTCCGCCGTCCCGCAAGGGCAGCGGCAGCAACGGCCACGAGTCCGCAGGGAAACCACCAGTGGCCGTGTATCACTGTGCCTTCACCCGAACGGCGACGTGCGTGGCGGGATGCGGCCAAGGCGAGTTGCGCGATCATCGGGACGACCCACAGCGCCGACAGCCCGGAGAACACCCGGTAGCTCTCGCCTAGCGCTACCCGTGCTTCGATCCGTCGGGGGGCGAATCGCACCCTGTGCACCTCGATGCCGCCCACCACGTGGCGGCGCGGCGCATCGGGGTGAGCGGGGCACACCACCGTCACTTCGGCACCCGCACCGGCCAGCGCTCGCGCGTGATCGAGCAGGAAGGGTTTGTGGTGATCGTCCAGCGACGTCGGAAACCCCGGTGCAACCAGCGCCACACGCACTCGCCCAGTCTCGCAGCGGTCCTGCTTCGAGCTGTGCCGTCGACGCTCCGGGTGGCTCGCGGGCACCCCGGTACGCTCAGCGGGATGCCGGCCGGGTGCCAGATGTGCCGGGGACGCCGGACATGGCTGATGCGCAGCATCATGAGCGTGCAGTCGTGACTGCATCGAATGGCAGCATCGGCGAACGGCGGCGAGCCGGCGCCGCCGTGAGGTGGGCGCTCGGGCTGGCGACCGCAGCGATGATCGTCTGGCTGGCCGTCCGCTACTGGGATGACCTGCGCCGGATCGACCTGCAAGTCGATGCTGTCGGACTGGCGGCCGCCGTCTTCGTGTCGATGATCGCCACGTGGTGCCTGGCGCTCGGATGGCGTGAGCTCATCGGCGGCTATGGCACGCCGCTGGCGCAAGGCCCGGCGCTGCGCATCTGGATGCTGTCCCAGGCAACGCGTTACCTGCCGAGCGGGCTGGTGCCAGTGGTCGCCCGGGCCGGCCTGGCTGCCCCGCTGGGCGTGAACCGGGCTGCCGCAGGGGCGTCGGTAGTTGTGGAGACCGCCACGCTGGTCGGCTGGTCGGCAGTCTTCGCGGCGCTGTGGGCACCAGCCGACTGGCTGGGCACTGCAGGGGGATGGCTCGCCCGCATCGTCATCGGCGTCGGCGCGGTCGCCGGCCTGGTGACACTGCCGTGGACACTGGCGGGCGCCGGGGGCTGGTGGCGCCGTATCGACGGGCTGATGCGGCGGGTGGTCGTGCTGCGGTGGCTGTCGGGGCGGATGCAGACCGACGCGCTCAACGCCGAACGGGCAGCCGTGTGGCGAGCGGTGTTCATCTACGGACTGGCGGTGGCGCAGCGTCTTATGGCGTCGGTATTGCTGGCCGGTGCGCTGCTTGCCGCCGGAGTGGACGACGTCTGGCTGATTGCCGGGGCAACAGCGGCAGGCATCGTCGTGGGCATGGTCGGCATCACGCCGGCGGGGCTCGGCGTGCGCGAGGTGGTGGTTGCGGCCCTGCTGGCCGAGCGATTCGGGGTCGGCGATGCCGCGGCCTTCGCCATCGCGGTGCGAGTGCTGGAATTCGCCCACGAACTGGTGCTGCTGCCGCTCGCAGCCGCAGCCGGTCGAACCAAGCTGACTGACTCCTGAATGCTCAGTCAGAATCCACCGAGAGTTAGCCCGACTATTGGAGGTGTCCCCGCGAGCCGACCGTTTCGATTCGGGGTCCAGGCCTTCAGCGCCGATTCAGCAAGAGAGAGGATCAGCCCATGCCGTTGGCCAGCACTGCGCGGCCGTTGGTGGTGGCTCCCAACCGGATGCCCACAACGGCTTGGTAGTCGTCCGACTCGTACGCCGCCCGAGCGGCCTCCATGGTGGGATATTCGATGACGACCGTTTGCGCCCCGGCGTCGCCTTCCTTGATGACCGACGCCGGGTCGAGCACCAGGAGCTTGCCGCCGCCCGCCATGATGGGAGCGGCACCACGCTGGTATTCCTTGTACTTGTCGGGGTCGACGACGTCATAGTTCGCGATGAGATACGCAGGCATCCGACCGGTCTAGCAGGCCACGCCGTCGAACGGAGTCGCACCGTGACAGAGGAAGTACCGGAGATCCATCCCGAGGAGAACTACGAAGACGTCACGGTGTACGACCTCGACGCCGACGTCGAGGAGCAGCTGCTGC
The DNA here is from genome assembly GCA_009843525.1 of Acidimicrobiales bacterium. Classification (GTDB taxonomy): domain Bacteria; phylum Actinomycetota; class Acidimicrobiia; order Acidimicrobiales; family Poriferisodalaceae; genus Poriferisodalis; species Poriferisodalis multihospitum. The sequence continues at coordinate 25,062 of VYDH01000033.1, read as the reverse complement.
TGGCACACAACGAGTGCACCTTCATCTGGGCGAACCGTGAGGGTTGGCCGGTGGGCGTGATCATGTCGTACGTCTGGCGAGACAACCGCTTCTGGCTGACTGCGTCGAGCCAGCGGGCGCGCATCAGTGCTGTGCGACGTGATCCGCGGGTGTGCATCGTGGTCACCAGCACCGGCTCACCCATGCCGCGCAACAAGGCGATCACGTGGAAGGGCACCTGCACGGTTCACGACGACGCCCAGACGAAGGCGTGGTTCTACCCGGCCTTGGCCTCGGCACTCTGGCCCGGCAACGAAGCGGGCCAAGCCGCGTTCGTCTCATTTCTGGACTCGCCCCGGCGGGTGATCCTCGAGGTGGAGCCGACCCAGCGCATCGGCTACGACGGCTCGAAGATGGCCAAGGCCACCTCCCGCTGGCTCGCTTCGCGCAGCTAGCGCTGGCTGTGTTTTCGCTTCCAGCTAGCGCTGGCTGTGTTTTCGCTTCCAGCTAGCGCTGGAAGGAAATCTCCGCAGCGCTGAAGAGGTTGGCGAAGTCGTCGTCGGTCTCTGCGGCCACGAGGCGATCGACCCAGCCGTGGAAACGCTGACCACCGGCCTCGTTGCGACCGAAGAAGAACTCGGTCTTGGCTCCGGTCTTCACCGCCCGCTGGATCCGGTTGCCGTTGTAGTAGTCCTCGTCGCGCACGACATGCAGCAGAAACGCCTTCTGGGCTTCGATCAGCCCGTCGAGCTGCTCTGAGAGCTCGAACGTGGCCAGGAAGTGCTGAACCGTGCGAGAGGTGTCTGGAGTGTCGCCGGGGAACAGCGTCGAGATCATGTACATCCGCCCGCCGCCGGGAACGCCATCGGCGCTCACCTGGAACCCGGCAACCGAGGTGTGCGGGAAGATGGTCCACACGCCGTCGGTCAGCAGGTCGGCGGGCCAGTCGTCTTCGGGAAGGTTGTCGAGCGCCAGGAAGCGGCGGTCGGGCGAGGTCACCCGCTGGTGCGGGCCCCAGGCGTCGTAGATGGCCTTGTTGGAGTAGCCGGGCCCGAACGACTCCCGGTGCAGGATCGGCAGGTGATAGAAGTCGAGATAGCCGTCGTAGGCCACCTTCCAGTTCGGCCCATCGACACTCTGGCTGCCCACGTAGGCACAGTTTGCGAACTCGTGGTGCGCCAACATCTCGCCGTAGCCGCAGAGGTAGGCGTCGATGTCGAAGGGCGCCCCGGGGGTCAAGGCGCCGAAGATGATGCCGGCTCGCTCGGCGACGGGCAGCGGCGCGAGGCCATGGCAGTCCGGGTCGAGGTCGCCGAATTCCTCACGGTCGAGGATGCCGACCAGCCGGCCTTCGTTGTCGTAGCTCCACGCGTGGTACGGGCAGGTGAAGCGGCGGGTCGTGCCGGTTCCCTCCTGCACGACGATCGAGCCGCGGTGGCTGCACATGTTTACGAATGAGCGCATCTGGCCGTCGGCGCCCCGTGACAGCAGGACGGGCACGCCTGCGACCTCCAGCGCCTTGTAGCTGCGGGGCTCGGGCAGCTCGCAGGTGAAGCCCAGCGCCAAGGGAGTGCGCTTGAACACCCGCGCCATCTCGAGTTGCCAGCGATCGGGGTCGTAGTAGTTGGCCGCCGGCACCCGGCCGATGTCGCCGGCCAGCGGAACCGTTCCTGCACGGGCGTGCTGGAGCGTCCTGCGTGTGAGTTCGACAAGCGTCTGGCGGCTCATCCGGACACCCCCTGCGCGAGTATGGCCGCGTTCGGGAGGACTGTCCGATGATCGACTACCAGCGGCTCTTCCACACGGGGATCCGGGTGCCAGACCTGGATGCGGCGATGGCAGAGATGGGCGAGACGCTGGACGTGAGCTGGGCGTCGGTGCAGCACAGCGCAGCGCAGCAGGTGTGGACCCCGCAGCAGGGTCTCCAATCGGTCGAGCTGACCTTCACGTACTCGCGCGAAGGGCCCCAGCATCTCGAGTTGTTGCAGGGCCAATCAGGCACGATCTGGGACGGCTCGGACGATCCGGGCGTCCATCACGTGGGCGTGTGGGTCGACGACGTGGCTGCGGAGACCGAGCGTTGCCTGCAGGCCGGCTGGAAGGTTGCCGCAGCGGCCGCGCCGCCCGACGACGGCTACGGCGTGTTCGCCTACGTCGTGCCCCCGAGCGGACCGATCGTCGAGCTGGTCTGGTCGGCGATCGAGCAGCGCTTCGAGTCGTGGTGGTCAGGCGGCAGGCTCGGCAGCGAGCGCGACTAGGAGCTCAGTCAGAAGTTCCGTTCTCGCGCGTGGCCACGCCCACAGCGGTTTCCGAGGCAGCAGCCACCGCACCCGTCGAGCGATCGAGTTTCGGCGCCAGCCGTGCGAAGTAGTGCTGGTAGAAGTGCCGGATCTTGGTCTCCTGGTAGGAGGCGAAGATCACCTCCTGCTGCTCCTGGGCCCGCAGGCCCTGCTGTACCAGCGGCAGGTTGAGCGAGTCCTGCTGGAAGATCTTGGCCAGCGGCCCCAGCTCAGGCGCCAGTGTCCAGTCGTCGTCGAAGCCGAGGTGGCGCATCTTCGCCGGTGCCGGCCGATCGGCCGGATCGGGCGGGGCGAGGGGGAACAGCATCACCTCGAAGATGCACTCCTGGGGGTTGTCGCCGTTGGGCCGGAACCGGTACATGATCGGGTTGAAACAGCCCCACGGCGACCAGTTCGGGAACACCGAGAAGAAGATGGAGTCGATGAGCTCGGCGTCGCTGACGGCCCCGACGTCGATGGCGTCACCCACCTGCCGTTGCACTTGGGCCCGCTTGCGATCCGCCAGCCATCCCCTCACATTGGTCACCTCCGGCGGCGGATGAGGTGTCATCAACGGCATCTCTTCCAGGCCCGGCGGCAGCGGGCCGCCGATCCACTTGCACAGGTGCGGGTCGGCCTGGGTCTGTGCACCGTCGAGGTGGTTGCCGTGCTCATCGAAGGTGCTGACGTTGCCGTCCAGGTCGGTGACGGCCACCTGCCCGTCGTCGTTGCGCTCGTAGATGTGCCCGCTCAGCGGATGTCGCCAGCGGCCGTACTCCTTGCCGTCGTCGATGCGTTCCCAGCGGGGCTGGCCGTCGAGATGCGGGCTGGGCACGCCCGTGGCGGTCATGGCCCGGCTGTAGTTGCCGAACGTGTCGTAGCGGCTGTTGGCGTCGCCGAGCGACTCCATCAGCGTCGGATGCGTTGCCACCACGTGGTAGCTCTCCATGAAGGCTTCCTGGCAGGTCTTCCAGTTCATCGGCATCAGCTTGGAGACGTGCGCCGCCTTGTACCGGCGCTCGAACGGCACGAATGCGAAGTGGTCGGCCAGGTCGCCCAGGTAATCGGCGAGCGGCGCGGCGTTGCGGTCGGGGTTGATGAACACGAAGCCGTGCCAGGTGCCGACCAGGGCTTCGGGCAGCCCGTAATCGGCCATATCGACATCGGGGAAGTCCCACTGGCAGGGGATCTCCCGCATCGAGCCGTTGAGCTCCCAGCACCAGCCGTGGAAGGGGCAGCGAAGGCTGGACGCGCCCCGCCCGTGGTGCTCGCGCAGCTTGCGGCCCCGGTGCAGGCAGGCGTTGCGGTAGGCCTTGATCTGGCCGGGAGCGGTGCGGACGATCAGGAACGACAGGTGTGCGATGTCGTAGACGTGGTAATCGCCGACCTCGGGAATCTCCTCCGCGAGGCAGGCGAGCTGCCACGTGCGGCTCCACAGCCGCTCGACTTCAAGGTCATGGACATCTTGCGCGTAGTACACGCGGGCCGGCACCCGCGTGTTGCCCGGTGTGTGCTCGCCGACTCGCCGCAACACCTCCGACACTGGGTGCGTGTCGTTGTCGAACAGCTCGTCGTAACTGATCCCAGCCGAGCGGTTGGCGCCCGTCAGCGTTTCGGTCATGAGTGCAAGCTAGATGCTGATACCCGGGCCTGAGCGGGGCGAGGCCGCGCTGCGCGAGCAATCCGGTGCTGGCGGCGGCAGGCTGTAGCGGTGCCGCACCGGGACATGATCGTGATCGGGGCCGGTCCCGCCGGTGCGGCGGCGGCCATGCGTGCTGCAGGCGCTGGCATCAAGGTGACGGCATTCGAGAAGGCTCCTGCCGGTCGCGACAAGGTCTGCGGGGACGGCCTGACGCCGCGGGCGGTGGCCGCACTGGACGAGCTGGGCGTGTCGCTGGACGAGGCGCACCGCATTGCGGGGCTGCGGATGATCGCCGGACGGCAAGTGCGCGAGCTGGACTGGCCGGCCAACGGGCAGTTCGGCCCCTACGGGGCGGTGTGGCCCCGCCGCCGCTTGGACAGCGCGCTGTGCGACGGCGCGGCCGCCGTCGGCGCCGAGCTGTGCTTCGGCACTGAGGCGCTGCCGATCATCGAAGACGGCCGGGCGGTGGGGGTCACCGCCGGGGGCGAACGCTGGACCGCCGACTTGGTGGTGCTGGCGGCCGGTGCCCAGGGCCAAGCCGCCCGGATGCTGGGCGCGCTGCGCGATCCCGACGAGCCGTTCGGCTTGGCCATCCGCACCTACGCCGAGACGCCTCGCCACGCCGAGGGGTACCTCGAGGCCTGCCTAACGCTGCGTGATGCCGAGGGCACCGCGGTGCCCGGTTACGGCTGGCTGTTTCCCGCCGGCGACGGCACGGTCAACATCGGCGTCGGCGCGCTCAACACGATGAAGGGCTTCGCCAATCTCAACCTGAACCGGCTCTGCGACAGCTACCGCGATCTGGTGGCCGAGAGCTGGCAGCTCGGCCCGTACCTCGAGCGGCCCCGGGCGTGGCGCCTGCCCATGAGCGCCACCAAGCGGCACGGCCCCGGCTGGGTGGCCATCGGCGACGCAGCGGGGCTGATCAACCCGATGAACGGCGAGGGCATCGACTACGGCCTCGAGACTGGGATCCTGGTTGCCGACCTGTTCGCCGAGGATCCGCCCGCGGTTGCCGACACTTACGACCGGATCGTGGCCGAGAAGTTCGACGCCTTCTTGCGGACAGGCCGGCGGTTCTCGTTCCTCATCGGCCACCCGCGCATCCTGCGAGCCGGTCTGCGACTGGCGGTCGGCACCGACGCCATCGCCCGCCTCACCTTGCAGGTCATGGGCAACCTCATCGACAACGAGACCCCTGGCACTGCGGGCCGAGTGCTCAACGCCGCCGACCGCGCCCTCGCTGCGGCCTCGCCCACCCTGCGCAAGCTGCACCAGCGCCGCACTGCCCGCATTCCCGCTTCGCGCAGGACTGCTGCGGCCGGGCCCGCTCCGGCCGAGGACGCCTGAGGGCGAGCGTCCCGGCGCAGCGCTACTACGGTGGCAGCCCGTGACTGCGGTGCTATTGGACGGTCAGGCGCTGGCCGAACAGATAAAGGACGACCTGCGTATCCGGATCGCCCAGGAAGGCTTGCAGCCTGGGCTCGGCACGATCCTCGTCGGCGACGACCCGGCATCGCACAGCTACGTGGGCGCCAAGATCCGCGACTGCGGCGAAGTGGGCATCGCCTCGATCCACGAAGAGCTGCCCGCCGACATCACCCAGGCCGAGCTGGACGCCGTCATCGAGCGCTTCAACAACGACCCGGCCGTGCACGCCTACATCGTGCAGCTTCCCCTGCCGCGCCAGCTCGACGAGGAAGCGGCGCTGCTGGCCATCGATCCCGACAAGGACGCCGACGGCTTGCACCCCGTGAACCTGGGCCGGCTGGTGATGGGCGTCGACGGCCCGCTGCCGTGCACGCCGCGCGGCATCCAGGTGATGCTCGAGCACTACGGCGTGCCGGTGGAGGGGCGGCACGTGGTGGTGGTGGGCCGGGGGCTCACCATCGGCCGCCCGATGGCGCTGCTGATGGCCCTGAAGCGGCCGGTGGCGAACGCTGCCGTCACGGTCGTGCACACGGGCGTCGCCGACCTCGGCGCCTACACCCGCGAGGCCGACATCGTCATCGCGGCGGCCGGTGTGCCCGGCCTCATCACGCCCGACATGGTGAAGCCGGGTGCAGCGGTGGTGGGCGGCGGCATCACCCGCGAGGGCCGCAAGATCCTGTCCGACGTGGACGAGTCGGTCGGCGAGGTGGCCGGCTGGGTCACCCCGCGCCTCGGCGGCGTCGGTCCGATGACCCGCGCCATGCTGCTGGCCAACACGGTCGACGCTGCCGCTGCCGCTGCCGCGACCGGCTGAGACGCAACCGAACCCAGCGCGCCGGTGTGGCTCGATTTGGACGGCGGTGACACGGGTGCAGTTGCCGCAAGGCTGCGCTAGAAACGCACGCGGCCGGGGCGGGTGCCCGGCGCGTCGAACCAGGAGAGCGCAGTGAACGATCCCGTACGTGTTGCGGTGACCGGTGCAGCGGGCCAGATCGGCTACAGCTTGCTGTTCCGGATCGCCTCGGGGGCCATGCTCGGCCCCGACCAGCCCGTCGAGCTGCGGATGCTGGAGATCCCCCCGGCGATGGGCGCGCTCGACGGCGTGATGATGGAACTCGACGACTGCGCCTTCCCGCTGCTGGCGTCACGCACCGGCACGTCGGACCCCAACGAAGCCTTTGAGGGCGCCGACTACGCGCTGCTCGTGGGCTCGATGCCCCGCAAGGCGGGCATGGAGCGCAGCGACCTGCTCGAGGCCAACGGCGGCATCTTCACCGTGCAGGGCAAGGCGCTCAGCGATTCGGCCAACCCGAGCGTGCGGGTGCTGGTGGTGGGCAACCCGGCCAACACCAACTGCCTAATTGCCATGCGCAATGCGCCCGGCATCGCCGACGGGCAGTTCACCGCTATGACCCGGCTCGACCACAACCGGGCCGTCGCCCAGCTCGCTGCCCAGGCCGGCGTGTCGGTGAACGACGTGACCCGTATGACCATCTGGGGCAACCACTCCGCTACGCAGTATCCCGACATCTTCCATGCCGAGGTGGGCGGCCACAACGCCGCAGCCCTGGTGGACGATCAAGCGTGGCTGGAGGACGATTTCATCCCCACCGTGCAGCAGCGCGGCGCGGCCATCATCAACGCCCGCGGCGCCTCGTCGGCGGCGTCGGCGGCGTCGGCCGCGGTGGATCACATGCGCGACTGGGCGTCGGACACGCCCGGCGGCGACTGGGTGTCGATGGGCGTCCCGTCCACCGGCGACTACGGCGCCCCCGAGGGAATCATCACTTCGTACCCGGTCACCGTCGCCGGCGGCCAGTACCACGTGGTGACCGGCCTCGAGCTCGACGAGTTCAGCCGCGCTCGCATCGAGGCCTCCTGGGCCGAACTGGTCGACGAGCGCGACACCGTCGCAGGCTTAGGCCTTCTCGGCTGACCCCTCAAGTGCGAGCGCCGGCCAGGCGCTGCATCGTCAATGGTGCACAAGCGGTTTAGCTGCGCATAAACTGCTTGGCGAAGGCGGAAGGCGATCAAGGCTGCACATGAAGATCACCGACACCAGCAGTTCGGATGACTTCGAAGAGGTCGACGATGTCCTCGACGGATTCAACCTCACGCACGCCGAACGGTCCCGGATCGAGGACAGGACCGCTGGCCTGCTCGCCTTGGACTCCTGCCTCAGAGAGCTCCGCATTGCCGCAGGAATCCGCCAGACAGACGTGGCACGGGCCATGGATGTCACCAAGTCCGCGGTTTCCCAGCTCGAAGCCCGTGGCATGCTCGATGCCAAGCTCAGCACGTTGACCCGGTACTTCGCCGGCCTCGGATATCAGCTCGAAATCACCCTCACCCCCATCGACGCCTGACGGCCAGGCCAACTCGGATTCGCCGCCTCGCCAAATCCGTTTCCGATCGAGGTCTCGGCGGTGCTAGCAGGACGGGGTGCGGATCGTCCGGTCTCGACTCTTCACCGAATCGCTCGAACGACTCAGGGCAAGCGACAGCGATCTGTTCACCGCAACCGCAGCCGATCTGCGCTATCTGATCAATAGGCGCCGCGCCGCCGAACTCCCTCAAGTCCGGTTCGGACTCGCCCAATCGCGCCACCACGCCGTCATGGGGGAGGTCCGCACACATCTGCCCGGCCACCTCGCGTTTGTGAGGACCATCTTCGCGTTGACCGCTGACGAGTCAGTGTGTGCCTTCTTGCTGCTGGGCGACAAGAACTCCCAGACCGCTGGGGCCGTGACCGGCAACGACTGGTACGACGAGGCCATCCCGCTTGCGGATTCCCTCTGGGATGCCCTTAGGGCAACCAATCCGCCATCCAGTACCACGTGGTGACCGGCCTCGAACTCGACAGGTTCAGCCGTGCCCGCATCGAGGCGTCCTGGGCCGCACTGGTCGACGAGCGCGACACCGTCGCAGTAATGGGCCTCCTCGACTGACCCACCCGCCGTTCAGGCGCGCCTACAGAGAACTACGTCGGGCGAGCTCTTCGTCGCGTTCACGACGCACCTCAGCGATGACTTCCGCCGCACTGATGCCGATGTCGATACTTGGCGACGAGTGCCAGCGCTCGAGCCACTGTTCCCAGCTGAGTTCCCGCGGCCGCTCGGGCAGGTAGTCATCGGGATCGGTAGAGGACATACGCGACAAGGTAGCAATCGAAGCTGAAGCTGCTGAAGCCGGTGTTTCGGAGGGCAGAGTGCGTGCTTGCGTTGCTCTGGGGTTGCGATGTGCCCATCGCTGGCGCAACTGTCGGCAACATAGGTTCTGGACTTAGGCGGTCATCCCGTCAAGTCGACCGCCATATGGGCCTGCTCTTGGACGGGGGGACGGTCGACTCATGGCCGGCGACACAGATCTCCTCGCGGACGCGGCTGTCGAGCGCGTTGCCCGATGGCTGGAGGCAGTCGATTCGAAGGTTCCCAGACGGGAACGAGCTGGTGCTCGACGCCTGGCAGGGGTGGTGACCGACGAAGCGGCTACCGCCTTCGCGATGCGATTCGTCGACCGAGTCATTCGGCCGGAGAGCCCGTCTGCTGCCGCGGACCAGCTCGCAGTGCTGGTCAAAGAGGCGCCGCTGCCCGCGTTCTTGTCCACCCTGGACCGGGTGCTCCTGCGAGCAGGTGCTCTGCTCGGCCGGTGGCTGCCCGGCGCGGTCATCCCGATTGCACGTCGCAGGATGAGATCACTCGTCGGACACCTCGTCGTGGACGCGGAACCGGCGCAGCTCGCCAGTCATCTCCGCTCACGGTCGTCGGAAGGCTTCGCGCTGAATGTCAACATGCTCGGAGAAGCCGTCCTCGGCGATGCCGAGGCCGCACGACGGCACCGCGAGGTGCTCGACACCTTGACGCTGCCCGACGTGGACTATGTCTCCGTCAAGGTGTCATCGATCGTGTCCCAGCTCAGCGCTTGGGACTTCGACGGCTCGCTTGCCCGGGTTTCGGAGGCCCTGCGCCCGCTGCTGAGGGCTGCCGCGCGTACTCGACCAGCGACGTTCGTCAATCTCGACATGGAGGAATACCGCGATCTTGAACTCACAGCGACCGTCTTCCGAGCGCTCCTCGATGAGCCTGAGTTCGCAGATCTTGACGCCGGCATCGCGCTGCAGGCCTATCTGCCGGACTCCTTCGAAACGCTGAAAAACGTCGTTGAGTGGCACAACCGCAAGGCGGCCGCTGGCGAACGGCGCGGCGCCATCAAGATTCGTTTGGTCAAGGGCGCGAATCTCGCGATGGAGCGAGTTGAAGCGGCCATGCACGGCTGGGCCCAAGCGCCGTACGCCACGAAGGCCGAGACCGACGCCAACTACAAACGCTGCCTCGACTGGGTGCTCACCGAAGAACGCACGGCATCGGTCCGCTTGGGTGTGGCCAGTCACAATCTGTTCGACGTGGCCTGGGCCGACGCGCTCGCCGGCGAGCGGGGCGTCCGCCACCGCGTGGAGTTCGAAATGCTCGAAGGAATGGCGCCCACTCAGGCGGCGCTGCTGCGCGGCGAGCGCCAGAGCGTGCTGCTCTACACCCCAGCCGTCGCCGAGAAGGATTTTGACGTAGCGATCAGCTATCTGTTCCGGCGCCTCGAGGAGAACGCTTCCGACGAGAACTTCATCCACCATCTGTTCGGCCTGCGGCCTGGCAGTGCCGCCTTCGAATCCGAGGCTCGCAAGTTCCGCACCGCCGTTGCACAACGCTGGACTGTCGGCAGTTCCGCACGCCGCCGGCAAGACCGCCGCCGCCAGCCCGATGCTGTTCATTCGGATGCCGGATTCTTCAATGAAGCCGACACCGACCCGGCTCTGGCAGGCAATCGCGCCTGGGCGCGGGACATCGTGCGTCGGGCACAGGGCAACGGCGGGAGCAACCCCATCACTCCCGTCGCCCGGGAGCAGGCGACCGTCGATGCCGTGGTAGGGGCGGCGTCGTCTGCACAGCAGGAGTGGGCCGCCACGCCTGCGAGCGAGCGCCGTGAGCTGTTGTGGCGAACTGCAGGTGAACTGAGCCTGAGGCGGGGTGAGCTCGTGACTGCGATGGTCCGTGAGGGCCGCAAGTCAGTGGCCGAAGCGGACCCGGAGGTGTCGGAGGCAATCGACTTTGCCCGCTGGTACGCCGACTGCGGGCGCAGCTTGACGACATACCGGCACGCGCGATTTCAGCCATTCGGCACCGTGCTCGTCGTACCGCCGTGGAACTTCCCAGTGGCCATTCCGGCTGGCGGGGTGTTTGCGGCGCTTGCGGCGGGCAATGCGGCCGTCCTCAAGCCGGCGCCGGAAACACCGGGCTGTGCTGAGATCGTGGCTCAGTGCTGCTGGGCCGCGGGACTGCCTCCCGGACTGGTTGGCTTCATCCGCACTCTCGATGATGAAGTCGGGCGCCATCTGGTCAGCCATGACGGCATCGATGCCCTCATCCTCACCGGCGCCCACGAAACGGCACGGACATTCCAGTCATGGAAACCGCAGCTGCGGCTGTTCGCGGAGACGTCGGGCAAGAACGCGATGGTCATCACGCCCAATGCCGACATCGACTTGGCGGTTCGCGACCTGGTGTCGTCTGCCTTCGGGCACGCCGGTCAGAAGTGCTCCGCTGCCAGCTTGGCCATCTGCGTGGGTGATGCCTACGCGTCCCCCCGGCTGCGCCGCCAACTGGTCGACGCGGTAAGGAGCCTTGCCGTCGGCAATGCGACGGACATCGCCACCACGATGGGGCCGCTCATCCGGCCGCCCGAATCCCGACTGCTGCGGGCGCTGACGCAGCTTGACGCTGGCGAGGAATGGCTCGTCGAGCCTCGACAGATCGCCGATCAGCTGTGGACGCCCGGAGTGCGGATTGGCGTGCGGCCTGATTCGTGGTTTGCTCGCACGGAGTGCTTCGGCCCGGTGCTGGGTCTGATGCACGCTAAGTCGCTCGACCATGCCATCCGCATCCAGAACTCGAGTGCATTCGGACTCACCGGGGGCATCCACACACTCGACCCTGGAGAGATCCGCCGCTGGACCGAGACCGTGCAAGTCGGCAATGCGTACGTCAACCGTGCTACCACCGGTGCCATCGTGCAGCGACAGCCGTTCGGCGGTTGGAAGCAGTCCTCCGTCGGTCCCGGCGCTAAGGCTGGTGGGCCGAATTATGTCTCTCAGCTCGGAACGTGGCATCCCGTCGACGCCGACCTCAGCGATGACGAATGGTTGGCAGCAGCACGCGCCAGCGACGAGCAGGCGTGGCAATCCGAGTTCTGCGCAGAACACGACCCCTCAGCCTTGTTCTGCGAAAGCAACAGGTTGCGCTACCGGCCCCTCGCATCGATGGCGCTTCGGGTCGAAGCCGATGCAGCTTCGCGGGACATTGAACGAGTGCGGGCAGCGGCCGAGCGGTGCGGTGTACGACTGATCGAGTCACACGCGGCCGAGGAGTCGGACGTCGAGTTCGCGGCTCGGCTCAGCTCGCTTGCTGTCGAGCGTGTGCGACTGCTGGGAAGCTGCAGCATCGAGATACAGGCGGCTGCGAATGAGGCCGGAGTGCACATCAGCAGAGATCCGGTGACCGCCGAGGGCCGCGTCGAGCTGCTCCACTATCTCCGGGAGCAGGCAGTCAGCCAAGCCACACATCGCTACGGCAATGTTCTCTTGGCGGGGTCGTAGAGAAGGCGAGCGTGATGGCACGAGACGCATCCGACTCGTACGACGTAGTTGTCATCGGCGGGGGGATCGCCGGAATCTCTGCCGCATTCACTCTGGCGCAGCGAGGCCGGCGGGTTGCTGTCGTCGAGCGCGAAGAGACTCTCACAGCTCACGGCACCGGGCGCTCGGCGGCACAGTTCCTGGCTTCCTACGGCGAGCCGGCCAACCGGCGACTGAGCGCGGCATCACGGGCATTTCTTGACTCGGATGCCGATGGTCTGGCAGACAGCGCCGTTCTGATCCCGCGCAACGTTCTGTGGGTCGCGCCCCACGGGTTCGAAGATCATCTCGAAGAGCGAATCGAGGCCAACCGGGTCACTGCAACCGAATGCGAACTGCTCGACGCAGAGCACACGATCGCGATCTGCCCTGCGCTCGATCCTCAGTGGCTGGCAGGGGGAGTGATTGAGTACGGCGGCTTCGACATCGACGTAGCCGAACTGCACCAGGCGTACGTACGAGGCGCCCGCGCTCTCGGCGTCACGATCCTTCGGGAACACGGCACTCGGGCACTCGCCCTTGATAGCAGCGGTTGGCGGGTCGACACGACGGCGGGTGCGCTCGGTTGCGACGTCGTTGTGAACGCTGCGGGCGCGTGGGTCGATGAGGTCGCCATTCTGGCTGGTGCGCGGGCGCTCGGCATGCAGCCGTTGCGTCGCACCATCTTCACGTTCCCCACCACGTACGAAACCGACGACTGGCCGCTCGTCATCGGTGCCGACGAGACCTTCTATTTCAAACCCGAGGGACCCGGCCAGCTGCTCGGATCGCCGGCCGATGAACACCTGGACAGTCCATGCGATGCTCGGCCACGCGAGATCGACGTGGCCATGGGCATCGAGGCCGTCAATCAGGCAACCCGGCTGGCGATCCGCTCGGTTCGCTCAACTTGGGCGGGGTTGCGCACGTTCGCACCGGACCGTGTCCCAGTCGTCGGCTTCGACCCGGACATAGCGGGTTTCTTCTGGTGCGCTGGCCAAGGGGGTACGGGCATACAGACCGCGCCGGCCATCGCCTCGCTAGTGGCCGATGTGATCTGTGGCGATGCATCCGCTGGCGGCGTTGGAAACCTAGTGACCGAACTCAGTCCCAGCCGGTTCGCCTCCTAATCAGTGCCTCTTGCACAATTGGTGATGTTGCACCGAGCAAATTGCCCAGGATTCGGTGTTGAGACCTCCACATAGTGTGCTTCTCGACTCCCGCTGCACGAGGAGGCGAGACGGCAGATGGCCCGGATTCTGTGGATCAATCCTGTTGGCACTGATGCCTACGACGCACCGATCGGACAAGAGCTGCGTCGCGAGGCCGCGCCGACGACACGGGTCGACGTGTGCTCGCTGCCCGATGTCGGGCCCCAGCATCTCGAATGGAACGCTCTTGAGGCCGTCGTCGCCGGACCGACCATGGGTGTCGTGCGGTGGGCCTCCGAGCAGCAGGCGTACGACGCCGCAGTCGTCGGTTGCTTCTACGACCCCTTCTTGCGCGGTGCCCGGGAACTGGCCGGCTCCATGGCCGTCACGGCCCCCGCCGAGGCGTGCCTGCACATCGCGGCCACCATCGGCGAGCGAGTCTCGATCCTCGTCGGTCGTCGCAAATGGATCCCCGAAATGCACGAGAACGTTGTCAAGTACGGGTACGGCGAACATCTGGCGTCGTTCCGAGTCTTGGGCATGAGCGTCGATGAGTTTCAGGCCGATGCGGTCGAAACGCAGCAGCGCATCGTGCACGAAGCCGAACGGGCCGTACGCGATGACGGTGCTGACGCGGTCGTGCTCGGTTGCACCATCGAGTTCGGCTTCTACCGCCAAGTTCAGGACAAGATCGGCGTTCCCGTCATAGATGCGATCACCGCACCACTGCGATATGCCGAATTCCTTGCGGGGCTCGGAACCGACCACGGTTGGCGCACGAGTCGAGCGGGGGGCTACGACGCGGTGCCACCGCGCGAGCTGGGCTGGATTCCGATGGTGGAACCAGTTCTCGATCTGGATCCCCGCCCCTAACGCCTGAGGGAAACGCCATGGACACGTTGACGGCTGACGACATCGAAGCACTCTGTCTCGGCGCAACCCTGCTGGGTACCGGCGGCGGTGGAGATCCGTACATCGCCAAACTCGTCGCGCACCAGGCACTGGAGACCCACGGTCCCGTGCAAGTTGTGGCCGCTGCCGACCTGCCGCCGGATGCGTTGGTGCTCACGACAGCGGTGATCGGCGCCCCGACGGTGATCTTGGAGAAGATCCCGGCAGGCACCGAATACGTCTCCGGCGTCCGGGCGCTTGCTTCCTACCTCGGCAAAGAGCCGGCGGCGATCATGCCGATCGAAGTCGGCGGCTGCAACACCCTGCTCCCGATCGCCACGGCCGCCGAGATGGGTCTTCCCATCGTCAACGCCGACTCGATGCGTCGAGCCTTCCCGCAGATCGAAATGACGGTCTTCACACTCGCTGGCTTGCCGGCCGGGCCGTTGTCGGTTGCAGATGAGAAGGGCAATCAAGCCGTCTTCGAAACGACGACGAACCACGTCGCGGAAACGCTGGCCCGTACCGCGGTCATCCAGCTGGGCCTCGCCAACTCCATCAGCTGCTATCCCCTCACCGCCGCGCAGGTAGCGCAGCACGCGATACAGGGCTCGCTGACCTACTGCACCGAAGTGGGCCGACTGCTTCAGGCTGTGAAGGACGGCGCCGAAGGGGCGTGGGAGCGCTTTCTGGACGAATCCGGATCGAAGAAGTTCTTTACCGGCAAAGTGATGGACCTGGACAGGCGAACCACTGATGGTTTCGCTCGCTCCACCGTGATTCTCGAAGATCTCGACGGTCTCGATGCGACCATGCGCATCGAGGTGCAGAACGAGAACCTCATCGCGTTTGTCGACGGCGAGCCCGTCATCACCACCCCCAACCTCATCTGCCTGCTCGACTGCGAGACCTTTGAGCCCATCACCACCGAGGCATTGGCGTATGGAAACCGGGTGGTCGTGATCGGCATGCCGTGCGCGCCCGAATGGCATCAAGACGGGATGCTCGACCTCGTCGGACCCAGGGCATTCGGTTACGACATCGACTTTGTGGAGCTGCCGGCATGAGCAGAGGCAACGAGTTCCGCATCGGCATCGACGTCGGCGGCACCAACACCGACGCCGTCGTCATCGACAGCGCGGGCAGTGTGGTCAGGGCGGTCAAGGTCGCCACCACACCCGAACCCATTGAAGGCATCCGGCAATCGCTCGACCAACTGCTCCCGGATGTGGACAAGTCGCTGGTGGCCAAGGCAATGCTCGGCACGACCCACCCCACGAACGCGATTATCCAGCGTCAAGGGCTCGACACCGTGGGCGTACTGCGGCTGGCGGCGCCTTCCTCGCTGGGCGTGCGCCCGGGCGCGGCATGGCCCGCCGACATCCGCGACATGGTGATCGGCGCCTCGGCGATCATCGAGGGCGGCAACGAGTACACCGGCGCGGAAATCGCGCCGCTCGATACCGACGCCGTTCGGCGATTCGCGGCTGAGGCCACGGCCGCGGGCTGCACCGCGATTGCGGTGTCGGCCGCGTTCAGCCCGGCTACCAGCGACCATGAACTGCGAGCGGGCGACATCCTGGGCACCGAACTCGGTTCGGCGTTTCCGGTGTCGCTGAGCCATCAGGTGGGTTCGCTCGGCTTGCTTGAACGCGAGAACGCCACGATCCTGAATGCGGCGCTGCTGAGTGTGGCGTCCAGCGTCGTGGACGGTTTCGGCGAGGCCCTTGCGGCCCATGACCTCGCCGTCGACGCCTATCTCACGCAGAATGACGGAACGCTGCTGACGGCGGCTGAAGCCGGGCGCTTCCCGGTGCTCACACTCGGTTCGGGGCCTACTAACTCGATGCGAGGCGCTTGCGCGCTGGCCGGGGTGAACGACGCGGTCGTGATCGACGTGGGCGGCACGTCGGCCGACGCCGGAATCCTGGTGGACGGTTTTCCCCGCGAGTCGACGGCCGCTGTCGAGGTCGGCGGTGTGCGAACCAACTTCCGCATGCCAGACCTCATCTCCATCGGGCTGGGCGGCGGCACCATCGTGCGCGACGTGCGCGCCGGCAATGGCTCGGATTTGGTGATCGGCCCAGACTCGGTCGGCTATGCCGTGGCCACCGAAGCTCTTTGTGTCGGCGGCAGCACCTTGACCCTTTCGGATGTGTCGCTGGCATCCGGGCGTCTGGATGGCTTCGGCGACCGGGCGCTCGTAGCGCACCTCGAAGCTGGCCTCGTCGGCGACAGCTTGGCGTGGGTCGATGATCAGGTCACGATCATGAGCGATCGGATGAAGTCCAGCAGGGATGAGATCACGCTGCTGGCGGTCGGCGGAGGCGCCCACCTCATCGCTGAGCAGGTGCCGGGGACCTCACAGGTCTTGAGGCCTCTGCACTATTCGGTCGCAAACGCCTATGGAGCCGGCATCGCCGAGGCCTCGGGGACCGTCGATCGCGTCTACAGCTATGACCGCACGAGCCGCGAGGAGTGCCTCGATGATGCGAAGGAGCTGGCGGCCAATGCTGCGGTTCGCTCAGGCGCGCATCCTGACCGTATTCGCATCACCGCGATCACCGAGGTGCCGATGACCTACGTGCCTGGCGGAGGCTGCCGGGTCTTGGTGAAGGCCGTCGGCCCGCTCGCCTGAGATGAGCCTGCCGATTGCCGACGCCCACAACGACTTGCTCTTGGCGTGCATGCACCGCAGGGAGCGCGGCGTCGCCGATCCCTTCGGCGACGACTGGCTGCCCGGTCTCCGAGCGGGCGGCGTCGTGTTTCAAATACTCCCGATCTTCACCGAAGAGCAATTCGTCGGCGAGGCCGCGCTGCGGCGCACGTTGGAGATCATCGCCCTCGCCCGTGAGATCGCCGAGCTGCACCGCGCAGATGTCGCGATAGTCGAGCACGGCTCCGACATCGACCCCATCATCGACAGCGGCCGGATCGCCTTGCTGCTGGCGCTGGAGGGCGCCGAGCCCATCGGCTCCTCCCTCTCCATGTTCGAGACGATGTTCCGATTAGGGGTGCGTCTCGCATCGCTGACCTGGAATCGGCGCACGATGCTGGCCGACGGCACCGCGGAGACCGGCACGGGCGGGAGGCTGTCTTCGCTCGGCCTGGAGGCCATCGCCGAGATGGAGCGTTTGCAGATGGTGCTCGACGTCAGCCATCTCTCCGATGCGGGCGTGGAACACGTCGCTGAGGCGGTGGCAGTTCCCTTCGTGGCAACGCACTCATCGTGCCGAGCGCTGTGCGGTCACGCGCGAAATCTCACGGATGACCAGATCCAGTTGGTGACTGCCTCAGGTGGCTTCGTCGGTATCAACGCCTTCGGGCCGTTCATTTCGGCATCGGCACCCACGCTCGACGGCTTCATCGATCACCTTGCGCACGCCGCACGCATCGCTGGCGACGATCGTGTCGGCATCGGTGCCGACTTCATCGACGATCTCGTGCGCACCGTCGACCCGATACTCGGCCGTCAGCTCTTGATCGATCCCGACGACATCTCTCTCATCGACGATCTGAAGGCGCCGGCCGACTTCGCGGGCCTGTCAAGTCGGCTGGCCGAGCGATTTGGGCTGCAGCGGGCGCGTCGATTCGCTAGCGAGAACCTGGTGGACTTCTTTCGATCTGCGGTGAACTGATGCGCAAGCTCGCCTCTCGGCGTTGCATCTAGGTTTGAGCCATGGGCAGCGAGCGCCCGGTCACGGTGGAGCAGATGCTGGCGTCGCCCGCGCTCACCGAGGCTGAGCTGCTTGCCGGCGAGACCGGCCTGCATGCGACGGTGGCGGAGGTCGCCCTGCGCATGCGGTTGAGAGACGATGCACCACCGAGCCCGGGCGAGTTCGTGGTGCTCGATGCCGCCGGAATCGGGGAGCACACCTACCAGGTCGACATGGCCATTCGCATCATCGCCGACGCCGGGGCAGTGAGCTTGGTCGTCACGAATCCTGGCTTCGAGCTGGGCCTCGGGGTGCGCCGCCTGGCCAACCGTTTCGGAGTTCCGCTGATCGTCGTGCCCGACGCCGACGCACTCCACCTGACTCATCGTTTGAGATCTCAGTTGTGGGCATCCGATGTCGAGCAGGCCTCAGCCGTGAACTCGCTGCTGACCACGCTCAGCCAAGCTCACCTCGCCAGCGTCGACCGGGTGCTCGAGGTCATTGCCGACCTCAGCGCCTCGAAGGTGTGCCTGCTCGGCCAAGATCGCAGCTTGGTGGCCGGAGAGCCGGTTGACATCGGCGACCGGCGGCTGGCATCTGGCGCTGCCCACCTCGTGGACAACTCGGCCGCTGAGGCTCTGCACAGCACACCGATCGTGCTGACGTTCGGGGAGCGTGCCCCTGAAGCCGACTACTGGCTGGTGGCCGAGTCGGGCGCCTCGCGCGGCATGCAACGACTGCTGCGGTCGTTGATGCTGATCGGCTCATGGCACCTGGCGGCATTGCTGTCGTCGGCGCGAGCACGAACGGAGAGCGACGCGCGCCGGCGGATCGCCGTGCTCAATGAGCTCTTGGCCACCAGCGATCTTCACGAGCGCGACATTCGCAATCAGATGCTGGCGCTGGGATGGAGCGCCGCGGGGTGGAACACCGGCCTCCACTTGACGCTGCGAGGCGCCGACACGTCCAGGATCATCGACTTGCACGCCGAGGTGCGCGAGCGGCTCCGCGATGCCGGTCTGGACGGTCCCTTGGTCGAGCGCAATGACGGATGGAGCGGGTGGGTCACCCATGCGGCGGAGCCCGCTGCCGAGAGCTACTCGGCGACGGTGCGCCAGCTCGGCGACGCATTGGACGCCTTCGTGAATGCACACTCGGGTTTGCAAGTCCACGCCGGCATCGGCCGCCCGTACCTCGACCTGAACGGGCTACGTCGCTCGCTCACCGAGGCCCATGAGGCCGCACTCATCGCCAACGCACGGATCGGCGGCCGATCAGGCGCAGCTCACATCGACCAACTCGGCGTTCAACGGGTGCTCATGGGCTGGTTCGGCTCTGACGACTTCGCCCGCTATGCGAGATTCATCTTGCAGCCGGTCCTCGATGTCGACAGCGACCACGAGCTCCTGCGAACGTTGGAGGTGTATCTCGATTCGAGTTGCTCCACGACCGAAGCGGCGCAGATGCTGGGCCTTCATCGCAATACGGTCGCCAATCGGATGCGCCGCATTGCCGATCTCTTGGGAGTCTCCCTTGACGACGCCGAGAACCGGCTCTCTCTGCAGCTGGCGTGCCGGATGCTGAGAATCCACCGACAGCCAGACTCAATTGTGCAAAACGCACTTCATTAGGGATTCAGTTAGTCAGCAGGCCTAGATACCTGAATCAGGGCGCGCCTTACGGTGAGGACGACTCGACACCGGTCGAGTGACACACCAAGGGGGGTGACGCCTTATGGCGACAATCTCGCGAAGGAGACGTTCATTCGTCTGGCTGGCTGTCGTTGCAGTGCTCATGTTGTTCACCGCCGCGTGCGGCGACGGAGACAGCGACGACGACGGAACGGTTGCGAGCGCGACGGAGCCCGCTGCCGCATCAGATGACGCCACCGAGGCTGCATCTGTGACCGAGCCCGAGGCCACCGATGAGACGGAAGTGACCGAGGCGATGGCTTCGGACGACGGCGATGCGGAAGGCGAACCGGAGGTCACTGAGCCAGCGGAGCCGTTCCAGGTCGCATACCTGTCAGCAAGTTCGGCGAATACCTGGCTGCTGTCGTCGCGCAATGAGATGGAGGCTGTGGCGGCGGCCAACAACGTGGAAGTCACGGAGTTCGACGCTCAATTCGACCCGGGCCTGCAGACGACGCAGTTTCAGGATGTCATCGCTTCGGGCAAGTATGACGGTGTCATATTGGTCTCGATCAACGGGATCGCCTCGGCGCCTGATATCGCAGCGGCAATCGACGCAGGCATGGAAGTGGTCATCTTGAACCAAGTTGTCGGCGAAGACTTCTCCACTTCAGAGCCTCAGGTACCCGGCGTCAGTGCCAACGTGATGGCCGCGCCATTTGTCAACGGCAAGCGCCTCGGTGCACTCACTGTGCTTGCCTGCGCCGATCGCGACCCGTGCGAAGTCGTGTACATCTACGGGATCAAGGGTCTGCCGATCGATGACGCCGCCCGCGCTGGGCTCGACGAGATCATCGCGGACCACCCGTCCATCTCGATCGTGGCCGAGGGCGAGGGCCAGTACTTGGGTCCAGAGGGCGGCATTAACGCCACGCAGGACATCTTGCAGGTGGCCCCTGACTTCGACGTACTCGTCGGTGCAGATCAATCAGTGCAGGGCGCGGAGATCGTGCTTGCCGAAGAAGGCAAGCTGGACCATGTGCGACTCGTTGGTTGGGGAGGCTCAACACCGGCGCTCGAGGGCATCGCTGCGGGCCGGTGGTTCGGCGGCGTCTTCGGCGCTCCAGGCGACGAGGGTCGCATCGCCATGGAAGCCATGGTCTCGGCCCTCACCGGCGGTCCTGACTTCGGAGGAGTGGACCCCTTGGCTGCCTTGCCAGACGACGGATTGGTGACGGCCGGGAACGTGGATCAATTCTCTGCGCAGTGGGACGGCTGAGCCCGCCCGCCGCGCCCTTCCCTCCCGGGGCGGCATCTGGAGCGGCTCAACGATGACGTCCGCCGGAGCGCTTGTGAGCGTGCGCAACGTGAGCAAGCGCTTCGGCGCGACCGATGCCCTCACCGAGGTCAGCGTGGAGTTCCATGCCGGCGTTGTCCATGGCCTCGTCGGCGAGAACGGTGCAGGCAAATCGACCCTGGCCGGCATCGTGCTAGGGGTTCATGCGCCCGATTCGGGCGAAGTTTGTCTTGACGGGTCGCCACTGCGTCTTGACAGCCCGGCAGATGGCGCTGCTGCGGGCTTGGTAGGCGTCGCCCAAGAGCTCTCGCTGCTTCCCGCCATGAGCGTCGTGGACAACGTGGTGCTCGGCACTGAGGAGCACGTGGGCCCATTTGTGAAGCGTCGAGCTGACCGCGCCAGGGTCAAGGCGCTGATCGCCGAACACGGTCTGAACGTACCCATCGACGCTCGCGTCGGTTCCTTGTCGGTCGCAGATCAGCAAAAGGTGGAGATACTGCGGGCGCTCGGACGCCGATCCCGCCTGGTGGTTCTGGACGAGCCCACCGCTCGGCTGGCCAGTCACGAGGCACTTGAGTTGCGGCGCACAGTGCGCGAGCTGGCGGCGCGTGGTGTGGCCGTGGTCTACGTGTCGCACTTTCTCGACGAGGTGTTGTCTGTTTCCGACACGGTGACCGTCATGCGCGACGGCCATGTCGTTCGCACCAGCCCTGCAAGCGCCGAGAACCACGAATCACTGGTGGAGGGCATGACCGGCCGCCGTATCGGAGATGCCTTTCCCGCCAAGCCGCCAGCGCCCGCACCCGGCGCGCCGGTAGTGCTGCAAGTCGACGGGCTGTCCTCAACTCGCTCCGACACACGCGTCATCGAGTTCTTCGACGTGTCCTTCAGCATCCGGGCAGGCGAGATCGTCGGGTTGGTGGGACTGGTCGGCGCAGGCCGCAGCGAGGTCGCGCACGCTGTCTACGGGGCGTCGCGTGCCGGAGCGGGTTCCGTCCATGTGAACGGGGATCGGTTGTCGGGCTCGATCACGAATGCATTGGCTGCTGGCGTGTCGCTGATTCCAGAGTCGCGCCGCCAACAAGGCCTGGTTGCTCAGAGATCCGTGCGCGACAACACGACGCTGCCGCATCTTCGCCATTTCAGGGGTCGACTGGGCATCCGGACACGTCAGGAAGAACGCGCCGCTGCCGTCGCGTGCGACCGGGTTGGAGTGCGCAGGCCAAGCCTGACGTCGCGCGTGGCCACGCTGTCGGGCGGCAACCAACAGAAAGTGCTTTTCGCCCGAGCGGTGATGGGACAACCGAGTTTGCTCGTCGCCGACGAACCGACACGGGGTGTGGACGTGGGATCGAAGCGCTCGATCTATGAGACCGTCAACGACATGGCCGAGGCGGGTTGCGCGGTGCTCATGGTCTCGTCGGAACTCGAGGAGGTGATCGGCACCTGTCACCGCGTGTTGGTGATGCGTCAAGGCCGGATCGTGGCCGAGTTCACCGGCGATGAGATTGTCGAGGCCGATCTCCTCGCCGCCGCCTTCGGGCAAACGAGTCGATCAGCCGCCGACACGGATGGTCCAGTGTGAACTCCCGCGCGCTTCCGGCGGTCCGGCACTACGGAATCGCCGTGGTCACGGCCGTCCTATTCGTCCTGCTGGCAGCAACGACTGACGGCTTCTTGAGTCAGGCGAATTTCCGCAACATCCTCGATCAGCAATCGGCGCTGCTCATTGCTGCCTCATTCGCCACCATCACCATGATTGCGGGCGGGTTCGATATCTCGGCTGCCTCGGTCTTCGTGGTGGCGCCCCTGTTTGCACTGCAGGTCGAGAACGCCACCGGGAACGCCGCTCTGGCGGCGGCGGTGGGTGTGGTGGTGGGGCTCGTCGTCGGCATTGCAAACGGCCTGGTGGTGACCGCCCTGAAGGTCAACTCCTTCATCGCCACGCTGGCGACGTCATTCATGGTGTTCGGCGTCGGCTTTCTCGTAAGCGATCGCAGCGTCTTGCGTGCCGCGACCGACGCCTATCCAGCCATTGCGCGAACGCGATGGCTGGGCATCACCACCGGCGCGTGGATAGCAGCCGGAGTGGTGGCGGCGGCATGGTTGCTGTTGAGCCGAACGCGCTTTGGCCGCCACGTGTACGCGAGCGGGGGCAATGCCGAGGCCGCACGCCTTGCGGGCGTGCCGGTAGCGCGGGTCAAGACGATCTGTTTCGCACTCTCGGGAGCTGCCGCGGGGCTCGCCGGGGTCGTGTCGTCGTCGCGATCGCTGTCGGCGCTGCCGTCCGACGACTTCAGCTTCGTTTTCGGCGTGATCGCCGCTGTGGTGGTGGGTGGGACGTCGATTGCCGGAGGGGAAGGAGCGGTGTGGCGCACCATCGCCGGTGCCTTCTTCATCGCCCTGATGATCAATGGCTTCAACCTGCATCAGGTCGACCCGATCTGGCAGCGGGTCATTCAAGGAGCAGTGATCCTGGGAGCTGTCTCCATCGACGCGTGGACGCAGCGCCGCGAGCACTAGGAATCCTCCGGACAGCGGCGGTTCGGCGAGGCGGCGGTTCAGCTCGAGGGGCCGTAGGTGTAGCGGCCTATGGCGTCGAGGGTGAGCTGACGCAAGGCGTTGCAGCTTCCGATTCGGATGATCAGCGGTTCGTTGGCGATCATGGCGAAGGTGAGCACGTCGCCGTTGGGCGCAGTGCTGACCCCGGCGATGGCCGAGCTGTCGTTGAGCTGACCGCCTTTGGCGAAGACGGTGTTCGCCGGGCCCTGCCCGTTTCCGGGAGACCGCGGCCCGCAGCTCTGCAGCGTCGGAGTTCGACCTGCGATCGACAGCGAGGTCGCGAAGCGGGAATCACTGCCCGCCAACAGCAGCAGCCGTACAGCGGCCTCGCAGCTCATGCGGTTGTGAACCGACAGCCCCGAGCCGTCCACCAGGACGATTTCGTCGGCCGTTGTTCCCAGCAGCTTGCCGAGCGCGGTGCTCGCCGCTTTCGCCGAGCCCGCACGCGATGAGTCGCCGCGGTGCCGGCCGATCTGCTTGAACAGCATCTCCGCTGGCGTGTTCTCCGAGTAGCGCAGGATCCGCACCAACATCTCGGCGACCGATGGCGAGGTGATGCTGCCCAGATCGGTCGAGTCGCCCGCTGCGGGGGCGCTGCCCGAACGCGGCCGGTGACGGATCACCATGCCGCGCGCTTCGAGCAGGTCGTCGAAGTTTGACGCTGCTGCCTGGGTCGAGTCGGCGCTGCGGGTGTGGCTCCGCCGGTCGATGGCGTAGGGCGAGTAGCCGTCATTGATGATCAGCCCCGACAAGACGCCCACGAAGTTTCCCGACAGGTACGACTGCTTCCAGATCACCGGGGTCTCCGGCGTCGCGCCCGGCAGGGAGTGCGAGGCGTAGCCCTGCTCGCCGTCGGCGAACCACGATCCGTCGCCGACGATGGCGCCCTCGATGGTGTCGATGCCGTGAGCGTCGAGTGCCGCCATGACGCTGTCTGCGAGCTGGGTCACGTCGGTGTAGGGGCGCGCGTCGGCGATGCGGTTGATGTAGCCGGGCGTGGCCAGCACCGGGTCGCCGCCGCCGATCAGGTACACGTCGCCGCGCAGCACGCCGTCGCTGACCGCATCGAGCGCGTCGGCGTCGGCAACCACCCGGGTGGTGAAGGTGGCGTCGGCACCCAGTTCGCTCAGCGCCACCGCGACCGTCGCAAGCTTGGCGAGCGATGCCGGCAGCAGCGGTGTGTGGGGCTTGTGCTCGAAGATCGGCTCGCCGTTGCGATGCAGCGACATGCACATGTCGTCAGTCGCTTCGCTGGATCGCAGCGCTGCCGAGAACTCGGTTGCCAGCCGCTGCTGCCAGGCAGGCGTGCTGTCGCCGGTACCCGCATCTGTGTCGTCGGACCCGCTGGGGTCCTCGCCCGCTGCGAGCGCCGACGCAATGTTGCCCACGGCGGTTGCGGTCTCCCAGCGATCCGCGCCGTAGACGCGGGTCATCTTGCGGCCCAACAGCTTCGCGTTCGGCACGGCTGCGGGCCCGCCGACGACATAGCCGCCGGCCGCTGCTGTGGCGAGCCTCTCCTGCTGGTCCTGCGGGAACGGGTCATCGCGGCCCCCGGCCAGCACGATGCAGCTCTTGGCGTCCAGTACACCGGCGAGCAAGACCGCCGCGTAGATGTCGGACTGTGCGTCGGCATCGGATGCCACGATCACCGGTACCGCACCGGTGCAGTCACCCAGCACCTCGGGCGGCGGCAGCGTTGCCGATCCGCTCGCTTGCGCACCGGCGCTCGCGGGCGACAGTCCCACAAGACTCGCGACAACCAGCGCCGCTGCGATTGCTTTCGATGTTCTTGCCACTAGTGCCTGCTGTGTTCGATGGTTTCGCCACTAGTGTCCTGAGTTGTTAGTTGGTCGCGATTTTGTGGCGGTTGCGCCATCAT
>VYDH01000015.1 GCA_009843525.1 Acidimicrobiales bacterium | reverse complement strand
CTTTGTTGCCGCAGGAGGCGTTCTGGTCCTTGTTCGGTCACAGAACAAGGAGAAAAGGAACCTTGACTATCCGAACGAAGCGGCGGGGCAGGCGCTCCCTCGCAGCGATCCTGGCGGCGATGCTCATGGCGTCGGTGCTCGCGGTCGTAGCGGGGACACCGGCCCAAGCCGCAAACACATCAGGTGAATACCTGACCGAGGACGACGAGCGAGAGTTCGCCGGCAGCGACCGCTACCAGACGGCGCTGAAGCTGGCGACGCGCTTCGCGGATGACCGCGGCGGCATCGGCTCGGTCACGACTGCGTTCATCGCATCGGGCGAGTCGCTGGTCGACGCCGTGTCGGTTTCCGGCCTCGCCGGATTCATGGATGCCCCGGTGCTCTTGACGCGCTCGGACAGCCTGCATGGCGGCGTGGCCGACTTCCTCGAGGACTACGGCATCGGAACTCTCTATGTGCTGGGCGGCACCTCAGCCGTCAGCGCCGGGGTGTTCGCTGACCTCGAGGGGCTGGCCCACAGCCCGGATGTGGACCGGATCTCCGGCCCCACCCGTTACGACACGTCGGCTGCTATCGCGTCGAACCTGTCGGGCGAGTCATGGTGCGGCACCAACGAGAACTCCGCGATTGTCGTGAACGGCTCCGATGACAGTCTGTTCAATGCTGTGGCGATCGGCCCGGTGGCCAACCGGCTCGAGCTGCCAGTGCTGCTGACCGCCGGCGACGAGCTGGTGGACGCAGTGCTCACCTACATCGATTCCGAGGACGTCGAGCACGTCGTGATCGTGGGCGGCGAGAGCAGCGTGTCTGCCGGCGTCATGAGCGCCCTCGAGGACGCGGGCGTCGACACGGTCGAGCGCATCGGCGGCGACTCCGCTGGCGAGGTGTCAGTGAACATCGCCGAAGTGATCGGCGGCGACTGCGCCGACGACCTGTCACCGGTGTCCGGCGACACGGTGGCGTTGATCAATAGCGACAGCGTGATCGACGGCATCCCGGCCGCTCCAGTCCTCGCTGACGATCTTGACCAGCTCGGCGGCGGCTTGATCCCGATCCTCGCGGTCGGCAGCACCCTGCCCGCTTCGGTACGCGACCACCTGGCCGCGACGGATGAGGAAGACGCGGCTGGCAACAAGATCCACCTGCGGATCCTCGCCATCGGCGGCACGGCTGCGGTGAGCGATGCGGTCATGGACGCTGCGACCGACGCTGCTGCCTCGGCTGCCGCGCTCACCGTCACGATCGGTGCCAGTTCTGCCGATCCCACGGTCGGGCTGACGCCCGGCGGCGACGCTGACAACGATCCGAACGATGTCATCTACCTGCACTTCAGCGACGACATCAGCCGGACCGACAACGCGAACATCCGCAACAAGCTGGAGGACGTCCTGCAGGTGAACGGCGTGCCAGCCGACATCTCCAGCGACGTCAATCAGACTGACGAGGCGTGCGATCCCGACACGGTGACCGTGACGCTGGAGCGCGACCTCAAGGCCGGCGACGTGATCTCGATCGTGGACGGCATTGTGCTGGTAGGCGCCCGAGGCGACCGCCGCACGGTGCGGCCCGCATCGGCCACGGTTCCAGCAGTGGCGCCTGACACACAGCGGCCCACCGTGCGGATCGTGCCGATCATCGGCCACAACCGGGTGTACGTCATGGTGTCCGACAACAAGGCACTGGCCGAAGAAGGCCTGCTGACCGGGAACAACGAAGTCGTGAACGGCGAGAATCTGTTCCGGGTCACCAGCGGCAATCTGGAGCTGGGCACCCAGTCGGTGAACAACATCACCTTCGTCGACGGCGTTGCTGCTGACGGCATGGAGGCACTGGTCGTCTTCGAGCTCAACCGGGCGATCGAAGCCGGTGACCGCTTCCAGGCGGGCCGCGGTGCCGTGGAGGACACGGCGGAGAACGAGAGCCAGGTCACGAGTGGCGTGCCGGTGAAGCCGGTCAGCAAGCTGCAGGTCAGCGGTGTGCAGATGGGCAACCTGGTGCACACCTCGAACGCCTTGGCGCTGATCCCGGCGGCATGGGGCACCGACATCGACGATGAGACTGCGACGAATCCGACGGCGCGCAACACGGCGGGTAACCCCGGTGTGTGGCTGGAAGCCAAGGGTGACGGCCCTGCAGCGGGTGCGCTGGGCAACAACTGGGTGATCGGCCTCGACCGGGCCAGCACTCATGACGAGGACGAGGACGCCGAACTGCGCGTGTTCGTCAGCGTCAAGGACCAGCGCATTTTGGTCCGGATCGTCAACGGTGAGCCCACCTTCGCCGACCTCAAGGCGGAACTCGAGGGCAATGCCGATGTCGCGGCACGCTTCAACGTGCTCATCGACAACGAGTTCGGCGACAACCCCGACACCGACGCAGTCGAGACCGACTGGGATCTGTGCCGTGCCGCCGACGAGAAGATCCGGCACCACGACCTGCCGCAGACAGACGATGAAGCGCCAGTCGAAGGCGACGACCGCATGAGGATCGGCGATGGCATCAGGACTGGTGTCACCTCCGCACGCCTTGTGGTCAACTTCAACGGCTATGTCGAGACCCGGAGCGACGCTCAGTCCGGCCGGCTGATCGACAACATCGTCGCTGACACTGCCAAGCGCATGCAGACAGATGCAACGGCGGTTCGCGCTCTGCTCGGCCCGATCACCCCGGAGGCAACTGGCCTCTACTTGGCAACCTCGACTCAAGGTGCTACGCCGGTGCTCGATGCCATCGCGGACCCCTCAGCGCCGGGCGATGATGACGGCCCGATGAGGAGCGCCACATTCGTGGTGACGACACGCGACGCACGGGCACTGCCCCAGCCGCGTGACATCGTCGACACTCCGACCGGGTTCCGCCTCGACGGCGACGGCGACCCGTGGGACAGCGATGACGCCACCGCCGGTGTCCAGCGCTCGGACGGCACACATGCGGTCGACGACGCCAACGACCTTCCGGCGCACGAGCCCAGCTCGATCGCTGACGGGTACGGCGACGTCGGTGGCGAGAACGACTTCAACTACGGTTCGAAGGTCCGCATCGCCCGCAACAGCGGCGTCCCGGCTCCCTAAGGAGCTAGACGCACAGTTGACCTAAACCGCTCGGGCGGCTTGCCCGCCTGATCGGAACAGCAAAACTGAGAGGAGCCCCGGGGTTACGGCCCCGGGGCTTCTCGCGTCTCGCCGTCGAAGTGGTGCGTTTGACGGTTGCCGAAGTTGTGGTTAGTAATACGTACTATGTACTTGCCGCCGCGCCGCCTGCCCGCCCATCACCGGAAGTTGGTGTACGAGCGGAGGCAGTGCCGGCGTGTGCTGGCTGTGCTGAGCGCACTGGTGCTGGGCGCTGCTGTGCTGGTGTCGGCCAGTCCCGCCGCAGCGCAGGCGCAGGAAACGGTGGTGCTGCCGCCGTCGAGCTACACGAGCTCTGACTGTGCGGGCAAGGTGCCGATCGTGGTGGCGTCGGATGCTCCGGCGCAGTCGGACCTCTACAGCGCCGTGACGCTCGCGGGGGTGCTGGCAACCCGATGCGTGGTGCTTGCTGGACCGCGTGACGAGCCGATGCCTTCGGACCAGCTCACCCGCCTGGAGACTGCTGCGCCGGACGGGTTCGTCGTGGGCGGCACCGCAGCAGTGCCCGACGCCAAGGTGGCCGGTCACGATCTGACGCGGCTGGCCGGCACCGATCGCTGGCACACCGCCCGCCTGGTAGGGGCGCAGGCGGTGATCTCTGCCGGCGGCGCGGACACGGGCACCGTCGAGGCGTCGGCTGGCGCTGAGGACCCGACGACCGATTGCACCGGTGACGAGGTGATCCTGGTGGCCTCTGACGAGGCGGCGCAGTCCGACCTGTACAGCGCCGTGACGCTGGCGGGTGTCATCGGCACCGACTGCATCATCCGCACCGGGCCGCGTGACGGGGACTGGCCGCCGGACCAGCTCGAGCGCGCCAGGGCGGCTACGCCCCACAACACGCTGATCGGCTACATCGTGGGCGGCACCGCGGCGGTGCCCCAGGACAGGCTCGAGGGGTTCAGCTACTCGTTTACGCGCATAGCCGGCGACGATCGCTGGCAGACAGCGCAGCGCGTCGGCGACCGCGCACGCAGCATCGCCCTCATGGATCCCGCCGACGACACCGACGACACCGAGGCTGAAGAGGCCGAGGAGGCTGAGGCCGAAGAAGCCGAAGAGGCCGAGCCGCCTGCTCCGACCTATACGGCGGTGTCCTCGGGCTGGAATCACACGTGCGGCGTTCGCACCGACAGCACCGTCGCCTGCTGGGGCTCGGACGAGTTCGGGCAAAGCGATGCCCCAGAGGGCATCTTCACCGCTGTCTCCGCCGGCGGGAGGCACACGTGCGGACTGCGCACCGACGGCACCGTCGAGTGCTGGGGCTCGGACGCAGACGGCCAGTCAAGCGTGCCCAGTGGCACCTTTACCGCGGTGTCAGCGGGCGGCCACCACACCTGCGCCCTGCGCCCTGACACCAGCGCTGAGTGCTGGGGACTGGACACTGACGGCCAGTCAACGCCGACAGCATCCGGATTCAAGACGATCTCGGCTGGGGACTGGCACACGTGCGCGCTCCACGACTGGGACAACTGGTTCTTCTGCTGGGGAGATCTGCATGGAAGCACCTCGGGTGACTTCGTCCAGATGTCGGCGGACAACGGCACCCAGCTTTGCGTCCTGCACAGCGATGGCACCGCGAGCTGTTGGGGCGAGAACTATCCCAACGGAGGTCCATCACCGATCGGCACCAGTCTGGGGCCGATCACCGCCGTGTCAGCCGGAGGAGACCACGCGTGCGGGATCGTCGGGGGAGCCATCTTCTGTTGGGGAGACGACTCCCGCGACCAAGTCACGGGCGGCACCCCCGGCAACGCCATTGTGATCACGGACATCGACGGAAACGTCATACCGTTCATTGCCGTGTCGGCTGGCGGCTTCCATACCTGCGGGCTGACCCAGGACGGCAGGGTCCGCTGCTGGGGAGCGGACCACAGGGGCCAGTCCACCCCGCCGACCAGCTAGGCAGCGGTCCCACGGTGTTTCGGCCCCGGGGCTCCTCGCGTCTGTGCTGTCGAATACCGGCATCAGAAGATGTCAAATATCGACATTGAAGGCTGTCAATACTCGGTAGTCTGACGTGATGGCGGAAACTGTGCCGTACGTGCCGCGCTTGGCGGACCGGCTCATCGCCGACTTGCTCGCGGAGTTGCCGGCGGTCGCCATCGTCGGGCCCAGAGCCACGGGCAAGACGACGACGGCAGCGCGCCATGCGCGCACCATCATCCGCCTTGATCGTCCGGCGGAGGCACTGGCGGTTGCCGCCGATCCTGATGCGGTGCTGCACGGCCTCGACGAGCCGATCCTGCTCGACGAATGGCAGGAAGTCCCCCAGGTCCTCGGGGCCGTGAAACGGGCATGCGACACGGCGCCGCGCCCGGGCAGGTTCATCTTGACGGGATCGGTGCGAGCCGAGACCGAGACCGAGACGTGGCCAGGCACCGGGCGTGTGACGCGTCTGGCGCTGTATCCGCTGACAGCCGGAGAGCAGCACGGCTCGACGGCAGAACCGCTGGTAGACCGGATCGCTGATGCACTGCAGGGTGGACCTGCATCCGAGCCGCCCGGCCTCGAGGAATGGACGGGACTGCGGGTTGATGCACCGTCGCTGCTGGACTACCTGGGTTTGGCGCTGCGTGGCGGCTTTCCTCAGGCAGCACTGGCGGCGGGCGAGCTCGCCCGGCGTCACTGGCTGAACAGCTACGTCGACGAGGTCGTGACGCGGGACGCATCCGCGGCCGGCGCATCGGCTGATGCCTCGAAGCTGCGCCGCTACTTCGAGGCGTATTGCCTCAATTCGTCCGGCGTGACCGACGACGTCGGCATCTACAGCGCCGCTGGCATCGACCGACGCACGGCGCTTGCCTACCGCGAGCTGCTCGACCGCCTGTACGTGATCGGGGATCTCCCGGCGTGGACGTCGAACCGGCTCAAGCGGCTGTCGCGCATGCCGAAGCGGCTGATGATCGACTCATCGCTGCTGGCGGCAGTCACCGGCGCGAGCGAACGCAGCGCCATGCGCGACGGCGACCTGCTCGGTCGGCTGCTGGAGACATTCGTCGTCGCGCAGCTGCGAGCACAGGCGACCGTCAGCAAGCACCGCTGCTCGCTGCATCACCTCCGGCAGCACCACGGCCGCCACGAAATCGACGTGATCGCCGAACTCGACGCCCACGCCGTGATCGCGTTCGAGATCAAGGCCACCGCGTCGCCCACCGCGGACGACGCCAAGCACCTGGCGTGGCTGCGCGACGAAGCGGGCGACCGTTTCCTGGCGGGAATCGTGCTGCACACCGGTGCTGCCACGATCCGGCTCGGAACCGGCATCTGGGCACTCCCGATCTGCAGCCTGTGGTCCTAGCTCAGCCTCGGCATCACCGCCGTTAGCTCGTAGCGGCGCGATCCAAATGCTCCGTGAGCGGCGGTTGAGGGGGCTGTTTGTGGGGAAACACACATAAGGAGGCGTAGAACAAGGAGAAACATAACCTTGACTACCTATTCGAAGCGGCGGGGCCGGCGTTCCCTCGCAGCGATCTTGGCGGCGATGCTCGTAGCGTCGGTGCTCGCGGTCGTAGCGGGATCCCCAGCCCAGGCCGCAAACACATCGAGCGAGTACGTCACCGCCACAGGTGCACGTGAGTTCGCCGGTAGCGACCGCTACCAGACGGCGCTCAAGCTCGCCACCCGCTTCGCGGACGACCGCGGCGGCATCGGCTCGGTCTCGAATGCGTTCGTCGCATCGGGCGAGTCGCTGGTCGACGCCGTGTCGGTCTCCGGCCTCGCGGGCTTCATGGACGCCCCGGTCCTGTTGACACAGTCCGGCAGCCTGCATGGTGCGGTGGCCGACTTCATCGAGGACTACGGCATTGGCAACATCTACGTGCTCGGCGGCACCGCAGCTGTCAGCGGCGATGTTGAAGACGCACTGAAGGCGCTGGCCAACAGCCCGACAGTGACCCGCATCCAGGGCGACACCCGCTATGACACGTCGGCTGCGATTGCGTCGAACCTGTCGGGCGAGTCGTGGTGCGGCACCAACGAGAACTCCGCGATTGTGGTGAACGGCTCCGATGACGATCTGTTCAACGCCGTGGCGATCGGCCCGGTGGCCAACCGGCTCGAGCTTCCGGTGCTGCTGACCGCAGGCGACGAACTCGTCGACGCGGTGATCAGCTACATCGACTCCGAGGACGTCGAGCACGTCGTGGTGGTCGGCGGCGAAGGCAGCGTGTCTGCTGACGTCATGACCGCGCTGAGCAACGCAGGCGTCGACACGGTCGAGCGCATCGGCGGCGATTCCGCCGGTGAGGTCTCGGTCGCGATCGCCAAGATGATCGGCGACGCCTGCTCCGATGACCTGTCACCGGTGTCGTCCAACACGGTGGCGCTGATCAACAGCGACAGCGTGATCGACGGCATCCCGGCTGCGCCGGTCCTCGCTGACGACACCGACCAGCTCGGCGGCGGGCTGATCCCGATCCTTGCGGTCGGCGGCACCCTGCCTGCTTCGGTGCGCGACTACCTGGCTGGCACGCCAGAAGCGGTCGGCGGCAACAAGCTGCACCTGCGGGTGCTGGCCATCGGCGGCACCGCTGCGGTGAGCGATGCGGTCATGTCAGCGGCCACTGGCGCCGCTGCCTCGGCTGACGCGCTGACCGTCACGATTGGTACTGCAGCCGACGACGACACCGACGCTGCGACCAACGAGAACCGCTTTGCCGCGGACGGCAAGACGCCGATCTTGGTTCCGGGCGACAGTCGAGTGACGCTGTACTTCAGCGACGATGTTTCTTCATCTACCGCTGTTGACCTGCGGAACCGGCTGGAGGACATCCTCCAGATCAATGGCGTGCCCGCCGACATCCAAACGGACGCCTCCACAGCGGCCGTTTGCGACCCGGACTCGGTGACCGTGACGCTGGAGAACCGCACGCTCAAGGCCGGTGACACGGTCTCGATCGTGGCTGGCACCGTGTTGGTGGGCGCCGGAGGCGACCGTCGCACCGTGCAGCCCGCATCGGCCACCGTGCCCGCACCTACAGCGGACAGGCAGCGTCCGTCGATCCAGATTGTCGCCATCCGTGGCCACAATCAGGTCTACGGCTTGGTGTCGGACAACGCGGCACTGGCACAGGAAGGCCTGTTGGCAGCGACAGCACCGACTGGCACTGACTTGTCAGACCTGTTTGAGGTGACCGCTGGCGACGTCGGCATCGTGAGCGTGGCCGCGACTCAGATCGACTTCACCGACAGCACCACCACGAAGGGTGCGCTGTTGACGTTCACTCTTGGTGACGACCCGAACAGGGACGGCACCCAGGTTGCCGTGATCGATGCCAACGACCGCTTCCGGGCCAACCGTGGCGCGGTTGAGGACGCAGCCGGCAACGAGAGCCAGGTCACCACTGGAGTGCCGATCACGCCGGTGAGCAAGCTGCAGGTGACCAACGTGGCGATCAGCAACGTGAAGCACCCGGCCCAGGCCATTGCGGTCATTCCGGCGGCCTATGAGGACGCCACCGCTCCGACGGCCCGCAACACCGCCACGAACCCGGGCATGTGGCTGCAGGCCAAGGCTGACGGCAAGGCGGCAGGTACGGTCGGCAACGGCTGGACCATCCGGGCTGATCGGGCGAGCACTTGGGACGGTGACAAGGACGCCGACATCGACGTCTTTGTCAGCACCAAGGACCGTCGCATCGTGGTGCGGATCGTCAACGGCAAGCCGAAGTTCGCTGACCTGAAGGCAGCCCTGGAGGGCAACGCGACGGTGAGCAGCCTGTTCAACGTCCTCGTTGACAACGCCTTCAGCGACCCGGACGGCACACCGGTTGACACCTGCAAGGCGGCGAACCTGGAGCTGCGTCACGCTGACCTGCCCCAGGTGGGCGATGAGACCGCGGCCGAAGGCGACGACATCGCGACGCTGAGTGGTGGTCAGACCACCGCGACCGTCACGGTCACCTTCAACGGCTGGGTCGAGGACATCAGCGACGATCAGTCGACCCGACTGATGACGCACGTGCTGGACGGCGCCATGGGCCGCCACCAGCCCGGCGTTGCCAGCCCGGTGTTGGCGACCACGCTGACGGCCCTCGGGATCACCGACGGCACTGGCCTCGCCAAGGCTGCGGCCGACGGCCCGACGAGGACCCGTTCGTTCAACATCGCAACGGTTGCGACGGACAACGGGGCTGCGCGTGCGCTGCCGATGCCGCGTGACATCGTCGACGTTCCCGACGGCTTCGACAAGGGCGCCGACGGTAAGGCGACCGATTCCGATACGGCTACGACGGTCATCGACCGGACGGACACCGGGACCAACTCGGTGGCCAACGGCTACGGCGACACGGCCGCTGGCGATAACGACTTCAACTACGGTTCGAAGACTCGTATCGGCGGCAGCAAGCCGACTCCCTAAGGAGTCAGCTGAACAGTTGACCTAAACCGCTCGGGCGGCTCGCCCGCCTGAACGGCAAAGACCAACAACGAAGGAGCCCCGGGGCACCCGCCCCGGGGCTCCTCGCGTCTGCACTGTGTTGTCGCCACGACGCCTGTCGTCAACGATCGATGCTGGCTCTGGAGATCTGAAAAAAAAGTCAGCTGGTCAGCGCACCGCTTGCGGTTTGGCTAGCCGATCACACCAGCCGCGCCGGGCCAGATCGGCACCGCAGCCGCCAAACTGATTCCGACGAGCCAATAGTGACGGACCTAGCTCGTCGGTCTGCTCACGCGGCCAAGCGTAGAGCCGGGCACGCGAGGAGCCCCGGGGCCGAAACCCCGGGGCTCCTCTCAGTTTTGCTGTTCCGATCAGGCGGACAAGCCGCCCGAGCGGTTTAGGTCAACTGTTCAGCTAACTCCTAGCCGGTTGGCGCAGGGACGCTGGAGCTGGTAGCGATGCGGACCTTGGAGCCGTGGTTCCAATCCGTGTCACCGCCGTAGCCAAAGGCGACAGCGTTGTCGGCGTTCTCGGTGGTGACTGGCGGATCAGCGTCACTCACGTCGAACCCGTTCATCGTCTCCACGATGTCACGCGCCTTC
Source organism: Acidimicrobiales bacterium (assembly GCA_009843525.1). GTDB lineage: Bacteria > Actinomycetota > Acidimicrobiia > Acidimicrobiales > Poriferisodalaceae > Poriferisodalis > Poriferisodalis multihospitum. The sequence continues at coordinate 55,320 of VYDH01000015.1, read as the reverse complement.
GGCAGTGCCGCAGCGATGCCCGTGCTGATGTCGAACATGCCGGCCCGCGTCGGGCCAGCAGCGGCTTCCTTCGTGAAGTCACCGGCTGCTGCATTGAGTGCTGTCAACAGGCCGTCCTGAGCAGTGATCGGGGTGTCAGCGTTCGCCGTTCCCGCAATTGCACGCTTCAGCGCATCAGCCAGCACGGCCTCCATCAGATTCCCGGACTGAGTAGCGCCGATGGATTCGACGTAGCCGTTGAACGTCACCCTGATGTTCGCACGGGTATTGCCACCATTCAGCATGGCGACGTCGTCGCCTTCAGCCGTGTCCGTTTCGGTGCCTGACACCGACAGCAGTTCGTGCATCAGCTTGTGGTTCGCAGCCTTGCAGGTGTCCGTGTTGTCATCGAGGTACGAGTTGTCCACGAGGACGTTGAACAGGCTGTTAACCGTCGCGTTGCCCTCCAGGGCAGCCTTCAGGTCGGCGAACGTCGGCTCACCGTTGACGATCCGGAACACGATCCGGCGGTCCGTGGTGCTGACAAAGACGTCGATGTCGGCGTCCTTCTTTGGATCCCATGTGCTCGCCTTGTCGCCACGGATGGTCCAGCCGTTGCCGAACGCACCAGCCGCAGCACCGTCAGCCTTGGCCTGCAGCCACACGGACTCATTGGCCTGCGCCTGCGTGACGCTGCGTGCATCCGTCGGAGCAGCAGCGCCTTGGTGCGCCGACGGGATCGCCGCGATGGCCTGCATGTTGTGGTCCAGGTTGCTCATCTGCACGCTGCTCACTCGCAGCTGGCTGACAGGCGACACCGGCACGCCAGTGGTGACCTGGCTCTCGTTGCCGGCCGCATCCTCGACCGCACCACGGTTAGCCCGGAAGCGATCATTGGCGTCAATCGTGCTATCGGTGGGGTCAAGCGGAATGGTGACAATCACACTCTTCGGCGTGGCGTCGTCTGCAAACGGGTCAGGAGTCGGCAGGGTCGGCGTACCGAGGACGGCGTCGCCAGCAGTCCTTTCGAAAATGGCGTCACCATTTGCGTCCGTCAATGTGGCCGCCAAAAGGGTGTTGGCAGTGTTCTCCAGCCCGACGTTGTCAGTGACCATCGCGTAGACCTCATTGTGGCCTCGGATGGCAATGATCTGAATGGTCGGACGCTGGTTGTCGGCCGAAGCCGCGGGCACGGTGGCCGACGTGGGCTGCACGGACCGGCGGTCGCCGTCGGCACCCACCAGCACAGTGCCGGCCACGATGGAGACCACGTCGCCAGCCTTGAGCGTGCGGTTCTCCAGGGTCACCGTCACGGTGTCCGGATCGCACGGCGCATCTGTGCCGGCGGCATCGGTTTCCACGTCGACAGGCACGCCATTGATCTGCATGACGTCTTCCAGCTTGTTGCGCAGGTCCGCATTCGCCTCACGGGAGATGTCGTCACTGAAGTGCAGGTAGACGGTGCTCTGACCGCGGGCCGTCTCCAAGCCGGCGTCTGCCTTGTCAGCAGCGCCGCTAATGGTGACGGTCAGCGCATCGGCAGAGGCAGCAGCGTCGACTGCAGCGCTCATGACTGCGTCGCTCACTGCAGCGGTGCCGCCGATGGCCAGGACCCGCAGGTGGATCTTGTTGCCGCTGGCGTCCTCCTCATCAGTGCCGGCCAGGTAGTCGCGCACCGAAGCGGGCAGGGTGTCGCCGACCGCGAGGATCGGGATCAGGCCACCGCCGAGCTGGTCGGTGTCGTCAGCGAGGACCGGCGCAGCCGGGATGCCGTCGATCACGCTGTCGCTGTTGATCAGCGCCACCGTGTTGCCCGACACCGGCGACAGGTCATCAGCGCAGGCATCACCAATCACGTTGGCGATGTTCACCGACACCTCACCAGCGGAGTCGCCGCCGATGCGCTCGACCGTGTCAACGCCGGCGTCCTCAAGCGCGGTCATGACGCCAGCAGACACGCTGCCTTCGCCACCCACGATCACGACATGCTCGACGTCCTCGGACTCGATGTAGCTGGTCACTGCGTCGACCAGCTCATCGCCGGCGGTCAGCAGCACCGGCAGCTCGAGCCGATTGGCCACCGGGCCGATCGCCACAGCGTGGAACAGCTGATCATCGGAGCCATTCACCACGATCGCGGAGTTCTCGTTGGTGCCGCACCACGACTCGCCCGACAGGTTCGACGCAATCGCCGCCGACGTGTCATAACGGGTGTCGCCTTGGATGCGGTCCACATTCGGGCTGTTGGCCAGACCCTTCAGGGCATCGAACACTGCGCCGCTGACGGCCGCTGCGCCGCCGAGCACGTAGATGTTGCCGATGCCGTAGTCCTCGATGAAGTCGGCCACACCGCCATGCAGGCTGTCCGACCGCGTCAACAGGACCGGGGCGTCCATGAAGCCCGCAAGGCCGGAGACCGACACGGCGTCAACCAGTGACTCGCCCGATGCGACGAACGCATTCGAGACCGAGCCGATGCCGCCGCGGTCGTCCGCGAAGCGGGTGGCGAGCTTGAGCGCCGTCTGGTAGCGGTCGCTACCGGCGAACTCACGTGCACCTGTGGCGGTGACGTACTCGCTCGATGTGTTTGCGGCCTGGGCTGGGGATCCCGCTACGACCGCGAGCACCGACGCTACGAGCATCGCCGCCAAGATCGCTGCGAGGGAACGCCGGCCCCGCCGCTTCGAATAGGTAGTCAAGGTTATGTTTCTCCTTGTTCAGCTCCTTTCCGTGTGATTTCGAGCCCTGACAGCCCTCAACGACCGCTCACGAAGGAGTCCCGGGGCTTCTCGCGTCGGCGCCGTCAAGCCGCTTCTGGCAATCAATCAAATGACTCGAAATTCGTTTGGGCGTCATGCCGGTGTCTTCTACGGTGCCCGGCAGTTCGCCGCTGGCACCGGGAGGCCGCCGTGTCTGAGGAAGATCGATCTCGCCTCTACGCTTGGCTGCGTGAGCAGACCGACGAGCCGCTGGCGGAGTACCTGATGTCGTGCCTGCCGGCTGCGCCGCTGTCGGACCTGGTGACCAAGCAGCACCTGCAAGCTGTGCTCTCGGCAGAGTTCTCCGCGTTCGAGCTGAAAATGGCGGCGCAGCGCGAGGCGGATCTCAATGAGGCAGTTGCGCAGCGCGAGGCGGATCGCGAAGTTGCCGGCAAGCGCCACAGGCTGCTCGTGGGCGCAGCGGTGGTGCTTGCCGTGGAGATCGTCGCGGCTGAGGCGGGCTGGCTTCGGTGGTTCACCGACCTGCTCGCCAGCGCAATCTGACGGCGTCGCCTGGAAGATCTGCAGCGCTGCAGACTTCCGACGAGGATCTGATCACGTCCAAGCCAAGCGTGACCGAACCGCTTGCGGCGTACCTGATGTAGCGCTTGACGGCTGCCGGGCTTCTTCATTAGTAATACTCGTTATGTTCTCAGCGACTCGTCCCACTCATGACTCAGGCTGCTTGCCGTCGTTCGAGCCAGGGCAGCCAAAGCGCCTGGTCACAGCGTTGTGCGCCGTGGCGTTAGGGGCGGCTGTGCTGGTTTCTGCCGGCCCTGCAGGGGCACAGGCGCAAGAGGCGGTGGTGCTGCCGCCGTCGAGCTACACCGAGTCCGGTTGTGCGGGCAAAGTGCCGATCGTGGTGGCATCCGACACCCCGGCGCAGTCGGATCTGTACAGCGCCGTGACCCTCGCCGGCGTCCTGAGCACCGATTGCGTGGTGCTCGCGGGGCCGCGCAGCGAACCGATGCCCGCAGCGCAGCTCGCCCGCCTGGAGGCCGCCGCGCCGGACGGGTTCATTGTGGGCGGCACTGCTGCGGTGCCCGATGCCAAGGTGGCCGGTCACGATCTGACGCGGCTGGCCGGCACTGATCGCTGGCACACCGCTCGCCTGGTGGGTGCGCAGGCGGTGAGCTCCGCCGGCGGCGCGGCGCGGTCCGTCGAGGCGTCGGCGGGCGCTGAGGACCCGACGACCGATTGCCACGGAAACGAAGCAATCCTGGTGGCCTCGGACAAGGCGGCGCAGTCGGACCTCTACAGCGCGGTGACGCTGGCGGGTGTCCTCGGCACCGACTGCATCATCCTCACCGGGCCGCGTGATGGCGACTGGCCGCCGGAACAGTTCGCGCGTGCCAGGGAGGCGATGCGCAACAACTCGTTGATCGGCTACATCGTGGGCGGCCTCGCTGCGGTGCCTGAGGCCAGGCTTGAGGGGATCAACCACGCGATTACACGGATCGCCGGCGACGATCGCTGGCAGACGGCGCAGCTCGTCGGCGCTCGCGCACGCAGCATCGCTCTCCAGGAGCCCTTCGAGGAAACGGACGACGACGAGGCGGACGACGGCGCAGCCGAAGAAGAAGAAGACACAGCCACCGGCGGGTTCACAGCGATTTCGGTCGGTATGAACTTCTCCTGCGCATTGCGCAGCAATGGCACCGTCGCCTGCTGGGGCGCCAACAACTATGGCCAGCTGAGTGTGCCGAGCGGCACGTTCAGCTCGATCTCGGCTCGGGCTTGGCACGCGTGCGGAGTACGAGACGACGGCACCGTGGAGTGCTGGGGCGACGACCAGTACGGGCAGGCCAGCCCGCTCGGCGGTGTGTTCACTGCGGTTTCCGGTGGCGGCGGACACTCGTGCGGGCTTCGGGTCGATGGCACGGTGGAGTGCTGGGGCAACAACAACCTTGGCCAGGCCAGTCCGCTCAGCGGGACCTTCACGTCGGTGTCGGCAGGTCTGCGACATACGTGCGGGGTGCGCAGCGACGGGACCATCGAGTGCTGGGGTTCCATGTCCGAAGGCCAACTCGCCAGAGTCAACGGATCGTTCACGGAAGTGTCCGTTGCAGTCGGCGGCGGGGGGCGGCAGACATGCGCGATTCAGACCGAAGAACCCCACGTCGTGTGCTGGGGCAGCTACTACGGGCCGGATGTGTTCGGCTTCATTCATCCGAGAGGCGCCTTCAGCACCGTGTCGGTCGGGGCCAACCACGCGTGCGGGCTTCGCCCAGGCGGGATCACCTGCTGGGGCGACGGCTCCGCCGCCCAGTCAGCGGTGGTGCCGGAGTCCGGACACTACGTCGATGTGTCGGCCGGCGGCCTGCACACATGCGGGCTGACCAACGAGGGCCGCGTACTGTGCTGGGGCGACAATTCCGCGGGGCAAGCTACCCCGCCGACCAGCTAGCGGCCTCGGGGCCGGAGGTGGCCGGCGACATTGCCAGCAAGCGCCACGGGCTCCTCGAGTCTGCGCCACTACGCACCCACCGCGGCCTGACGGGCGGGTCGCTTGACGTGGCGCTGGCTGCGGGCGCCTGCGAAGGTCTGCAGCGGTGCAGATTTCCGGCGAGGATCTAGCTATGTCCAAGCCAAGCCCAGCCGACCCTCCTACAGAGATCCCGGGTGAGCGGCTGCTGCCTGGAGACGTCGAGTACGCCAGTCCGTGGCTGCGACTTGGGGCCATGGTGCTGGAGAACTTCTTGGTCGTTGTCACCTTGGGCATCGGCTGGGTCATCTGGGCGCTGATCATCGTGCGGCGGGGACAAACCCCTGCCAAGTCGCTGCTGGGGCTGCGAGTGATCGACGACGCAACACTCGAGCCGGTCGGGTTCGTCCGGATGTTCTTTGTGCGCGGCCTCGTCGGAGACTTGATCACCACATTTGCGTTCATCCTCACTGTGGGCGTTCTGGCATTCATGCCCTTCTGGGATCGCCGAAACCAGACCCTGTGGGAGAAGCTCTCGAATACCCACGTCGTCGTAGACCCGATCGGCGGCTCGCGGAGTACCTGATGCCGTGTCGGCCAGCCGCAAGCCGCACTGATAACGGTTGTTATATGAGAGGCTGGGAGTCTTGCCGCTGCCGCAGCACGGCGGCAGCGACCCATCGATTCCGAGCCGAAAGCCCCGATCTGTGTCTCGCGCATCTCATCCTCGACGCCGGCGTGCGCTTGCAGCGGCGCTCGCGGGGATGCTCGCTGCGACGGTTCTTGCTGTTGTCGCGGGCACCCCGGCCCAAGCTGCGAACACCTCCGGCGAGTACCTCGCCCCCGACGGCGAGCGTGAGTTCGCCGGCAGCGATCGCTACCAGACAGCACTGAAGCTTGCGGAGCGGTTTGCCGACGACCGCGGCGGCATCGGCTCGGTCTCCAATGCGTTCATCGCGTCGGGCGAGTCGCTGGTGGACGCCGTGTCGGCCGCCGGTCTCGCCGGGTTCTTGGACGCTCCGGTGCTGTTGACTCGCCCTGATCACCTGCATCGCGGCGTGGCCGACTTCCTGGACGACTACGGCATCGGCAACATCTACGTGCTCGGCGGCCCCGCAGCGGTCAGTGACGGTGTGATCGACGAGCTTGAGGCGCTGGCGGGTGTGAGCTCGGTGGAGCGCATCGGCGGTGACACCCGTTACGACACCTCCGCGGCGATTGCGTCGCACCTGGCGGGCGAGTCGTGGTGCGGCACCAATGAGAACTCGGCGATCGTGGCCAACGGTGCCGACGAGTCGCTGTTCGATGCCGTGGCGATCGGGCCGGTGGCGAACCGGCTCGAGCTGCCGGTGCTGCTGACCGCCGGCGACGAGCTGGCGCATGCCGTGCTCAGCTACATCGACGCCGAGGACATCGAGCACGTCGTGATCGTGGGCGGCGAGAGCAGTGTGTCTGCAGGTGTCGCGCAGGCGATTCGCGATGCCGGCGTGGACACGGTCGAGCGCATCGGCGGCGACTCAGCGGCAGCCACGTCGGTCGCCGTCGCCGAGACCATCGGCGGCGCCTGCGCCGATGACCTGTCGCCGGTGTCTGCGGACACCGTGGCGCTGGTGAACCGTGAGCGCCTGGCCGACGGCATCTCGGCTGCTCCGGTGCTGGCTGACGACACCGATCAGCTCGGCGGCGGGCTGATTCCGATCCTCGCCGTAGGCGGCACCTTGCCGCTGTCAGTGCGCGACCACCTGGCTGCGACTGCCGAGGAGGACTCGGCTGGCAACAAGATCCACCTGCGGATCTTGGCCGTGGGCGGCACAGCGGCAGTGAGCGACTCGGTGATGGCGACCGCCGTCGCTGCGGCCGGCTCAGCCGAGGCGTTGACCGTCACCCTCAGCGCATTGGCCGACAAGGCAGATGCCGGCCTGGCAGACGCACGCGGGCAAGACACGATCCACCTGCACTTCAGCGACGACATCTCCCGAGCCGAGAACGCCAATCTCCGCAACAAGCTGGAAGACATCCTGCAGATCAACGGCGTGCCCGCAGACATCGCCACGGACGCCCCCGGGCTCAACGCACCGTGCGCTCCCGACACGGTCACCGTGACGCTGGAACGCACCCTGAAAGCCGGTGACACCGTGTCGATCGTTGCCGGAGCCGTCCTGGTCGGCGATGGGGGCGACCGTCGTCGGGTGCAGCCCACCTCGGCCACCGTGCCCGCCGACCCGGTCGACCGCCAGCGACCGTCGATTCGCATCATCGCCATCGTCGGCTACGACTACGTGTGGGGCCTAGTCTCCGACGACATGGCCCTGCAGGAAGCGGCGTTGCTTGCCGAGGACTTGACCGGTGCCGACGGTGAGCCGCTCTTCGAGCAGACATCCGCTTCCGGTACGGCAAACCTGTTCGAGCTCGACGCCAGGGGCATCGACTTCGACACTCCCGGCTCCCAGCGCACTGTCGCCATGTTCCGCTTCTCCCTCCAGGACGACGCTGCTACCCCGAACGTCAACGAGGGCATCGTCAGCGCCAATGACCGCTTTCGGGCCAATCGCGGCGCCATCGTGGACGCTGCTGGCAATGAGAGCCAGGTGACCACTGCTACGGCGGTGCACGCGGTGAGCAAGCTGCGGGTGAGCAGCGTGCTGATGAGCGACCTGAACCACACGGCGCAGGCGAGGGCGCTCATCCCATCGGCACATGCACTGGAGACGCCTCCTGAGCTGCGCTTTGTGGATCCGAGCATTCCGTCGCCCAGCGCCTCGGACAATCCGCCGAACCCGGCGATGTGGCTGCAGGCCAAGGCGGACGGCGCCGCGGGTGGTGCCTTCGGCAATCTGTGGACCGTTCGGGCCGATCGGGCCAGCTCGTGGGACGGCAGCAAGAACCCCGACGTCGCAGTATTCGCCAGCGCCGAGGCCCGCCAGATCTTCATCCGCATCGTCAACGGCGAGCCGAGATTCTCGGATGTGAGGGCGGCTCTCGAGGCGGATCCGGTGGTGAGCAGCCTGTTCAACGTGCTCGTCGACAACCAGTATCTCAACAGCACCGATACCTGCAAGCTGGCGAACCCGAAGATCCAGCACCAATTGCTGCCGGCCACTGGTGACGAGGCGGGCGCCGACGGCGATGACTCGTCGGCGTTCACCGGCGGCATCACCAAGGCCGGCTTCCGTGTGAACTTCAACGGCTGGATCGAGAACATGAACGCCGACCAGGCGGCTCGACTGCTGGCGGCCCTGCTCGACGACACCTTGGCCCGGTACCAGGCGGCGGTACCCCTCCAGAGCGACAACAGCGAGACCGATCTGGACGACCTGCGTGCGATCCTCGGCGAGTTCAACTCCGACGGCGTCACACAAGGGGCGCCGCTGGCGCTGTTCGTCAAGGTGAGCGGGGACGGTCCGAGGAACTACGCAGAGTTCAAGGTGGAGACGGGCCATGCAGTGGCGCTGCCGCAGCCGCGGGACATCGTCGAGATTCCTGACGGCTTCGACACCGACGCCGACGGCGACCCGGTGGACGGTGAGGGGTCGGCTGACGGGGTGCAGCGCACCGACACCGGCGGCCGGTCGGTTGTTGACGGCTACGGCGACAACCACTCGGACGGCACGACCGACAACGACTTCAACTACGGCTCCAAGGTGCGGATCACCCGCAGCAGCAGCGTCCAAGCTCCCGAGTAGCGATTCGCTGCCGGCTGCTGGCAGCCATGCCGACCGATGACGGTGAATTCGAGCGGCTCGAGGTGTCGCACCTGATCGGCGTCCGGAAAATCAGTTCGTGTGCGTCGCGGCGGTCGGCTACGTTGAGTCCAGCCTCGTTGCCCGGCATGTGCGGCGACCTATCAGGAACCGATCGTGCGCTATTGAGCGCCGCGACGAACAGCGAGGCTCGATGACCTCTCCAGTCGAGACGACCGCCGCCATGACGCCACAGGCCGAGCAACATGACCCCGCAGACGGCTCTCCGGCTTCTGGCACGACGGCGCTCACCGAGCCCTCCCCGGAAGCGGTCGCGGACGTCTCCAGCGGCGCCGGCGAGCAGGCAACGAAGCGGCGGGAGCTGTCGCAGAACGCTGTGATCGGCCTGTTCGGCGGGCTGGTGACAGTGCTGCTGGGTGCGCTCATCGGATTGATGATGTGGCAGTTCGACTCGCTCAGCGACCGCATCGACGGCCAAGGTGACCGCATCAACTCGCTCAGCGACCGCATCGACTCTCTCGGAACTGGGCTGCGCGTCGAGATGGACGAGCTGGAGGCTGGGCTGCGCGTCGAGATGGACGAGCTGGAGGCTGGGCTGCGCGCCGAGATGGACGAGCTGGAAACCGAGATGCGGGCAGGATTCGCTGAGATCAACGCGGTGCTGCTCGATCACACCGACCGGCTCGCCCGCCTCGAGACCGCCGCCGGGCTGCCGCGGCCCGACGGTTGAGCCCTTCGCGGATGTCGTGCTTCGCACGTCGCTGAGCGTTGTCGCTCTCGCTTTGGGCGTCGCTTTCGCCTTAGCAGCAGTTCTGGCGGTGCCGGCTGGCGCAACGGCGCAGGCTGGTGGTGCCGCAACCAACGAGGCAATGGGTCTGGCGACCGGTGCAGCGGCGCGGGCTGGTGGTGCGGCGACCGACGCGACAACGAGTCCGGCGGCCGACGAGGCAGCGGCCCGCAGCGTGCTGGTGATCGTTCGTGGCTCATCGGCGGTAGACGCGGCGGTGGCGTCGTCGCTGGTGGCCGCGGGGCTCGGCGACGCCGTGGTGTTTGCCGAGTCGGCGGACGCCTTGGGCGCTGACAACGCCGCGATCGTCGGCGAAGAACGACCCGCCGGGGTGCTGCTGATCGGCGGCACAGCGGCGCTGTCGGCGCAGCTTGAAGCCGAGGTACGTCGGTTGGTCGACGATGTGGAGATCGACCGGATCGCCGGTGCCGACCGGGTGGACACAGCGGCACTTGCGGCCGAGCTGGTGCTGGCAAGGAATGCAATTCAGTCCCGAGCCTCAACGAGCGCCACGGCGCAGAGAGACCCGGGCGAACCCGAGCGGCCGATCGTGGTGCTGGCCAATGCGTGGTCGCCGCAAGACGTCGGCACCGCGGCCGCTGCGGTGATCGCGGGCGGGGCCGACGTGATGCTGTACGCCGCCGACGGCTGGCTCGGCTCCCGCACCGCAGGCGTCCTGCGCACCCATCAACCCGGGCGGCTCGTGATCGCAGGCACGCCGGAGGCCTTCACCCACGAGATGGTCGCCAGTGCGCTGCTGGCCGCCGAATCCAGCACGCCGCCGGCCCGGCTCGACGGGTCCGACGGCGCTGCTGCCTCGGCACAGGCTGCGCAACTGGGTGCACTGGCCGACATCTACGCAGCAGGACTCGTCGACATTCCTGACGTCTTCGACGTGGCAGTCATCGCTCACAGCGAGCGTCCGCAGGACGTCAGCGCCGCACTCGCGCTGGCGGCGGCGATCGACCGTAGCGCGGTCTTGCTCACCCACGACGCTCAGCTCGCTGACGTCGCAGAGACGCTGCTGCTCGAACACCAACCGCCGCACATCGTCATCGTCGACCAGGTCGACGCCGCCAGCGGCACCGATGTGGGCTCGGGAGCGTTTGACGGTGCTGGCGGTGACTCGTCCGCCAGTGCAGACGCCGACGCGCAGCACAGTGGCCTTGCCGAGCTGCTGGCGCCCGCGCTCGGGCAGATTGCGCCCGCTGCAGCCGTCAGCACCGTGTCGACGCTCGCTGGCTCGACTCGCCGAGCGCTGGAGGGAATCCCCGTCGCCGATCGCTCGGTGAGGCTCGGCTTCGTGTCGGTCTCGGTCGGTCACGACCACGTCTGCGGGCTTCGCGCCAACGGCACCATCGCCTGCTGGGGTGCAGGTGTCGGCGTCGGCAGCGCTGTTGCCGGCGGCAAGGCACGATCGCCCAGCGGCACCTACCGAAGCGTGACGGCAGGCGGAACGTTCTCGTGCGCCCTGCTGTCCGACAGCACCCTGGACTGCTGGGGCAGCAAAGACCAGTGGCAGGTGTACACCCCCGACGGCCGGTTCGCCGAGATCACCGCCGGCTGGGGGCACGCATGCGCCCGATTCGCCGACAACAGCGTCAACTGCTGGGGCGACCAGTGGGGTGCCGAGTTCCTGATTCCCAGCGGGGCGCCGTTCCTGGCGCTGTCGGCTGGCAGGCACCACACCTGCGGGCTCGAACCCAGCCTCAACATCACGTGCTGGGGCAAGGCCGGCGCCGGTCAGCTCACCGCTCCCGACGGCGTCTTCTTGGCCGTGGCCGCTGGGGAAACCCATTCGTGCGGCCTCGAGCCGAAGGGCGCACTCGAATGCTGGGGCAACCGGTCCGGAGGCAGCGACGCTGCCGGCAACCTGGTCCCCGACGAATACGCCGCTCGCAGGTACGTCGGCGTGAGTGCCGGCTCTGGTTTCACCTGCGCTCTGCGACCCACCCAGCTCATCGACTGCTGGGACATCAATGGCAGCAACACCGGCAGCGAAGACGGCAGCAACGTCGCCAGCAATGCCGCCATCGAGAACGTGCCCGGCGGGCTCTACACCGCCGTGTCAGCCGGCGGCTCGTTCGCCTGCGCCCTGCGCACCAACACCAGCGTGATCTGCTGGGGCCCGTCGCCCTTCGACATCTGGGAACCGTTCGGCACCGCCACGACTGACCAGATCGGCCAGTAGGTTCGCCGCATCACGCCGAACCGCCCCGAGCACCCTGCCGTCACAGCCCGCAAAGCGCGCTGAGCCTGTGACACCTGTGCGACAGACTGTCGAGCGGTGACGTTGAAGCGACCGCCCAAGCGGGCTCGATGGTTGGCCGCGCTGGCCGCAGGCTTGACGGCGGCATCGCTGCTGGCCGTCCCCGGTGCCGGCGGGCAGAGCAGCGCCGCCGACGGCGAGGGCCCGGTCTCGCCGCGGCAATGGCCGCAGTCGTTCCTGGCCCAGCCCGAGCTGGAGGGCTGGCCGAACGCGGTGCGCATGTGGGGCCCCGACCGCCACCAGACCGCACTGGCCGTGTCGCTGACCCTGCGGGGCAGGGGCGGCTACCCGTTCGACACCGCCGATGCCACTTCCGGCGGCGGCCGCAGCCTGGGTTCGTCCGATGGCTGGTGGGGGCTCGAGATGTGCCCGCGGTCCGTCATCGTGGTGGCCTCCGACGTGCCCGCCGATGCGGTCACCGCTGCCTCGCTGTCGGACTCCACCGGGGGCTCCAGCGAGCCGTACCTGCGACGCGTGGCCGCCAGCGACCCCCTGTTCGACCCCATCGGCGGCTTCGCCCGGGTCGACACGTTCGCCGCGCCCATCCTGCTGACCGAGTCCACCCGTGACGGCGCCGATGCGCTGAATCACGCCGCCCGCCTCGCCGCTCAAGACCTGCGCACCGGCGGCTGCAACGCCGCCCGCCAGGCCATCATCGTGGGCGGGCCCGCTGCGGTTCCCGTCGAGATCGAGCAGGAGCTTGTCTCGATCGGCTACGGCGAGGTGTTCCGGGTGAGCGGCGAGACCCGCTACGGCACCGCGGCGGCTGTGGCGCAGTCGCTGGGCACTCGGTCGATACCCCGCAGCACCGCCAGGTGCAAAGACGCTTCGGCATCCGACGGCAGCGCCGTGCCGGCCTTCTACGCCAACTCGGTGGTGGAGTGGCGCGAGCGGGCCAGCAAGTGCGAGCTGCTGGGCCGCAGCGTCGTGCTCGCCACGTCGCTCGATGCACTGGCAGCCGGCTGGTGGACCAGTTTCTGGCAGGTGCCGGTGCTGCTGCACGACGGCAGCGAGGAGCTGCCCGAAGAGACCGCCGTGGCGCTGAGCCTGCTGGATGTCGAGAACCTGATTGTGCTGGGCGACACCTCGCAGGTGCCCGAGGCGGTGGCAAACCTGGCCGCGCAGATCGCCGGGGCCGAGATGCGCCGCGTTGCGGGCGCCGACCGGTACGAGACCAGCGTGGAGATGGCCAAGATCTTCGGCGGCTGGTGGCCCACCCGCACGGGCGATCACTTCGCCCGGTCGTCGGTGTGCCTGGCCGGATTGAGCGACGAGAGCCAGCGCGCCCAGGGCTGGCCCGATGCGCTGGGCGCCGGTGCATTCTGCGGTGCGGCCACGGCCCCGTCGCCGGCCACCGTCCCCTATGCCACCGAGCGCCTGGTGGGCCCGCTCGATGCGGCCGAGCCGGGTCTGTTGGCGCTGGCACGGCGGCCGGCATCAGCCGCCCACTCCACGGCGGTGCCCAGGCCCGCCCATGCGGCGGTGCCCATGCTGCTGGTGCCTGCGGGCGCTGCCGAATTGCCGGCATCGGTGGAGAAGTTCCTGCGCGATTCCTTCGTGCCGGGCCGGCTGTGCTCGCAGGCGGTCGGCGGCATCGAGACCGATGGCTCGGGTGCCGACGACGGCGGGGCATACGCCGCCGCGGTGAACTCCGGGCGCTGCTTCGCTCCCGGCATGGTGCTGGCCTTCGGCGGCGAGGCCGTCATCACCGCCGACGTGCTGGCGCAGGCGTCGGCACTGGTGAGCGGACGCTTGGCACCCGACGCCGAGCCCGAGGTGCCGGTGCTGGTGGGGGCCTATGCGCCCCATCACAGCGATCCGGACCGCATCGAGAAGGCACCCTCTGCCAAGCGAGGCCTGGGCGTGTTCGCCAGCAAGCTCAGGTTCGACGGCACCGTGTTCCACCGGGCCAACGCCGACGGGGCCATCACCGGCCCCGCCAGCAGTTCGCTCAGCTCGGGCCAGGACTGGCTGTGCTTCCCCCGCGGCACCTATGACGATGCTCGCTGGCTGGTGGTCGAGACCTCGCCCGACCGGTCTCCCGTGCTCGAGGTCGACCTGACCGCCTTGGGCTGGTACACGGGCGACGCGGATGGCGTGCGGCGCAGGCCCAGGCCGGCAAGCCCGGGATGCGTCGCAGTGGAGCTGTCCGAGGCCGATCCCAACTACGTCCGGGCCGCCGGCCCCTACGGGCGCACGTCACGGGCGGTGGCCGTGGCGGCCAATGCCAACCGGCAGTTCCGGCTGACCGATGTGGTGGAGGCGGCCGAGCCGGTGTCGAGCGGGGTGCCCAGCGGCGAGCACCCGCCCACCGGCGGCACCACCAGGCTGGCGTTCCGCAGCCGTGACCCCGGGGTGTTCGCACAGCTGCCGCCGCGGCGCCAGCAGGTGCGCGAGGCGTTCGTGTCGGTGGAGATCGTGCGGGGATTCGGTGCGGGAGCTCCCGACGTGTTCAGTGCACTGTGGTCGCTGGAGACCTCGGCAGGCACGGTGTCGGGCATCGCCGAGGGCGAGGCCCGCTTCGTCGACAACCGCTGGGAGCTGCGGGGCATGAGCGCCCTGCGGTCGGGGTCGTGGCTGCGCTCGCTGTACGGATCCCGGCCGGCTGAGCCGTCCGGCCTTGCTGCCGGGGCCGCCGTGGCCGGCCTGGCCGACGACGGCTACGGCGCCGGCGGTTTCGTGGCCACCATCGGCGTGAACGACGTCGGCAGCGACGACGACACGATCGTCTGGCGGGTAGACGGCTACATCAACGCCGAGCCATAGACTCCCGGCGGCCGGAAGGGCGAAACAGACATGAGTCACACTCTGGGTCGGCGCAATCGCGGCATGAATCCGGCCGCCCGCCGAGCACGCCGCCGCCGACCGTTCGCTCTCGGCCTGGTTGCCGTCGTGCTGGCCGGCTCGGTGGTGCTCGCCCCGGGGCCCGCGGCGGCACAGAGCGCGGACATCACGGCGCAGCGGGTCAACGGTTCGAACGTGTACGAGATCGCCGCCAACGTCGCCGGCATTCTGTGCAGCACCGAAGCGGGCTCGCACAGCGTGGCGCTGGCGTCGGGCGAGAACTGGCCCGATGCGCTTGCGGGCGCCGCGCTCGACCGGCCGCTGCTGCTGACCAAGCAGGCCTTTCTGCCGGCGATCACCCGCCTGTATCTCACGCCCTGCGCAGATCACCCCAAGGCCAAGGTGATCATCCTGGGCGGCACCGCTGCGGTCTCCGAGGATGTCGCCGACACGCTGCGCGGCATGGGTTATGAGGTGGACCGCGTGGCGGGCGCCGACCGTTACGAGACCGCCCGGCGGGCAGCCCGCCTGTTCGCCCCCGACACGCTCAGCAATGTGTACGTGGCGTCGGGACGCAACTTCGCCGACGCCATCGCTGCTGCACCGAATGTCAGCAAGGACACCCCGCTGATCCTCACCGAGCCGGGCGAGCTGCACGCCGAGGCGCGTCGCTTCCTCACCGACGAAGACCGGACGGTCGAATCGGTGACGATTCTGGGCGGCACGGCGGCTGTTTCGGCCGGCGTGGAAGAGGAGATCAGAGAACTCGGCATCGACACCGACCGAATCGCCGGCGCTGACCGCTACGAGACGGCCGCACTCATCGCCCGCCGCGCGTTCACGCGGTCCGAATGCTTCCCCGTCACCGATGTGGCGGTGGCCAGCGGGACGATCCCGTACGGCGGCCTGGCCGCGGGAGCAGTGCGCGGTCCCTGCCAGCCGCTGCTGCTGGCGCCCGACCCGAACAGTCCGGTGCCTGAGGTTCTCGCCGAGTTCGGCCGCGACTGGGCGCTGGCCATCGGCGCCGACACCCAGGCGGCGGTGACCGGCATCGGCCCGTCGTCAGTCATCTCGTCAGCGGCGATCCTGGCGGTGTCGACCGGCATCTCGACAGGCACCGGCGACCCGGGCGGCGCCACCGGGGAGCTGGACTGGAGCCGTCTCGCCCCAGCGGTGGTGCGGGTGGATTGCCTCGACACCTCCGGCAGCGTTCTCAAGCGCGGCAGCGGCTTCTTCGTCGACGACGGCCGTTCGATCGTCACGAACTACCACGTGGTCGAGCACCCGCGCGGTGGCGATTGCCGCCGCATCCGGGCGTATCTGGGCGGCACATTCGAGCAGGAACCGACACGCGAGCTGCCCGTGGCGCTCGAACGGTCGGATCCAGACCGTGACCTCGCCCTGCTGGTGACCGACCCTGACATCGATGCCAATCGCACGCTCTCGATCTCCACTGAGCCGCTTCGAGCCGGCGAGACCATCACGGCGCTGGGCTACCCGCGCGTGGGCGGCGCCACGCTCACCCTCACCACCGGCCGCTATTCGGGCACCCAGCAGTTGGATGGCCTGACCTGGATCAATACCGACACGCCGATCTCGCCAGGCAACAGCGGCGGCCCGGTGCTGAACGACCGCCAAGAGGTCATCGGCGTCGCGACGCTGCTGCGCATCTCCACGAGCGGCGGCGCCACCCTCGGCACACTCAGCCTGCTGGTGCCCGCCGAGGACGTGATCGCCCTGATCAACGGCGAACTCGGGGAATAGTCGGCACGGACTGCGATTTCGGGAGAGAGACAGCAGCGATGAGCAGCACCCGCACCGAAGAGCTGCTGGAGATTCTGCGGAGTCAGGGGCTCACTGAGCTTCCCGAGCCGGTGCAGCTCGCGTCGGGCAACTACTCGCGGTACTTCATCGACGGCAAGGTGGCGCTGGGTGCCGGCGACGACCTGCGACTGGCCGCTGAGGCCATCAACGAGCGGGTGACCGGTGCAGGCGTCACCTTCGATGCTGTCGGCGGGCTGACGCTGGGCGCCGACGCGCTGTGCGCCGCCATCGCCGTGGTGAGCGGGGCGCACTGGTTCATCGTGCGCAAGGAAGCGAAGGGGCGCGGCACCAACCGGCTGGTGGAGGGCACCCGGATCGGCGAGGGCCACCGGGTGCTGCTGATCGACGACGTGGTGACCACCGGCGGCTCGATCCTGAAGGCCTACGAGAGCGTCAGCGCGACGGGAGCGCAAGTGGTGGCCGCCGTCACGCTGGCCGACCGGGGCGACGACGCCCGCCGGTCCTTCAAAGAGCGAGGCGTGCCCTACTTCCCGATGGCCACCTACCAGGACATGGGCATCCCCGCCATCGGCACCGAAACCGCCACCACCGCCGCCGACTGAGCGACGCCAGAACATCAGGCGATAACGCGGGTTATGTTGCCGAGGATGCGTCGCCTTGTCGTCATCGTGCTGGCCGCGCTGCTCGCACTGAGCGGTGTGCACGTGCTTGCGGCCACGCCGGCTGCGGCCGCTGAACACGACGTCGCAGGTGACGTCCCGGCCGGCACCGGAGACGGCGGCTCGGATGTCTCGATCACCCGTTACGGCGGCGCCGATCGGTACGAGACCTCTCTGCTCATCGCCGAAGCGGTGGCTGAAGAAGCTGGCGGCTCCTTGGACTGGGTGATCCTGGTGTCGGGGGAGCGCTGGACCGACGCCGTGGTGGCCGCGCCGCTGGCCGGTGCACGCAACGCGCCGGTGCTGATGACCCCTCCCCACAAGCTGCGTGACGACGCGCTGGCGTTCCTGAAGCGCGTCGGCGTCTCACGGGCGATGGTCGTGGGACCCGATGCGAGCGGCGGCGTGCACGGCCCCGGCCGCGGGGTCGCTGAATCCGTGCTCGCCGACCTCGTTGCGGCAGGCATCGAACCCCAGCGGGTGGCGGGCGTGGACCGCTATCACACGAGCCGCGCCGTCGCTGCCCGGTATGGGCCCAGGAGCATGGGTGACCTGGGCTCGACCGCCATCGTGGCGAGCGGCGAGGTGTTCGCCGATGCCCTCGTGGCCGGGCCGTTCGCCGCTCGCGGCAGCCATCCGGTGCTGCTGACTCCGCCCGACGAGCTGTATCCCGACATTGCCGACTACCTGGTGTCGGTCGGCATCGCCCACGTGGTGCTGATGGGCGGCACTGCAGCCCTGTCGGAGACCGTCGAGCAGTCGATCAAGGACCTGGGTATCGATGTCTCCCGGGTTGCGGGCAGCACTCGATATGACACCGCGGTGAAGGCCGCCGAGCTCGCGCACGGTCGCTACAGCGACACTGCCGGCAAGCCTTGTTTCGACACCGCCACGATCGGCGTGGCACGGGCGCGGGTGCCGTTCGACTCGTTCAGTGCGGCGCCGCTGCTGGGCCGCTTGTGCGCCCCGTTGGTGCTCGCCGATCCCGGCCGGGTTCCAGCCGACACGGCAGGCTTCCTCGACACGGCCCGCGAATCCCATGACGCCCTGGGCCTGCACGTCTTCGGCGGCGACGCTGCCGTGTCGGGGGCAGCCATTGACGCCTACCTCGCCGGCGAAGATCCCGACGCCAGCAAAGACGACGAGGCCAAAGACGACGAGGCAGGCGGCGACGAGCCCATTGCCGCACCCGGCGTGCTGCCCACCGGCACCTGCGGCGGTGCCATCGACGACGACCCGGTGCAGCTTGTGCCCTCGACAGCAGCCGAGGACCCCGCATGGTCGCCCGATTGCAGCCGCCTCGTGTACACCGACAACGCTTCGTTGTGGACCGTGAACAACGACGGCACAGGTGCCCGCAAGCTCATCAACCATGACGGCGCTTACCTGCATTCCGCTGTGTGGTCGCCCGACGGCACCCGAATTGCCTACGTGCGCGGCCGCAACGACGAGAATGGTCACTGGTCGTCGCACATCTGGACGGTCAACGTCGACGGCAGTCATAACAACCAGCGCACCGAGGGCGATCAGATCGATCGCTGGCCAACCTGGTCGCCGGACGGCAAATGGATCGCATTCGAGCGCTTGATCGGCAGCGGCCGCGACCAGCACGGCCACCTGCTCGACAGCGACCGACACATCGTCGTGATGACCTCGTTCGGCAACAAGCCGAGGGCGCTCAACGAGGGAGGCTCTTGGGAGCAGAGCCCTGCATGGTCGCCCGACGGCAGCCAGCTCGCCTTTCACCGCGACGGCTTCCTGATGGTGTCCGACATCGACGGCGGCAACGCCCAGCGTGTCCTCGCGGGGGTGTACATCGAAGGCGGGCTGTCATGGTCGCCTGACGGCACGCGCATTGCCTTCGTGCGCGGCGACGGTGCCACGACGTCCGTCGTGATCTCTGACATCGACGGCACCGCCGAAGAGGTGGTCTTCGACGAGGGCATTCGAACGCTCGCCCCGCGCTGGTCGCCCGACGCTCAGCGCATCGCCTTCCACACCATCGACGGCGAGGGCAAGCACCGGAGCTACGTGGCCGGCGCGATCGGCGAGCCGGCCGGTGTCGCCGTGGACTGCCGGCCTCGCGGCATCGGGGGTATCACTGCAGGATTCCCGCTGCCCCGCTGGTCGCCGTCGGCCGTCGGCACCGTGCGCATCGGCGTGCTCTTCATGGACTTCCCCGATGCACCGGCTGCTCACAGCACCGAAGAGGAAGCCGCGCTCGGCCTGCCACGGGCCGAGGAGTACCTCGAGGCCGCCAGCTACGGCAATCTCGACATCGAATTCGTGCCGCTGCACCGCTGGCTTCGAGCCGAGCAGGGATACGCCGAGTACATGGGTCCGACGGCGGTCGAGAACGCAGAGGCGCTGGTGGTCGTCGCGTCGGCGCATGCCGTCGCATTGGCGGACGACGACGTCGATTTCTCGACGCTCGACATGGTCTTGACGGTGTTTCCCGGCAGCCGTTTCTCGGGCGGCAATGCCACCGGCCAAGCGACTGCCGATGAGGTGACCATCTCGACCACCCGGGTGAACACGAACCCTTTGGAGGAATCCCGGGAACCCACCGAATGGGGCCTGCTGGGCGCACACGAGATCGCCCACAACCTGGGCCTGCTCGACATGTATCCCTACGTCTTCGAGCCGGACGCGCTGCCCGAGTTGGGCGGCGACGAAGTGTGGGCATCTGTGGACATGGGCCTGATGGGCTTGGGAGCAAGATTCCGGACGCATTCCACCGACGCACGGCTGCAGCTCGTGTGGCGCTTTCCTGACGGGAACACCTCGCACAGCACGTTGGCCCATTTCGAACTCATGGAGATGCTGGGCTGGAGCCGGTGGCAGCTCGGCTGGCTCGATCCCTCGCAGGTGCACTGCGACAGCGGCGCCGGCGCAAGCGTGTCGCTGTCGCCGATCTCACAGCCGGGCGACGCAGTGGCGCTGGCGGTCGTGCCGCTGACGTCCCACAACGTGATCGTTGTCGAGAGTCGCCGTGCCGTCGGCTACGACACCGGGACCGAGTGGTTCGATCCGACAACGAGAGCTCGCGCCACCGTCCCAGGCTTGGTGAGCGAGGGTGTGCTGGTGTACACGGTGGACACGTTGATCGGCACGGGCGAGCTGCCCGTCAAGATGGCCGGCGACAGCGGCAACGGCGTGGTCGACGACTTCCCCGTGCTGGAGCTCGGCGAGTCGGTGACCGTGGAGGGCTACACGATCACGGTCACCGCAGACGACGGTGACACCCACACGGTGTCGATCACCCGCACCGGCTAGCCGCACACCTCCTGTCGGCGTGCCCGCTCGGCGCCTTAGGTCACCTTGCGGATCTGCACGGTGTGGGTGTCGCCGTCGTCGGCCGTCACGGTGATCTCGTATCCCGCCACGACGACCGATTCACCGATGGTGAGGATGGGATCTTGCGCGAGCCAGCCGCTGCCGGAGTCGCCCGCGAACCTGATCGGGGACTGTCCCGAACCCAGCGAGGTGTTGACCGTGTACACCAGCACGCCCTCCTCGAACAGGTTCGGCAGCGTGGCTCGCGTTCCGTCCTGCAGGCGGCGCTGCCGGTCGGCGTCGTAGCCCAGCTCGCGCCGGCTCTCGAGCACGATTGCTGAGTACGAGTTCTGCGGGATCACCACCATCGCGACGCCGTCGCCCGGGTCGGCGATGGGCGACAGCTCGACCGTGGCGTCGTGCCCGGTGACGCAGCTCACCTGCTGCTCTTCGAGCCAGTCCAGGTGCCAGCGATTCCACGCCAGCATCTCCTCGGGTCTCAGCCGGTAGTTGTGATTCGTGATGGTGGTGCCGTCTGCGACGTGCCACACCTCGAGCAGGCCGGCATGCTCTTTGGGCGCCAGGAAGTAGCTGTCGAGGTTCATGAGCCCCCAGTCGGCATACACCCACACCTCGCCCGTCGCTGGCTGGATGTCCCGTTCCCCCGGGTAGCGGAAGAGACTGGGAAGGCCCACGAGGTGGCCGATCTGATTGGCACCGTCGGCACCCCAGAATCTCGGGACGCGAGGCCGCTCGACCGGGAACGTGTTGAGCCACATCACCGGCATCCGCTTGCCGCCCACGTCCCTGGGCGGGTAGAGGGTGCCGGTCTCGAAGTGCGAGCTGGGGAAGACCACCATCACCGCATCGACGGTCGAGATGTCGAGGTCGTCCGATGCTTGCTCCACCGCTCGATTGGTGAGTTCGCCGTCCGCCTCGAGCAGGTGATGCCCGAACCGCTCGACGTTCTCTGCTGCGGTGTGGTCAACCCTCAGCCATCGATGCACGGGCACGAACTCGATGTCGAGCTTGCCGTAGCTGGATGCCTCGAGGTACTGCTCGACATAGGGCAGCCCCACATCGGCTTCTTCTCGGGTGCTGTGGTCCGCGACGGTGTCGGAGAAGTCGACGAACAGCACCGCCACCCGCAAGGTGCCGCTGGCAGGAAGGACGCCGTCGGGCCACGGGTGGCTGTCGTCGAGGCGGCAATTCGTGCGCCACGGGCTCGGTGTGCCGCTGGCACCGACGACGAACGACCGGTGCTTGCCGTCTGCGGTGATGGTGTGGAACGCAAGCAGCTTCCCGTCGGGCGACCAGCGCGGCGCCAGAGCTTGACCGTCCAGGTCGGTCACCTGCTCTTGGTTGGAGCCGTCGATGTCGGCGATGAAGATGTCCGAGCCAGACAGGTCGCCTCGGACGAAGGCGATTCGATTGCCCGACGGCGACCACGCCACCTCGCCGCGCGGGTACACGGTTCCTGCGACGAACTGCCGCTGGGTGCGGTTGTCGACGTTGGTCACGTACAGCGTTCCCTCGTCGATGAAGGCAAATTTCGTGCCGTCGGGAGACCACGCCGGTGCCACGTTCAGGCTCTCGTGGGAGGAAAGGGCTTCCATGTCCTCGCCCTCGCGATCCATCAGGACCACGAACGTCCGCCAGTCGAAGACGCGCTCAAAGAGGATGGACGTGCCGTCGGGCGACCATTGCGGGCGCTCGTCCCGCTGGTCGCCGTCGGTGAGCCGGACGGGCTGCCCGCCGCCGGCGCTCACCTTCCAGATGTGGGCCCGCCAGTCGTCGCCCGACTGGTAGCCCCGCACATAGGCGATCTCGGTGCCGTCGGGTGACCAGGCCGGCGAGTAGAGGTAGGCGAAGCGGCTCCGGAGCAGCCGCCGCCGGTCACCGCCGTCGTTGGCGACGGTCCACAGCGAGCCGCTGTCGGTGTACACGAGCCGGCTGCAGTCCGGCGACCACGCCGGGTCTTCGGCATTGGTGGAGGGGACCAGCCGGCGGGCCTCGTCGTCGATGGCGCCGCCGCAGTCGAGCGCTGGCGCGCTGCCGCCATCCGCCTCGCCGCCGGGCTTGCCCGCCTCGCCGTCGTCCTTCGGCCGGCCGGACTCGGTGGCGATCTCACCGGCGCGGCCCTCGGCGATGCGCTGGATGGCTTCAGACTGGTACGTCTCGAGCGACGCCTGCCTCACGGCCGCCTCACCGCCGAACACGTACAGCACCGCGAAGTACAAGTCGGCGTCGCCGTCGCTCTCGGCGAGCCGCTGCAGTCTCAGGTCGAGATGGACGGCCGTGGGCACCGGCACGGCTTGGGGATCGGTGAGCAGCAGCGACGTGCAGATCCTGCCCAGCAGCGGTGCTGCGCTGAACGAGTCGAAGGGAACGTCGGCGCGTGCGATGCCGTAGGACTGGTCGTTGAAGCAGCGGGAGCCGCCGATGCCCTCATATCGGTCTTCCACCAGCTCGGCGGCCTGGACGGCGGTGTCGAAACGGGTGTCGCCGGCAATGCGGGTCACCCCCATCCCGGCGTCGGCAATGGCCTTGGAGACTGGCTCGGCCAACGCTGCCGTGCCGCCCATCACCACGACGTGGCGGACGTTGTCGCGGGCACGTGCGACCTTCAGATAGTCGGCCACGTCGGGATGCAGCTCGTCGGGCGTCGTGAGCAGCACCGGGTGCGGCCCCAGCGCCGCGAACGGGCCTGCAACGAGGGCGTCGGCGAAGACATCGCCGCTGGCCACGACGACCGTGTTGCCGTTGCCGAGTCCCGGCATGTCGCCGGGCTTCAGCCGGTCGGCCACGGCCACGCTGGTGCCGAAGCGATCCTTGCCCGCCACGCGCTCCACGCTCATGCCGAAGTCACGCAGTGCGTCTTCGACCGCTGCGCTGACGCCGCGCCCGGGACCGTGCCGTGAGTCTTCGCCGGCTGGTCCCACGATGACGGCGGTGCTGGCGCCGACCTTCTGGAGGAAGCTCAGGACATCGCTCCGCAGCTCGTCAGGGGGCGTCAGCAAACCCGGGGCGCCGCGGTCTCCGGCGAGCGCTGCGGCGACGACGGCGTCAGTCCAGCGTTCGCCCGACACCAGCACCACCGCGTCGAGCTGGCCGTCAGCCAGATTCGCCATCGACTCGGCGATCGACAGCGACGTCGCGTAGCGATCGGCACCGCCGAATCGGGCGAATGCCAGGCCGATCTCTGCGAGCTCTGCCTCATCGGGGGCGCCCTGCTGGGCCGAGGCGCTGCTCGTGGGCAGCGTCAACGCGACGCCCAGCGCCAGCAGCCACGCCAGCAATCCGATCAGCGTCCGTCGCACGCCGACACCGTACTTCTGTGCTGGCTGAACGATCCGTGGCCACTGCCCGATAGCGGCCGTTATGTTGCCGAGGATGCGCCGCCTCGATGCCACCCACAACAAGTTGAGTTGGAAATTAATTGTAAATGCATGAAAGTGTTGAAATAGCCTGTTCGCATTCGTGACCGGTGACTCGCGGAAGTGAAGTGAGAGACCATGGAGCTATGCACGCGGAGGTTGAAGCGCTTCGCATCGGCGGTGGCCGCGTGCGTGCTCGGCTTGACTGCGCTGGCGGTGGTCCATGTGGGTCCCGCCCAGGCGGCCAACACCGCTGCAGAGCTGCTGGTTGACCCTGCCGATCGGATTTCGACAGTCGAGACCGGCGGCGTGCGGCCCTTCTCCGGCCGTGACCGCTACGAGACAGCGCTGCGCCTCGCCGAGCGCTTTGTCCACGAACGCGGCGGTCTCGGGTCGGTCTCGACGGTGATCTTGGCATCGGGGGAAGCGCTGGCTGATGGCGTGGTCACGGCAGGCCTCGCCGGGCACCTCGCGGCGCCCGTGCTGCTGACGCGTCCCGACGACCTTCCCGAGGGCGTTGCCGACTTCATCGATCACCACGGGGTTTCCACGGTGATCGTGGTGGGCGGCGCGAGCTCGGTGTCGAGACGGGTGCTCCGTGAGCTCACGGCGCTCGAGACCGAACCAGAGGTGCGGCGCATCGCCGGCGCCGATCGATTCGCGACTGCTGCCGCAGTGGCTGCCGATTTCGACAGCGGCTCGACGTGGTGCGCCACCGACGACGTCGCCGCCGTGCTCGTGAACGGCGCCAACGATCACCTCGCTGACGTGATGGCCATCGGGCCGCTGGCCTCTGCCCGCGAGCTGCCGATTTTGCTGTCTCGCCAGAACGAGCTGCCCGAGGCGGCCGCAAAGTACTTGCGGGACCGGCGCACTGAGCGAGTGGTGATCGTGGGCGGCACGGAGGCGATCTCGGACGCGGTGGTGTCGGAGCTGCTCGAGGCAGGGGTGGACGAGGTCGAGCGGGTTGCGGCCACGCGCACGGCATCGGTCGAAACGGCCATGGCGCAGCTGATGACCGTCACCTGCCGGCACGAGCTGGAGCCCACGGCGAGCATCGTGGCGCTGGCGGGCCGCGGGTCGGTTGCCGATGCGATCGCGGCCGGGCCTGTCCTGGGCGCCGGCATGGGCGGTTCCGGACCCATCCCGCTGCTGCTGGCAGCCGACCCCCTGCCGCGAGCGGTGAGCAGCTTCCTGGCTCGCACGCCGAGGGAGATCGACGGCCGCAAGAACCATGTGCTGGTGGTGGCGATCGGCGGGCGCAGCGTGATCGACGAGACAACCATGAGCGCTGCCGTGCGTGCGGCCGCATCGGCCCGGCCGCTCACCGCCCGGATCACGGCGAATGCGGGCGAGAGCACGCTGCGCATCAGCTACAGCGAGAGCCTCGAGGTGGACGGCGACGGCTTCGCCGCGAAGCTGCGCGACCTGCTGTACGTGAACGACGTGCCGGCCTGGATCGCCGGGCAGCCCGTGGTCAGCAGCCGCACGGCCGATCCGTGCGAGACGTTCTCGTCGCTGGACGTCATGCTGCGACACGAACTCGAGGTCGGCGACACGATCGAACTGTTGCCGGCCGAGGACTGGCCAAGCACCAACGCGGATCGGCGGGTGATCCGTGGCGCATCACGCACGATCCCTGAGCCCCGCCCGTCGTTTCGGGGACCATCGGTCGAGGTCATTGCCTTGCCGGGAGCCACCAAGGTCTGGATCTCGATAAAGGCCAGCGAATACCGGAACCCGGAGGCAGGCTCCGATGGCGGCATCACCGTCAACGCAGGCCGTATTCGCGTGCTGGCCGAGGACGACACCGCGGTGACCGTGGGACAGCCGGCGCGGGTGCGCCTGGATCGGTTCCTCGGCACTGCGCTGTACTCATTCGATCTTCAGGCCGGCGGCGGCACGTATGCATTGGCTGCCGACGACCTGGTCATCGTTCGCAATGGTTTGGCAGTGAACGCGAGCGAGCGGCGCAGCGGCAGCCGACGCGCCATTGTCGTGGAGCCCCAGGTACGGCTCGGCGTGGCTGCAGTGAGGGTCGGCCCGCCGAATCCCGGCGTCGACGACAGTGTGCAGACGATACGCCCGGCGGAAATCGCCACCATCAGCAAGCGAGCGCAGGCGTCATTGGGCGGCTCGCTGAATGTAGTAGCCAAGTGGTCCGGCTCAGCGGCGGGTGCGGCAGGCAATGCCTGGGAGATTCACAGCACCCGCGCCGACACCGCCGTGGTCACGCCTGGAGCCGTCGAGGGCGATGACCCGCCCGATACGCAGGTCTGGGTCGACGCCACCCGGAACCTCATCAGCATCAGGCACGTCAACGCACCCGCTGGCCACGAACGCCAACAGACCTACGGCGAGCTGGTGCAGGTGTTGAACAGCAACCGGGATTTCTCGCGGCACTTCGTGG
The DNA here is from genome assembly GCA_009843525.1 of Acidimicrobiales bacterium. Lineage (GTDB taxonomy): Bacteria > Actinomycetota > Acidimicrobiia > Acidimicrobiales > Poriferisodalaceae > Poriferisodalis > Poriferisodalis multihospitum. The sequence goes on along the minus strand of VYDH01000015.1, from coordinate 29,109 downwards.
CCGAGCTCACGGAACCTTGCGAGGGCGACGAAAAGGTCGTGGATCTCGGCGAGGAAGGCCTGACGGGCACTGCCGAATTCACCGGCGGCATCAGCTCGATCAGTTTCTTGGTCTCGTTCAACGACTACGTCGAGGCATTCCGGACCGATGGCACCACGGTCGTCGGGGCCGGCGCTGGGGCCGTGGGAGAGCTGATCGACGATGTCCTGGGCGGGCTCATAGACGACTACGGCCAGTCGGTGGCCGGCATCCCGGCCGACCAGGTCGAGGTGGCGGCACCGGTGCCGGGGAAGGACGTGGTGTTCCGGTTCACCACCCACGATCCCGAGCACGCCATCGCCCAGACCGTCAATGTCCGCAGCAAGCGGATCGACCTGCGCGAGGGCCTCGCAGCCAGCTATCGCCCCGACGACGTTGGCACTGCCGACATCGACGAGAGTGTCAGCGCCGGTCGGTCCCTGTTCGTGGTCTCCAGCCGTGACTCGCGATTGCTGAGCGACCTCGCCCGGGGAGCCAACTCCGGTGGCTGACGCGGCGTCGGATGCAACTTCCGAGGCTGCGAAAATGTGACGGCAAGCCTGCTCGGGGGTCGCGGTAGCATCGTCATTGACGGGAGCGATGGCGTTCCCGCTGACCCCACGCGTGACTGCTATGGCTCTGCGCCTCGAAGACAGAGATCTGGTCCTCGCGTACCAGGCCGGCGACGACGATGCGTTCGCCGAGCTGGTGCGGGAGTACCGGCCGCAGCTGCTCGGTCACGCGCGCCGCAAGCTCGGTTGCCCCGAGGCGGCCGAGGATGCTGTGCAGGAGGCGCTCGTGCGGGCGCTGCGTGCCATGCCGCGCTTCAACGGCAACTACCTGGTCGGTCCGTGGCTGCATCGCATCCTGTCCAACGTCTGCAGCGACGAGGGGAACCGCAAGCGCCGGGAGGGCGAGAAGACCGAGCGGTTCGCGTCGAACGACCGGGCGCTGAACCCGCCGTCGACCATCGAGGACGAGCTCGGTCTGGACATCGACGATTCCGAGCTGGCCGACGCCGTCGACAACCTGTCCGAGCAGTACCGCGAGGCGCTCATGCTGCGCTTCGTCGAGGAGCTGAGCTACGAGGAAGTCGCCGCCAAGGCCGGTGTGTCCGAGGAGAATGCCAGGGCGCGTGTGTCGCGGGCCCGCAACGCCGTTCGCGCCGCGCTGAAGCTGGCAGCCGCTGCGCCGGTGGCGCTGATCGGGCTGCTGCGTCGTGGCGAGCGTGCCGCCGCAGCCGTCACCAGCCAGTCCTCGCCCGGCAGCGGGCGGGCTGCGCTGCACTCGGCCATGCCGATGCTGGCCGAGACCGCCCCGATGGCGTCGCGTGCCGCCGCTGCCACGGCGAATGCCGCGACGGTCGGCGTGCCGGTGGTGGCCAAGGCCGCCGTCGGCTTCGGGCTGGCGACCGCAGTGATCGCCCCGACGGTCGATTCGCCGGTGCACAAGGCGGCTGATCGTGTGCTGCCCGCCTCGGTCGTGGAGGCGCTGACGCCGTTCGCCGTCGACGTGCCGGCACCCGATGCGCCCGTCGTGGTGCCCGCCGCTGCGCCGGTGACCGGTGTTGCCGACGTGGTCGACCCTGCTGGTGCCGAGGGCTCCGCAGTGTCGGCGCCTGCTGCAGTGTCGGCCGCTCCAGAGCCCGAAGCAGCCCCGCAGGTGGTTGAGGCATCGGCTGCCGCTGTTGTTGCCACACCTGCGGTCGACGACGGCGCCCAGGTCTCAGAGGCGACGGCTGAAGCCACGCCGGAAGTCATCGAGACGAGAGTCGCGTCCGAGGTCGTGATCAATCCCGATCCCACGACCACGGTGAGCGACAGCAGCAGCGTTCAGGGTGCCCAGCTGACGTTCACACCCTCGGGCGCCGACCGCTACGACGTGACCGGTTCGCTGGCGTTGCAGGTCACGACCACCACGACCACCACCGATGGCGATGGGGAGACCTCCGAGTCGGTCACCTCCACCGAGTCGGTTGCGGTGATCTCGCCCAGCTCGGCGTCGTTGGAGGCTGCCGACCCGGCAATCGACGAGCGCCGTTTCAGCGCCCTGCTGGTGTTCGCCCCCGGCGACGACGGAGTGTCCGCCGAGATGCGCCTGGCCGCCCGCGGCACCGCAAACGACGACGGCTCGCTGGCCATGACCGGATTCTTCACTGCCACCGGCACCGAGTCGCTGCCGCTCGCCGAACGAGGCACCATCTCGGGCACGCTCACCCTTGACGCCGAGGGCATGCCCGACTCCCTCTCCATCACCCTCACCCAGTAACCCCAACACTGCTCAACTCGTGAGGCCACGACGCCCTCGTGGTTAGCTTCATGCGCATGCGTCGGCTTCTGACGGTGACGGCGGCCGTGGCCATTGCAGTGAGCGGTGTGCTGACACTGCCCGTAACCGCAGGGGCCGAAGCGGACTCGGAGGCGCTCGCCGACGTCGACGTCACTCGCTATGGCGGTGCCGATCGGTACGCCACATCGCTGCTGGTGGCCGAGGCATTCGCGACGTTGGCAGGCGACAGCCTGGAATCCGTTGTGATGGTGTCCGGCGAGAGCTGGCAGGACGCCGTTGTCGCTGCGCCGTTGGCGGGTTCGATGGATGCGCCGCTTCTGATGACGCCGCCCGGACAGCTCCGTGATGACGCAACCGGGTTCTTGGAGCGCGTCGGCGCATCGGAAGTCGTCGTGGTGAGCACCGATCACACCTCGCTCGCCGTCGGTTCGGCTGTCGTGTCGGCACTTGACGATCTGGGTATCTCCGTGGAGCGCGTCAGCGGTGCGAATCGCTACGCGACCGGTGCAGCGGCGGCTCGACGGATCGACCCCGTGGGCACGATGCCGACGTCGGGCCGCACGGCCTTCGTGGCCAGCGGCGAGGTGTTCGCCGACGCGCTGGTGGCGGGCCCGCTCGGAGCGCACGGCCGGCATCCAGTACTGCTGACGCCGCCCGATGAGCTGCACGTCGAGACAGCGGCGTACCTCCGCGACGCCCAGATCGCACACGTCGTGCTGATGGGCGGCCCAGCGGCATTGAGCGAGACCGTCGAGACGTCGCTGCGCGAGCTCGGCCTGTCCGTGACCCGTCTTGCGGGTGAGACGCGCTTCGACACGGCGGTGCAAGCAGCAGATCTGGCAGCCGAGCGCTTCGCAGACGACAAAGACGAGACGTGCTCCGCCGGCGGCAAAGTGGGTCTGGCCCGGGCAGACGTCCCGTTCGACTCCTTCGGTGCCGGACCGCTGCTGGGGCGCCTCTGCGCCCCGTTGGTGCTGTCCAACCCTGCGGCCATACCGGCCGCAACTGCCGCCTACCTGGACGAAGCGCGCAGCTCCGCCGCCTCGCTCGATCTGCGCGTGTTCGGCGGGGAAGCGGCGGTGTCCCAGGCAGGGCTCGATGCCTACCTGCGAGGCGACACAGACGACGATTCCGGAGAACCGCCAGACCCGGTTCATGCAGTGCTGCCGCCCGGCACCTGCGGCGGCAAGATCACAGATCCACCGCGCCAGGTGCTCGAGTCGCGGAGCGCCGAGACAGCGGTGTGGTCGCCCGATTGCGCCAAGATCAACTACTTCCAACGCGACGCACTGTGGCGAGCAAACCAGGACGGCTCACGGCCGACGAGGCTCCTCCGTGAGGCTGATGTCGACGCGTCTCTGGGTTCCTTCGCGTGGTCGCCGGATGGCAGCAAGATCGTCTACGTCCAAAACGAGAAGCGAGGCGTCGGCTACGTCTCGCACATCTGGATCGCCAATGCAGACGGCAGCGACCCCGTCCAGTTGACCGACGGCATGGTTCGAGACCTGTCGCCGGTGTGGTCGCCCGACGGCGCGACATTCGCGTTCGTCAGCAAGCGGCAGCAGGAGGTGCGAACCTCGCGCGGAGGAACCGCCTTCTGGACCGCAGGGACATCCATCGTCACGATGGATCGTGATGGCGACATCCAGACATCATTCGACGCAGGGGCGGTTGCGGGGACACGATTGGCGTGGAGTCGCGACGGCTCCCAGGTCGCCTATGTGCGCGCGAGTGCTCTGACGCTGTCATCGCCTGATGGAGCAACCAGACGAATCCTGCTCCGAGGCGCGGACAGTCGCGGCGGATTGTCGTGGTCGCCGGACGGACGGCGCATCGCCTATGTCCGCTATGACCACACGAGGCCATCGCAGAGACTGGTCATGGTTGCCGAGACCGAGGGGTTCCGGCAGGAGCTCGTGGCTGAGGTGACCGGCCGCGTGTCCGCGCTGGATTGGTCGCCCGACGGCCAGCTTCTTCTGTACTCGGTGCGGGACGGCAATGATCGCCGCGTCTATGTCGCTGGGGCAAGCGGCACGTCGTTGGCGTGGGCGGCGGATTGCTGGCGGCGGGGCACCAACCGCTACGCCACCGGACCCCCGTTCCAATCTGACGTGCCGACAACCGGCACGCTGCGCGTTGCGTTGCTGTTCATGGACTTCCCGGACGCGCCGGCAACGTACAGCACCCGCGAGGAATCTGAATACAGCCTGGAGTTTCCCGAGCAGTATTTGGAGGATTCCAGCTACGGGAAGCTCGATGTCGAGTTCGTGCCCTTGCATCGATGGCTGCGCGCCGAGGAAACCAGTGTCCAATTCGGCGGCATCGTGATTGACGGCAGTCGAGCGTTGGGACAACGGGCTTCTGCGCACTCGATTGAGCTCGCGAATGAGTTCTTCGACTTCTCCACCACCCCGGCCGTGCTGACGGTGTTTCCGAGCAGCCGATTTGGTGGCGGCACCGCCGGAGGACGGCACGAAGTCGACGGCGTAGACGTTGCGCTGGCACGGGTCAACACATTCTTCGGAGGCGGCTTGGGAGGGCCTGGCCTTTGGAGCCTCCCCGCGGCACACGAACTGCTCCACCTTCTGGGTCTCATTGACCTCTACCCGTACGACTGGAGGCTCGGCATACCGCCGCCCGCACCACCGGGCCAGGTCAGGATCGGCACCGAATGGGGAGTCATGGGGCTGACTTCGCATTTCTTCACTGTCGAGATGGACGAGAGGCTGAAGCACCAGCGATCCACTGTCGGGCGCGGAGTCACGACCGAGTACGCCAGCGGCCTCGCGATGACTGAGATGCTGGGGTGGAACAGGTGGTTGCTCGGCTGGGTCGACGACGATCAGTTGCACTGTGTGACTGATGCCGAAGCGGAGGTGTCACTGGCGCCGATCGCGCAACCCGAGGGCGAGGCCGCATTGGCCGTCATCCCGCTGAATCATCACGAGGTCATCGTGATGGAGTCGCGGCGCCGTCTCGGCTATGACCGCTACACCGAGTTCACCGAGAGCAACGGCTTCGAGGTGCGGTTCCCGACCCTCATCGAAGAGGGTGTCCTCGTCTACACCGTCGATCTTGCAGGGGGTGAACTGCCGATCAAGATCGTGGTCCCTGAGGCAGACGATCAGCTTGTCGGTTCCCCGGTACTCACCAAGGGTCAGTCGTTGACCCTCCGCGGCTACACGATCACCGTGACGGGTGACGACGGCGACCGCCACACGGTGTCTATTCGGCGAGGCGACGCGGGCTGACCCGTTGGGCCTCGCGTCAACCGAATTGCGCGAGCGGGTCCAACGGCAAGATCACGCGTTCTTGATGAGCAGGCCGCCGTCTACGGGGAGGACTGCGCCGGTCATGTACTGGCTGGCCGGCAGGCAGAAGTTGAGCGTGCCGTGGGCCACTTCCTCGGGCTCGGCGTAGCGGCCGAGGGCGGTGCGGCGCTTGGCGAAGATCGTCTTGTGCTCGTCGGGGATGTCGGCGGTCATGGCGGTGCGGATCGGGCCGGGGCAGATGCAGTTCACCGTGATGCCCTCGCGGCCCAGCTCCACCGCCAGCGATTTCGTGAGCCCGATCACGCCGTGCTTGGCGGCGGTGTAGGGCGAGCCGAACTTGGTCGCGCCCCATCCCTCGGTGGAGGCGATGTTCACGATGCGGGCCGCATCGGACTGGCGCAGGTACGGCAGCGCCGCTCGCACCGTGTAGGTGTGCGCCGTCAGCAGCACCTCGAGCGAGATGGCCCAGTTGTCCTCGTAGTCCTCGGCGTCGATCGGCGAGAAGCGCGAGATGCCGGCGTTGTTGATGACGTGGTCGATGCCGCCGAACCGCTCGGCCACCTCGGCGGTGACCTGGTTGACCCGGTCGCGGTTGGCAACGTCCATCGTCCAGCCCGCCGCCGAGCCGCCGGCGTCGTTGATCTCGGCCACCACGGCGTCCACCTCGGCCTGGCCCAGGTCGGTCACCGCCACGTGCGCTCCCTCGTCGGCGAACAGGTGCGCCGTGGCCCGCCCCTGGCCCATGCCGGCGCCGGTGATCAGTGCCACCCGGCCCTCGATCGACCGGTTCAATGTCGAAAGTCGCTTCGTCGTCCCCACAGCAAGTCTCCTTGTTGAATCCAGTTGTGCCGCGTCCCGTTGTGCTCGGCGTGCGACCCGCTCAGCCGGTCTGCCAGGCGGTGCCGCCGTCGATCTTGAGCACTGAGCCTGTGGTGTAGCTCGATGCCTCCGAGGCGAAGTAGAGCGCTGCGCCCACCACCTCGTCGGCTTCGCCGCCGCGGCCCAGAGCGATCTCGTTCTCGGCGCGCTCGTTGAACGCCTCCATGTCCCAGGCCTTCGAGATGTCGGTGAGGAATGGCCCGGGCATGATGCAGTTCACCCGCACCCGCGGCGCGTACTCGCGGGCGAACGATTGCGTGATGGCGTGGATGCCCGCCTTGGCCGCCCCGTAAGCCGTCTCGTTGGGCGAGGGCGCCACGGCCGCCACCGAGCTCACGTTGATGATCGAGCCGCCGCCGGCTTCGTACATGCGCTTGCCGAACACCGCCGAGGCCCGGAACGGCCCCTTGAGGTTCACGTCGATGACCTTGTCGAACAGCGCCTCGGATACCTCGTACAGCGACGGGTACAGCGGCGACAGGCCGGCGTTGTTCACCAGCACCTCGCAGTGCCCGAACTCGTCGTAGACGCGCTCGCACAGGGCGTCGTTCTGGTCCCAATAGCCCACGTGGCACTCCACCGCCAGCGCCCGCTGGCCTGTCTCGGACGCCACCTCTTTGGCCAGTTCCTCGCAGTTGTCGAGCTTGCGCGAGGCGATCACCACATCGGCCCCGGCGCGGGCGAACGCGAGCACCATCTCGCGGCCCAGCCCGCGCGACCCGCCGGTGACCACCGCCACCCGGCCCGACAGGTCGAACAGCGCTGCGTTCGACTCGCCAGCCATCTCAGCGGCTCCAGGAGTTCCAGCTCATCACCGAGTCGAGATCGGTGCGGGTGGCCAGCTTGAAGTCGGTGCCGACGGTGTAAGCCACCGGGCTCAGCGCGTACTGGCGCACGTTGTCATAGGGGATGCCCAGGATCTCGGCGGCCTCGCGCTCGTAGCCGAGATGCAGCGTGGTCCAGCAGGTGCCCAGGCCGCGCTCGCGGGCGGCCAGCATGAAGCTCCACGCCGCGGGAATGATCGAGCCGGCCTGGCCCACCATCATGCGGGCGTCGTCGGTGCGGCCGGTGATGCAGGGCAGGAACAGCACCGGGCTGCGGTGCATGTTCTCTGACAGGAACTCCGCCGAGGAGGTCACCCGAGCCTGCTGGGCCTCTCGCTGGGCGCCCAGGCCGGAGCCGACCCGGCCCGCGTACATGGGACTATTGCGGTAGGCGTCGAAGCCCTGCTTGTAGAGCGCCGAGATGGCCTCGATCTTGTCGCGCTCGGTCACGAACACGAAGTGCCAGCCCTGCATGTTCGAGCCCGTCGGCGCCTGCACGGCGATCTCGACGCACTCCCGCAGCACCGATTCGGGCACCGGCCGGTCGAAGTCGAGCCGCTTGCGCACGGCTCGGGTGCTCTGCAGCACCTCGTCGGCCGACAGGCCCAGTTTCAGTCCAGATTCAGTCATGGCGCAGGAGCGTAACCCGCGACCGCTGCGGAGGCGGCAGGACCCTCAGCGACCAGCGATCCGGCAGGTCGCAACGTCGCAGAGTCTCCTGCCGCCTCCGCAGCTCTGGCATCTGTGCCGAGTGGCTTGCGCTCTCAGCGGAGGAACTTGCTGGTGGTGTTGTCGGCCAGCACCCGCCCGCTGGTCTGGCAGCCGGCGCAGTAGTTGACCGAGTAGTCGCGATACTCGACGGCACGAACCACGTCGCCGCAGACCGGGCACTGCTCGCCGGTGCGGCTGTGCACTGCCGAGGGCCGCTCGGCCGATCGGCTCATCTGGGGGAGTTGCCGCTCGGCGGCCAGCGACTCGTCGACCACGGCGCCGATCGCAGCCACAACTGCTTCGACGCCGTCTGAGTCCATCCGGCCGGTGGGTGCGAACGGCGACAGCTTGGCGCGGTGGCAGATCTCGTTGGCCAGCCGCCGCCCGAGTCCTGAGATCGCCCGCTGGTCGCGCAGGAAGTTGTGCAGGCGGGACGGATGCGCCGCCATGAGTTCGGCCATGTCTGCAGCGTCGATGTCGGTGGCCTCGGGCCCGAGGCCGGCGAGCGGGTTGGCGGCTGCTATCGATGCTGTATCGGCGCTCTCAGGTGCCCGTCCGGCGACCAGGCCATCTGCGGTCGGGTCGCCCGCCAGCACCCACACGCCGGCCCGCTTCTGCGTGCCCGGCTCGGTGAGCATCAGGCCCAGCCCACTCTCGAACTCGAAGCGGGCCAGCCCGTCGCGGGGCCGGCGCGGTCGCTTCGCACCAGGTTCCAGCACCCGCAGCCGGCCGCCCTGCATGAGGTGCACCACGAACGTCAGCCCATCGGCCGCGGGGTCGCTCGCTGGGGGAGCGAACCGCAGCAGCAGGAACTTGGCCCGCTGGCCCACGCTGCGCAACGGCCAGCCGACGGCGTCATCGGGTGACGGGCTGGCGGTCTTGAGCGCCGTGAACGACAGCGGCTCCACCCGCTTCAGCACCTCGCCGGCAGCGAGAGTCTCCAGTCGTTCAGCATGCGCCCGGATCTCAGGAATCTCCGGCACGAGGCGTCAACCTCCGCCGTTGGAGCCAGACGCTTCCTCATCCGTAAGCGCCTGGCCCAGTGCGGTGTTCACCAGCGCCAACGCCTCGGAAGCCGCGATCAGCACCCGCACGTCGCCGCTCACGGTGATGAGCCCCGCCTGCAAGGCCGCCAGTGCGCCCATCTCGCCCCGTCTCACGGCCTCCGCCGTCTCCCGGGACTGGCTCATCACCACGACGCCATCGCCATCGCTGATGCCAGGGTCGTCGCCGTCGCCGTCGCCGTCGCCGTCCCGGCCGTTGCCGTCGCCGTCCCGGCCGCTGCCGTCGCTGCTCCCGCTGGCTGCTGTCCCAGCATCGAGCGGCACTGGCTCCAGGTGGGCCCGACCGCTGTCGATCACCAGCCGGTAGGCCACCACCGGCCCGCCGTTGCCGTCGCCGATCCGCTGCTCCACGGTGGCCTGCACCTCGGGCAGCTCCAGGCCCGCAAGCACCTCGGACATCGCCGCGCACCAGCCCTCAGACCCGATCTCCACGCCTGCGAACCTATGCCGCTCGCCACGGCATGTCACGCCACCGCCCTCGCCCTCCGTCGCGCAGTAGCCGGCAATCGCACTTCCCTCAGTCGGTTCCTCCGTCGCAGCAGCGCAATAGCATGGCGGGGTGACCTTTCCGGCTCGCCGCCTTCGTCGGTTGCGTCGCACTCCGGCGCTGCGCCGGCTTGTTGCGGAGACAACCGTCACTCCCAGCGATCTCATTGCACCGCTGTTCGTGCGTGAGGACGTCACCGAGCCGCAGCCGATCGTCTCGCTGCCCGGCATCATGCAGCACAGCCAAGAATCGCTGCGCAAGGAAGTCAACGAGCTGGCCAATCTGGGCATCAGCGGGGTGATCCTGTTCGGGCTGCCCGCCCGCAAGGACCCGGTGGGCTCAGAGGCCTGGAACCCCGACGGCGTGGTGCAGGTGGCGCTGCGCAACCTGCGTGACGACCACGGCTCCGAGCTGGCGATCATCGCCGACTTGTGCGTCGACGAGTACACCGACCACGGCCACTGCGGCGTGGTGTCCGACGATGGCCACGTCGACAACGACGCCACGCTCGAGCTGTACCAGCGGGTGGCGCTGGCCCAGGCCGAGGCCGGTGCCGACATGGTGGGCCCGTCGGGGATGATGGACGGCCAGGTGGGGGCGATCCGCCAGGTGCTCGACCGCAACGGCTACGAGCACCTGCCGATCATGGCCTACTCGGCGAAGTACGCCTCAGCCGAGTACGGGCCGTTCCGCGACGCCGTGGATGTGACGATCGCCGGCGGGGGCAACCGCAAGGGATACCAGCAGGATCCCGCCAACGCCCGCGAGGCCATGGCCGAGATCGAGCTGGACATCGCCGAGGGCGCCGACATCATCATGGTGAAGCCGGCGCTGGCGTATCTCGACGTGATCGCTGCAGCCCGGGCCCGCTTCGACCTGCCGCTGGCCGCCTACCACGTGTCGGGCGAGTACGCGATGCTCAAGGCTGCGGCTGCGAACGGCTGGATCGACGGGGCGGCCACCGCGGTCGAGCACCTCACAGCTATCAAGCGGGCCGGTGCTGACCTGACGCTCACCTACCTCGCACGCGAATTCGCCGAGACCCTGCAGTAGCGAGGCTGAGCCCTGGGCCTGAGCGGCCCGCGAGCGAAGCGATCGCGAGCGGGAGGCAATGGCGGCTCAGCGCTGCGGGTGCGTGATGCGTACTACGCCGATGGCGCAGAGCGCCCCGATGAACTGCGCCACGATGAACAGCGGTGCGCTGGCCGGGGCGATGCCGGCGAACGTGTCGGAGAACATGCGGCCGATGGTCACCGCCGGGTTGGCGAAGCTGGTGGACGAGGTGAAGAAGTAGGCACCGCCGATGTAGGCGGCCACGGCGAAGGCCACGAACTGGGCCTTGCCCGAGCGCACCACGCCGATGATCACGATCACCAGCCCGAAGGTGGCGATGATCTCCGACAGGAACGCAGCCCCGCTGATCCGGTCGTTGGTCGACCAGAACACGGCGTCGAGCTCGAAGATCACGTTGGCGGCGATCACACCCAAGATCGCGCCGGCGGTCTGCACCACCACGTACAGCCCTGCCATCCGGTTGTCGAGGTCGCCGGCGAGGCGCGCCCACAGCGTCACCGCCGGGTTGAAGTGCGCCCCCGACGTCGACCCGAACAGCAGGATGAGGCACAGCAGCGCCCCTGCCGTCGCAATCGAGTTCTCCAGCAGCTGCAGCCCCACGTCGTTGGGGCTGAGCCGCTCGGCCATGATCCCCGAGCCCACCACGCTCAGCAGCAGGAAGCCTGTCCCCACGAACTCCGAGGTCAGCCGGCTGGCCGTGGTCTCACGCAGCGCCGTCACCGCGACAGCCTGCCATCCACCGGTGAACGAACCCTGTCTCAGCCGTGAACGCTGGGTCCGCGCCCGCCCTGCCCGCTCGTCGCCTAGTAGAAGACGAGCGGCGGTGTGTACTTGACAGCCTGCGGTGCGGGCTGGAGGGCAACGAGCTTGCCGGCAGTCGCGGTGCCGTCGGATGCAGAGCCGCCGTCGGCCTCGCTGCCGTCCGGGACGACGAACGCGTTGTCGCTCAGCTCGCTCCCGACGGAGGTGTTGCGCCGGATGATGTCGGCCAGCGTGGTGTTGCGAACATCGTCGAGCAAATCGGTGTTGGCCACGAAGAAGGGATCGTTCTCGAACCAGAAGCGGTCGCCGTCCCGCAGGCGCCGGAACTGCTCGCCGATGACGGTCTGGAGCGTCGTGCCGACGGACGCACCGTCGGCGTGGTCTTCTGCCAGCGCGGCCGGCCACAGATCCAGATCGTCGATGTTGTCGTAGGCGTCGGTGAGGGCCTGTTGAACCCCGGCGTCCGAACTGATGTCCGCGAAGCTGGCCACCGGGTCCAGGCCGTAGGCCTCACGCACGGTGTTGAAGTCGCTGAGGCCGTGGTCGCGGCCCCGCTGGATGTTCAGGGCAACCAGGTCGAACGCCGGCCCTCCCGGTCCTCGCATGAGGAAGTTCCGGACGTCGTCGATGACCAGCGCGTCAACGTTCTGGGCCTGCTGAGCAGCGAAGCCGCGCAGCACCTCGGCGATGTCGTGGTCGTCATAGAAGGCCGGGCGGAAGAAGGCCTCCCGCAGCCCGACATGGGACGACTCGCCGTCGTCGTCGAGCAGGTGGAGGTTCGACGACAGCAGCGTGTGGCCGACCCGATAGGAGGCTGCTGAGAACTCGCTGGCAATGGTCGCATCGACGTCGGAGTCGTAGCCGTCGTAGGTGCCGAGTGCTTCGGGGCCCAGCAGCAAGGGCAGGAACTCGCTGTAGGTGATGTTCTGGATATGGGCGCCGACGATCTTGCGGGCCAGCTCGTAGATCTCGTCGCCGCTGAGGTCGGGATTCTGGGCGGCGATGAGGTCGGCCAGGCGGTTGTGCTCGCGCACGAACAGCGTGTGCATCGCGATGAGGCCGATCTGCTCATTGACCCGCAGATCACCTGCGAGGAACAGATTGGTGCGGTGCGCGCCGCCCTCGTTGTCGAGCCCGCCTGTGTTGTACGGCAGGAACTTGCCGTCGCCTGAAGTGTTGAGCTTTCCGGTGCCGTCACCGGTGCGCAGCGCGCGGGCTCGGGCACGATCCGAGCCGTACACCTGTGAGCCGTCGACGAACGCAGTGAGCGCGTTGACCTGCCGGCGCGGATTGTCGCTGCCGGTGCCCGTGCTGGCATCGGAGGCAGAGCGGTGGAGCTCGATTGTCATCTCGCCAGTGCCGTCCGGGTCGAACACCGAGTCGCCGCTCGGCACGGCAATCGAGAACGCTTCGTCGAGGTTGTCGGGGCTGAGCGTGATGTCGTGATCGATGAACTGGCCCCACTGCCACACCAGGTCGCTGCCCCGCAACGCGTGCGTCACCGACTCCTCCTGGGCGAACACGAGGTTGCTGATGGTGCGGGCGTTCGGCCGTCCTTCGGTCGGCGATGACACGCCGTCCGCGTAGGCGTCAGCGGCCTTCTTCAGCAGAGAGATGCCCGCCGACCCCCAGGCCGGGTTGTCCGTGTTGTTGCGGCGGCCGTCGAACGCCCGGGGCGTGAAGTGCTGCGGAAACTCCTCCAAGCTGACGGCGACCGTGTCCCCACTCGCCCAGTCGATCTCGACTCCGTCCCAGGTGTAGGTGCCGGCATCGATCGTTGCGTCGGCGAAGTTCAGTCCGAGCGAGCCGAGTCGCAGCCGCAGCGCACTGGCCTCATCGGACAACTCTGGGTCGACGAGCAAGCTCACCGCGCCGGTGTCGCCAGCGGACGGCGTCGGGGTGAAGATGAGTTCCGTCACCACATGGTCGGCCTCGTTCCGGCTGAAGCTGGCATCGCTGAGGTCGCCGCCCAGCGATGAGCTGAACCCCAGTCGGCCTGCGTTGCCTCCGACCGTCAGGTCTGCCTCCCACGCCGTGCTGCCCCCGACAGGGACCCAGCCGGCAACCGTGCCGGCGGAGGTGTCGACGCTCAGTGCCAGGCCCTGCTGGGGTGGCACCGCCAGCGTGAATGCGGCGGCCAGCGTGACTGCGAGCGCGACACGTCGGGGGAAACGGGGTGGATTTCGCACGGGGGGACGCGCTCCTTGAGACGGAGCGGCCGGGCCGCTGCCTCTGATGGGGGATGTAACGCAATCGGCCCCCGGCCACTGCTTGGGGATACAACTTCCCCATGCTGTGATCGGAGGCTGAGCGCCGAACCGTAACTGCGCGCCTATGTCAGGGGAACGTCATCGGGCTGAGGGTTCCCGATGGACACCCTGAGAGATTCCACTGCCCATTTCCTTGACCTGGGCCGCGCGAACCCCAACAATTCCCCAGCTTGATTGCCCGGCAGCGCTCAGTCGTGGCGGAGGTCGAAGGCGATCTTGGTGGAGCCTCGGGAGCCGGCGTTGGCGGCGTGCTCGAGGGCGTTGCGGTAGTCCTCCAGCGGGTAGAGCTCGGACACCAGGCGTTCCAGGTTGCAGTCGCGCACCAGCTTGATCGCGGCTTCGAAGGTGTGGCCCCCGTCCAGCCTCGGCTCGGTGCCGTAGCAATACGCACCAACCAGCTCGGTCTCGCGGTGCCACAGGGCCGACAGGTTGAGCTCGACGTTGGCGGGCATGCCCAGCACCACCACGCGGCCGCGGGGGCGGGTGAGAGCGATGGCGTCGGTCAGCGACTCTGACGAGGCCACGGCGTCGATCGTGACGTGGGTGCCCGACCCCAGCGTCTCGCCGATCACGCGGGTGCCGGCGGCCCGGCGCACGGCCCGGCCCAGCTCGTCGGGCGACACCGCCAAGTCGGCACCAAGCTCACGGGCCAGGCGGCGCTGGTGGCTGTAGCGGGCGCCCACCACGATCGCCGCGACACCGGTGCACTGGCGCAGCGCAGCCACCGCCACCAAGCCCATCGTGCCGGCGCCGATCACCGCTGCCGTACCGCCCTCGGTCACGCCAGACCGCAGCGCAGCATGCACGCCCGCCGCGGTCGGCTCGATCATCACCGCGGCATGGTCGGACAGGTCCTCGGGGCCCAGCGATCCCAGCGAATGCAGCTGGGAATCGTGCGCGGCGAACATCTCCGACCAGCCTCCGCCGGTCGAGGCGCACGACCCAGTCTGCAGACCGGCCTCGATCTCGCCGCCGATCAGGTGGCCGTAATCGTCGCCGTCGGCAGGAGCGGCGTCGGGCCACGGCGGGGCGAAGCCGTGCGCCTCGTGGCCCAGCACCGGCTCGAGCACCACCCGGGTGCCGTCGTCGGTGTGACCCACCACCTCGTGGCCCGGTACGAACGGGAATGACACCAGCGGCTCGAAGTAGCGCGACACCTTCCCATCCACCGTCGCCAAGTCGGAACCGCAGATGCCCGACAGCGCCGGCCGTACGTACTGCCACCCGTCGCCGGGCAGTTCCGGCGGGTCCATCTCGGTCAAACGCAACGGGCCCACGCCCGCTCCCGAGCCCGGCTTCAGCTTCCCCGCGGCCATTGCTGCGGCAAACCGCAGCTCCTTGCGCTCGAAAACCAGTGCCTGCACGCCCAATCCCCAGACTCAGCAGTCGGGCCTCAGCCGCCGGCCGTGCCGGCCTGCGGGCCGCTCGCCTTCAGGCCTGCGCCGTCAGCATCGCTGCTCGCTGCATCCGCGCTGCCGACGTCGATGGCCTTGTGTTCGACCTCGTCGGTCAACTGCTCTATGAACTCTTCGAGCGGCACGTCACGCCGTACCGGCTGGCCGCGGGGATTCACGCCCACGGTGCCCGCCGCCACGTCGTCGTCGCCCACCACCAGCACGTAGGGCACTTTCTCCAGCTTGGCCCGCCTGATCCGAGCGCCCAGAGGATCATCTGCCGGCACGGTCTCGGCCCGGAAGCCCGCCTCGCCGAGCTGGGTCACCACCGACTCGGCGAACGAGTCGTGGTCGGCCCGCACGCCCAGCACCACCGCCTGGGTCGGCGCCAGCCACGGCGGGAACGCGCCCGCATAGTGCTCCACCAGTACCCCGAAGAACCGCTCGATCGATCCGAACAGCGCCCGGTGGATCATGATCGGCCGGTGCACCTCGCCGTCGGCGCCGGTGTAGCGCAGGTTGAACCGCTCGGGCAGGTTGAAGTCGACCTGGATGGTGGACAGCTGCCACGAGCGCCCGATCGCATCCAGCACATCGATGTCGATCTTCGGTCCGTAGAAGGCCGCCTCGCCTGCGGCCTCGGCGTAGTCGTGGTCACGCCGATCCAAGGCGGCCCGCAACGCCGCAGTCGCCCGCTGCCAGCCCTCGTCGTCGCCCACGTACTTCTCGGGATCCTGGGTGGACAGCTTGAACTCGAAGTCCTCGAAGCCGAACGCCTCGAGCACCGACAGCACGAAGTCCAGCAGGCGCTCGATCTCGTCGCCCAGCTGCTCGGGCGCCACGTACAGGTGGCTGTCGTCCTGGGTGAACCCCCGGATCCGCATCAGCCCGTGCAAGGTGCCCGAGCGCTCGTAGCGGTACACGGTGCCCAGCTCGAACAGCCGCAGCGGCAGCTCCCGGTACGAGCGCTGGCGCTGATTGAAGATCAGGCAGTGCATGGGGCAGTTCATCGGCTTGGGGTAATAGACGCCGTTGTCCATCTCCATCGGCGGGTACATGCCCTCGGCGTAGAAATCCAAGTGCCCTGAGGTCTCGAAGAGCTGGGCGTTGGCCAGGTGCGGCGTGTAGACGAACTCATAACCGCCCGTCTCGTGGCGGTCGCGGCTGTAGTCCTCCATGATCCTGCGGATCACCGCACCCTTGGGGTGCCATACGGCCAACCCGCCGCCCAGCTCGGCAGGGAAGCTCAGCAAATCCAGCTCGGTCACGAGCCGGCGGTGGTCGCGCTTGGCGGCCTCCTCCAGCCGCTCCAAGTGCGCAGCCAGTTCGGCCTTCGAGCCCCACGCGGTGCCGTAGATGCGCTGGAGCATCTGGCGGTTCTCGTCGCCCCGCCAGTACGCGCCCGCCACCCGCATCAGCTTGAAGTGACTCAGCCGCCCGGTGTCGGGCACGTGCGGGCCGCGGCACAGGTCCACGAACTCGTCGGTGTTGCGGTAGGTGGTGATCACCCCGCCTTCGGGGCCCGACGCAGGGTCGTCGGCCTCGCCGTCGAGGATCTCGATCTTGTAGGGATGATCGGCGAACAGCTCGTCCGCCGCCGCCCGGTCCACCTCGGCGCGGATGAACGGCTGGCGAGCCGCCACGATGGCCCGCATCTCGGCCTCGATCGCCTCGAGATCCTCATCGGAGAACGTGCGCGCCCGCCCGCTGTCGTCGAGGCCCAGGTCGAAGTCGTAGTAGAAGCCGTCGGTGATCGGCGGCCCGATCGAGAACGTGGCACCCGGGTACAGCCGCAGTACCGCCTGGGCCAGCACGTGGGCGGTGGAGTGGCGCAGCACCTCGAGCCCCTCGTCCGACGACGGGAACACCAGCGACACCGAAGCGCCGTCGGGCAGGGGCCGGTTCAGGTCGAGCTGCTCGCCGTCGGCAACGGCGATCAGCGCGTCCTTGGCCGCCGACCGCCCCAGCAACGCAGCAAGATCGGCGCCGGTCGCGCTCGCAGCCAGCTCACGCGACTGCCCGTCGGGCAGCACCACCGTGACCGCGGCATGCCCGCCGCCGATGTCACCTGGGTCGGCCCCGTCACCGCTCATAGAGACAGTTTCCTCGCCTCAGCCCTGCGATTGCGAGTTATTTGCGACGTGGTGGAAGCCGAACTGCATCGAGCGCACGTCATGGGGCGGGTGAGGGACCGCAGCGACTAGCCCCCGGTGCCGCCGGAGAAGACGATGTTGATCAGGATGATCAGGAAGAGCAGCCCGCCGAGCACCCAGAGCTTGTCGGCGAACTCGAAGCTCTTGAACTTCGCAAACGGGACCATCATCTTGTGCGGGTCCTCGAGCGTCTTTCCGTCGACTTTGCGGGTATCGGCGTCGCTCATGCGTTCTCCTGAAGAAGCTGTTCAGCGGCCGATGCCGCGGCTCGGGGGACCGGCTGCTCGCGCAACCAACGGGCAAGACTAGTGGTCTGACTCGGTCATGGCTGAGGGATTGCCGACGGAATCCTGACGCTTGTGCACCCGTTGACCGAGACCCTCCACGCCACCGGCTAGGTGCGCACGGC
The DNA here is from genome assembly GCA_009843525.1 of Acidimicrobiales bacterium. GTDB lineage: Bacteria > Actinomycetota > Acidimicrobiia > Acidimicrobiales > Poriferisodalaceae > Poriferisodalis > Poriferisodalis multihospitum. The sequence continues at coordinate 11,503 of VYDH01000015.1, read as the reverse complement.
ATCCGCGCCCAACAGCTCCCGCATCGGTCCGGCGAGCGTGCGGGCATCCACCCAGCGCGACTCCGGCAGCTGCACCACCGAGTCGCCCACCCGTATATGCACCGGCGCATCGCCGGGGCAGTCCGACAGCATCTGCTCGAGCGCTTCCAGCCAGTGGTCGTCGATGTCCACCCGCTCCACGTCCAGCGACACCGGCACGGGCCCCTTGCGCAGCTCCAGCGCCTCCACCTCGTTGGCGAGGAACGCCGTCTCTCCCTCGCCGCGACGGTCGGGGCGGCCCCGCACCAGCACCACGGCGTCTTCGGCCAGCGTGGCACCGGCGGCAGCGAAGCCCTTGGGGAACAGGGTGACCTCGATCGAGCCGGACAGGTCCTCGAGCATGAAGCGCGCCATCGGATCGCCGTTGCGGGTGTAGCGCCGCTGCAGGCTTTGCACCACGCCTCCGAGCGTGACCCAGGGCTGGCCGCCGTCGGGGTTGGGCGGCAGCTCGCCCAGACCGCCGACGGGACAGTCCACTGCACGTCGCAGTTGCGCCTCGCCGCCGTGCAGCGGATGGTCGGACACGTACAGCCCGAGCAGCTCCTTCTCCCACGCCAGTGTGTCGCGCTCGGAGGCTTCGATGTCGGGCACCTCGATGCGCTCGTCGAAACTGCCGTCGCCGTCGCCGTCACCGGCCCCGCCACCGTGCTCGTCGTTGCGCCCACCGAACAGTGACTGCACCCCCGCCGCGGCCTCCTCCCGCTGACGCAGCGCCGACTCGACGATCCGCTCGAAGACCTGGAGCAGTCCGCCCCGGCTGTGCCCGCACGTTTCGAAGGCGCCTGCCTTGATCAGCGACTCGGTGAATCGCTTGTTGAGCACCTCGCGCGGAACGCGCAGGCAGTAATCCTCGAAGTCTGCGAACGGCCCGTTGGCCTCGCGCTCGGCGAGGATCGGCTCGGCCACCTTCATGCCCACGTTGCGCACCGCCGACAGCCCGAAGGGAATCGTCTTCCCGTCGGCAGCAAAATCGAGCTCAGAGCGGTTGATGTCGGGCACCAAGACATCGATCCCCGACTGGCGGCAGTCCGCGAGATACACGCCGGCCTTGTCGATGTTGCGCTTCGACCCGGTCAGCACCGCCGCCAGGAACTCGGTGCGGTAGTTGGCCTTCAGGTAGGCCGTCTGGTAGGCGATCAGGCCGTACGCGAAGGCGTGGCTCTTGTTGAACGCGTAGTCCGCGAACGGCTCGATGGTCTCGAAGAGCTGCTCTCCGAGACCCTCGTCGTACCCCTGAGCGGCAGTGCCCGCGATGAACTTGGTGCGGTGCTCGGCGATCTGCTCGCGGTTCTTCTTGCCGCACGCCTTGCGCAGGTCGTCGGCTTCGGCCATGGAGTAGCCGGCGATCTCCTGGGCTACCCGCATCATCGATTCCTGGTAGATCATCAGGCCGTAGGTCTCGTCGAGCAGCTCAGCGAGGTCGGGGTGCGGCGGGTCTGCGGGCTCGCGGCCGTTCTTGCGGCGCGCGTAGCTGTTGTGCATGTCGGCGGCCATAGGGCCGGGCCGGTACAGCGCGACCAGCGCACAGATGTCCTCGAACTGCGTGGGGCGCATGGACTGCAGCAGCGACCGCACCGGTGTCGACTCCAGCTGGAACACGCCCATCGTGTCGCCAGCACGCATCAGATCGAACGTGGCTGGGTCGTCGAGCGGCACCGCGTCGATGTCGAGGCGGGTGCCGCCGCCGCGCTCGAGGAGTCGCACGGTCTCGTCGATGATCGACAGCGTCCGCAGCCCCAGGAAGTCCATCTTGAGCAGGCCCAGGTCCTCCACGCCGCCCATGTCGAACTGGGTGACAATCGGCGCCAGTTCGGGGTCGGTGCCCGACTCGGGCTTGCGCTGGATGGGCAGGTATTCGGTGAGCGGCTCGGGGCTGATCACCACCGCGGCGGCATGCACCGAGTCCTGCCGGATGAGGCCTTCGAGGCCGCTGGCCACGTCCACCACCTCGCGCACCTCTTCGTCGGTGGAGTACATGGTGCGCAGTTCGGCAGCGGCTGCATACCCGTCGGCGTGCTTGTCGTCGGGTTCGAGGCAGGCGCCCAGCGGGGTGTCGCGCCCCATGATCAGCGGCGGCATGGCCTTGGAGATGCGGTCGCCGAGCGAATACGGCTTGCCCAGCACACGGGCCGCGTCGCGCACCGCCGCTCGTGCCTTGATCGTGGAGAAGGTGATGATCTGCGCGACGTGGTCGTGGCCGTACTTCTGGGCCGCGTAGCGGATCATCTCGTCGCGGTAGCGGTCGTCGAAATCGATGTCGATGTCGGGCATCGAGATGCGAGCCGGGTTCAGGAACCGTTCGAACAGCAGGCCGTACTTGATGGGGTCGAGTTCGGTGATGCCCAGGCAGTAGGCCACCGCGCAGCCAGCCGCCGAGCCCCGGCCCGGCCCCACCCGGATGTTGTTCTCGCGGGCATGGCGGATGAGGTCCCAGGTGATCAGGAAGTAGCCGCTGAAGCCCATGTCGGAGATGACCCGCAGCTCATACGCGATGCGCGCGGCGGTGCTCTCGGGCACGTTGGAGCCCCAGCGTCGCTTCGCCCCCTCGAACGCCAGGTGCTCCAGGTAGGCGTCGGCGTCGTCGTGGGGAGCGGGTACCTCGAAGTGGGGCAGCAGCATCTGTCCGAACTTGATGTTCGTCTCGGCCCGGTCGGCGATCGCCAGCGTGTTGTCGCACGCCTCGGGAAACTCGCTGAACACAGCCCGCATCTCCGCGGCCGACTTGAGATAGTGCTGGTCGCCGTGGAACTTGAAGCGGTCGTGGTCGCTGCGCAGCGACCCGGTCTGCACGCACAGCAGCGCGTCGTGCGCCACCGCATCGTGCTGGTGCGTGTAGTGCAGGTCGTTGGTGGCCAGCAGCGGCGCGCCGAGATCGTGGGCGATCTGCAAGAGCTGGGGGTTGCACTCATGCTGGGCGCCGATGCCGTGGTCCTGCAGCTCGACGTACAGCGAGTCGCGCCCGAAGATGTCCTGCAGGCGTCCGGCCCGGCGGCGGGCCTCGTCGTAGTCGCCGGCCAGCAGGGCCTGCTGAACCACGCTGCCGAGACACCCGGTGGTGGCTGTGAGGCCCTCGGAGTGGTCGGCGAACATCTCCCAGTCCATCCGGGGCTTGTAGTAGTAGCCCTCGAGGAAGGCCCGGCTGGCCAGCTTGAGCAGGTTGCGGTAGCCGGCGTCGCTGTGGGCCAGCAGCGTCAGGTGGTAGTAGAGCTTCCCGCCGCCCTCGCCGTCGTCGCCGGTGTCGTCCACCTTGGCGTTCTTGGCCCGATTGCGGCTGGGACGCTCGTGGCGGCTCTCGAGCGCCATGTAGGCCTCGGTGCCGATGACCGGCTTGATGCCGTGCGCCTTGCACGCCCGGTAGAAGTCGAGGACGCCGTACATGTTGCCGTGGTCGGTGATGCCCAGCGCCGGCTGACCGTCGGCTGCCGCTGCCGCGACCACCTCATTGACGCGCGCCGCGCCGTCGAGCAGGGAGTACTCGGTGTGGGTGTGCAGGTGCACGAACGACGCTGCCACGCTGCGCTGCTCCTTGCGGGTGTGTCGGCGGGCGGGTGTGCTGAGGATCGGGTGTGTCGGCGGTCCGGCACGCTCGAGGCTGACCCGGCGCGAACCAGCCCTCGACGTGCCCGTCTGTCGAACATAGACCGGTCGCCTTGGCGCGCGGCGAACCCGCGGGCAGCTCGCGACGCAAGGTGCGCAAAACCCCGAGAAACATGGTTGGACGGCGGCCCGCCGGGCTGCATCATGGAGGCATGGCCATCTCGCAACGCGCGCCGCACAGCGCGCCGGGCGCGCACGAGAGCGCCGATGCCGACGGCTCAGCTGCCGACGAGCTGACGGTCGACGAGCTGGAGCTCGACGCGGGCGCCGTGCTGCCCTGCGACGAGCTGAACAGCGTGCTCGTGGTCGACGATCCGCGCCCGGGCCTGTGGGAGCTGGTCGACAGCGGCTGGGCCGATGACCATCTGCCCGAGCTGCCTGCGCTGGCGCTCGAGCAGGACCCGATCCACCGCCACAAGGACGTGCTCGCCCACACGATCGCCGTGGTGGCCCAGAGCCCGCCCCGCCTGCGGGTGCGCCTCGGCGCCCTGTTCCACGACATCGGCAAGCCGTTGACGCGCTCGTTCGATCACGGCGGCGTGACGTTCCGCAATCACGAGGCCGTCGGCGCCAAGCTCACCCGCAAGCGCATGCCCAAGATGGGCTACGGCGCCGACATCACCGACGAGGTCGCCCGCCTCGTGCACCTGTCGGGCCGCTTCAAGGGGTACGACACCGGCTGGACCGACGCCGCGGTGCGCCGTTACGCCCGCGACGCCGGCCCGCTGCTGGGCGACCTGAACGACATGGTCCGCAGCGACTGCACGTCACGCAACGTGAAGCGGATCGAGGCCCTGCACGACGCGCTCGACCGCTTCGAAGTGCGCATCGCACGGCTGGCCCGCGAGCAGGCCCAAAAGGAGCTGCGGCCCGAGCTGAACGGTGACGAGGTGATGACCCACCTCGGACTGGCGCCGGGGCCTGACGTGGGCCGCGCCATGAAGTTCCTGCTCGAGCTGCGCCGCACGGAAGGCGAGCTCGGCGACGCCGAGGTGCGCCGCCGTCTCGATGCCTGGTGGGCCGCCCAGACGCAGCAGTAGCGTCGGCGCCCGTGGACTGGGTCGCGAATCCTGAGGTCTGGATCTCTCTGGTCACGCTGACGGTGCTCGAGATCGTGCTCGGCATCGACAACGTGATCTTCATCTCGATTCTGGCCGGACGGCTGGGCGGGAAGGAAGCCGAGCGCGCCCGCGTCGTGGGCCTGTCGCTGGCCATGGGCATGCGGGTGCTCCTGCTGCTCGGCATCTCGTGGATCGTGCGGCTCACGACGCCGCTGTTCTCGGTGTTCGGCCATGAGCTATCGGGGCGCGACTTGATCCTGCTGGGCGGCGGGCTGTTCCTGCTGGGCAAGTCGACGTTCGAGATCCATCACAAGCTCGAAGGCGACGACCACGACGATGCGGGCGACCGGGCAGGCGCCACGTTCACCAGGGTCATCATCCAGATCCTGCTGCTCGACCTGGTGTTCAGCCTCGACTCGGTGATCACCGCGGTGGGCATGGCCGACCGGGTGGGCGTCATGATCGCCGCGGTCGTCATCGCCGTCGGCGTGATGCTGTGGTCGTCAGGACCGGTGATGCGCTTCGTGGGCAAGCACCCGACGGTCAAGATGCTGGCACTGGCGTTCCTGCTGCTCATCGGCATGTCGCTGGTGGCCGAGGGCGCCGAGTTCCACATTCCGAAGGGTTACATCTACTTCGCCATGGGCTTCGCGGTGCTGGTGGAAGCGCTCAACCTGAGGATGAAGCGCAACCGCCAGTCCCGCACGCCGCCCGTCGAGTTCCACGAGCGCCGCATGCCCGAGTTCGCAGCCGCCAGCGACAGCAGCGATGCCAGCGATGCCAGTGACGCCGACGACTCGTCGGCAGCCGACAGCGAGGCGTCTGGCTAGGCGACGCGACGCTCCACCCTGCCGCTGCCGGGCGTCCAAGTCTCCACGACGAGGTGATGGCCCTCGACGCGCACGAGCACGGCGCGCGCGATCCTGGCGGTGAAAAGGGCCATCGGGGCCGCGTCTTCGATCTCGTGATGATGCCCCCGCAGAAAGGTCTCGAGCTCGGCGGCGCTGGCCGGCGCCACCTCGCCTTCGATGCGCGCATCGCCGCCCTGCAGCTCCCCGCTCTCGGGCGCAGAGTGCAGCCCGAACCTGGGGTCGCGACGCAGGTCGGCGGCCTTCGTCGAGTCGCCGCCCATTCCCAGCCAGAGATGCCCGTCGCGGATGGGGGCTTCCATGCCCGACATCCGCGGCGAGCCGTCGACTCGGATCGTCGCCATCACCGAGTGCAGGTGGCTCTCGAAGCGCTCCTGCATCCGCTGGGCCAGGCCGCCGCAGGCCGCGGCGAAGTCTTCCCAGCTCACGGGCTCACTGGTTGCGTTCATGTGTTGTCCTCGGCTTGTCGTTCCGCGTCATTCTGCATGGCCTGCGTCGCTACCGTCGCCCTGTGAGGCTCGTTCGCGCAACGGCGGCACTGATGACGGCTGTGTTCTTGGCGGCTGCGTGCGGCACGACCTCGGGCGATCAAGACACTCCGGCCGTCGGTGGGCAGAGCGGCGAAACCGACGCCGGTCCGAACGCCGTGGTGACAGCACCCCCCGCGCTGCGGTCCGCCGACGCAGATCATCCTGCAGGTCCGGCGGGAGACGATCTCCCGGACACTTCAAGCCCTGCCAGCGTCTCAGACACGGTGCAGGCCGCGCCGGAAGCACCGGCGCCGCCGCCAAGCGCGCCGCTGGCCGGCGACGCTGTGCCGTCGCTTGCCGAGACACGATTCGAGCTGGTGCCGGTCGCCGAGATCGCGGCGCCGATCGCGTTGGCGGCCCGGCCCGGCACCAGCCAGCGGTATGTGGCGAGCAGGCTCGGGCAGGTCTGGCTGCTCGATCCGTCCGATGGCAGCGGCGAGCCGCAACAGGTGGCCGACATCAGCGCCGAGGTCAGCGAGGGCTGCGAGAACGGGCTGCTGGGCCTTGCCTTCTCGCCGGACGGCGACCACCTCTATCTCAGCTACACCGACACGGCTCGCAACAGCCGCATTGCCGTGGTGCCGATGAGCGGTGACGCCCCCCAGACCGATCGCACCCGTGTCCTGCTGGCGCTGGATCAGCCCGCCTGCAACCACAACGGCGGCGAGGTGCAGCTCGGCCCCGACGGCAACCTGTGGATCGGCTTCGGCGACGGCGGCGGCGCCGACGACGTCTTCGGCCAGGGCCAGGACCGCAGCACCCTGCTGGGCACCCTGGTGCGCATCGACCCCGACCCGCCGAGCGGCCGCGGCTACGGCATTCCGGCTGGCAATCCGTTCGCGTCCGGCAATGCGCCCGAGGTGTGGGCGTACGGCGCTCGCAACCCGTGGCGGTTCTCGTTCGACCGGCTCACCGGCGATCTCTGGATTGCCGACGTCGGCCAGAACCGCATGGAGGAGATTCACGTCCTGCCCGCCACCGACGGCTGGTCGCCGGGCGCCAACCTGGGCTGGCCGCTGTTCGAGGGCAACGAGCGCTTCTCCGGCGAGGCGACGCCCGCAGATCTCGTCTTCCCCGTCTACACCTACGCCCACGACGACGGCTGCTCGGTGACCGGCGGCTACGTGTACCGGGGGAGTGCCATTGCGGCGCTGGGCGGCGCCTATGTGTTCGGCGACTACTGCGCCGGCGACCTGTGGGGTCTCGTCCGGGGTGCCGGCGGCGCCGCTGAGCGCATCGACCTCGGAGTGTCCGTGCCGCGCAACACGCTGGTGTCTTTCGGCCAGGACGCCGACGGCGAGCTCTACGCGCTCAGCGCTGCGGGCACCGTGTTCCGACTGGAGGCAGCGGCGCCGTAGCTGCCGAGGCCCATCGGAGGTTCCGCACGCCGCAACACGCAGCACCCTGCTGGAGAAATTGCTGCACATTGAGAGGCAAGTTGCTCGGCTCTTCGCGGAATCGTGGAGTTCGGTCTGCCGGGTTGCAGTAGCCTGTCGGCATCGCTTGATCAACGCGGGACTGGGTGCTATGGCGACGAAGCTGCGGTGTCGGTTGCTGTGCAGGAGGGTGGTCTTGTGTGTGCTGGCGGCGTTGTTGGCGGTGGCGCCGTTCGCGGGGGGGGGTTGCTGTTCTCGCTTGACGCGCGTCCGGCCGCGGCGCAGACGCCGGATGAGCCCGATGAGCCGGATGAGTCCGATGATTGGCCCCCTGTTCGGGCGGGTGACGGCCAGGGCGTGTGGGGCACGCCCGAAGCCTGCCCGGACGGGTCCGAGGTGCTCTTCGACTACAAGAAGACTCTGAGGAAGTTCAAGAACGGCTTCAACGACGCCATCTCGGACGAGGACAGGGGGACGGTCGCCGAGTTGGTGGTCTCCGCCGGCGAGAAGCGCCGCGAGGTCGACAGGTCGCTGTGCGTCAGGGATCTGCCGCCGTGCCCTGTGAGCGTGTTCCAGGCAGGCCAGACGCCGACGGTGTACATGGCCGACCCGGCCGACCCGCTGTTCGAGCACCGCGGGCTCGACGCCAACTTCGCCGTCCGCTCCCAGCACGTCGTGGACTTCGGCGCCGACTTCAACGCCGCCTGGCTGGCTCAGAAGGAAGCTATCGGGCAGGGCTACCGGCTCAGCGAAAACCCCAAGTACTGGCGCATCGCAGCTCCCGAGCGAGAAGAACCCTTCAAGAATATGGATGCCGACGTGGGGAATCACGAGCCCTTCGAGGAGATGCATCCGGATCGCTGTGTCGATGCGGTCGCAGAGCCCGATCCCGCAGTGGTCCCGTCGGACTATTCCGAGTGCGTGGCGGACAAGCCCGAGGTCGTCGTTCCCGACGACGGCGGGACCGCCAGCTACCTGCCGTACGCCAAGATGGCGTTCGTGTTCGCGACGGCGGCGGAGCCTGCGGTGCGCATGTGCGTCAGGTTCGCCCGCAAGGCCTGCCCGCCGGGCACGCTGCTGACCGCCGTCCCCCAGCGCTTCAAGCCCGCCGCGGCGCCCGTTCCAGGTGCGGTCGATCCGATAGGCGAGATGGTGGTCCAGCACCGCTGCCGGAGTCTGGTGCGGCGCACCTGGACATGCCCGGTCGACCCAAAGGGCAAGGTTATCTACGAGCCGATGAATCAGTTCAATCGCTGCACGGAGCGTCCTGCGTCGCCGGCGGCGGGGCGGTCGGAGGCGCCGTGCCGCGAGACCGAGGGCACCCCGGCGCGAGAGAAAGCCTTCAAGGGGTTCTTCGGGGCCGCCGACTGCGACGACTACGTCCGCGGCAACTTCGCGGCTGATCCTGCGGCGTGCAGCGACTTCGGGTTCGCGGATGTGGGGGACGCCGGGCTCGAGCCCGGCAAGCCCTATCCGAGAGATCCGTACCAGAAACTGAACGGCTACCTCAAAGGCGCCAGCGTGCTGACCGAGGTCGACGCCGGCGTCAGGCACTGGTGCAAGTTCAATCCCGGCCTGCTCCGAGACGAATGCCATGGCAACAAGCGGCCCGGCAAGCTCGAGGACTGCGGCGAGGACGTCATGAAGGACGTCATGAACATGGAGCGAGAGTCGGTCTGCCTGATCACCAAGAATGACAGCGGCGGCTGCGCCGCCATCGTGCACGCCATCGAATGCCTGGCAACCGCCGCCGCCATCAAAGCCAACGACGACGATCACAGCGACCTCGGCAAAGCGCTCCTCAATTGGCAGGACTACCGGAACTGCGCTCCATGCACCGGCTCGCCGTTCAACCCAGGGTCGGGATGCGAGACGTCAGCCAGTTCATCCGCTGACAGCTCAACCGCGCTCGTCGACCAAGATCTCGTGGATATGCTCACTTGGTTTGTGTACGGCAGAGAACAGCACCATTTCGACACGTACCTAAGAGAGGTCGAAAAATCCAACAAGATGAAGGGAACGACCCTCAAGGCTAGATTGACAAACGATCTGTTGAAGGACGCCGTCGAACTGTTTGCAAGGCGCGGAGAACACCAAAGTGCATTGTTCAACGGGGGAGGCCCGAATTCGCTCGGCTATCCCACCAGTGATCGCCCGCCATGCCCGGATGCCGTGAACAACAAATGGAACCTGGCCAAAGATGCGGCGTTCGATGCCTACATTAAGTGGTATGTGGTCGGGTTATGGCCTGTTTCGCTAATCAAATTCGAAACAAATGAAGACTATATTTATGTCGAGTACCTCAGCAACCGGCTGAAGTATTTCGAAGATAATGTCGCCGAATTCAACGCTCTAGAGCCCCTAAAGCAGACAGTTATCAGGGATTACAACGAATTCGCGAGCCGAGCTTTGAGTTCCGGTGAATCGTCAGGTGCTTGTTTCGATCTGAGTCCTATTGCTCCTGCTTGCAGGGTGCCGTTCAGCGGATCGCTGAGCCATCGCTCCGGCAACGGGACCGGGGTCGTGCTGTCGAATATGCGGACGGATATTCGAGTCCGCGACTTGCCGTCCCCGGTCGGTATGGAGAACAGTCGATGGATGCCGGAGCCATCGGGAGGTGGCGATGCAGATCCAGAACCATTCGAATCAGCAGGACCCGCAATTGTTGACTCAATTGCCGACGTAGATCCTAAACATGGTATCAAGTGCGCCTTCGCGGGCGACCCGCCGCATGTCGAGTTGGTCATCACCGAGATGTGGCCAGACCAGCAGCTCGACTACGACAGAAACGGCGTCATCGACGCAGACGGCGAATTCATCAAGGAATTCAAGGAACTCTTCGATAACGAGCCACTGGATTGGTGGGGCCTCACCTGCAAAGCGAGCGAACTGGTCAGCACATGCGGTGAGAATGAGACCGAGGCAGGCTATCTGACGGAGGTGAAGCAGTCCTGCGAGGAGAGCTGGACGGTCAAGGAGTGCCGGAGACGCCTGACTGCACAGCAGGGCTTGGACTATCTGCCCGACCTGAGCGGGGATGATCTTCACGAGGGTGCCAAGCGAGTCGAGATTCTGCGCCGCAACCGAGAACGCGTGACCTGCAAGGATAATCCTAAGGTTCCCGGGTTGGATTTCTCGTGCCCTTGGCAGCCGAGCCGTAGCGGCTACTTCAGGCTCGCAGCAGTGGCCATATGGGAGATCAAGCACTGCATCGATTCAATCGATACTCACAAATGCGAGATTGAGGGTCCTAACGATAGAGAGGATGTCCCGTACGGCAAGATGGGTGCGATGACGGTGAGCGAACCGCTGGGCGTGGTGGTGTACAGCGCGACCAGCGAAGGGCGCTCCGTCGCACTCGAAGACAACTTGAACCTCGGCGGCTGAGCGGCCCGCTGCTCCGCGACGCCTGGGTCCGCCGTTCGGGAGCGTGGCGTCGTGTGGCGAGGCAGAAGCCAACAGTTCCGGCGCGGTGCCTCGCTTCAGGCGGGGCCGGAGCGGGGATCGCGGGGCAAGTTTTCCCACCGCTCGACTGTCTCGATCTCAAGGGAGACTGTCGGTCGGGTGTGCTGTGTGAACACGGCGAGCGTCTCGCCCGTACTGCTTGCGGCGGGTGCGATGATGCCGTCGAGTCCCAGTTGGTGCGCGGCGCGTCCGACTTGCTGGCAGGCGTCGTAGTCGCCGACTGGCGTTCGGAGATCGGCAGTGGTGAGGCCTGCGCGGCACAGCGCCGCAGGGTCGCGCAGGTCGAGTACTCGGCCGAGGCGTACCCGGCACGTTATGAGATTCCTGGGCCCGACCATTGCAGCCGTCAGCCGGCCGTCGAGATCGACATCGACGAGATGTCGGTATGCCTCGATCACCACCGAGTCCGTCGGCCGTCCCAGGTAGAGGACCTCGAACTCGCCACGGGGTCCCCATCTTCCGCCCGACGCCGAGCCGGCCAGCGTGCGAATCCGAGGGGATGGTTCACCTTGGACGTTCCTATAGATGTCAAGTGCGGGTTTTGAGTGTGGCGAGGTCGGCTCGCA
>VYDH01000018.1 GCA_009843525.1 Acidimicrobiales bacterium | reverse complement strand
TCCTCTACCAGGGTGCCGAGCGTCCGCCCGAACGAGCCCCGACGCTGTAGCTGCGTCCTGTTCCTGGGTGTCGGAGGGGGGACTTGAACCCCCACACCCTTTCGGGCACTAGATCCTTAATCTAGCGCGTCTGCCAATTCCGCCACTCCGACTGAAGGCCCGAAACTGCTGGCTGCGCAGCCATTTCGGGGCGCGTCAGCATAGCGCTGCGCCCCGGATTCTTCGGCGGCGTTCAGGCCTCGTCGATCGCCGTCGCCAGCGCGTCGAGACTCACCGGGTTGAGCTCGCCTCGCCACGACCACACGACGATGTCGACCCCCGCGTCGAAGAAATCCTGCGCTCCCGCAACTGCCTTGTCGACGTCGCCATCGGCCTCGAAGCCGAGGTGGATCGACCGGTCGATCTCGGCCTCGTCACGGCCGACACGCTCGCAATGCGCCCGCAAGACATCGTCGAGTTCCCGCCACGCAGCGACATCGGGCGGGAAGGTCATGTCCCATTGATCGGCGTACTTGGCCGCTGTTCGCAGCGTCCGCACCCGACCCTGGCCGCCGATCACGATCGGGATGCGCTCCTGGATCGGCTTGGGCTCGCACCAGGCCTCGGTCAGCTCGAAGAAGCGCCCCTTGTGGCTGGTCGTCGTCTCGGTCAGCAGCTTGACGATCACCTCCATGCCTTCCTCGAGCCGATCGGAGCGATCCCGCAGCGGCCCGAGGTCGATCCCGTACGCATCGCTCTCCATGAAGTTCCAGCCGGCACCCATCCCAAGCTCGAAGCGCCCGTTCGAGATGTGGTCCAGCGTGGCTGCCATGTTCGCCGTGACCGCCGGATGACGGTGGTGCATGCCGTTCACCATCGCGCCGAGCCGGATCCGGGTGGTGGCCTGCGCCAGACCCGCCAGCATCGTCCAGCCCTCCAGGTTGGGACCGTCATACGGCGGGGCCAGGGGATAGAAGTGGTCCCAGTTCCACGCCGACTCGAACACCTCGAGCTCGTCGGCGGCCTGCCAGATCGCCAAGTACTCCGGCCAGGTGGCGTGGTGCGGCGGTGTCTTGATGGCGTGACGTCCCATGGATGCTCCTTGTCGCAGGCGGCTCGAACGATACGCGCCGTGTCTCGCCGGGGTGACGACGGCCAGCGGGAGTCGGTTCTGTGGTGGACTCTTGATCTCGGCCGGCATGTGAAGGAGTTCGCCGCAGTGATCAATCCACCGGAGCTGATCATCCGCAACGCCCGCCTCGTCGACGGAACCGGTGGCCCGTCGGTCCGCGGTGACATCGCAGTCACCGACGACCGGATCGTCGGCCTCGGCGATCTCGGCCGCGCCGAGGGAACCGTCGAGATCGACGCCATTGGCAAGGCGGTGGCGCCCGGGTTCATCGACGTGCACACCCACGACGACCGGGCGCTGCTGATCGACCCGCTGATGGCACCCAAGGTCAGCCAGGGCGTGACGACAGTCGTCACCGGCAATTGCGGGGTCAGCTTGGCGCCGCTGCATACGAGCGGGCGTCCGCCGGCGCCGCTGGATCTTGTGTGTCCTGACGGCGAGGGTTTCTTCGGTGACTTCGGCAACTACCTCGCCGCGCTGGATGCCGAGCCCGCGGCCATCAATGCGACGTGCCTCGCCGGTCACGCGTCCCTGCGAGTGGAGGCCATGGACTCGCTGGACCGTCCCGCAACTTCAGGAGAGATCGCAGTCATGCGCCAGCGCTTGGAACAGGCGATGGAGGCCGGCGCCATCGGACTGTCAACGGGACTGTTCTATGCCCCGGCGACTGCGGCACCGACCGAGGAGATCATCGAGCTCGCGAAGGCCGTCCAGGGCGCCGGCGGCATCCACACGACCCATATGCGCGATGAAGGCGACTACGTCAGCGAGTCGCTGGAGGAGACATTCACCATCGGCCGCGAGGCCGGCGTTCCGGTGGTGATCTCGCATCACAAGTGCGCCGGACACGCCAACTTCGGCCGCTCGACAGACACCCTGGCGCAGATCGAGAGGGCCCGGCAGCACCAGCCGGTGAGCCTCGATGCCTACCCCTACGTCGCCAGCTCCACGACACTGGCCTCAGCCCGGCACCTCGGGGCCAGCAGGGTGCTGGTGACGTGGTCCGAGGCGCGGCCAGAAGCGGCCGGCAGGGATCTCACGGACATCGCGGCTGACATGGGGCTCGACCTCGAAGCAACAGTCGATGCGTTGATGCCCGCCGGCGGGATCTTCTTCATGATGGATGAGGCCGACGTGCGCCGGATCCTGGCCTATCCCGGCACGATGATCGGTTCCGACGGCCTGCCGCATGACGAGTTTCCGCATCCGCGCCTGTGGGGAACGTTCCCGAGAGTGCTTGGGCACTATGCACGCGACGTGGGGCTCTTCTCGCTGGAAGAAGCAGTGCACAAGATGACGGGTCTTCCGGCGCGGAACTTCGGCTTGGTCGATCGGGGCGTGCTCGACGTCGGTGCGGTGGCCGACTTGGTGTTGTTCGACCCGGAGACCGTGATCGACACCGCCACGTTCGAACGACCGGCTCAGCCAGCGACTGGCATCGAGCTCGTCATGGTCAATGGGAGAACGGTCTGGCGTGACGGCGCCAGCACCGGCGCGCGGCCCGGTCGGGCTCTCAGACGCGCCTGAGAGGTCGCCGGTCACGCAAGCTGGAGGCCCGAGCCGTCAGGCGAGCAGCAAGCCCAGAATCAGCGTGGTGAAGCCGAACGAGACCGCCACCACCACCGTGATACGGCTGAGATTCTTCTCGGCGACCGTCGAGCCCGCCGCCGTGGATCCCACGGTGCCGCCGAACATGTCGGACACGCCGCCGCCACGACCGCTGTGCAGCAGCACCAGGCCAATCAGCCCGAAGGCGGACAGCAGGTGGATTCCGCCGACAATCCACGTCATCACGGCATCTGAGGCTACCGGCGCCCGTCGGCGGCCCCGAGTCGGGAAGGCTCGTCTATGGGCGGATCGGGTGGGTGATGGGTGTGCTGCCCTTGGCGCCCGGCACCCAGCCCTCGATGATGGCGCTGAAACCGCCCGCTCCCCCGCCGGCGCGCACCACCATGGGCGACCAGGGCGGCAGTTTGCGCAGCCCGCCGCTGGCGGCGCCTTCGGCCGAGCCGAACACGTGCCCGCCGTCGACCGAGCCGCTCTGGTTGCCGGCAACCTCGGCGCCCAGAAGCTGCCGCACGAAGCCCTCGGGTAGGCCCTCGGACATGCCGCCAGCGCCGCTGACTGCGAAGTCCAGGTCCATCTGCAACAGCGGCTCGAGTTCTTCGTAGAAGCGCTCCCTCGTCCAGCCCGAGTCCGCGAACGTCGACATGTGCTCGGGTGTCATCACCAGCATCGCCTCGGTGGGCAGCTTGCGATTGCCCACGCACATCAGCTGCTGGGCGATCGTGCGGATCAACGAATCAGGCGTCCGGGACACCTGGTCGATGCAGCCGATCGGGCCGTGCCCGGCGAACAGCGTGACCGTGTCCTGGCCGGGCTCGAAGCCGCGGGCGACTGACAGCGGCGGCCAGCCGTCGGGCAGCCCTTCCTCGTCCTCGGCGAAGCACCAGCCCACCTTCGAGGGCGACCCCAGCGCCGAGCGGTCGATGCCGCCGATGCCCGGCTTGCCGCCGCCGACATTGCGGATCACCAGCTGCAGGGCGCGCCCGATGGTGGAGTTGGCACGGTTTCCCTGCCCGAGCGAGTTCTTGTCGGTGTTCATGCCGACGCGTCGGCGGATGGGGCCGTTCACGATCACGATCGGCCCCGAGAACCACAGCGTGCACAGCAGCCCGTGCATATTGAACGTGTCGGTGCATGCCGCCTCCACGGCGGCCAGCACCACCGGCAGGTACTCGGGCTTGCAGCCCGCCATGACGGCGTTCACCGCCACCTTCTCCACCGTGCACTCGACCAAGGCGGGCGGCACCACGGCCACCACTTCGCCGGGCGCCCGGGTGGTTCCCGCCAGCATGGCAGCCACGCGAGCCTCGGTCGGGGGCACCACCGGCAATCCATCGGACCAGCCGCGGTCGTATGCCGCCTCGACGGGATCCTCCGCCGATGCCAGCTCCACCTTGCGGCTCGCGAACGACGTCGCGCCGAAACGCAGGGCCAGCTCATCGGCCAGCAGCGGGTCCACCGACATTGAGCCGCAGCCCGGCCGCATGTCCGGCAGTTCGGCGCCGAGATCGTCGGCTCCGCTCAGCGCCTCCCAACTGCGACGGTCCCAGCCCACGGTGCGCGCCATCTCACGGCCGTCCATCACCGCCATGAGCGTCGGCACGGTGTCGATCTCGTGGTGCCACGACATCGCCAGGTCGTGGTCGTGCAGCACCTCGGAACACTGCCCGCCGAGCCCAGCCATGAACTCGGCGTCGTCCTGGGTGAAGACCGTCAGGCGAGTGCCGCTGCGCACGGCGTGGTCGACGAGTTCGGCGAGCACCGGCTCCACATCGCGGCAGGTGGGGCAATCGCGTTTCACAAACGCCACGAGGCCATCGCGCAGACTCGGCATCTCGGCGGCGGTGGACGATTCTTCAGCAGGCACGCTGAGACTCTAGATCTGAGCCGCTACCCGCGGCCTCCCGGCCAGCGCCGGCGCACGAGCGATCCGTTACAGGGAGTGCGCCGTGAACTGCTCGCTCGCCGTGGCGTAGGCCTGCAGGGCCACAGCCGGCCGGCGGCGCGGGTCGAGCAGGTTGGCGCCCATGGCATCGAGGTCGGCCGATGCTGGCATGACGATTTCCACACGCTCACACTCCGTCAAGCTCAGTCGTTCGCATTCGGTGGCCATCCGGCTGGCAACTCGCAATGCGCTCCAGCCGAGTGTTGCGGCGCCGAAGTCCATCGCCGCGGCAATCGGCATGGCCCACGGACGCGCAGCAGACGGCAGCTCGGCAATGCCCATCGGCGAGCTCACCACGACCAGGTCGTACGACTCGTCGCGCAGTACATCGAGGTTGTCGGACGAGTGCACGCCGGCATCGATGTACGCGGTGCCGTCGATCTCGACCGGCTCGAAGACTGCCGGCACAGCACAAGACGCTGCGACAGCCTCCGCAGGGGTCGCCGGGCCGTCGGCATCGAAGACCACCCGCTGACCGGTGTCGAGACCGACCACCGGCACACGCAGTCTTGGCCCTGCCGGCCACTCCCCCTCGAACAACCCGCGCACCATGTCGGCCACGTGCGACGTCGGCACCCTGCCACGGGGCAGCAGCGACGCCAGCGCGGTACCTGGCGCCACCTGGCCCGGCATCGCCGCAGCGAGCATCCAGATGTGGGGGGCCATCGGTGCCCCGAAGCTGGCGGTGGCCTGGCGTTTCGGGCCGCGCCGGGCCCGTGCAGCGCCGAGCAGTCGCTCGCCGTCGGAGCTGAGCGGCTGACGTGTCTCGCGGCGGAACAGATCGCTGGGACTGAGCCCAGCAGCCACCAGGGCACCGGAGATCGAGCCGGCTGACGTGCCGACGATCAGGTCGACCTCCCGGGCGTCGATCGCCCATGCGTCTTCCAGCGCCTTGAGCACGCCGGCATGGAACGCCCCGCCGACGATGCCGCCCGAGCCCATTACCAGCGCCACGCGCTGACCCGCCCGGGGGCGCCCCGATGTGGCTGTCTCGCTCACGGGTTGCAGCGCCCCCGACTCAGGCTCGGCTCTCGGCCACGAGTGACGTCGACTAGCTCTCGACGTCGCTGTGTTCGAGCATCCAGCCGATCATCGAGGGGATCGAGCGCTTGCGGGCTCCGTTGCCCACGATCAGCCCGACGTGGCCGGCGGGCAGCCGCATCTCGGTGGCATCGTCGGAGCCGACCAGCTCATCGAGGCCATAGGTGGACTCGGGCGGCACGATGTGGTCGCGCTCGGCGATCACGTTCAGGAACGGTGCGGTGATGTCGGCAAGGTCGAGCTTGCGACCGCCGAGCATCAGATCGCCGGTCACGAAGCCATTGCCCTCGTTGAACATCTCGACGGTCTGGATCATGGTGGCGCCGGGGAACGGGATGTGATTGCGGGTCCACGACGTCATCGCCTGGTACGAGCTCAGGAACTTGTCGTCGTCGAGGTGCTCCCAGAAGTCCATGACCGTGCTGAGATCCGACGTGGGCGTGAGCAGCGTGAACGAGGCCCGCACGGCCTCGGCGGGCACGTTGCCCGTGTGGTCCATGAGATGTTCGGGGTGGATGCCGCCCTTGCCCACGCCGGTCATGGCCGCCGGCATCTTGGTGAAGTCCACCGGGGTGGCCATCACGACAAGATTGCGGATGGGATCGTCGGGATGGCCGGCTGCGTACAGCAGCGACAGCAAGCCGCCGTAGCAGTAGCCGAACACGGTGACGCCGTTCTCGCCGCCCATCTGGTTGACCTTGGCAACCGCCTGGGGCAGCAGCTCGTCGCAGTAGGTCTCGAGGGTGTTGTTGGCCTCTTCCTCGTCGGGCACGCCCCAGTCGAGCAGGAAGACGTCGAAGCCCTCGGCCACGAGTCGCTCGATGAAGCTGTTGCCCGGCTGCAGATCCAAGATGAACGAGCGGCTGACCAGGCTCATCACCAGCAGGAGCGGCGGGCGCACCGTGGGGTTCTCGCTGCGGTAGCGGTACAGCACTGCCTTGCCGTTGCTCCAGACGGCGTCGCGGGGCGTCTGGCCGACCGGGGCACGATCGATGCCCATCACGTGGCGGGTCAGGTTCCACCAGCGCCGCATGCCGGTCTCCCACATGTCGGCAAACGGGGCGAAGCCGGCAAACAGGTTGAGTTCGGTGGCGTCAGCCTCGGGCGCAGTGCCGTTGGCGCCGTTCTTCGGAATGGGCTTGGCCAGTGTGGATGGGGGCATGGTTGCTCCTTCAGAGTGAGGGGGTAATCGGAGTGTTCGGAGGCTTCAGGCCTTCGATGCCGTCTTGGCAGGGGCCTTCTTGGCCGTTGGCTTGCTCGAAACCGACGCTGCCTTGCCGTTTGTTGCAGGTGCCACGTCGTCGGGAGCAGCGGCGGCGACCTCGAACACGAGATTCTTGAGGCCCTTCAGCTCACGGTCTACCGCTGCGACCTGCTGGCGAAGCTTGCGAACATCGGTGGCGGCGGGCAGGTTCCAGAAGTGCAGCCAGCGCCGGCTGGCGCGCTCGAACTCCGCGGTCAGTGCGTTGGTGACCTTGGCGCTCGCGGCCATGAAGTCGCGGAAGCCGTCCGAGGCGGTGAACTGCTGGAGACCAGGCGCTACGGCCTTCTCCCACTCGTCATAGATCTCACGCCATTGCTTGGCCATGTCTGATTCCTCCGGAATACAGGGGGGTGTCCGGTCTGATGTCACGAATACCGGCGGCGTACCAGACACCTGCCGGAGCGAATTGATGAATTGAGACACGTGCTGTCGTGTATCAAATGGTCGTCCATCAATTGCATGACGCTATGCAATCATATCTAGGCTACAGCGAGGTCACAAGAGCATTTCGCTTGCAGAAATTGTGTGACACGCTGCAATGATCTGCCGGCAGGGAGGCAGCGGATCGGCTAGAGTATGAAGACAGCCGATGAACTTGATCGACACGGACCAGCAGGGCGAGGGAGGCCCAGCGCAGTCCACGGGCAGCGGCGCTCGTCGCACGCTCGGGCTGCCACGAGTTCGTGACGCGCAGCAATCCTGGGCGCCCGAGTCCGCCGACTGGGGCGACGAATGGGATCTCGATCACAAGGTCGCTGCCCTGTGGCGCGCCGCACGGCTGGGGCCGACCGTCGAACGGCTGCGGCGGCACGTGCTCGGGGGTGGGTCCCAGTCGATCGAGCCCGGCCAGTTCCGGGCGCTCGACGCGGTGGCAGGCCACGGCCCCGTCTCCATCCGGACGCTCGCCGACATCATGGACGTCGAGCCCAGCACGGTCACTCGCGCCGTCGTCCGGCTCGAGACCGATGGGCTCGTTTTCAAGCGACGGGCCGACCGCGACCATCGGGAGGTGCTGGTTGAGCTGACCGATCTTGGCGCGGCCCGCCACCAGTATTTCGTCGACCGCGCCTACCGCATCTACGAGGAGATCTTCACGGTCTTCGACACGAGCGAGCGGGCGCTCCTTGCAGACTTGCTGGAACGCATGCTGGTGTCGACCGATGCCGCGCTCGCCCGGCTCGATGCCCGGGCGCTGTAGAGCGAGATCAAGCGATCGAAGAGGGACACCCGACCGCCGATGACCGCCATTCCCGCCGACGCTCCGACGAGTCGCCGACCGGCCTCGAAGCATCCTGCGTCGCCGCTGAACGCCGGCTGCCGGGCCGCCGGCTCAGTGGCCGAGTGGATCCGCGGGCACAACGAAGACGATCTGCCGGCGGTTCGCCAGACTCCAGCCGCTGCTTGGAAGTGGATGATCGATGAATGGTCGATCCAGCTGGAGCTGGCGTCGGCGCGCATGAGGATTCCCGACGGGCCGTTCCGCCAGCGGCTTCGCTCCGAGCTGGCCGAGGCCCGCAGCCTCTACTCGGACTGCGGCTGGCTCGACGACCCCGCTGCATACCACCGCACTCCCCCGCCGCTCGACGGCGGGGTGCAGATCAGCGCGACCTCAGCGGGCGACGCCGACTTCTGGCACGTCCGCTTCGCCAGCGAATTCGAGCCGTGGCCCGGCGAGCCGGGGCGCGACCGCTGGATGAACTACCGGCCGGTGCGCACCACACATGCCTGGATGCTCCAGCACCCCGACCGGCCCCGTCCCTGGGTGGTGGCCGTCAACGGCTACCGCACGGGCGAGCCCGAGATGGACATGTGGATGCTGTACGCGCATCGCCTGCACCGGCGCTGGGGGCTCAACGTGATCGCCGTGGTGCTCCCGCTGCACGGTCCCCGGGCCATCGGCGTCAGCGGTTCGCGTGTCATCCACGCGGGCGCCATGAACACCGTGTTCACGGCGGCGCAAGGCGCCTGGGACATCCGCCGGGTGATCGGATGGGTGCGCGACCAGCATGAAGCGCCGGCCGTCGCCGTGTCGGGCATCTCGCTCGGCGGCTACATGGCTGCCATGACCGCTGCACTCGAAGACGACCTGGCCGCAGTGATCGCCGGGGTGCCCGAGAGCGACCTGGCGCGCGGCACCCGCCGGCAGGTCGAACCGCTGCTCCCGCCCTTCTACGAGCAGTGGGGGCTGTCGTGGGAGCCCTACGAGCAGATCCTCTCGGTGGTGTCGCCGCTGTCACTTCCCTGCAAGGTGCCCTACGAGCGTCGCTACATCTTCGCGGGACTGCTCGACCGCTGGGTCCGACCGGGCAATGTCAAGACGCTCTGGGAGCACTGGGAGCGCCCCGACATGCTCTGGTACCAGGGTTCGCACCTGTCGTACCCGTTCGAGCGCGAGGTTGCCCGCTACGTGGATCGGGCTGCCGTCGAGACATTCGGCCAGCAGCCGCCGATACCGCCAAGAGGCTGAGGGCCGCTACACGCGGTCGGGGTGCCCCAGCACCGCGAGACGGTGCCGCACGACCTTTCCCGTGGTGGTCATGGGCAGGGCATCCACGAAGTGAACGTCGCGCGGCACCATGAAGCTCGGAAGGTTCTCGCCGACCCAAGCGCGGAGCTGGTCGGCATCGACGCGGCGCCGCGGCCGCGGCACTACGAACGCAGCCACACGCTGTCCGAACTCGGGATCGTCCACGCCGACCACGGCAGCGATCTCGACGCTCGGATGACGCCCCAATACCTCCTCGACACCAGAGGGGAAGACGTTCTCGCCGCCGGTCACGATCATGTCGTTGGCGCGCCCTGAGATGTGCAGCCGGCCGTCGGCGTCGAGACGGCCGATGTCGCCGGTGGCCATGAGGGTGCCCGCTCTGTCGCCGTCGCTCCCGTCGGTGTATCCGAGGAATTGCGCCGTGCTGGCGAGGTGAACCCAGCCGGCACTGCCGTTGAGCGCCGGCATTCCGTCATCGTCGAGGATCGTGAGCGTCACGCCATCAGGCGGGCGGCCCACCGTCCCGGGGGCAGCGCGCAGATCGGCGGGATCGGCGATGGTCCCGATGGCGGTCTCGGTGGAGCCGTACACGTTGTACAGGCGGTCTCCGAAGCGGTCCATCCACTCCCGTGCCAAGTCGCCCGACAGGACGTTGCCGCTGCTCAGCACCATGCGCGGCTGGTGCACGGCGTCAGGTTCGATGGGCAGGTCGAGAATGCGGCGCAGCATCAACGGGACCACCACGAGGGCGTCGTAGCGCCGCTCGCACAGCAGCTGGCCCAGCTCGGCCGCCCGGAACTGTCGCCTCATCTCGAGGGTGCTGGCGGTGGCGAGACCGACGACGAGCTGGCTCAGGCCCCAGGCGTGAAAGAGGGGCGAGGCGATGAAGCAGCGGTCGCCCAGGCGGTACGGGATGCGCCGGAGCATGCCGGCGCCGCCCACGCGCGTCGTCTTCAGCGTCCGCACGGCGCTCTTCGGTGCCCCCGTCGTACCGGACGTCAGCAGGACGAGCTTGGGCCGGCGCGACGGCGGCGAGCACGGCGAGCCCTCCGCTGCGACACGAGACAGTGCATCCGGGCCGCTCCCGTCGGCGACGAGCACCGTGGCCCTCGTGCCCGACTGGGCCACGACCTCGGCGAATTCCTCGTCGGCGACGATCACGGCGATGCCGTCGCGTTCGCACACCTCCGCGAGATTCGAGGCGGGCAGCGCTATCGAGAGCAGCACGGTGTCGCAGCCGGCGCGTTCTGCCGCCACGAGCGCCGTCACGAACCACCGGTGGTTGCGGCACAAGATGCCGACGGCGCCGAGGCTGCCGTCGGGCCGGGTCGATTCAGCGCGCAGTTGGGCCGCCACGCTCGATGCACCGCGGTCGAGCGTGCGGTAATCGACCGAACCAGCGTCGTCCACGATCGCGCTGCGACCGCTGAACCGCAGCGCCGCGGCCGTCACAGCAGCAGCGGTGCCGAGGCCCCACTGCACCGAAGCCCACCAGCGCGCCGAGCCGAGAGCTGCATCGGCAGCCCCCATCCGCAAGGCGACCTTCCACATGCTGTCGCCGGCGGTCACGGACCCGGGCACAGAGCGTCAGTCTCCGCCGGTGTCAAAGCTGCGGTACACGCCCAGCAGCGCTGCTTTCTGCTCATCGGTGAGGTTCGGGTCGGCCTGCACAGCCTCCACCACCGTGGGCACGTCATCGCGGTCCATGAGGCCGGCATACGACAGCAGCGTGGCTGCGCGGACGTTCAGCGCTTCGGCCAGTGCCTTGAGGACGCGCACTGAGGGCTCGTGCAGGCCGCGCTCGATCTGGCTGAGGTACGGGTTCGACAGCCGAGCCATCTTGGCCAGCTGCCGCTGGCTCAGCTCCATCAGCTCGCGCTGGGCCCGTATGAAGTCCCCGAGCTGGTCGAAGCCAGGAAACGGATTCGCCGACCGCTGATCGTCCGCTTCGGCGGCGCCAGGGTCGGAAGCGGCCATCAGGCCTGGGCGTCCTCGCTGGCCCGCTCCCAGGCTGCGGCGATGCGTGCGGCGCAGTCCTTGTTGGCCTCGTGCACCTGGCTCCAGAAGCTGAAGTAGGTGTCGATCATCTCGCTGGGCTTGGGCAGGTACTCCGCGAACGGGCTCGACGTAGTGGGCACGGCCGACAACCAAGCCTCGGCGACGCGCTCGTTCATCGAGACGAACTGCTCTTGGGCAGTCTTCATCTGCTCGAGGGTGCGGTCCTGCATGTCGCGGATGGAATCGAGAACGGCCATGTGGCTTGCTCCTGGAAAGGGGGAAGTGCCGGCGGGGGTCACCGGCACTGCTAGAAATAGTACCCACTGCGGGAACAACTTACAACTTAGAAATGCACCGCCGATTGGACTATGCGGGCGAACTGCACCGCGTCCAGAGAGGCACCCCCCACGAGGGCACCGTCGATGTCGGGCTGGCTGAGCAGCTCGGGAGCGTTGACGGGCTTGACGCTGCCGCCGTACTGGATGCGTACTTGGGCGCCGGCGCCTCGTCGCATTCCCTCCACAACGTCGCGGACCGCGGCGCACATGTCCTGGGCGTCCTGCGCGGAGGCGTTGCGGCCGGTGCCGATGGCCCAGACCGGCTCGTAGGCCACTACCAAGGTCTCGAATTGGGCCTTGGTGAGCTTGGCGAGGCTGCCCCGCAGTTGCGCGCTCACCACCTCTTCGGCCCGGCCCGCTTCGCGCTGTTCGAGGGTCTCACCCACACAGACAATCGGTGTCATGCCCGCTTTGGCGACCGCGGCAGCCTTCGCAGCAATGAACTCATCGGTCTCGCCGAACAGGGCTCGCCGTTCGCTGTGGCCCACGATGACGTAGCTCACGTCGAGCTTGGCGAGCATGGACGGCGAGATTTCGCCGGTGTAGGCACCCTGACCCTGGTCGTGGCAGTTCTGCGCCCCGAGCTTGAACTCGAGCCGATCGGCGTCGATGACCGTCTGGCAGCTGCGCAGGTCCACGAACGGTGGGTGCAAGCTCACCTCGACCTGGTCATAGCGGTGACGAGCCAACTCGTAGCTCAGTTTCTGGCAGAGCTGGATTGCCTCAAGGTGATTCAGGTGCATTTTCCAGTTGCCTGAGATCAGCGGCGTCCGGCTCATGGTGGCTCTCCCTGCCTCGCTCACTGCTGCGGTGAGTCTCGCAGGGCGGCGAGACCGGGCAGGTCTCCGTGCTCGATGAGCTCTAAGCCCGCGCCTCCCCCAGTCGAGATGTGATCCATGTACGGGGCGATGCCGAACTGGGCCACGGCCGCTGCGCTGTCGCCGCCGCCGACGACAGTGAATGCCCGGGAGTCGGCCATCGACTGCGCGACCGCGCGAGTGCCGGCGGCGAATCGCTCATCCTCGAACAGACCCATCGGACCATTCCAGAAGACCGTCCGGGCTGCAGCAATCACATCGTCGAACTCGGCCGCCGAGCCGGGGCCGATATCCAGACCGCGGCAGCCGTCGGGCAGGCTGCGACCCATCTGGCGCACCGTCCCGCCGGCATCCAGAACCGTGATGTCGTTAGGGAGCACGATGCTGGCATCGCTGCGCAGCAGGCGCTCGCAGGTCTCGATGAAGTCGGGCTCGCAGAGCGAATCACCGATCGGGTGGCCTAGAGCGGCGAGGAAGGTGAAGCACATGCCGCCGCCGATCACCAGCGTGTCGACCACCGACAGCAGTGCCTCGACGACGCCGAGCTTGTCGCTGACCTTGGCCCCGCCCAGCACAGCCACGAACGGCCGCTGCGCATCGGTTCGCAAGCTGCCGAGCACTTCGGCCTCCCGATGCAGCAAGCGGCCCGCCGCACTCGGCAGGCGCTGCGGCGGCCCCACGATGGAGGCATGCGCCCGATGGCTGGCACCGAAGGCGTCGTTCACGTAGCCGTCGAAGGGAGCCGAACCCGGTGATGATGCGCCGCGCAGGAGGCCGAGGCGACCATTGACAAGTGCCTCCACGTAGGCCGAATCGTTTGACGTCTCCCCCGGGCTGAAGCGAAGGTTCTCTGCCAACGCGATGCCGGGCGCCAGCTCAGCGAGGAGCTCGGCCACGGGCGCCAGCGAATAGCGCTCGTCGACGGTGCCAGCGGGACGGCCCAGGTGCGAGCACGCAGTGACAGCGGCGCCCTGCTCAACCAGCCAGCGCAGGGTCGGCAGTGCGGCCCGGATGCGCAGTTCATCGGCGATCTCGAGTCGGCCGGCAGCCGTGTCGCGCAGTGGGACGTTGAAGTCGCAGCGAGCCAGAATGCGCCGACCGTCGAGTCCTCCGAGCCGCTGCTCCAAGTCCTCGAGCGCCGGCAGGCTGCCATCCTTCTGCGTCACCTGTTGTTTCCCGCTCTTGTTCGCTTCGCTCACGGGCCGCTCGGGCCACGGCTTCGCCTTTCGGCTCAGCCTCTGGGACTGCAGGTGATGCCCACCAGGTCCACCAGCCGATTCGAGTAGCCCCACTCGTTGTCGTACCAGCCGAGCACCTTGACCATGCTGCCCATCGCCATGGTCAGACCGGCATCGAACACGCAGCTCGCCGGGTTGCCAACGATGTCACTGCTCACGAGCGGATCTTCGGAATAGTCCAGAACACCGGCCAGCAGGCCGCTGGCCGCAGCGGCAGCGAAAGCCTCGTTCACCTCGTCGACGCTGGGGCTGGCATCCAGCGTCGCCGTGAAGTCGGTGATCGAGCCGTCGGGGATCGGCACCCGCAGCGAGGTGCCGTCGAGCTTGCCGTCCATCGCCTGCAGCACCAGCCCTGTCGCCCGGGCGGCTCCGGTCGAGGTGGGGATGATGTTCACGGCTGCCGCGCGGGCCCGGCGCAGGTCGCCGTGCGGCCCGTCCACCAGCGACTGGTCGCCGGTATAGGCGTGGATGGTGGTCATGAGGCCCTGCTGCACGCCGAAGGCCTGGTCGAGCACCTGCACCATCGGCACGAAGCAGTTCGTGGTGCAGCTCGCGTTCGAGACCACCTTGTGCGCTTCGGGGTCGAAGTCGGCGTCGTTCACCCCCACCACAAATGTGGCGTCGGCGCCGGATGCAGGCGCCGACACGATCACGAGCGGTGCGCCCGCGTCGAGGTGCATCGACGCCTTGTCACGGGACGTGAAGATGCCGGTCGACTCCACAACGACATCGACGCCGTAGTCACCCCAAGGCAGGTCGGCCGGGTCGCGCTCTGACAGCACCGGCAGCACTGTGCCGTCGATCGAGATGCCGCCCTCGACAGCAGCGATGTCGTGCGGCAGGTTGCCCAGCACCGAGTCGTACTTGAGCAGGTGGGCCATGGTGGCAGTGTCGCCGAGATCGTTCACCGCCACGATCTCGATGTCGCAGTCGGGGCGGTCGGCCGCCCGGTAGAAGTTGCGCCCGATCCGGCCGAAACCGTTGACGCCCACGCGCACGCTCATCTGCTGCTGTCCTCTTCGCTCTGCGGGCCTGGCGGGCTGCCTGCACCCCGGCCCATTCCGTCGCTAGCTGTCTAGCGGGCAAATGGGTCTCAGCGGGCGATGTCGCGGTGCCGGCAGTGCAGTTCGTGGCCCGCCTCGGCGAGCAACCGCGTCACTTCCTCGGCAATCGCCACGCTGCGGTGGCGTCCGCCGGTGCAGCCCAGTGCGATCGTCAGGTACGACTTACCCTCGGTCCGGTACGACGGCAGCAGCGCTTCGAGCAGCGGCATGAGGTGTTCAAGAAACGTCATGGTCGCCGGTTGGCCGAGCACCCACTCGCGAACCCCGGGATGGAGACCGGTGTATGGCCGCAGCTCGGGCACCCAGTGCGGGTTCGGCAGGAAGCGGCAGTCGAACACCAAGTCGGCCTCGCGCGGCACGCCGTGCTTGTACCCGAATGACATGACCGCCGTCCGCATCTGGAGTTCATCGCCGGTTGTCCCGAACTCGTCGTGCACTCGATCTCGCAGCTCATGGACATTCAGATCGCCCGTGTCGATGACGACATCGGCCGTGTCGCGTACGTCGGCCAGCAGCTCGCGCTCCAGTTCGATGGCATCGATGACCGACTCCGCCACCGGTTCCGTCATCGCTGGCTCGGGCGCATCGGCGACCGCTGGCTGATCGCCGGTGTGCAGCGGGTGCCGCCTGCGAGTGTCGTCGTAACGCCGCACCAGCACGTCGGTCGGAGCATCCAGATAGACGACGCGCACGGCCGCATTGCGCTCGCGCAGCTGCGAGATCGCCGTCACCAGATCCTCCCGGTACTCCCGGGTTCCCGCTACCAGCGCCACACGACGCAGCCGCGCACCAGGCCGAGCCACCATGTCGGCCACGTCGCCGATCAAGTGCGGCGGCAAGTTGTCGATGACGAACCAGCCGAGATCTTCGAGCGCGTTGGCAGCCGTCGAGCGCCCGGCGCCCGACAAGCCGGCCACAATCACAAACTCCGGCCCCCCAGCCATGCCGCCGAGCGTACGGCGCGCCTACCGATTGAGCATCAGGAGCCCGTCGGCGCCACCTCTGGGTGAGTCGTAGCGAACACCGCTTCCGCCACGGCTTCGGGCAGCCAACTCAGCGCTCGCAAGTCGTCGAGCGAGGCCGACTTGACCGCTCCGACGCTGCCAAGTTCGCGCACGAGCCGCGCTCGCCGCTTGTCACCCAGCCCGGCGATGCCGTCGAGCACTCCCCGCTTCATGGCTTTGCTGCGGAGCCTGCGGTGGTACGACACCGCAAAGCGATGGCTCTCGTCGCGCACTCGCTGGAGCAGGTACAGCGCCTCGGACTGGCGAGGGATGCGCACCGCCTCGGGACGGCCCGGCACGAACACCTCCTCGAACTGCTTGGCGAGGGCGCACACCGGGATCTGCTCGCGGAGCCCCATCTCGTCGAGCACCGCAGCCGCCACGCCGAGCTGTCCCTTGCCGCCGTCCACGACCAGCAGCTGGGGCGGGTAGGCGAAGCGGCCCTGCTCGGATGGCGGCAGGTCACGCTCGGCCAGGTAATTCCGCAGCCGCCGGCGCAGCACCTCATCCATGGCCGCGTAGTCATCGTTGCCATCGACATTGCGAAGCCGGAAGTGCCGGTACTCACTGCGGCGCGGCAAACCATCCTCGAGCACCACCATCGAACCGACGTAGTTGGTTCCCTGCAGGTGGCTCATGTCGTAGCACTCGATGCGCAGCGGCGGCCGTGGCAGCTCCAAGTGCTCGGCCAGCTCGTTCAGCGCCCGAGCCCGGCTGTTGTGGTCGCTGCCGCGACGCATCCGGTGCCGTGCGAGCGATTCGCGTGCGTTGTGCCGTGCTGTGTCCATCAGCGCGCGCTTGTCGCCCCGCTGCGGGATGCGCAGCGTCACCCGGGAACCACGCTGCTCGCTCAGCCATTGTTCGTACAGCGCTGAGTCCGACGGCAGCTCCGGAACGAGCACGAGCTTGGGCCAGCCCAGCGGGTTCTCCTCGTGATAGAGCCCCGAGAGCACACGGGAGACGAGCTGCGGGCCGTCGAGTGCCTCCACCTTGTCGACGACGAACCCTCGCTGGCCCATCACCCGCCCCTTGCGCACGAAGAACAGCTGGACGGCTGCTTCCAGCTCGTCGTCGCTGATGCCGATCACGTCGAAGTCCTCGTTGCGCGTCCCAGCGAGTTGCTGTTTCTCGATGGCACGCCGGACGCTGGCGAGCCGATCCCGCAGCCGGGCTGCCAGCTCGAACTCAAGTTCGATCGACGCATCGGCCATGCGCTGTTCGAGATCGTTGACGATCGCGTCGGTGTCGCCTTCAAGAAAACGCACCAGCTCCCTGACGAGCTGGTCATACTCGTCACGCCCGATCTCGCCCACGCATGGCCCTGCGCACTGCTCGATGTGGTACAGCAAGCACGGCCGACCGAGCCGCTGGTGGGTGGCCAGCTTGTTGTCGCTGCATGTGCGGATCGGGAACGTCCGCAGCAGCAGGTCGAGCGTCTCGCGGATGGCGTACGCGTGCCCGTAGGGCCCGAAGTACCGGTTGCCGCGCTTGCGCCGCCCGCGCATGACCATGGCACGGGGCCACTCGTCGAGCAGGGTCACCGCCAGGAACGGGTACGACTTGTCGTCGCGCAGCCTGACGTTGAATCGCGGCTGGTGCCGCTGGATGAGGCTGTACTCGAGCATGAGCGCCTCGACCTCGGTCGATACTTCGATCCACTCGACGGACGCGGCCGAGGCGACCATCTGTGCGGTGCGCAGCGGCAGGCCGGCGGGATCGCCGAAGTAGCTGTTCAGGCGGGATCGAAGGCTCTTTGCCTTGCCTACGTAGATGATCCGCCCGTCCGCGTCCAGGAATTGGTAGCTGCCCGGCGTATCCGGTACTGATCCCCCCTCAGGGCGCAGACCCACACTCGCAGGTTATGAGGGAGACATGGGTTGGTGGATACCGCGAAGGTGTGTAGTAGGTTTCGCCGACGTAAGGCCTGAATTTTGGGGTGTCGGATCGGGCATGCCTCAGGTCTGGCATGATGCGGTACTTCCGCATCTCGTAGCTGCGCAGGAGGCTGCACAATATGGAACTCGCACAGGAGCGGGACGCAGGCACGAACGTGATCAGTCCCGCGGGCCGTGTGGACGGATCGAATTCCGCCGAATTTCACGAATCGCTGATGGCTGCTCTCTCGGGCGATGACAACCGCGTCATTCTCGACATGGGCGGCATCGACTACATCAGCAGCGCCGGCCTGCGCGTCCTGTTACTGCTCGCTCAGCATCTGGGCGGCAACTCGACGCCATTCGCCGTTTGCTCGCTCGCAGCCTCGGTCGACGAAGTGTTCCGCATCAGCGGCTTCAATCAGATCATCACGGTGTTCGGAACGCTCGACGAGGCGAAGGCACAGCTGGCGTAGCTACGCCCATGTCCCAGCCCTGGCGCATCCTCGTCGTTGACGACGAGCCCGATCTCGAGCCGCTTGTCCTGCAGCGCATGCGGAGACAGATCCGCAGCGGCAAGTACCAATTCGAGTTCGCGGGCAATGGCCTAGAGGCGCTTGAGAAACTGCGGGCCGACGACAGCATCGACTTGGTGCTGTCCGACATCAACATGCCGCAGATGGATGGGTTGACCCTGCTGTCCCAGCTCGGTTCGCTCGATCAGGACCTGCGGGCGGTGATCATCTCCGCCTACGGCGACATGGGCAACATCCGCACGGCCATGAACCGGGGCGCGTTCGACTTCGTCACCAAGCCGGTCGACTTCGACGATCTGCAGATCACGATCGAGCGCACGGTCGAGCATCTCCGGCAGTGGCGGGAAGCCACGGCATCGCGCGACAAGCTGGTCACGCTCCAAAATGAGCTCGACATTGCCACCAACGTGCAGCAGTCGATCCTGCCGTCCGACTTCCCGGCGACGGCGAAGTACGAGATCAGTGCCAACATGGTGGCGGCCAGAAACGTCGGGGGCGATTTCTACGACTACGTGAATGCTCCGGACGACCGGATGTTCGCGACCGTCGCCGATGTCTCCGACAAGGGCATTCCTGCGGCCTTGTTCATGATGTCGAGTCGGACTGCCCTCAAGGGCGCCGCCATCGGCACCGGCTCGCCGCGCGAGGCCCTCATCGAGGCAAATCGCGTGCTGCAGGCCGACAACCCCACCCTGATGTTCGTCACCGTCATCATGGCGGTGTACGACCCCCACAGCGGCGAGGTGACGTACTCCAGCGCGGGGCACGATCCGCCGGTCGTCATCCGGGCCGACGGAAGCTCCGAGCAATTGCCCGCAATGGGAGGCATCGCGTTGGGCGTGGCGCCTGAGGACATCTTCGCGAAGAACCTGAGAGAGCACACGGTCACGCTCGGACCCGGCGAGACGCTCCTGCTCTACACCGACGGTGTCAGCGAGGCGATGAACGTGTACCACGAGGAATTCGGCATCGCTCAGATCCTCAAGCTCTTCGAGGGCAACCCGCCGAAGAACGCCGATGAAGCGATGAGCACCGTCTTCGATGCTGTTGCCGAGTTCGCCGGGGAGGCTCCCGCCTCCGATGACATCACCTGCTTGACACTGCACCGGAATGCGTCATGAGACGTTCGCTGAACATCACACCAGTGCCGGGCGCTGCTGCGGCCGAGGCGCTCCCGCGCATCGTGGCATTCGTCGAGGAGATGGCAGAGCTGGACGACTGGGCGCCCGACTTGGTCCTCAGGTCCAATCTCATTCTTGAGGAGCTCATCCTGAACACGCTGACGCACGGGCGCACCAGCGGGCTCAGCGACATCGAGATCACGCTGGAGAGCGGCGAGAATTCCGTCACCATCACCCTCGTCGACGACGGCACCGCATTCGATCCCCTGAATGACGAGCCGTCTCCCGATACCGATCTGCCGCTCCAGGAGCGATCGATCGGCGGATTGGGGCTGCACCTCGTGCGCACGATGGCCGAAGATCTTGCGTACAAGCACGCCGATGGCAAGAACCACCTGACGCTGGTCGCCCGGGCTGGTGCCTGACGGCACGGCGAGAATGCGCGCTGGCGCCTCGGCGGCGGCCCTTGCCATTGCTGCCGCTGCCCTGCTCGGCGCTTGCAGCGACTCAGGCGGCGGGTCAGAGGGCTCGGGTCCCTCGGACACGATCGGAGCTCCGGTCCGCCCGACCGTGCCCGACAATCTCAGCGACGAGACCGGTGTGTACGCCGATCGGGTTGTATTCGGGCAATCCGCCGCCCTAGGCGGTGCCGCAGCAGAACTCGGCTTGGGCATGCAGCTCGGGATCCAGGCGGCCTTCGAAGAGGCCAACCGCTCCGGCGGCGTGAACGGGCGACAGCTCGTTCTCGAATCGCTCGACGACAAGTACGAGCCCGAGGCAGCCATCGCCAACACCCGCTCGCTCATCGAAGAGCGAGAGGTGTTCGCTCTCATCGGTGCCGTGGGCACGCCCACATCCCGATCCGCAACGCCGGTCGCCGCCGACGCTGACGTGCCGTATGTCGCGCCGTTCACCGGGGCCGGTTTCCTGCGGAACGACGACTGGACCAACATCGTCAACCTGCGCGCCTCCTACGCCCAAGAGACCGAGGAGATGGTGGAGCGGCTCACCACCGACCTCGGCATCGACCGCATCGGAGTGCTCTTCCAGGACGACTCGTTCGGGCGCGCGGGTTACTTCGGCGCACTGGCCGCTCTGGAGCGACGCGACATGGAACCGGTCGCGATCGGCTTCTACCCCCGGAACACCACGGCCATCAAATCGGCGCTGCTGGACTTGAGAGCAGGCAACCCTGAGGCCGTCATCATGGTCGGCGCGTACGAGCCAGTGGGCACGCTCATTTCCTGGGCGCGCAATACGGGCTTCGATCCCGTATTCATCACGCTGTCGTTCGTCGGCGCGAACGCTCTCGCCGACCAGCTCGGTGCGGAGGGCGAGGGAGTGCTCGTGACCCAGGTCGTGCCATTCCCCTTTGACGACTCCACGCCGGTCGTTGCGGCGTACCAGGCCGCACTGCGCGAAATAGACCCCGACGCGGTTCCCGGCTTTGTGTCGCTGGAGGGCTACATCGCCGGAAGGCTGGCGATTGCAGGTCTGGAACAGTGCGGCAGCGCGCTGTCGCGTGACTGTTTCCTGAACTCCATATTGGGGGCTGACGAACTGGACATCGACGGCTTCACGATGAACTTCGGTGACGGTGAGAGCATTACCGAGGACAATCAGGGATCCGACGCCGTCTTCGTCACCCAGATCGGACCCGACGGCGCCTACCGATCCATTGAGACGCTGACAAGCACAGAGCCATGACCGACACAGTCGCCACCGAAGAAGCGCCGCCAAGCGGTTCCAACGGGGCGCGCGAGCACCGCAAGCCGGCGATCCACCAACGGATCTCAACACAGATGTACGCCGGCATCGCCGCCCCATTGCTCCTGACGCTGGCTGCCAGCCTCGTCGCCTGGATCTCATTCACCCGTGTCGGCGAGGCGGAGAAGGAGGTCAACGAAGGCGCCATCCCGGAGCTGAGCGCCGCGTTCGGCGTCGCCGAGTCCAGCAACCGTCTGGTGGCCGGCGGTCCGGCACTCGTGTCCTCCACGCCCGACGACTTCGAGAGCGTCGTGACAGGAATCGCAGCTGCGCGCTCCGAGTTCGAGACGCAGTTGGAGTTGCTGTGGAACCGCGGCACCGGCTCGATGTGGCTCGGCGAGATGCGCGGGTACGCCGCACAGCTCAACTCGAACATTTCCGCCATTGAGGCCGAGATGCCCGAGTACTTCGAACTCGGGACGGAGGCCGACGAACTCAGGGCCGAAGTGGATGCAGCCGTGCGCGAACTTGAGCGCCAGATTGTGCCGGCGCTCGACGATCAGCTCTTCTACCTGGTTGCCGGCCAGCGAGAACTCGACACCCCACCCGTTCCGGACGCCGTCCACCGCTCCGATGAGGAAGTGCGCCTGTACCGCCATTGGTCCGCCCTCGGCGGGGACGTGGCGCAGTCTGCCGAGCTGCTGGCCAGCGCTTTCAGCGCATCGCAGTCGGCGCTGATCGAGCCGCTGCGAGAGAGCTTCGAGTCTGCGCGAGACCGCATCGAGATCAGCGTGGCCACGCTCGACGTGGCTGCCGGCGACGACCTGAGACCCGCAGTAGATCGGCTCTTCGCGCTCGGGCTCAACGACGGCAGCGTGTTCGATGTCACGCAGCGACGCCTGCAGATAGAGGAGTCCCAGCGCCGACAGCTCGCCGAGAACCAAGCCTTGGGCGTGGCGCTGGTGGGCGAGATCGAATCGCTCGTCGGTGCCGTGGAGACCGATGTCGACGTCGCTACCGAAGCGTCGGCACAGGCCGTGAACACCGGGCGACTGCTGCTGATCGTCATCAGCGTCGTCGGCGTCCTGGGTGCGCTGCTCATCAGCTGGCTGTTCGTCGGCAAGCGGATCCTGCGGCGCGTCGGCCAGTTGTCCAACCGCATGCGAGCCCTCGCAGGCGGCGATCTCGAGACCCCTGTCGAAACCGGGGGCAGGGATGAGGTGGCCGAGATGGCGGATGCGCTCGAGCAGTTCCGCCAGGCCGCACTCGAGGTGCAGCGGCTCAACCTGGTCGAAGAACTGGCCGGTCAGCTCAGCGAGCGCAACGAGCAGCTGTCCCAGACGCTCGCCGATCTGGACCGTGCGCAAGACCAGATCGTGGCGAACGAGAAGCTGGCGGCGCTCGGCGAGGTGACCGCCGGCGTCGCCCACGAAATCCGGAACCCGCTGAACTTTGTCAAGAATTTCGCCGAGTCGTCCGACGAACTGCTCGAAGAACTGCTCGAAGCGATCGCCGATCCGGAACCGCCCGACGATCAAGCCGATTACATCGCCGAGATCACCGGCGACCTCAAGGAGAACCTGACTCGCATCCGCGGGCACGGCGACCGGGCCAACCGCATCGTGGAGAGCATGCTCATGATGGGCCGGGGCGGCGGCGAGTCACGTCCCGTGGAGATCAACGCCTTGCTCGACGAGCACGCCATGCTCTCCTACCACAGCGCCCGGGCGCAGGACGCCGACTTCAACGTGACCATCGAACGCGACTTCGACCCCGATGTGGGCGAGCTGGAGGTCATCCCGCAGGACATGGGTCGCGTGTTCCTCAACCTGGTCACCAATGCCGGCTATGCCGCCAACGAGCGCTGGCGGGACCTCGGCGGCGAGCCGGGCAAGATGGTCACCCTGAGCGCCAGCGACGACACGCCCTACTTCCCGACGATCTGGCTCAGCACTCAGCGAACCGACGAGTTGGCGGTGATCAAAGTTCGCGACAACGGCACAGGCATCCCGCCGGATGTCGTCCAGCGCATCTTCGAGCCGTTCTTCACCACCAAGCCCACCAATGAGGGCACGGGACTGGGCTTGGCGATGTCAAACGACATTGTCCGAGGCCACGGCGGGCAGATCTCGGTGGAGAGCGAGCCGGGCGAGTACACCGAGTTCACGGTGGAACTGCCGCTCGAGCGCGCAGCCCCTGTCGAGCCGATCGAGCCAGTCCAGGCTGACGATGCCGCGGCCCCGGCGAACTGATCAGTCTCCGTCGGGGAAGGGATCCTCCCAATCGGGCGGCAACGGGATCTCGAAGGCGTTCAGCGTCAGCGAGATCAAGCAGTAGTAGCCCACCGTGGTTACCAGCTCGATGACGCCCTCGGCACCGAACTCGTCGACGGCAGCGGCGTAGGTCTCATCGCTCATGCGGTGCGATTGGAGCAGCTCCGCCGCGACCCGGTGAGCGATGGCCTCCTGCCCGGTGAACTCAGCGGGCCTGCCCTCCCGGAGCGCATCGAGGTGTCGCTGCTCGATGCCCGCCATCTGCGCCAGGCGTTCGTGGGCGGCGAACTCGAACTTCGACCGGTAGTGCGCCCCGACCGTGCAGATGGCCGCTTCCTTGACCGGCTCGGGCAAGCCGCCCGCGAACCGGACAGCGGCGCCCAGCGCCTGGGTGGGTCCGCCGATGGCGGGAGCCCGGACCCACACGCCATACGGGCCCACGATGCTCTTGACGTTCAGATTCGAGGTCGCCGCGCTGCGCGGACCGCTGCGCAAGGCGTCGTAGACCTCGCGCCCGCCACCGGTCAGCTCTTCGGGTGTGATGTCGGGCAGTCTCATCGGGGTGCTCCTTCGTTTGGAGTAGTCGTCTGGAGGTCGCTCAGCCGACGAGCGGCGCCAAGTAGCGGCCGGTATGGGACTCGGGCGTCGCGGCGACCTGTTCTGGCGTCCCGGCGGCCACGACGGTGCCACCGCCGATGCCACCCTCGGGACCCATGTCGACGATCCAGTCGGCGGTCTTGATCACGTCGAGATTGTGTTCGATGACCACCACGGTGTTGCCGCCCGACACGAGCCGGTCGAGCACTCCCAACAGGCGCCGGATGTCCTCGAAGTGCAAGCCGGTAGTGGGCTCGTCGAGGATGTAGATGGTGTGGCCGGTCGACCGTTTCGACAGCTCGCTGGCGAGCTTCACCCGCTGCGCCTCGCCGCCCGACAGCGTCGTAGCGGGCTGCCCTAGCCGGATGTAGCCCAAGCCCACATCCACGAGCGTCTGCATGTGGCGGCGGATGGGCGGCTGGGCCGAGAAGAATTCCAGGGCGTCCTCGCACGGCATGTTCAGCACGTCGGCGATGGTCATGCCCTTGAACCGGATTTCGAGCGTCTCGCGGTTGTAGCGGGCACCCTTGCACACCTCGCAGGGCACGTACACATCGGGCAGGAAGTGCATCTCGATCTTGATGGTCCCGTCGCCTGAACAGGCCTCGCAGCGCCCGCCCTTCACGTTGAAGCTGAATCGGCCCGGCAGGTAGCCCCGCACCTTCGCCTCGTTGGTGGCCGCGTAGAGCTTGCGGATGTGGTCGAAGACGCCGGTGTAGGTGGCCGGATTGGACCGGGGCGTGCGGCCGATCGGCGATTGGTCGATGTCGATGACCTTGTCAAGCGCCTCGACGCCTTCGATCGCCGTGTGCAGGCCGGGCACCTGCTTGGACGAGTAGATCCGCTGCATCAGCGCCTTGTAGAGGATCTCGTTCACCAGCGTGCTCTTGCCCGAGCCCGACACCCCGGTCACGCAGATGAAGCAGCCCAAGGGGAACTCCACGTCGATCTTGCGCAGGTTGTGCTCCCGTGCGCCCCGAACGACAAGCCGATCTTCGCCGCGGGGACGCCGCAGTGACGGCATCGGGATCTCCCGGACGCCCGCCAGGTACTCCCCCGTCACCGAACCCGGTGCGCCCGCCAGACCTTCCACCGGCCCGCTGTAGACGATCTCTCCGCCGTGCTCGCCGGCGCCTGGGCCAATGTCAACCACCCAGTCCGCAACCGAGATGGTCTCCAGATCGTGCTCGACCACCAGCACGGTGTTGCCAAGATCGCGCAGGTGCAGCAGCGTGTCGATCAAGCGGCGGTTGTCGCGCTGGTGCAGCCCGATTGACGGCTCGTCGAGCACGTACAGCACGCCTTCCAACCCGCTGCCGATCTGGCTCGCCAACCGGATGCGCTGAGCCTCGCCGCCTGCCAGCGTCGCCGCCGAACGGTTCAGCGTCAGGTAGTCGAGGCCGACATCGAGCAGGAAATTCAGCCGTGCATCGATCTCCTTGATGATCGGTGCGGCGATAATGCGCTGCCGCTCGGTGAGGTCCAGGCCGTCGACGATCTTCGCTGCCTCGCCGATGGATGCCGAACAGAGCTCGAAGATGTTCCGGCCAGCGACACGCACAGCCAGCGACACCTCGTTGAGCCGCGCACCGTGGCAGGTCCCGCATGGCACCTCGCGCATGTAACCCTCGATGCGGTTGCGCGACCAGTCGCTCTCGGTGTCGGCATGGCGGCGGCGCAGGAATGGGATGACGCCCTCGTAGCGGGTGGTGTAACTGCGCGAGCGGCCATAGCGATTGCGGTAGCGCACCGTGATCTGCTCACCGGCAGGCGCTCCGGTGAGCAGCAGCGTGCGCTGGCCCGCTTCCAGCTCGGCCCACGGCACATCGAGCGGGATGCCCTGCTGCTCGCCGACCGCCTCGAGCAGCCGGGTGAACCACTTGCCGGTTGCTCCCGCCCACGGGGCGAGCGCGCCAGCCGCCACCGACAGCTCCGTGTTCGGCACCACCAGCTCGGGATCCACCTCGTACCGGGTGCCCAGGCCATCGCACGTCTGGCAGGCGCCATACGGGGAGTTGAACGAGAAGTTGCGGGGCGCCAGTTCCTCGAATGAACGGCCGCTGCTCGGCGAGAACAGGTGCTGACTGAACGTCAGCATCTCCGATTCGTCGGCCTCGCCGTTGCCAGACGGGACTTGGTGAATCCACACGTGGCCGTCCGCCAGCCCCAGCGCAGCCTCGACCGATTCGGCGAGGCGCTGGGAGACATCGCCACGCATGATCAGCCGGTCGACGATGACCTCGATGTCATGGTTGACGTAGCGATCCAGTCGCTCGATCTCATCGGTGCTGCCGAGCTCCAGCACCTCGCCGTCGACTCGCACACGGGCGTAGCCCTGCCGGGCGAAGTCGCCGAGCTGCGTGTGATAGTCGCCCTTGCGTCCGCGCACCACTGGGGCAAGTACTTCGAAGCGCGAGCCTTCGGCGAGTTCCATGATCCGGTCCACGATCTGCTGCGCCGTCTGTCGCTCGACGATCTCGCCCGTCTGCGGGTCGTGCTGGATGCCGATGCGGGCGTAGAGCAGCCGCAGGTAGTCGTACACCTCGGTGATCGTTCCGACGGTGGAACGCGGGTTGCGGCTGGCGCTCTTCTGGTCGATGGAGATCGCCGGCGACAGCCCTTCCAGAAAGTCCACGTCGGGCTTGTCCATCTGGCCCAGGAACTGGCGTGCATAGGCCGACAGCGATTCGACGTAGCGCCGCTGCCCCTCGGCGTAGATGGTGTCGAAGGCCAGCGACGACTTGCCGCTGCCCGACAGCCCGGTGAACACGATCATGCGGTCGCGGGGCAGCTCCACATTCACATTGCGCAGGTTGTGCTCGCGCGCCCCGCGGACGATCAGCCGCTCACCCATCCTGTCGCCCGCCCATTCGGGCCGAGCCTAGCTGTGCACCCGCCGGTCATCCCGGACACAAACACAAGTTCGTGCGCCGTCGCAAGTCCAGGGAACCTGTGGCTGTAACCGGCAGAAGTAGGGTCGCGTCATGCCACATGAAGTACAAGGTGTCGTAGCCGCAGCGGTCGGCGAGCCGGTCACGGTCGAGACGATCGTGGTCCCCGACCCCGGTCCGGGCGAGGTGATCGTCGACGTCCAAGCGTGCGGCGTGTGCCACACCGACCTGCACTACCGCGAGGGCGCCATCAATGATGAGTTCCCGTTCCTGCTGGGGCATGAAGCCGCAGGCGTGGTGTCGGAAATCGGCGATGGCGTCACCAATGTGGGCGTCGGCGATTTCGTAATCCTGAATTGGCGGGCCGTCTGCGGCAACTGCCGGTCGTGCGACCGCGGCCGCCCCTGGTACTGCTTCGCCACGCACAACGCATCACAGAAGATGACTCTTGACGGCGTCGAGCTGTCGCCCGCACTGGGCATCGGGGCGTTTGCCGAGAAGACCCTGGTTGCCGCAGGACAGGCCACCAAGGTGGATTCTGCCGCGCCGCCCCAAGTAGCCGGTCTCATCGGCTGCGGCGTCATGGCCGGCTTGGGTGCCGCGATGAACACCGGCGGTGTCGGCCGCGGCGACAGCGTGGCCGTGTTCGGCTGCGGCGGCGTAGGAGATGCCGCCATCTGCGGTGCGCGCCTCGCCGGAGCGCACACGATCATCGGCGTCGACATCGACGGCCGCAAGCTCGACTGGGCCCGCGAGTTCGGCGCTACCCACACCGTCAACTCCGCAGGTCTCAGCAACGACGAAGTCGTGGAGGCGATCCGCGAGCTGACCGACGGCAACGGCGTGGATGTGGCCATCGAGGCCGTGGGCTTGCCCCAGACCTATGAGCAGGCCTTCTATGCCCGCGACCTGGCAGGGACCGTGGTGCTGGTGGGGGTGCCGAATCCGGCCATGAAAATCGAGCTGCCCATGATCGAGGTGTTCGGCCGCGGCGGCTCGCTCAAGAGCTCGTGGTACGGCGACTGCCTGCCCAGCCGTGACTTCCCCATGCTGATCGACCTGCACCTGCAGGACCGACTGCCGCTCGACAAGTTCGTCAGCGAGACAATCGGGATTGCGGGTGTCGAGGAAGCCTTCGAGAAGATGGAGCACGGCGAGGTGCTGCGCTCCGTCGTGATGTTCTAAGCGCTGGCGTCGCGCAAGTCTCGGCGCAGCTCCCTGAGTTCGTCTCGCAGGCGGGCTGCGTACTCGAATCTGAGATCTGCGGCTGCTTCGGCCATCTCCTCCTCCAGCGAGGCGATGAGACGCGTCAGGTCGTCGGCCGGCAGGTCGCCGTAGGCGGCCTTCATCCGCTCGGCATTCACGCGGCCCGACACCAGCTTCTCGGGCACCGGTGCGGTCTCCGCTGGGCCTCGCAGCACCTCGAGGATGTCGGTGACGGCCTTGCGGATCGTCTGCGGGTCGATGCCGTGCTCGGCGTTGTACGCCTGCTGCAGGCCCCGCCGCCGGTTGGTCTCGGACACAGCGCGGTGCATCGACGGCGTGAACTCATCGGCGTACATCACGACCTGGCCGTCGACGTTGCGTGCCGCTCGCCCGATGGTCTGGATGAGCGACGTCTCACTGCGCAGGAACCCCTCCTTGTCGGCATCCAGGATCGCCACGAGGCTCACTTCGGGCAGGTCCAGACCTTCTCGCAGCAGGTTGATGCCCACCAGCACGTCGAAATGGCCGAGCCGCAGATCCCGGAGGATCTCGATCCGTTCAATGGTGTCGATCTCGCTGTGCAGGTAGCGCACTCGCACGCCGAGCTCGAGCAGGTAGTCGGTGAGGTCCTCGGCCATCTTCTTGGTGAGCGTGGTCACGAGCACCCGCTGGCCCTGTTCGGTGACCCGCTCGATCTCGCCCATCAGGTCGTCGATCTGGCCCTTCGTCGGGCGCACCACGATCTCGGGATCCACCAGACCGGTCGGCCGGACGATCTGCTCCACCACCTGGCCACTCGTCCGCAGTTCGTACTCCCCCGGCGTGGCCGACAGGAACACCACTTGATTCAGCCGGTCCATCACCTCGTCGAAGCGCAGAGGCCGGTTGTCGCGCGCGGAAGGCAGCCGGAAGCCATGCTCTACCAGGGTGTCCTTGCGCCGCCGGTCGCCGGCGAACTGACCGTGCAGCTGAGGAACGGCAACATGGCTCTCGTCGATGACCAGCAGGTAGTCGTCGGGGAAGAAGTCCAGCAGGGTGTACGGCGGCTCGTCGTACACCCGGCCGTCGAGATGCATCGAGTAGTTCTCGACGCCGTTGCAATAGCCCAACTCGGCCAGCATCTCGAGGTCATACTCGGTGCGCATCCGCAACCGCTGCGCCTCGAGCAGCTTGTTCTCCTTCTCGAAGAGCTGCAGCCGCTCGGCGAGCTCGGCCTCGATCTTGACGATCGCCGTGCGCATCTTGTCCTCGCCGGTGACGTAGTGCGACGCCGGGAAGACGGTGACCTCTTCGAGCTCGCCGAGACGCTCGCCGGTCACCGGGTCGATGCGGCTGATGCGGTCGATCTCGTCACCGAACAACTCCACCCGCACCAGGAACTCCTCGTAGGCCGGGTGGACTTCGAGTGTGTCGCCGCGAACCCGGAAGCGACCCCGGATCAAGTTCGTGTCGTTGCGCTCGTACTGCATGTCGACGAGCCGGCGCAGCACAGCACGCTGGTCGACCATCTCGCCCACACGCAGGTACAGCATCTGGCGCAGGTATTCCTCCGGTGCGCCCAACCCGTAGATGGCCGAGACGGATGCCACCACGATCACGTCCCGACGGGTCAGCAGGGCCGCCGTGGCCGAGTGCCGCAGCCGGTCGATCTCGTCGTTGATGCTGGAGTCTTTCTCGATGTACGTGTCCGAAGCTGGCATGTATGCCTCGGGTTGGTAGTAGTCGTAGTAGGAGACGAAATACTCCACACGATTGTCGGGGAAGAACTCACGAAACTCGTTCGCAAGCTGTGCCGCCAACGACTTGTTGGGAGCGAGCACCAACGTCGGACGCTGCGCCCGCTCGATCGTCCACGCGATCGTCGCGCTCTTGCCCGAGCCGGTGATGCCCAGCAGCGTTTGGAACCGGTCGCCGCGGATCACGCCGTCCGCGAGCTGGGCCACGGCGCGCGGCTGGTCACCGGCCGGCTCGAAACCTGCGCTGACCCGGAACGGGTGGGCGGCCGTCGGCGCCGGAAGCCAAGGACGGGCCTGCCGCGGCCTGTCCTCGCCGGGCTCGCCATGAGCCGGGGCCGTCGACACCGATGCCATGGGGCGAGGTTAGAGAGCAGCGCGAGGAGCTGCGCCCGCTGCGACGGCGGCAGAACCCTCTGCGACCAGCGATCCGGCAGGTCGCAACGTCGCCGAGTCTCCTGCCGCCGCCGCAGCTATGACATCTGTGCCTACTGGCTCGAGTCCCAAGAGGCAAAGATGCTCCCTGCGAGCAGCCGGTGTGGTTATCCTGCCGCGCTGACCGCCGACCCGCCGATACCCGACTCCTTCACGACCTGAGACCGCCCATGAGCCGCGACGAATCAGACGCATCAGAGTCCGACGACGACGCGCTCGACGACGCCATGGATGACCCTGACCTGCTCGGCGACGACTTCGAACCGGTGCCCGATGACCTCGAGGCCGAAGAGCTGGGCGTGGCGGACATCGACGACGACATCGACGATGTCGACGACTTGGATGGGGACGGGTTGGACGCCGATGGACTGGATGATGGCGAGACAGCGTCCTCAGACAAAGACGCCGGGCCGAGCCGCGAAGTGCCGGCCGGGGTGCGCCCCGCCGCCGACGACGAAGACGACGACGATGACGACGAGGAGCTCGAGGCGGATCTCGGCGAGATCCTCAAGGAGCGGCTGGCGTCTGAAGACGAGGACGATGACGACGAGGACGACGAGATCGGCATCGTCACAGGTTCCCGTTCAGCGTCCAAGCAGGAAGATGAGATCCTCTGCGAAGGCTGCTTCCTGCTGGTCAAGCCATCCCAGTTCGACATGCGCGGACCCGAACCGAGCTGTCCACACTGCGGAACGCCGATCGCCTACTGACTGCTCAGTCCGATAGGTGCGGCAGGGCGCTGGCCCAGTTGAAGGCTG
This sequence comes from Acidimicrobiales bacterium, assembly GCA_009843525.1. Classification (GTDB taxonomy): domain Bacteria; phylum Actinomycetota; class Acidimicrobiia; order Acidimicrobiales; family Poriferisodalaceae; genus Poriferisodalis; species Poriferisodalis multihospitum. Next base: position 214,251 of record VYDH01000018.1, on the reverse strand, counting down.
CTTCGATCGCGGCTTCGAGTTCGTCGAGGCCGCCGGAATTGTCGAGGACCCAGTCGGCAATGCCGAGTCGCTCGTGGCGCGACAACTGAGCGGCGATGCGCGCACGTGCGTCATCGGCGGAGAACCCTCGCGAGGTCACGAGCCGCTCCACAGCAACATCGGTCGGCGTGTCCACCACCAGGATCCCGCTGGTCGGGTAGCGCGGCCGCTGACCCTTGGCCAGCCCCTCGCCGAGCAGCGGGATGTCGAGCACCACCAGACGATCCGTGCCCTCGAGTTCGCCCAGCCGGCGACGGATCTCCCGGCCGACCGGAGGATGGGTGATCGCGTTCAGATCGGCGAGTGCGTCGGGGTCGTTGAACACGATGGCCGCAACCGAACCGCGGTCGAGCGTGCCGTCGGCAGCCACGATGTGATCCCCGAAGCGCTCCACCATCTCCGCCAAGACCGGACTGCCGAGTGCCTGCTGCTCGCGGACGATGGCGTCGGCATCGATCAGCGCAGCACCGCGGCGGGCAAAGCCCGAGGCGACCGTGCTCTTGCCGCTGCCGATGCCACCAGTGAGCCCGACGGTGATCATCGCGCAGCAGTCAACCGATGGGGACTCGACGGCAGCAGGTTCAAGCTCAGCGGGGAGCTGACGGGCTAGCTGTCGCCTTCTGGGGCCGCCGCAGCGGGCTCGCCGTCGGCGCCTTGGTTCTCGTAGTGCGCGAGGGCCTGGCGGTAGGCCTCCTCGCCGTGCTCCTCGTAGTACTCGCGCCATGCCCGTTCGGCTTCTGACTCCTCGCCTTCGGCAGGCGTCTCGTAGCTGAACTCGCCGATGAAGTTGCCTTCCTCGTCGTAGGCGTGATCGCCGAACGCCTCGCGGTATTCCTCCGCGACCACCCCGCCTTCGGCTGCCTGCTTGATCGACAGGCTGATGCGCCGGCGCTGCAGGTCGAGATCGATGATCTTCACCCAGAGCTCCTCGCCGGGTGTCACGACCTGCTCGGGCAGCTCGACGTGGTGGGCAGACATCTCCGAGATGTGCACCAGGCCCTCGATGCCGTCGCCGACCTGCACGAATGCACCGAACGGGACGAGCTTGGTGACCCGGCCGTAGACCAGCTCCTCGACCCGGTGGGAGTTCGCGAACGCTTCCCACGGATCCTGCTGCGTCGCCTTGAGCGAGAGTGAGATGCGCTCGCGCTCGCGGTCGATTTCGAGCACCTCCACCGTGACCTCGTCGCCGATGCTGACCACCGAGCCGGGGTGATCGACGTGCTTCCAAGACAGCTCCGAGACGTGAATGAGGCCGTCCATGCCGCCGAGGTCGACGAATGCGCCGAAGCTGACTACCGACGAGACCCGGCCGGTTCGCCGCTCGCCGCGCTGCAGATCTCGCAGGAAGCCCTCCCGCTCTTCCTTGAGGCTCTCTTCGAGCCAGGCTCGCCGGCTGAGCACGACATTGTTGCGGTTCTTGTCGAGCTCGATGATCTTCGCTTCGAGCTCGCGGCCGACATAGGGGGCCAGATCGCGGACGCGACGGAGCTCCACCAGCGACGCCGGCAGGAAACCCCGCAGGCCGATGTCGACGATCAGCCCGCCCTTCACCACCTCGATGACGGGGCCCTTGACGACACCATTGGACTCGCGAATCTCCTCGATGCGGCCCCAGGCGCGCTCGTACTGCGCCCGTTTCTTGGAGAGCACCAAGCGGCCATCGGGATCTTCCTTCTGCAGGACCAGGGCCTCGATCTGATCGCCGACCTCCACGACCTCCGATGGGTCGATGTCGTGACGGATGGAGAGCTCGCGGGACGGGATGACGCCCTCAGACTTGAATCCGATGTCCAGCAGCACCTCGTCGCGATCGACTCGCACGATGGTGCCGGCCACGATGTCGCCGTCGTCGAACTCGACGATGGTCTGCGCGATGGCGTCCTCGAACGACGTGTCGCCGAGGTCGTCGATGGTGACGGTCCGCGGCACGTAGTCGCCCGCATCGGTGAAGGTGCCGAAGTCGCCCGTCGAAGCCCCGTTGCCGCTCTCGTCGCTGGCGCTCTCGCCATCCGGCGCCTCGGGGGCAGTCGCAGGGGAGTCATCAGGTGCCGGAGCCTCGGCGAGTGCTGGGTCTTCGAGGTCTGGAGCGGGGGCAATTGCGTCGGTCACTGGGGAATGCTCGGGTCGGGAATACGGGCGCAGGCGGCTGAGCATGCCGCGCGCAGCGCACGGAAAGGCTACCGGCGTCGCCGTCTGTCGGACCCGAGGCGCTCTGGCGCAGCCTGTTCGGCGGGTCAGCCCTTGGCGTCTGCCCAGGTGGCGCCGGCAGCGACATGGACTTCCAGCGGCACCGCCAGGTCGGCGGCATTGCGCATCACGTCGACCGTCAGATCGTTCACCTCGGCGGCCTCAGCGGGGTCCACTTCGAGGATCACCTCATCGTGCACCTGCAGCACCAGCCGGCTGGCTGCGGACCGAGCTCGCAGCGCCCCGTCCAGCCGGATGAGCGCCACCTTGAAGATGTCCGCCGCAAGCCCCTGGATGGGGGCATTCATGGCCTGCCGCTCGGCGGCTTGGCGCACCCGGAAGTTGCGCGACGTCAACTCGGGAAGCGGGCGGCGCCTGCCGAATGCCGTCTCGGTGTAGCCACGCTCGCGGCTCTGCTCCACCACCCCGTCCATGAATGAGCGCACCTTGGGAAACGCTTCGAAGTAGGCGTCCAGGATTTCCGCCGCCTCGCCGGTGGGCACACCCAAGCGCTGGCCGAGGCCATAGGCCTCCATCCCGTAGGCCAAGCCGTAGCTCACCATCTTCGCCACCGACCGCTGCTGCGGGTCGACCTCGGTGGGGCTGATGCCGAACAGGGATGAGGCGGTTGCGCTGTGGATGTCATGGCCCGCCTCGAAGGCACTCACGAGGCCCGGATCGCCGGACAGGTGGGCGATCACCCGCAGCTCGATCTGGTTGTAGTCGGCAATCAGCAGCTCGAAGCCATCGGCCGGAACGAATGCACGCCTGAACAGCCGGCCCTGTTCGGTCCGCACCGGGATGTTGTGCAGGTTCGGGTCCTCGGAGCTGAGCCTTCCGGTACGCGCCACCGTCTGGTTGAACGTGGCATGGATGCGGCCGTCGGGCTCGACGCATTCGAGCAGGCTGACGCCGTAGGTGGAGCGCAGCTTCTCCACTTCCCGGAACGCCAGCAGCCGGTCCACGATGCGGTGCTCGCCTCGCAGAGACTCCAGCGCCGCTGCGCTCGTGGAGTAGCCGGTCTTGGTCTTGCGCTGAGGTGTCAACCCCAAGTCCTCGAAGAGCACTTCCGCAAGCTGCTTGGGAGAGTTGACATTGAGATCGTCACGGCCGGCCAGCCGCCGTACCTCGGTTTCCAGCGCGAGCACCTCGCCCGTGAGATGGTCGCGCAACGATTCCAGCTCGCCGCGGTCGACGCCGATGCCGGCCGTTTCCATTCGCGCCAGCACGCCGATGAGCGGACGCTCCACATCCCGGTACAGGTCGGACATGCCCAGGCTCTCGAGCTGCTGATCGAGCATCGGCGCCAGCATCGCCACCGCGAGGGCGTCACGAGCGGCCACGACGCCATCCGTCGGTCCATCGGCGTCGAGGTCGTCGAAGCCCAGCTGGCCCTCGGCGCCGCCTCCGGCGAGCTCCGTGCCGCAATGCCGGGCGAGGAGCGCGCTCAGCTCGTCGCGGCCCTCCGACGGATGGATGAGATAGGCGGCGATCGAGGTGTCGACAGCCAGCCCGGCGAGCGTCGCGCCGCCATCCAAGTCGCCCGGCAGGCGGGCGAGCGCACGCATGAGCTCCTTTGCCTGGTGGACATGGACGCCCGGACCGTCAGCCCCCAGCAGGCGGGCGCACGCCGCTGCGATCTCGGGCAGAGCGAGATCATCAGGACTGAGCGCGAGCACCGTGCCGTGCGGGGGATCGTCAGCGACCGTCAGCACACCCAAAGCGCCGTCGGCCTCCACAGTGAACCCGAGCGCGACCGGTTCGTCCCGGCGCGATAGCTCACTCAGCAGCCCAGCGGCATCCGCGCCGCGGGCGCCCCCCTCAGCGTCGACCGGCAGCAGCTGCACGTCCGCGAGTTGGGCAGTCTCGGGGGAACTGGCGCTCGGCACCAGCAGGCCGTCCAACGAGGTGCCCGCCAAGGCGTCGCGCAGGCGAGCATGCAGGGTGCCGAACTCCAGGAACTCGAACGTGCGCGTCACGAGGTCGGCATCGAAGCTGCCCCATTGGAGGTCGTCAACCGTGGCCTCGATCGGCGCGTCGGTCCGCAGCGTCATCAAGTCGACGTTGCGCCGCACGACCTCGCCGTGGGCCGCAAGGTTCTCGGCCAGCTTCGGGGTCTGTTCGGCGGCGGCTGCCAGCAGCGCCTCGACACTGCCGTACTTGTTGAGGAGCTTGGCGGCCGTCTTCTCTCCAACACCGGGCACTCCTGGCAGGTTGTCTGACGGGTCGCCGCGAAGTGCGGCGTATTGCACGTACAGGTCCGGCGTGACGCCGGTGCGCTCGGCGATGCCCGCTTCGTCGTAGAGCGCGTAGTCGGTGACCCCGCGGCGGTTGTAGAGCACTTGGATCTTGGGGTCGTGCACGAGTTGGTACACGTCGCGGTCGCCGCTGACGATCAGCACATCGTCGCCGCGCTGTTCCGCCTCAACCGCCAGCGTCGCCAGCAGGTCGTCGGCCTCGAAGCCGGCGCAGTCGATCGCCGGGATGCTCAGCGAATCGAGCACCTGGCGCACAAGGCCGAGCTGATCGATGAGCGTTGTGGGCGTCTCGTCGCGGTGAGCTTTGTATTCGGGCGCTGCGGTGTGGCGGAACGTCGGCTCCCGACGATCGAAGCACACCGCTATTGCGTCAGGACGGTGGTCGCGCACCAGGTTGATGAGCATGGATGTGAACCCGAAGACGGCGCCTGTGGGCTGTCCCGAGCGGGTGGCCATGTCTTCGGGAACGGCAAAGAAGGCCCGGTACGTGAGCGAATTCCCGTCGAGCAAGAGGAGCTTCGACATGGGAACTCTCCCAACGGTGCCGGGTGACGGTTGCGGAAGCCTGCCAACCGCAGATGTCGAAGGGCGGGCTCAGGGGGTCAGCAGTCCATCGACGATCTGCTGGGCGATGTCCCGCATTCTCGCGCGGTTGGCCATCGCCGTACTCCGGATGAATTCGAAGGCGTCCCGCTCGGAGAGCTGGAAATCGTCCATGAGCAGGCCCTTCGCGCGCTCCACCGCCTTGCGCGTCTCCAGCTTCTCCTCGAGGCTCTCCACCGTGTCTTCGAGTTCTCGCATCTCGGTGAAACGCCCCCACGCCACCTCGATGGCCGAGACCAGTTCTTCCCGCTGGAACGGCTTCACCAGGTACGAGAGCACGCCGGCGTCGCGGGCTTCGGCGATCAGATGACGCTTGCTGAACGCTGTGAGGATGAGCACTGCGGATGTGCGATCGCCGGCGACCTCTCGTGCAGCATCGAGGCCGTCGCGGCCGGGCATCTGGATGTCGAAGATGCACACCTCGGGCTGGTGCTGGCGTGCCAGCTCGACGGCTTCGTCGCCGCGGCCCGTCTCCGCCACCACGACGTAGCCCTCGTCCTCGAGCATCTCGCGCAGATCGAGGCGGATGATGGCCTCGTCCTCTGCGATCACGACTCGCTTCGACACGCGCTCTCCCCTCGCGGGACAGGATCGGTCAGCCTACCGGTCGGCTTGTCGCGCCTCTCAGAGATTCATGCAGGCGTCGAGTGCCCGGGGCGGGAGTTGAACCCGCACGCCCGTGAGGGCAGAGGATTTTGAGTCCCCCGTGTCTGCCGTTTCACCACCCGGGCCTTGGGGCGGCTCAGCGTACCCGGGGGCCCGAGCGGCCCGTGAGCCCCATCACATGAGCATGGGGAACAAGAGTGGGGCGTTGGTCGAAAGGTCGCTCTCGGCCTGGGCTGCCACCTACCCTTTTGCCCTAGTCCCATTGTGCGTTCACTGCGCTGCGGTTCGAGCACCGACCAGGTCTCCCGCCCAGGCGCTGCGTAGGAGGCCGAGTGCTCGCATTCACATTCCCGGGCCAAGGCTCGCAGCAGCAAGGCATGGGCGAGCCATGGACGGCGCACGAGTCGTGGGAGCTGGTCACCGAGGCATCCGATGCCTGCGGGCGTGATGTCGCTGCGCTGCTGCTGGAAGCCGATGCCGACGAGCTGCGCCATACGCGTAACTCGCAGCTGTCGACGTTCGTGCTGTCGATGGTGGTGCTCGATGCGGTCGAGCGCACGGGCGCGACGTTCTCGTGTGCCGCCGGGCACTCGCTGGGCGAATACAGCGCGCTGACCGCAACCGGGGCCTTGGCATACGACGACGCGGTGCGGCTGGTTGCCGAGCGCGGCGAGGCCATGCAGGTTGCTGCTGACGAGCAGGAAGGGACCATGGCGGCCGTGCTGGGTCTCGACGACAACCTCGTGGCAGAGGCGTGCGACGCCACGCCTGGCGATGTCTGGGTCGCCAACTACAACGCGCCGGGCCAAGTCGTCATTGCGGGCGCACCGGACGCCGTCGCCGTCGCCGGTGACGAAGCGAAGGCGGCGGGCGCGAAACGGCTCATGGGCTTGCCCGTGGGCGGCGCATTCCACACACCGTTCATGCAGCCGGCCAGGGATCGGCTGCGCAAGGCACTGGCCGAAGTTGAGATCCGGGCCCCGAGCGTGCCGGTGGTCGCCAATGTCGATGCCCAGCCGCGTGCTGACGCCGACGAGTGGCGCACGCTGCTGGCACAGCAGCTCACCAGCCCGGTGCTGTGGCGCGCGAGCCTCCATGCGCTGGCTGACGCCGGCGTCACCACCTTCGTGGAGCTCGGCCCGGGCAAGGTGCTGACCGGCATGACCAAGCGGACGCATCGAGGTGCGACATCGATGTCGGTCGGAACTCCCGCCGAGATCGACACGCTGATGGAGACGCTCGCCACCGATGCGCCTTCAGCGCCGACCGTGCTGGGCGGCGAGAACCTGTACGTCACCGAGCGCCTCATCGTGAGCCCGTGCGCCGGCGTCTTCACGCTCAGCGCCGGTGTCGGCGACGGCCAGCAAGTCAATGTGGGTGATGTCATCGGCCATGTGGCCGGGGAAGAAGTGCGTTCTGCGTTCGCGGGTACTGTCATGGGGATCATGGCCGTAGAAGGCGAACGGGTCACCGCACGGCAGCCCGTTGCGTGGCTGCGGACGCCAGCCGGCAGCTGAACAGCCGGCACCTGAAGGGGAGGCCACAGATGACGCTCAGCGTGGGCAACGCATCAAGCGCGCGCATTGTCGGCATCGGGACAGCGCTCGGCGAGCGCGTCCTCACCAACGAAGATCTTGCCGAGATGGTCGACACCTCCGACGAGTGGATCATCGAGCGCACCGGCATCAGACAGCGGAACATCGGCGGCACCACCGCCGGCCTGGCCGCACGCGCCGGAACCGCGGCCATGGAGGTCGCCGGCGTCGATCCGTCGAGCATCGACATGCTGATCCTGGCCACGACTACGCCGGATCGCTGCGTTCCGGCCTCGTCGTCGCGGGTGCAAGAGGCACTCGGCCTCGACTGCGGCGCCATGGACGTGAACGCCGCCTGTTCAGGGTTCGTCTACTCGCTGGTGGCGGGCCACGGCATGATCGCGATGGGTCACGAGCGGGTGCTGGTCATCGGTGCCGAAGTGCTCTCCCGGATCACCGACTGGACTGATCGGGCCACCTGCATCCTGTTCGCCGACGGCTCGGGCGCCGCCGTGCTTGAGCGCAGTGAGCAGGGCTCCGACCTGCTCGGCTGGCACGTCTCAAGCGACGGTTCCATGGAGGAGCAGCTGTACTGCGAGCACGACGGCTACATCCAGATGGCGGGCCAGGCGGTGTTCAAGAAAGCCGTGCTGGTGATGGAGGAGTCGGCGCGCCAGTCGATGAAGCAGGCGGGCCTGACCGCCGACGACATCGACGTGGTGGTGCCCCATCAGGCCAACGTCCGCATCGTCGAGACCGCCTGCAAGCGGCTGCGCATCCCCTATGAGAAGGCCGCGATGGTGATCGAGCGCACCGGCAACACATCGTCGGCCTCGATTCCCCTCGCACTCGACGACGCCGTGCGCAGCGGCCGGATCAACGAGGGCGACAACGTGCTGCTCGTCGGATTCGGCGCCGGCATGACATCGGCATCGGCACTGCTGCGCTGGTCGGGTGCCCCCGCCCGCGCTAGCTGAACGAGCGTTACGCACACGGCTCACGATGAATCAGCCCGAAGCGCGCCCCGCGACAGCACGCACCGTCCTCGTCACCGGCGGCAGCCGCGGCATCGGTCTGGCGACGGCCCAGTTGTTTGCCGATGCAGGCCACCGCGTGGCGGTGACCAGCCGCACCGAGGCCCCTGACGACGGCCGCCTGCTGTGGGTGGCATGCGACCAGGCCGACAGCGATGCGGTAGATGCCGCCTACGGCACCATCGAAGCAGAGCTCGGCCCGGTGGAAATCCTGGTCGCCAATGCCGGCATCACCCGCGACCAGCTTGTGCTGCGCATGGCCGACGACGACTTCGCGGCTGTCGTCGACACGAATCTCACCGGCGCCTACCGGATGGCCAAGCGGGCGGCCCGGCCCATGCTGCGCGCACGCTGGGGGCGATTGATCTTCGTGTCCTCGGTGGTCGGATTGCTGGGTTCGGCTGGGCAGGTCAATTACGCGGCATCCAAGGCGGGCCTCGTGGGCATGGCCCGATCACTGGCTCGCGAACTCGGTTCGCGCAGCATCACCGCGAATGTGGTCGCGCCCGGGCCGGTGGCCACCGAGATGTTCGGTGCATTGAACGACGAGCAGCAAGCCGCCATCACCGACGCAGTGCCGCTGGGACGGGTGGCAGAACCGTCCGAGATAGCTGCTGCGGTGGCGTTTCTCGCGTCCGACGAAGGCGCGTACATCACCGGCGCCGTGATACCGGTCGACGGCGGCCTGGGAATGGGCCATTGAGCCATGCCCAGCCACAGCTTGGCCCTGCGCCTCCCGCTCTTGTTCCCAATCTCAATTGAGAACGGGCTCACGGGCCGCTCAGGCCACGGGGCTCAGCCTCTACACTTCGCGTTCGCACGGCCGCCGGGCGCTCGTGCGGTGACCGCCCACACACGAGGGGATCAGCATGAGTGACACGTTGGATCGATTCCGTGACTGCGCCGTCGAGGTGCTGGCCGTGGATCCTGAGCAAGTCACACCCGAGGCCAGCTTCGCAGACGACCTCGACGCCGACAGCTTGGACCTCGTCGAGCTGGTGATGGCCTTGGAAGAGGAGTTCGACATCAGCGTGGACGAGGAAGAACTGGAAGACGTCACCACCGTTGCCCACGCGATCCAGCTGGTCGAATCGAAACTGTGAGCGCCGAATAATGAGCGCCAGCCGTCGGGTAGCTGTCGTCGGCCTCGGCGTTGTCTCGTGCGCCGGGACCGGCGTCGACAACTTCTGGCAGGGGCTGAACTCCGCGCCGCCAGAGGGCGAGCGCCGCGTCCACGACTTCGATCCGGCGCCGTACTACGACAATCCCAAGGAGGCCCGGCGGGCCGATCGCTCGACCCAGCTCGGCATGGCATCGGCTGCACAGGCCATCGCCGACGCAGGGGAACTGGCGACCGACCCGGATCGCTGCGGCGTCATCTACGGCACGGGTGTCGGCGGCCTGCAGACCTTCGAAGACCAGGTGCTCGTGCTCGATCGCAAAGGCGCGCGCCGGGTCTCGCCGTTCATGGTCCCGATGATGATGCCGAACGCCCCTGGCGCCGCCATCTCGATGAGGCACGGCCTGGCCGGACCCTGCGAGGTCCTCACCACCGCATGCGCGGCGGGGACGCATGCGATCGGCTACGCGGCGCGGCTGATCCGCACCGGCGCCGCCGACGTGATTGTGGCCGGGGGCTGTGAATCGGTGATGACGCCCGTGGGCACCGCGGGCTTCGTCAACATGACGGCTCTGTCGACCAGCGGAGTCTCGATGCCCTTCGACAAGAACCGCGACGGCTTCATGATGACCGAGGGCGCTGCCACCCTGGTGCTCGAGGAATGGGATTCGGCCATGGCGCGGGGTGCGACGATCTGGGGCGAAGTGCTCGGCACCGCCTCGAATGCCGATGCCCACCACATCACTGCGCCGGCCCCCGGCGGTGCCGGGGCGCTGCGCTGCATGCAGCTCGCCATCGATGACGCCGGCCTCGCGCTCGACGACATCGTCCACGTGAACGCGCATGGCACGTCAACCCCGCTGAACGATGCCGCAGAAGCCGAGGCGCTCAACAAGCTGTTCGGCCCCAACGGCCCGCTCGTGACCTCCACCAAGGGCGTCACCGGGCATGCGCTCGGCGCGGCAGGCGCGCTGGAGGCCATTGCCGTGCTGCTGTCGATGCGCCACCGCAAGATCCCGGCCACGGCCGGCTGGACGACTCCCGATCCCGAGCTCGCAGAGTTCCGCTTGGTGACCGGTCAGGCGGCCGACTGGGAGCCGGGTCCCTCAATCAGCAACTCGTTCGGCTTCGGCGGCCACAACGGCTGCATCGTGCTCGGCCCCGCCTGAGGCCGTGAACAGCCCTAGAGGCTGTCGTAGGTGGCGGTCTCGATGGCTTCGTACAGCCCGTAGGAACGCGGATCTGCAAACGGCACCTGCTGGCTGATGTAGCAGCCGGCTACCTGATTCTGCAGGTCGATCCAGAAGTACGAGTTGGCCAGCCCCGCCCACATGAGGCCCCCGGCAGGGCGCCCGGTCGGGGCCTGCTCCTCGTTGATCTGGAACGTCAAGCCCCACGACTTCTCGACACCGGGGAAGAACTCGGCATCGAATGAGTACGGCGGGATGGCCGTCGGCAGCATCGTGACGCGCAGGTCGCCCATTGCATTGCTGACCATCTGCGCATGCGTGCCCGGCGACACCACCTGGTTGCCGTCGAGGCTGCCGCCGTTCAGCATCATGGCCAGGAAGCGGCAGTAGTCGTCGACGGTGGAGTACAGGCCGCCGCCGCCCATCTCGAACTCTGGCTCCTGGGGTATCTCGAACGGCATCTCCACCAGCGAGCCGTCCTCCATCCGCGCTTGCATCGCCGAGATGCGAGAGCGCATGTCGTCGCTGATCTTGAACGCCGTGTCGGTCATGCCCAGCGGCCCAAAGATGTTCTCGGCCATGTACTCGCCGAGCGACATGCCTGACGCCGCCTCCACCATCTGACCTGCGTGATCGATGCCGGTCCCGTAGAACCAGCGATCCCCGGGGTCGAACAGCAGCGGGATGCGCAACGTTTCCTTCTGGCACTCGATGACGCCCGGCGTCCCGGTGGCCTCTTCGTACTGGCCGAGCTCAGGGCTCCAGATGTCGTATCCCATGCCGGCGGTATGGGTCAGCAGGTGACGCAGCGTGATGTCGCCGTTGCGGGCACGGGTGACCGGGTTGCCGTCGCCGTCAAACCCGGTCAGCACCTCGAGCTCGCCGAGCAGCGGCACAACCTCTGCGGCCGGACCGTCAAGCGAGAGCTTGCCCTGCTCCACGAGCTGCATCGCCGCCGTACCGGTGACGGCCTTGGTCATGGAGGCGATCCAGCACACGGTGTCCGAACTCATGGCTGCATCGCTGTCGGCACCTCGGGTGCCGGCCGCGGCCGAGCAGATGTCTCCGTCGGCACTGATGACCTTGGCCACCGCGCCCACGACATCACCGTCGGCGACTCCCCGGTCGAGAATCCCTTGAACTGTGTCTCCGAGTGACATCTGAGGCCTCCTGATGGGCTGGACGGAGCGCTGCGCAGGGCGTGCACCGGCCCCGCGAGCGCGACGCTAGTTCGGAGTCGCGACGCCACTGACACCGACCATCCACTGGTGCGAGAGGCCGCGGCGCGCAGCCGATGAGCAGGGGACGCCCGCCTCGCGTCCGCCGTACCCTCAATTCGATGGTGGGGCGGCCACTCGTTGCATCGGGCATTGCGGGCCTCGCCATTCTGGCGATGGCGTGCAGCACCAGCCCTGTGCGGGTCGTGCCTCTCCCGCCCACGTCATCGGAAGCTCCGGCCGTCGCCCAGCCAGCAACTGGCGAAGCCGAGTCCAACGCAGCGGTGGACGAGGTGACACCATCGGCCGCGCCGGTCACCTCGGCTGCGGCAACGAAGTCTGCGTCAGCCTCCACGGCTGCCGTCATGCCGACCACGACACAACCCGACCTGACGTGGACGCTGTTGGCAGGCGGAGATGTGCTGATGGATCGCAGCGAAGCAGCCGGCGTCGACCCGTTCGCCGGCATTGAGCCCCCTCTGGGATCAGCAGACGTTGCGGTCGTGAATGTGGAGATGGTCATCAGCGAGCGCGGTGAGCCCGCCGACAAGAAGTACGTATTCCGGGCGCCGCCGTCGGCGGCCGAGCGGATCGCTGCGGCTGGCGTGGATGTCGCCAACTTGGCCAACAACCACGCCATGGACTACGGCCCTGACGCACTCGTCGACACGGTCGACCTCCTCGAGGCCAACGGCGTGATAGCGCTCGGTGCGGGCGCGACCAGCGGTGATGCGTACGGGCATCGGGTGATCGAGGTGCGCCCCGGTGTGCGCGTTGCGTTCGTGGGTGCCTCGATGGTGGTGCCGCTCGCGTTTCCTGCTACCCAAACACGTCCAGGGATCGCGTCGGCGTACCAGAGCGACCGGGTGCTCGCCAACGTTCGGATGGCTGCGAGCGAGGCCGACGTGGTGATCGCCGTGGTCCATTGGGGCATCGAGCGCATGACCTGCCCAGAGGGCCGTCAGCGCGACTTCGCCTTCGAGCTGCTGCACAACGGTGCCGATGCCGTTATCGGCCACCACCCCCACGTGCTGCAGCCGGTCGTGTTCGACGACGGCAAGCTCGTGGCGTACTCGCTGGGCAACTTCGTGTGGCACTACCGGTCGGGCATCACCGGTGACACGGGCGTCCTGCAGATCGACTTCGACGGCACCGAGATTCTGGGCTGGTCATTCCATCCCCACCTGCTCGACCTCAACGGCGCGCCAGTGCCTGCGCCTGAGGGTGCTCGGGTCGATCGAATCAACGACATCGTGTCGGGCGACTGCGCCCGCCACCAGCCGCCCCCGACCACTGCCGCGCCGACTCCGGACGCCGACACCGAGTCCGACGATGAGTCAGACGACGAGGACGGGTAGCGCGCTCAGCTGAGCACCTCGGCGGCGGCGAGATCGGCGACCCGGTCGGCGTCGTAGCCCAGGAACTCGGTGAGCACCTCGAAGTTGTCTTCGCCGAGGCACGGCCCGCCTCGCCAGACCACCGGCGGTGTGCGGGACATGCGTGTCCGGCAGTTCTGGGTCCACATGGTGCCGCGGTGGCTCTGGGGCACGTCGATGTGGTGCTCCCGCGCTGTCAACTGGACGTCATCGCAGCAGCCCTGGGCGTTGTTGACCGGGTAGGCGTCGATGCCGCTGGCCTGCAGAGTCTCAGCCGCCTCGGCGTTGTTGCGCCCCGAGGTCCAGGCCGAGATGGCATCGTCGATCTCCGCGGATCGTTCCCGCCGAACGGCTTGATCCCAACCGGCGGCGCCGTCGCCGGCGAGCCCGATGGTGTCGGCGAGGGATGTCCATCGGTCGTCGGTGCACGCGATCGCCACCCACTGGTCATCGCCGGCGCTCGGGTACACGCCGTGGGGGCTCATGTGGGGGTCCTCGTTGCCGCACCGCTGCGGATCTCGGCCGTTGATCGAGGCGTCCAGAATGGCCGGCGCGAGGTAGTGCAGCGCTGCCTCAGTCTGAGAGATGTCGATGTAGCAGCCGGTCCCTGTGCGGTCGCGCCGCTCCAGCGCCGCCATCAAGGACGCCACGATCACGCGGGGCGCCAAAAAGTCGGTGTAGGGACCATACGGGCCTGCGGGGCCGCGGTCGGGCCAACCAGTGATCTCGTAGAAGCCGGCGATGGCGGCGGCCATGAACCCGTAGCCGGCGAGGCTCGAGTACGGCCCGCTCTGGCCCAGCAACGAGCTCGACAGCATGATGATCTGCGGGTTGATCGCCGAGAAGTCGTCGTAGCCGAAGCCCATGCGTGCTGCGGCGCCCGGCGCCCAGGACTCGGTGGTGATGTCGGCCCAGCGGATCAGATCCTCGACTACCTGGCGCGATTCGGGCTTGCTGAGGTCCAGGCTGAGACTGCGCTTGCCCGCGTTGTACACGCCGTAGCCGACGCTGTTGTCAGGATGGGCCTCCTCGTCAACGAACGGGTTGACCGTGCGCATCGTGTCGGGCCGGTTCTCGGTCTCGACCTTGACGACGGTGGCGCCGTAGTCGGCGAGGATGCGCACCGCTGACGGCGTGGCGATGACCCACGAGAACTCCACCACCTTGAGGCCGGCCAGCGGCAATTCGCTGCCGTCCGAGGAGGGCCCGTCGTTCGCAGCGACCGTTGCTGCGGCATGAGGTCGGCGCTCCAAGTTGACGCTGTCGTTGTCGCCGCCGAGCGTGGGCACCACCGGCGTGCGCTCAGGAGCGTCGGCGCTGAAGTGCACCAGAGGACCGCAGAAACGAGCGCTGCGCCCCCCTTCGAGTTCGACCTCACGCCAGAAATCACGATCGGCGAAGTGCGGGTTGGTCAGCAGGTCGCTGACCAGCGCGGACGGAGTGATCAGGATGTTGCGCTCGAACGCGGCGGCCCACAGCTCATCGGTGGTCTTGGTGGCCATGAAGCGCGCGTGGGTCATGAACGACTTGGCGATGATCTCCGGTGAGCGCTGGCCGCTGAGCACCTCGGCTGCGACGGTCTCCCAGTCGACGGCCTGAATCTCCTCGTCGGCGAAGCCTTCCTCTGCCTCCCACGCCACGAGCCTCTCGGTGAATGGAGCGAAGGCGGCTCCCATCAGCGCCACACAGATCGTGTTGCCGTCCGCGCACGGGAACAGCATCGGGACATCGACTCCGCCGAGGCTGAGGCCGCCGGCGAGACGGTCGACGGGGTTCGCGTTGACCCGTGGCGACAGGTTCTGCGGTTGTCCGTGGGTCATGGACTCCATCGCAGAGATGTCGACGTGCTGGCCGAGGCCGCTGCGCTGGGCCTCGCGGAGCGCGATGAGCGTCGCTGCAGCAGCGTCACCGGCGGCTTGCAGGAAGCTCTGCGGCACGCCCGAGACCCGGACGGGGGCGCGGTCTTTGTCGCCGCTGGCATGCAGGAAGCCGCTGCCAGCCACTGCTGTGAGGTCGGAACCGGCCCAAGTGCTGCGGGGGCCGGTCGAGCCGTAGGGAGTCACCGATGCATGGACGATGGCGGGATTGACGGCGGCGAGCTCGTCGTAGGCGAGGCCCAACGAGGCCATGTGACCGACCGGCGCATCCTCGATGAGCGCATCCGCACCCCGTACCAGATCGAGCAGCCGCTGGCGGCCTTCGTCGGTGGTCAGATCTGCCGTGACGCTCTGCTTGCCCTGGTTATAGGCCCAGTGGGCCAGCGAGCGCTCCGCATTCGGCTCGTCGTCAACGAATGGGCCGGCGTGACGGCTGTCGACCCCGCCGGGAGGCTCGACGGCAATCACCTCTGCGCCCAGGCTGGCGAGCAGGTAGCCGCCGAATTGGCTGATGCCCTCGCAGAGATCCAATACCCGGTAGTGCTGCAACATCTCGAACTTCACCCCTCATCTGCGCCGGCTCAGTGCACGGCGTGGGGCTGATTCTTCCCTGTACGCGCATGCCATGCGAACCGACGCCGCTCGGCGATCATCGCAGTGCCGAGCGGCAGAAACATCGGCGAGACTGCCAGGGCTGTTGAGCCGAGCCAGGGAGGACCAGATGGTGTCGATCGCGACGGACCGCATTGTGGAGCGCGCAGAGCTGCTGGAGTTCGTGCGGGAACGGCATCACGGTGTGCTGCTGACGCTCCGGCGGGACGGTCGCCCGCAGGCATCGCTGGTCACCATGGGCCTCGACGAGGCCGGTGATGCGGTGCTCGTCAGCAGCTATCCCGACCGAGCC
Source organism: Acidimicrobiales bacterium (assembly GCA_009843525.1). GTDB lineage: Bacteria > Actinomycetota > Acidimicrobiia > Acidimicrobiales > Poriferisodalaceae > Poriferisodalis > Poriferisodalis multihospitum. The sequence continues at coordinate 198,302 of VYDH01000018.1, read as the reverse complement.
AAGTCGCTCAACCTGCGACGCAATTCACAGGCATGGGTCGTGGTCATGTCGGATGCTTGGAACGGCGAGTGGGTCCAGCTCGAATGCCGAGGCGAGGTCGAGGACCTGCCCGACGCCATGGACGGACTCGTCGAGTACTTCCGGGTGATCAGCGGCGAGCATTCCGATTGGGACGAGTACCGCGAGGCCATGACCCGTCAAGACAAGGTGCTGCTGCGCTTGCACATCGAGAGCTGGGGCCCGATCTCCAAAGGCGGCTTCCCCGCCCGCCTCGCCGGCGACTAGCGGTCGTGCCCAAGCAGTCGTCGGCTCAGCCGGCGTCGAGCTGGCGGAGGAGCGTGTCGGGGGCCTTGGTGCGGTAGCTCTCCTCGAGCCACTCCGCGAGATCGTCAAGATCAACGTCGGCGAGCCGAACGAGCACGGAGCCATACCCGTCGTAGTGCGGCACCGTGAACAGCGCATCGGGATGGTTCTCGAGCAGCACGGCCTTCATCTCGAGGTCGCAGAACAGCACCAGCACCTCGGTATCGAAAACCTGATCGCGGCGGTGCTCGCGTTCACCCCACATCCGGCAGAAGCCCTTCTTGCGAACCTTGAGGGCTGGCGTCCCATATGAGGTCGACTCGACGACTTCGGGCAGCTCCATCCCGAGCCTGCGCACGTCGTCAAACGTTGCCATCGGTACGCACGCGCCTCAGCGGGCTCGCCAGTCGGGGGCGCGGCGTTCGAGGAAGGCACTGGCGCCCTCGGCGTGGTCGGCGGTGGTCTTGAGGACGCTCTGGCCAAGACGCTCAAGGCGCCGACCGGTTTCGTGGTCGACATCGGTGCAGGTGTTCAGCACCGTCTTGGCCATGCCCAGTGCCAGGGGCGCGAAGGCCTCCATCTCCGCGGCGAGCTCCAAGGCGACATCCACGACCTTGCCATCGGGGGCCACCTCGGTGGCGAGGCCCATCGCCTTGGCATCGTCAGCAGCCACGTTGCGGGACAGCATCACGAGCTCCTTGGCACGGCCCAGCCCCACGTAGTGCACCAGCCGGGAGCAGCCGCCCGAACCGGGAATGAGACCGACCTTGGCCTCAGGCATGACGAAACGGGCATTCTCGGCAATCACCCGGAAATCGCACGACAGCGCCAGCTCGAATCCGCCGCCCGCTGCGACGCCATTCACCGCGGCGATGACCGGAACTTCGAGCGCCTCGATCAGATCGAACACCGAGTGAATGCCGCGGGCCACCGCACGGAAGCCCCGGGTGCCCATCTCGGTCAGGTCGCCCATCTCGGAGACGTCCTCGCCGGCCGAGAACGCCCTGCCAGCGCCCGTGATGATGAGCGCCCGGATATCGGTAGCCATGGCCGTGTCCTCGACCGCGTCGCGCATCTCGGCCCGCATGGCGGCGTTCCAGGCATTGAACTTCTGGGGCCGGTTCAGGGTCAGGACTCGGACACCGTCGCTGTCTTCGCACAGAAGGTGCTCGTAGCTCATGGGCTCTCCCTTGTGGTTGGCGTCATTCGTCTGGGTCGCCGCGCATCACCACAATGCCGGTAGCGACCACATCGCCCCGCTGGTTGCGCAATTCCACGCCCCGGTCCAGCTCGCCATAGCTCACGGGCGACACCGTCACCTCGTCGCCGGGAAAGACTGGGCCGCGCAGCCGGATGTCGAGATTCAGGATCGCATCGGCACCGAACTGCGCGATGAGGGCGTTGAGCGCTATCGCGGTCGTGTGCGAGGCCTGCACCACCACATCGGGCAGCCCGGCCTTGGCCGCGAACTCGGGGTCGGTGTGCACCGGGTTGGGGTCGCTCACGCCGTCGACGAAGCTGCGCATGGCTTCCCTCGTCATGGCGGGAGCGGTGGCGGGTGTCAAGTCCAGCTCGCTCACGACGCAGGCTCCCCCGACTCGGCGCCGTGGTCTGCGGCAGCAGTCTGCGCCTGCTCTCCCGGCGGCTTTCGCTCCACGAACACCGTCCGCTGCCGCTGGATCAGATCGCCGTCGGCGCCTCGGTATTCGGACAGCACCGTCGCCAGATGCAGCGTGCCCTTGTCGATGATGTCCTCCACCGACACCACCACCGAGACCTGTTCGCCCAGGCGGAACGAGCGGTGCCATTCGAACGACTGACCACCGGCCAGACCTCGCTCAAGGCTCAGATCGATGGGCCCGACCACCGAATCGCCGCCGCCCACCGTCGGCCCGAAGAACGGCAGCCGCAGCGCCACTTCCTCGGCGTCAGGCGTGCCCAGCGCATCTACCAGCAGTGCCACCGAATCAGGTTCCACCACCACGTCTGTCTCGACCAGCACCTGGCCCAGCGTCTCCAAGTTCACCCCGACACCTCGCTGCGCGCGATCCCGCTCGACACGCTCGGCCTCTAGCTCAGCAGCTGCCAGACCGCTACCAGCAGGTCTTGGTCGTCGCCGGCTGACGGCGGATCAGATGCCGGCCGCATGTCCCAGCCGTAGGGCTTGTTGATCACGTGGATGCGCGGCTCGGGGGTCGACTTGTCGCCCCGGTCGAAAGCACCGACGACGAGCGTGTGCTCGCCTTCGGCAACCCAGAAGCACTCCCAGTGCGCCGACGACGATGTCTCGATGAACGCCACCTCAGGCGCCGGCCGCGTCACCCGGACCGCGAGACCGCCGGCGGCTGCAGGATCCATGGCCGGCTAAAGGAACCGGCGGTTGAGCCGGTTCGGCGGCACCTCGATCCCCAGGTCCACCAGCAGCGGCCTCGTGTCGGCGATGTACTGCCTGCGGAGGTCGGCGTTGTTCTTCTTCCGCAAGCCCCAGCGCACGTACGCATCGCCGAAGTCGGAATCTGACCGGCCGAACATGTCCAGCGCCGCGGGCCACCAGAAGTGGATCTTCTCGTTCGCCTCGGCGAGCCCCTCGGGCGTCTTGCAGATGAGCCGCAGGTTCCGCAAGCCGAGCGTGCAGTGGAACAGCTCTTCCTTGTGCACCCGCGTAGCGATGTCGAGCAGGGGCTTGTAGGGCACGCCGTCCCAGGTTTCGCCGATATAGACGCCCACCCGGTCGATGAGCGCATGGAAGTACGACAGGTCGCAGAACGTCTCCATCGGGTGGCGGAACGCGTACTGCTCGATGGGACGGTCGACATGGTCGACACCCAAGCCGGACAGGATCTGGGCATTGATGATCCCGTGCTCCACTTCCTGCTGCATCAGCTTGACCAGCAGTCCCTTGGTGGCTTCGTCGGGCGCGAACCGCAGGCAGCGATCCCACAGCTTGGTGAGCAAGTCGGTGTAGTGAGGATTGGCACTGTTCTCGACGTGGTAGCTCAGCATCCGCACGAGCAGCTCATGGAACTCGGCGGGAATGTCGGCGTCGCCCTCATGCCAGATTCGCTGCGGCTCTGACGTCCGTTCGAGCGTTGTGGTGCTCATAGTGCTCCCGAGAGTACTCAGCGTCAGGTCTGGGTGTCGCTCTCGGCTCCGAGATACGCAGCACGCACGGCGGGGTCGGCCTGCACCTCGTCGGGCGTTCCAACGCTGATCACCTGACCCTGATCGAGCACGTAGATGCGGTCGCTGATGCCGGTGATGAAGTTGAGATCGTGATCGATCACCAGGACGCCCGCATCGACGGCGGCAGCCATATGCCGGATGCGCCGGATCATCTCGTTCGACTCCGCATCGCTCATGCCGCTGGTGGGCTCGTCCAGCAGCAGGTAGGTCGGCGCCATGGCCGCCGCTCGGGCCAGTTCCAGTCGCCGCGCACTGCCGTAGTCCAGCTCGCGGGCGCGGCGGTCCCGCACGTCCCACAATCCGGCCTCGCCGATGAGCGCATCGGCCTGGGGATGACGTCCCGGCCGGTGCCGGGCTGCCACTCGGCCGGCCAGCTCCACGTTCTGGCGCACGGTCAACGCGTCGAACAGCCGCAGGTTCTGGAAGGTGCGCAGCAGTCCGGCACGGGCGATCTCGTGGCTCGGAGCTGCTGTGAGCTCGCGCTCGCCCAGCCTGAACCAGCCTTCCGCGGGTTCCACCATCCCCGTGATGACGTTCACCAGCGTCGTCTTGCCGGCGCCATTGGGGCCGATCAGCCCCACGACCTCGTCGGGCGCCACGCTGAGGCCGGCACCGTCGAGCGCCCGGAAGCCGCCGAAGTCGACGACGATGTCACCCGCCTCCAGTGCTGCGCCCTCATGGGGCACCTCGGCGTGCAAGCCCACGGGAGCGACTTCCGCCAGCGGCTCGGGTTGGGTTTCGGGCTTGCGGCGATGCCACAGGCGCCACAGCCAGCTGTCCAACTCCCAGTCCCCCAGCAGCCCTTCGGACCGGAAGATCATGAAGCCGAGCATCGCTAGGCCCAAAAAGACCGTCTGCAGGTTCTCGCGGAAGATCCAGTCGAGCGGCGCCGCATCGAGGCCGAGCCCGAACACCTCGAAGCCGTCCTGCCCGAGGCGCCGGGCCAGCTCGCGTCCGATCGTCATCACCGCAACGCCGACGAGCGCTCCGGTAACGCTGTTGCGGCCGCCGACGATCAGCATGGCCAGCGTCAGCAGCGTGTAGTTGAAGAAGAAGTCGTCGGGCAGGATCGAGCCGTTCTCGTACACCCGCAGCGACGACCCGACGCTCACCACCGCGACGGAGATGAGCAGCGCCGCTGTCTGCTGCACGAGTGGGTTCACACCCATGGCGCGTGCGGCCAGATTGTCTTCACGAGCGGCAACGGCGAGCTTGCCGCTGCGGCTCTGCGCGAACAGCCGCGCCACGATCAGTGCTCCCAGCAGGCATAGGTAGATCGGAAGCCTGCTGTCAAGCGCAGCCCCCACCTTGAAGGTAAGGCCTGCACGGTTGCCGCCGGTCAGATCCGGCCAGTTGCGCGCCACCTCGTGGGTGACGAACAGCAGCGCCAGGGTGATGACGGTGGCCGCGACGGCGCCCGATTCCGCACCCGAGCGCGCCAGTCCGATGCCCACCACGAGCGCGACCAGCACCGTGACGCCGATGGCCACCGCGACGGCCAGCGCCGGGTTCAGCAGCACATCGTTCAAGCCGAACGGCGCGTCGGGGATCCGCTTGAGCTTCTCTTCGGGGCTGATGGCAAAGACCGCGAAGGCGTAGCCGGCGATGGCGCCGAAGCCGATGTGGCCGAACGACAGCACACCGGTGTTGCCGACGTAGATCTGGATGCCGAGCACGATGATGGCGTCGATCAGCATCACCGTCACCAGGCGCTCGGCGGCCCGGCCCTGGAAGCTCTCGTAGATGAGGCCGCCGGCCAGGAAGACGGCGAAGAGCAGGGCGCATCCGGCTACGGGGAAGCCGACGTCACGTCCGGGTCGCGGGAACATCAGGTCAGCTCGATCACACCCGCACGGCGTGCTTGACCGTGACCAGGCCTTGCGGCCGGAAGATGAACAGCAGGGCGATCAGCAGGAACACCACGCCTTCGGTGAGGCTGGCGATGCTGTCTGGCAGACGGGAGCGCAGCAGCACCTCCGCCAGCCCCAGCACCAGTCCGCCGATCACCGCCCCGCGAAGGCTGCCGAGACCGCCGATCAGCGCGGCCAGCACGCCCTTCAGCATGGGCGTGATGCCGGCGCTGGGACTGATGCTGCCGGCTCGCATCAGCCAGAACACCCCGGCAATGCCCGCCAGCAGCCCCGACAGGGCGAACGCCCCCCGGATCACCGTGTCGGAGCGAACGCCCATCAGCCGGGCGGTGTCAAAATCGGCCGCTGCCGCCCGCAAGGACAGCCCGAACATGGTCCGCTGCAGCAACAGCGTGGTGCCGATCAGCGTCAGCACGGTCACGACGATGACGACGGTGTCATACACCTCGATGTTGAGCGGACCGACCGAGTAAGTGTTGGTGACCCACGAAGGCCGGTCGAACGGCTTGACCGAGGCCGACACGTACAGCAGGAAGATCGCGGAGATCACGAAGTGCACGCCGAACGACGTCAGCAGCAGCGTGAAGTCGGAGCTGCCCCGCACCCGCGAGAAGGCGACCCGCTCGATCGCCAGCGAGGTCAGCACGGCGCTCAGCACGATGAGCGGCGTGACGATGTACCACGACCAGCCTGCGCCGAGGGTCCACAGCGCGACGTAGCCGCCGACGGTGATGAGCTCGCCGTGAGCGAAGTTCAGCAGGTGCATCACGCCGAAGACGACCGCCACGCCCAGCGCCAGCAGGGCATAGATGCTGCCCCGGCCGAGGCCGTCGATGAGGTTCTGTGCGAGCTCAGTCACGCCGTTCCGCCTCCCGCACCGTTCGCCACGGGCGAGCCTGCGGCGGGCAGACCTTCGTCAGGCGCCACGACTGATCCGACGAAGGTGTCGAACAGGTCGTCGCGCTGGCTCAGTTCTCGGCCCGTGCCCGACGCCACCACCTCGCCGCTGCGCAGCACGTAGGCACGGTCGGACACTTCGAGCATCCGGGCGGCGTTCTGCTCCACGACGAGCAACGTACGGCCCTGATCGCGCAGCGTGCCGATCAGCTCGAACACCAGGTCCACGAGCACCGGGGCGAGGCCCAGCGAGGGCTCGTCCATCATCAGCAGCCGGGGCGCCGACATCAGCGCCCGCCCGATGGCGAGCTGCTGCGCCTCGCCGCCCGACAGATAGCCAGCCGGGACATCCCACTTCTCCTTGAGCACCACGAAGCGCTCGGCCATCTCGTCCAGCAGCTCGGCGCGCTTCGCGGCCGGCACGGTCACGCCGCCGATCCGCAGGTTCTCCTCCACCGTGAGGTCGGCGAAGATGCGGCGGTGCTCAGGCACGAGCGCGACGCCCGATCGCAGTAGCTGTTCCGGCGAACGGCCGGTGATGTCCTTCCCCTCGAAGGTGACCCGGCCCTCGGCCGGCGACAGCAACCCGGCGATGGACGACAGCAGGGTGGTCTTGCCCGCGCCGTTGGGCCCGATGAGGCCGACAACCTCACCGGACCCGACGCTGAGGGCCGCGCCGCGCAGTGCGGCTATGGAGCCGTACCGGGCAGTGAGGCCTTCGACTTCGAGCACGGACCTACTTGATCGTGCGCTTACTTGATCGTGATGGTGTCGACGAGCACGTCCTCGCCGTTCACGATGCGATTGATCGGCACTGCCTTCGGCGGGATGCCGTTGGTGCCTTCGTAGGTGATCTCGCCCGACAGCCCCTGGAAACCAGAGATCTGCTGGACGGCCTCGCCGATCTGGGCGGTGTCGTCGCAGCCGCAGTCGAGCATGCCCTGGATGCCGATGAACATCGAGTCGACATAGAGCGCCATGAAGCCACGGCTCTCGAGCGCCTCGCCCTTTTCGGCCTCGAACGCAGCGAGCATCGAGTCGATGCGGTCGCCCGCAGTGATGCTGGTGTGCGGCGTGTGGGCGATGCCCTCGTTGTTGGCCTCCACCTGGATGCCGGTGGCGTCCAGCGCGTCGGTGCCGACGTAGGTGAGATTGTCGAGACCCTGGCCTTCGAGCTGGCCCCGCAGCGCGGTGACCTGGAAGCCCAATGCCGCCGAGAAGACGACCTCGTTGTTCTCGGAGATCTGGGCGATCTCGTTCACCTGCGAGGAGAAGTCGGTGTCCACGAACCAGACATAGGTCTGCACGCTCACCACCTCGCCGCCGCCGGCTTCAAACGCGGCGATGAACGCATCTGGGTTGACGCCGGTGTAGGGAATGCCCTCACCCTCGGTGAACACGATGGCCCGGGTGATGCCCTGGTCCAGCGCCCACTGGGCAGCAGCACCCGACATCTGGTGATCGTCGAAGGTGACCAGGTACGAGTTGATGGCAGCGTCTGCCAAGGTCGGCTCGGTGGATGCCGCCACGAACAGCGGGACGGTGCCGCCCGTGGTCTGCAGGATCGGAAGGGCGAAGTCGGCGAACGGCGGGCCGATCAGGAAGTGCGCACCCCAGTCCAGGAGGTCCTCGGTGGCGAGCGCAGCGTCGTCGCCGACCTCGGCGACCCGCACCTCGACTGGCCGACCGTTGAAACCGCCGCGGCAGTTCGCGAGCTCGGCGATGTAGGGCACCAGCTTGGAGCCCGGAATGTCGACGAAGCCGACCACGTCGCTGAAGTCCATCGCCATGCCGACGCGGATTGGGTCGCCGGTCGGGGCCTCCTCACACGCCGACAGATCGGCGCTGAGGATGTGGTCGATGTCGATGCTGGACATCGTCGCGCCGGCTGACTCGCTGGCCTCTGTGGTGTCGTCGTCACTGCCGCACGCGGCACCGAGCAGCGCAACTACGGCCAGCAAGGCCAAGATGCGTCGTTTCATGATGGGCCCCTCCCCTGGATCGAGCCGATGCTAGCCCTCCGTCGAGAAAGGCTCGTATAGCTTCTGCTGATCGTCCCGGCCCAGACAGCGATGAGGAACACCTATGGCCAATGAACGCGTCCGCATGCTGTGGCCCGACCATCTCGGTCTCGCACGAGGCAAGTACGTGCCGGCCGCTTTCGCCCAAGACGGCACCGGCCATGCAGCCGCCGTGTTCAGCCTCGCCTACGACCGATCGTTTGTCGCAGCGCCGGGCTCAGGCGTGCTCGACGGCTTTCCCGACATGCACGCCACCTTCGACGAGTCGGATCTGCGACCCGGCTGGGACGACGATCGGACCCAGGTGGCTGTCTGCGACCTGTCCCAGAACGGTGAGCCATTCCGCTATTCGGCCAGATACGCCCTGCGCAAGGCCATCGCCGACTGGGAGGCCTTGGGCTACCGCCCGATGGTGGGCATCGAGTTCGAGGCCTACGTGCTGGAGCTCACCGAAGAGCACGGCTGGCAGCGGTGGGACACGCCTGAGTCATACGTCTACGGCACCGGGCGTTTCGTGGACCCGATCGGCTTGATCGATGACATCACCGATCTCGCCGCCGGCAGCGAAATCGTGCTGGAGTCGGTCAACGCCGAGTTCGACTCCGGCCAGTTCGAGCTGACGCTTCGCTACGCCGATGCGCTGCGCGCTGCCGACGACGCTTTCCTGTTCAAGATGCTGGCCCGTGAATGCGCCATGGATCGTGGCCGCCGGCTCACGTTCCTCGGCAAGCCATACGAGCAGTTCGAAGGAAACGGTGTCCATGTGAACTTCTCGCTGCTCGATGCCGAGGGCAACAATGCGCTCGCCGATCCCAGCGCCGGTGACGGCCTGTCGGCGCTGGCGAAGAGCTGCCTGGCAGGGCTGTGCGCCCATCACCAAGGCCTCACCCCCCTGTGTTGCCCCACCGTCAACGCCTACCGGCGCCTGCGGCCGTTCACCTTCAGCGGCCGGCGAGCGAACTGGGGCTACGACCACCGGGTGGTGGGCACCCGGGTGCCGCCCGAGCGCGGGGCGCGCACACGCATCGAATCACGTCTTGCCGACGGCACCTGCAACGTCCACGCAGCGATCGCCGCCGTGCTGCAGGCGGCACGCCTGGGCGTGGTCGACGAGCTGCCCTGCCCTGAGCCCGAGACCAACGATGGCATGGAGGCATGGAACACCGAGGTGACGTCGGCACTCAACCTGACCAACGCCTTGGACCATCTGCGTGCCGACACCGCACTGACCGAAGCCGTGAGCAGCGATCTCGTCGACAACTTCCTCGCCATCAAGGACGCCGAGTGGGAGCGCTACGTCGCCGCCGTCGGCGAACCTTCCGACGACATCAGCGAGTGGGAGATCAGCGAATACCTGCCCTACCACTGACGGGCACGGCCAGGCAACTCAGGTGAACTCGATGTAGCGGTCTCGCTCCCAGTCGGTCACTTCGTCGCCTATCGGGTCGCAGCCGGCCTCGGTGAACTTGTCGAGTTCGGCCTTGGCCATCAGCACGAAGTTGGTCGAGAACTCCTCGCCCAACGCTGCGGCCAGCGCGCTGCCCTCGAAGGCCGCTATGCCGTCGGCGGCGTTGGCGGGCAGCGGCACCGCGTCGCCGGGGTCGTCGTACTGATCGCCCACGCTCATCGGGCCCGGGTCGGCACCGCGCTCGAGACCGTCGGCGCCTGCTGCCAGCAAGCCGGCGATCATCAAATATGGGTTGGCGTCGGCGCCCGGCGCCCGGTACTCCACCCGGTTCGCATTGCCCGCACCCACCGTGCAGCGGCACATCACCGACCGGTTGTCGAGCCCCCAGTGCACATGGGTGGGGGCGAACGTGTAGGGGCGCACCCGCTTGTAACCGTTGGGCACGGGGCTGCCCAGCAACGACAGCGCACCGGCGTTGTCGAGCTGGCCGCCGAGCCACTGCGACATCACCTCGTTGGGGCTGTCCTCGGAGCTGGCGAACGCGTTGTGGCTGGCTGCCTCGTGCGGCTGTTCGCCGCCCGCCGGAGCGCGGTCGCCCACCGACACGAGGCTCGTGTGCACATGCATACCGCTGCCCGACGGCTCGGTCCATGGCTTGGGCATGAACGTGGCCTTCAGTCCGGTCTCCTCGGCGATCTCCTTCACGATGCTCTTGTAGAGCGCCGTGTTGTCGGCCGTGGTCATGGCATCGGAGTACTGCACGTTGATCTCGATCTGGCCCGGTCCGTACTCGGGGTTCGACGATTCGACGGGGATGCCGGCATCGATCATCGCTAGACGCATCGCCAGCAGCACCGATTCGAGGTCTGACCGGTCGGTGAGCGACGAGTACTGGATGTGGCTCTGCGTGTGCGACCAGTCGGCCTCGCACAGATAGAACTCCATCTCGGTGGCCACGAGCGGGCTGTAGCCCAGTGCCCGGCAGCGCGCAATCTGGCGGGCCAGCACCGTGCGGGGTGCGATGGGGTGGAGGCGGTGCGGCGGTTCGAGACTGTCGGCGAACACCAGCGCATAACCGGGACGATGGCCGAAGATCCGCAGGGTGCCGAGGTCGGGCACCAGGTGCGTGTCGAGGAAGCCCTTGCCCATGTTGATGTACGGGCTGTCGACCAGGTCGTTGTGCAGGTCGAAGATGTAGATCGCGTCTGCCAGATGACAGCCGCCCTCGGCCACCGAGCGCAGGAAGTGGTCGACGGGAAAGCGCTTGCCGCGCAGGTGTCCGTAGGTGTCGACGATGGCCACCTCGACGGTGTGCACATCGGCCATCCGCAGGGTGCTCTGGATGTCGGCAAGTTCGCTCATGAGTTCATTCCTCTGTCGTGTTCGCATGCGATGGACGTGTCTGGTCGGCTCGCGGGCGGGCACAGACTTACCATTCGGCTGTGCCTCCCGAAACCTCATTGGCCGGAATGACATCGTGACCGGTGGATCGACGCCGAGCGAGCGGCTCGCTGACATCGACATCGACATCGTCGACGCCAGCCGCTACGGGAACGGCATTCCCTGGGACGACTTCCGCAAGCTTCGCGCACGGCCGGGTCTGCACTGGAACCGCTACGAGGCTGAGCCGCATGCGAACGGGGGCTTCTGGGCGGTGACGCGCCACGCCGACGTGTGCGAGGTATCGCGCCATCCTGAGCGCTTCTCGTCGGCCATCGGGCACGTCAACCTGTGGGACCTCGAGGCCGACGCATTGGAGGCCCGCCGATCGATCCTCGAGCACGACCCACCGGCGCACACGCGGCTGCGCCGGGTGGTGTCCAAGGCGTTCACACCCCGCCAGATGCGCCGGTACACCGAGCGCACGCGTGCCATTGCCGACAAGCTGCTCGATGTGGTGGTCGAGCGGGGCGGCGGCGACTGGGTGGAACTGGTGGCGGCGCCGCTGCCGATCCGGGTGATCATCGCGATCCTGGGCGTGCCGCCCGAAGACGCCGACTACATGGTGGAGCTGTCGAACCACCTGGTCGAGGGCACCACCGAGACGCAATCGCTGCCGCCTGACGCCTACGGCAACACGACGCCGCTGCGCCTGCTCCCCTTCGGCAGCCCCGCAGCTTGGGGGCTGTACGAGTACGGGGCCAAGCTCGGCGACGAGCGGTTGGAACACCCCGCCGACGACGTCGTGAGCCACCTGGTGCACGCCGAGGTCGGCGGCGACCGCCTGACGGCCACCGAGTTCCGGAACTTCTTCCAGGTACTGGTGTTCGGCGGCAATGAGACGACGCGCACGGCGATCACCCACGGGACGATCGCGTTCGCGGAGCATCCGGAGCAGTGGGACCGGCTGGCGGCCGACCGCGAACTGCTCCCCAGCGCCGTCGAGGAGGTCATCCGCTGGGCCTCGCCGATCCTGCACATGCGCCGCACCGCGGCAGTCGACACCGAGCTCGCAGGCACCCGGATCTCGGCGGGCGACAAGGTGGTGATGTGGTACCCGTCGGCCAATCGTGACGAGGCAGTGTTCGAGCGGCCCGACGAGTTCGACATCGGCAGGGCCGACAACGCGCAGATCGCCTTCGGCGGCGGAGGGCCGCATTTCTGCCTGGGCGCCTACCTGGCCCGCATGGAATTGACCGTGCTGCTCGAAGCCATGCTGGACCGCGGCATCCGGCCTGCCAGCGTCTCAAACCTCGTGCGGATCCCGTCGAACTTCGTTCACGGCGTCGCCTCTGTCGAGGTGGCAGTCGATGCTGCAGCCGCCGATTCATCCGCACCTGTGAGAGCCTGACGCCATGAGCACCTGGGCCGAGCCGTACCTCGACGATCTCGGGCCCGACGACGCCAACATCTCCGACCACGACGTCTGGACCCAGGGCGTGCCCCATGCCACGTTCGCCCGCATGCGAAGAGAGGACCCAGTCGCCTGGGTGGACGAAGTCGACGGGCGGGGCTACTGGGCCGTCACCAAGTACGACGATGCGTTCCGCATCAGCCGCGACACCAAGACGTTCACCTCCTCGCAGGGGATCCGGCTCGAGGACATGGCGCCCGACGAGCTCGAAGCGCGCAAGACGATGATGGAGATGGACCCGCCCGAGCACACGCGCTACCGGCGCCTGGTGAGCCGCGGGTTCACGCCGCGGGTGGTCAACACTTACGAAGCCGCCATCAGGGGGCTGGCCTGCGAGGTGCTGGACCGTGCGCTGCCGAAGGGCCGGTTCGACTTCGTCACCGAGGTCGCCACCGAGCTGCCGATGAGGATGCTGGGGCGCATGCTGGGCACCAGCGATGCCGATGGCCATCAGCTCGTCGAGTGGGGCGACGCGCTGCTCGGCAATACCGATCCCGACTTCACCGACTACCCCGTCGGGCTGGTGGACACCGACGAGTTCCGCTTCATGCCGTTTCGCAGCCCAGCGACGGTCGAGATCTTCGCTTACGCCGCGGAGCAGGCTGCACAGCGGCGCGAATGCCCGACGAAAGACGTGATCAGCCAGCTGTTGGCACCCACCACCGACGGCACGCCGCTGACCGACTTGGAGTTCAAGAACTTCTTCACGCTGATCATCGCAGCGGGCAACGACACCACCCGCTACACGATGACGCACGGGCTGTGGGTGCTCATGGCTCACCCTCACCTGTTCGACACGTGGCGCGCTGCGGTGATGGCTGGTGACGAGGCCCTGACTGAATCAGCAATCGAGGAGGTGCTGCGGGCCAGCTCGGTGACCACGCACTTTCGACGCACCGCGACTTGCGACACTGAGATCCGCGGCACCAAAGTGCGGGGGGGCGACAAGGTGGTGCTGTACTACGTCAGCGCCGATCACGATGCGGACCGGTTCGAGCACCCATTCCGCTTCGATCTGGCGCGGCCGGATAACGAGCACATGGCGTTCGGCCGCAACGGGCCCCACCTGTGCCTGGGAGCGTGGCTCGCCCGCATGGAGATCAAGGTGGTGTTCGAGGAGCTGTTGCGGCGAGTGGTGCGTATTGAGCAGGACGGTCCCGTAGAGCGGCTGCGGTCTAACTTCATCTCCGGCATCAAGCACCTGCCGGTCTCGGTCGTCGAGCTGGCCGCATGACGCCCGACGAGTACTGATCGCCAGACGCTGGAGAACACGTGAGAGCCCTGGTCGTCACGCACGAAGAGACCTCGCGGCCCGGTTTCGTCGGCGACCGCCTGGCTGAGCGGGGTGTCGACTTGCATGTCCACGTGATGGTGCCCGACAACACCAAGCCGGCCGATTTTCAGCCACTGCCCAGCAACGACTTCGATGTCCTCGTGGTGACGGGTTCGTACTTCTCGGTGTATGAGGACGCGATCAAGCCGTGGATCGGCGCCGAGCTGGACCTGATCCGCTGCTCGCACGAGCGCGGCACGCCGGTGCTGGGCATCTGCTTCGGCGGCCAAGCGCTGGCCGCGGCGCTGGGCGGCTCGGTGGATCGCTCCCCCGAGACCGAGATCGGCTGGTACCGGATCTCGCCGCCGGACGGTGTCGACCTGCCGATATCGACTGGGCCGTGGATGGAGTGGCATCACGATCGCTTCCACCTGCCCGACGAGGCCGAGCTGCTCGCCAGCACCGAGATCTGCCCGCAGCTGTTCCGTATGGGCCGCAGCGTGGGCACGCAGTTCCACCCTGAGATCAGCGTGGAGCTGGCCAGCGAGTGGCTCCGTGAGGCCAGCGACGACTACCTGGCATCGGTGGGCATCGTCCGCGAGGAGGTCGTGGCCGAGGTAGCGCGCAACGAGGCCGCCAACCGCCGCAACTGCTTCGACTTGGTGGACTGGTTCCTCGATGACGTGGCGACAGCCCCGCTTACCTGACGGCCCTCAAACTTCCAAGCGCTCGCCGAGGTATTCCGCTACCCGCGCTATGCCTTCGTCGGCCTCAGGGAACAAGCCGGCCATCGAGTGCCACACGTGGATCATCTCGGGCCAGACCTCCAGCGTCACATCGACGCCGGAGGTGCGAGCCTTGTGAGCCAGCCGTTCGCTGTCACTCAACAGCACCTCGTCGTCGCCGCAGTGGATCAGCAGCGGCGGCAAGCCCGACAAGTCGCCCTCGAGCGGTGACGCGTACGGATCGGCGGGGTCGCCGTCGGGGCCGAGGAAAACCCCGGCGATGCGGGTGAGATCGCCGGCGCTCACCATCGGGTCGCGGTCCGAACGGGTGACGGCGCTCTCGCCGGTTCCGGACATGTCGACCCACGGCGAGATGGGCACCGCGGCGGCGGGCAACGGCAGCCCCACATCTCGCAGCTTCATGAGCGTCGACATCGTGAGCCCGCCGCCCGCTGAGTCGCCGGCAATGGCGATCCGGTCGGCTGGGTAGCCGCGGTCGAGCAGCCAGCGATACACCGCTACTGAATCTTCAACTGGTGCCGGGTGGGGATGCTCGGGCGCGAGCCGGTAGTCCACCGAGAGCACCGGGCAGCCCAGCTTGAGGGCGAGGTGACCGGTGAGGTTCCGGTGAGAGCCGATGGAGCCAGCGACGTAGCCGCCTCCGTGCACGTACTGCACGATGGCGTCGCCGGTGGTCTCGTCAGGTGTCTGCAGCTCGCAGGGAACGCCGTTGGCATCCACCATCTCGCCGGTGACGCCCGCCGGCAGCGGGCGAGCGGTGAGCTCGATGCCCTTGCGCATGGCGTCGATGTCGGCAGGCATGTCCTGCGACGCGATGATCTCGCGGATTCTGTAGAACGCTTCGCTCGCCATCGAGCCCTCCGGGTGCGGTTGATTGCCCTGATTCCGAGCGCAGGCGCCCGGTCGGCACAACGTAGTCAGGGGCGGCGTCGTAGTGTCGATGCGCTGCGCCGGTGAGGCAAGCCGGCACGGCCGGAATCTGACGAGGGAGACGACTGCATGCTGCTCCAGAACAAGATCGCGATCGTGACGGGAGGGGCATCGGGCATCGGCGAAGCCAGCGCTCATCGCTTCGCCGCCGAGGGGGCGTCGGTGCTCGTCGTGGACATACGTCGTGAACGTGCGGATGCGGTGGCCGAGGCCATCGTGCAGTCCGGCGGCGAAGCCCATGGCTTTGGCGCCAACGTGGCCGAACCTGACGACGTGGAGACGATGGTGGCCGAGGCGGTCGACCGTTGGGGTGGTCTCGATGTGCTCTACAGCAATGCCGGCACCATCCGCCCCGGCACCGCAGTGGAGTTGGAGCCCCGCGACTGGGACCTCGTGATGAACGTCAACGTGCGCTCGGTGTACCTGGGCGCCAAGTACGCGGTGCCGGCGATGGAGGCCCGCGGCGGCGGATCGATCATCAACACTGCGTCGATCAGCGGCTTGCACGGCGACGGAGGCTCGGTGGTGTACGCGGCATCCAAGGCAGCAGTCATCAATCTGACTCGGGCGCTGTCCACCGACCACGCTCCCGACGGCGTCCGCGTCAACGCCATCTGCCCTGGCACCATCCAGACGCCACCCGTGCAGCGGATGATGCAGGATCCCGTTGCGCTCGAGCGGAATCTGGCTGCGCACGCTCTGCGCCGTCTCGGCCATCCCGACGAAGTCGCCAGCGTTGCCGCGTGGCTGGCGAGCGACGAGTCGTCGTTCGTCACCGGCGAAGCCATCGTGGTGGACGGCGGCCTGCGAGCTCAATCGCCCCTAGGCCGCCTGGCCGACCCCCGCCCTTCCCACCTCCGCTGAACTAGCGCCGGCCGATCGCCAAGACCGTCACTCTTGGAGCCGACTCGGCTTGAGGACCACTTGTCTTACTGGTTCTTATGGGACCAGCACTGGTTATAATTGGACCAGTGATGCGGATCGAGCTTGAACAGATCGAGGTCTTGGAACTTCTTGGCATGGTGTTGGCTCACCTCAATGACGCGGAGGCCGCCGGCGACATGTCGCCACGGATCGCAACCTTGATGTCGATTCGAGACAAGCTCGCTACAGAACTGCGAGGTCAGCAATGAGCTACACCGAAGCCGAGGTGTCAGCCGCCCGAGCTGCGATGAACAAGTACCGCGTAGAACTCGACGGCGAGGTCGCCGCAGCGCTGGCGGTAGTAGGCCTCAGTGCCGAGCGGGCACACAAGGAAGCGGAGATTCGCGACGACATGATCCGGGTCGCTCATCAGTCAGGAGCGTCACTGCGTCAGCTTGCGGAGGTGTCCGGACTCGGGCGCAAGACCGTGACCGCCATCGTCGAAGCGGGCAGCGCGCAGCACTAAATCGTCGATCTGCGAAAGACAGGCCGTCGGGAGCGCATGCAGGTCACTCTCTCAGCGTCAGGTCAGATGCTCTGCCGTGAGTCCACATACGCGTCGACCTCCTTGCGGATGTCGGACCACGCGATGGGCGACGCGAAACGGTTGAGCGGGCGAATGCCTACCGATTTCTGCGAACCAAGCTCCCGATCGAGTGTCTCGGTCGCTATGACCCAGAACATCCAGCAGGCGGGATCAGCGACATTCTCGTTGGTGGCCGGTACGGGCTGGTGCAAGCAGAACACGTACACATCAGCGAAGCGCATCGGCTCATCGTGCGGGATCCACTCGTCGCTTGCGGCCGTCCATGAACTCGATCTCTGCTCGATGCCGAACCGAATCGTCGACTGCCGCTCCTGACTCCAACTCTGACTACGTCCTGACGCCTTGATCTCGATCTTCGTCTCGCGATACAGCAAGTCGTAGGCATCCCACTCCCGCCGCGGTGCCGCCTCATCGATCACGCCCAGCGCTTCGCCGACGAGCCATTCTGCGAAGAGCCCTCTGTTTCGGTTGTCAACAAGATCGCCGAGAGCCCAACGACGAAAGCAGTCGATATCCAACTCGCCACTCGGCACGGATGCTGACGGCATAGAAGTCCCGCCCAGCCGAGGTGCTAGGCGCGGTGAGCGACTGGCAGAGACGGCTGCCAGGTTCGTTCCGGTCCGATCCGAGGCCTCGCAGGCGGACCGAACCGTTCAGTCAGCACTTGGCTGGCGGCTGGATCGTTCAGTTCCAGCACGCCTGAGACGGCCTTGGCTCCTACCGCTGTGTCGATCATTCGCTGTGCTGCGCCGCCCTCGGGCAGATGCGAAGTGAGCACGTAGTACGGAGTGTCGTCACCTATTGCGCGCAGCAGGAACCCTGTGAGCAACGCCTTCTTGGCCGTGTCCGTGCGGCGCATTCCCGGCCGTGTGCCTTTGAAGGAGCCCTTGTACTCGAAGTACACAAGTTCACCGTTGGGGGCTTCGGCGACGTCATCGACCTCGCAACCGATATCGGTGAGTTTGTGCCTGCCGTGAAGCTCGAATCCGAGCGCGCCCAAGTACGCCTGGGCCTGCTGCTCGAATGCAGTGCCCTGCCGACGTGAGTCGGCTTGGAAGTCGTCGCCGACTTCGCGGAGCATGCCGAAAGCCTCGCGCGACCTGCACAAATGCGCCAATTTCACGCGACGATGACGTCGAGATTGGAGAAAGCACTCGCCGCCGATTGCGCCGTTCGATCAGCTCAGTCAGCGGCGGCGTCGGCGATGAGGAACATCATCGAGGCTTCGCAGGCTGCCTGGCCGTCGACGCTGGCGGTTCCGGAGGCTCGACCGGCGCGGGCCGACAGGCGGTCGATCGTGGCTTCCAGGCGCAGCGTGTCGCCTGGAATGACCTGGCGGCGGAAGCGGGCCTTGTCGATGCCGCCGAACAGCGCCAGCTTGCCTTCGAGCGACGACGCCGAGGCCGCGGCGAGACCGGCAGTCTGCGCGAGGGCTTCGACCATCAGCACCCCAGGCAGCGTCGGTCGGCCCGGGAAGTGGCCTGTGAAGAAATCCTCGGTGCCGCTCAGATGCCAGAGAGCGACGCAGCGCTCGCCGGGTTCGAGTTCGACTATCTCATCGACCAGCAGGAACGGCGCTCGGTGCGGCAGCAGCTCGTCAGGTCGCGGGAACTCGGTCTCGCTTGCGGCGTCGGTCACCAGTGCGAAGCTAGCGAGCCAACCGGGAACAGCGGATCACTCGGTGCCGAACGTGCTGCGCTGGTAGGCCACGACTGCAGCGATCTCGGCATCGGTGAGAATGCCGCCGAACGGGGGCATCGATCCTCGGCCGGTCCACACCACCGACAGGTGATTGCGCACGCTCAGGCGTTCGTCGACACCGCCGAGCGCTGCTCCGACACCGCCGCTGCCGTCGCTGCCGTGGCACACCGAGCAGCTGTCGTCGAAGACCTCGGTCCCGAGCGCCACGTCGGCGCTGGCGAATGCCTGCTCCAACCGGTCGAGGTCGGCTTCGCTCGCATCTGCGCCGCCGCAGCCGGCGAGGCTGAGCGCCGCGACCAGCGCCACCGCGACCGTCAGCCGGCGGGCACGCCGCGCACTGGCGGACCGGCGCGGGGCCGCTGGCCTCATCGGGTCACCCGCGGCGTGCCCACGCCCGTGTAGCGACTCGGCGGCTCGTTCCAGCGGCGGGACATCCAGTCGGCGTCTCGATAGTGGGCGTGGAAATGGTCGGGAATCTGGCGCATCACCTGGTCCACTGTCCCACCTGCGGGTCCGAATCTCTGTTCACCGGCTTCGACGAGTCGTGCCAGCATCGCGGCGAACTCATCGGGGGGCGGCTCGGTGCCGTGTTGTTTCCAGACCACCATCGGTGTCGCGCACACCTCGCAGTCGGCCACCCAGCACAGCTCATCCTCGAAATACCAGTGCGTGAAGCGAGCCGCCTCGCACAACTCGCAATCGGGGTCGTGCGCCGCAGGATCTGTCGGGGACGACTCGGCGGGATCCGGATTGGCGTGACTCACCGTCTGACCGCGATCGCTAGCCGCGATCGAGTGCTGCCCGGTAGGTCGCCACCAGTTCGCCGACCGCTTCGGGTCCGTCGGACATCAGAGTCCGGACGACGGCAGAGCCGATGACCGCCCCATCGGACACCTCGCAGGCTTCTACCGCCTGAGCGGGCGAACCGATGCCGACGCCGGTGAGGACCGGCCGATCAGTGACGGCCTGGCACCGCGCCGCGATCTGGGTGGCAGTGCTCGCCAGCGCGGAACGTTCCCCGGTAACGCCGAGCAGCCCGACGGCATAGACGAAACCGCGAGACGCGCCGCACAAGTCCGCAAGACGGTGGTCGGGCGTGGTGGGGGCCGCCAGCAGGATCGCCTCGATGCCGATCTCAGCGGAATCTGCAAGCCACGACCCTGCCTCGACGTAAGGAAGGTCAGGAAGAATCGCCCCCGACACACCCGCTTCGACGAGCGCAGAGGCGAATCGCTCGTGACCCTGGTGGTGACAGAGGTTGTAGTAGGTCATGACTGCGTGGGGAATGCCTGTGTCGAGGGCACGCGCCTCTTCCAACACCGAAGCCGGAGTCGCCCCTTCGGCCAGGGCAGCGGTTGACGCCTGCTGGATGACCGGCCCGTCGATCACCGGGTCGGAAAATGGGATACCGATCTCGATGGCATCCGCGCCTGCCGCCGCGGCTGCTTCCACGGCGCGTTGCCAACCCTGGTAGCCACCCGTGACGTAGGGGATGAGCAGCTTCGCGCCAGCCTGACGCCGAGCTCGCAAATGCGTCTCGAGCGCACCGAACCTTTCGGCCCCGGCGGATCCGGATACGTCGGTCACGAGTGCGACCTCACTCGCTCGACCCATGCATGCCGAGCACGTCCATCATCTGGTCGACGTCCTTGTCGCCCCGTCCCGAGAGGTTCATCAGCACCGTCTGGCCCTGGATCTCCGGGGCGGCGCGCACGATCCATGCGAGCGCATGAGCGCACTCCAGCGCCGGGATGATGCCCTCGGCCCGGCTCATCAGCGTGAATGCCTCGACCACCTCGTCATCGGTCACGCTGGGGTACTCGGCACGGCCGATCGCTGCGAGGTATGCGTGCTCGGGCCCGACGCCTGGATAGTCCAGCCCGGCCGAGATCGACTCGGCCTCCATCACCTGGCCCACCTCGTCCTGCATGAGGTAGCTCGTCATGCCGTGCACCACGCCGGGCACGCCGCGCCCGACCGCAGCGCCGCCAGCGGGCTCGACGCCCACGAGCCGGGCGTCGCCGTCGGCGAAGCCCGAGAAGATTCCCGCTGCATTGCTGCCCCCTCCGACGCACGCCACCACCACATCGGGGTCGCCGCCGGTCAGGTCCTTGCACTGCGCAGCGGCTTCGTCGCCGAGGATGTGGTGGAACGTGCGCACCATCCACGGGTAGGGATGGGGGCCCATCACCGAGCCGAGGCAGTAGTGCGTGTTCTCGACGGTGGCCACCCAGTCGCGCAACGCCTCGTTGACGGCGTCCTTGAGCGTGCGGCTGCCTGACTGCACCGATTCCACTTCGGAGCCCAGCAGGCGCATGCGGAACACGTTCAGGGCCTGACGATCGACGTCGACGGCGCCCATGTACACCTTGCACTCCATGCCCAGCAGCGCCGCAGCGGTTGCCGTGGCGACGCCGTGCTGGCCGGCACCCGTCTCGGCCACCAGCCGTGTCTTGCCCATGCGCTGAGCCAGCAGCGCCTGACCGATGACGTTGTTGATCTTGTGCGAGCCCGTGTGGTTGAGGTCTTCGCGCTTGACCAGCAGGCGCACACCGAGCTGGCGCGACAGATTGCGGCACTCAGTCAACGGCGAGGGCCGTCCCCCGTAGTCGCGCAGCGTGGATTCGAATTCGGCCACGAACTCCGGGTCGGCCCACGCCTCCCGGAACGCCGCTTCGAGCTCCTCGCAGGCTGCCACCAGCGTCTCGGGAACGAATCGGCCGCCGAACTCGCCGAAACGGCCATCAGTCGTGGGCTCGCCCATGACTGACCGGTGACTCGGCGTGGGCTCGCCCATGACAGACCGGTGACTCGGCGTGGGCTCGCCCATGACCGACCTCGAACCCGCTGTGGGACCATCAGTTGCTGCAGCCATGCCGTCCCTCGCTCAGTCGTCGCGCCAGTCGTACGGCGCGTCCTGCGCTGGCGGCTCCGATTCGTCGGTTTCCTCGTAGAGGGCCCCGGCCTCCTTGGCCGCCGCGACGAACTCACGCATGGCGAGCACGTCCTTGCGGCCGGGTTCGGATTCGACCCCCGACGCCACATCCACACCCCACGGCCGCACCACCTCGATGGCCTGCGCCACATTCGAGGCGCGCAGTCCGCCCGCGAGCAGCAGCCTCATGCCGCGATCCCTGCCCTCCAGCTGCCGCCAGTCGAAGACTCGCCCGCTGCCGGGCTCGGAAGCGTCCAGCATGAGCACCGAGGCGCCGTAGTCGCGCACGCGTTCTACATTGGGATCGCCTGCGACGAATGCCTTGATGAGCCCGGGCACCCGCTCGGCGACCCACCGGCTGTCGGCCGCGGTCTCGTTGCCGTGAAGCTGGGCGAGGCGCAAGCCCGCGCCGTCCATGATCTGCACCACCCGCTCGGGCAGCTCGTTGCGGAAGATGCCGACCGTGACGATGCCGCCCGGCAGCCGTCGAACGATGTCGCGAGCCAGCCGCGGCGAGATCTGCCGCGGTGATCCGGGCACGAAGTTGAAGCCGACCGCGTCGGCACCCATGCCGACGGCGACGAGCGCATCCTCTTCGTTCGTGACGCCACAGATCTTTACGAACATGTCACTACCGGCATGTCAGGCGATCCCTCGCGGCAGCGGGCCTATGTATCCCGCTCGTGGTCGCTGGGCCAGTGTCAGAAGTCGAGACCCTTGGCCACGGCCGGGTCCAGGAAGATGAGCTCAGGACGGGCCGCCATGAACTCCCGCGTCGCCTGGCCGAAGACCTTCATCTGCTCGGAGCCGCCGTGGGCTGCGAGCGCATCCTGGTCGCTGTACAGCTCGTAGAACCACACAACGTCTGCGTCGTTCCGATCCTTGTGGGCGGCGTACACCTCGGTGCCCGGCTCGCCGGCGACGTTGCTCATGCCGATGTCGGCGATCACTGCGAGCAACTCGTCACGCATGCCTTCCTTGGCGGTCAGCTTGGCCAGGAGTGCCGTCTTTGCCATGTCGTTGCTCCCTGCGGTCCGTTTGACTCAACAACAGCCTGCGAGCGTACCGGTAGCGAACCCTGCGACGGCTTCGGCTCGCACGACGCGCACCGCCGCGGGCGTCATTGCGAACCCACCCGACGCCGCAGCGGTTACATGCAGATGAGCGGAGCCGCGAGATCAGAACAAATCGGCAAGAACGACGGTCGGTCCGCCGTCAACGCGCACCTCGCCGCCGACATCTCGTTGCACCGATGCGAATCCGACAATGGCGCCAGCCAGCAAAGCAGCACTCAGCACGGTGCCGACACCAGCGCCGTCGGTGCCGCACAGCCCGTCACCTGGCGAGACGTCGCCGGTAGCTCGGAAGCGCTGAATGCACCGGCGCCCACCTGTCCGCGAGTCAATTCGCTCCACCAGCTCCTGGCCTCGGTAGCAGCCCTTGGTGAACGACGCAGCTTGCTCGACGAGGCCGGTTTCGTTGGGTATGTCGCCCGGTTGAATCTCGATGCCCATGGCCGGAACGCCGTAGGCCATGCGTAGCGCCTCGAACTCAGCGGCCGAGACCTGTTCGGCACCCTCGGCGAACGCAACGGCCTCGCTGTCGGGGCCGGCCAGCAGGTCGTGGCCGCTGGCCAGCGGCCAGTGCGTGGGGCGCACCACCTGCTCTGGGGCCTCGGCCGGGCCAGTGCTCGAAGCGCCGACTGTCGATTCGCCTTCCGCGCGGGGCCCGCGCACGGCGTGCATCTGCCATTCATGCAGAGAGAAATCGGCGCGGGTCCGCAGCTTGAAGCGCTCAAGCGATGCCGACATGGCCTCACCGAAACCGGGCTCGATGTCGGCAATGTAGGTCTCAGGGCCGGTCCGGCTGATGACGAAGAGCGCCTCGATCCGGCCTCGTGGCTCCAGCAGGAACGACAGCGCGCTCTGGCCGACCTCCATGGCTCCCACGTCGGCAGAGACCTGGCCCTGCAGGTATCCGGCGGCCTCGGGTCCGGTCACCACGAGCACCTCGCGCGGGACCGTCGCCGTCACCAACCGATCGAGCACAGGCACGACAGTCATCCAGCCCTCCATCCGGGCACCAAACGGTCGACGGCGTTGCGAATCAGCGCGAGCCCCACCCCGTCGTCGAGCGACATGATCGACTCCGGGTGGAACTGCACGGCCGCAACGGGCAGCTCACGGTGCTCCACCGCCATGACGATGTCGTCATCGAGACTGACTGCCGTCACCTCGAGCGAATCGGGTACTTCGGAGCGGCGGGCGAACAGCGAGTGGTAGCGGCCCGCCCGGAACTCCTTTGGCAGCCCGTCGAGCAGCTGCCCGCCGAGGATGCGGATGGCAGACGGCTTGCCGTGCATGGGCGTGGAGAGCTGGCCCAGCTCGCCGCCGAAGTACTCCACGATGCCCTGTAATCCCAAGCACACCCCGAACAGCGGCAGCCCGGCATCCAGCGAGGCGCGCACCACCGGTCCGATGCTGAAGTCGTCGGGCCGGCCGGGGCCCGGCGACAGCACGATGAGGTCGAAGTTGTCGGCGCTGATCTCCTCGGTGGGAAAGCCGGCCCGGCGGGTCACCACCGTGGCACCCGTCTGGCGCAGGTAGTTCGCCAGTGTGTGCACGAACGAGTCGAGGTGATCCACCAGCAGCACCCGCCGATCACTGGGGACCGAAGCCGCAACCCCTGTGGCCGCCGCCGAGCGCGGCCGGCGGATCGCGTCGAGGAACGCCGACGCCTTGAGCTCGGTCTCCGATTCCTCCTCGTCGGGCTCGGAGTCCCACAGCAGCGTGGCGCCCACGCGCACCTCTGCATGCCCATCGGCGACGCGGATCGTGCGGAGCGTGAGCCCGGTGTTGAGGCTGCCGTCGAAGCCCACCTTGCCAACTGCGCCCCCATACCAAGCCCGGGCAGTGCGTTCGTGCTGTTCGAGGAACATCATCGCCGCCGTCTTGGGCGCGCCGGTCACCGTGACCGCCCACGTGTGCGACAGGAATGCGTCAAGTGCATCGAAGCCGGAGCGCAGACGCCCCTCCACATGGTCGACCGTGTGGATGAGGCGGGAGTACATCTCAATCTGGCGGCGGCCGATCACTTTGACGGACCCAGGCACACAGATGCGGCTCTTGTCATTGCGGTCGACATCGGTGCACATCGTCAACTCCGACTCGTCCTTCGCCGAGTTGAGCAGCGCCAGTATCTGCGAGGCGTCGTCGATGGGGTCTTGGCCTCGGGCGATAGTGCCTGAGATCGGGCAGGTCTCGACTCGCTCGCCCTCGACCCGCACGTACATCTCGGGCGAGGCACCGATGAGCCACTCTCCGCTCTCTCCTGCAACACTGTGCTCCCCGCGCCCGGCTGAAGCCGGGCCGAGGTTGATCAGGAACCCGTACGGCGCAGGGTTCTGCTCTTTGAGCCGGCGGAACAGTTCTGCGGGAGACTCGATGCAGGGCTCGGAGAACATCTGGCTCGTGACCACTTCGAAGAGGTCGCCCCGGGCGAAGTACTCGTGGGCCGCACGCACGCCCGCCGCATAGCCGCCGGGTTCATGGTCGCAGCTCGCCTCCAGCTCGAAGTCGGGCTCGTACAGCACGCGCGCACCGCCGCCCGCCAGCCCGGCGGTGCTGCGGCCGTCCACGGCGAAGTCGTATCGGAAGCGCTGGGCAATGCCGCCCTCGTGGTCCACGATGAGCAGGTCGTCGGGCAGGTAGAGCACCAGGTCGCGCTGTTCGGCCGGGCGCGGCAGCGTCAGCGCGATGGGCTCGAACTGGAAGGCAAGGTCGTAGCCGAACGCCCCGTACAGGCCCAGGTGCGGATCGTCGCAGGAGAACAGATTCACGAGGGCGCGCACAACCGTGAACGTGGACGGCTGGCGGCTGCGATCTTCTTCCTCGAAACGCCGGTCGGCCCGCTCCACACGGCAGACCACGGCGCCTGCGGCATCGCCGGGCTCATGGCGGAGGTCGACGATGCCAGCGGTGCTGCCTAGCGCTGCCAGCGCCTCGTAAACCGGCTCCAGCAGCACGGTGCCCCGCTCGTTCAGGGCGCTCACCCAGATGTCCTGCGCCCGGCTGGTGATGGCCAGCGGCGGGTCGGCGAAGCCCATGTCCCAGCGGGTGTAGCGGCCAGGGTATTCGTAGCTCGACGACAGCAGCACCCCCCGAGCCTCGTCCAGCCGGTCCACGAGGTTTTCGATCTCGGCATTGCCATCGACCGTCGACGCAGCGAGCGAGACGGTGATGCCGCCGCCGGTCTGGAACTGCGTCTCGCCCGTGCTCATCGGATCTGGGTCATTGCGCAGGCCCGAAGGCAGAGCCGCACGATCACAGGTACAGGCCGGTGCTGCCGGGCTCAATTCGAGGCGCAGCGATGGCATGCACATCCCGCTCGCGCAGGATCAGGAAATCGTCGCCGTGCACCTCGACCTCATGGCGATCCTCGGGGCTGAACAGCACCCGATCGCCTTCCTGGGCGGTCCGGACGTTCGGCCCTGCGCCGATGACTTCACCCCACACGAGGCGCTTGTTCTGCTGAGCTGTCGCGGGGATCAGGATGCCGCCACTGGTGCGCCGCTCCGAGCCGTCGTTGGGCAGCCGCACAAGCAGCCGATCATGCAGCATCTTGATGGGCCGGCGCTCGCCGTCGGAGTCGGGCGGTGCGGACGGCTTCGGCTTGCTGGCCGCGGTCTTCGGGCGACTGCCGGACTTCGAGCTCTTCGAGGCACGGGCGGGTTTCGTCGCCGAAGCGGCGCCATGCTCGTTGCTGGTCTCGGGAGCGCTCACCGCCCGCACGGTACCGTTCACCAGCGTGATTGACGCAGAGAATTCCGGTGGCACGCCCGCTCCTGGGCCTCCCTTCACGGTCGAGGCGTTCGCCGTCGAGGCCGTGACCTCAGACGGCATCGAGCTCGAGGCCGAGGCTGCCTGGCCCGGCTCGCGCCGGCCCCAAAGCGCTGGGTCCGACGACGGCAGTTCCGGCGGCACCGCGGCCGCGGTGGCTGTGCTGTCCCACCCTCACCCGCTGTACGGCGGTGACATGTGGAATCCGCTTGTCGATCACCTTTTCCGGGCGCTGCCTGCGAGCGGCATCGCAGCGCTTCGCTACAACTTCCGCGGCACAGGCCGCTCTGGCGGCAGCCACGACGACGGGAAAGCCGAACGGCTCGACGCCGCGGCGGCGTTCGACGCAGCCGTGCGCCTTGCGGCCGACCGGTCGGGCACCGCTGATCCGCCGCCGGTCGTCTCGGCCGGCTGGTCGTTCGGCGGCGATGTTTCGCTCGCGGCTGGACACGACGCCTTGTCGGCATGGATCGGCATTGCCGCGCCGTTGCGGATCGTCGACCCCGCATCGATGGGCGCCGCAGCCGATCCTCGGCCCAAGCTGCTGCTGGTGCCCGAGCACGACCAGTTCCGCTCCCCCGCGGAAGCAGTCGAGATCACCGAGAGCTGGACGAACACCCAAGTCGACGTGATCTCTGGCGGCGATCACTTCCTGATGGGCCACGCACGGGTTGTCGGCGAGAAGATCGCCTCGTTCGTGAGCAGCCTGCAGTAGCGGCTCAGTCTCCTACACGATGCGCGAGGACCGGTCGCCCCAGTACTCGTCGCGCAGGATGCGCTTGTAGAGCTTGCCGGTGGGATGGCGGGGCAGCTCGTCACGGAAGTCGATCGACCGGGGCACCTTGTAGTTCGCGAGGTGCTCGCGGCAGTACCCCAGCAACTCGGTCGCCAATGCGTCACCGGGTTCCACGCCGGCTAGCGGCTGCACGACGGCCTTCACTTCTTCGCCGAAATCGTCATTGGGCACGCCGAACACTGCGGCGTCTGCCACCTTGGGGTGCAGCACCAGGCAGTCCTCGATCTCTTGGGGATAGATGTTCACCCCGCCCGAGATGATCATGAACGCCTTGCGATCGGTCAGGTAGAGGTAACCGTCGTCGTCGACACGCCCGACATCGCCGAGGGTCGACCAGAGCTCGTGATCGTCGTGCCGCGACTCGGCGGTCTTCGCAGGGTCGTTGTGGTATTCGAAGGCCGGGATCTCACGCTCGAAGTAGATGGTGCCCGCCTCGCCGACGGGCAGCTCGTTGCCCTCGTCGTCGCAGATGTGGATCACACCGATGAGCGGCTTGCCCACCGTGCCGGGCCGTTCGAGCCATTCGTCTGAGTTCACGTAGCAGAAGCCGTTGAGCTCGGTGCCGGCGTAGTACTCGTGCAGGATCGGACCCCACCAGTGGATCATCTGGTGCTTTACCTTGACGGGGCACGGCGCCGCTGCGTGCACGGCGACTTGATGGCTGGTCAGGTCGTGGCGGGTGCGCTCGGATTCGGGCAGCTTCAGCATCCGGCTGAACATCGTGGGCACCCACTGGCTGTGCGTGATGCGGTAGCGCTCGATGTACGACAGGGCCTCAGCAGCATCGAAGCGGTCCATGACCACCGCCGTGCCGCCGACCGACTGCGTGCCGGTCGTGAACGACAGGGGCGCAGAGTGGTACAGCGGCGCGGGCGAGAGATAGCGGGTTCCTTCACCGAAGCCGAAGACGCCGCCCAGCAATCCGACGCCGAGCAGATCCGGGTCGGTGATCGACGTGCCATCCAGTGGTCGCTTGATGCCCTTGGGACGGCCCGTCGTGCCGGAGCTGTACAGCATCGCCGACCCTCGCGGCTGTTCAGCCAGCGGCTCGGCGGGATGAGCCGCAATGGCGTCTTCGAACGGATCGAACCCATCAGCGGCTTCATCGAGCATGAGCCGGATGTCGCAGTCGCCGATGAGCGGCAGCATCTCGGTGGCCGCATCGATGACAGCGGGCGAGGCCACGAGCACCCGGGCACCGCAATCGTTCACGATGTACGCGGCCTCGTCGGCGGTCAGGTAGCGGTTGACGGTCGTGAAGTAGAGGCCGCTGCGCATCGCGGCCCAGTAGGCATCGAAGTAACCGATGTTGTTGTCGGCGAAGATCGCCACATGGTCGCCCGGGCGCAAGCCGGCGGCCCACATGAGCTGTGCGAACTGGCAGCTGCGCGCTTCGAGCTCGCCGAACGTCCGGGCCTGGCCGTCGCGGGCCATGATCACTGCTGGACGGTCTGGGTCGGTCGCCGAGTGGGTGCCGGGGTAGCTCATGGCGGGGAAGCTAGCGGGCGCCTTCGAGCAGGACTGAAACCGTCTAGCGGCGCCCGAACCCGGCAATCAATCAGGCAGTGGGAGGGCGGACGGCGACACCTGCATCCAGCAGCGCCCGCTTGGCGTCGGCAATCGTGTGCTCGCCGAAGTGGAAGATCGAAGCCGCTAGCACGGCATCGGCGTTGGCGATGAGGGCGCCGTCCACCAAGTGCTGCAACGTGCCCACTCCCCCGCTGGCGACCACGGGAATCTCCACTGCGTCGACGACCGCCCGCGTGAGCTCGAGGTCGAAGCCCGCCTTCGTGCCGTCGGCATCCATGGAATTCAGCACGATCTCGCCGGCGCCGAGCTCAACCACCCGGCGCACCCAGCCGAGTGCGTCGATGCCCGTGTCTTCCCTGCCGCCCTTGACGTAGACGTTCCACGACGTGGTCTCGCCGCTGCTGGCATCGTTGGCCTTGGCGTCGACGGAAACTACGACGCACTGGCTGCCGAATTCATCGGCAATCTCGCGCACCAGCTCGGGCCGCACGACGGCCGCCGAGTTCACCGACACCTTGTCGGCCCCTGCGCGCAGCAGTGCCCGGGCGTCGTCGACCGAGCGGATGCCCCCGCCGATCGTGAACGGGACGAAGACCTCTTCGGCGGTGTGACGGGCCAGCTCGATGATGGTGTCACGTCCGTGCGCGGAAGCCGTGATGTCGTAGAAGACGATCTCGTCGGCGCCTTGACGGTCGTAGGCAGCTGCCAGTTCGACAGGATCGCCGGCGTCGCGCAGCCCGACGAAGTTGACGCCCTTGACGACCCGCCCGTCGTCCACGTCGAGGCAGGGGATGACCCGCACGGTCTTCATCTCGGCCCAGCCTCTCGTCTGGCTGACTCGGTCACTGGCCCGGCTCCGGGTCGGGTTCGTCCACTGCGGCACTGCCGCGCGCCACCACCACAGCAGCGACGGGCGAGATCACACCGTCATGGAGTGCCTTGCCCACGATGGCCCCCGCGAGCGTGTGCCCATGCGGCGAGCGCAGGTCGCGCAGGTCAGCGATATCGGCGAGGCAGCCCACCCCGCCGCTGGCGATCACCGACATCGCCGGAGGCCGCTGGGGCGCATCCAGCACCTCCCGCAGCCCGGCCAGGTCGCTCCCACCGCCCATGCCGTCGTGGGCGATCTGCGTCACGATCACCGCTTCAGCGCCGCTGCCGGCCAGCCGGGCGAGGGCATCGCCCAGGCTGACCCCGCTCTGGTGCTCCCAGCCGCGGGTGGCCACGTCGGTGCCCCGCACGTCGAGACCCACCGCGATGCGGTGACCGGCGGAAGTCAATTCCCCGACGAGATCGGGGTTCTCGATCGCGGCGGTGCCCACCACGCATCGGGCGACTCCCGCTTCGTACAGCGCCTCGGCGCGCTCGCGGCTGCGCACGCCGCCGCCGACCTGCACGTGCACGCCGGCGTCTCCCACGGCGGCCACGACCGACCGGATCACGGCCCGGTTCTGCGGCTGCGGCTCACCGGTGCGGGCAGCGTCGAGATCGACCATGTGGATCCAGCGGGTGCCCGCCTCCGCAAACTCGTGCGCCACCTCGACCGGGTTGGCGTCGTAGCGCACCTCGCGCTCGTAGTCGCCCTGCACCAAGCGCACGCAGCGCCCGTTGCGCAAGTCGATCGCGGGATACAGATCGAAGCTCACCGGCGGCATTGGTCGGCTCTCACTGCGGCAAGGAAGTTCTGTGCCAGCCGCTTGCCGGCATCGCCGGACTTCTCCGGGTGGAACTGGGTGGCCCACAGCCGGCCCCGCTCAGTGACCGCGGTGATCGGCGTGGGGTAATCGCAGGTCGCCGCCACGAAGCAGTCGTCGGTATCGGGCGCGTAACTGTGGACGAAGTACATCCAAGCACCGTCGGTCAGTCCGGCCAGCAGCGGACAGTCTGGCCGCTGCACATCGAGACGGTTCCACTGCATCTGTGGGCGCACGATGCCGTCGGGCAGCAGTCGCACTATGCCGGGCATCACGCCCATGCCAGGGACCCCTGGTGCCTCCTCGGACGCTTCGAACAGCATCTGCATGCCCACGCAGATGCCCAGGAACGGCCGCCCGCTCTCGATGGCATCGAGTGCGGGCTGTTCCAGGCCCGTCGCCCGCAGTTGGTGCATACAGGTGCCGAAATGCCCCACGCCAGGCAGCACGACGCCGGCGGCGCCGGCGATCAGTCCGGCGTCGGCTGTCAGTCGAGCGTCGGCACCTGCCCGTTCGAGTGCCTTCTGGGCTGAGCGCAG
The DNA here is from genome assembly GCA_009843525.1 of Acidimicrobiales bacterium. Classification (GTDB taxonomy): domain Bacteria; phylum Actinomycetota; class Acidimicrobiia; order Acidimicrobiales; family Poriferisodalaceae; genus Poriferisodalis; species Poriferisodalis multihospitum. The sequence goes on along the minus strand of VYDH01000018.1, from coordinate 167,312 downwards.
GTTGCCGATGCCGTAGTCGAGGACCGCAACGAGAGGACGATCGCCATTCACCTGACGTCCTTCACAGGACGCCCTTGGTGGAGGGCAGCACGTCGTCGGCGACGCGGATGGCGTCGTAGAAGGCCCGCGCAGCACCCTTGAAGCTGGCCTCGATGATGTGGTGGGTGTTGCGGCCGCGCAGCATCACCAGGTGCAGGGTGATGCCGGCCGACATGACCAGGCCGCGCCAGAACTCCTCGCAGAGCTGCGGGTCGAAGGGCGGATCGCCCAAAATCTTCTCGCCGGGCGGCTCGATGTCGTAGTGCAGGAATGGCCGGCCGGACAGATCCAGCACCACCTCGACCGCCGCCTCGTCCAGCGGCACGACATAAGAGGCGAAGCGGCGCACCCCGGCCTTGTCGCCCCAGGCCTGCCGCATCGCCTCGCCGAGCGCGATGCCGGTGTCCTCCACCGTGTGGTGGGCGTCGATCTCGAGGTCGCCCACGGTGCGCAGCTGCAGGTCGAAGCGGGCGTGCTTGGCGAGCTGGGCGACCATGTGGTCGAAGAACGGCAGGCCCGTCGAGATGTCGTTCTGGCCGGAGCCGTCGAGGTCGAGCGTGAGGTCGATCCGGGTTTCTTTGGTGTTCCGCTGCACGGTGGCAGTTCGAGCAGTCATGGTGCACTCTCTGGGTGTTTCAGATTCGGCCACATCAGCCTGCGGCCCCGACGCAGGTTTCGCACCCTCGCCATCGCATGTTCACGAGACAATCTCAGCCAGCGCCTCAAGGAAGCGATCATTCTCGGGCGGGGTTCCCACTGTCACACGCAGGCAATCGGCCAGTCGGGGCCACCCTGAGCAGTTCCGCACAAGCACTGATCGGTCCACGAGCGCCTGCCAGACGTCGTCGCCGCTGTGCCCGCTGGCCGTTGTGCGGAACAGGATGAAGTTGGACTGCGAGGGCCACACATCGAGGCCCATCCCGCTCAGCGCGGCCTCGATCCTCTCCCGCTCGGCCACGATCGCAGCTACGCGCTGCTCCATGTCGTCGGTGAAGCGCAGCGCCACACGTCCGGCGATCTGCTTGACGGTGTCGACGTGGTACGGCAGCACCACCTTCTCGAACTCTGCGGCCATGCCCGCCGGAATGACGGCGTAGCCCAACCGCGCTCCGGCCATCGCCCACGTCTTCGAGTAGGTGCGCGTCACGACCAAGTTGTCGGGGCCCCCGGCACCGTCGCACAGGTCGATGGCGCTCCAGTCGGCGAATTGCCCGTAGGCCTCGTCGACCACTACGAGGCCCGGTGCGATCTCCAGCGCTCGCTTGAGCACCTCGATGCGCTCCGGTGTGCCGGTGGGGTTGTTGGGCGAGCACAGGAACACGATCGACGGCTGGTGCCGCTCGATGACCCGCTCCAGCTCGTACACGCTCACGCTGCCGTCGGCGTGGCGCTCGCCTTCGACGAGCGCACATTGGGTGCTTCGCGCGATCTGGCCGTACATGGCGTAGGTGGGCTCGAATGTGGCGACGCTGCGACCTGCCCCTCCGTAGGTGAGGCACAGTGTTTGCAGCACCTCGTTGGAGCCGTTGGCCACGAAGATGCGTTCCGGCTCGGTGCTTGCCAGCTCGGCAAGGTCGGCCCGCAGGGCAGCGGCCGTGCGGTCCGGGTAGCGGTGCCATTCGACGTTGCACAGCTCCGCAGCGAGGGCGTCGGCGAATTCCGGCGGCGGCCCCACCGGCGCCTCATTGGTGTTGAGCCGTACCTCGACGTCGATCTGGGGCGAGTGGTAGCCGTCGAGCAGGCGCAGGTCGTCGCGCACCGGCGGCTTCACGGCCGCACTCCTGTGGTGGTCCACTCCTTGCGGCGCGACACTGAGGCAGCGTGCGCCCACAGGCCCTCGGCCTCGGCCAGTTCAGCCACCGCAGGCGCAAGCTGGTCGAAGCCGGCTTCGGACACATCCACAACGTGCATCCGCTTGGTGAAGTCGTCGGTGGTGAGCGCTCCAGCGAAGCGGGCCGTGCCGGCGGTGGGCAGCACATGCGAGGGCCCCGCCACGTAGTCGCCGACCGATGCGGGTGCCCAGGGCCCGATGAATACGGCGCCAGCATGACGGATGCTGCTGACGAGATCTTCGGCACACTCGCACATGAGCTGGAGATGCTCGGGTGCGACGAAGTTGGCGACGTCGGCAGCCTGCGCTGGCCCATCCACGAGGCACACGAATCCGTCAGCCTTCAGCGTGGCCAGCGTCTCCACCCGGCGGGGCGACAGGTCGACGATCTGACCGATGGCACTGCAGACGGCCTCGGCGCACTCGTCGTCCCAGGTGACCAGCCAGGCGCGCCCGCCGGGGCCGTGCTCGGCTTGCAGCACCACGTCGGTCGCTGCCGCGGCCGGCGGGCAGGTCGCGTCGGCGATCACCACGATTTCCGAAGGTCCGGCGAACGCCGAGGCCACGCCCACGTCACTGGCCACGAGCTGTTTGGCGGTGGCCACCCAGGCATTTCCGGGCCCGGCCACGACATCGGCGGGCCGGATCGTCTCGGTGCCGTACGCGAGCGCCGCGACAGCTTGCACGCCCCCCACCCGGTGTACCTCAGTAACTCCGCACAAGTGCGCCGCGGCCAGCACCGGTGCGGCGAGGTCGCCGTCGGGACCAGGCGGCGAGCAGAGCACGATGTCGTCGACGCCCGCAGCGCGGGCAACCAGCACGGTCATCAACACGGTGGACGGGTAGGCAGCCAGGCCACCCGGCACATAGATGCCGGCCCGATCCACCGGCTGGCTGACCGACCGAACCGCGACGCCGTCACGCTCATAGACATGACCGATGGCGGCCTCGGATTGGTGAAATTCCAAGATGCGCCGGTGGGCGGTCTCCATCGCCGAGCGCAAGCCAGGCGACAGCCGATCCCAAGCTGCAGACAGCTCCGCAACCGGCACCAGCGTGTCAGCGACATCGACGCCGTCAAAGCGGGCCGTGAGCTCCCGCACAGCAGCGTCGCCGCCGTTGCGAACCTCGTCAATCAGCCGACGGACTGCGTCATGCGACACCGCGTCGCCCGCCTGCGGGCGCGGCAACAGACCGGCAAGCGCATCGCCCGATTCATCGCCGAGGCCCCGCAGGTCCAGCCGCTCCAGCACGGCGCCGAGGGTACCTTCGCCCCTGATCGCCACTGCTGCGATTTTGGGCAGCTCGAGCGATGGCTAGCGTGCCGCGGGTGATCAGTGCTGCGGAGCTGTCGTCGATCGAGACGGCTGTGGGCGAGCTGGGCAACCGCGTGTCGCAGGCTGCCGACGAGCTGATGGGCACACCGCACGAGGATGTCGGCGTGGAGCTCTACGAGGTGGAACGCTCGCTGCGGATGGCTCGCCGTCGCCTGGCGCAGGCCACGGACGCGCTTCGCTGACCTTGCGGCGCGCCGATGCGCCGACGGCAATGCACCGCGACGAGCCGGGTTGCCTTGCCTGCATCCGCTCCCGCGAAGAGTTCAGGAGCGCTTAGCGATGGCCTCCGCTGTTGCCACGATCTTGCGGGCGCGGGTCAGGTGCGGCACGTCCACCATCTGGCCCTTGTGAGCGAACGCCATCAAGCCCGCCGATTCGGCCTCGGCGAATGCCTCGAGCAGCTCCCGAGCGTCGGCCATCTCGGCCTCGCTGGGCGTGAACGCGGCGTTGACGATGTCGATCTGGGCGGGGTGGATGGTGATCTTGCCGGTGAATCCCATCGCTGCTGATGTAGTGCACTCGACGGCCAGCCCCTCGTCGTCGCGGAAGTCCACGAACACCGTGTCGAGCGGCTGCTTGCCCCACGCCGTGGCGCCCACCAGGCACATGACCCGGGCGTACTCGAACACCGGCAGGTACGCCCCCGTCGCATCCCGGTTGGCCTTCGAGCCCATGGCCGCCGAGAGATCCTCGGCACCCCAGCTCAGCGCGTCCACCCGGTCATGGCGAGCGAGCTCGCCGATGTTCAGCAGCCCTTGAGGCGTCTCGGTTCCCAGCACCAGCAGCACCACGCCGCCGGGCGGGTGGCCGTGCTCCAGCTCCCAGCGGGCGATCATGCTGTCGAGCTCGACGACCTCGGCTGCGTTGTTGACCTTCGGCACCAGGTAGGCGTCTGGCGGCGACACCATCGTCTCGGCGACATCGGCAGCGCACCACGGGGTGTCGAGCGGGTTGATCCGAACCACCCGCTCCTTGGCGCCGAAGTCGACATCGGCCAGCCAGCCTGCGACCGTGGTGCGGGCGCTGTCCTTGTTGTCAGGTGTGACCGCATCTTCGAGATCCAGCACGAGGCTGTCGGCATCAGTCGCGATCGACTTCTCCAACATCCGCTCGTTCGCGCCAGGCACGAAGTGCGATGACCTGCGCACCGTGCCGCTGCCGGGATTCGCTGGCTCAGTCATTCGGTCGCACCTCTTGGGTCTGGCATTCGCACCACAGCCGGCGTCGGTGACGGTTCAGGCCGCGAAGGCGCTCGGGCAGAAGTCGTTGAGCACGCAGTCGTCGCATGCGGGCTTGCGGGACGAGCAGACGCGCCTGCCGTGCAGGATCAAGCGCAGGCTGAAGTCGCCCCGCTCGTACTGGGGGATCATCGGGTTCAAGGCCAGCTCTACCTTGACCGGATCCTCTTCGGCGGTGATGCCGAGGCGCCGCACCAAGCGGCCGACATGGGTGTCCACCGGCAGCCCCGGCAGGTCGAACGCCACCGACCGGATGACATTGGCGGTCTTGCGACCGACACCTGGCAGCTTCACCAAGTCCTTCAGGCTGGTCGGCACCTCGCCGCCGTGGTCGGCCAGCAGCCGGCGGGCCATTCCCTGCAGGTTGCGCGCCTTGCTGCGGAAGAAGCCGGTGGGATGCACCAGCTCCTCGAGGTCATCGAGATCGGCGGAAGCCAGCGCCTCGGCGTCGGGATACTTCGCGAACACCCCGGGAACGGTGGCATTGACACGAGCATCGGTGCACTGCGCAGACAGGATCGTCGCCACCAGCAGCTCGAATGGGTTGCGATGCTCCAGCTCGCAGACAGCCTCGTACTCGTCCTTGAGCCGCTCGTGGGTTCGCTGGGCGCGCCCCTTCGGCGATCGCGGCTTGGCCATGGCGAGTGTCTAGCGCTCCGCCCGAGCGCGTGCGCCGCGACCGTGTCTGCCAATCGAGACGAGCTTGTCGGCGCGCAACTGACCGCAGGCGGCGTCGATCGACGTGCCGCGGTTCTGGCGCACGGTGGCATTCACACCATGGGACGACAGCTCGGCGGCGAAGTGCTCGATTCGCCCGGCTGGCGAGGGCTGGTGGCCGTACCCCGGTGTGGGATTCAGCGGAATGAGGTTGACGTGGGCCGCCAGCGGACGTGCATACGCAGCTAGCTCGGCCGCGTCGCGGTCGGTGTCGTTGACGCCGCCGATCATCGCCCATTCGAAGCTGATGCGCCGTCGCTTGGCGCGGCGATAGTCGGCCAGCGAGCGCGCCAGATCACGCAGCGGGTACGTGCGATTGATGGGCGCGATGCGGTTGCGCAGGCGGTCGTTGGCGGCATGCAGCGAGACCGCCAGGTTGACCGGCTGCGCTGCTGCTGCAAGGCGCTCGATGCCGGGAATGACCCCGACGGTCGACACCGTGATGTGCCTGGCGCCGATGCCCATGTCGCCGTGGAACCGCTCCACCGCTGCCCACACCGCCTCGTAGTTGGCGAGCGGCTCGCCCATGCCCATGAAGACGATATTGATGGCTCCGCCGGAGGCGGACCGATCGTTTGAGCCTGTCTCCTGCAACGTGCCCAGCACTTGCTCGACGATCTCGCCCACGCTCAGGTTGCGGTCGAATCCCACCTGGCCTGTTGCACAGAAGCTGCACGCCATCGCGCAGCCGGCTTGGCTGCTGATGCACAGCGTCGTCCAGTTCCGGTAGCGCATCAGCACCGACTCCACTAGGTGGCCGTCACGCAGCGACCACAGGTGCTTGGTGGTGGTGCCTCGGTCTGCCGACTGGGTGCGGACGAGTGTCAGCGCGGGCGGCAGCAGTTCGCCGATGGCCTGTCGCAGGCTCTTGGGCACATTGGTGAGCTCAGACAGCGGGCGACGCTGGCGGTACAGGCCGTCCCACACCTGGTCCAGCCGGTAGGCCGGCTCGCCGTCGAGCAGTTCCCCGAGTTCCGCGCGGCTCAGATCGCCGAGCGAGGGATCGGCGCCGGGGGCTGTCACGGCTGCTCAGCCTGCTACGAGTTCAGCGGGCCGGTGCCGGTGAACAGCCGACGCACCACGGCCACCTCCAAGCCGAGGTCGAGGTAGAGCGTGACGGCGGGCGTGTTGTCGGCGTCGACGTAGAGCATCGCCCGTGTCAGGCCTGCATCGGCGAGATGCTCGTAGCCGGCCAGCGTCAGAGCCCGGCCGAGCCCGCGGCCGTGATACTGCGGGTCAACCGCGATGACGTACACCTCGCCGACCGGCGGGACCTCATCGGTGTGCACCTTGGTCCAGCAGTAGGCGGCGATGTAGCCGTCGATGTCGTACACCCGGAAGCCGTCGGCGTCGAACCACGGCTCGGCTTGGCGCTCGGCAACCTGGGCCAGCGTCCAGCCGCCCTGCTCGCGGTGCCAGGAGAACGCCCGGTTGTTGACCTCCACCCACGCCTGCTCGTCCTGGCCGACCACGAACGAACGCGTCTCGATGCCGCTGGGCTGATCCATCGGCAGCGATCGCTCCATGCGGTAGAGGTCGCGCTCGAACGTCAGGCCAAGCTCTGCGAGCCCGCGCCCGAGTCGAGTCTCGGCCGGCGTGAGGTCGGCTCCGTCTGCTTCGTCGTGGTCCGGATGATCAATCCAGACCGACAGGGGCCCCGAGATGTCGCGGAGCTGCAGCCGCAATGCTGCAGCCAATGCGCCGGGCGACCAGTGTGCGGCATTGGCCTCTAGGACCGCGCCATGCTGATCGGCCCCGATCGAGATGACGGGATCGGCACTCGCTGCGACACTCACCGGGCGCAGGCTAATGCTGCGGCTCAGCCCCGTGGATGGGATCGTGCTGGCACAGGTGCCACACTTGCCCGGTGAACCAGATGCGGTGGCTCAACCGCAGCCAGCCACAAACGCTGCTGAGCGCCGTGGTGCTGTGCTACTTCTCGGCCGGGCTGCTGTTCCTGTTCGGCACACGCATCGACTCGCAACTGGCGCGCGACATCTTCGAGGGCATCGTCTCGCTGTTCGCCAGCGACCGCACAGCAGCCGATCTGAGCGACAGTATTGTTCCGCCGGCCGTCACCGTTCTGCTCGCCGGCGGGTACATCGCAGGCGGCGCGGGCACTGCCAACGAGCGTCGTTGGGGCCATTGGCTGTGCTCCGCTGCGGCAATCTACGCGGCAGTAGCGACGCTGTGGTGGGGTGTCCGCGTGAGCTTCGAGCTGGGCATGATCATGCGTCTCATGTTCGACGCGCTGCTGCTGGTGCTGCTGTTTCACCCGATGAGCCGCAGTCATCGCCGTGTCTGGTTCACGTGACTCGGCTGCCCAGCCCCGAGGACAAAGCCCAAGCCGTCGAGGAGATGTTCGACGAGATCGCACCTCGCTATGACCTGCTGAACCGGCTGCTGACGTTCCGCCTCGATACTCGCTGGAGGCGCCGCACCGTGGCGGCCCTCGGCCTGACACCCGGAGAAACCGTGCTCGACGTGGCATGCGGAACCGGCGACCTGTGCAACGAGCTTGAATCGGCCGGTCTGCGGCCCGTGGGCGTCGACTTCTCTGCAGGCATGCTCGCGGCGGCTACCACGGCTGCACCCCTGGTGCGCTCCGACGCGCTCAGGCTCGGAGTGCGCAGCGCGTCGCTGGACGGCGCGACGTGCGGCTTCGCACTGCGGAACTTCACGAGCCTCGAACCGTTCTTCACGGAGCTGGCCCGGGTGCTCCGGCCTGGCGCCCGGATCGCGCTGCTCGAGGTCGCCGAACCGGCCAACCCGCTGCTGCGGGCTGGTCACCGGGTGTATTTCGGCAAGGTGGTGCCGGCGGTGGGCAGCCTGCTCTCCAGCAGGTCCGCCTACCGGTACCTGCCTGAGTCCGTGGCGTACCTGCCGGAGGCGCCGGTGCTGCTGGCCCAACTCGCCAATGCCGGATTCGGCTCCCTCGACAGGATCTTGCTGAGCGGCGGCATCGCCCAACTCATCACGGCGACGCGAGAGGGCTCCGCCCCTTAGCTGGCCGGCGGATTCGCCTTGGCCAGATCCGTGACGACCTCGGCTGTGGGCAGCGCGGCCAGCGAGGCCGGCGGGCAGAGGATCTTGCAGTCCCGAGAGCCGCCGCCCACGATGACCTCGGTGCAGTCCATCACCCGGCTGTCGATCCAGACCGGGATGTCTGCGGGAAGCCCGAACGGTGTCACGCCGCCGATCATCATCCCGGTGCGTGCGATGGTTTCGTCGGCGTCGGCGAAAGATGCCTTGCGCGTGCCCAGCCGCCGCCGCACCACACCGTTCACGTCGAGCCGCGTCGATGCCAGCACAACACAGCACGCCATCGGCCGCTCGGCTGACTTGCCCACCACGCAGATGGCGTTCGCCGACGCATTCATCGAATAGCCGTAGCGCTCGCAGAATTGCGCCGTGTCGGCGAAGTCGGGGTCGCACTCCACCACCTCGTAGGCCACGCCCAGCGCGGCGAGATGTTCCAGCACTGCCCCCGAACCTGCGTCTGTGCTCATCGGGACATCATTGCGGATCGCATGGGCACAGCCACGGGTGGAAGCAGGGTGTCGCCGATGTCATGGTCCGAGGGCCAGGCCCACGGTCAGCAGGGCGCCCACGACGATCTGCAGACGGCCGGTTGCCGCAAGCACTACCACCAACGCAGCACCGGTGGCCCCGCGGACCACCGTGCGAACGGGTGCAACAGCGAACGCGATGGCGGCGAGTCCCAGCATCGTCCACGGTCGCAGCAGCGACAGATACATCGGCGAGAACACCATCAGCACTACGACCACCGCGTACATGGCGCGGGTCGGCCCGTCGCCCATCCGCACCGCCAGCGTGCGCTTGCCGGCCTGTGCGTCGGTCGGCAGGTCGCGCAGATTGTTCGATATGAGCAGGGCCACGGAGCCCAAGCCCACCGGGACCGAGGCAGCAATGCCCAGCATCGTGAGGCGGGCGTCCTGGACGAACGCCGATCCTGCCGTCGCCACCAGCCCGAAGAAGATGAACACGAACAGCTCGCCGAGGCCCCGGTAGCCGTACGGGCGCCGGCCGCCGGTGTAGTACCACGCCGCGAGCATCGACGCCCCGCCGGCCACGACGAGCCACCACGACACCGCCGCTGCCACCACGAGGCCGAACACGGCAGCCACGCCGAAGGCTGCGAACGCCGCGTTCCGCACTGCGGTCGGCGACGCCGCTCCGGAAGCCACCAGGCGCTGCGGACCTACCCGGGCCACATCGGTGCCCCGCACTCCGTCGCTGTAGTCGTTGGCGTAGTTGACAGCAATCTGGATGCACAGCGACACGATCAGCGCGAAAGCGGCTCGCCACCACTCGATGTCGCCGTTAGCCGCCGCATCGGACGCTGCAGTGCCTACGAACGGCGGCACCAGCGACGCCGGCCAGGTGCGAGGCCGTGCCCCGGTCAGCCACGTGCGTAGGCCCGTCATTGCTGCGGCGAGCCCAGCGGGCCCGTGATCCTTGTGATTGCGAACGATTGGGTGCCCGTCGCCAGCAGTCCCCCGTCGGAGGAATAGATGCGAACGATGCCGTTGCCGATGGCGTTGTGCACGGCGTCCGATTCGATATCCAAGAGCACCCATTCGCTCTCGGCCTCGCCGGAGATCCGCACCGTGTTGTCGAGACTGGATCCCCTGAAGCCGGCATCGAGGCTGACGCGCATGCCGCTCGGCAGCAGGTCGGCCAGCGCCGTCAGGCCCGGCCCTGTCGATGCCAGCGTGCTGTTGAGACGCGCCCAGTACCGGACGTGGCGCTCGCCCGGCTGCTGCCCGGCGAGCCGGATGTCGGCGTGATCGGTGAACGACCGGCCCTCAATCGAGGTCGGGCCGCGAGGCTCGCATGAGTCCGGAGGCGGCACGTCCGGGGCCGTCGTCCATGTCTGGTCGATTCCCAGCTGCCGACCGCCGAGGGACACCAGCGCACGCAGAATGACCCGTCCATCGACAGCATCGGTGATCTCCGCGGAGGCCTGGGTCATCCGGTTGCCGCTGGCGCCGATGTCGAGTGCGACGGCCGCACAGCCGCCCACCGGCAGCCGCGCCAGGTACTGGGCCGATGCAGCGGCCATCGGCCGGCCGGTGACGCTTTCGAGGGCCGCTACGGCGGCCGCGAGCGCGCACCCGCCATGCAGCGTGCCAGTGGCACCGGCTACGTCGTAGGTGACCGGCAGCAGCCAGCGCAGCTCTTCGGCAGTCGACTGGAGGCCGAAGAACTCGATCACCTCGCCGACGTGCGGGTCCTGCGGCGCGGCGTCGCTCGTGGCAGCTTCGGCGCTCACGCAGCCGAAAGCTAGTGCTGACTACGTCCGGAGGCCTTCTGCGGGCCCGACACCCGCGCCACAGCGAACGACTGGTTCCCGGTGGCCAGCAACCTGCCGTCGGGCGTGTACATCCGCACGACGCCGTGGCCGACAGCGTTGTGGAATCCGTCGGTCTCGATATCCAGCAGCACCCACTCGCAGTCGGCATTCCCGGCGATGCGCACGGTGTTGTCGATGCTGCCGCCACGCCACCGCAGGCCAAGGCTGCGGTGCATCCCCGTCGCGAGCGTGTCTGCCAGCGCTATCAGGCCCTGGCGCGTGGAGGCCAGCGTGCCGGCGAGCCGCGCCCAGCAGAGGATCCGCCGATCGCCGGCGCTGTGCGGACCGAACCGGATGTCGGCGTCAGTGCTGAACGACGCAACGGCGTTGTCCGGCACAGTTCGACGTCGCCACTCATCTGGCCCCGGAACGTCGGGCGGCTGCCCCCAGTCCTGATCGATGCCGAGCCGGCGACCGCCCAGTGCCAGCAGCGCTCGCATCAGCACGCGGCCGTCGGCCGCATCGGTGACCTGGGCGAGCACCTGCGTCATTCGCTTGCCGGCCGAGCCGATGTCGAAGGTGACCTCAGCGCTGCCGCCGAGCGGGACACGGGCCATGAACTGTGCCGAAGCCGCTGCGAGCGGCCGCTCGCTCCATGTCTCGGCGGCAGCGGTGACCGCGGCAAGAGCGCAGCCGCCGTGCATCACGCCGAGATAGTTGGCAACGTTCGGCGAGATCGGCAGCAGCCAGCGCAGCTCGTCACCGGTGGCCTGCACGCCGAAGAAGTCGACGACATCGGCGAGCCGGTCGCCCGGCGACAGCGGTTCGGCGTCCGTTGCCTGTTCGCTCACCAGATCGAAGCTAGGCGACGGCTCGCGAGGTCAATCTGCAGCCGCGGCCCAGGGAGCATCCCGGTCGGCCCGGTAGTGGTCGGGCCGGATGCCGAACGCTTCGATCATCCGGTGCCACCCGCTCGCGGAGGCAAGCAGCGCACCGAGGCGCAGTATCTGCTGGGGGTTGAAGTGATCGCTCAGCCGCTCATACAGCTCCGGCGGGATGATCCCGCGGTGTTCGAAGCCTGAGAGCCGATCACACAGTGCAAGCGCGGCCTTCCACGACTCGGGCAGCTCCGATGCCTCGTAGTCGACGAGCTGGGCGATGACCTCGTCAGTCAGTCCGGTGCGCACCAACGATGCGCTCTTGACGAGGCTTCAGTGGAAGCACTCGTTCCGGTTGGCCATCCGGATGCGGCACAGCTCGATCATGTGCCGGTCGAGCGCACCGGGATCCTCGTCGGGATGGCCGCCGTACACGGCTCCGACCCAGCCGAGGAACAGGTCGATGGTGGTCTCGTCCGCAGCCAGCGTGCGGAACAGGTTGTCGTCGGTGTAGGCCTTCGCGTACCACGTGTCCAAGCGGCGTTGCTGCTTGTCGTCTAGCTCGGTCACCTTCGGCAAGTAGCCGTGCTCATTCGCCATGACTCCCCCTCGACGGCCGTGTCCCGCTGGAATCGACGCTACCGCACCTTCCGCCTCGACGGCCGATGGCGGCGGGGACGCGATGGGCATCTGGAGCACGCGTTTGCGGCTGCGCGCCTAATCTCGACAGCGTCAAGCGAAGCCACTGTCGTGGTTGCACAACGCGAGGGGAACGCGATGAAGGCAGCAGTGCTCTGCGAGCAGCCGGGCGACCTGGAGATCGAGGACTTGCGCATCGATGCGCCGGGGCCGCAGGAGGTGCTCATCCAGACCAAGGGCGCGGGGCTGTGCCACAGCGACCTGCACTTCATGGAGGGCCTGTTCCGCACGCCGCTCCCGCTGGTGATGGGCCACGAGTCGGCCGGTGTGGTGGAGGCTGTGGGCAGCGACGTGAGCTACGTGAAGCCCGGCGACCACGTGGTGGCGTGCCTATCGATTTTCTGCGGCCAATGCCACCGCTGCCTGTCGGGCAACCCGCACCGCTGCACCAATATTCGGGCCACCTCGCGGGCCAAGGGCGCCGCGGCCCGGCTCGAGCGTGACGACAGCACCGAGGTTGGCCAGATGGCTCGGCTCGGCGGTTTCGCCGAGCAGATGCTGGTGCACCAGAACGCCGTGGTGAAGGTGCGGCCCGACATGCCGCTCGACCGGGCGTGCCTGATCGGCTGCGGCGTCACGACGGGCTTCGGCGCGGCAGTGAACACCGCAGGCGTCGGCGTGGGCAGCGTGGTGTGCGTGATCGGCTGCGGGGGCATCGGCCTGTCGGCCGTGCAAGGCGCCCGTGTGGCAGGCGCCGGTCGGATCATTGCGGTGGACATGACCGAGACGAAGCTCGAGACCGCCCGCCAGATGGGCGCCACCGACACCGTCAATGCCGCCGAGGTAGACGACGTGGTGACCGCCGTGAAGGACATGACCAAGGGCGGCGTGGAGTACAGCTTCGAAGCCATCGGCTTGGCCGAGACCGTGCAGCAAGCGTTCAACATGCTCGACATCGGCGGCACCGCCACCGTGATCGGCATGGTGCCGTCGAAGACCAAGGTCGAGCTGCGCGGCATCGACTTTCTGGCGGAGAAGAAGCTGCAGGGCTCGATGATGGGCTCGAACCAGTTCCGCAGCGACATCCCGATGATGATCGACCTCTACCTCGATGGCCGCCTCATGCTCGACGAGATGATCTCGGCACGCATCGATCTCGAACAGATCAACGAGGGCTACGGCTGGATGAAGGCCGGCGAATCCAACCGCACCGTCATCACCTTCGACTGAGGTCGCTGCCGGCCCGCGAGCCCGCAGTCCTCGCCCGACTGCCATGACGTCGGGTCCCCTGGCAACGCGGGCCGCTGAACGCATCACGACACTCGACGCGGTGCGCGGCATGGCCGTGCTCGGGATATTGACGATGAATGCCGTGGCATTCGGTCTGCCCGCGGCCGCCTACGCCAACCTCGACGCGGCCGGCTCACGGACATGGCTCGACTGGCTCGTCGGCGGCGCCGGAGAGATCTTCGCCGACCAGAAGTTCATGGGCCTGTTCTCGATGCTGTTCGGCGCCGGCGTCGTGCTGTTCGCCGAGCGTGCCGCGGCGAAGGGCCGGCGCAGCGTGCTGCTGAGCCTGTGGCGCAACGCGCTGCTACTGGGCATCGGCATCGTGCACCTGTCGTTCTGGGACGGCGACGTGCTGTTCGCCTATGCCTTGTGCGCGCCGGTCGTGCTCGCACTGCGGCACCTGCCCCCCAAGGTGCTGCTCGCACTCGGCGGCGGGTGCTATGTCGCAGTGGCAGTCATCTCGTGGTTCGTGCAGTCGTCGCTGCGCAGCTTCTCCAGCGTGCTCATCGACTTCTGGCACTACGGCGACTACTACGGCGTCATCGGGACGTGGTTCCTGGCGGACTACTTCGGCAGAGCCTTGGGCGCCATGCTCATCGGCGCGGCGCTCTACCGGACGGGTGTCATCAGCGGCAACCGGGCACCTTCGTTCTACCGCCGCATGGCGGCATGGGGCCTCGGCGTCGGGCTGCCGCTGTCCGCTGCCGGATTCGCCCTGATGGCCGCCACGGGCTTCGATATCGACTGGGCCGTCGCAGGCACCATCCCCAACACGCTGGCCACCATGCCGCTGTGCCTGGGCTACCTCAGCCTGATCGCGCTGTGGAATGCGGCGAGGGACAGGGGCTTGCGACAGCGCATTTGCGCTGCAGGACGCATGGCACTCACCAACTACCTCACCCAGACAGCACTTGGCTTGCTCGTGCTGGGCGCTCTGCTGGACGATCTGGAGCTGGGCCGCGGCGGCATCGCCGTGTTCGTGGTGGCCGTATGGGCGGTGCAACTGTGGTGGTCGAAGGCCTGGCTGGATCGCTTCGCCTTCGGCCCCGTCGAATGGCTGTGGCGCTGCGCCACCTACCGCCGCTGGCAGCCAATACGCGCTCGCTAGCGAATGATCCGTATGGACGTTGCGAGGTCGGCAGCGGATCTCGATTACGGCAGGATCGGCGTAGCTTCCATGTATCCGGGTTCGAGGAATTCGGCGCCTGGCGTGACGCGGGTCAGCTCGGCCGCAATGGACGACGTGTCGGTCGGCACCGAGAATCCCGGCAGCCAGTTGTCGTGATGTCCCAGGATGACCTTGCGGGGCCGCAGCAGGTCGGCTTGGCGGCCGATGAACTGGGCCAGCGAGCCCTGGATGGGCTCGCCGTCGATGTTGCCACGTCCGGCCGCCGCAAGGATCGCCACGTCGGGGCGGAGGTCGCGCATCACGCCGGACCAGTGTCCCGAGGTGTCCTGGAACAGCACCGAGCCATCCGGCGCCTCGATCAGGAACAGCAGCGCTCCCCCGTCGCCCCGGTCGCTGTGGCCGGCAGCGGACGCGGCGATGTGGGCGCTGGTGTCGGCCTCGACCTCCGTCGCCAGATACTTCATCAGCTCGGCGAAGCGTTCCTGCTGCTCCTGCCAGGTCACGCCGAGGTCGCCCAGGCAGACATGGTCGGGCTGGTCCATCTGGGTGTGCGACCAGACGCAGGAGTGCTGGCTCGGATACACCGACACCCGCACTCCCGCTCCCCGATCTTCCCGAGCGAGATCCACGGTCTCGCCGCCGGCCACGCAGATCATCCGCTCTTCGGGAACGCCCGCCTCCGCCATCACCCGGACCGACTCATAGGACGCGATCAAGGTGGCATCGGTGTTGGCCACGATGCGCTCCGCCCCGTAGAGGTGATCGAAGTGGGAATGACCCACGAGCACCCAGTCGGCCTCGGTGACGTCGTCGGCCGACAGGCCCGGGCCCGCGGCGTTGTCTGCGCGGTCGATGTAAGCGTCGAGAAAGATCGTGAGGCCGGCCGTGCGCAACCGGAAGGTGGCGCACCCGTACCAATCGAGCGTCGTAGCCATGCCCGGAACCATAGGCCCGAGCTCAGCGACCCTGTATGCCGGGCACACTGGCGCAACTATGGGTGATCGCCGTAGGGGGAATCGCGGGGCTGCGGTGCGTCTCGCTGCGGCGCTCGTGCTGCTGCCCTTGGCGGTGATGCAGTTGGCAGCCGGATGTACCTCGGGACGCGACGGCGACACGGCTCGGTCCAGCGACGACGAACTCGGCGGCGACCTGCACGTCCTCGTAGCGGCCTCGCTGCTGCCGGTTGCCGAGGTGCTCGCCGGTGAGTTCGAACTGCTCCATCCCGGTCTGGACCTGCAGATCGCAGGGGCCGGGAGCTCAGCATTGCGAGAGCAAGTGCTTGCCGGCGCTCCCGCCGATGTGTTCGTCCCCGCAGACCCTGTCCATCTCGACGCCGTTCGCGACGAGGTCGGGCTGGCACACGCGCCGGTCGTGGTGGCTCGCAACTCGCTAGTGCTGGCCGTGCCGGCCGGCAACGAGGCCGGGGTGACATCGCTCGCCGACCTGGCCCGGCCCGAGCTGCTGATCGGGCTGTGCGCGCCCGAGGTTCCCTGCGGCGCGCTCGCTCGAAAAGGTCTGGCGCGGGCGGAGATCGAACCCGTACCCGACTCTGACGAGCCGAACGTGCGCGTCCTGACGACCAAGCTTGCTGCCGGCGAGCTTGACGCCGCCGTGGTGTACGCAACCGATACGGCCTCGAATAGGCAAAGCGGCTCGCACGGCGGTGCAATCGTGAGCTTGGGCTGGACAGCCGGGACGGCACCTCAGGCGTCATACGCTGCCGCCGTGCTGTCAGATGCGCCCAATCCTGCAGCAGCCACGGCCTTTGTCGCATTCATGAGGACGGACGCGGCACGCCGCGTGCTCGCTGATTTTGGATTCGTCGTGCCATGACCGACGCATCGACTGCAACAAGCGAGAGCGGCGACAGCGCAGCGCGGCGGACGCCGAGTGACTTGCCGCCATGGCCGGTCGCGGTGCTCGCCGCAGTGGGTGTCGTGCTGTTCGCCCTGCCGGTTGTCGGACTCGCTGCTCGAACGCCTTGGACAGGGTTGTGGACGCACCTGTCGAGCCGGTTCGTGGTGGACGCGGCTGTGCTCTCGGTGGTGTCCTCGATCGCTGCTGCGGCGGTCGCCGTGCTAGTGGGTGTGCCGCTCGCATGGGTGCTCGCGCGAGTGTCATTCCCGGGCCGCTCGGTGGTGCGGGCGCTCGTGACGCTGCCGATGGTGCTGCCGCCGGTGGTGGGCGGCGCCGCGTTGCTGTTCGCACTCGGGCGGCGCGGTGTTGTCGGCGGGCCGCTCCACGACGCCACCGGTCTGCTGCTGCCCTACTCGATCTGGGGGGTCATCCTGGCGAACGCCTTTGTGGCCACCCCGCTCGTGATCCTGACCGTCGAGGGCGCGCTACGGAATCTCGACCGTCGCTACGAGAACGCAGCAGCCTCACTGGGCGCGTCGCGGCTGCGCGTGCTGTGGCGGGTGACGCTTCCCATGATCGGGCCGGCGCTGGGCGTCGCTGTGGTGGTGGCCTGGGCGCGGGCCCTGGGCGAGTTCGGCGCAACTGTCACGTTCGCAGGCAGTCTCGGCGGAAGGACGCAGACGCTGCCGCTGGCAGTGTTCGTGGCGCTGGAGTCGAACCGGGATGCGGCGGTGGCTATCAGCCTGGTGCTCGTCGCACTGTCGCTGGGCTTGCTGATCGCCCTGCGGGACCGTTGGTGGCCGAGCCGATGAACCCGAGCCGATGAACACTGGCGCCATGAGCACGACGGCCAGCGGCTTGGAGGCCGACATCCGGCTGCGGCGCGGCGATTTCGATCTAGACGTGTCGCTGAGCGTCGAAGCAGGCGAAACCGCTGCCCTGCTCGGACCCAACGGCGCCGGCAAGTCCACGATCGTGGCCGCGATCGCCGGGTTGCTGCCGTTGGACGGCGGCGTGGTGCGCCTCGCCGGACGGGTTCTGGACGATCCCGCCGCCAGTGTCTTCGTTCCGCCCGAAGGTCGCCGTATCGGCGTGGTGTTCCAAGACCAAGTGCTATTCCGGCATCTCAACGCGCTCGACAACGTGGCGTTCGGGCTGACATCTCGCGGCATGCGTCGAGCCCCTGCTCGCGAGCGGGCGCAGGACTGGCTGAATGCCATGGACCTCGGCGATCTTGGCCATCGACGGCCGCGTGCGCTGTCAGGCGGCCAGCGCCAACGGGTGGCGCTCGCCCGGGCTCTCGCCTGCGAGCCGGACCTGCTAGTTGCCGATGAACCGCTGGGCTCGTTGGACGTCACCGCCCGCAACCGGCTGCGGCGCAACCTGGCATCGCACCTGAGCAGCGGTCGCAAGGGCGGCAGCGCGTCGCCTGCGGCCCCGCCCAACGGCGCTGGCGATGTGCCCCGTCTGCTGATCACCCACGATCCCACCGACGCGTTCGTGCTGGCTGATCGTGTGCACATCCTTG
The DNA here is from genome assembly GCA_009843525.1 of Acidimicrobiales bacterium. Classification (GTDB taxonomy): domain Bacteria; phylum Actinomycetota; class Acidimicrobiia; order Acidimicrobiales; family Poriferisodalaceae; genus Poriferisodalis; species Poriferisodalis multihospitum. The sequence goes on along the minus strand of VYDH01000018.1, from coordinate 149,512 downwards.
AGAACGGTCGCCTCACCCAATCGGGAACGCCCGAAGAGCTGCGACGCGCGCCGGCGACCGCATATGCCGCCGACCTGTCGGGCATCAATTTGGTGCGCGGCACCGCCCGCGACGGCGAGATCACCGTGACGACCGACGACCCGACACCGTCGCCGGCCGGCCGCCGCCCGGCTGTGGTGCTGCACGCTGCGGACACATCGATGTTCGGGGCGGTCTTGGCCACGATCCACCCGCGGGCGATTGCCCTGCATCGGGAGCGGCCCAGCGGCAGCCCCCGCAACGTCTGGCGCACGACCGCCGAAGCTGTCGAGCCGCTGGGTGACATCACCCGTGTGCTGCTCGGCTCTCCGTTGCCGCTCACGGCCGACATCACGCCAGGAGCCGCTCACGAGCTTCTGATCCGACCCGGCACCACCCTGTGGGTCTCAGTCAAAGCCACCGAGGTCGAACTCGCCCCTGACAGCCGCGACTGATCAGCCTGAACGGCTGGTGGTGCCTGACGCTCAGCCGGAGCGGCTGACGGAGGTCCACCCTTTGCCGGCGCCGGGGCGGTCGTCGAATTCGGCGGCATAGCGATCGAAGAATCCGGGATCTGCTGCAGCTGCGGCAGAGGCGATGTCGTCGCGGGCGATGGCGGCCTGCCATGCGTCCATCAGCCGATCTTCGGCCTCATAGTCGAAGCGGTCGACGATCGAGCGCTCCATAGCCCCGCCGGGCTCGGGGTGATTCTCGGGACGGGCGAGCCAGCGAGCCGTGTCGCTGAGCCCGTCCACCGGATCCACGACATCGCGATAGCCGAGCTGGTAGATCGCCTTGTCGCAGTTGATGACGCGGTGATGTGGCGTGCTGCGCTGCGTGAGATGGTGCGATACGGCTGCGTGTTCCCACGGGATCGACACGATCTCGAAGCTGTGGCCGAGCGCCGCAGCGATGATCTCCACCCACTGCAGCAGCGTGGGCGTCCATTCGTCGGACACGTTGTACGCCTCGCCGGACGACCGTGCGCCGGCATCGACCGTTGCCAGCACCATCGCCGCGGCATTGCGGGCGTCGGCGGAGGCCTGCAACGTCACCCCGCCGTCGGGCAGCACGATGCGCGTGCGGCCATCGAGCACGCGGCGCACGATCTTCCACTCGCGCGGGCTGATCTGGCCGGGGCCGTAGATCCACGGGTACCGCAGATGCGACGCCGTGGGGTGCTCGCTGAATACGACGAGCTCCGTGTTGGCGATCTGGCGCACCTTGTTGTTGACGCGAAACTCGGGCGGCTCGTCGGAGACCAGACGGTCGTGCTCGCGCGTCGGCACTCGCATGCCGGCCGGCCACAGCGCATCGGCGTCGCCCCAGCCGCTGTAAACGGGGAAGCCGCCGATGCTCACGAACTTGGACACACGGCCGGCCATCACCCGGGCGATCTCGCGCAGCCGCCCGTACATGATCACCGACAGGTCGTACGTGGCCGACCCGATGGCAGCAGCGAACCGATCGGCATCGAACGGATCGGTGTGGATGTGCTCGACGAGATCGGTGATCTCATCGGCCTCATGGCGTCCCGTGTGCAGGATCGTCACGCGGTAGCCGCGCTCCAGCAGGCCCTTGACCACGTGGGGTCCGGTTGGACCGGTGCCGCCCACCACCAACGCTGTCCGCTCGCTCACGCCCCCTGAATCTACGACGGGTGCCGGTGAAGCTGGCCTCATTCGCCGGTACGCTCCCGCAACGATGAGCGCGAGCGTCAGCGGAACCGGGTCATGAGCGAATACAGGCGCGGCACCCGGGTAGTAGTCAACGAAGACCTTCCCGGCGTCCCAGAAGGCACGCCAGGCAAGTGCGGTCGCGGCCTCGGCTTCGCCATCAAGCGCTACCGCGTGCGCTTCGACAACGACGTCGAAGTCATCTCGGTGGCCCACAGCAAGCTGGTGCCCGAGGATGAATGGCCGCAGTTCCTGGCCCGCAGAGCGCGAGAGGAAATCGAAGCCGCCCAGGAGCGAGCGCGTATAGCCGAAGCCCGTGCCGCGGCTGCTGAATCGCGAGGGCTGCCGGCAGCGAGCACCGACGAGCCGGCAGCAGAACCCCCCGCGGAGGCGACCACGCCCGAGGAGCCGGCCGCCGAGGACGGAGGAGCTGATCCCCGACTCGCCGCGATACTCGCCCGTTCCAAATCCGCACGCGAGGCAACCGGCGTCCCGGCCCCGGAGAGCAGTCCCGCCCCGGCCGCGGAGAGTCCGGCTCCAGCCGCTGGGCGCGGTGATGCCGAGCCGGCCCCGGCCCCTGCGGCCGAACCCGCTGCAGCTGCACCGGCAGCCGCGCCGGCGCGGTCAGCACCGCCGTCCGGTCCCGAACGCGTCGAAGTGCCGGAGTTCGTTCCGGGCCCAGAGGTCGATCCCGACTACGCCCCGGCGGCGAATCGGGTGAGCGAGCTCATCTCCGAGGCACGCAAGGACGGCTGACCGACCGCCCCGCGCAGCCGCTCATGCAATTGGCGGCGGGAAGGGCTCAGGGTCGGCGAAGCGCCGCACCACGTTGGCCGTGATGCGTGCGATGTCGTTGTCATAGCCGTCGCGGGCCAGCGCGCCGAACCAGGAGATCGAGCCCACCGAGAACACCGCTCCGCCGTTCGGCGTCTCGTAGAACACCATGTCAGCGCGCACCATGGGATCGGGCGTCGGGAAGTCCACCGAGCCTTCGAACTCTTCCTTAGTGCGCAGCATGTCGGGCCCGAACGTGGTGGCCGAGGCGAGCATCACGGCGTGTTCGGGCGATCCCAGCCGCACGTCGTAGCGATCCAGTTCCTGGCCGGCGGCGCCGCCGCCCAGCCCGGATGTGCCAATGCGCTCGTCGGGAACCCCGTCGAGGATCCACGCTGCGCGCGAGCTGTCTACTGCCGGATCGCGCACGAAGTAGGTGGCCTTGTCGAATCCCTGCGCGGCGAAGCCGATGCCGCAGATCTCGTTGGGCGCTCGCCCTTGGCGCCGCCACATCCCGCCGTACTCGCCGCCCCAAGCGTGATAGCTCTCCCCCGGCCCGGTCTGCCAATTGCGCACACCGTCCTCGGCCCGGCGCAGCTCCATGGCGCCCGGCCAGTCATCGCTGAATGCCACCCTCCAGTAGAAGCCGTTGCCGCCCAGGTACATGAGCCGACCGCCATTGCGCTGCCACTCGGCCAGTGCGTCCAGCATGGCGGTCGACCAGTACTCAGGGTGGCTGCCGGTCACCAGCACGCGGTATGGCGCGATGGCGTCGACGCCCTCGAAATGCAGGTCCTCGTCGGTGACGATGTCGTGGCCGATTTCGAGGTGCTCCAGGAATGCGTTGATGTCGGTGTCGGGCGTGAAGTTCCAGCCGTCCGCGCCGGGGCGCAGGTTCAGGACCGGTCGGCGCCGCGAGCTGAACATGACGCCGCTGCTGTCCGGGTGCTTCTCGTAGTGGCTGAGGCCGAGTTCGGGATGATCCCGGATGTACGCGTGCTCGGGCCGCAGGCGCGTCTTGGTCGGGATGAAGTCGGCGCCCTCGAAGAGCATCCGGTGGTTGGCGTAGGCCATATACGTGGCCGTCGGCATCAGCAGGGCCACGTCGGCAGTGCGCTCCCCCGACGCAGGGCGGACGAAGAACGGCACGCGATCCTCACCGGCGTCGCTGCACACACGGAAGGCGTAGATGCCGCTCGGCAAGTCGTCCGGCAGCGTCGCCTCAACGGTGGCTTGCCAGCCCGCGTCGTACAGATCGTCTCGATGGAAGTGGACCGCGTCGAAGTGGGACGGGTTGTCCGCCCACCGATGTGCCGTGCCGTCCCACGCAGGCCCCGTGATCGCTCGCGCCGGCAACTGATGCAGGACGATCGGCCCGCAGGAAGGATCATCAGCGGGCACCGTGCGTCCCGCCATGTCGGCGGAGAGAGCCCATGAAACGGTGCCATCGCCGGTCCGAAGCGTCGGCTGCGCGAGACGTCCGTCGAATCGCTCGCCTCCAGGCCCCGCTGCGAGCCACAGCGTGACCGGCGCGAGGGCGTCGGTGACCGCCGGCATCCCGAGGCTCGCTGTGCCGCCGGTGCCGTGCCGGGGCGCACCGTCATGTGCAGACTCGATGAGCTCAGCCTCCAGCATCGGCATCGGCAGGTCGCTCAACCGGCTTCCTTCAAGCGCATCGCGCCCAGGTGAGTCCGACCGCGCCGTGGTCACCGCGGCGCTCAGGGTTCCGGCATCGAGGTCCAGTTCGGCATCAAGCAAGTACCAGCGGTTGCGAGTCAGCGGCCGATCGTCAACAACCAACTGGACTTGTTGGCCGTGTGCTGAGGTCGACACAACGGCGCGTCCCTCGGAGAGGTCAAGACGCAATGCCTCTGCTGCAGAACTCGCCGACGCGCCTGCGGTCTGCGCACACAGCGTCGCAACGCGCTGCGGCCCATCCAGCAGGGTTGGCATCATCCACACCCGCAGACCGAGACGGCTGACGCTGGGCACGCCGTCAACTGCCGCGACCCCGTACGAGCCAGGCACGAGCGGCTGCTCGTCGAGCGTCACCGACCAGTTGCCGGCTGACGGCGCTGGGCGCTCGTCGAAGCCGGGTCCGTAGCGGGTTGGGTCGCCGCACACGATTCGAGTGATGTCGATGTCTGCTCGGCCGGGCTGGTGGCTCGATGCCAACAGGCGCACGGTTTCGCCGGCGCGCAGCGACCACGGCTCGCAATAGCCGGTGAGCTGCTTGGGGGTATCGGCGTCTCCTGCTTGGGGCGCGTCAGTCTGACTCACAGTGCGTTGCTCGCTCGGCTTGGCGGAGTCGGCGGTCCGGTCGACCGGCGCGGTCAGCGCTGCGACCGGAACGTGTCGTAGTCGGTGACCGCGAACCCGTCAGCTCTCCAGCCGGCGAAGCCGGTCTCGATATGGCTGACCTTGGCCACTCCCATGTCCTGCAGCGTGTCCGCAGACAGAGCAGACCTTCCCCCGGCTGCGCAGCTCAGAATGAGCTCGCGCCCTTCTTGGAACTCTGCCTTGGTGTACGGGGAATCAGGCGACACCCAGAACTCGAGCATGCCGCGCGGCGCATGAGTGGAGCCCACGATGGCACCGTCTCGCTGGAGCTCACGGACATCGCGGATGTCCACGATCAGCGCACCCTCTTCGGTGACACGACGGTGTGCCTCTGCCGGCGAGATGTTGTCGATACGGGTCTTGGCCTCGGCAACCATCTCGTTGACTGACTTGACGCCCATCGGTTCCTCCTCGTGGAGCTGCAACTGTGTTCTTCGGACAGCCGCCGCCGGCTCGCAGCGGACGCAGCGGCGCACCACCGTGCAGTCTCACCGATACGGGCGGCCGAGTCCACTCGTTGAACCGCTCGGCACGCTCGTCGCCACTCTCGGCCGCCGTGCGCTGGCACACTGGCGGCGGTGACAGCGCCGCTCCGGACGCCGCCAGGCCGTTTCTGTCTGGGAATAGACACCGGCGGCACGTTCACCGACGCCGTCGTGTACGACCACGACTCCGATCGGGTGGTGGCGACGGCCAAGACACCGACACGGCACGAAGATCTCTACGGCTGCGTCGTCGAAGCGATGAGCAGCGTGCTGGAGGGCAGCAGCGGTTCGCAGAACGCGCGAACCGGCACCGTCAGCGCCGCAGACATTCGGTTGGTGGCGGTTTCCACGACGCTGGCAACCAACGCGCTCGTCGAGGGCGCTGCGAGACCTGCCGGATTGGTGGCCATCGGCTTCGAGCCCGAGGTGCTGGCGCGCGTCGGACTGCATGCGCGCGCGCTCGGTCCGCGGATCGTTCGAGCCGACGCCCCTGAGGCCCCCGACTCGGTCGATGGGCACAATCGGCTGACCGGCAGCCTCGCTTCGGCGCCAGTCGTCGTGGTGGGCGGTGGGCACAGCGCTCATGGCGATGAACGCGACCCGCTCGATCTCGATGAGCTCGGAAGGGCACTCGACAGCATCGATGCGGGGGTCGAGGCATACGCCGTCGCGGCGCAGTTCAGCGTGCGCAATGCCGCCCACGAGTTGCAGGCTCGCGACGCCATTGCGCAGCGCACGGGCAAGCCCGTGACGTGCAGCCATGAGCTGTCCCCGCGACTCGGCGGTCCTCGCCGGGCGGTCACAACGCTGCTCAACGCTCAGCTCATCTCGGTCACTGCCCGCTTCACGGAGGCCATCCGGGCAGCAATGGAGTCGCTGCATCTCGACGCCCGGCTCATGGTGGTCCGGGGGGACGGCTCGCTCGTCTCGTCGAGATTCGTGACTGAGCGCCCGATCGAGACGGTGCTGTCGGGACCTGCGGCCAGTGTCATCGGTGCTCGCCACTTGGCGGGATCTTCGGCGGTGGGCCAGGAGATGTTCGACGCCGGGGGGCTGATCGTCGACATCGGTGGCACCACCACCGACATCGCAGCGATCCGCAGCGGCGCCGTCGTTGCCGCGGACGGCAGCGACGATGCCGACACGGCTACCGTCGGCGGTCACGCCACGATGGTGACCGCCCTGCCGACCGTAACCGTGGGCCTCGGCGGCGACAGCGAGATCCGGATCCCACCCGACGGCGGCCGCGGCGAACTTTCCGTCGGACCTCGCAGGGTGGTGCCGCTGTGCGTTGCCGCCCAGCGGCATCCCGATGTGGTCGTGCCGATGCTGCGGCGCCAGCTGGAGGCAGAACGGCCCCTGGCCGAGTTCGGGCAGCTGCTGCTGCGCGCAGCGAGCGGGGCGGCGGCTGGGTTCCTCACGGGCACGGGCCCGCCCGACTCCCCTCAGATGCGGCTCGACGATCAGATCCTGCGGCTGGTCGACGGCGCGGGCGGGGCACTGCCCCTCACCGAACTCAAGCGGTCAGCTCGCTGGCGCGGAGCCCTCGAGCGCCTCGAACGCAGCGGTTTGGTGCGACGCGCCGCGCTGACGCCGACCGACGCCTGTGTCGTGCTCGGATTAATCGACGCCGACACCGTGGGCGACGCCTCAGCAGCCAGCGCCGGCGCTGAGTTGTTCAGCCGCCAGCGCGATCGCTACGGCGTTGATGTCGGCACCGGTGCCGTCGATCTGAGCCGGCGGGTCATGCGCGTCGCGCTGCGCGGTACCGCCGAAGCACTGCTCGGCGTGGCATTGGGCGCGGACGGCATTGCCCCAAGCGAGATCAGGCGGCCACTTGCGCAGGCAGCTCTGGACCGGCGCCAACGCGCCCTCGACCGTCCCGCTGCCCCTGAATCCAACGATGCAGCACCCAACGATGCAACTCCCGAAGATGCAGCACCCGGCGATGTCAATCCGCTGTGGGGCTTGCTCGATTCCAGCGAGTCATCTGGCGTCCCGATCGCGCCGGATGCCACACCGATTCCGCCCAATCGCGTTCTGCTGGCACACCTCGATGCCGGCGCGAGGAACCCGATTGTTGCGATCGGGGCCCCGGCCCCCACCTACGCCCCGCTCATCGCGGCCCTGCTCGGCACGACGGCAGCCGTCCCGGCCCATGCCCAGGTGGCCAACGCGGTCGGTGCAGCCGTGGCACCGGTCCGCATCACCAAGCAGATCACGGTGACCGCGCCACGTCGCGGCAGCTACCGGGCCCACTGGGGAGACGATCCTCCGATTTGGCACAGCCTCGACGAGGCTCGGGAATGGGCGACGGCACAAGCAGTCGAAGCCGCCAAGGCCGAGGCAGCGGTCGCGGGCGCTCACGATGCGGAGGTCACCGTGGATTTTCGGACTCGCACGGCACCGAGCAACGGCCGTGAGCTCTTTGTGGAAGCGACCCTGCGGGTAACCGCTGCTGGCCGGCCCCTAGTGGCGTGAGTCGCCGGCGGCGCCCTGCTGAGGCGGTGCGGATGCGTGAACGAGCTTGCCCTCGGCGCGGCAGGCAGTCTCGAGCGTGCTGAGCCAGCCCACGTCAGGCATCGGGCGTGCCATCACCCGGTCGGCGGCGAACGCTGCCTCCAGCGCTGCGGCGATCCCCAGCAACCGCCGGTCGCTGTAGCTGGGGCCGACGATCTGCAGGCCGAACGGCGTGCCCTGCCCGTCCAGGCCGCAGGGCAATGCCGTGGTGGGGTGGCCGACGACCGTGAGCGCCGCGGACAGTCCGAGCCATGCCATGTAGTTGCGCACTGGTTGACCGTCGATCTCGGCCGGGAAGAGCTGGTGCCAGTCGAACGGCGGCACGCTGACTCCAGGGCAGACCAGCACATCGAACGTGTCGAACAGCGCATCGGTGGCGCGGTACAGCTCGACCTGGCGCCGCCGCGCCTTGGCGATGTCGAGCACCGTGGTGTTCAGCGCCTCGTCGTAGGTGGCGCGGATATTGGGGTTGAAGCCGCCGTCGGACCCAGCCGCATCCGGGTCGAACTTGTGAATGCTGCGGTGGTAGTTGGTGGCGAAGATGTCCGAGCGAAGCTGCCAATCCACATCGAGTGCATCGCTGAGATCGACGTCGGCCTCAGTGACCGCGGCGACGATGCCCGCGAGCCGCTCGACGCGGTCGGCGAAGACGGTCCGGACAGCATCAGATACCAGCAACCCGCCCAGGTCGGCGCTGACCCCCACGCGCAACGACGTCACGTCGACGTTCGGCAGATCGGCGAACGCGGCGGCATCGAGTGGGAACGCCATGGGATCGCGCCGGGCATCGCGATCGCGCCCGGCGATCACCGACAGCAGCAACGCCGCGTCAGCGACGGTGCGGGCCATCGGTCCCTGCACGCTGTAGTTGGTGCGGCCGATCGTGCGCTCGTCGTGAGCCACCGTGCCAGGCGTGGAGCGGTGGGCGACGACCCCGCAGTACGAAGCCGGGATGCGCAGGCTGCCGCCGTGGTCGGATCCGGTGGCCAGCGGCGCCATCCCGCAGGACAGCGCCACCGCAGAGCCGCCGGAGCTGCCACCGCATGTCAGCGACGGGTCGAATGGGTTGCCGGTGGCGCCGAACAGCCGGTTGACCGTGTTGGCGCCGATGCTCAGCTCGGGCGTGTTGGTCTTGCCGATGATGACCGCCCCGGCGGCCCGGACACGCGCCACGATGCCGTCGTCAGCATCGGGCACGTTGTCGGCAAACGGCACCGCGCCGTAGGTGGTGGTCAACCCGGCAGTGGCCTGGATGTCCTTGACGGCCACCGGCAGACCTGCCAGCGATCCCAGCGGTTCCCCGCGGGCGCGGGCATCGTCGATCGCCTGCGCCCTCGATCTCGCTGCGACGTCGTCGCGAACCACGAGTGCATTCACCGCAATGTCGGTGTCGTCGGCCCGCGCCAGGCACGACTCGAGCAGCTCGACCGCCGACAATTCGCGAGCCTCCAGCAACGCCTTCGCGCTGGTCGCGTCGAGGTCGCACGGTTGGGTCGGTCGGGGCATGGCCCGGAGCGTGCCACATCGCCGCGCTTCCGGCTGCGTCGTGGACTCTCGGCTCGGCCACGAGCGCATCGGTAGTCTCTGCGGCGATGAGCAGCGACGGGGTGGACTTGAACGGCGCCGAGCCGAGCGTCCACGACGTCGTCGTGGTCGGCGCCGGTTTCGCCGGCATGTACATGCTGCACAAGTTGCGCGGGCTCGGATTCGACGTGGCGGTGGTCGAGCGAGCCAGCGGCGTGGGCGGCACGTGGTATTGGAACCGCTATCCGGGCGCCCGCTGCGATGTCGAATCGATGCAGTACTCGTACTCGTTCGACCCCGAGCTCGAGCAGGAATGGGAATGGTCCGAGCGCTACTCCGGCCAGCCCGAGATCCTCCGCTACGCCAACCACGTCGCCGATCGGTACGACCTGCGCCGCGACATCCGCTTCGAGACGACGGTCACCCAGGTCGACTGGGACGACGCCGACAACCAGTGGCGCCTGCAAACCGACCGGGGCACCTACCTAGCGCGCTTCATGGTCATGGCAACGGGGTGCCTGTCGACGGCCAATGTCCCCCACTTCGACGGCGCCGAGACGTTCGAGGGGCCGACGTACCACACGGGTCGCTGGCCGCACGAAGGCGTCGATTTCTCAGGGCTGTCGGTGGGTGTGATCGGCACGGGATCGTCCGCCATCCAGGCGATTCCCGTGATCGCCGACGAGTGCCTTGAGCTGACGGTGTTCCAGCGCACGCCGAACTACTCGGTGCCCGCCCGCAACGAGCCGCTGGATGCGTCCGATCAGGCCGACTGGAAAGCCAACTACCGCGAGCGGCGGGCCAGGATGCTCACCCAGCAAGCGGCGATGGTGCAGCGGCTGCCCGATGGCGAGGACCTCGCGAAGGAAGCGAGTGCCACCGAGTTCGACGAGCGCATGCAGGAGCGGTGGGATGTGGGCGGCTTCACCTTCTACCGGGCGTACAGCGACATCGGTCTCGACGCCGAATCCAACGGCCGCGTGGCGGAGTTCGTCCGCGGCAAGATCGCCGGGATCGTCGACGATCCCGAGACCGCAGCCAAGCTCACCCCGCACAACACCATTGCGTGCAAGCGCCCGTGCCTCGACACGAACTACTACGAGACGTTCAACCTGTCGCACGTTCACCTGGTGGACGTGTCCGAGACGCCGATCGACCGAATCTCCGCAGCCGGCGTGGTGGTCGACGGCCAGGAGTACCCCGTCGACGCGCTGGTGTACGCCACCGGCTTTGACGCCATGACCGGAACCCTGCTGCGGATGAACGTCACTGGGCGTGAAGGCGCTCGACTGGCGGACCACTGGGACGCCGGACCACGCACCTACCTCGGACTGGGTGTTGCTGGATTCCCGAACATGTTCACCGTGTCGGGTCCCGGCAGCCCCTCGGTGCTGACCAACATGATCCCGTCCATCGAGCAGCACGTCGACTGGATCGCTCGATGCTTGGTGGATCTGCGCGAGCGGGGTGCCGCCACGATCGAGCCCGAAGCCGATGCCGAGGCCTACTGGGTCGACTACGTCAACGCTGTGGCCAATCTGACGCTGTTTCCCACCTGCAACTCGTGGTACCTGGGGGCGAACATTCCGGGCAAGACCCGGGTCTTCATGCCGCTGCCGGGCTTCCCGCCCTATGTCGAGATCTGCGAGGACGTGGCGTCGGACAACTACCGCGGCTTCGCCTTGGCCTGATCGCCCCAGAACCTGAATCATCCTCGAGGTTGCAGATGAGATTCACGCCGACCGAACTGACCGGCCCGGAACTCGACCTCCAGGCTGAGGTGCGTGAGTTTCTGGCTGCCGAGCTTCCGCCGGGCACCCACGAGCCGTGCCTGGGCATGGCTGCCGATCACGACCGGGAGTTCTCGGCCAAGATGGCTGCCCGCGGCTGGGTGGGCATGGCACTGCCGTCACGTTGGGGCGGCTCGGACCGCACCGCCGTGCAGCGCTTCATCGTGGTCGAAGAGATGCTGCGCTGTGGAGCACCAGTGGGCCATCACTGGGTGGCCGACCGCCAGACCGGCAACGTGATCCTGAAGTTCGGCAGCGATGAGCAGCGGGAACGGTTCCTGCCGCCGATCTGCCGGGGCGAGCTGGGCTTCTCGATCGGCATGAGCGAGCCCGACAGCGGCTCAGACCTGGCTTCGGTGTCGACCCGGGCCGAGCGCTCCGACGACGGGTGGGTCGTGAACGGCACGAAGATCTGGACATCGAACGCGCACATGAATGACTGGTTCATCTGCCTGCTGCGCACGGCGCCCATGGAGGACGGCAACAAGCACGCCGGCCTGTCACAGTTTCTGATCGATCTGCGTTCGCCGGGTCTCGAGATCAGCCCGATCCCGTTTCTGGACGGCAGCCATCACTTCAACGAGGTGACGTTCCACGATGTGTTCGTGCCCGACATCAACGTGGTGGGCCAGCCGGGCATGGGCTGGCACCAGAACACCACCGAGATGGCGTACGAGCGGGGCGGGCCCGACCGCTGGCTGTCGCCGTTCTCGACGGTGGAGCAGCTGCTGCGCGAGGCCTCCGGCACGCCGATGGAAGACGCGGTGTCGGACCTGTTCGGTGAGCTCGCTGCTCGCTGGTGGGGCATCCGGAACCTGTCGCTGTCAGTCGCACGGCTGATCGACGAGGGCGAAGCGCCGTCGGTGGAGTCGGCGCTGGTGAAGGAAATGGGGACTCGCTACGAGCAGGAAGTGGTCGAGAAGCTGGTGCAGCTCATCGACGAGGAATACTCGCCAGAGTCTGAGTCGCTGTTCGAGCGGCTGCTGGCGCAGTGCGTGGTGACCTTCCCCGGCAACACGATCCGCGGCGGCACCATCGAGATCCTGCGCTCGGTGGCCTCGAAGGGCTTGCAGGGGCTGCCGGCATGACCGTGACGACGGCGCCCGAGCCAGTCGTGGTCGACGAGCTGATCACTGAGACGGCCGACCGGCTGTTCGGCGAGCTGTGCACCCATGAGGCAGTGCAAGCCGCCGAAGAAGCCGGTGTCGCGCCCGACATCTGGGATGCCTTCTGCGAGACCGGATTCGACCTCATCGCCGTACCTGAGGAGGCCGGCGGATCGGGCGGCACGCTCGCCGAGGCCATCGAGGTGCTTCGCCTGGTCGGCTACCACTCGGCACCTATCCCCGCGGCGGAGAACGGCATCCTCGGCGGCTGGCTGCTGGCTCAAGCCGGCATCGAACGACCTGACGGTCTCGTCACGGTCGTCCCGCCTCGGGCGGCCGAAGTCGGTTGGTCCGGCGGCGGGGCCTGCTCGATGGAGATCGCCGGCGACGGCACCGCAGTGCTGAACGGCGAAGCCCACCGGGTGCCGTGGGCTCGCAGCGCCGAGTTGATCGTGTGTGTCTGTGACTGCGACGGGCAAACATCCGTCGTTGCGGTGCCGGCATCGGAGTGCGAGATCACACCGCTCCCCAATATGGCCGGCGAGCCCCGCGACACCGTGCGCTTCGTTGGCGCCGCCGGCGTTGCGGCGCCCGCTCCTGACGGCGTCGACGCGGAGGCGCTGGCGCAGCGCGGTGCGTTGTCGCGGGTAGCGCTGATGGCAGGCGCCATCGAGAAGATGTGCCAGCTCACGGTCAGCTACACCAACGAGCGAGTGCAATTCGGCCGTCCGGTGGCCCGATTCCAGGCAGTACAGCAACACCTGGTCTGGGCTGCGCAGGATGCAGCGCTCGTGCGCATGGCCGCCGAGGTGGCGGCACGCGAAGCCACCCGTGGCGAGGCTCCCTTCGAGATCGCGGCAGCCAAGCTCATCGCCAACCAGGCAGCCGCCCGAGCCACCAAGGCCTGCCACCAGGCCCACGGCGCCATGGGCATGACCCAGGAGTACCCACTGCACCACTTCAGCCGCCGGCTGTGGAGCTGGCGCAAGGAATACGGCTCCGACGCCCACTGGTCAGCCGTGCTCGGCACGATGGCCACCAGCGTCGGCCCCGACGGCCTCTACCCCCTCATCACCTCGGGCACTGCCGCCTTGGGCTGAGCCCCTACTTGCCGCCCAGCAGCCAACGGCTGTAACGGCGGGCGCTCACCTCGATCCTCGTGTAGTTCCGGGAATCTCGCGCCACAGCACATTGTGCGGGGCGAGCACGATTCCGCGCCAGCAGACGACGCTGCCGTCAGGCCAACCCATCCCACATGATCGAACTGAGGTGGAGTTCTCGTCGGCGGACGATGCTGCCATCGAGGTCGTTCAGCATCCATTTGCTTGTAGTTGAAACCATCTAAAAGTATGTGTCATATATTTGCAATGATTCAATAAGCATGTGAGTGCTTTCGTATCACACCGACCCGGTAGAATGAACGTATGTTCTCGCAGGTGCAACAGGCGCTGGAATGCCTCACCGCAGCGCTCGATGGCGTCGAGGCGGCACCTACTGGTGAGCTGCGTCACACGCTCGGGCTGGCGAAGTCGCTGCGCTCGCGTGTCGAGTTGCTTGAGACCAAAGCTGCTTCGGTGGTCGCTCAGCGAGAGTGCCACGGCGACGGCGGCGCAGGGCTGCTGAACCAGGTCGGTGGACGGTCGCGTTCGGAGGCTGCCCGCAATGTGCGTGCTGAGGCGGAGCTGGCCGAGTTGCCCGAGGCTCGCACTGCGGTTTCTGAGGGCGAGATCAGCCTTGCGAACGCCGCCAAGCTGGCCCAGGCCGCTCGCAAGACGAGCCCCGACGCCGTGCAGGGCGATGCCGACCTGGTGCAGATGGCCAAGACGCTCCCTGAAGACGAGTTCGCCCAGGCCTCGCAACGCTGGACAATCCAGCACCAGAGCGCCGACGATCTCGCTGCGCAGCATCGTCGTAACCGGCGCAACCGCAATGTGCGGTTCTGGAACGGCGAGGACGGCTCGGTGCAGATGCGCGGTTCGTTCGACGCAGAGATGGGCGCCCGCATCCAGCAACGCCTCCGCCAACAAGCCGAACAGCTCCGCCAAGCGGACCGCCGCCGGCAGGCCCAGTCGCGAGCATCGGAGGCGGCCCCCGACGGCCGCGACAGCGGCACTGTGCCTGACAAAGCGGTCCGCACTCGTGACCAGCGCATGGCTGACGCCCTCGACGCTCTCCTCGCCACCAGCGCCGAGTCCAACGCCGAAACCGAGCCGGTATTCGACCCCAGGCCGACTTCCCCGGCTGGCAGCAAGACTGCGGAGATCATCGTCCGCGCCGACCTCGCAGCACTCAGCGACGCACCTGGCGGCATCGCCGAGATCTGCGGTGTCGGCCCGATCCCGCCTAGCACCCTGGGGCGGCTGGCCTGCAACTCCGATCTCTGGGTCGAGATCTTCGGCGACGAGCTCACGCCGCTGTATGAAACCGTCGCCAGCCGAGCACCCACCGCAGCACAGCGACGCGCGCTCATCGCCCGCGACGGGGCGTGCGTCGGCTGCGGGGAACCACCCGGCGAGTGCGAAGCCCACCACATCACGCCCTGCCAACGCGGCGGCAAGACCCGCCTCGACAATCTCGTGCTCGTGTGCTGGCGCTGCCATGACCTCATCCACGACCACAACTGGCAAGTAACCGTCCGCGACGGCCGCTACCGGTTAGCGCCCCCCGACCCGGCACATCCCGCTCAACCCGCCCCGCAGCGCAAGCCCACGCGTCGCACGCCGCGGACTCCCACCACCACCAGACCCTCGCCCACCGCCAAACCGCTGTGGGAAGACCCCGCAGCCTGAGAGCGCCGGACATAGGGCTGCGGACCCACGCAGGGAGCCGAGCGCCTTCCAGATATCGAAGCGGCCGAGGCTGACGGACTGGGCTGACGGTTCGGCTAATGCGGCGGCTCCACCGAGCATCGGCTGGGCAGCGAGCGCCTCGGCGCAGAGCCCACCGCCGAGGGTGTCGAAAACGGTTTGCTTGACGTGGACTCGCAGAACCATGATCGCAGCGGGTGTTCGACGCCGGCCTATCTGTCAGCCCATTGGTCGGGCGGCGGGGATATCGGGGGTGGGTGTGCTACAGACGTATTACGGTGTGGGCATGAGTGGGACGACCACGATTCGCCTGAGTGACGAGGATCGGCGCCTGCTGGAGCTGTTGGTGCCCGAGTATGGCGATCAGTCGAGCGTCATCAGGCACGGCATCCGGAGGCTTGCCGAGGAACAGCGGCAGCGCCAAGAACTCCGGTCGCTGCTGCGGGACTGGGAGGCCGAGTCGGGTCCGGTCGACGAGGACGCAGTCGCCGAGATGCAGCGGCGCTATTTCAATCGATGATCCTCGACGCCGGGGTGCTCATCGCGATCGATCGCGGCACAAAGACCGGCAGGAACCTGCTCACCAACGTGGACCGGCTCGCAGAGCCGCTGCACACGACGGCCCCGGTTGCGGCGCAGGTGTGGCGCAACGGCAGCCGGCAGGTTCGCCTCGCACGTGCGCTTGGCGCAATGACCGTGCACCCCTTTGCGCCGGGAGACGTTGCGCAAGTCGGCGAGGCTCTCCGCAGGTCGGGCACTGCCGACGTGGTTGACGCGCACCTCTATCTGGTGGCGCAGCGAATCGGCCACGACATCCTGACTTCGGACGCCGCCGACTTCGCGTCGCTTCGCACAGCGGCGCCGCCGAACGCTCCACAGGTGCTGGCTTGGCAGTGACCTCGCCTCTCGAACATGCGCCCGTCTGAGAGCCGCGGGCACCGAATAGGCGGGCGCACTGTGCGTCGCTGGAACGGCGCACCTACGCTCGCCGCATGAGCAGCAACAGCGCAGTCGACAGCAACCTCGACGAATTCGGCCGGTATGGCGACGTATCGGTGAAGCTGAGCGATGACCATGTGGCCGTTGTGGAGATTCAGCGGCCTCCGCACAACTTCTTCGACCTTGAGCTGATCGACGGCCTAGTGGCCGCGTTTGGCGATCTCGACGAGGAGGACGGCTGCCGCGCCAGTGTGCTGTGCTCGGAGGGCAAGAACTTCTGCGCCGGTGCCCAGTTCGGTTCTGACGGCCGGCGAGGCGGCGAAATCACGGCGACCAACGCCGACGGCAGCCCCCGACATCTCTACGACGCGGCATTCGACCTCTTCTCCAAGCGCAAGCCGGTCGTGGGGGCCATCCAGGGTGCGGCTGTGGGCGGCGGTCTCGGCGTGGCATGTTTCCCGGACTTCCGCATTGCCGCCCCCGAGGCCCGCTTCACCGCCAACTTCGCCCGATTGGGTTTCCACCATGGATTCGGGTTGACCGTCACGCTCCCCCGACTCGTCGGCAACCAGCAGGCCCTCGACCTGCTCTACACCGGCCGGCGCGTCAAGGGCGACGAAGCCGTCGAGATCGGCTTGGCCGACAAGCTGGTGCCGCTCGACGAGCTGCGCCAGGCGGCCTACGACTTCGCGTGCGAGATCGCCGGCTCGGCCCCGCTGGCCGTCGAGTCGATCCGCTACACCATGCGCGGCCACCTGGCCGATGCCATCAAGGCGGCCACTGACAACGAGAAGGCCGAGCAGGATCGCCTGCGCACCACCAACGACTGGCGCGAGGGCGTCAACGCCATGAACGAACGCCGGACGCCCAACTTCACCCGCAGCTGATGCCCGGTCGTACCGGAACGCCCGACGTCGCCCGCGACTGATGACCGATCTCGCATCGCAATCAGCCGCGCTCGCTGCCGACAACATCCGGGCGGCTCTCGACGGCTTGCTCGAACGTCGCACGGACCAGACGCGCCTGACCTCGATGGGGGCTGGCAGCGACGACCTCGACGAGGGCCGGGCATACCTGGCGGCGACCGTGGACGGCGGCTGGCACGTGCCGACTTGGCCGTCCACCCATGGCGGCCGCGATGCCTCAGTGGCGGAGAACCAGCTCATCGGCTCGGTGCTGCGCGAGTACGTGGTGCCCGACCTCTACCCGTTCGCCATCGGGCTCGGCATGGTGGGCCCTGCGCTGCTGACGCACGGAACCGCAGAGCAGCAGGACCGCTGGCTGCGGCCGATCGCATCGGGCGCCGAGATCTGGTGCCAGATGTTCTCCGAGCCCGAGGCCGGATCGGACCTTGCCAACGTGGCCCTGAGCGCTGCGCAGGACGGCGAGGTGTGGCGGCTCGGCGGCCAGAAGACCTGGACCAGTCGGGCGATGTGGTCTGAGTGGGCCATCTGCCTGGCCCGTACCGACCCGGAACAGCCCAAGCACAAGGGACTCACGATGTTCGTGATCGCCATGGACGCACCCGGCGTCGACGTGCGGCCATTGCGGCAGATGAACAACGATGCCCACTTCAGCGAGGTGTTCGTGGATGGCACCGTCGTTCCCGACGCTTGGCGAGTCGGCGATGTGGGTGAGGGTTGGCGGGTTGCGATGACGATCCTCTCGCACGAACGGGCCGGGGCCGGCAGCCGTGGCGGGGGCGACGGTGCGAAGCGTGGCGCCCGCGTTCCCACATGGATCACCGATCTGGCCGCGCTCGGGGCACTCGATGACAAGGTGAGACGCGACGAGGCCATGTCGATCTATGCCGCCGACATGGCGTCGCGCTGGACTGCGCAACGCGCCGCAGACGAAGCCCGCTCGGGCGGCAGTCCAGGACCGGCCGGCAGCGGTGCGAAGCTGAGGACGGTGTCGTCGTACAAGCGACGCGCCTACCTGGCGAATCGCGCCGCGGGAGCCGCAGGCATGCTCGAAAACGGTCATGGCTACATCGAGACGGTGACGGCTCCGTCGATGTCGATCCGCGGCGGCACCGACGAGATCCAGCGCAACATCCTCGGCGAACGCGTGCTGGGCCTGCCCGGCGAACCTCGACTTGATCGCGATGTGCCTTGGCGCGAGTCCCGTAAGGGACTGCTGTGAATCAGGGCGAATCCCGAAGGGGATTGCTGTGACGAGCGGCATCTCCGCGCCGACGACGTACGGCGAGGTGATGTTCCTCGAGCAGCACGGGCCCGACACCTACGTCGGCGTCAGCCCCGAGTACATGTGGGGCCGGATCTACGGCGGGCAGGTCATCGCGCAAGGCCTGTGGGCGGCATTCCAGACCGTTGACGAGAGGTTTGTGCCGCACTCGGTGCACGCCTACTTCATCCGCGGCGGCACCCTCGACGAGCCGGTCCGCTACGAGGTGGACAGGCTTCGCAACGGCCGCTCGTTCTGCACCCGGGCAGTCGTGGCCCGCCAGAGCGGTGGTGCAATCCTGAACCTGTCGTGCTCATTCCATGTGGCCGAGCAGGACGCCGAAGTGCAGACGGCACGCATCCCCCTCGCCCCCGACCCGCAGGACTGTCGCAACATCGACGAAGAGCGTTGGCCGTGGATCATGGAACGCCGCCCGTTGCCGAGCCATCCGGGAGCCGGCCAGTCGATGGGCTGGGTGCGCATTGTCGATCCCATCGACGACGATCCCCGGCTGCACGTCTGCGGGCTGGCGTTCACCTCAGACGCAATCCAATTCAACGCTGCCCGCTCGCTGCACCCCCTGCAGGTTCCGCACGAGCGCTACCAGGAGACGTTCATGGGTGCGTCGCTGGACCACGCCATGTGGTTCCACCGTCCGATGCGTGCCGACGAGTGGCACCTGTACCAGTTCGATTGCCACGGTCTGACCGGTGCTCGCGGCATCACGGTGGGGAATCTGTTCTCGCCTGACGGCCGTCACGTGGCGACGATCGCCCAGGAAGTGCTCCTCCGCGAGCGCCGACCCCAGAACTAGCGACGGCGGGTGGCGCTAGGCGCAGCAAGCGTCGTCAGCGTGACTCTCGCGTTCCAGACCGTCGCCGCGTCGTGACAGCACCACGTTGTTCATCACCTCGACGTCGCCCTGCTTCACGTACCACTCCCAGTCGATGCCGTGCGGATCGGTGGCCCAGGTCTCGACCTTCTCGGCGTAGCAGCACATGGTCTCGTCGATGGTGGAGGTGGTGATGCCAGCGGAGACCATGCGGGCATGAGCCTGCTCCACCTCGCTGGCGGATTCGGTCTCGACCCCGAGATGGTTGATGGTGCCCCCGTTGCCGGGATTCTCGAACAGCACCAGCTTGAGCGGCGGCTCGTCGATCGCGAAGTTGGCGTACCCGTCGCGGCGCTTGGCCGGTTCGGCATCGAAGAGCCGCGAGTAGTAGTCGACTGCTTCGTCGATGTCATTCACATTGAGTGCCAGCTGCAACCTCATGGGAGTCACACTACGGCGAGCGACCTGTGCCGCAAAGGACGATCCCGGACATCTGAACCGCGTGCTGCGCTGCATCTAAGGTGCGCCGCTGTGAGTGCTGCCCGTCAACTCAGTCCCGCACGCTTGGCCGCCGCCGAGGCGCTGTCCGACTACTACGCCGCGGGCGGTGACGTGCCCGCAGCAGCCTTCGCGGACCTCGGCTTTGAGGACGGCCTAGCCATCCAATGCGAAATGCAGCGCAGGGCGGTCACCGATGGCGCCGTGCACGCGGGCTGGAAGGTGGGGCTCACGTCGGATCGGGCCCGCACGACGGTGGGCATCGACGACCGGCCGTTCGGGCACGTCAATCGTGTGCTCACCACGCCTGCTGACATCCCGTCGTCAGAGATCCGCAAGGTGAGCATTGAGCCCGAGATGTGCTTCGTGATCGGTGAGCGCATCGCCGGCGACGATGTCGATCCGTCCTCGGTTCCCGCCCGGATCTCGCAAGTGTGCGCTGGTTACGAGGTGAACGAGGCGCGAGTAGCGGTCGGGGGCAACCTCGCCATGCTCGTGGCCGACAACCTGACCAACTGGGCCATCGTGCGAGGTTCGGGCGTGGACCCGCCGCCAGCGGACGAGCTCGACCGCTGCGTCGTTACGGTCTCCTGCGACAGCACCGAACGCTTCAGCTGCACCGCTGCGGACGAGGTCGACAATCCCTACCTGTCGATTGCCCGGCTGGCGGCCACGCTGCACCGGCACGGTATGGCGCTCGAGCCCGAGCAGTGCGTCATCACGGGTGCGTACGCCCGATTTCGTGTTGAGCCAGGCCAACGCTGGGTGACCACCTACAGCCAGATCGGCGACGTGGAGGCCATCATCTCATGAGCGCCCAGTTACCCGGCCCGACTGTTCTCGAGGTGCCCGACGGGCCGCTCAATGTGCTCGTCACCAAGACGCTCACGCTGCCCGATGTCAGTCCCGACGACGAGGCCGCTATTCGCGATGCGGCGGGGCCCGGCGCCGTCGTGAACATCGTGGACCGACCGCGGGATGGGGTTCCCCTGGCAGCCGACGCACAGGTGATCCTCGGCATCGTGCCCCAGTGGCTGTTCGACGCCGCCCCGAAGCTGCGCTGGATCCATGCGACAGCCTCAGGCGTCGACATGTTCATGTACCCCAGATTCCTCGACAGCGACGTCGTGCTTACCGGCGAGAAGGGCCTGGTCGGCAGCCACCTCGCCGACCACGCGTTCGGTCTGCTGCTGGCGCTGGTGAGGCGCATCGCAACGGCGGTGAAGCTCGGGCCGGACGGATGGGACAACGACCTCCGGGAGCAAATGCGCTACAGCGAGCTGGAGCTCGAGGGCCTCACGATGGGCATCCTGGGATTTGGCGGCACGGGCCGGCACATTGCCCGCCGGGCACTCGCGTTCGGCATGCGCGTGCAGGCCATGGATCTGTACCCGGTGCCGCCCGGCGAGGGCGTCGAGACGGTCGGCGGGCCCGAGTCGCTGGGTGACATCGTGGCCACCAGCGACGTGCTGGCGGTGGGCCTGCCGCTCACCGCCGACACCAAGGGCATGTTCAACGACGAGATGTTCGCTTCGATGCCCGACGGCGCCATCCTGCTCAACGTGACCCGCGGCGAGATCATCGACGGCCCGTCGTTGGAACGGGCGCTGGCCGAAGGCCGGATCGGCGGGGCCGCCCTCGATGTAGCTCCGGTCGAGCCGCTGCCGCCGGACAGCCCGCTGTGGGCGTTCGACAATTGCGTCATGACACCTCACACGGCTGGGGCGAGCCAGCACCGCGCACGGCGCAACCTGGAGCGCTTCTGCCGCAACCTCATCGCATTGCGCGAAGGCCGCCCGCTCGAAGGCGTCGTGGACAAACAGACCGGATTCTGAACCCACAGCGCACCCAGCGAATCCGACATCGACCTGTCACAGAAAATCCGACTGGACAGGTCGGGTTTTACCGGTACAGTGCTGCGCGCTCGGCAATCCCGCCGGGTCAGGCATAGCCCGCCTTATGGGGCGTAAGAAATGGAGCTCAACATGAGCGAAACACCCACAGACCCACTCACCGAGCTGGGATTCGAAACACGAATGATCCACGCGGGCCAAGCGCCTGACAGCGCCACCAACGCCCGCGCGGTGCCCATCTACCAGACCACGTCGTTCACCTTCGACAGTTCCGAGCATGCTCAGAACCTGTTCGGGCTGGCGGAGATCGGCAACATCTACACCCGGATCATGAATCCGACCCAGCACGTGCTCGAGGAGCGCATCAGCGCTCTCGAGGGAGGCGTGCGCACGGCGGTCGGGCTTCCGGGGGCGCTGGCAGTGGCTTCAGGCCAAGCGGCCGAGACCTTGTCGGTGCTCAACCTGGCGGAGGCAGGCGATCACATCGTCGCAAGCCCATCGCTGTACGGGGGCACCTACAACCTGTTCCACTACACGCTGCCGAAGATGGGCATCGAGGTCACCTTCGTGGAGGATCCCGACGACATCGACTCGTGGCGTGGCGCGGTGCGTGACAACACCAAGGCCTTCTACGGCGAGACCATCGGCAATCCCAAGAACGACATCCTCGACTTCGAGGGAGTCGCAGACGCAGCGCACAGCGTGAACGTCCCGCTGATTGTGGACAACACGGTGCCCTCGCCCTACCTGTGCCAGCCGCTGGCGCACGGGGCGGACATCGTGGTCCACTCGGCGACGAAGTTCATCGGCGGCCACGGGACGTCGATCGGCGGTCTCATCGTCGACGGCGGCACGTTCGACTTCGGGGCGTCTGGACGGCATCCGATGTTCACCGAGCCCGATCCCAGCTATCACGGGCTGGCCTACTGGCCTGCTCTGGGTGCCGGATCGTTCATCCTCAAAGCCAGGGTGCAACTGCTGCGCGACATCGGCGCCGCCGTGTCGCCCATGAACGCCTTCCTGTTCCTGCAGGGAATCGAGACGCTGTCGCTGCGCATGGAGCGGCACGTGGCCAACGCTGTGGCCGTGGCCGACTATCTCGAGAGTCACCCGCAGGTCGACTGGGTGCTCTATGCAGGGCTGGAGTCGAGCCCCTACAACGAGCGGGCACGCAAGTACCTGCCCAAGGGCGCCGGCTCGGTGCTGGCCTTCGGCATCGACGGCGGCATCAAGGCCGGTCAGAAGTTCGTGGAGAGCCTGCGGCTGCACAGCCACGTCGCCAACATCGGCGATGTGCGCAGCCTGGCGATCCACCCGGCGAGCACGACGCACAGCCAGCTGACTCCCCAGGAGCAGTCGGACACCGGCGTCGAGCCGAACCTGGTGCGCCTGTCGGTCGGCATCGAGACCATCGACGACATCATCGCCGACCTCGACACCGGCTTCGAGGCCGCTCGCAGCATCTGACGCTTGACATCAACGGCCGGCGGGCTGGCGGCTCAAGGTTGCCAGCCCGCCGCCTGATGCAATTCATGCAGGAAATCGCGGAGTGATTCCTGCTGGTTACTGCGGGTCGCCTCAGCTGACGGCGCCGGCGTCGCGCAGGGCCGCGATCTCGTCGGGTTCCAGACCGAATTGGGCCAGGATCTCGTCGGTGTGCTCGCCGCGCGCGGGGCTGGGCCGTCGGATCTCACCGGGCACCCCGTCGATCTGGGTGGCGTTTCGCACAATGCGAATGTCGCCCATCACCGGGTGATGCACCGGCGCGGCCATGCCCAGGTGCTGCACTTGCGGGTCGGCAAATGCCTCGGCCACGCTGTTGACGCGCCCGCACGGGATGCCGACGGCGTTGAGCCGCTCCACCCATTCGTCACAGCCCGCGGTGGCGAGCTGCTCGCTGATGAGCTTGTTCAGCTCGGCGCGGTTGGCCGAGCGCAGTTTCGTAGACGAGAACCGATCATCGTCAGGCAGATCAGGGCGCCCGATCTCGGCACAGAATGCCCGCCACAGCCGCCCGCCGGGCGCTGCGATGTTGATGCGCCCGTCGGCTGCCTCGTAGGTGCCCATGGGGATCATCGTGGGATGGTCGTTGCCGGCCTGTGGCGGGTCCTCCCCCGCCACCGTCCAGCGAGCCGCCTGGAAATCGAGCATGCCGATCATCGACTCGAGCAGCGAGGTGTGCACCCAGCGACCCTCACCGGTGCGGGACCGCTCGATGAGCGCCACGAGCACACCGATCGCGAGCTGAAGGCCAGCAGTCACGTCGCTGATCGCCACGCCAGCCCGCACGGGGCCGTGGCCGGGCAGGCCCGTGACCGCCATCATCCCGCCGAGGCCTTGGGCAATCTGATCCACGCCGCCCCGGGTGGCGTACGGGCCGTCCTGGCCGAACCCCGAGATGGAGCCCATCACAAGGGCAGGGTTCACGTCGTGCAGCGTCTCCCAGTCGAATCCGAGCCGGTACTTGACCGTGGGCCGCAGGTTCTCAATCAGCACATCGGCCGAGCGGACGAGACGGTGGAGCAGCTCACGACCTGACGGGTTCTTCAAGTCGATGACCAGCGAGCGCTTGTTGCGATGGATATTGAGGTGATCCGGCGAAGCTTCCCGGCCTTCCTCGAATCCGTCGGTGGGCGCATCCACCCGGATGACGTCGGCACCCCAGTCCGCGAGCTGCCGCACGGCCGTTGGCCCGGCGCGGGCAATGGTCAGATCGAGCACGGTGATGCCGGCCAGCGGCAGCTCGGAGCCTCCGGTGGCCTCCGGCGATGGCAAAGCCGTCACTGGCTCACTGATTCGCCGGGTCCGCCACCGAGCCGCGCACGAGCGTGCCTGGGCGGGCACCCGTGAACTGGCCGTCCGCGGACACCTCGACACCCGCCACGAACGTGTGCCGGTATCCCGTCGACCGCTGGATCAGGCGTTTGCCGCCGCTCGGCAGGTCGTAGACCAGCTGCGGGCGCCCCACGCCGAGGGCTTCGAAGTCGACCACGTTGAGGTCAGCGCGGTAGCCCGGCGCGACCAGACCGCGGTCGGCCAGCCCATATGCGAGCGCGTTGGCGCGGGTCTGCTTGTGCACCAGGAACTCGAGCGGCAGGCCGTCGCCGCGGCTGCGGTCCCGAGCCCAGTGGGTCAGCAGGTACGTCGGGTAGGACGCATCGCAGATGGTGCCGACGTGCGCTCCCGCGTCGCCGATGCCGCAGATGGTGTGCGGATCGGCCAACATCTCGCGGATCACATCCAGGCTGCCGCCGGTGTAGTTCTCGAAGGGATACAGGAGCAGGGCGTCGCCATCACCGTCCGAGAGCAGGTCCAATGCCAGCTCCCACGGGCTGACGCCCAGGTCTGCAGCGCGGGCTGCCACCGAGGCACGGGGATCGGGCTCGTAGTCGGGCACGTCGCCGAGCTCGAACGCACGCGTGAGCGCGTAGTCCATCCACTTGCTGAACCCGTCCGCCGGCCGGTCTTCAACCAGCGCCCGACGCAGGCTCTCGTCGTCGCGCATGCGGGCGGCTCGCTGCGGCGTGGGCAGATGGGCGATCTGCCGGTAGGCCGGGTGATTGCCGAAGGGATTCACCGACACGTCGAGTCCGAGCATGACGCTGATGGGTCGGCAGCCGACCTGCCCATTCGCGGCAATGCCCGCAGCGTTGGCGGCACGGATGTGATCGAGGGTTTCGCGCCAGAGCTCCGGTGCATTGTCGACCTGCAGCAGCAGCACTGACAACGGGCGGCCGGACAGCTCGGCGGCTGCGCGAAGGGTTTCGAACTCGCCGGGCCCGAAGTCGGAATTCACCTGCAGCACTCCGGCGCCGGCCTGCCGCATCGCCCGCGCCACCGCGGCCAGCTCGGGATCCCCCGCCGACAGCGACGGCGTCAGCCGACCGTCCGCCGCCTTGTGCTTGGTGGTGCGGCTGGTAGTGAACCCAAGCGCCCCTGCTTCGAGCGCCTCGGTGACCAAGTCGGTGATCCGTTCGAGTTCTTCAGCTGTCGGCACCTCGGCATGATCGGCGCCGCGCTCGCCCATCACGAAGAACCGCAGTGCTCCGTGGGGCAGTTGGCTGCCGACATCCATCACCCGGGGCGTCGCTGCGAGCGCATCGAGATACTCCGGGTAGCTGGTCCAACAGAAATCGATGCCCTCCGCGAGCACCGTGCCGGGGATGTCCTCCACTCCCTCCATCAAGTTGATGAGGTAGTCCTCGGTGCCCGGCTGCACCGGTGCGAAGCCGACGCCGCAATTGCCGAAGATCGCTGTGGTCACCCCGTGCCACGACGACGGCGTCATCTCGGGATCCCAAGTGGCCTGCCCGTCGTAGTGGGTGTGTATGTCCACCCAGCCAGGGAGCACGAGGTGCCCTTCGGCGTCGATCTCGCGGCGACGCCGGCCGGTCACCTCGCCGACCTCGGCGATCAGCCCGTTGTCGATGGCGATATCGGCTGTACGTGGCGGGCCGCCGCTCCCGTCAACGACAGTCCCGTTGCGGATCACGACATCAGCCATGTGTGCGAGCGTACTGAGTGACGCCGAACCGGAGCTGAGGTTGCCCTGTAGACCGGCATGGCCGGTTGTGCATCACATCTCGCGGTCGGTTGCCTGATCCGTCGGCCGCATGCGCCCGTTGCGGCGGCGGCCGATCAGGAAACCCGTGCCCCACGACAGGTGCATCACGGCGAAGGCCCACACCGCCCGCAAGCGACCGCCGGCCGAGGGAAGGCGTTGACGCAGCCGGGCCGCGGCCACCGTGCACGAAGCGAGATAGACGGCCGGCACGATCCCGCCGCGCCGGCGACCACGCGCCAGCTCGAATGCAGACACCGCCAAGCCAACGACCAGCGCAGGCGCTGCGAGATGCCGCAGCCGCATCGAGCGCGGATGGCGGCTGACTACCACACGTTTCCAAGCGCCGTACTCGAAGTACTGGCGCGCCAGCGCGGCCCAGGTCGACCGGGGCTGGTACTCCACTACCAAGCTCGGGTCCAGCCACACCACGTGACCCTGCTCGCGCAGGCGCCAATTCAGCTCGTAGTCCTGGTTCCGCACCAACGACTCGTCGAAGCCGCCCACGGAAGCGAGCGCGGCAGCATCGAACACACCCAGGTACACCGTGTCGACGGGTCCTTCATCGCTCCTGTGCCGGAAGGCGGCTGGACCGCCCCCGAATGGCGACGACAGTGCTGCGGCAATCACCCGGCTCAAGTCACCCTGGCCCACCGGCCGCTGCGCGCCGCCGACATTCGCCGCGCCAGTGCGCTGCAGCGTTGCGACGGCTCGCTCCACATAGTCGGCTGGGAGTCTGGCCTGGGCGTCGACTCGCACGATGATCTCGCCGCCGGCGGCACTGACCGCCAGGTTGAGACCCGACGACGTAGTGCCCGCCGGGTTCGAGACCACTCGGATGGGCCGCTCCGACCGGGCGTTTGAGTCCGCCGTGCGCGCCCGGCGCTGCGCCACCGCCTCGGTGTCATCCGTGCTGGGGGCCGTCGCCACAATCACCTCCATCGGCCCCTGGTAGGTCTGCGCGCTCACCGCGTCCAGGCATGCGGGCAGTTCGGCGGCGCAGTTGCGCGCCGGAATCACCACCGAGACGACGGCCAGGTCCCCGTTGCTGCTCACCGGGCGTTGCGACGAGCCATCACGACGAGGCTCTTCGCCATGATCTCCCAATCGAGCACCGGCGACCAGTTGACGACGTACTGCAGGTCGTGACCGAGCTTGTAGCCGGGATCGGTCTGGTAGTGGCCTTGGGTCTGCGCTAGTCCAGTGATGCCGGGCGGCACGTCGTGGCGCCTCCCGTACCCAGCGATCTCGCGCTCGAGCCGGGCGACGAACTGCGGCCGCTCGGGCCTGGGCCCCACCAACGACATCGTGCCGGTCAGCACGTTCCACAGCTGCGGCAGCTCGTCAAGCCGGGTGCGGCGCAGCCAACCCATGCCGCTCATCACTCGAGGATCGTTCGAGGCAGCAAGCACCGGACCGTTGGTCTCGGCATCACGCGCCATCGTTCGGAACTTCAGCAGCACGAATGGCACCCCGCCGCGCCCCACACGTTCCTGCCGGTACAGCACGCCGTTGCCACCCACGATCCTGACGTAGATGGCCACGGCGACTGTGAGCGGCAGCGCAAACGGGGCGAGCAGCACCAAGTACGCCAGATCCAACAGCCGCTTGAAGCGCAGGCGACATACCGGCAGCGCATGGGTTCGCAGTGCCACGAACGGCATGCCCCCGATCTGGCGACTGCGCTGCAGGCCGAGCAATGTGTCCGCCGGCGTGATCCGCCGGAAGACGCCGACATTGCGCAGCTCCAACTCGCCGAGTGGCTCGGGATAGATGGTCTCCAACGGCTCGCCCGAAAGAAGCAGCAGTTCGGTGACTTCGAGGCGATCTGCTTCACCGATGATCAGCGCCGGGTCGGTCAGGCTGCCCGCAACCACTGCGTCGGCCTCGGCATCAGCGAGGTGCTCGCTAGCAGACTCGATGTCGGCAGCCGAACCCACCAGCAGCATCCGGGGCTTGCCGAACCGCAGCAGGCGCACGCGACGTGCGCCCCAGCGGTTGAACGAGATCAGCACCGCTCCCGCCACGGCGAGCACCACCAGGTTGCCCCGGGGCATCAGGTAGCGGCCTGTCAGCAACGTGACCGTGGCGTCGCCGCCCGCCGCCATGAACGTCAGCAGCATGGCGCGCGGCAGCCATGGCCGATGCCCCAGGCGTTGCTCGAATTCGTACAGTCCGCCGAAGTAGTAGACGGTCATGTGCAAGAAGGTGGCGACTCCGAAACCGATCAGATAGTGCGTCCGTGGGTACGTCGGCCAGTCGAACCCGAAGCGCACCACGGTGATAGCCACCATCAAGGCGAACAACGTCACGGCGTCGACGACGTACAGGAACCGGAACCCTCGCCGGCCGGGCGGCACCATGGACGAGGTCGAGGCTTCGCCGGTCGGCTCAGCCGGTTCGGCGATGTTCGGTGTGGTGTCCGGCAGTCGATGCCGCTCCTGGACCACCATCGGGCCGATACTACGCTGCGCCCCTCCCGACGATGGGTGCGGCGATCAGCATCGCAGCGATCAGAATCGGGCGATCGGAAACGACGGATCCTTCATGCGCACTCCACGACGTTTCGCTCGGCTGCGTTCGGGCTGGACCGCCGTGGCCCTCATCTGCGTCGGCGTGCTGCTGCTGTGGGCGCCCGACCTCAGCCTGCCGCTCGGCAACAGCGACGACGGCCGGATCTTCGGCCGCGCGGGCATCCAGGCACGCAACTTCTGGGACCTCGGGCCGCTCGATTCCAGCTTGGGTGCCCGGACTGACCCGTTCATCAGGGCCGAATTCGAGGTGCCGCCCAGGGCCGAGCCGCCCCCCGAGGCAGTCACCTACGCGCATCACCCGCCGCTGAAGCAGTTCCTCACCATCGTCTCGGTGGGCGCCCTGGGCGACAGCCCCCAGGCGGTGCGCATCACCGATTTCCTGCTCGGTGCCGCCACTGTGGCATTCATGGCCGCGCTGCTGCGCGTCGTGGGCATGGGCTGGGGGCCGACGCTGCTCGCACTGCTGGTGATGGTGAGCACGGGCTTCTTCTACGTGTACGCCCGCATGGGCATCAGCTTCTCGATGCTGCTGGCGCTCACCGCGGCCGTCGCCTGGCTGCGCCAGGTCGAACGGCCACCTCGATGGGCGCTCGTGGGCGCCGGCGCGCTGGCTGCCCTCACGGCGATGCACTCGTGGATCGCCATTGCGTCGCTAGGCCTGCTGCTGCCGTGGCTGTTCTGGGGCACGCTGCACCGGCGACGTTCCCAAAGCGACGCCGGCGCCGTCGACGAGTCAACCCCAAGCATGGCCGGGTGGCTGCGCCGGGGATGGTCACCGGCATTGACTGCAGTGACGGCCGGCGCCCTGCTAGGAGGACTGCTGACCGCCGGTTGGCTGCTGAACGCAACCGACATCTCGGAGCTCAGCGAGAGAGTCGCGTTCCGGACGGGCAACGACGTCTCGACCGCAGCCGAGCAGGCTCAGTTCACCTTCGGCGAATTCCTCCAGCGACAGTGGACCTTCGCAGGTCACGAGCTGCTGACATCGTGGTGGCTGCGCCTGTTGTTCCTCCCCGCGCTCATCGCAGGACTCATCGATCGTCGAACCCGCGGACCGGTCGTGGTGACGCTCGCCGTGGCCATGTCTCTGACGTTCGCGCTGCAGCAGGGCGCGTGGATCCATCGCCTGTGGAACTTCCCGTGGGTGGCTCCCACATCCATCGGCATCGCGGCCCTCGCCGACGCGATCCGTCGATTGCTGCAGGGCCCCGCGGCAAGGCTCCGAGCGCCGCTGGGAGCAGCCGCAGCGGCAGTGACGCTGGTGACGCTGGCCTTCGTGGTGACGGGCTCGACACGGGATTTCTATCTCGACAGGCCCGCCGATGCCGGAGCTGTTCTGGAACAGGCACAAGATGATCCACGAGTCGGCGAAGCGGAATTGGTGTGGTTCACCTCGGGCATCTGGACGCCGCGTTGGATCTCGTACTACCTCGACCTGCCGGTGTGGATGCTCGACGACTCCGTCCTCGGCCAGGTCGCTGCCACCGACGTGATCCTCGTGCGCAACGATCGGGTGCCCTCCTTCGTGCCTCCCGAATCGATGGCCGCGCCGCTGGCCGCCGGTGAGGACTACACGCTGATCTCGGCAGAGGAACTCGCAAACCGCCAGTGATCGGCGAGCATCTGGCCCAGGTCTCGTTGCGCGCTCCAGCCGAGCTCAGCTTCGGCGCGACTGCAGTCGGCCCACGACTCGGCGATGTCGCCGGGCCGGCGGCCCACGATCTCGCAGGGGACCGGCCGACCCGTGACGGCCTCGACCGCCGCCACCAACTCGCGCACCGTGGTGCCTGCCCCGGTGCCGAGATTGAACACACGGCTGCGGCGGGTGCCGAGGTCGGCGTTGAGCGCTGCCACATGCCCTTCAGCCAAGTCCGTCACGTGGACGAAGTCGCGCACGGCTGTGCCGTCGCGAGTGTCGTAGTCATTGCCGAAGATCTGCAACCGGCTGAGGGCGCCCAGCGCCACTTGCATGACCGCTGGTACGAGATTCTGGCCAGCGGTGATCGGCTGCTCCCCGATGCGTCCCGAGGGGTGCGCGCCGACCGGGTTGAAGTAGCGCAAGACGACGGCCTGCATGGCGGAGGATGCCGCGGCGTCGGCGAGGATGTGCTCGCACATCAGCTTGGTGGTGCCGTACGGGCTCTGGGGTGCAGGCAGTGTGTCCTCGCTGACCGGCAATTGCTCGGGCGTTCCGTACACCACTGCCGACGAGCTGAAGACGAAGCGATCAATGCCGCGCTCCACAGCGATCTCCGCCAAGCACAACGTTGAGAGAAGGTTGTTCCGGTAGTACCGCAGCGGATCGGCAAACGACTCCGGAACGCTCTTGTGCGCCGCGAAGTGCACGATCGAATCGAAGTCGTGTTCGTCGCAGAGCTGACGGACTGCGGTGCGATCCGCCGCATCGCCTTCAACGACTGCCAAATCCGGCGTCGTCAGCTCTCGCAGCTCTCCAACCGTGCCGGGCCGGGCGTTGGAGAAATCATCCAGTACGACGACATCTCGCCCGGCCGCATGCAGAGCAGCCACCGTGTGGCTCCCGATGTATCCGGCGCCACCGGAGACGAGCGTCGTCATGTGGGCAGTGTGCCACCCTCCCGCGACAGGCGACCGGTATGGTGAATATTCGGTCGGATGGCCGCGGTGGCCCTGCTGCACATGTCAAGGAGCAGACCTTTGGAGCACGTCCGCGAACCATTCGACGAAGGCCGCCACGGCGCGATCGGGGCGTGCCGCCGCACCGGTGCCTCTGCGGGCAGAACGCGTCGACTGCTGAGCTGGGCGACTTGGCTCGTCGCACTGATGCTGCTGGCAGCGTGCTCGTCCATCACGGTGCCGCCGGAGACGACCGAGGTCGAACCCGCACCGGCAGCCACGCCGGCGACGACCGTCACACCGCCCACCACCGCCGCACCGACGGTTGGAACGACTCCGCCGACGACAGCAGCGCCGGTCACCTCGGTTGCCGTCAGCGAGCCGGCTACTGCCACCACGACCGCTGCGCCGCAGTTCACAGCGCCTTTCACCGGCTTGCCGACGCCCACCGAGATGTTGCGGCCCGCCGCAGTCGTGAAGATCGACAACCACCCCCGAGCCTTGCCGCAGTGGGGTCTCAACCATGCCGACGTCGTCTACGAGGAACTCGTCGAGGCCCGGCTCACGCGATTCGCAGCGATCTTCCATTCCACCGATGCCGACGTGGTCGGTCCTGTCCGCTCGGCTCGCACCGGCGACTTTGCACTGCTGTCGAACCTCAACCGGCCCATCTTCGTGAACTCGGGAGCCAACGATTACACCGCGCGAGCCCTCCGCAGGGTCGACGCCATCGCCATCATCGACGGGGCGGCCATCGCCAAGGGCGTGTTCGAACGCTCGCCAGAGAAGAACGCCCCTCACAATCTCATTACCGACACCGCTCGTATCTATGCATCGGGTGCAGCCGAAGGCAGGACACCCCCGAAGTACTTCCGGTTCCGTGCCCAAGGCGAGCCGCTGGCGCGGGGCACGGCGGTCAGCGGTGTGGATGTCGACTACGGGCAGATCAAGGCGTCATACCGCTGGGACGCAGCCGCCGGCGGCTGGGCTCGCACGCAGAACGGCAACGACCACACTGATTTCGACGGCGTGCGGATTGCGCCCGAGAACGTCATCGTGCAGTTCGTGCGGTATCGCCAGAGCCCAGCCGATGCTGCCACCCCGGAGCCGGTGCTGACCGGCGGTGGAGAAGCATGGATCTTCAGCGACGGCATGCTGGTGCGGGGCACCTGGGAGCGCTTGTCGGAGCTCGACGTCACGGTGTTCCGCTCCGACAATGCCCTCATCGTGCCGCTGACGCCCGGACGCACCTGGATCTCGCTGGCCCGGGCAGGAACGGCGGAGATCGTCCCCTGATCCGGTCGGCTCAGCCCGTCGATCAGCCGAATTCGCGGCGAGGCACGTCCGACCACAGCCGCTCGAGGTCGTAGTACTCGCGGCTGGGCTCGTGGAAGATATGCGCCACGAACTCGCCGAAGTCGAGCAGCACCCAGTGCGCCTCGTCGAGTCCCTCGGTGCGGAGGGGCCCGGGACCGCCAGCCGCCTTCACGTGCGCTTCCATCAGCTCGGCAATGCGTCGCACGCGCCGTGCGTTGGGGGCGCTCGCGATGATGAACCAATCGGTGATGGCGAGCACGTCGCCCACGTCGAGCGCCACGATGCGCTCGGCCGACATCTCCGCTGCTCCGTCCACGGCGGCTTGCACCAGCGGCGGCACTTCGGCGCCTGTGTCGGTCGGGCTCGGCTGGAGGGCGTGCACCCCGGAAGAGACCGGGGACGCCTGCCGAACCGATGCCACGTTCACGGAGAATAGAGCCTGTGCTCGACGATGTAGCTCATGACGGCGGGCGGCACGAGCTGGGCTGCCTCGGGCGGGGCCTCCCGCCCAGCGCTTTGGGCGAGCAATTGGCGCACCGACGTTGCTGACACGTCGACAGGTTCCATCCGCACGGTCTCGGTGCGCCAACCGTCGACTTGGATGGGCTGCTCGCCTCGTGATTGCAGGACCGCTAGCGTCACACGCTCAGCGAGCTCGGCGGCCCGGTGCCACGTCGTCACGCCGCTCGCTGCGGCGGGGCCGATCACCAGCACCGTCTCAGCGCCGGGCTGCGCTAGCTGCGCGACGGTGTCGATGGTGTAGGTCGGCCCGCCTCGCCGGATCTCCAGATCGCTCACGGCCGTGCCAGCGACGTCGCGAAAGGCCAGCCGGGCCATGGCGAGCCGGTGGTGGGGGAGGGTGACGACCCGCTCGGCTGACTTCTGCCACGGATCGTTCGCGACCACGATGTGGAGCAGGTCGATGCCGAGCTGCTCTCGCGCACAGACCGCAGCGGCAACGTGACCGGCGTGGGGCGGGTCGAACGTGCCCCCGAAGATCGCTTGTCGCGGCGGCACCGCAGCAGTGTAGAGTCACGCCACACATCAGTTCTGCAGCGCACACCGGGGTACCACTGCATTGATCGGGGCGCCCCCGGTGGCGGCTGTTTGCGCGCGTCGTGCGCCATGTGCTATTTTTGATTGTCCGCCCAAAGCAGTGCTGCGCAAGGTCCGGCTTCTCGGACCTGGCATCGCCTGCGGGCGTACAAGCAAGACCGGTGCCGTCAGCACGTCGGTGCCACGCCTGAGTTGGGGCTGCCCCAGTCCTGCGAAGGCGGAACATACCCGGTGCCCCCCACCGGGTGGCATGCCAGGGCGGCATGCAAGCGAAGACGAAGAACCGGCTGCCCCCTGCCGGTTGGAGCGAATGTCATGGATTCAGTTGGCCAGTACCTGAACGAGATCGGTGCAGTGGCACTGCTCACCGCAGAAGACGAGCGGATGCTCTCCCAGCAGATCGAGGCAGGACGCGATGCCAGGACGCGCCTCGACAGCGACGAGGAGCTGTCGGTGGCCGAGCGGCGCGAACTGCGCAAGGCCGTGCAGACCGCTGCGGCGGCACGCGACCGCTTCATCCGGGCGAACCTCCGCCTGGTCGTGTCGATCGCACGCCGCTACCCGCTGCCTCCCACGCTGGAACTGCTCGACCTGATCCAGGAAGGCAACCTCGGCCTCGAGCATGCGGTCGAGAAGTTCGACTGGCGGCGCGGCTTCAAGTTCTCCACCTACGCCACGTTCTGGATCCGTCAGTCGATCGGGCGCGCGCTCGATCAGAAGGGCAGCCTCATCCGGCTGCCTTCGGACCGCTCTGCCACGCTGCGGGCCGCGCTGCGGCACAACGGCGGCGACAGCGACTCGCTCGACGACGAGAACGCATGGCTGCAGCGGATCAGCACGCCCACCTCGCTCGACAAGACCGTCGGCGACGACGGCGACAGCGCGCTCATCGACCTGATCGGCGACGATGCGCCAGGTCCGGAGCACTACGCCATCGAGTCGGCCCGCAAGACCATGGTGCACTCCATGCTCGGCCGCCTCGACCCGCGAGCCCAGTACGCCGTCAAGCGGCGCAACGGCCTCATCGACGGCGAGCAGCGCAGCTACCGCGAGATCGGCGAAGAGCTGGGTGTAACGGCCGAGGCGGCACGCCGCCTGGTCAAGCGCGCCGTCGATGAGCTGCAGAGCCTCGCCGCCGACGGCGAGTTCGTAGACATCGATGCCGACGCAGACGCTGTCTGACGACGCAGCCTCATCATCCGGCGCGCCCAGCCCCGCCGGATCTCCCGAGCACGCTGCGGATTGGCATCCCGGCTCATGGGCCGACCGGTCCGCCGGTCAGCAGCCCGAATGGCCCGACGCTGACGCGCTGGCAGCATCGCTGGCCGAGTTGCGCCGGCGTCCGCCGCTGGTCTTTGCAGGCGAGGCCAGGCGGCTGACCGAGCTGCTCGGGCACGTCTGCGCCGGCAAGGCTTTTGTACTGCAAGCCGGCGATTGCGCTGAGTCGTTCGAGCTTTCGACCGCAGATCAGATCCGCGACCGCCTCAAGGTGATCCTGCAGATGGCCGTGGTGATGCAATACTCCGCCGGGCTGCCCATCGTGAAGGTGGGTCGGATCGCTGGTCAGTTCGCCAAGCCGCGCAGCGCGGCCACCGAGACCCGCGACGGCCAGACGCTGCCCATCTTCCGCGGCCACATCGTCAACGACATCGCGTTCGAACCTGAAGCCCGCACTCCCGACCCGTCCCGTCTGCTGCACGCATACAGCACATCGGCGGCAACGCTCAACCTGCTGCGGGCGTTCACACGGGGCGGCTACGCCGACCTGCGGCAGGTGCACGACTGGAATCAGGAGTTCGTGGCCTCCAGCCCGGCTGGCCAGCGCTACGAGGTGCTGGCCAGCGGCATCGATGCGGCCCTGCGGTTCATGAACGCCTGCGGGCTCGACACCGACGACAGCGCCATGCGGCAAGTGGAGCTCTACACCAGCCACGAGGCGCTGCTGCTGGGCTACGAAGAAGCGCTGACCCGTACCGACAGCATCACCGGCGATTGGTATGACTGCTCGGCGCACATGCTGTGGGTCGGTGAGCGCACTCGCGAGCTCGATGGGGCCCACGTGGAGTTCTTGCGGGGGGTACACAATCCGATCGGGGCGAAGCTGGGCCCCACCGCCACACCCCACGAGGCGCTGGCACTGTGCGAAACGCTGAACCCGAACCGGATCCCCGGGCGGCTGACCCTGATCAGCCGTATGGGAGCCGGCAACGTGGTGGAGTGCTTCCAACCCATCCTGCGAGCGGTCACCGACGCCGGCCACCCGGTGGTATGGCAGTGCGACCCCATGCACGGCAATACCTTCAGCACCGAAGACGGGGTCAAGACCCGCCATTTCGACGCCATCCTGGCTGAGATCCGCCAGTATTTTGCCGCTCACGCTGCCGCTGGCACCTGGCCCGGAGGCATTCATCTCGAGATCACCGGCGATGCGGTCACCGAGTGCATCGGCGGCAGCGACGAACTGGCTCAGCACCAGCTCGGCGACCGCTACGAAACCATGTGCGACCCGCGCCTCAACGGCCGCCAGTCACTCGACTTGGCCTTCCTGGCCTCCGACCTGCTCGCGTCGGCCAGAAACGGCGCCGGCTAAGCCCCCCAGCTAGGCGAGGTTGTCGACGAAGCCCTCGAGCTGGCGCAGGTTGCGGCACTCGAACACGCCGTCGGTATAGGTCGAGTACTCGGTGATCACCGAGTCGCCGGTGTCCCAGTACGACCGAGGTTCGGGGTTCAACCAGAACACCGAACGGGCCCGCTTCTGGCACTCCTTGAGCACCCACGCATTCGTCGAGTGGTAGTTGTTGCGGGCATCGCCTAGGAACATCATCGTCGACTTGGCGTTGACGTCTTTGCCAAAGTTCTCCCAGAACACGCCGAAGGCATGTCCGTAGTCGGAATGGCCGTCGACCCAGACGACATCGGCTTCGGTGTTCACCCGGTGCACCGCGTTGGTGATGTCCTCCTCGTTCTGGAACATGTGGGTGACCTCGTCGATGCCGTCGATGAAGACGAACGAGCGCACTTTGGAGAACTGGTTCTGCAGCGCATACACCAAGTGCAGCGTGAACCTGGCAAACGCCGCCACAGAGCCCGAGATGTCAGCGACCACGATGAGCTCGGGCTTGTTCGGCCGGGGGTGGCGGAAGCGCGGCTCCGCGGGCACGCCGCCATAGCTGAGCGAACGCCGCACTGTGGCCCGGAAGTCGAGCGGGCCACGCCGCTTGTGCTTGCGCTTGCGCGCCAGTCGAGCGGCCAGCTTGCGGGTCAGGGGTTGGATGGCCTTGCGGATGTTCGCCATCTCTTCACGGCTGGCGTGCATGAAGTCGACATCTTCGGGAAGCGGCTTGCGCAACGTCTTGGCCATGGCCTCGACACCCCGGTCGGCCACGAGTCGACGCCGGATCTCGGCTTCGATCTCGCGCTTGAGCTGCTCGATGCGGTTCTCGAATTCCTCGCGTTCAAGCCGTTCCGCGAGCGGCGTCATCTCACCGTCGTAGCGCTGCGAGGATTCCTCGATCAGCCGATCCAGCATCCCGTCCAGATCGAGGTTGCGCAGTGTGCGGTACAGGTAGTAGGTGCCGCCGACAGGTCGACCCGGTTCCATGCCCGCGAACTGCGTCACTGCAGCCCGGGCCATGGCGGCCATCATCGCCTCGTCGGCGTTCAGCAGCGCCCGGAAGAGCATCTCGGCAATCTCTTCGGGCGACATGTCCTGGCCGCCGCCGCGGCCGCCCATGCCCTGCATCTGCTGGGACATCCACTCTTCGAGATTGTCGGGATCGAACTCCCCGTTGCCTTCCTCGTCGCCGACGTTGTACTCCGGCCCGCGCAACGAGAAATACACCTCGAAGACCGTCTCGAATGCTCGCCAGTGCTGCTCGTTCTTGACGAGCGTGGCCGCAAGCGCGTACTTGAATGCGTCGCGGTCTTCGATGGGAATGTGCTTGACAGCCTCCATGGCGTCGAGGTTCTCCGTCAACGAGACCGGGAGGCCGGCGTTGCGCAGCTCCCCGACGAAGCCGCTGAGCAGATCCAGCATGGCTGACCCCTGTCTCCCGTCTCCTGCCGCGGCTAGGCCTCGACCGTCAGCTCTTTGGCGGCCTTTTCGATATCAGACTGATACTTGAGCAGGATGTGGAGCGTCTCCTTTGCCTGCTCGACATCGATGTTCTCGATGCCCAGCAGTACCAAAGTGCGGGCCCAGTCCAAGGTTTCCGACACCGACGGCGCCTTCTTCAGCTCGAGCTGCCGGATGGAACGCACGACGCGTGCGATCTGCTCGGCCAAGTTCTCGCTGATGCCGGCGACCTTGGTGAGGACGATCTGCTTCTCGCGTTCAAGGTCCGGATAGTCGATGTGCAGGAACAGGCAACGCCGCTTGAGTGCCTCGGACAGCTCACGGGTGTTGTTCGACGTCAGGAACACCAACGGGATCTGGCTGGCCATGATCGTGCCGAGCTCGGGAATCGAAACCTGGTAGTCCGACAGGATCTCGAGCAGCAGCGCCTCGGTCTCGATCTCGACCCGGTCCACCTCGTCGATCAGGAGAACCACCTTGTCTTCGGCGCTGATGGCTTCGAGCAGCGGTCGGGTGAGCAAGAACTCGTCCTGGAAGATGTCGTCCTGCAACTCCACCCAGTCCTCGTGTTCGGCGTCGACGCCCCGGTCGGCCTGGATGCGCAAGAGCTGCTTCTTGTAGTTCCACTCATACAGCGCCTTGGCCTCGTCGAGCCCCTCATAGCACTGGAGGCGAATGAGGCGAGCGCCGCTCATCGCTGCCACCGACTTGGCCAGTTCTGTCTTGCCAGTGCCTGCCGGTCCTTCGATGAGGACTGGCTTGCCGAGACGCTCGGCCAGGAAAACCACGCTGGCGATGCCGTCGTCGGCGAGGTATTCGACTTTCGCCAAGCCTTCACGGACACCCGAGAGGTCTCCGAACATTGTCTCGTTCATTCTGGGTGTCTCCCCTGTGGGTGTCAGAGTGGGTGCCGGGCCATCGGCACTGCGTCGCCGGGCAACTGGACCGGTCAGACAGTGTGGCAGCCGCGGCCACCTTTCGGCACGGCTATCCCCGCGTGTGACCCGTTCCGGTCACCACGAACTTGGTGGTCGTGAGCTGTTCAAGGCCCATGGGGCCGCGGGCATGCAGCTTTTGGGTGCTGATTCCGATCTCTGCGCCGAAGCCGAATTCCTCGCCGTCCACGAAGCGGGTCGAGGCGTTGACAAGCACGGCAGCGGCATCCACCCGGCGGGTGAATTCCTGGGCGGCGGCCAGATCACCGGTCACGATGGCTTCGCTGTGGCCCGTGCCATGCTGATTGACGTGGTCGATGGCAGTGTCGAGGTCATCGACGACCGCAACGCTCATCTTGAGCGCCAGGAACTCTGTCGCGAAGTCGTCTGGGCTGGCAGGGCCGATCTGGGGTGAGATGGCCTGCGCAGCCGCGTCGCCCACAAGCTCCACGCCGTCCAAGTCGCCCACGATGCGGGGCAGGAACGCGTCAGCCACGTCGCGGTGGACTAGGAGTGACTCCGCAGCGTTGCACACCGAGGGGCGGCTGAGCTTCGCGTTGGCGACGATGTTGGCTGCCATGTCCAGATCTGCCGCCGTGTCGACGTACACGTGGCAATTGCCGTCGCCGTCGAGGACATAGGGCACGGTGGCATTGGCGAGCACCGAGGCAATGAGTGCCGGGCCACCCCGGGGGATAAGACAGTCGATGTGGTCGCGCAACCGCATGAACTCGGTGGCGGCGCTGTGGCGCGTATCGGTGACCAGCACAAGCGCGTCTGCGGGCAAGCCCGCTTTGACCAAGCCTTCGCGCAGCGCTTCGGCGATCGCCATGTTGGAGTTCAGCGCAGCCCCGGAGCCCCGCAGGAAGGCTGTGTTGCCCGACTTCAGGCACAGACCGAAAGCGTCTGAGGTGACGTTGGGCCGGCTCTCGTAGATGATCGCCACCACGCCGAGCGGCACCCGCACCCGCTCCACTGCCAGGCCGTTCGGGCGCACCCACCCGTCGACCACCTGGCCGACTGGGTCAGCGAGGGCCGCTACGTTGCGCAGGCCTGCCGCCATGGCCGAGATGCGGCCAGGGTCAAGCCGCAGACGGTCGATGAGCGTCGCCGAGGTGCCGGCAGCTTCGGCGTTGGCCACGTCGTCGCGGTTGGCCGCGAGCACGCTGTCGCTTGCCTCTTGCAGCAGATCTGCGGCCGACAGCAGGGCCTCGTCTCGTACCGCACCGGGTGCTTGCGCCAGGACGGTCGCCGCGGCCTTGGCGCGCTCGCCGAGCACTGTCATTGGCAGGACAGCGGGCATTTCCACGTCAGGCACCTACGAGGATGCGCGGATTGGCTGAGCTTCCCCTTGCGTCACCCATTGTTATCGCAGGCTAGTGGCGTCACCCGGTATCACCCCAGAACGACGAGATCGTCGCGGTGCACGACCAGTGGGTGCAAGCCTTCGGGCAATTGGTCGCTGCGCAGGCCCGCGGTGGCTCGCAGGCCCTCAGCGTCAATGGCCGCGAGGCCCTTGGCGAAGGTCTCCCCTTGCGGGTCGATGATGTCAACGGCTTCGCCGGCCGCGAAGGAGCCCTCGTGCCCGACGACGCCGGCTGCGAGCAGCGACTTTCCGCCGGCCGACACGGCGCGACGGGCGCCGTTGTCGACAGTCACCGATCCTCTCGCAGCGACGGCAAAGCCGATCCAGAGCTTGCGAGCAGAGACTCGTGCATCTCGTGCCGGCACGGTGGTGCCGACACCCGGCCGGGCCGCTGCAGCGTCGGCGACCACGTCGGGGCGGCGGGCGGAGGCGATCACCGTGCGCACGCCGCTCCACGAAGCCATCCGGGCCGCTGCCAGCTTTGAGGCCATGCCGCCGCTGCCGACCGCATTGGCAGAACCCGCCGCGGCCTGCAGCGACGGACTCACCTCCAAGATCTCCGAGATGAGCGAGGCTTCCGGGTCGATATTCGGATCGGCAGTGAGGACACCTGGCATGTCGGTCAGCAGGATCAGTACATCGGCACGCACCAGGTTGGCGACGAGGGCGGCAATACGATCGTTGTCGCCATAGCGGATGGCATCGTCGGCGATTGCGTCGTTCTCGTTGACGACCGGCACGACTCCGAGATCGAGCAGGTGATGGAACGTGGCTCGGGCGTGCAGGTACTGATCGCGATCGCGGAAGTCGTGCGGGGCGATGAGCACCTGGCCGACCACCATCCCCTCGGCGGCAAACAGCTCCCGATAGGAGGCCATGAGGTCGATCTGGCCGACGGCTGACAACGCCTGAAGCCGTTCCGGCTCGGTTGGCCGCTCGACCTCCAATCGCTGCACGCCTGCGGTGATCGCACCGGAGGTGACCACGATCACTTCGTGACCGGCTGCGCGCACGACCGCCACATCCGACGCCAGCTTCGCTACGGCATC
Organism: Acidimicrobiales bacterium; assembly: GCA_009843525.1. Classification (GTDB taxonomy): domain Bacteria; phylum Actinomycetota; class Acidimicrobiia; order Acidimicrobiales; family Poriferisodalaceae; genus Poriferisodalis; species Poriferisodalis multihospitum. The sequence goes on along the minus strand of VYDH01000018.1, from coordinate 108,675 downwards.
AAGATCGACGCGCCCGTCCGACGTGGTGATGGACGACGTCCCGATCTTGGCAATCAGCCGCAGTGAGGCAGGCATCGACGTCAATCCTGCCGTCTTCTGGTTCTCAACGCAGTCATCTGAGTCATGTATCTGGCTCGTACGTGAATTCGAATTCGCCGATGCGCACCAAGTCACCCGACTGGGCGCCGTTGCGAGCCAAGGCCCGTGACACGCCAAGCTTCTCCAAGCGCCGCTCCGCCCATGCCAGCGCAGCGGGATCGGTGAGATCCGACAGAGCAACGGCGCGGCGGGCTTGACGGCCCTCAATCTCGAAGACGCCGTCTGCGAGGCGCAGCACCGTGACGCCCGTGGGTTCGGGGCGGTGCACGACGTATTGGGCAGGAGCCTCGTCGGCTTGCCTGGCTTCGGACACCAGATCACGTAACCGACCCAGCACCGGCGCCACGCCTTCGCCGGTCACGGCGCTGAGCCGCGGCCCATCCCAGGCGAGGCGGGCCACGTCGGCCTTGGTGCCCACTACCAGCCGGCGCCGCGCTGCGAGCGCGGGGTCGTGAAGCTCGAGTTCACCGAGCAGCACATCCACCTGTTCATGGGGATCACGATCTGCGACTTCGGCCAGATCGGCCATGATCAGCAGCACCCGGGCTCGCTCGACATGGCGCAGGAACTGGTGTCCGAGGCCCTTGCCCTGCGCGGCGCCCTCGATCAGCCCAGGCACATCAGCAATCACCATCTCGAAGCTGTCGGCGTCGATTCCCGAGCCGTCGTCGAGCCGCACTACTCCGAGGCTGGGCGTGAGCGTCGTGAAGGGGTACGAAGCGACCTTCGGCCGCGCTGCCGACACGGCGCTGATGAAGGTGCTCTTGCCTGCGTTCGGGAACCCCACCAGTGCGACATCTGCCATCAGCTTCAGCTCGAGGCCGAGCCAGCGCTCCTCGCCGGGCTCGGACTGCTCGGCGAAATGGGGCGCGCGCATTCGGTTCGAAGCGAAGCGGACATTGCCCCGACCGCCGCGCCCGCCCTGCGCCGCCAGCCAGCGATCGCCTTCATGCACCAGGTCGGCCAAGACCGCTCCGTCACGGTCGCGCACGATGGTGCCCTCGGGCACGCGCACCAGCTCGTCGACACCGTTGCGGCCATGCCGTTTGCGCCCTTGGCCGTGGCCGCCGTCGGTAGCACGCCGGAACGGGAAGTCGCGGAACGCCAGCAGCGATGCCACGTTGCGGTCGGCCACCACCCACACATCGCCGCCGTGCCCACCGTCGCCGCCATCGGGTCCGCCGCGCGGCACGTGAGACTCACGGCGGAACGACACACAGCCCGCCCCGCCGTCACCACCCTTCGCGTGCAGCTGGCACTCGTCGACAAAGTCGCTCATGAGAGGGTGCGCGGACTGGCGAACCATCCTGCCGAGGAGCCTGTTTGTTTCCCGCTCATGTTCCCAGTTTCATTCGATACGGGCTCACGGGCCGCTCGGGCCACGGCTTCGCCATTCGGCTCAGCCTCTTGGCGCCCTCACAGACGCTTTCAGGTCTCGGGACGAAGTACTGGAGAACTACGACGGCACGACGTCGACGAGCCGGCGCCCGCGGCGGAAGCCAAAACGCACCACGCCGGGAGCTGTCGCGAACAGGGTGTCGTCCTTGCCGCGGCCCACGTTCCGGCCGGGATGGAACTTGGTGCCCCGCTGGCGCACGATGATGCCGCCGGCGTCGATGGTCTGCCCCGAATAGACCTTCACGCCCAGGCGCTTTGCCACGGAGTCTCGGCCGTTGCGAGTGGAGCCTCCGCCCTTGGTCTTCGACATGGTGCTGTCCCTCTTGTCCGGTCTCGAGTTGTGTCCGCTCTCGCGTGCCTGCCGCGATGCCTCTAGGCGGTTGCGATGTGGGTGATCTCGACCGTGCTGTAGCGCTGCCGGTGCCCCCACCTGCGCCGGTTGGTCGTGGCGTTCTTGTAGGTGAAGCCGTCGATCTTGGGCCCCTTGACCTCGCCGACCACCCGGCCGGTCACCGAGGCGCCGACCAGCTCGTCGGGCGTCGCCAGCACGGCACCGTCATTCACCACCAGCACCGGCGTGAAGGTGACCTCTTCGCCGGGCGGAACCGCGAGCAGCTCAATGTCGAGCCGCTGGCCGGCCTCGACGCGGCGCTGCTTGCCGCCGGTAGCGATGACTGCGTACATCGGTTGGAGAGGATACCGATGAGGCCACTGGATCGGCGAGTGGATTTGCGGCCCAGAATCAAGCAGCCCGGAATCAAGCAAACAGAGACTCGCGCAGCTGGATGCCGCGTCCGTCGCACGCTTCGCACGGGTCCGACATCGACTCCAGCAACCCCTCACCGGTGCGCATCCGGGTCATCTGCACAATGCCCATGTCCGAAATCGGTTCGGTGGCCGTACGGGTCTTGTCGCGAGCCAGCGCCTCGTTCAACGTCGACATGAGCTTGTCCCGCTGTTGCTTGTCGTCCATGTCCACGAAGTCGATGATGATGATCCCGCCGATGTCCCGCAGCCGCAGTTGCTTCGCAATCTCGGTAGCGGCCTCCAGGTTGTTCTGGAACAGCGTTTCGTTCAGGCTGGACTTGCCCACGTTGCGCCCTGTGTTGACGTCGATCACCGTCAACGCTTCGGTGTGCTCGATGATGAGCGACCCGCCCGATGGCAGCCAAACCTTACGATCGGTGGCCTTGCGCACCTGCTCAGCCACGCGCACCCGCTCGAACAGCGGCAGCCGTTCAGCGACCGGGTCGTAGTACCGGATGCGGTCCACCAGCGGCGCTGCCACCGCCTCCATGTAGCCCTTGACCTGTTCGAACAGCGCCGGGTCATCGATCACCACTTCACGGAAGTCCGCGGTGAACTGCTCGCGGATGATGCGCACGGCCAACTCGGGCTCCCGGAACAGCAGCACAGGCGCATCGGAGCGTTCCGCCAGTTCGGAGATCTTGGTCCACTGCTGTGTGAGCCGTTCGATGTCGCGGCGGATCTCGGCCGCGGTGACGTTCTCGGCAGCCGTCCGCAGGATGACACCGAAGCCATCCGGGATCTCCTTGGCCAGCAGGCTGCGCAGACGGCGCCGCTCGCGGCTGGGCAGGCGACGCGAGATGCCCATCACGCTGCTGTTCGGAATGAGCACCACGAAACGGCCCGGCAGCGACACCTCGGTAGTCAGGCGGGCACCCTTGTGGCCGATCGGGTTCTTGATGACCTGGCACATGATCGTCTGGCCGTTCTTGATCAGCTCGCCGATCGCCGGCCCTGACACTGAACGCCCTCGCCGCCCGCCGGCCCGCTTGCGTTCCGATCCGCCGTCGTCATCGCTCTCGTCGGATGCAACGGTCAGATCGCCCCGGTAGAGCACCGCCTGCTTGGGCGTGCCGATGTCGACGAACGCCGCTTCCATGCCCGGAAGCACACGCCGCACCCGACCGAGGTAGAGGTTGCCGTAGATTTCGGAGATGTCGTCGGAAGGACGGCTCACGTAGTACTCGATCAGTGATCGGCCTTCGAGTACGGAGATGTGCGTCGCTCCCTCGGAGACATGAACACACATCCGGTACCGGCCCAGCGGCTTGCCGTTGCGGTACTTGCCGCGGCGCTCGGTGAGCTGCTCATCGTCGAGCTCAAGCGGCCGCTGGTCGGCCAGGATGGCCTCGACCGGGGCGTGGGCGCCATTGCGAGTTTCCGTGGTGGCCGTCGCGGTCTCGCTGGATCGGCCGCGGCCGCCGCGGCCGCGGCCGCCCCGCCTGCGACGGCGGCGACCGCCGGCACCATCGCCATCGGGTGCCTGCTGAGCGGGCGCCGGGCGGCTGTCTCCGATCTGGGGCTTGCGGGCCGGCGGCGGCACCGGCGGGACCGGTGGTTTCGCAGATTCGGGCTCGGCTTGCGGGGGATCGGCCTTCGACTTCGGCTTGGGCCCGGAACTTGCTTTGGGCTTGGCCTTCGGCTCCGACTTCGCCTTGGGCTTGGGCTTGGATTTTGCCTTGGGCTCTGGTTTGTCCTCGGTGTTTTCGTTCTGCGTGGCGGGCACGACCAGTCGTCGTTTACGCACGGCAGGTGTTGTGTCGTTCAGTGTTGATTCATCCACTGATGGGTTCCTTGTTCTTCTGGGCGCACACGGCAGGCACGGCCGGTTCGGCTCGTCCTGCGGCGCCACTCGTCCATTGATGTGTTCTCCGGGCTATGCCCATCTCGTGTGCCGGCGCAAGCGCTGGCACCAGTTCGCTGGGGCGCACCACCCGGGGCGTAGCTGACAGCTCGGCGTTCAGCACCGCCCCTCGATCCGAGCATCCGACCACCTGCAGCACCTCAACGCTGGGCCGGATATCCGAACTCACGGTCTCGCCTTTGTGCACCCGTTCAGTTACGACGGTACCGGCGGCAAGGAAGTCTGCAACCGCTTTCGCCGCTGCGGATGCATCGAGCCCAACGATCTCGAACTGCCAACCGCACGAGTGAACCGCCGCTTGCAGCGACGGGCCGCGCCCGTCGACCAACGTCGCAGCGGACACCTCCATGCCCACCGGCAGCGCCTCGCTGAGCGCCTCGGCAACGGTGCAGTAGCCCGGACCAGCCGACTGCAGCCCGTGCTCGCAGGGTGCATGAGTTCCGCTCCGGCAGACAATCACAGGACCCGCTGCATGCCTGGCACCTGGTTCTGCAGCTCCCCCGTCGCGCACCGCGTCTGCAACGAGCGGCAACTCCACGAACTCGGCTTCCGACTCGTACCCGGTGGGCAGCGCCAGCCCGAAGCTCAGCTTCATCCGAGGCGAGAAGCCCTGGCTGTAGGCCACCGGCAGCCCAACTTTGCGCACGGCGCGCTCGGTGACGCGCGCCACGTCGCGGTGACCTATGAACCGGATCTTGCCGACCTTGGAAAAGCGGACGCGCAGCTTCAACGACATCTCCCACCCACGAGGGTGGGAGCGGCACTGCAGCTCGGCACCGGTGCGGTGGCCCAGCGCATCATGCGCCGCCCCCGCTCGGTGCTCCTGCGCCCGCCAACTGGCGAGGGCGCAGCTCAACCGGCACGAGATGGCCGGTCGCGAGATCCTGTCCCGTCCCCTGACTGCCGCCATTGGGGGCGACGGGGGACGCAACCATGTGCTCGATCCCATATTCAGTACAGGCCCCGCAGTCGTAGCACGGGGTCCATCGGCAGTCAGGCAGGCCATGCCCAGCCAGGGCGTCCTGCCAGTCGTGCCAGAGAAAGTCGCGGTGCAGCCCGGCGCCGATGTGGTCCCAGGGCAGCACCTCGTGCTCGCCGCGATGGCGGTACACGTACCAGTCGAGGCTGAGGCCGCACGCTGCCATGGCCTCTTCCCACAAGCTCAAGTCGAAGCGCTCGCTCCACTCCTGGAACGTGCCGCCCTTGCGCCAGACGTATTCGATGACCGCCCCGACGCGGCGATCACCTCGGCTGGCGATGCCCTCCGCCGTCGAAGCGGCCGGGTCGTGCCACTTCAGCTGCACCCGCCGGTTGCGACCCAGCGCCGAGCGCACCAGCCGCACCTTTCGCGCCAGCTCTTCGGGCGGGTTCTGCCCGAACCACTGGAACGGCGTATGCGGTTTGGGCACGAAGCCCCCCAGCGACACCGTCACCGATGCACGCTTGGTGTACTCCTGCCCGATCCGGGTGCAGGCATCGGCCAAGTGGGCGATTGCCTCTGTGTCGGGGTCCATCTCCGACGGCAGGCCCGTGAGGAAGTACAGCTTCATGCGGTGCCAGCCCTGGCTGTAGGCCGAGCGCACCGCCCCGTACAGGTCTTCCTCGGTGATGAGCTTGTTGATGATCTGGCGCAGCCGCCACGACCCTGCCTCCGGGGCAAAGGTGAGCCCCGTGCGACGGGCGCGTGACACCTGGGCCGCCACGTCGACGGTGAAGGCGTCGACACGCATGCTCGGCAGCGAAACGCTGATCCGGTTGGCGTCAGCGCCGCCTGTGCCGCCTGTGGTGTTGCCGCCGGCGCCGCCGGCGGTGACCGTGTCGCGCACGAGCTCGGCGATCCCGCTGTAATCGGCAGTCGACAGCGACATCAGGCTGACTTCGTCGTAGCCGCTGCGCTCGAGGCCTGAAGTCACCATCTCGCGGACCTGGGCAGCGGGGCGCTCACGAACCGGGCGGGTGATCATTCCCGCCTGGCAGAAGCGGCAGCCCCGGGTGCATCCCCGGAACACCTCGACCGAGAGCCGGTCATGGACGACCTCGGTCACCGGCACGAGCTGCCGCCGCGGATACGGCCACTCGGCAAGATCGGCCACTGTGCGCTTGGCGACCAGCGCTGGCACGTCCGGGTACTTCGGTGTGACGGCGGCGAGTGCCGGCCCGTCATAGGCAATGTCGTACATCGCCGGCACATACACACCCTCGATGCCGGCGAGGTCTCGCAGGATCGTGGCGCGCGTGCCCGGCCGCTTGCCGGTTCGCTTCCAGGCACCGACGGCTTCAGTGATCTCGGCGACCACCTCCTCGCCATCGCCGATTACGAAGAAGTCCACGAAGTCCGCCAGGGGCTCGGGGTTGTAGGCGCAATGACCGCCGGCACCGATGAGCGGGTCGTCATCGTTGCGCCGGGCTGCACGCACGTCCAACCCCGCCAGATCGATGCAGTTGAGCACGTTGGTGTACACGAGCTCAGCCGAGAGGTTGAAAGCGATGATGTCGAAGTCGCCTGCCGCCCGGTGCGTGTCCACCGAGAACAGCGGCAGCCCCGCGGCTCGCATCTCGGCTTCCAGGTCGATCCACGGCGCGTAGGTGCGTTCGGCGCTGGCGTCCGGGCGCTCGTTCAGCAGCTCATAGAGGATCTGCAAGCCCTGGTTCGGCAAGCCGATCTCGTACGTGTCGGGATAGGCCAGCAGCCACGACGTGAGGTGCGGGCCGACGGTCGGTCGTTGCATCCCGTCCTCGCAGCCGATGTACCTCGCCGGCTTGGAGACACGTGGCAGCAAAGGCTCGAGCCGGGGCCACAGCGTTGTCATTGCAACCTCAACGCTACCGGCCCTCGTGGATTATCCAGCGTGTGCCCGCTGCGCCGGCGGCAGGAAGCGAGGCTGTGCCTAGAGGGTGAAGCGCCGCGCTCCGACGCTGATGACGATGCCTACTGCGGCGAAGGCGGTGACCGTGCCAGAGCCGCCGTGGCTCATGAGCGGTAACGGGATTCCGGTGATGGGCATGATGCCGATGGTCATGCCGATGTTCTGAAACACCTGGAACAGCAGCATGGAGAGGATGCCGACGGTGAGTAATCGTCCGAACGGGTCGCTGGCGACGCGAGCGATCTGCCATATGCGCACGGACATATAGGCATACAGCGCGAGCAGGAGCGTGCCGCCGACGAGGCCGAATTCCTCTCCCAGCGCCGTGAAGATGAAGTCGTTGTGCTGCTCGGGAACCAAGTCCAGGTTGGTTTGGGTGCCTTGCTTCCAGCCTTGGCCCCAGATGCCGCCCGCACCGATGGCGATCTGGCTCTGACGCAGGTTGTACGAGGCTTCCAGGGGCTCGAAGTCCTGATCCAAGAACGCCGTCAAGCGGTTTCGCTGCGTCTCATTGAGCAAGCGGGGGCCTTGGAACGCGTCGATGCTGAACACGAGCACGAGCGCCAGGATTCCGGTGAGCGAAATGACCACGATGTGGCGCAGCTGCGCCCCTGCGACCAGCAGCATGCCCATGGCGACGGCTACGAAGACCAGCATCGTGCCGAGGTCGGGCTGCAGGTAGATCAGGCTCATGGGCACTACCAGCAGCAGGCCCGCGTTGAACAGCGTGTCGAAGCGCAGGTATCCCTCGTGGCTGGCGACGAACGCCGCCAGCGACACGATCACGACGAGCTTCGCGAACTCGGAGGGCTGCACCTGGAAGCCGACGCCCGGCAGCACGAACCACGACCGCGCATTGCGAATCTCGGGCCCCCAGAACAACAGCCCACCCAGTGCTCCGAGCGCCAACAGGTAGGCAGGCGTCGCGTAGAAACGCAGCACCCGGTAGTCGACGACGGCGGCGATGATCATCACCACGATGCCGACACCCACGAAGATCGCTTGGCGTCGCGCCACGGTCCACGGGTCGCCGCCTTCGAAGGACAGGCTTCGCCATGTGGAGGAGTAGTTCATCGCGACGCCGAGCAGCGCTATCGCTATCGCAGCCAGCGCCAATGAGTAGTCGGCGAACCACGCTGGCGACTGCAGCTCGCGCCGTGTCTGGGAACGATTCAGCAGCCGTGCGATCACGACCCAGCCCCAGCCCTGATCAGTGCCCCCCTGCGGCGTGTCTGATTGCGCCGCTGTGCCTCCCTGCGGCGTGTCTGATTGCGCCGCAGTGCCTCCCTGCGGCGTGTCTGATTGCGCCGCAGTGCCTCCCTGCGGCGCTGGGCGTTGGCCGGAAGGGCGCCCTCGATCTGGTCCACATCGGGGATGCCGTCACCGTCCGCATCCGACGGCGTGTTCGCCCGCGGCAGCTGGATGCCCCACGGGCAACCTTCGGGCACGTAGCCCAGGAATGCCGGATCACCTCGCAGCGCCTCTGGCACCTCGGGGCACTCGGGCTGAGGCGGCGAGAACGCAATCTGGGGCTCGGGCCAGCGCTGCTCGTAGGCCCTCACTGCCTCGAGGATCCGCCGAGCCACGGGCGCTGCCGCCTCGCCGCCGTAGCCGGCCTCTTCCATGACCACAGCCACGGCATAGCGAGGATCGTGCGACGGCGCCCACGCAACGAACACCGCCGTGTCCTCCTTCTTGCGCCGCAGCACGGCGTTCAAGCCCTGCGCCTGGGCCGTGCCGGTCTTGCCCGACACCGGGTAGCCCGCGTGGTCATAGCCCTCAAACGCCTTCGCGGCGGTGCCTCGCAACCGGGAATTCGTGACGTTGCTCAACCCTTCCCGCACGACAGCACTCCCTCCAGGGAAGTCCACCACATCGAGCACCCGGGGTTCGAAGGTCAGTACCGGCTCGCCGAACGACTCGGCGCGCCGCGAGACCACCGCTTCGACGATGTTCGGCGAGAAGAGCGTCCCGCCGTTGGCCATCGTGGCGTAGGCGTTGGCGAGCTGCATCGGTGTCACGGCGACAAGCCCCTGGCCGATGCCGGTGTTGATGTTGTCGCCCGGGAACCATCGCGCTGGTTCGTCGTAGGGGTTGTAGGCCTCGGGGCTCAACTCGAAGAGGGTCTGCTTGACGTCGCCGTCGGGCACCCGGCCCGATTTCTCGAACGGCAGCTGCACGCCGGTCGGGGATCCGAAACCGAGCGAGCGGGCCATGTCCTGAATTGCCCACTGCTCAGGGCCATCGATCCAGAAGAGGTCGTCGGACACCTTGTAGAAGTAGGCGTCGCTCGATCGGGTCAATGCCCCGGAGAGGTCCAAGGTGCCGAGGGCAGCTCTATCGGCATTGAAGAACGTGCAGCGGCCGGTGCAGCCACGCGCATCGGGGATCCTGTAGTAGCCCACGTCATGGAAGGCCGCCCGCGGCGAGATGAGTCCCGCGTCCAAACCGGCGAGCGCCGTCACCGGTTTGAACACCGACCCGGGCGAGTAGGTGCCTTGCACGGCGAGGTTGTTGAGCGCGCCGGGGGCGTAGGGATTCTCGAATACCGACCGGTACTCCGCCAACGACAGTCCCTCGACCATCCACGTGGGGTCGTAGGTCGGGTGCGACACCATCGCCAGCACGTCACCGTTGCGCACGTCCATCACGACGGCAGCCCCGGTGAGCGCCGGGTAGAAGAAGCCGGAGTCCTCGCTCACTGTCTTGCGCGCTGAGATCAGTCCCTGCCGCAGGTATGACTCGGCGGCGGCCTGCAATTCGACGTCGATGGAGAGCACGATGTCGTGTCCCGGTTCGGGGGGGACATCGGCCAATATCCGCTGCACGCGGTCCTGACGGTCAACCTCAAGCTTGGTGCGTCCCGGTTCGCCATGGAGCTCCGCTTCGAAGAGACCCTCGATGCCAGCCCTGCCGACCCGCTCGTACGGCAGGTAGCCGTCGTCGATCAGCTCGCGATGCTGGCGCTCCGACATCGCCCCGACGTAACCGACGATGTGCGCGCCCACCTCGTTCTGCGGGTATACCCGCACCCAGTCCCACCGGGCCTCCACGCCGGCAATCGAGCGCTCGGCCACCCTCAGCAGGCCGTCTTCGTCGAGACCCGTCGCGACCACCTTCGGGGCCAGCGGGTGGGTGCGCTGGTCGGCAAAACCCTGGCTGAGCCGCGCGGCGGGCACATCGAGCAGGTCAGCCAGTTCGGTCAGCACGGCTTCGGTGTGCTGCTCGCTGTATCTCGAGTGGTCATAGGTCACCACGCCGGTGCGGACGTTGTCTGCGAGCACCACGCCATGGCGGTCGAGGATGCGGCCGCGCGTCGGCGGCGTGATGATGATGCGGACCTGATTCGACTCCGCAGCCGCCGCGAACTGCTCCGTCTCGAGTACCTGCAGGTACCACAGTCGGGTGAACAGCGCTCCGAACAGTCCCACTATCACGATGCCGATGAAGGCCATCCGCCGGCGGACCCGCTCATCCACCGCGCGCCGTGCTTTCTGGACTAGCGGTCATGCGCGGACGGATGATGAGGGCCCAGCGAGTCGCTCGCTCGAGCAGCGGATTGGTCAGCAGGGACGCAGCGCCGGTCACGATGGCGATGCGGACAAGCGGTGCCTCCGTCACGTAGACAAGATCCATCAGCCAACCGGCGCCGGCGAAGAGGCCGATCCCGCCCGCTGCCAGCAATGACGCGATCGCGGCACGAGCGAGCCTGCCGGCCGAGGGGATCTGCTCGGTGATGGCACCCGACAGATACCCCACCAGCGTCAGCACGAGCAGCGACATGCCGAACGGCGTATGAAGGATGAGATCGGCCGCGAGGCCGCAGCCCCCGCCGAAGGTCGCCCCTGCGCTGCGGCCGCCCATCATGCCGCCCGCGACGGCCAGCAAGACCAGTGGATCGACGATGACTCCCGCCGGGGTGATGTGTGCCAGCAAGCCCACGTGAACGACGACGGCAACGGCCAACACCAGCGTTGACCGGGCCAGCGGCCCGGCGCCCGCCATCATCGCCTTCGCCCCGTCATCGGGCGCCCCTCATGACTGGCCGCCTGCTGCGCCAGCATCGGCTGGGCTGTCCGTGGGTTCGCGATCCACGATCACCGGCTCGGGGACGTTGGGCTCGTAGAGCAGTACCTGTACCCACCGAAGCCGCTCCAGGTCCGCAGCGGGGTGCACGGTGACCCGTTGCGCACCCCGCACAGCGTCCGGCTCGACATCGGTGACCGTGCCCACCAGCAGCCCTGGGGGGAACGTGCTGCCCGCAAAGCCGCTCGTCACCACGGTCTCGCCGGGGATGACGACGGTCTCGAGCTCGATATAGCTCACTTCGAGGTCGCGGCCCGGCCCCCGTCCCGAAGCCAAGCCGTCGTCCCCGGACCGGACGATGCGCACGCCGGCGTCGAAATTCGGATCGGTCAGCAGCTCGACGCGCGAACGTGTGGTGCTGGCCTGCACCACCCGCCCGACCAGTCCGTCGCCGCTCTCTACTGGCATGCCCTCCCGGATGCCGTCGCGCCGACCCTTCGCAAGCTCGATCGTGCGTTCAAAGTTGGACACCGGTGCGTCGATGACCCGCGCCGTGACACGGGGAATTGCCGGGGCAGCGTCGCGCGCGCCCACCAGCGCAAGCAACTCTTGGCGATCCCGTTCTAACTCGCCGACTCGCAGCACCGATGCCTCGGCTTCAGCCAGCTCGCCGCGCAGCTGCGCGTTCTCAGCCTCCAAGTCGTCGTAGCTGACGATCCCGCGCCACGCGTTGCGAAACGGTTCGGCCACCCAGTCGCCAAACGTCCGCACCGGTCCCAGAAGATCCAAGGTCGCGCCGCGGGCGGTGTCCAGCACACCGCCCGAACCGCGCGCGTCGAGCGTGAGCAATGCAATGGCCGTCACGACGAGCAGGGCCAAGCGGAGCCAGGTGCGTCTCCGAATGCCGGCGCGGCGGGCCACGGCCGGGGGCGTCAGCGCCCCTCGGTGGAGGAGTACAGCACTCCGTGGAGCACGTCGAATTCTTCGAGCGTCTGGCCTGAACCCCGCACGACGGCAAACAGCGGGTCCTCCGCGATGTGGACTGCAACGCCTGTCTCCGAGCGCAGTCGATCCGGCAGTCCGCGCAGCATCGCCCCGCCGCCAGCGAGCGTGATGCCGTAGTCCATGACATCGGCTGCCAACTCTGGCGCCGTGTCATCGAGCGTCGCCTTTACCGAATCGACAATGGCGCTGACCGGCCCCGCGATCGCCTCGCGTATCTCCTGGCTGTCGACGCTGACCGACTCAGGCAGCCCGCTGACCATGTCGCGGCCGCGGACCTCGGCGTAGATCTCCTGCTGCAGCGGCCAGGCCGACCCCAATGCGAGCTTGATCTCCTCTGCGGTGCGCTCGCCCACAACCAGACCGTGCTCCTTCTTGACGTGAGCGCTGATCGACGCGTCGATCATGTTGCCGCCGATGCGAGCCGAGCGGGCCGTCACGATGCCGCCGAGCGAAATCACGGCCACTTCCGTAGTGCCGCCGCCGATGTCGACAATCATGCTTCCCTGCGCCGATTGCACGGGCAGCCCGGCGCCGATCGCCGCGGCCATCGGTTCCTCGATGATGTAGGCGCGGCGGGCGCCCGCGTATTCGGCCGCTTCTTGCACCGCGCGCTGCTCCACCCCAGTGATCCCCGATGGCACGCAGATCACCATGCGCGGCTTGGGCCAGCGCGTCTGGCTGACCTCGTTGATGAAATGCCGGAGCATCTTCTCGCAGATGTCAAAGTCGGCGATCACGCCGTCCTTGAGAGGGCTGATCGCGGTGATGTTGCCGGGTGTGCGACCGATCATCCGCTTGGCTTCGAGGCCGACCGCCAGCGAGTTGCCGGTCATGGAGTCGACAGCGACCACCGAAGGCTCATTGAGCACGATTCCCCTGCCGCGGACGAAGACGATCGTGTTCGCAGTTCCGAGATCGACCGCAATGTCCCGGCCGCCGAAGACCGATCCGCGCCGGCGCGGCCGGGATGACCCGTTCGACGCCATCAGCCGCTCACCTCACTGATCGACGCAGCGCTCTCGGCTGCGCCATTGTGCGCTGTGTTACTTGCTTGGGCGAGCGACGGGAAGAACAGGCCGATCTCCCGCTGGGCGGAGGCATCGCTGTCGGAGCCGTGCACGAGATTCTCGGTCGGGGACAGTCCATAGTCGCCCCGGATCGTGCCGGGCGCCGCCGTGGCGGGATTGGTGGCACCCATGAGGGTGCGCACCACGGCGAACACGTCGTCGCCTGCGTCGGCGGGACCCTCGAGCACCATGACCACCGACGGCGAGCGCGTGATGAACTCCAGCAGCGGCGCGTAGAAGCTCTTGCCAGCGTGTTCGGCGTAGTGCTGCTCGGCCGTGTCGCGCTCGATGACCCCGTGCTCCAAGGCCGCGATAGCGAGCCCCTTGCGCTCGAACCTGCTCAGTATCTCGCCGACGAGGCCGCGCTCGACAGCGTCGGGCTTACAGATCACCAGCGTTTGCCGCATCGCTGTCTCCCTCGGCCTGGCTCGCGTCTTGGCGCGATGCGCCGTCGGCTGCGCGTCCGAGGCTAATGCGGGTCAACCCCCAGAAGTCGCCGCGCTTCAGCGGCAACGTACAGTGAGCCGCTCACCACCACGATCCCGTCGGAACCGGCCCGTTCACAGGCGGCTTGCACAGCTTCCGAAACAGTGGCCGTGTTGATGATCTCGGGCGGGCGCCAGCGGCCTGTGGTCTGCCTGTCAGCACCCAGAACAGTCTCGACGGCCGCTGCTATCTCCGCAGGCGGCAGTGCACGGGGCCAGTGGGCTGCGGTGGCTACCACTGCGTCGAACTGGCCGAGGCCGAGTGCTTCGCAGAATGCGGCGGGATCGTGCGGCCGGTTCGCCCCGATGACCAGCACCCTGGCGCTGTCGGCCCCGTCCGAATCGACCAGGAGCGACTCCGCCAGCGTGTCGCGCAATGCGACGGCACCGGCGGGATTGTGCGCCCCATCGATAACCACCGTCGGCTGCCGGGCGACGATCTCGAAGCGGGCTGGCAACGAGATGCCGTCCAGCGCAGCCGCTATGACGTCGTCGTCGAGAAGGCGACCGAAGAAGGCCTCCACCGAGGCGATGGCGGTGGCGACATTCGTTGCCTGGTGGGCGCCATGGAGTGGCACGAAGAGGTCGGCGTGCTCGCCGAAGGGGGTGCGAACGGTCACGAGCTGGCCGCCGACTGCCAGCCGACGGTCCAGAACGTCCCAGTCAACGCCGTTCCGCCACAACTCGGCATCTGCCTGTGTGGCTGCGGCGGCCACGATGTCGGTGAGCTCGGGAGCCGTCTCGCCGCAGACGACGGTCGCCCCGGCGGAGATGATCCCTGCCTTCTCCTGGGCCACGTCTGCCAGCGTGGGCCCGATGATCTCGAGATGGTCGGCACCCACATTGGTAATGACCGCCACCGCGGCGTCCACCACGTTGGTCGCATCCCAGCGCCCGCCCATGCCCACCTCGATCACGTTGACATGGGCCGCGGAGGCAAACCAGTTGTACGCGGCCGCGGCCATCACCTCGAAGTAGTTCGGCCGTTCGCCACAGCGCTCGATCACCATCGGCTCGAAGACGGCGACCTCGCTGATCGCCATTGTGAACGAGTCGTCGTCGAGCGGCTCGTTGGCCACTGCGATCCTGTCGTTGACACGATTGATGTGCGGCGAGGTGTAGCTGCCCGCAGCGAGGCCGCACGCCCCGAGCAGTGCTACGGCCAGCCGTGCTGTGCTGCCCTTGCCGTTGGTTCCGGTGATGTGAATCGCCGGCACGCTGTCCTGCGGGTCGCCCAGGACACCCATGAGCGTCCACATGCGGTCCAGCGTGGGCGGCGTCGCCTCGGGGCTGCCGAGCAGACGCTCGAGGTCGATGTGGGAATCCAACCAGTCGACAGCGGCCTCGTAGTCGCGTAGCGGGCCAGCTGCTGATGCTGGCGGCCCAGTGTCTCGCGGCCCCGGGTTCAAGATGCGCGGCGCGTCACGGTCGAACGGGGCACCAGCGTCGGGTTCACCTTGTCCAGCACCACATTCCGGTCGACGATGCAGCGAGCCACGTCGTCACGGCTCGGCAGGTCGTACATCAACCCCAGCAGGACTTCTTCGAGTATCGCTCGAAGTCCCCTGGCGCCGGTGTTGCGCAGCATCGCCTGATCCACGATTGCCTCGAGTGCATCGGAGGTGAACTCGAGCTCAACATCGTCGAGTTCGAACATCCGGCGGTACTGGCGGACCAGCGCATTCTTCGGCTCGGTGAGGATGCGTCGCAATGCGTCGGGACCCAGCGGATCGACGACGCCCACCACCGGGAGCCTGCCGATGAACTCGGGTATCAGGCCGAAGTGCCGCAGGTCTTCGGGCAGCACGTCCGGCAGTATGTCGAGCGCAGAGCTGTCTGTAGCGTTGCGCAGCGTCGCACCGAAGCCGACGCCGCGCTCGCCGACACGGTCGGCGATGAGGCGCTCGAGCCCGTCGAACGCTCCCCCGCAGATGAACAGCACGTTGCTGGTGTCGATCTGCAAGAACTCCTGGTGCGGGTGCTTGCGGCCACCCTGCGGGGGCACCGATGCCACGGTGCCCTCCAGGATCTTGAGCAGCGCTTGCTGGACGCCCTCGCCCGAGACATCCCGGGTAATCGATGCGTTCTCGGCCTTGCGTGCGATCTTGTCGATCTCGTCGATATAGACGATCCCGGTTTCCGCGCGCTTCACGTCGAAGTCCGCTGCCTGCAACAGCTTCAGCAAGATGTTCTCGACGTCTTCACCCACGTAACCGGCCTCGGTGAGCGCCGTGGCATCGGCGATGGCGAACGGCACGTTGAGCATGCGCGCCAGCGTCTGCGCCATCATCGTCTTGCCGCAGCCGGTGGGGCCGATCAGCAGGATGTTCGACTTGGCGATCTCGACGTCTTCGGCGGCGCCCGGGCCGGAGGGCTCAAGGCGCATGCGCTTGTAGTGGTTATAGACAGCCACCGAGAGAATCGTCTTGGTCCTGTCCTGATCGATGATGTAGTCGTCGAGGAACGCGAAAATCTCGCGGGGCTTGGGCACCGCCTCGAATGGCGTCTCGGTCGTCGTCTCGATCTCGTCGTCGATGATCTCGTTGCACAGGTCGATGCACTCGTCGCAGATATAGACGCCCGGACCCGCGATGAGCTTGCGCACCTGCTTCTGGGACTTGCCGCAGAACGAGCACTTGAGCAGTTCGCCGCCCTCGCCGAACTTCGCCACGCTGCACCTCCCTCCTGCGAATGAGCTTGCCGACTCTTGCACAGCTGTGCAACACCGGGGCGTGCACCCCAGTCGTCCGCCAAGGATGGCACAGCATGCGCGACAACACGTGATGCGTTGGGCCGCTGCAACGGCGGCACGACACGTCGCAACGAGGGGTTGCGCCTGCCGCCGAACGGGGCTCCGCCAGCGCGCCGGTAGGCTCCGCGCTTCGTGAAGACGACGCTGACGCCGCTCGATCCAGCGGATTTCATCGGGCCTGCGCCAGTTACTCAACCCGATCCGTCCCAGCCCGACGACGTATCGGCGGGCGACGACGCCGGGAGCCCAATCGCCGAGAATGCCGACGTCTCGGACGGCGAGGACAGCCCAGGCGAGAGCGAGGCCACGAGCGAGAGGTTCATCGGACCTCGCGTCAAGCTGACCGTCGAGGTTGACGCCGAGACATTCGACACCGACATCGAGGCCGCCTTCCGCAAGCTTGCTCGCGAAGTGCGCATTCCCGGTTTCCGTCCGGGCCGTGCACCGCGTCGCGTGCTGGAGTCGCACTTCGGATCTGAGATCGGCCGTGCTCAGGCGCTCGAAGAAGCGGTCCCCCGCTACTACGCAGAGGCGGTGCGTGACAACCACGTCGACGTGGTGAACCAGCCCGAGCTGGAGCTGACCCTCGACGGCAGCGACGGGCCGGTGGCGTTCGAAGCGACCGTCGAGGTCCGGCCGGCGGTGTCCGTCTCGGGCTACGAAGGCCTGCAGATCGAGATTCCCAACCCAGTGCCGACCGACGAGGAGATAGACGCCCGCATTGACGAGACGCGCCGCCAGTTCGCCGATATCGCCGAGGTGGATCGTGCCGCTGCGCAAGGCGATCGCGTCACGATCGACATCGAGGGATCGGTGGCGGGGGAACCGCTTCCCGGGCTCGCGGCGCAGGACTATCTCTACGAGGTCGGCAGCGGCGGCATCGTTCCCGAGGTCGACGAGCATCTGACCGGCTGCGAGGCCGGCGCCGACTTGTCGTTCAGCGCGCCGCATCCGGTTCAGCCAGAGATGGAGATCGACTTCGAGATCACTGTCAACACGGTGTCGGAGCTGGTGCTGCCCGAACTCACCGACGACTGGGTGGATGAGAACACCGAGCACGACAGCGTTGCCGAATTGCGCGAAGCCACCACCCGCCAACTGAGCTTCGGCCGCATCATGCAGGCCAACATGGTGCTGCGGGATGAGGCGCAGAAACAGATTGCGGACCTCGTGGAGGGACCAGTTCCCGACGCCATGATCAGCGGGGCGATCGCGGATCGCATGCAAGAGCTGGGCAGCGGGCTGCAGCAGCGAAACATGACGATCGAGGAGTGGTTGGAGGCAACCGGTCAGGAGCCGGCGTCGTTCATCGGGGAGCTGCGAGACGATGCTGAACGCGGCGTCCGTTTGGACTTGGCACTTCGCGCCGTGGCAGCGTCCGAAGCGCTGGAAGCCGACGACGATGACATCGACGGAGAGCTAGAGCGCATGGCGGCGACCGACGGCCGCAGCGCCGCCGAGCTGCGCGAGGTCATTGCCGAGACCGATGGGCTGGCACAGCTGACCTCGGCGATCTGCAAGAGCAAGGCGCTGCAATGGGCCATAGAAGCCGCCACACTCATCGGACCGGACGGCGACACCATCGAGCGTTCGGCGCTCGAACTGCCCACGGCTGACGATGCCGGGGGCGCCGACGACACCGACGACAATCTTGACGACACAGACTCTGACGACAGAGGGGACACACCGTGACAGCCGAGTTCTCCGCAAGTTCGCATGACGCTCGTCCTCAGGGGGACCACAGCATCGAGCGGTACCGCGCCACCAACTACCTGGTGCCCACCGTCGTGGAGCAGACCAATCGAGGCGAGCGCGCGTACGACCTGTATTCCCGGCTGCTCAAGGAGAACATCATCTTCCTGGGCACGCCCATTGACGACGTCGTCGCCAACTTGGTGTGCGCACAGATGATCCATCTCGAGTCGGAGAACCCCGACAAGGACATCAACATCTACATCAACTCGCCGGGCGGCGATATCAGCTCGCTGTTCGCCATCTACGACACCAGCCAGTACATCCGCAACGACATCACGACGATCTGCCTGGGTCAGGCGGCCTCGGCGGCGGCAGTGCTGCTGGCCGCGGGCACTCCAGGCAAGCGGATGGCACTGCCCAATGCGCGGGTGCTGCTGCACCAGCCCTACGGGCAGGCCATGGGTCAGGCGACCGACATCGAGCTGGCGGCCCGGGAGATCGACCGCATGCGTGAGCGGCTCGAACGGATCATTGCGCACCACACCGGCCAAGATCTTGAGCGCATCCACACCGATACGGAGCGTGACTTCATCATGGACGCCGACGCAGCCAAGGAGTACGGGATCATCGACGAGGTGATCGCGAATCGCCAGGTGCTCGAAGACGGTCCAATCCGCGCCGCCTAGCTGGAGCGGACGACGGGAATCGAACCCGCATCATCAGCTTGGAAGGCTGAGGTTCTGGCCATTGAACTACGTCCGCGCGGGGCGCCGAGGGTAGCGGCGCGGTGCGGCTAGTCGAGTTTGAATGGCAGCGGCGTTGTAGTGGCGGTTTGGTTGGTGCCGTCGAGATGGACCTGGAGGTCCGTGCCGGGCTCGAACCAGGGAGGGTCTAGTAGGGCTAGGCCGATGTTGGCGTCGAAGCGCGGGGATCGTGCGAGGGCTCGCAGCGTGCCGACCGGGTGGCCGTCGGGGCTCTGAACCGCGCGGGGCGACCGCAGGGGCGACGGCGCGTCGCCGTCGATCACCAGCCCGACGAGACGCCGCTGGCTTCCCGATGCCCGCCGGGCGCGCAGCGCCGCCTTGCCAATGAAGTCGTGACTGGTCGAGGCTTCCGGGCCATCGTCGTCACCGCTCAGGCTGACGAAGCGACCGATACCGGCCTCGTCGGGGTCGGTCTCGGGATCGGTGTCGCCGCCGAAGGACAGCAGGAAGCTCTCGATGCGCTCGGGATTGTTCGGCGCGCCGACCCCCAACCCGAAGGGCTGGCCTGCCTCCCACAGCAGGTCCCAGAGCTGCTCGCCCTTGGTGCTGTCCATCAAGAAGAGCTCGAACCCGCCCTGGCCCGACCAGCCCGAACGGCACACCACCATGGGGATGCCCTCTGCCGGTTGGCTCTCGAGTGCGCCGGCGGCGGGGTGAACACACTGGACAAACCGAAAGAAGCCGATGTCACGCACCCACTCCCCCAGAGCGGCGGCGACCACATCGGCGGCACGGGGGCCTTGAATCGCCAGCGGCCAGACATCGGGCTCGGTCACTTCGACGTCGTACCCGCCTTCGCCCGCGACGGCTCGTGCCCACAGCAACACGTCGCTGTCGGCAATCGAGAGCCAGAACGTCGTCTCGTCAATGCGCAGCGCCATCGGGTCGTTCACCAAGCGGCCGTCGTGATCGCACATCGGCGCATAGCGGGCCACGCCTACCGGCAGGTCGCGCAAGTCGCGGGCACAGAGGTAGGTGACCAAGCGGTGGGCATCCGCCCCCGTGATCTGCACCTGCCGCTCGCAGCCCACGTCCCAGATCGCCGCCGCCTGGGTGAGCGCCCGGTACTCCGCCGAGGGATCGTCGGTGCCGATCGGCAGGACGGTGTGGTTGTACACCATCGCCTTCGTCATGCCCGCCGCTACGGCGCGGTCGGTGAACGGCGTGACTCTGGTCCGGGGACCGACGATCAACTCCACCTGATCGGCTTCACCTGATCAGGTTCATCGGACAGTTGCTGCTCCGTGCGCAGGACAGGCGGGGCCGCCTAGCGGGGCGGAAAGGCCTGCAGGTGGCCTTCGTCACGGAATACCTCGAAGAACTCCGGCGTATATGCCGATTCCGGATCGGCTCGCACTCGCTCATCAATCCGGTAGGCGTCATCGCCGACCAGGATCCGCCACCGGCCCACCAGCACGTCCGACAGGATGATTTCGGCCGCCTGCGCCGCTGAGGTGGGCGCATCGTCGCGGAATCGGGTGTTGCGGTCCCTGACCAGTGCTTCGACGTCCTCGTCGCTGAACGCATCGAGGTCGACCCCGCGAGCTGCCATGTTCTTGCGGATGAGGGGCACGTCGACGCCATGGACGGAGAAGCTGTTGAGCGCAATCGAGGTGCCGATGTGCCCGGGCATCACCACGTGAGCGCTGACGTGGGGAGCGTGAATCTCGAGGTCTTGCATCAGTGCCTCCGTGAAGCCCTTCACGGCGAACTTGGCTGCGCAGTACGACGTGTGCGGCGCGCCGGGACCGACGGTCGCCCAAAAGCCGTTGATGCTGCTGGTATTGACCATCGCCCCCGCGTCTGAGCGCACGAGCATGTCCATGAAGGCGCGAGCGCAATTGAGCACGCCGTTCCAGCACACTGCGAAGGTCGTGTCCCAGGCGGCGCGTTGGTCGTCGATGACGAAGCTGCCGCCGCCGCCGACGCCAGCGTTGTTGAACAGCAGGTTGATGTGGTCGGTGTCGTGCGACGCTGCCACTTCGGCGGCGAATGCCGCAACCGCGTCGGCGTCCGTCACATCGCAATCGTGCGTGGTGATGCGCACACCGCTTGAGCCGCCGGTCGCCAACTCGGCGGTTCGTGCCAGTTCTTCGGCATTCAGGTCGCACGCAGCGACATGGCACCCGGCAGCGGCGAGCTGGCGAACCAGCTCACGGCCCATGCCAGTCCCGCCGCCGGTCACCACGGCGATGCGTCCCGCAAGATCAGTTACTGCCATAGCTCAACCCCCTGATTGTTCTTGGTCCGGTCCCTCGGCGAACATCGCCGCTGCTGCGGCTTCCATGTCCTCTGGGCTCACATCTCGCATATGGGTCGCTATAGACCACTTATGCCCGAATGGGTCGCGAATGCTGCCGAAGCGGTCTCCCCAGAACATGTCCTCGGGCGGCATGAGCACTTCCGCGCCCATCGTCACCGCCTTCTCGATAGTCGCGTCACAGTCGGCGACATAACGGTGCAGCGTGACGGTCGAGCCACTCAGCGCGGAAGGCGCAGATGCTTCACCGCCCCACTCGGGGAAGTCGTCAGCTAGGAATAGCAAGCCGTCGCCGAGCACCAACTCGGCGTGCATCACCTTGTTGCCTCCCGGCGCCATCTGGCGGTTGGTCTCCTGGGCGCCGAAGGCTGCCGCGTACCACTCGATGGCGTCGGCAGCGCCGCCCGGCGATCCGTCGGTGCGAGCCCCGATGGTCATGTAGGGCACGACGAATGGCCGGTCTGCAGGGATGGGATTCACATCACTCATGGGCGCGGACTCTAGCCACGGCCCGCTGACCGCGATACCGCCGGCCAAGCGTTCCCGCTCACCCTGCAAGGCTGCGAAAATCAGGGCTTATTGGAGATGGACATTCAGCACGCTCGCCCAATACTGAGCGCTGCCGGCAAGGAGGACTCCCATGAGGCAGGTCGACCACTGGATTGGAGGCCGGCGCACGCAGGGCTCGCCGAAGACGATGTTCGAGGTGACCGACCCGGTCGCTGGCAGCGTCGTCGCCACGGTCCCGATGGCCTCGCCCGGTGATGTAGATGACGCGGTGGGTGCAGCGCGTACGGCCTGGGCGGGGTGGCGGGAGGCGTCGCTCTCGTCCCGTGCAGCAGTCATGTTCGCGTTCCGCGAACTGCTCGAAGAGCACCGCCTGGAGCTGGCCGAGATGGTTTCGGCTGAGCACGGCAAGGTACGGGAAGATGCGCTGGGCGAGATGCGGCGCGGCATCGAGGTGGTCGAGTTCGCCTGCGGCGTCGGTCAGCTGCTGAAGGGCGAGCGCACCGACGACATCAGCACCGAGCACGACGCCTACACGGTTCGCCAGCCGGTCGGCGTGGTCGCCGGCATCACCCCGTTCAACTTCCCGGCGATGGTGCCGATGTGGATGTACCCGGTGGCCATTGCGTGCGGCAACTGCTTCGTGCTGAAGCCGTCCGAGAAAGACCCATCGGTGGCGGTACGGATCGGCGAGCTGTTTGCCGAAGCGGGATTGCCCGACGGGGTCTTCAACGTGTTGCACGGCGATGCCGATGCCGTGAATGGCTTGTGCGAGCACCCGGGGGTTGACGCGGTGAGCTTCGTGGGCTCGACGCCGATCGCCCGTCACGTGCACCGCACGGCATCAATGGCCGGCAAGCGGGTGCAGGCGCTCGGTGGCGCCAAGAATCACATGATCGTGCTGCCCGACGCCGACATCGGTCAGGCTGCGGACGCCGCAGTGTCGGCCGGGTACGGCTCGGCCGGCGAGCGCTGCATGGCAATCTCGGTGGTGGTGGCGGTGGGCGCCATCGCCGACGATTTGTCGAATGCGATCTGCGATCGGATCGACGCACTGCGTATCGGCCCGGGCCTCGGGGCGGAGTCGGTGGACATGGGCCCGCTGGTGACCGCCGAGCACCGCGACCGGGTGCTCAGCTATATCGACTTGGGCGAATCCGAAGGCGCCGTGGTGCAGCGTGACGGCCGTGAGCTGGTGGTGGACGGCCATCCTGACGGCTACTGGGTGGGCCCGACGCTGCTCGACGAGGTCACCACCGAGATGAAGGTGTACGAGGACGAGATCTTCGGCCCGGTGCTGTGCCTGGTACGCGTGGAGACGTTCGAAGAGGCGATGGAGCTCATCGAGAACTGCCAGTTCGGCAACGGCGTGGCGCTGTTCACCCGTGACGGCGGCGCGGCACGGCGTTTCCGGCGCGAGGCCCCCGTGGGCATGGTGGGCGTGAATGTGGCGATCCCGGTGCCGATGGCGTACCACTCGTTCGGCGGCTGGAAGGACTCGCTGTTCGGCGACCACCACATGCACGGCCCCGAGGGCATTCGCTTCTACACCCGGCTGAAGGCCGTCACCGAGCACTGGCCGGACCCCGCCGACCGCGGCGTCGACCTCGGCTTCCCCACGGCGCGCTGAGCCCGATACCGGCCCGTTCTTCTCCACACTGCGCGGCTCGCCGAGACCCCCGCTGCGCATGACGCGACAGTTCGAGCCTGCGAGGACGAGGTCTTAGACGGGCTAGACCGCGTAGTCGTCGTGGGTGGCGATGTCGTGCCTACAAGCTGTCGCTGGCGGCAGCACGAGCACCCGGTCATCGTTGGCCTTAGCGACGACGAGTCGGGGCATGCTCGGGTGTCGCCATCTGCGGATGTCGGGTGTGTTGCCCTTGTACTTGTTGCACCTCGGGTGGGCGGCTTGGAGGTTCTCCATGCCGTGCAGCACGCTTGTGTAGTACGTCCCTTGGCGCGCTTCGCCGTCGGCGGTGAGTTCGAACACTGCGAATCGTTTTGGCACCACATGCTCTACCTGCGCACCCTTGAGCTTCATCTTGCCGCCGCACAGCCCGCAGCGTTCACCGTCGCGGGTGTGCAGGTAGTCGAGCACCTGCTTTCGATGCTTGGGCTTCCAGCGGTCCCTCGCGTCAGGTTCGTCCGCTTCGAGGCTCCAACGCCAGACGCCGTCTATTGCCGCGGCAGCTTTGCGCAGCAGCCCCTTCTGCGGTGCCGGCGGCGGACTGCTGAATGGACATGCCTGGATCGCCTCGGCAGCGGCCGGCACCACCGCGGTCGCGGGTGCTTCGGCCACCACGATGGCGCGGCACTTGGGGAACGTCGAACAGCCCCAGAACTGGTTCCCGGCATTCTCGCCCCGCTTAGCGGTCCGCAGCACCATCGCAGAACCACATCTCGGACACGAACTCGCAGCTTCATCGCCCGTCGAGTTGGGTGCCGTTCCTCGCGTGGACATCCCCGCCTCCATTCGGGCCCGCACCGTACTGGAGGTGGCATGACCGCCTTGAGGCGATTCGGGCTGACGAAGTGGGCGGCTTGACGGCGCGGGCAGGTCATTGGTGTCACAGCCCCCACATACGTTTGTATCGATGTTCAGACACGGTGGCAGATCAACCGGCGGGGACAGCAGTTCCGGCGAAGGCCCACACGACAGCGGTTGGCGAGCGGCAATCACCCCGGCTGTCGTGGTGCGTGTCGACGGGGTGGACGTGTCGGGTCTTTGCGATGCGGGGCTGCGTTCGCGGTTGGGCGAGATCGGGCGGGCTGAGTCCCGGCTGGCGGCAATGAAGGCTGACGTGCTGGGCGAGCTCGCTCGCCGCCGCGGCAATGCCAATGCCGAGCACACCGCGAAGGAGACTCTGTCGGTGTCTGGGCGGGCTGTGCGCAGCGACGTCAAGGCGGCTGTCGCTATGGGTGAATTGGATGCGACACGTGAGGCGCTCGCGGACGGCCGGGTTCCTGCGGGCCACGCGCAGCTGATCGCGCGTGCCGCTGGCGACGCCCCTGTCGACGACGTGTTTCTGGCCGAGCGAGCCCAGCACGAGGGCCACGACGAGTTCCGGCGCACTGTTGCGCGTCATGTGGCCGAGGTGAGCCGTAACGATGGCGCGTCGCTGCTGGAGCGGCAGCGCCAACAGCGTTCGGCGCGGGTGTTCACCAGCCGCGACAACGGCATGGTGGTCATCAACGGCCAGTTCGACCCGGTCACCGGCGCCCGGCTGGCGTCGGTGATTGCCGCGACAGAGCGGCAGCTGTACCACCACGAGGACCCCGAGTCGCGGCCCACGCCGGTTCAACGCACCGCTGACGCGATCGCCAAGCTCATCTGCGAGCCCGACGCGCAACGGCCTACGGGCACCTCGCTGCTGGTGTTCGCCGATTACGACATGGTGAACCACCGGCTCGCCGACACCCGATTCGCCGACGGCACTCCGATCCCTATCAGCGAGATCGCCCGCATCGCCGTCGACGCGCAGATCCTGCCCGCCATCTTCGATGACGCCACCGGCGACCTGCGCATGGGCCGCAGCCGCCGCACCGCCACCGAACTCCAACGCATGGCCTTGGCGTTGCGCGACGAAGGCTGCATCGGCTGCGGGACTCACCCCGACCACTGCCGATCGCACCACATCGACTTCTGGCACCGCGGCGGTCCGACCGACTACGCCAACCTCGTGCTCGTCTGCCACGGCTGTCACGAGAAGATTCACCAAGACGGCTTCACCGTCGAACCCCACCGCACTCGCCCTGGCCGATTCCGGCTGCAACCCCCGGACGAACCAGCGGGCGACCCCGAAACAGCATCCCGAGCCCCACCGCCATGAGGACCGGACCCCCCGACCCGGCCTCAGCCGGCTGAAGAGGCAGCGTGGTCGTGCAGGCGATCAGCCAGCGAGATGATCTCATCTGCCATCGCGAGTTTGTCTCGCCATGATGCTGGGATCGCCTCGGCTCCGTAGTAGGCACCAGCGATCTGGCCATAGATAGCGCCAGTGGTGTCGGTGGGATCAAACCCGTTGCACTCCAGCAGGCTCGTGGCCAGGCACAGTGCCATCGAGGTGTCGTCGGTCCATTGACCAGGCTGGAGGCCGAACGGTCCGCCGCCGACCATGTCGTCCATGGGCTCGAACGAGCCCGGCGGTTTGAACTCCAGCGTGGTGCCCAGTGCATCGCCCGCTGCCAGACCTAGCAGGCAGCCCCGGAAGCGGTCCCGCGTGGCGACCTCACCCACGCGGCGTATCCGAGCCGGGTTCGCTCCAATTGCGCACGTATTCGCGCTGGCCCGGCATTTCCGGTGAACGTGGCGTGCGGTAGCGCTTTTCCATGCCTTCCCACCATTTCGCAATCTGGTCCAGTGCCTCGTCTCCGGTCCTGCCATGACGCACTAGCCAGCAGCCGACCACCGTGCCCGTTCGGCCGACACCGCCCCAGCAATGCACATAGACGGTCTTGCCGTCAGCCATCGCTCCGTCAATGTCATCGAGGATCGCCGCCGTCTTGAGAGGGCTCTCCGGCACGTGCAAGTCGACAACGGAATGGCGAACATGCTCGAACGCCGTACCGAGCTGCCTGGCCTCGTCAGCACCTGTTCCGGCATACGGCAGCAAACCCTCGTTGGACTCGGTCAAGTCGATGAATCGGCCGACTCCCGCGTTCAGCAGCATTCTCAACTTGTAGGCAGCTTCACTCCGGTTCAGCGCACCGGGATACTCACCCGCCGCGAACCGGCCGGGAACAACCCAGTAGGTGTTGATCGGCAAGGGCGGTCGGCTGTCTCGATTGCTCGTGTCCACCGCTACTTCCTCGATCGTCGCTGACTTCTGTAGCTGCGAGCGAGGGCGAAGCTTGCTCGCTCGCACGAGGCAGTCGGGAAGGCGGGATTTGAACCCACGACCCCCTGCTCCCAAAGCAGGTGCGCTACCAGGCTGCGCCACTTCCCGAGTCTGAAGAGCTGACCGCCCAGCCCTCGATTCCGAGCGTACCGGCGGGTTGTCGAGTGGCCCGGGCCGGCTGGGCTCAGTCGTCGACAGCGATGACCTGAGTTGGGCAGCTTGCGGCCGCCGTCCGCACCGCGCCGTGGTGCTCGGCGCTCGGGCTGTCTTCGAGGAGCTGTACGAGACCGTCGTTGCCCACCTCGAAGATGCCCGGAGCGATCATCTCGCACGAACCGCTGCCGATGCACTTGTCGACGTCGATGGTGATCTTCACTGTGCCTCCAGCTCGTCAGGCATCCCAGCTGCCGGCTCCCATTCTTGCGAGCCGAACGCTTGCTCCCGATGCGTCAGCGCAACGCTACGCCACGTCGCCGCAGGAACGGCACCGCTCCGGCCCGCGCCTGCACCTCCCAGCAGTCGGGCAGCGGCGACTCCTGCCCGTTACTCTCAGCGGCGGCCGCGACCGGCCAATGCGCAAGCGCTGCCCCACCTACCAGGAGGACCACTGTGAAGATCGGCGTAATGATGTTCCCCACCGACAAGGCCATCGGGCCCGTCGAGTTGGCGAAGGCTGTTGAAGAACGGGGCTTTGAGTCGCTGTGGTTCCCCGAGCACAGCCACATTCCCACGAGCCGCGAAACGCCTTGGGGCGGCAACGAGGGCGCGCCGCCGCTGCCCGAGGAGTACTGGCGCACTCACGATCAGTTCGTGTCGCTGGGCGCCGCCGCAGCGGTCACCGAGAACATCATGCTCGGCACCGGCATCACGCTCGTGGCGCAGCGCGACCCGATCTGGCTGGCCAAGGAAGCCGCCACAGTGGACCGGATCTCGAACGGCCGGTTCATCCTGGGCATCGGCTACGGCTGGAACAAGGAAGAGTTGCGGAACCACGGCGTGAAGTACACCGACCGGCGCGCGATCACCCGCGAGATGATGCTGGCGGTGCGCGAGCTGTGGACCAATGACGAGGCCGAGTTCCACGGCGATTGGGTGAACTTCGACTCGTCGTGGGCGTGGCCGAAGCCGGTGCAGGAAGGCGGCCCGAAGGTCATCCTCGGCGGTGCCGCCGGACCGAAGACCATCGCCGACATCGTCGAGTTCTGCGATGGCTGGATGCCCATCTCAGGTCGCTACGACTTCGACGTGCCGATGAAGCAGATCCGCGAGTCCGCGATAGAGGCCGGCCGCGACCCCGATGAGATCGAATTCGGCCAGTTCGGCACGCCCCCCAAGCCGGAGATCCTGGAGAGCTTGGCGGAGTCGGGCTGCACCCGCGTGGTGCTCGGGCTCCCGCCGGCCGACGCCGACACGGTGCTGCCGATCCTCGACAAGTACACGGCGCTGCTGTAGCAGCTTCACGTTCCGCCGCAGGCCTCGTGCCTGCGGGATTGCACACTGCCGGCCGCGCCAGCGGGAACAATGTGGCGGTGACTGACAGCGCGCCAGGTGTCGAACACCTCGATGTCGTCGATGAGGTGGGCCGCTACGTGCGCACCGCCCCGCGGGACGAGGTGCACGAACGAGGTGAGTGGCACCGCGTCTTCCACTGCCAGATCGTGACGCTGCGTGACGGTGTGCCGACCGCAGTGCTGCAGCAGCGTTCTCGCGCCAAGGCGGCTTTTGCAGGGCTGATCGACGTCAGTGCGGCCGGGCATCTCGCCGCCGGCGAGACACCGCTCGATGGGGTGCGGGAGCTCGAAGAAGAGCTCGGCCTGTCCCCCGCCAGCACCGACCTCGTGCCGCTCGGCGTTCGCAGGCTGGCCGATGACAGCGGCGAGGGCAGATTGAACTGCGAGCTGACCAGCGTGTACCTGCTGCGCGATGACCGCCCGCTGGCTGACTACGTGCTGGCCCGCGACGAAGTCGATGCGGTGCTCGATGTACCGATTGCCGACCTGCTGGCGCTGTTCGGCGGGGCTCCGTCGCTCGCTGTGCATGGCATCTCGTCGGCCGGTCATGCCGACGCCCGCGAGGTCATGCTCGACGTGACCCTCGACGACTTCGTGCCCGGCGCCGAATACTGGGTAGTGCTGATGGTGATGGCCCAGCGATTCCTCGCCGGCCAGGGTCCCCTCGCGGTCTAGAAGCGGGCCAACAGGGCGACGACATCGTCGCCGTAGCGCTCCAGCTTTGTCGGCCCGATGCCGGGTACAAGCAGCAGCTCGGCTCGCACTGCCGGACGGCGATGAGCTATCTCGATCAAGGTCGAGTCGTGAAACACGACGAAGGCAGGCACGCCGTCGGCCTGGCTGCGTTCCCGCCTCCACTCGCGCAACGCCTCAAACACCGCCGCGCCTTGGGGATCAGTCGGAGGCTCGGGCTTCTGACGATTCGACTCGGCCGGACGGTCATGCCCCACGGCGAGTGTTGGAGCTTGCACGCCCTCCGACACAGCGGGCATCGGCGGGGCGCGTTCACCGAGTTCGGCCAGGAACGGCGAGGCGGGGTCGTCGCACACCAAGGTCACTGACTCAGAGCAGCGCGTCAGCGCGACGTGAAAGACCCGGCGCTCTTCCTCGACGTCGTGAGCGAGGCGGTGCGGCATCAGGCCCGCCGAAGCCTCATAGATGATGACGTGCGGCCATTCGAGACCCTTCACCCGGTGCACCGTTGCCAGCCGGACACGATCGCCGCCCGTGCCACTCCCGCCGTCAAGCCGGCCTGCCAGCCATCCGGCGAAACCGGCCGGGTCGGGGTGCAGATGTGCCACCGAGATGAGAGCTCGCAGATCATCGCCGTGCGCAGAGCGATCCACCGAGCGCCGAGACGCATCCAGCCGGGTGTCGAGGCTGCTGCCGAGCCCCAATTCGTCTCGCACGGCTTCGAGCACGTTCTGCGTGGTGAGCCGCTCATTCGCCGTGCGCTGACGCAGCATGTCGATGTCTTCGGCGAACTCGTCGATCTTTGCTGCGGCGCGATCGTCGCTGAGACGGCCCGCCAGCGCACGCACCGCACCGACGCTGCGCTGCTCGCCGATCCACTCGATGACTCGGGGTGAGAGTCCGCGTGGCGGCCGGCGGGCCGCATCCGACAGCGCACCGCTTGGCAGTGCGTGCCGGGACGCCACGGCCAGCTTGAGCCACGCCAACGCACCCGCGACGCCCGTGCGTTCGAGAAATCCGCTGCCCAGTGGCGCGTCAGCCGCCATGCCCATGTCGCCCAGCACGATCTGCGGCACGAGCAGCGTGCTATTGACCCGCGTCAGCACCGCAATATCGCGGGGAGGGACGCCGTCGTCAACCAGAGCCGCCACTGTCTCTCGAAGCGCAGCAGCGGTTTCCGGCCCGGCCTTGACAACGGGTGCCCGCGCGCTCCGCACGTCGCTGTCCGAAGGGGGCGCACTGATCTGCTTGTCGATGCGTCGCTGGTTGTGCGACAGCAGGTTGCTGGCAGCGTCGATCACAGGCGGCGGGCAGCGGTAGTTCACGTTCAAGTGATGGCGCGCCGCTCCGGGGAAGTACGTGTCGAAGTCGATGAGCCACTGAGGCGATGCGCCTGCGTAGCCGTAGATGGTCTGGTCGTCGTCGCCGACTGCGAAGACATCGGCTCGGGGGCCCGCCAACAGCCGGATCATCAGCAGGTGGGCCGGGGTCAGGTCCTGGAACTCGTCCACGAGCATCACACCGCAGACTCGGCGTGCGGCGGCACGGGCTGCCGGGTCGGCCAGGAGGATCTCGATTGCCCGGATGACCTGCTGGTCGAAATCGACCACGCCGTCCGCCGACAGATCCTCGACGAATCGCGGCGCGACGGTTGCAAAGTCGGGCACATCGGGCTGGAAATCGCGCTCCACCTGAGCGGGATCGCGCAAGCCCAGCCGGGAAACGCCGAGTGCCTCGAGCCAGGGCGCGAGCTGGTCGGTCATCGCGCGCCGGCGACGCTTGATCAGGCCGTCAAGGCGGCTACGCACCCCCATCTCGTCGATCACGTCGACGCGACCATGCTGGGATGGGCGCGCGAAGGGTCCCGTGCCGTTGCAAATGGCGAGCGCCAAGCTGTTCAGGGTGCGAACTTCAATGCCAGGAAGATCCGAAGTGCGCTCCTGCATCTCGCGCCGGGCACGCACGTTGAATGCCACGAGACACACGGCGCCCGCCGCAATCCCGACATCGCGTACCAAGTAGCGGGCGCGCTCGGTGAGCACGCGCGTCTTGCCCGAGCCCGCGGGCGCCACGATGCAGGCCGCTCCCCCGAGGTGACCGACCGCTGCGTGCTGGTCGGGCGCGAGGTTCGCCTGCGGACTTGGATACCGGACTCCCGTCAGGCTGCCGACGGCCAGATTCGCAGCGGGCACGACCGGCAAAGCGAGTTCGATCGGGCCGGCATCGAAGGCGCCGAGCGGTCCGCCGTCACACCACACCGGCCCCGCATCGGTGATCACGTCTCCCGCGCCCGGACCGTCGTCTATTGCAGAACCCGCAACCAGGTCGGGCGAAGACAGGTTGCGTCCATCCAACTCGCCTGTGCGCATGTCTCGCGCACGCGGCCTGACAGCTCGTGCGGCGCCGAGCCGCAACGCCGTCTCGACGGGCGCGAAGCGCGCCCGGCCGGGGCCTCGGGCATCCACGGCATTGGCGGTGAGCAAGTGCGTCAGCACCTCAGATCGCAGCGTCGAGCCCGGTTTCAGTTCCCACCACGGTGCATGCCAGACCGGCGACGGGTCGGGTAGATCGCCGTCGAGTTCGATGACCAGGCGGGTCCGCTGCAGCCATGCGTCACGCAGACGACGGCCTACCTCTGCGCTGAAACCGTCAGCGCTGACCTGCAGACGCTCACAGCCGGCCCACACCGACGGCACCGGATCGCCGGGCCGCACCAGCACGCTGCGCCCCAGCTCGGGCGGGCCCGCTAGAGCGTCCGCACTCGTGCTCATGAACGCGTCCAGGCCAGCGTGCTGCTCGGGTCGACGTGACTCATCTCGGCGTGACCCACCAAGGCTGTGCTCGGCAGCGCTCGGGCGCGCAGTTCACCACCAGCACGGCGAGCCGCGAATCGCTAGCGGCCGACGCCGATGAGGTGCATCGCCTCCGCACGGGTAGCCGTGTTGCGGAACTGGCCGCGCACCGCCGAGGTGATGGTGAGCGAGCCGGGCTTCTGCACCCCCCGCATCGACATGCACTGGTGCTCGGCCTCCACGACCACGAGGGTGCCCCTGGGCTCGAGCACCTCCATCAGCTTGTCGGCGACCTGGGTGGTGAGGCGTTCCTGCACCTGGGGACGGCGGGCGTAGGCCTCTACCAGTCGCGCCAGTTTCGACAACCCGGTGATCATGCCCCGCTCACCGGGGATGTAGGCGACATGCGCCCGACCCACGAACGGCATCAGGTGGTGCTCGCACATCGAATAGAACGGGATGTCCCGCACCATGACCATCTCGTCATGTCCGGTCTCGAACTGCACTTTCAGGTGGTGCTCGGGGTCCTCCTGCAGCCCGGCGAACACTTCGGCATACATGCGGGCCACTCGCTTGGGCGTCTTCTGCAGCCCGTCACGGTCAGGATCCTCGCCGATCGCCAGCAGGATCTCCCTCACCGCCTTCTCGATGCGGTCGGTGTCCACCTGCTGATCGGTGACGGCGCCATTGGTGTCAGCAATCGACGACGGCTCTGCGGCATCGGGGCCGGTCAGAGCATCGCCAGCGTCAGAAAGTGAGCCGTGCGGCATCCGCTGAACCTACCTGCGTTCGCCGGTGACACCATCGTGATTTGCGTCGCAGGTCGTCCGAGGGTCACTGTTAGGGTCAGCTTTATGGCCATCTTCAGGGAGCTGAGGAGCACGTGGAGGCGAACAAGAGACTTGGCCTCGGCTTCCTACGGAGTTCTGAAACGCGACAGGTTCCTCATGGCCTTCCCGGCACTGTCGCTGGCCGCCGCGTTGATCATCGGCGTCGCCACATGGGTAACGGTATGGATCGCTACCGACGGACTCAGCTTCAATACGGTTGACGATCCCGGGGTGTGGGTGATCGAGCCCCTGCTGTGGATCGGGCTCCTGGTTGCCGTTCTGCTGTGCACCTTCGCGTCGATCTTCTTCACCTCTGCGCTGACCTATGGCGCCTGGGAGCGGTTCGAGGGCAGAACACCGACCTTCGAAGGCTGCATGTCTGCTGCCAGAGCCCGGCTCCACGTCATCGTGCCGTGGGCCATCCTCGCAGGGCTCGTTGGATTCATCTTCGAGTTGCTGTACCGGCTCCCGAGGTTCTTCCGCCACATGGAACAGGCTGGCCGCCACATTCCCGTAGTCGGCCAGTTCGCCGCCTTCGGGGCCGCAATCGTGGCACTTGTGCTCGAGTCGATTTGGTACCTCGTCACCTACCTCGTCGTCCCGGTGCTGGTGGTAGAAGAATCCGGCCCGATCGCTTCATGCAAGCGCTCATTCGCGCTATTCCGCAAGACATGGGGCAAGAGCCTGATCGCGCAAGTGGGCTTCGAGCTCATCGGCTTCCTCCTCCTCTTGCCAGGTCTGTTCCTCGTATTCCTCATCGTGCTCGCCGGGTTGGGAAGCCCGGTGGCGCTCGTGATCGGCATAGGCATTGGCGTGGCATGGCTGCTTGCCGTGATCGTGGCCATGTCGGCGATTGTCGGCATCTTCAAGATGGCGCTGTACCTCTACGTCACGACTGGCGAAGTACCGGGTGAGTTCGAAGGCACCGGCCTAGAGAAGGCGTTCACCAACAAGAAGGCCCTCAAAGAGGAACGAAAGGCTCGCAAGCGATCAGGGAAGCCCCAACCCGCCGCTACTGGACTGCTCCGGCCCTACAGCAATCGGTGACGGCCCCGACACGACTGACTGCAGGACGGAACTCCGATATGCGCCCCCGGCAGGACTCGAACCTGCAACCGGCGGGATAGAAGCCCGCTGCGCTGTCCAGTTGCGCCACGGGGGCATGGGCCACGGAGACCTTGAGCCATCCTGCCATCCATCCGGCGCTGGTCCAAGGGATCAGCGGCACGGCGATGGCCTGCTCGGTACATTTCTGAGACCGGCCGTCAGATGGCCTCGACGCTGAAGGGAGACCGAACGTGACCGAGAAGGATCTTGGTTTCCGCTTCGACACTAACGAACTCCAGTGGATCCACTATGAGGGCAGTCCGCGGTTCGACTACCCGATCGACTACGACATCGCAGTGCTCGGCCACCAGGAGGATGCCGGACGGCTCGACCTTCTGATTCGCTGGGCACCGGATGCCTACTGCCACTTCCACCGCCACGTGGCGACGACCACCTCGCTGGTGCTCGAGGGAGAGCATCACGTCATCGACATCGACGACGACGGCAACGAAGTGCACCACGATGTCCGGCCGGCCGGTACCTACTGCAGCGGCCCAGGCGGCGATGTCCACATGGAGCGCGGCGGCCCCGAGGGCTCACTGGTGCTGTTCTCCATGCACGAACCCGCCGGGCGCATGTTCGAGGTGCTCGACGCCGACCACAGCGTCCTGGCGGAGAACACCATCGAGTCCTTCATCGAGCAGGACCGCGAACTCGCGAATTGACAGACGGGCCTGACACAGGTTGTCGGAGCCCGATAACCGGAATGGCGCGCTAGCCCAGCGGCCAGCGCAGGATGCCCACCTCGGTGCTGCCGTCGGATTCCAGATAGTCCGGGTCAGCCGGGAAGGCGATCCGGTGCGGCCCCTCGTTGTCGTAACGGATCCGCACGTGCTCGTCGTCGTCAGGCGTGCCCCTGCCGGCGGCAGCGACCGCGTCGGCCACCGTTCCGAATCTGGCGAGTCGATGCAGCATGCCGATCGTCGGCGTCATCATCACCATGTCGCCGGTCTCGTTGCGCCGGATGGCATCCGCAGGGCGAACCCACTGGTGCTCGACCGCCTCGTCGTGATCGGGCAGCGGCACTTGGCCGTCAGGCATGGCGGTGAGGAAGAACCGCGTGTCGTAGCGGCGAGGGGAACCCAGCGGTGTCACCCAGCGGCCGATGAAATAGACGTTGTCGCCGTCGAGCAGCAGGTCTTCACTGCGCACCGTCTCGATGAAGTCGCGCTCGCCGGCATTGACCTCGTCCCGGTACTGCGAGAACCGCTCGGCCACATCCGGCGGCGAAAGATCGATGATGCCCGAGGGCAGGTCCCGGGGATCGTCCACACCGACCGGGTGGTCGTGATGGGCCAGCAGGATGCCCGCTTCCTCGAAGGTCTCCCGCAGCGCTGCAACCCAGAAGGCGATGCCGCCCCGCTCGATGCCGATCTGAAACGAAGCATCGTCATCGGTCAGGCCCGACACCGTCTCGTCAGCGATCTGGGTGGCATCTTCGGGATCGACGGCGCCGCCAGGATACACCCACATGTCACCCACGAAGATCGACCTGGAGTTGCGCTTCAGCATCAGCACATGGGGATCGTTCTCGTCGGACAGGATCATCACGGTGGCCGCATCACGCACAGGCACGGCTTCGGGGTCGTAGTCGCCCCCGCTCCCGGGTGACTTGGCGCCAACCGAGGCGCGGCGCTCCGGGGCTCCGTCGGACGCTTCAGTCATCGGCGGCCCGACAATTCAGTCAACGCTCGATCGAGTGACCGGTCGATCGACTCAGTAGTCGATGCCCGCGCAGACGAGGCATTCTTCGCCGTCGTGGCTGGCGCGAGCCGCTGCTGCGTCGTCTTCAGACTGGTATTGCGGCGTCGGGTGGCGCTCGACACGGTCGTCCTCGTAACCGCCGTTACCGCTTGGCTCGGCGCTCGCCTCGGCCGATCCGTCTCCGGTCGGCACGGCGCACTCGGGCAATTCCTCGGCCTTCGTGGACGGGGCGAACACCCGGTCCTTCCAGCGGTCCGAGTCCGACCAGCGGTACGGCAGGTGCGCCATGGAACCCGGCACGCGCAAGTTCTCGAAGGCGGCCAGCGTGTCGCGCAGGATCTGCTGGTTGAGCTCCGGCTCGTGCGGCTTGCCCGAGGTGTGGCCCAGCGGATAGTCCAGATAGACGGATCGAGGCGGCCAGGCCGCCCGGGTGATGTCGCGTGCGCTCGACATCGACAGCGTCGGGATTCCTTCGGCCTCAATGGACCTCGCGATCAGACCCCCGGTCTGATGGCAGACAGGTCACACCGGCACGAGCAGCACCACGTCGAGCTCATCGGCCACGCAGCGCTTGGCCAGCTCCGGGATCAGCTCCTCGCGAACGCGCCGGGTGCTGTAGATGCCCCCCATCAGGGTGTAGGCGTTCGGGCCCAGCTCGCCGATCTCGCCGCTGTCTCGCAGGGCACGCAGGGCCTCGATGGGGAATACGCAGTTGATGTCGGAGCGAGCATCGGTCAGGTCGTAGGCGAAGTGTGTCGCCCGCAGGTCGGACGTGTCCACGTCGGTGGGGATGGCCCGGTACGTCGTGTCGTCGCGGTAATGGAACGCCGTCTGGCCCACGGCATAGACGCCGCCGGTGGCGATGAGTCC
This sequence comes from Acidimicrobiales bacterium, assembly GCA_009843525.1. GTDB lineage: Bacteria > Actinomycetota > Acidimicrobiia > Acidimicrobiales > Poriferisodalaceae > Poriferisodalis > Poriferisodalis multihospitum. The sequence continues at coordinate 72,734 of VYDH01000018.1, read as the reverse complement.
GACGCGGCACTCCGAGATCGGCTTGGTCAGCGGTGTCCACGGCGACGGCGTCTCGCTGTGCACCCAGCGGTACTCGCCATAACCCAGGCCGATGTACTGGGCCGTGATTCGCGGGATGTACTCAACAGGTGGCTGGCGGGCAGCGACGGTCTGAGTGCTCACGCTCCTACGGTACGCGGTCGGCACAGCTCCCGGCAGAAGACAGGTGCCAGACACCTGAAATCCGGTAGCGAGGCCACGTCACCCGTGGCATCCTTGACCACCCCGTGCGGGTCGTAGCTCAGTTGGTTAGAGCGCCAGTTTGTGGCACTGGAGGCCGGGGGTTCGAATCCCCTCGATCCGCCCGCCGCTCACCGACCGCTTGTGTCGGGAGGTGTCGTTAGCCTTGCGGGGCACCATGCGCCTCTAGCTCAATTTGGCAGAGCAACGGACTCTTAATCCGCAGGTTCTGGGTTCAAGTCCCAGGGGGCGTACCACAGGCTCGCCGGAGCGCTCCGGCATGTGCACTGATGAGGTTGTCTGATGGGCCAAGGCAGCGAAGCCAGCGAACCGGAGTCGTCCGAGTTCCACCCCGCGGCAGACGACCTGATCGAGCACAACCGACAGGTAGCAGATGCCGTCAAGACGCCCGGCATGGCGGCGTCACCCAGCCGTCAGGTGGCCATCGTGACCTGCATGGATGCCCGGATGGACCCGCTGGCAGAGCTGGGTTTGACAGTCGGCGAAGCCCACGTCATCCGCAATGCAGGCGGTGTGATGACCGACGACGTCATGCGCTCGCTGTGCATCTCACAGCAGCTGCTCGGCACCCGGGAGATATTGGTCATACATCACACGAAGTGCGGCATGTGCGGGCTCGACGAAGCTGCTTTCAGCAACGTCCTCGGCCAGCGCCTGGGTGCCCGGCCAAGCTGGCCCATCTGTTCGTTCGCGGACCCCGCCGACGACGTGCGCGCCGCCATCGCGACGCTGCGAGCCTCACCGTTCATCGAGCACGACACCGCAGTCCGCGGCTTCATCTACGACGTCGACACCGGCCTGCTCAACGAGGTGCCGGCGAGCAGCTGATTGCGGCTACTCGGCGTCGAGCACGCTGCTATCGCCACACGTTGCGGATCGGGCTCCTGTCAGACGATCAGCCAGAAACCGAAGATGCCGTGGGCCAGCCGGGCACGCCTTCGTCTCGCTCTACACCGGTGCTGTTGAGCAGGCCGCTGACCATCCGGTAGCACCCCGACGCAGCGATGAGGTGCACCATCTCGGCTTCGCTGAAGTGCGAAACCGCCTCGTCCCAGGTGGCATCGGGGACGCAATCGTCGGAGTACAGGTCGTCGACCACCTGCAGCAGCGCCGCCTCAGCCGGCGTCCAGTTGCCTTCGGGAATGGGCCGGGTGACGAGGTAGATCTCCTCGTCGGTCATGCCCTCGGCTTGGGCGATCAGCGTGTGCTGGCCGAACTCGTACACGGATTGGCAGTTCCAGCCCATGCGCAGCACGGCGATCTCCACGTCACGGCGTGACAGATCGCCTCTGTACAGGATCGCCATGGCGTATTCGCCGAACGCCTTGGAGATGGGTCGGCTGTGAGCGATCGTCGCGATGACGTTGACCGCATTGGCGAACGAGCTCTCCATGGCTTCGCGGGCCCGCTCAGCCACCTTCGGTATCGGCTCGAGTCGTGGCGTGGTCGGTCGTGGCAGGTGCATGAGCAGGCATTCCTCTCGTCGGTCCCGCAAATGTAGGAGAAGCTGCCTCGGTCGTTCACTGGCCGGACTGCTCCCTGGACCGCTCTCTAGGCTGCGGGCATGACCGAGCCAGCCATCTCGACCTTCCCGGTGCCCGACATCGCGGACATGCCCGACGACCTGCGCGAGCGGATCGAGCTCATCCAGTCCAAGACCGGCTTCGTGCCCAACGTGTTTCTCGCACTGGCGCACCGGCCCGATGAGATGCGAGCGTTCATGGCGTACCACGACGCGCTCATGGAGGGCCCCAGCGGGCTGAGCAAAGCCGAGCGGGAGATGATCGTGGTGGCCACCAGCGGAGCCAACAGCTGCCTCTACTGCGTGGTGGCACACGGGGCGATTCTGCGCATTCGCGCCAAGGACCCGCTGCTGGCAGACCAGCTGGCCATCGACCCGGCGAAGGCCGATCTCACCGATCGGCAGCGAGCGATGATCGACTTCGCCCTGAAGATGTGCCGCGAGCCCTGGTCGGTCTCAGCCAACGATCACGATGAGTTGCGCGCTCATGGGTTCAGCGACGACGACATCTGGGACATCGGTGCCATCACCGGCCTGTTCGCCCTGTCGAACCGGATGGCCCACCTGACTTCGATGCGGCCCAACGACGAGTTCTTCACGATGGGCCGTTAGCGGGCCGGGTACACCAGCGCGCCCTCGGCCACCGCGGCGGGCGCGACTACCACGATGCGACCGTCTTGAACCTGGACCGTCCCAATCGGCTTGGCCACGTTGACGCCGCGTTCGTCGAACCGGATCGGGCCGTAGAAGGTGTCGATATCGAGATCTTGTAGTGCTTCACGCACCGCATCGGTGTCGAGACTGCCGGCAGCTTCGATGGCGCGGTGCAGCGCGTACGCGGCGGTGGTTGACCCGGCCGCCTGATAGATGGGCGGCTCGCCCCACAGATTCTCGTAGGTGTCGGCGTAGGCACTCGCCGTACCGAAACTCTCATCCTCGTAGGCCATCACGGGCTCCCACGGGGTGGGCCCGAGCACCCCGTCGGCGCCACTGCCGACATCAGCAAGCAGCTGCGGGTTGGCTGGACCGACGGTGATGAGCATGGCGTCGGGAGCGAAGCCCTGCTCCTGCGCCGACCGCAGGAACAGCACGGCGTCGTCGTAGTGGCCGCCACCCACGAAGATGTCGGGCTCGAGTGCAGCAAGCTCGGTCATGAGCTCGTCGACGTTGTCAACGCCGACCGGGTATTGCTCCATCGCCAGCACCTCGACGCCATTGGCCTCAAGGTGGCGCTGCACTCCCTCCGCTACCGACGTGGCGAACGGCGTGTCTTCGTATGCCACCACGGCAGTGCGCGCACCTTGCTCGGCGAGCAGCTCGATGCTCGACCGTGTGTAATCCGAGGCGACGACACCGACGTAGAACAGGTTTCGGTAGCCCCGTTCGAAGAGGCCGTCGGATGCGCCGTTGCCTTCCACCATGATCACGCCATGGGTCTCGGCAGCCGCACCGGCCGGCCCGGTCAGCGTGCTGGAGTACGGACCGAGCAGGAAGTCGACCTGGTCCTCGTCGATGAGCTGCTCGATGAGATCGCCGATCCGGTCGGGGTCGGACTGGTCGTCGCGATAAACGATCTCGGCCCGGTACCTGTCGTCGCCGACACGGATCCCGCCCTGATCCTCGTTCACCCAGCGCAGCCACGTCTCGTAGCCCTGGCGCACGGCCTTGCCCTCGGCGGCGAACCTGCCCGTTTCGCTCAGCGCCGCGCCAATGCGAACCGTGCCGTCAAAGCCGTCAGCGGCACCGTCGTCCGCGTCGCCCCCGGTGCATGACGCCGCGAGCAAGACGGCCGCCGCCATCGCCGCCGCGAATTGCGCTATGCGGCGCCGCGGCGCTCGGAGTCGAGATCGAGTCATATCCAAGTCTCCGGTCTGCTGAGGATCGCTGTCCGCGGCCGGCGGGCAGCGTATGTGCAGGAATTCGATACAACACGCTTCGCTCTTCATAGTGGTCGTGCCACCGCGTCGTCCGCGCACTCCTAGCTACCCGTAGCCGGCTGCTAGAACCGACCGGGTGGAGCCGAAGGCGCTGCCGGGTCCCGCGTCAGAGCGCATGTCCAAGCAGCGGTCCCGCGATACGGGCCCGGAGCGGCTGATCCGCTCGGCGCTGCACAGGCGCGGCTTGCGCTACTTCGTGCATCGCCGACCCTTGCCCGAGGTGCGCCGCGAAGCCGACGTGGTGTTCCCCCGCCTGCGGGTGGCGATCTTCGTGGATGGCTGCTTCTGGCACGGCTGTCCCGAACACGGCACGAAACCCCGCCGCAACGCCGAGTACTGGGAAACCAAGATCGCCCGCAACCGCGCCCGAGACGCCGACACCGACGCCCGCCTAGAGGCCGCCGGCTGGACCCCCATACGCATCTGGGAACACGAACCACCCGACGAAGCCGCCAACCAGATCGAACAACTCATCCGCGCCCGCCGTTTGGCTGAATCCTGACGCTGGCAGCTCGACGAGTGGGTTCGATCAGAAGCCGAGGGCGGTGAGGGGGTCGGTGTAGGGGAGGTCGAGGGCGGCGGCTACGTGGGGCTCGGTGACGTGGCCCTTGTAGACGTTGAGGCCGGCTCGCAGGTGGGGATCGGTGCGCAGGGCGTCGAGGCCGTTCTCGGCGATGGCCAGCACCCTCGGCAGGGTGGCATCGCTGAGCGCACGGGTCGAGGTGACCGGCACGGCGCCGGGCATGTTCGCAACGCAGTAGTGGACGACGTCGTCGACCACGAAGGTCGGGTCGGCGTGGGTCGTGGGCTTGGACGTCTCGAAGCAGCCGCCCTGGTCGATGGCCACATCCACCACCACCGAGCCGGGACGCATCTGGCTGATCATCTCGGCAGTCACCAGCTTGGGTGCCCGGGCGCCGGTCACCAGCACGGCACCGATCACCAAATCGGCACCCAGCACCTCGGTCTCGACGGTTGTCCGGGTGGACGTCACGGTGACCACGGACGCGCCGAAGCGCTGCTCGAGATGATCCAGGGCAGCAGGGTCAATGTCGAGCACTCGCACATCGGCACCCATGCCGATGGCGATCTCGGCGGCGTTCTCGCCGACCACGCCCCCGCCGATGATCACGACCCGGGCTGGCGGCACACCCGGCACGCCGCCGATCAGCAGGCCGATGCCCCCGTGGGCCGTTTCCAAAGCCCAAGCGCCGGCCTGCACGGCGAGCCGGCCGGCCACCCGGGACATCGGGGCCAGCAGCGGCAGGCCGCCACGCGAGTCGGTCACCGTCTCGTAGGCGACGCAGGCCGCACCCGAGTCCACGAGATCCGATGTCTGATCGGGGTCGGGAGCAAGATGCAGGTAGGCGAAGAGAATCTGGCCCTCGCCGAGCATCTTGCGCTCCGACGCCTGCGGCTCCTTGACCTTGACCACCAGCTCGGACTTCTCCCACACCTCGCTGCAGCTGCCGATGAGCGCACCGGCAGCCTCATACTCGGCATCGGAGACACGGATGCCCGCGCCGGCGCCGCTCTCCACGAGTACCTGGTGGTCGTGCAGCACCAGCTCGCGCACTGCGTGCGGTGTCAGCCCGACGCGTTGCTCGCCCGCCTTGAGCTCACGAGGCAATCCGATCAGCATGCGGTCACCTCCCAAGCAGGCGCCCAACTCCCCCAAGCGCCCGCTGAGGGGGCGCACCCGTTCGGGCCAACAAGCCCGGGCGAAGTCTACGATTCCGCCGATGGGCACCCGTGACGAGGGGACTGACACCCGCATCGGAGACTCCGGCGCGGTCAACACCGACGGCTGGACCTTGCCTGCGCTCGTGCACCAAGCAGCCGCTGCTCACGGCGACCGCGAATTTCTCTCGTTCGAGGACGGGCGCACGCTCACCTTCGCCGAGCTCGACCGCCAGACCGACCGACTTGCCACGGCGCTTGCCGACCTCGGCCTCCGGCCGGGCGACCGGCTGCTGGGGCTGCTCACCAACAGCCTCGAGTTCATGCTGCTGATGATCGCCACCCACAAGCGGCGGGCGATCTTCGTGCCTGTCAACACCGACCTGCGCGGCACCTTTCTGGAGCACCAGGTCAACAACTCCGAGCCGCGCATCGTGGCGGTCGACCACGGGCTGCTGGAACGCTTCGATGACATCGAACCGGGCTCGCTGGATGCGTCCAAGACGGCCGCGTCAGAGTCGGACATTCAGGCCACGATCCTGATCGACGACGGCGATTACGGCGTCGGTGCCGGCGGCGTGCTCATGGGCACCGAGGAGGTCTCGATCGAAGAGCTGCTCGACACCGAGGTGCGTCCCGAAGCGGTGCTGCAGGCCGAATCGAGCGACGTCTGCACGATCATGTACACCTCGGGCACCACCGGCCCGGCCAAGGGCGTGCTGATGCCCCAGGCGCACTGCTACCTGTTCGGTCTCGGCACTGCGCGCAGCCTCCAGATCACCCCGGATGATCGCTTCTACTGCTGCATGCCGCTGTTCCATGCGAACGGCCTGTTCATGCAGGTCTTTGCGTCGCTGCACGCCGGCGCCTCGGTCTACGTGGAGAAGCGGTTCAGCGCCGGCAAGTGGCTCGACACCGTGCGGCGGCACCAGATCACGCTGACGAACGCCCTCGGGGTCATGCCCGAATTCATCTGGCGCAGCCCCGCGACCGACCGCGATCGCGACCACCTGCTCCGGGCCGTCATCGCCCTGCCCGTGGCGGCGGAATGGGCCGCCGCGTTCGAAGAACGGTTCGGCGTGCGGATCATGCAGGGCTACGGCATGACCGAGGTCAACATGGTTGCCTACACCAGCTTCGACGACCCGGTGATGTCAGGCTGCGCTGGGCGGCCGCTGGTCGACTACTTCGACGTGATCGTGGCCGACCCCGAAACCGACCAGCCGATCGCGCCCAACGAGACCGGCGAGATCTTGGTGCGCCCCAAAGTGCCGTTCTGCTTCAACGTGGGCTACCACCGCATGCCCGAACGCACCGTGGCCGCATGGCGCAACCTGTGGTTCCACACCGGCGATGCGGGAAAGCTCGACGAAGCCGGGCGCCTGCACTTCGTGGACCGGCTGAACGACCGCATCCGCCGCCGAGGCGAGAACATCTCCAGCTATGAGGTGGAGACGGTCATCAACGGCTACGACCGCGTGATCGAGAGCGCCGTTGTCGGCTTGCGCGTCGAGGGTGCCGGAGGGGAGGACGAGGTGCTGGCCGTGGTCGCCGTCAGCGGTCCTGCGCCCGATCCGGTCCACTTCCTGGACTGGTGTGTGCCGCGCATGCCCCGCCACAGCGTCCCGCGCTTCCTGCACTTCGTCACCGAGCTCGACAAGACCGCATCAGGCAAGATCCGCAAGCAGGCCATCCGCGACGCAGGCGTCACCCCGCAACTCTGGGACCGGGAGTCAGTCGGTTACATCGTGGCCCGCGACTGAGCGGGCACGGGTGAGCACAGCGGCCCGCGACTGAGCGTCTACAGGTCGGGACGGAGCAGGACGCGGCCAGTCGTGCGACGTTCGTGCAGGTCTCGCAGGCCGTCGATGAGGCCGTCGAGCGGCAGCTCCTGGCTGACGAGCGGGTCGAGCGTGCCGTTGGCCACCTGCGGCCAGATCTCGGCGTAGCACTCGTCGAGCACCTCGTCCTTGCGGCCGCGGTAGCCGCCCATGTGCACGCCGACCACCGAGTAGTTCTTCACCAGCAGATGATTCGCTGGGGCTTGCGGGATGGTGCCGCTGGCAAATCCGACCACCAGAAGCCGGCCTTCCCAGGCCACCAGCCGCCGGGCCACGTCGAAGTACTTGCCGCCGACTGGGTCGTAGATGATGTCGCAGCCCCGCCCCCCGGTGGCGTCCATCACCGACTGGTACAGATCGTCGTTGTCGTAGTCGATGACGATGTCCGCGCCGAGCTGACGGCAGGTCTCCACCTTCACAGGCCCACCTGCGGCAGCGAGCACGGTGCAGCCCGCGGCCTTGGCCATCTGCACCGCAGCCGAGCCGACGCCGCCAGCCGCAGCCAGCACCAGCACCGTCTCGCCGGCCTGCATCTGCCCGCGCCGGTACAGCGAGAACCACGCCGTGCCGTAGATCACGTTGGCGGCACACGCGGCAGGGATCGACACATCGTCGGGCACATGCCGTGCCGTGGCACCCCTGATGAGCGCTTCGCTGGCATAGCCGCCCCAGCTGCCGACGCCCGAGCCGATGACTCGGTCACCGACTGTCAAGTCGCACTCGGGGCCGACCGCCACCACCGTGCCCGAAGCTCCCATCCCGGGCGTGAACGGCGGGTCCCACCGTTCCTGGTACGTGCCCTGGCAGTGCAGGATGTCCGCGAAGTTGAGATCGGTGGCTTCCACGGTGATGCGTGCCTGGCCCGGACCGGGTTCGGGTGAGTCGTACTCGCCCAGCTCCAGCACGTCCCACGGATAGCCCAGCTCGTTCAGTCGCCACGCTCTCATCGGTTCCCCTTGAAGTCGCTTGTATCGCTGATCGGGCAGGCTCGATGCAGCCGATCCGATCCGGCAGAACCGTACCAACGGCCCGTCGCGCGTTCAGGAGCTCAGCGCCTCCGACGCACCAGCCGCCGCACGCGTACGCTCGGGAGAGCGCAAGGAGGCACCGTGGCGCTCACGACGCAGGACCGCAGCACCTCACCGCCGCCGGAGCGGCAACCGGGCGAGAACGCGGACAGCAGTTCCGACGTCATCCCGGTCTTGGACCTGGCGCCGCTCAACGACGCGGTGCCCGATGCCGCAGCCCAAGCTGCCCTCGCCACCGAACTGCGCGACGCCCTCACCGAGGTGGGCTTCTTCTTCATCGTCGACCACGGTGTGCCAGCCGAGACCATCGAGCACATGTTCGACGAGGCCCGTCGCCTGCATGCGCTCCCGCAGCCGGCGAAGGACTCGATCCCGATGGGCAAGCTGGCAGGCGGCTATCTCGGCATGGGCGGCGGCACGTCATACGCCTCCGACATCGCGGGGCCGGTGCGCAAGCCGAACCAGAACGAGGCGTTCTTCTGTCACCGGCACGGCTACCACACCGAGAATCAGTTCCCGCCGCTCGAGGACTTCGCACAGAGCTGCGAGAGCTACATCGACCAGCTGATCGCCCTGGGCTCACGGATGCTGCCGATCCTGGCGCTGTCGCTCGACCTGCCCCCCGACTACTTCGACCCGCACTTCGATGAGCCCAGCGTGACGCTGCGCATGTCGCACTACCCGCCGATGGACTACGACGACAACGAGTGGGGCCTCGCGCCGCACACGGACAGCTCGGTGTTCACGTTCCTGCCGGCCAACGACGTGCCGGGGCTGGAGATCCGCCCGGCCGGCTACGACTGGATCTCGCCGCCCCAGATGGCGGGCTCGTACCTGGTCAACAGCGGCGACATGCTGAAGCGCTGGACGAACAACGTGTACCTGTCAACCGCACACCGGGCGCGCAACCTGTCGGCCGGCGACCGGTACGCAGTGCCGTTCTTCTACGGAGCCCGCGACGACGCTCTGGTCGACCCGGTGCCCACCACGGTCAGCGACGAACGCCCGGCTCGCCACGAGCCGATCACCTACGGCGACTACCAGCGCTGGTTCCTGAACCGGAACTACGAGAACGTCACCGGCGAGAAGGTCGGCACGTTCGAGGGCTGAGCGCCGGCGCCCCGACTGAGGGCGCAGGCAACTATTCCAGCACGCCCGCCACGGCCAGCTCGGAGATCCGATCCTGGTCGTAGCCGAGCAGCTGCTCCAGCACCACGAAGGTGTGCTCGCCATAGGTCGGACCCGCACGATCGATGCCGTCTGAGCTGCGCGACATGGCGAACCGCGCTCCCTCGACCCACATCGTCCCGTTGCTGCCATGCGGCACGTTGCGGAAGTGGTTGCGGTGCGCCAGCTGCGGGTCGTTGGTCATCACTTCGGAGTTGGCGACGGCGTGGGCCGGCACGCCGGCGGCCTGCAGCTCGACATGCGCTTCGACGTTGTCTCGCTCCGAAGTCCACGCGGTAATCCGGTCTGCTATCTCGGCGGCACGTTCACGCCGCTCCTCGACACCCAGACCAGCCATGTCGTCGGCACCGATGACGCCGCACAAACCTGCCCACTGGTCGTCGTTCTCGCAGGCCACGGCAATCCAGCGGTCGTCACCCGCCGATGCGAACACCCCATGGGGCGACATTGCCGGATGGTCGTTGCCCATCTTGTCGGGCAGGTGCGCGTTCACGTCGTAGTCGAGCACTGCCGGTGCCAGGAAGGTCATCGACGATTCGGCCTGCGACAGGTCGATGTACTGGCCCTCGCCGGTGCGGTCGCGATGGTCCAAGGCGGCCAGCAGAGCAGCGCTGAGGAACTTGGGCGACACGTAGTCGGTGTAGGCACCGAACACGCCAGCGGGATCGCGATCGGGCCAGCCAGTCATCTCATAGAAGCCCGACATGGACGCACCCATCGTGCCGAAACCGGCCAGCGACGAGAGCGGCCCGCTCTGGCCGAACAGGCAGCTCGACGCCATGATGATGTCGGGCTTGACCGCTCGCAGATCCTCATAGGCCAGGTTGAGGTCGGCCAACGCATGGGGCGAGAACGACTCGGTGACAACGTCGGCCCAGCGCACCAGGTCCAGGATGAGATCACGGCTCTCAGGCTTGGAGATGTCGATGGTGATGCCGAGCTTGCTGGCGTTCATGTTCTGGTACAGACCGCCGTTCTCCGCACCCGCCTCGTCGTTGAGGAACGGCTGGATGGTGCGGGCTGCTTCCACCTTGTGGGTGGATTCCACCCGCACCACCGTGGCGCCCCAGTCAGCGAGCTCGCGCGTCGAGCCCGGCCCGGCCATCACCCACATGAAGTCCAAGATCTTGACGTCTGCCAGCGGCAGTGCCGGGTCGCGGTGACCTGCCGCGGCAGCGGCCACCAAGCCCTCGGAGGTAGCCACCGACGCCGGAGCGCCCACGTCGGCGAGCACCTCGTCGGTGTGCTGGCCGACCGATGGAGGCGGCGTCGAGACATCCAGCGGCGTGGAGCTGAATCGAGCGCACGGGCCGGGGTAGCGCACCGAGTCGAGGCCGCCGGTGGGAATGTCGCGCCAGAAACCCCGCTCGGCGTACTGGGGCGACTCGACCACGTCGGCGACCGTGGTGATCGGCACAATCAGCAGGCGTTTGTCGAGCGCCACTTCCAGCAGATCGGCCTTGGTGCGGGTGGCGGTGAAGTCGGCAGCCACCTGCTGGATGCGCTCGTACTCGGTGGGCGGGATGCGCCCGGTGATCACGCCCTCGACGAAGTTGATCCAGTCGATCTCCAAGTCGCTGTCGGCGCAGCCTCCCTCGGAGTGCATCCACTCGAACAGGCGGGCACCGAACGGCCCGATGGACTGGCCGAACAGGATCGTTGCCGACACATAGCCGTCGGCGGCCGGCGAGCGCAGCCGCACCCGGAATGGCCCCAGGCGTGCGCCGCCGCTCATGCGCAGCAACTCGGGCGAGTTGTACAGGTGGCAGAGCGTGGCCGACTGCGTGGCCTGGGTGACGGCCTGCTGGGCGCTCACGTCGACGTGCTGGCCCAGACCGCTGCGCTTGCGTTCGCGCAAGGCGATCAGCGACGCCACGGCGGCCTCGGCGGAGGCATGCAGGAAGCACTGGTCGAGGGGGATGCGCAGCGGGGGTCGGTCCTCGTCTCCGACCACGTTGGACAGCATGCTTGCGGCCGAGACGATGAGGTCGGTGGCGGCCCAGTCCGCCTTAGGCCCGGACTGGCCGAATGCCGTCACTGACGTGTAGACGAGCCCTGGATTGACCTCGGACAGGTCCTGGGGTCCCAGACCACGGGTAGCCATCGCTCCGGGTACATCCGACTCGATGAGCACGTCTGCGGTGGCAGCGAGGTCACGCAACCGCTGCTGGTCGCCGGGATCGTCGAGATCGAGCGCGACGCTGCGCTTGCCACGGTTGTACGACCAGAACCACAGCGACGCTTCGGGGTCGCCCTCACGTCCAGCGACGAACGGGCCGACGGCGCGCGCAGCAGATCCGCCGGGCGGCTCCACGAGGATCACGTCCGCTCCCAGATCGGCCAGCAGCGCTCCCGCCATCTGGCCTCGATGATCCGACAGGTCCAGTACTCGACAGCCCAGCACGATGGCGTCCTTCCGTTGGTTGCGCGCAGAACCTAGTTCGGCTGCGGGACGCCTCTGATCAGCGCCCCAGCACTGGCTGTGCCTCCACCACTCGCAACGACACAGGCGTCGGCACGATGACTGGCCCAGTGACACCGCTCAGCCCGGTGTTCGAAGTCCAGCGCACGGTCCAGACGGTCTGCACCGTGCCGCGGAAACGGCCGGTCAGCCCTGCAGTGGAGGCACGCTGGAAGACGTGACTGCACAGCGAGCGAGTGCCGGGCACCAGCCAGGGCAGGCCAGGACCCGGGCACGACACCAGCGGTGAACCGTCGCCGGGGACCAACTGCAAGGTCACCGGCGTGGCAACGAGGGTGACCACGACACTCCCGGCAGCGACGACGCGCACGATGGGCCGCCAGCTCGCCGGGGGCACCCAGAACCACGTGTCGATGCCGACCAGCGTGCGGACCCGCTGCGCCGGCGGTGCGAACAGCGGCACCGGGCGCGGGAACGACAGCGACGACAGGCCCAAGTTGGCGGCCTTTCCGACACGCTCGGCCTTGTGGGCAGGATCTCGGCTGTCCACCTCGATGCGCAGGTCTCCCAGCACCGGATCGCGTGCTGGCGGCCGCTCAGGCAGCGTCGAGCTGCCGCCTCGCAGCGAAAAGGCTGGCCCTGCCGATGCCGCCGGTGCCGTGGCCAGGCTCAACAGACCCAGGCCCAATCCCAGAATGATGAATTTCATGATATTTCGCATGTGCCTACCGTCGTGCCGCAGCACGTCGCAGACAAGCGAATTTTGAAGTACCGGCGCAGGCAGGCAGCGGGCGGATGCTGCGAACTAGGTTGCCTGCACCGTTCAACCCGAACGTGGCCAGGACGAGTCCGGCCACGATCAACTTGTCAGCACGGGCAACTTGTCAGTGCAGGAGGTCCGGACATGGCCGCGGATGATTTCGCCTACGCCACGACTATGGAGACAGCGGCCGCCATCGCCGCCGGGGACGTCTCCTCCAGGGAGCTGCTCGATGCGGCGCTTGCGAGGGTGGAACGTCTCGACGGCCCGATCAACGCCGTGGTTGCACTCGATGCCGAACGGGCGCGGGCCGCTGCCGACGCAGCCGACGCTGCAGTGGCCCGCGGCGACGAGCTGGGTCCGCTGCACGGTGTTCCCGTCACCATCAAGGATTCGTTCCAGACCGAGGGACTGGTCACCACCTCGGGTGCTCCGGCGCTCGCCGACTTCGTGCCTGAGCGCGACGCCGATCCCGTCGCTCGCTACAAGGCTGCGGGGGCAGTGGTGTTCGCCAAGACCAACCTGCCGCTGTTCGCCGGCGACGCCCAGTCGTACAACGAGGTGTACGGCACCACCGCCAACCCGTACAACGTGGAGCACACCCCCGGCGGCTCCTCGGGCGGATCGGGAGCGGCGCTGGCAGCCGGCTACACCCCGCTCGAACTCGGCTCCGACATCGGCGGCTCCATCCGCATCCCGTCGCACTGGTCGGGCGTCACCGGGCACAAGCCCAGCTATGGCGTCGTCTCGGCACTGGGCCAGATCCCGGGCATGCCCGGCACGCTCAGCCAAGCCGACATCGCGGTTGCGGGGCCGATGGCGCGTGACGTCGACGATCTGGAAATGGCGCTCGACATCCTCGCCGGGCCTGACGCGTGGAACTCCAAGGCGTATTCGCTCGACTTGCCGCCGGCCCGCCACCGCGACATCTCCGACTTCCGGGTGGCGGTGTGGCTCGACGAAGAGCTGTGCCCGATCGACTCCCAGTACCGGGAACTGCTGCTGGGCGCAGCCAGCGCACTGGAGCAGGCAGGCGCCCGGGTGGACACTGAGGCTCGGCCGTCGTTCACGTTCGAGAAGGCCGTCGACACCTTCCTGCACCTGCTCTCGGCGGCCGAGGCCGGCACATGGACGCTCGCCCAGTTGGAGGAGATCGCCTCGTCGAGCGATGAACCTCAGGGGGATCTGGGCATCTGGTATGCCGCGATGCGTCACCGGGAATGGCTGAGCTGGCACGAGCGCCGGCTGCAGCAGCGCAGGCGCTGGGAGGAGTTCTTCACAGACTGGGATGTGGTGCTGCTGCCGGTGACGCCCACCGCGGCGGTCCGCCACGACCACAGCCGCCCGGCCACCAACCGCCGGATCACGGTGAACGGCGACAGTCGGCCGTACTTCGACATCATCAAGTGGATGGGGCTCACCGGCGTGTCATGGCTGCCCGCCACCGTGGTGCCGGTGGGCACCGTGCCGACGGCCGGGGGCGATCTGCCGGTCGGGGTGCAGATCGCAGGACCATTCCTGGAAGACCGCACGACGCTGGCCGTGGGCCGCTTCCTGAACGAGGCACTCGGCGGGTTCCAGCGGCCGGTCGGCTTCTGAGCCACGCAGCGCCGTTCTCCAGCCAAGAGCCAGCACAGCTTGCGAACCCGTCGCAGCGCGCCATGACCGCGGACGAAGAACGCCTCCACGCAGCCGTCCACGACGGCGACGGTCCGCTGGCGCTGCTGGTGCACGGTGCTCTGGGCAGTCGCTCCTATTGGGACGACAACATCGGCGCGCTGCAGGCCGTTTGCCGCCCGGTGGTGATCGAGCTGTGGGGCCACGGCAGATCGCCCAGCCCTGCCGATTCTGAGCGATACCGGCCGCACAGCTATGTGGCCGAGTTCGAGCGGTTGCGAGTCGAGCTCGATGCCGAACGGATCTGGATGATCGGGCAGTCGCTGGGAGCGGCGCTCGCCTTGCACTACGTGCTGGCGTACCCCGCACACGTCATCGGCGCCGTGCTCACCAACTCGTCATCTGCGTTCAGCGAGCCTGCCGTGTGGGCAGAGCGCACCGAGACACTGGTGGAAGAGCGCGCGCTCGAGCTTGAGACGCACGGCATCGAAGTGCTGCGCGACAGCTGGATCAACCCCGGGCGATCGACGCGCATCTCGCCGGCGGTGCGCGCCAAGCTGGCAGGCGAGTTCTCCGAGCACGATGCGACAGGGCTCGTCAACTCGTTTCGCTTCACGAATGCGGGGGTCCCGCTCGGGGAGCGTCTGGCCGACGTTGCGGTTCCCGTGCTGCTGACCAACGGCACCGAGGAGGGCCGCTTCCAGCATCTCCTTCCGAGGGCGAGACAGATTCCCGAGCTGGAAATCGCCGACCTGCCAGCCTCGCACGCGGTGAACGCCCAGGACCCCGCAGGATGGAACGCCGCAGCCGCCAGATTCATCAGGCAGCACGCCGACACACCGCACGCCCGCTAGAGGAGGCACTCATGGGGACAGGACCGCTCGAAGGCATCACCGTCGTGGACGTCTCCAGCGCGGTCGCCGGGGCCTGGGTGTCGACGCACCTCGCCGAGATGGGCGCTGACGTGGTGCTGATCGAGAAGGTCGGCGCTTCGGACGTCATGCGCCTCACCGGTGCGATCGTCGGCGACCAGTCGGGCTGCTGGGTCCAGATGCACCGCAACAAACGGGGCATGGACCTCAACATCCGCGAACCCGCCGGCAGGGAAATCCTGCTGCAGCTCGTGGAGGGTGCCGATGTGTTCATCCAGAACTTCCGACCCGGGGTAGCCGAGCGCTTGCGCATCGGCTACGACGATCTCAGCGCTGTCAACCCCGATCTCGTCTACCTGTCGGTGTCAGGATTCGGCTCCGACGGTCCCTATGCCCACCAGCCCGTCTACGACCCGATCATCCAATCGCTGTCGGGCATGACCGAGGCGCAGGGCGGCGACTTCGTGAAATCGGCCACTGCCGACAAGACCACAGCGATGACCGGGGCCACCGCCGTGCTCGGGGCGCTTTTGGCCCGGGCGAACGGCGCTGGCGGCCAGCACGTCGAGGTCAACCTGCTCGATTCGACGCTGTCGTGGATGTGGCTCGACTACTTCTGGAACGAATCGGTGCCCGATGCCATACCGACGCCGTCCTACAGCGAGTGGTACAGCCCATGGCAGACAACAGATGGCTCGGTGGGAGCCATCTGGCCCGCGGACGACCAGTACGCCCGCGTGTGCGTGAAGCTCGGCGTGCCGCATCTGATCGACGATCCTCGCTTCGCCACTCGCGAGGCCCGGATACGAAACTCGAACGAACACCAGGAAGTGTTCGCCAAGCTGCTCGGCGAATTCACCACGGCCGAGGCGCTCACCGCACTCGAGTCCGCTGACGTTCCTTGCGCACCCGTGCTGGACATCACCGAAGTGTTCGATGACCCCCAGGTGCAGCACAACGAGACGGTGCTCACCCACCATCACCCCGCAGTGGGCCAGATTCGCACCACTCGCTTTCCGGCGCGCTTCAGCAAGACACCCACCGAGCTCGAGCGCTTGGCCCCGGCCAAGGGCGAGCACACCGATGAGGTGCTCGCCGAGCTGGGCCACTCCCCCGCCGAGATCGCCGCGCTCCGAAACGGCGGCATCGTCGCCTGAGCAGTCGCCGCTGCCGGCCGCACATGCGAGCCGGCCCCCGCATCTGGCCTCAGAGGCGGGCGAGGGCCTCCTGTACCGCAGTGGCCACGAGGCGGCCGTTCTGCCAGAAGCGGGCTTCGGAGGTGCCACGGTTGCCGCCGGCCATCAGCGGTCGCTGCTCGCAGTAGATCCACTCGTCGGCCCGGGCGGGCTCGTGGAACCACATGGCGTGATCCAGGCTGGCCACCTGCACGCTGGGGTCCAGCCAGGTGACCCCGTAGGGCACGATCACGTTGTCGGCGAGACAGTCGTCGCTCATGTAGGAGATGATCGCTTCGTGGATCGCCGGATCGTCCGGCAGCAGGCGCGGGGCACGGAACCAGTAGTCGATGCCACCGCGAGGTGACGGCCCCGTCGGCGCCCACGGAGCATGCACGAGCCGGAATTCGACCGGCCGGGTCATGTACGACCACTGTTCTCCGAAGATGGGGCCCACCTGCGCGATGCACTCCTGGAAGGTGGGAACCGAGGTCGGCGGCGGCACGTTGCCGGGCAACGGGGTCTGAATGTCGACCTTGCCCGTCTCAGGAACGTGAAACGTGGCCGTGAGTTCGAAGATCAGGCGGTCGGATTGGAAGGCCTGCGAGCGGCGGGTGCAGAACGCCCGCCCGTCGCGCACACGGTCCACCTTGTAGTCGACCTCTGCCAAGCCGTCGCCACCCCGCAGAAACACGGCGTGTACCGAGTTCATCGGCCGGTCGTCGTCAACGGTCCGCTGCGCCGCTACGACGGCCTGGGCCAGGACGTGCCCGCCGTACAGGCCGAATTCGTCGAAGCCGGAGCCCTTGCCCCGGAACGTGTCCGATCCGTCGTCACTCTGCTGCACATCGAGCAGGTCCAGCAGCTCGTCCAAGGCCGCTTCGACGGCCGCATCGGTGTCTGTCCCGGGTGTGTCTGTCACGGCCTAGTTGATTAGCAGACGGCGGGCCACGCAGACCCGATCAACTGAGCGTTCAGCCGTCAGGACACGGCCGCTGGCGGTCGCCGACACCGGCCCGAGCGGCTACTCGTAGCCAGGCGGCGAGACAAAGCCGCCGAGCGTCCGCTCGATGAGCGACGCATAGCGGATGCCGCGACGATCCCCCAGGTGAGGCGCCACTATCTGCATGCCGACCGGCAGGTTCAGCCCGTCAGCGGTCAGCCCGACGGGCGCGACCGTGCCAGGCAAGTACACGCTGCAGCTCCAGCCCGCCCAGAACAGCTGGTCGACGCCGAGTTCGGGGTGGCCGTCGATGTCGATGGTGCGAGTGGGCCGGGTGCCGGTGTGGTCGTGAACGAATGCCGCAGATGCCGCGATCGGGCACAGCAGCAGGTCGTAGTCGTCAAAGAACCTCGCCCAGGCCTGCCGGTAGCCCTCGCGCCTGTTGTGGTGGGCGTACCACTCACGGTGGCTCATCGTCATCGCGTAGTCCACCAGCGACTGGTAGTCCCCCTCGCCGTCGTTGTACCGGTGTGCCCGGGACTTCGCGTCGTTCCACATAGCGTCGTCGGCCAAGGCACCGGTGGCGGCGCGCAGCAGCATCAGGTAGTTCTCGTTGAACTCGTGCTGGTCGATGTCCGGCGTCGCCTCGCTGACATCAGCTCCGGCGGCTGCGAGCGCGTCCACGGCCCGCTGCAGCGTGTCGGTCATGGCTGTCGAGTTGCGGATGACCGGCGTGTCCAGCATGACGCCCACCCGGAACGCCCCCAGCGTGTCGCGATGCTCCGTCTGCAGCGCCACGCTGTAGCCGGCGGCGTCGAAGCCGGAGGGTCCGGCGAGCACATCGAGCGCTACGTCCAGATCGGCTGCGCTGCGCGCCAGCGGACCGCACACGGCGATGTCGCTGCCGACCAGCGCACCGGGCACTGCGTGACCGTCGTCGGGGACTAACCCGTAGGTCGGCTTGTGGCCGAACACGCCGCAGTAGTGGGCGGGATTGCGAATGGACGCGCCGATGTCAGAGCCGAGCTCCAGCGAGGCCATGCCGGTCGCGAGCGCCACAGCCGAGCCCCCCGACGAGCCGCCGGGCACCCGAGTCAGGTCCCACGGGTTATTGGTGCAGCCGTAGATGTCGTTGAAGCTCTGCCAGTCGCCGAGCATCAGCGGCACGTTGGTCTTGCCCCAGATCACCGCGCCGGCGTCCAGGTACCGGGTGACCGTGACGGCGTCGGTCTCGGCCACGTTGTCGGCCCATGCCGGATTTCCCCACGTGGACGGTGTGCCAGCCCAGTCGAAAGCCTCCTTGATGGTCATGGGCACACCGTGCAGGGGTCCCCAGCATTCCCCCGCTGCGAGCGCCGCGTCGGCCTCCGCGGCTCGTTGGCGAGCCTCGTCGATCCTGGTCACGATCACGGCGTTCACCGCCGGGTTGAATCGCTCGTAGCGATCCAACGCGCCCTCGAGCGCCTCGGCGGCGGACACCTTGCCCTGCCGCATCAGCGATGCCAGCTCGACCGCTGGCAGAAGGTTCGGATCTGTGCTGTTCGCGCCTGTCATCGCGCCGAGGCTAGGAGGCTGAGCCGGCGGCTGGATCAGTTGTCGCAGTGCCGGATTCAGGCCGGCAGTGCTGCGGCGGCTGCCGCCAGCAGGTGTGCGATGTCGTCGTCGGTCATGGCCAGGCTGAGACTGCCGAAGCCGCCGCCGGACAGGTACACGCCACCCGCCTGGATCGTGTGCTCGAATCGCTCGACTTCGGCGGCTTCATCGCTGCTGAGGTGGGCGTCGCGGTAATTGCGGATGTGCCTCGTGTGGGGGTGCACCTTGAACAGGCTCCCGCGGCCGGTCACCTGCCAGTCGACTCCTGCCCGCTCGATGGCAGAGCGCAGACCGCTGCGCACGGCTTCGCCCAGCTCGTCCAAGCGGGCGAACGCGGCGTGATCGAGCTGGTTCATTGTCGCAAGGCCGGCCGCCATCGTGACCGGGTTCGCCGTGAACGTCCCGCCCGAGGGCACCTTGGCCCGGGTGCCGCCAGTGCGCGCGAATGTCGACATCGGCCCCTCGCGGCCGGCAACACCGCCGACAGGGAAGCCGCCGCCGATGATCTTGGCCACGGCGGTGATGTCGGGATCGATGCCCAGCAGGGTCTGTGCCCCGCTGTAGCCCAGCCGGAACGAGATCACCTCGTCGAGCACCAGCAGAGCACCCACCTCGCGGGTGGCGTCGCGGACAGCAGCGATGAACTCGGGCTCGATCGTCGGCAGCCCCACCTGGCTCGGCATCACGTCGAGCAGCACGGCGGCCAACCGATCGCCCTGACGTTCAATCGCCGCGCGGGCCCCGTCGGCGTCATTGAAATGGATGACGCTGACCTCTTCGATCACCGAGTCGGGCGTGCCGGAGGCATAGGGCACCGTGGCCGGGGCAGCGGCGTCGCCCCAGTTGGTGGGATCGGACGCCAGGCTGGCTTCGGCATGGTCGTACGTGCCGTGATAGGCGCCTTCCACCTTGATGACGTTGGGCCGGCCGGTGAATGCGCGGGCCGCCTTGAGCGCACCCATCACCGCTTCGGTGCCGGAGTTGCAGAACCTGATGAGCTCGAAGCTCGCGACCCGATCGCACAGCAGCGACGCCAGCTCTATCTCGATGTCGCACGCCAGCGCGAACGCCGTGCCGCGCCCCATCTGCGCACTCACCGCTTCGACGATGGCGGGATTGGCGTGCCCCATGATGAGCGAGGTGAAGTTGTTGTTGCAGTCGAGGTAGCGGTTGCCGTCGACGTCGGTGACCCAGGCGCCCTCGCCGTGATCCACATAGATGGGGTTCGGCCGCCGCAGCAGCGTGGCCCGCGACACCCCGTCGGGGATCCACTGTTGCGCCCGCGCGTACAGCGCAGCCGACTGCGCTTCTGAGCGGCGATCGCCGGCCGGGGCTCCATTGGGTGCTGTCACCGGCTCAGTGTCGCAGAGCCGCCGTGCCGACTGCTTGACCAGTCAGGAGCTACTTGGCGCCGGCTCGGCGGTAGGCATCGAGCACGAGTCCATGAAAGTGATGCACGCCGTGCTCGGACAGACCCGAGCCTTCCGGATCGCACACGATGCGGCCCTGGGTGAATGCGGGCGTGCGCATGCCTCGCTGCACGCTCTCGACAATCCCGATGTCCTCGGGTTGCAGTGTCTCGTCGATGTAGCGCATGGATTCGACGTCAGCGGGTGTCAATTCGTCTGTCTCGAAGTAGTAGTCGATGGTCTCATGGGTGGTCTCGGGCCCGGTGGGCACCATCTGCATGATGCTGAAGTTGCCGCGGCCCGGGTAGCGCATCAGGCAGGTGTTGGGCCACAGCCACCACACCGCTAGGTCCTTCACGCTGGAGCCCTCGACGCTGTAGGCCGAGTTGTCGGAGTAGCCGGCGCGTGCCATGTGGCTGGAGTAGATGCCGTGCGTGGTGACTTGGTAGGTGTCCATCTCCACCAGCGTCACGAAGTCGGGGTGGGCGATGTGGCAGTGGTAGCACTCCAGGAAGTTGTCCACCACGTTCTTCCAATTCGAGGCAATCTCGTAGCTGAAACGGCGAACATGGGTGAGTTCGCCCACGTCCGGCGCCCAGCGAGCGATCTCGGCGCCCAGTCCCCCGGACTGCGCAGCCAGTGACTCGGCCGACGCGTCCAGGTTGATGTAGACGAATCCGCCGAACTCCTCGGCCTGCACGGACTGCAGGCAGATCTGCGACGGATCGAAACCGGTCAGGTGATCGGTCTCGCGGGCCCGATGCAGTTGGCCGCCCAGGTCATAGGTCCAGCCGTGATACGGGCACACGATGCTGCCGGTGTTGCCAGTGCCGGACAGCAGGTGGTGCGCCCGATGCTGGCAGACGTTGTAGAAGGCGTTCAGCTGGCCGTCGCTGCCTCGCACCAGCGCAATCGGCATGCCCGCTACTTCAAGCGCCACGTAGTCGCCGGGCATGCGCACCGATTCGACATGGCACACCCACTGCCAGCTGCGGGCGAAGACTTCACGCTGCTCGAGGTCGTGCCACCGCGGATCGATGTATGCATCGGCGTGCAATGACAACGAGTTGGCTGCATCGAGGTCGTAGCCGACATCGATTGACGTACCAAGGGCCGGAACGGCCTGCAGTTCGGACATCACATGAATTATGGGCGCGGCAACGATGCTTCGGCGGCCTCGAGGAAGTGGTCGATGTCGTCGTCGCTCGTCGCGAGACTCATGCAGCCCAAGCCTTCGGCGATGAAATAGACGCCATGTGACTGCATGCGCCGGCCGAAGTCGGTGATCTCGACGGTCTCGTCACTCGAGAGATGCGAGTCGCGATAGTTGCGGATGGTGCGACGGTGCGGGTGCACACGGAACAGGCTGCCGGCGCCGGTGACTTGCCACCCCACTCCCGCCCCATCAAAGACAGCTCGCAAGCCTGACCGCACATGATCGCCGATCGTGTCCAGCCGGGCGAAGGCGTCGCGGTCGAGCAGCGTCATCGCGGCATGGCCGGCCGTCATGGTGATGGGATTGGCAGCGAAGGTGCCGCCCGATGGCACCTTGGCTCGGTTTCCCGCCACACGGACGAACGTCTCCATCGGACCCAGGCGACCGGCGATGGCACCCACCGGGAAACCCCCGCCGATGATCTTGGCCAGCGTGGTGATGTCGGGGTCGATGCCCAGCTTCGACTGCGCTCCCCCGTAACCCAGCCGGAACGAGATGACCTCGTCGAGCACGAGCAGTGCGCCCACCTCTCGCGTGGTGTCGCGGATCGCCTGAATGAAGTCGGGCTCGATGGCTGGCATGCCCACCCTGTTCGGCATCACATCCAGCAGCACGGCAGCCAGCCGGTCACCGCTGCGGCGGATCGCCGTGCGGGCACCCTCGGCATCGTTGAACGAGATGATGCCCACCTCGTCTTCCACCGACGCCGGCGTGCCGGCGGCGTAACGCACTGTCGGCGGGGCGGCCGGGTCACCCCAGTTCGTGGGATCGGGCGACTGGCTGGCCTCGGCATGGTCGTACGTGCCGTGATAGGCGCCTTCTACCTTGATGACATTCGGCCGGCCCGTATAGGCGCGGGCAGCCTTCAGCGCAGCCATTACGGCCTCGGTGCCCGAATTGCAGAAGCGGATGAGCTCGAAGCTCTCGACACGCCCGCACAGCAGCTCGGCCAGCTCCACCTCGGCATCGTTGGGAAACGAGAAGGCCGTTCCCCGAGACATGCGCTCCTGTACCGCCGCGGCGATCGTCGGATCGGCGTGGCCGATGATGATGGACGCGAAGTTGTTGTTGCAGTCCAGGTAGCGGTTGCCGTCCACATCGGTCACCCATGCGCCGTCGCCGTGATCGACATAGATGGGGTGCCCGCCCTTGCGCAGCAGCGTGTCGCGTGACGTGCCGTCGGTGATCGACCGCCGCGCACGCTCGTACAGCGCTGCGGAGTGATCGGTGCGCCACGTCGCCGCTCCGGATGTCGACGCCGTCATAAGCGGTGCGCCTGTTCGAGCATCGGCCAAGTCTGTCACCGGTCCCGGCTGCGATCCGGTTTGTTCCGCCCGGGGCCCGGCCTCAGGCGTCATTGCGGAGCCTCGGATGCGAGACTGAGGCCATGAGCGAGTCCACAGCGATGCCTGCCCCCAACGGCACAGCCGGCGGGGACAGCGCGCCAGGGCGGCCCGCCGCGCCGTGGCGCATCGGCGTGGACGTCGGGGGCACGTTCACCGACCTGGTGCTGGCCGATGCGCAAGGCGCGACCTGGGTAGCCAAGGTTCCCTCGGTGCCGGCGGATCCGAGCCGGGGCGTGCACGCAGCGCTAGCTCGCGTGGCGGTGGACATTGGCATGCCGCTGGGCGAGGTGCTCGCAGGCTGCGCGCTGTTCGTGCACGGCTCCACCGTCGCCACCAACACGATGCTCGAAGGCACGGGAGCGACCGTCGGGCTGATCGCCACCGAGGGTTTCCGCGACGCGCTGGAGATCCGCCGCGGCCTGCGCGAGGACCAGTGGAATCACCGTGCTCCGTTTGCGCCGGTGCTCGTGCCCCGCTATCTGAGAGCCACGCTGGGCGGGCGCATCGACGCCGACGGCAGCGAGCACGCTCCGCTCGACCTGGAGGGCTTGGGCCCGGTGCTTGAGCACTTCGACAGCCACGATGTCGACGCGGTCGCTATCGCCTTCATGAACTCGTTCGTGAACGACGCCCACGAGCGTGCGGCCGCCGACGCCGTGCGCGAGCAATGGGACGGCTCATGGGTCACCACGTCCACAGCGGTCTCATCGCTGATGGGCGAGTACGAACGAACATCCACCGCAGTGGTCAACGCTTCGCTGTCACCGAAGATCGTGTCGTACCTGCGCAAGTTGAACGACGAACTCGCCGCCGCCGGATTGCGCCACTCGATCCTGCTCGTCCAGTCCAACGGCGGCGCGGCGTCGGTCGACCAGGTGTCCGAGCGGCCCGTCAACCTGCTGCTCAGCGGCCCCGCCGCCGCGATCGGCGCCCTGAACCTGTACTGCGACGCCACCGACGCTGCGCTCCTCACCGATGAGAACACTTCGGCTGTCGCCGGGAACCTGATCTCCATGGAGATCGGCGGCACGTCATGCGACGTGCTGCTGATGTCGGGCGGCGAGGTGGACACCCGCGACGACATCATGATCGCCGGCTACCACGTCTCCACCCCGGCCATCGACATTCACACGATCGGGGCGGGCGGCGGCACCATCGCAGGAGTCGACGAGGCCGGCCTGCTCTACGTCGGACCGCAGGGTGCTGGGGCCGACCCCGGCCCCGCCTGCTACGGCCACGGCGGCACGCTGCCGACGGTCACCGATGCCCAGCTTGTGCTGGGCCGTTTGCGACCGGGCAAGTCGGCCGGCGGCACCTTGGATCTCGACATCGACGCCGCCCGCGAAGCGATCCTCACCCACGTCGCCGAACCGCTCGGCATGACCATCGAAGAGGCAGCCGCCGGCATCGTCGAGGTCGTCGAGCAGCACCTGCTCAGCGCCACCGAGCACATCTCGATCGAACGGGGCCACTCTCCCCGGCGCTTCACGATGGTCGCCGCAGGCGGCGCCGGTCCGATGCACGGCGCATCAGTGGCTGCCGGACTCGGCTGCGAGCGCGTCTATGTGCCCCGCGACGCCGGCGCGCTGTGCGCTATCGGGATGCTGCACTCCGACGTCCGCCAGGACTTCACGCGCTTCCTGATGGGCTCGCTCGACGAGCTGGATCCAGTCGATATCGACGCAGGATTCGAAGCCCTGCGCACACAAGCCCTCGGCGTTATGGACGGGGAGGGCTTCGCAGCCGACCAGGTGGCGCTCGATTGCGAACTGGAGCTGCACCACCCGGGCCAGCTGTGGACGATCCGCGTACCCGCCTACGGCGACGACCTGTCCACGATCGACGCGGCAGCAGTGCGCGGCGCCTTCGAAGCTGAGTACCAGCGGCTGTACGGCCATGTCCAGCAGGACGGCACGATCATGGTCGCTTCACTTCGCCTGGTGGCGCGGGCGAGCACGGGCGACGTCGCCACATCCGAGACGGAGCCAGCAGAGGGTGATCCGGAGCCCATCGAGAGGCGCTCGGTCTGGCACGGCCCGTTCGGCTGGTGCGACACACCGGTGTTCGACGGCGAAGTACTGCGGCGCGGCCACACGATCATGGGACCGGCACTCGTCGAGGAGCTGACCACGACGGTTGTTGCACGACCGGGTGACCGCCTGTGGGTTGATGCGAACGGTGACCTGTTCATCGATCTGGCACCCACCGACGAAACCGAGAGTGCCTCAGGGTCGGGCGATGCGGCCGTCTCCCGCAGCGTCCAATCCGGCCGGGTTCGCAGCGCTTCGAACGGGGTCGAGCTTGACCCGATCGTGCTCGCGGTCATGCAGAACCGACTCGACCAGATCAGCAAGCACATGGGCTGGGTGATGACGCGTACCGCGCGCAGCACGATCTTCAGCCAGAGCCACGATTTCTCGTGCTATGTGACGACGCCCGACGGGACGCTGGTGGCCAATGCCGACGGCATCCCCATCCACACCGGCGGCGGCGGATTTGCCGTGCGTGCGTTGTTGAAGCGCTACGAAGGACGCATCAACCCGGAGGATGTCTTCCTACTGTCGGACCCCTACGTGGCGGGCGGCAACCACCTGCCCGACTGGGTCATCGCCAGGCCAGTGTTCACGGCTGAGGAGAGCAGCGAGCCCACGCTCGTCGGCTTCTGCTGCAATCGTGCCCACCAGTCCGACATCGGCGGCGGGCTCGCCGGCACCTACAACCCCGAGGCGACCGAGATCTGGCAAGAGGGCATCCGGCTGCCGGTCATGAAGCTGATCGAGGCCGGCAAGGTCCGCGACGACCTGTGGGAGCTGCTGCTCATCAACTGCCGGACGCCCGAACTGCTCGACGGCGATCTGCTGGCGATGCTGGGCTCCACACGCATCGGTGCCGAGCGGGTCCTCGGCCTGGTGGCCGAACTTGGCGTCGAGCCCTACCTGGCCTACCTCGACGGCGTGCTCACCCACGGCGAGCGACGCATGCGCGCAGCCATCACCGAGCTGCCCGACGGCGCCTACTACGGCGAGGATCGCACCGACAACGACTGCTTCGGTCCGGCAGACATCGCCGTGCGCGTGCACCTGAGCGTCGAGGGCGACGAGATGACGCTCGACTTCACCGGCACCGATCCGCAGATCGACGGCTTCAAGAACAGCTCGCTGGCCAACACCTACTCCTCGGTGTTCCTGGCCGTGTCGTCATTCTTCGACACATCGATCCCGCGCAACGAGGGCACCTACCGGCCGCTGACGATCATCGCCCCCGAGGGCAGCATCGTGAACGCTCTGCCGCCGGCGCCGATGACGATGAACACGGTCTTCGTGGCCCACGAGATCGTGATCGCCGTATGGCAGGCGCTCGCGCACGCCGACCCCGACCGGGCCTGTGCCGCATGGTCCAAGACCATGCACGGCCATGTCGCCGGGCGCCGCGACGACGGCACCACCTGGGTGATGTACCAGTGGCACGCGATGGCCACGCCCGGCGCCACCGCCGAGCGTGACGGCTTCCCGCAGATGGGGCACCTCATCACGCTCGGCGGCCTCGACCTGCCGAACCTGGAGTTCCACGAGCAGATGTATCCCGTCCGGTATGTCCGCCACGAGCAGCGCTGCGACAACGCCGGCCCGGGGCAGCGGCGCGGCGGCACCGGCGTGCGGTACGAGGCCGACATTCTCGAGCCCGCCATCTGGTCGTTCCGGGCCGAGGGGCTGGACACGCCGACCGGGCACGGTGTGCGCGGCGGCGGCACTGGTGGCGTCGGCTTGGAGTGGATCGTCCCCGTCGACGCGGAGCACGACGGCCCGACGTTCGTGCCGCCCAAGTACGGCGTGAAGCGGATGGGTCCCGCACGCATGATCGCCGACACGCCCGGCGGGGGCGGCTGGGGCGACGCGTTCGAGCGCGAGCCCGACGCCGTGCTGCGAGACGTGATGGACGACGTCGTCAGCGTCGAGGGCGCCCGCCGCGACTACGGCGTAGTCATCGGCGACGACGGTCGATCCGTCGACTTCGAAGCGACCTCCCGGCTGCGCGCAGCCGACCGAACCGCTGCGCCGACCGGCTGAGCCCCCGCCCGAGACCCGAACAGGGAGACGCTGTCCATGACGCTCGTGCTCGTTCACGGCAACCCCGAGACGACCGCCATCTGGGACCCTATGCGCGCCGCCCTCGAGCGCCACGGCATTGGTCCCGACGATGTCGTGGCGCTGTCGCCCCCCGGCTTCGGCGTGCCGTCACCCGACGGCTTCGGCGCCACCATGCACGAGTACCGGGACTGGCTCGCGGCTGAGCTGGAGGGGCTGCTCGCGGCAGGCACCGAGCACGTGGACCTGCTGGGGCACGACTGGGGCGGCGGTCATGTCATGCGCATCGCCATGGAGCGACCGGATCTGATCCGGTCGTGGTGCACCGACGTTATCGGCCTGTTCGACGCGGACTACGTCTGGCACGACGCGGCGCAGCTCTGGCAAACGCCCGACGGCGACGCATCCATAGCGCGCATGATCAGCCGTCCCGACCCCGAGCGAATCGCGTTCTACGCCGACCTCGGCATGGGATCGGAGGTGGCCCAATCCGTCGTGCCGCACATCAACGCCGACATGGGCCGGTGCATCCTGGCGCTGTACCGCGACGCTGCCCAGCCCGCCATGGCCGATCTCGGCTTCAACATCGCCGCAGCCGGCCAGCGGCCCGGCCTGTGCATTTTGGCGGCCGGCGACCACTTCACCGGCGGCGGTGTCATGCACCGCCGCATCGCCACCCGCGCCGGCGCCAGAGTCACGGAGTTGCTCGACGTCGGCCATTGGTGGATGTGCGAGAACCCGGGCCTCGCGGCGCACACTGTGGCGAGCTGGCTGGCATCGCTCGACAGAACTGGGGCGGCGTCAGCCAGGGCCTGATCGAACTGCCCTGCAGCACGTCTTGCGGCGCACAGCGCCTGCCGAGCATTGGGCTACTGTCGCGGCTGATGCCGGGCCGACCGCGGCCGGGCACGCCATTCTGAACGCAATCCGGCACCCTGCGCGGGGTGCCCGCCACAAGGGGGCAAGCGATGGCCGCATCGGGTTCGATCCTGGGGAATCCTGTTCAGCGCAAGGAAGATCCTGGGCTGCTGACCGGGGCGAATCACTACGTGGACGACCTCGACGTCAATGCGGCGCGGGTCGCTTTCGTGCGGTCGCCGGAGGCCCACGCCGAGATCACCTCCATCGACACCTCCGACGCCTCGTCCATGCCGGGCGTCGTGGCGGTGTACACCGCGGAGAACCTGCCGATGGATGCCTTCCAGGGCTTCCCGATGATGCCGCCCGACTTCAACCGTCCGCCCTTGGCGGCGGGCCGGGTGCGCTTCGTCGGCGACATGGTGGCCGCCGTGGTGGCGGAAACCCAGGCGCAGGCAAACGACGCCGCCGAGGCCGTGTACGTCGAGTACAGCCCGCTGCCGGTTGTCTCGGACTTCGAGCGAGCTGCAGATCCCGACTCGCCCGTCGTGTGGGACGGGCAGCCGTCCAACGTGTGCTTCCCCTTCGCCATCCCGGGCCCAGATGAGGAGACCGGCGAGCGGCCGGGAGTTGATGCTCTCGCAGGCGCCGACCAGGTCGTCTCGGAGCGCATCGTCACCCAGCGCTTGGCCGGTGCCCCGATGGAGGCCAACGGGTGCGTAGCAGTCCCCGGCGATGACGGCAGCATGACCATGCACCTGTCGGTGCAGAATGCCCACTCCCAGCATGAGGCGCTCGCCCCGGCACTGGGCCTGGAGCCCGATCAGCTGCGCGTGACCGCACCGTGGGTGGGCGGCGGCTTCGGCCCGAAGGCCGCGGTGTATCCCGAGTACATCGTGGTGGGCAAGGCGGCCCAGGAACTGGGCCGTCCCGCCAGGTGGACCGAGAACCGCACCGAGAACATGCTGTCGATGGTGCAGGGCCGCGCCATGGTGATGAACGTCGAAATGGGCGTGCGCAACGACGGCAGCATCGTGGGCCTGAAGGCGAACGTGATTGCCGACGCCGGCGCGTACCCCATCATCGGCGCGATCCTGCCGATGCTGACCGGCATGCTCAGCCAGGCCGTGTACGACATCCCCGTCATCGACTTCGTCTCGCAGACGGTCATCACCAACACCACGCCAATCGGCGCGTACCGCGGCGCCGGGCGTCCAGAGGCGACCCAGATGGTGGAGCGCATCCTGGACAAGGCCGCTGCCGCGATCGGCATGGACCCGGCCGAGATCCGGCGCAAGAACTACCTGCAGCCCGACGCCTTCCCGACCGCCCTGCAGACGGGCGTCAGCTACGACTCCGGCGAGTACGAGCAGGCCCTCGACGCCGTGCTCGAAGCATCCGGCTATGCCGATCTGCGGGCCGAGCAGCAGGCTCGGCGCGACTCCGGTGATTCGAAGCTGCTGGGCATCGGCGTGTCGTCCTACGTGGAGATCACCGCTCCGGTGGGGCTGCACGTGGAATACGGCAGCACTGAGGTGCACGAAGACGGCACGGCCACCATCCGGGTGGGTACGTCCAGCCACGGTCAGGGCCACGACACGGCGTTCAGCCAAATCGTCGAGGGAGTGCTGGGCATTCCCATGGAGCAGGTCACCCACCTCGACGCCGACACGGCCGAGGTGCCATCGGGTGCGGGCACGCTGGGCTCTCGCTCGCTGCAGACGGCCGGCTCGGCGGTATACCTGTCGAGCCAGGCAGTGCTGGAGAAGGGCAAGCAGCTCGCCGCACACCTGCTCGAGGCATCTGCTGACGACATCGTGGTGGCCGAAGGCGGGCTTGCCGTTGCCGGCGTGCCGACCAGCTCGGTGAGCTGGGCCGACATCGCGCAGCTGGCCAACGACGACAGCGCCCGCCCGTCCGGTCTCGAGGCAGGCCTGATGGCCGAGGAGAACTTCGACGGGACCGATTCCACGTTCCCGTTCGGCTCCCATGTGGCCGTCGTCGAAGTCGACCGCGACACCGGCGAGGTCGAGCTGGTGCGCCACGTGGCGGTCGACGACTGCGGCACCATCATGAATCCGCTCATCGTGAACGGACAGCAGCACGGCGGCATTGCCCAAGGCATCGCGCAGGCGCTGTACGAGCACGTCGAGTACGACGGCGACGGCCAGCCCCGCAACCCGAGCCTCGGCGACTACTTGGTGCCGTCGGCGGCGGAACTGCCGAGCTTCGAGGTGTCCAACACCGAGACCGCCAGCCCGCGCAACCCGCTGGGCGCCAAGGGCATCGGCGAGTCGGGCACGATCGGCTCCACGCCGGCAGTGCACAACGCGGTGTGCGATGCGGTGGCCCACCTGGGCATCGGCCACATCGACATGCCCTGCAGCCCGCAGAATGTCTGGCGGGCACTGCAGAACGCCTGAGACCGCGCGGCACCGGATTTCCCGCCCACACGGGGTGGCGCGCCTTCCCGGACGAAGCGCCGGGCAATGACCTAGCCTCTGTGCTCGCACACCCAGCGTGACCGGCTCTGCAGACGGGTTCGGCGCGCCCTGCGAGGGGACACCACATGAGTACTGATGCGGCGACCGACCCGGTCATCGTTGCAACCACCCGCAGCCCGATCGGGCGAGCCTTCAAGGGTTCGCTGACCGAGATGCGGCCCGACGACATGACGGCGCAGATCGTCACCAAGCTGCTCGACAAGGTGCCCGAGCTGCCCCACGGCGAGATCGAGGATCTCATGCTGGGCTGCGGCCAGCCCGGCGGCGAGGCCGGCTTCAACATCGCGCGTGCCGCGGCCATCCTGGCCGGCCTCGACGACGTGCCCGGCACCACCGTCAATCGCTACTGCTCGTCCTCGCTGCAGACCATCCGCATGGCGGCGCACGCCATCCGTGCCGGCGAGGGCGATGCCTTCATCGCCGCCGGCGTCGAGTGCGTGAGCCGCTACGACAAGGGCAACTCCGACAGCCTGCCCGGCACAACAAACCCCAAGTTCAAAGCCGCAGGCGAGCGCACCAAGGTGCGCGGCGAAGGCGGTCACGGCGACTGGACACCGCCGGTCGGCCTGCCTGACCTGTACATCGCCATGGGCTTCACCGCCGAGAACGTGGCCGAGCACAAGGGCGTGAGCCGCCAGGCCATGGACGAGTACGGCGTGATGAGCCAGAACAAGGCCGAGGACGCCATCGGGCGCGGTTTTTTTGAGATGGACATCACCCCGCTGGAGCTGCCTGACGGCAGTGTGGTCAGCACCGACGACGGTCCGCGTGCTGGCGTCACCTACGAAGCCGTTTCGCAGCTGAAGCCTGCATTCCGCCCCGACGGCCGGGTGACTGCCGGCAATGCTTGCCCGCTGAACGACGGCGCTGCCGCCGTGATGGTGATGAGCCGCAAGCGCGCCGAGGAGCTGGGCATCACGCCGCTGGCGCGCATCATCTCGTCGGCAGTGTCGGCGCTGAACCCCGAGATCATGGGCCTCGGCCCGATCGAGGCCTGCAAGAAGGCGCTGGAGCGCGCGGGCATGACCATGAGCGACATCGACATGGTCGAGATCAACGAGGCCTTCGCTGCCCAGGTGATCCCGTCTGCCGATGAGCTGGGCATCGACATCGTCGACCAGCTGAACCTCAACGGCGGCGCCATCGCACTGGGCCACCCGTTCGGCATGACCGGCGCCCGCATCATGACCACCCTGCTCAACGGCCTCTCCGACCGCGACAAGACCTTCGGGCTCGAGTCGATGTGCGTCGGCGGCGGTCAGGGCATGGCCATGATCGTGGAGCGCCTCAACTAGATCGCTGCTTCAAACCAGCAGCTGAGCCGATAACTGCCGCGCTTCGGGGCGGCGCGTCGGCAACACTGGCCGGGTGAACACGGCTTCGCCGACGGCACCCCGGTCTATCCAGATCGTCCCATCTGTCCTTCCTGCCGACTTCGCGCGCCTCGGCGACGAGTGCGCTGCCTTGGAGGCGGCAGGAGTTGACCGGATCCAGTGGGACGTCATGGACGGCGTCTTCGTGCCGAACCTGACGTTCGGCCCCGATGTGATCGCGGCCTGCCGCCCCCACGCCGGCGTGATGTTCGAAGCGCACCTCATGGTCGCCGACCCCGATCCCATGCTGGGCGCCTACGTCGACGCCGGATGCGAGATGCTGATCGTGCACGCCGAGTCGGTGACGCACCTGCACCGGACGCTCAGCCGGGTTGCCGAGCTAGGTGCGCAGCCGGCGGTGGCCATCAACCCCTCGACACCGATCGACGCCGTGGCCCATGTGCTCGACCTCGTCGACATGGTGCTGATCATGACCGTCAACCCGGGATTCGGCGGCCAGGCCTATATCGCCACGATGGAGCCCAAGATCGCTGCCCTGCGCCAGCTCATCTCGGTAAGCGGTTCGGCGGGGGCGTCGGGCGCCGGCATCGACATCGAGGTGGACGGCGGCATCTCGGCCGAGAGCATCGGCGGTGCTGCTGCGGCCGG
This sequence comes from Acidimicrobiales bacterium, assembly GCA_009843525.1. Classification (GTDB taxonomy): domain Bacteria; phylum Actinomycetota; class Acidimicrobiia; order Acidimicrobiales; family Poriferisodalaceae; genus Poriferisodalis; species Poriferisodalis multihospitum. Next base: position 40,516 of record VYDH01000018.1, on the reverse strand, counting down.
CGCCAACGTTCTCGTATCAGGCAGCGCGCTGTACCGCTATGAGGAAGGGCTCGCTCACGGCGTCGCGGACCTGCGTTGCCGTGCGGAGGCTGCGTTCCGGGCGTGATGACCGTGACAGCTCGCCGGCGCTGGCTCCTCATCGCCGCCGCCGTCGTAGCGATCGCACTTGCCTTGCGACTCACGCTGTGGCGCGACAGCGGTGAACCCTCCGTCGAGGAGTTCTGCGCTGAGTTCGCCCACCTGCTGGTCGTCGATCAGCTCAGCCTGACGGTCAACCCGAATGACGATACGAGCACCCGCGAGGCAATGGATCGCACCGCTCGCCAGTTCGCAGACGCCGCAGCGGCGGCACCGGCGGAGATCCGCTCTGACATGGTTCTGCTGGCCGACTTGACTGCCGCGCTGTCCGAGGCCGTCGCCGAGACCGCTTCACGCGAGACGTTCGACCGCGCCGCTGCCGTGATCGCGGCACAGGACCCGTTCCTCGAGACGCAGGATGCCGCCACCCAACGGGTCGTGGACTACGTGACCCGCAATTGCACTGCTGCGCCTGGGTGAAGCCAGGCGCACGAGCACTGCTGCGCCTGGGTGAACCAGCTAGATCATCTCGCCGCGCTTGACGATCACGTGATCGCACAAGCCGTACGCCTTCGCTTCCTCCGCAGTGAACCAACGATCCCGCTCGGAATCGAGCAGGATCTGCTCCACGTCCTGGCCGCTGTGCAGGGCCGTGCGTTCGGCCATCAGGCGCTTGACGTAGGCCATCTGCTCGGCCTGGATGGCGATGTCTGATGCTTGGCCCCGGACACCGCCGGACGGCTGGTGCATCATCACCCTGGCGTGGGGCAGGCAATAGCGCTTGCCCGGCGCTCCTGCGGTCAGCAGGAACTGCCCCATCGAGGCACCCAGCCCCAGGCAGACAGTGGCCACGTCGCAGGCCACGAACTGCATCGTGTCGTAGATGGCCATGCCGGCGGTGACCGAGCCGCCCGGGCTGTTGATGTACAGCGAGATGTCGCGGCCCCGGTCCTGACCCTCCAGGTACAGCATCTGTGCACAGACGACGTTGGCGAGCTGATCGTCCACCTCGTCGCCCAGGAACACGATGCGGTCGTCCAGCAGCCGGTTCGAGATCTGGGTCCAGCCAGAGACGCCACTGGCGTCGAATGCTCGCTGCGCACCCGGCGCCGGGACGGAGATCGATGGAAGGTCGGTCATGCGCCGCAGGCTACCGACGGGGCTTTCGAGCCCAGCCGGAGTGCAACCGCCGACTGCCGCCGGACAGGGTTAACGCGAACTCAGAGTCGCCCCGCCAAGGCGCGCAGGGCGCGGCCGCGGTGGCTGATCTGGTTCTTGGCTTCGGCGGACATTTCGGCGAAGGTGAGCGGGGCTGCCTCGTCGGGGACAAAGACGGGGTCGTAGCCAAACCCTCTAGTGCCCCGCGGCGCCGTAGCGATCGTCCCCTCGACAACGCCATCGGCCAGGATCTCGCTGCCGTCAGCCAGCACGACCGCTACCACGGTCCGGAAACGCGCCGTCCGCTGAGGCGGCGGCACCTCGCCCAAGGCAGCCATGAGCTTGGACAGATTGGCCACCGGATCAGCCTCAGGCCCCGCATAGCGGGCGCTGTGCACGCCAGGGGCACCACCCAGCGCATCCACTTCCAGCCCGGTGTCATCGGCAATGGACGGCTCGCCTGCCGCTGCGCACACAAACCTCGCCTTGATCAGCGCATTGTCCGCCAGCGTCTCGCCGTCTTCAGCCACATCGCCGAGTTCTGACGGGCGCGGCACGATCTTGACAGCGGGCATCGCTTCGGCCAGCACCGCAGCGATCTCGACGGCCTTGTGCGGATTGGCCGACGCCATCACCAGCCGCACCGCGTCAGGGCCTTCCCATCACCGACACCCTGGCGTGCCCGACATCACGTCGGCGGCGTGGCCAGTGCCGTTCGCTGCAGATCGACGATCTCGCTGATGCCCGAACGGGCCAGGGCCAGCATTGCGCTGAGCTGGGCGTCGTCGAACGGATCGCCCTCGGCGGTGCCCTGCACCTCGACGAAGCGACCCTGTCCGGTCATCACAACGTTCATGTCGACCTCGGCCCGCGAGTCCTCCTCGTATGGCAGATCGAGGCGGGCCTCGCCGTCCACGATCCCCACCGAGATGGCTGCGCACTCGTCGATGAGCGGATGCCGGCTGATGGCACCGCTGCTGACCAGACGGGTGCATGCGTCGTGCAGCGCCACATAGCCGCCGCAGATCGAAGCGGTGCGCGTTCCCCCGTCAGCCTGCAGCACATCGCAGTCGACCGTGACCTCGCGCTCACCCAGCGCCGCCATGTCGCACACGGCCCGCAACGCCCGCCCGATCAGGCGCTCGATCTCGAGCGTGCGCCCCTTCTGCTTGCCTCGCTTCGATTCCCGGCCGACACGCTCCCCGCTCGAGCCGGGCAGCATCGCATACTCGGCAGTCACCCAGCCGGTCCCCCGGCCGCGCATCCAGCGCGGCACGTCGTCGTCGACCGACACGGTGCACAGCACCCTGGTGCGCCCGAAGGACACCAGCACCGAGCCCGGTGTCTGGTCGGTGAAGCCGCGTTCGAACGTGACGGGCCGCAGGGCGCCCGGCGTCCGGCCGTCGGCGCGCGTCACAACCGGGTCCTTGCATTCACCGCGAGCACATCGTTCACGCCCAGAACGTTGCGCCGGTGCGTGCGACTGCCACGTCGCCGTTGAATACCTCGCCCGCCTCGGTCAGATGATCCTGCGGATCCGAACCGGGCGGCACATGGGTCACCACGAGTTGGCGTGCACCGACGTCGTTGGCGTCGGCTGCCAGCCAAGCTGCGCTGACATGTGGGATCTCGGGATTGTCGGTTGCGTGCAGCAGCGTGCCCTCACCCACCACGAGGTCCGGCGACGGCCGGCCGACGTCACGGCTGAGCGCAGACAGTGCCCAGCCACGACCGGTGTCGGACGTATAGACGATCGACTTGCCGTCGCACTCGAAGCGCATCGCCAGCGTCTCCACCGGGTGATCGGTGCGGGAGAACAGCACGTCGATGTCGCCGACACGCGCCTCCGACGAATCTTTCACCATCTCCCAGCCGAAGAGATCAGAGCTGTCGCCGTACACCTCGGTGACCTCACGCACGCCCTCGGTGGCGAGCACCCGCATGCTCTCGATGCCCATGTACCACTTGGCTGCGTTGTAGATCACTGGCAGCTCCGCGCAGTGATCAGGGTGGTGATGGCTCACCAGCAGCGCATCCACCGTCTCCAGGGGCACATGGGATTGCAGGTTGGCGAAGGTGCCGGGCCCGCAGTCCACCCACAGGTTCGTGGCTTCGCTGCGCACGAGGTACCCGCTGCACGACTCGCCAGCGGCGGCGTAGCTGCCCGAACAACCCAACACCGTCACCGAGAGCTTGCTCACGGAGGCCGATACTACGCAGGTAGACGGGGCTTCTCACATCGTGCCCAGCCCAGCAGAACTTCAGCCGATCGGACAGCGCGTTCCTGCTTCGAGCGACCGGAGGACGCCGGCTTCGTCGAAAACGCCGACGAGCCGCCCGCCGCTGGTTACGAGCGATACCGAGGCCGACTCGTTGACGGTTGCAGGGTGGAATGTGGCCGTCGGGTATGCCTCGGCGACCTCGGCACGGCCGGCGCCGACACCGATCCCCTCGGCCGTTTGCAGCATGTACGGGTCGGGTCCGAACGCTCCCAGCCGCCAGGTCATGAAGTGCTCATCGCCGGCGTCGCGGTGCTGGTAGCCGTCTTCGGCATTCCCGAACAGGGCCAGCAGGCCTGGCCATTCCACGGCTCGCAGCCGGCTGCCGGGACAGTCCCCGTAGATCGAGAACGTGTCGGTCCAGCCGCTGTCGGCAACCGGCTGGCCGAGCGCGCGTGTGAGCACGTCCAAGGCAGCCTGTGCGTCGGTGCCGAACGGCACGAGACCGAGGCCGTCGCTCGCGAGCACGACGCCTTCGGGACGGGGCACTGCCGCCCCACCCAGCCGCAGGGGCGCTGTTGTCGCAGCGGCAGCGTCGGAGGCCGTACCCGCATCGCTTCCCGCCGGAGCTGTCACCAGCACTGCAGCAGGACGCTCGGATGATGTTCGCGAAGGCAGCAGCGTCGTTGCGGTGATGTCGAGGGACAGGGCACTGGTGGACGACGGAGTGGGAGCAACCCGCAGCGGCGGACCCGTGCAGGCGCCCGCGGCCGACGCCAGCACCACAATCACCACCGCTGCCCAGCAGCGGGAAGTGGCGTCCCTCATGCCGGAAACGGTACGACAGAGACTCGGGCGATCAACCGCCGAACTGCCTGCAGAGACGGTCAGAAGTAGATGACGTTCTCGGCTTGGGCAGCGGCAGCATCGAGGTCGTCGGTCCAGGCGCCGACCGACAGGTATTTCCAGCCATGGTCGCTCACTACGAACACGATGACGCCATCGTCGATGCGGGCAGCAGCCTTGCGTGCACCGGCCAGCGCCGCGCCGCCCGAGATGCCCGAGAACACGCCCTCGGCCGCCAGCATCCGCGTCGCCTCGATCGACTCCCTCGGGCGCACGATCATCTTGCGATCGAGCAGATCGACGCCGCCCCACTGCTCGAAGATGGGCGGCACGTACCCGTCGTCGAGGCTGCGCAGGCCCTCCACCTGCTCGCCCGCCGGAGGCTCGACCGCCCACACCTGCACCGTCGGTGAGTGCTCCTTGAGATACCGGCCGACGCCCAGCAGCGTGCCGCTCGTGCCCAGCCCCGCCACGAAGTGCGTGATGCCCGGAACGTCGGCGACGATCTCGGGGCCGGTGGAGCGGTAGTGCGCCTCGGGATTGGCCTCGTTCCCGTACTGGTACAGCATCGTCCAGTCGGGGTTGGCCTCGGCCAGCTCCACTGCCATCCGCACAGCGCCGTTGGAGCCCTGCTCAGCCGGGCTATCGATGATCTCGGCGCCGAAGATCTCGAGCATCTGCCTCCGCTCGGCGGTGACGTTGCCCGGCAGCACGATCTTGACCCGGTAGCCGCGGCGCTGCCCGAGCATGGCCAGCGCGATGCCGGTGTTGCCCGACGAGGGCTCGATGATCACCGATCCGGGCGTGAGCCCCCCTTCAGCTTCAGCACGATCCAGCATCGCCAGCGCAACCCGGTCCTTGACCGAGCCGGTCGGGTTGTGCCCTTCCAGCTTGGCGTACAGCGCGACCGACGGGTTGGGGCTGAGGCGGCTGACGTCGAGGGTGGGCGTGGCGCCAATCAGCTCGTCGACAGAGCGATAGACGGCCACGTGCCGGCTCAGCGGTGCGTACTGGAGCGGGGCCGGACCGGCTCAGCCACCGGCGACGGCCGGCAGGATCGACAGCTCGTCGCCGTCGGACAGCGCAGTGTCCATCTGGGACAGGTAACGCACATCCTCGTCGTTGACATACACGTTCACGAAGCGGTGCAGGCTGCCGTCTTCAGCGAGCAGGTTGGGGGCGATGCCGGGAAACTCGCCGACCAGCCACGACATGGCCTCAGCCACGGTGCTGGCCTCGGCGTCAACCCGTGACTGCCCGTTGGCGTGGGGACGCAGGACGGTCGGCAGGCGGACGGTGACAGCCATCGGAGCTCCCGGTTCGGCGGCTGGGTGATTGCCGGCCAGGAACGTGCAAGCCGCCTCGGCGATTCCTGACCTATTGACTCAGGATTCTACGGGCCGCGCCAACCGTACCCTCGGGTTGATGGAGAGCGACCGGACCGTCGTGGCGTCGAATCGCCGGGCGCGCCGCAACTACGAAGTGCTCGACACCTTCGAGTGCGGCATGGTCCTGCGCGGCACGGAGGTGAAGTCGCTGCGTGCCGGGGGCGCCCAGATGGGCGATGCCTATGCCCGGGTGCGCGACGACGAGATGTGGTTGATGGGCCTGCACATCGCCCCATGGACCCATGCGTCGCCGAATCTAGGACATGAGGTGGAACGCCCTCGCAAGCTGCTCATGCATCGTGGCGAGATCAACCGGCTGCGGGCCCGCACTGAGCAGGACCGCCTGCAGCTCATCCCGCTCGAGATCTACTTCCGCGATGGGCGGGCCAAGCTGGAACTCGCCCTCGCCCGGGGCCGGCGGCTGTACGACAAGCGGCAGGCCATTCGCAAGCGGGAAACGGATCGCGAGGCCCGCCGGGCGCTACGCGATCGGTCCGTCTAGCAGCCGCCGCTATGGGGTCAGTGTCTGCCTAGGCGAGGGCCGCTGTCGCGATCTGTGCAACTTGAGCGGGCTGGTCGAAGTCGGCTTGGTGGCCGGCGTCGTCTAGCAGGTGCGTGCTGGCAACGTTCGGCAGTGCTTCGGCCCAACGCTCCAGGTACGACGCCGGAATGATCCGGTCCTTGGCGCCGTGCACCAGCGTTACGGGATTGGTCACCCGGTGCAGCCGTTCTGCCAGACCCCATTCGGGCAGCGGCCAGATCAGCTGCGCGGCGGCGGTACGCGTGAGATAGCGGTGCACGCCGTGCTCCACCACCATGTCGGCCGGCAGGTCGGTCGGGTCGTCGAAGAACGCCGCCGACGCCTCGGTGTCCTCGGTCAGCATCGCCCGCTGCACGCTCAGCGTCGTGCCGAAGGGGTCGGCCACCGGGTCGCTGTCGTCCCAGAGGCCGAACGGCGCCACGAGCACCATCGGGCCGAACGCCTCGGGCCGGACCGCGGCCAGTTCCAGCGCCAGCATCGCGCCCACGCTGGAGGCCACCAGCGGCGCGCCGGCCAAGCCGGCCACGTCGACCACCTCGCTGGTGGCAACGACCCAGTCGTGCAGGTTGCGCAGACCGTCAGGCTCGCTGGAGCCGGTGAAGCCCGGAAGGCTCGGCGCCACCACGCGGTGGCCCACTGCGGCGAGCTCCTCGAGTACTGCGTGCACGCCGGGATTGCCGAGCATCCCGTGCAGGTAGCCCACAGTCGGACCCTCACCCAGCTCGACGATGCCGACATGCCCGTCTCGAAATGGCAGCGTGCCGGGCGCGAAGTGACCGGCCAGCGGTGTGCCTGTGCTCATCGGGCGCGGCTTCCCACGGGCTCGAGCTGGTGGTCGGTCTTCGGCCACCAGTGGTCCTCGTAGTCGTCCTCGAACAGGCCGGCTACTTCTGGCATCACTTTGGTGGCGTACATCTCGGTGTTCATCTTCACCAGCTCGGGATCCATGTTGCCGAAGTGGCTGAACACCATCAGGTGGCCGACATTCATGGTGGTGGCCAGCTCATGCACCTGCTCGGTGACCTGGGTGGGGTCGCCCAAGATGATGTATCCCTTCTCCACCATGTCCTCGAAGCTCAGCTTCTTCGAGCCGTAGGAGGGCTTCGCGCTGCCGGCCTTGGCGGCATCGGCGGCGTTGGCCTCGCGCCGGGCGGTGGCTTCCCGCGCGGCCCGTTCCACCATGCCTTCCACCCCGGCACGCACTGTGTTGGGCGTCTTGTAACCAGGCGGGTCGGCATAGCCGGCGTACACGTGCAGGCAGGTGTTGAAGAAGTACTCAGCCGGCTCGCGGTACAGGTCCCAGGCCTCAGCCTCGGTGTCGGCCACGGCGATGAACTGGGCGAAGCCGCCTTGGAACGGGTTGGTCTCCTTGCCGAGCTCCTGGACCTTCTTCCAGAAGCCCTGCATGGTGCGCAAGCCGGCCTTGTAGCCGAAGTAGCTCAGGTAGCAGTACACGAGGTCTTCCGCGGCGCACCAGTCCCAGGTGTCCACCGAGCCGCCGCCGGGAATCCAGATGGGCGGGTGGGGCTGCTGCACCGGCCGGGGCCAGACGTTGACGTAGCGCAGCTTGTTGTAGTTGCCGTTGAAGCTGAACACCTCGTCCGACGTCCACGCCTGGCGGATGAGATCCACGCCCTCGTGGTAGCGCTCGCGCAGCGTGGCCGGGTTCTGGCCGTAGGCGTAGATGGTGTCCATCGGCGAGCCCACCGGGAAGCCGGCGATCATGCGCCCGCCGGTGATCCCGTCGAGCATGGCGATCTCCTCGGCCACCCGCAGCGGCGGGTTGTACAGCGCCACCGAGTCGCCCAGCACCACGATGTTGGTGTCGGGGCAGTTGCGCGACAGCGCCGCCGCGATGATGTTGGGGCTGGGCATGAGCCCGTAGCCGTTGGAGTGGTGCTCATTGATGCCCACGGCGTCGAACCCGCATTCGGCCGCGAACTCGAGCTGGTCGAGGTACGTGTTGTAGGTCTCGTGGCCGACCGTGGGGTCATACAGCTTGGGGTCGATGTCGACCCACACCGAGCGGTGCTGCTCGGGGAAGTCCGGCGGGAGCTCCGGGTACGGCATCAGGTGGAAGAAGATCGACTTCACGGCGTGCTCCTTGCGGCTCGCCAGAAAATCTACTCCGCGTTCGACTCTGGGTTGTGATCGAGCGTGCGCCCGCTGCGGGAGCGGCTCAGTCCCAGTCGCGGCCCACGATCGAGACGTCGTCGGGGTTGAAGAAACCGGGAATCGTCCAGCCGTCGAGGTCGTACTCGGCCATGCACTGCTCGGCGAAGCCTTCGAGCATCGCTGTCAAGGACTCCTGACCGGGTGCCGCCCCATCGGCCGCATGCACGTTCTCGTAGCGGATCTGTTCGTTGTTGCCGGCGTAGTTGCGCTCGTACAGCTCGTGACGTCCTCCGAACTCGCTGCCCATGGCATCCCACAGCAGTTTCATGACCTTCATCCGCTCGAGCGCCGGGATGCCGTCCGAGCCTCGCACGAAACGCTCCAGGTACGGCCGGATCTCGTCGGACTTGAAGTCGGCGGCGTTCGAGTTGACATAGATCAGGCCTGACGCCACCACCTGCTCGACAATGTCCTTGATGCGGGGATAGAAGTACGGCGTGAAGGTGCGGTAGGCCAAGCCGTACAGCACGGACGGCTGCACAGCGCCGTTCGCCCACGGATCGGGGTTGCGGCACATTGCGTCGCTGAGTCCCCACATCAGGTTACGGATGGCGATCACCTCGCCCAGATTGGCCTGCACACCCCGGAAGTCGCGGGTGCCGGTGGCGCGCAGCGCCTTCGACAGCAGCCCGGCAATGAAGTCCAGCTTCACGCACAGGCGGGCCAGCCCGTGGAAGGTGAACCGAGGCAGGAAGCCGATGGAGGGGAAGAAGCTGTTGGCCTTGGGCACGTCGCCGTACAGGAACACGTTCTCCCAGGGGATCAGCACCTGGTCGAACACCAGGATCGAGTCGTTCTCGTCGAGCCGGCTCGACAGCGGGTAGTCGAACACGCTTCCGGTGGCAGCCGCCTGCAGTTCATAGGAGTTGCGGCAGATCAGCTTCACCCCGTCGGCATCCATCGGCGCGGTGCACACGATGGCGAAGTCACGGTCCTGAATGGGTATCTGGCCGTAGTGGGCGATGAAGTTGTAGTGCGTCAGCGCCGAGCCGGTGGCCACGACCTTGGCGCCAGACACGACCAGGCCGTTGTCGGTCTCGCGCTCGACGTGCATGCAGACGTCACGGATCGCATCGGGCCCCAGGTGACGGTCGACCGGCGGATGCACGATGGCGTGGTTCCAGTACAGCACCTCCTCCTGGCTGCGCTGATACCAGTGGATGGCGTTGTCGGAGTAGTCGCCGTAGAACTCCGGCATCGCTCCCAAGGTGGCCAGGAACGACGCCTTGTAATCGGGGCTGCGACCCATCCAGCCATAGGTCAGACGCTGCCAGCCGGCGATGGCGTCGCGGGCGCCGACGAGGTCGTCTGCACTGTGAGGCACCCGGAAGAACTTGTGCGTCTTGCCGCCCGAGCCGGTGTCGGTCTCGCACGTCAGCACGTCTTGCTGGGCAGGGTCGCCGAGCGCGTCGTAGAGGCGGGCAATGGAGCGCACGCTGTTGCGGAACGCCGGATGGGTGGTGACGTCACGCACCTTCTCGCCATGGAAGTACACCGTGCGCCCGTCGCGCAGGCTCTCGACGTATTCGTCGCCGGTCATCGGCGACCGTGTCTCAGCCGGCCCGCTCATCTCGTTTGCCTCCGTGTGCCTGCCCTCATCGGCCAGGCAGCTCAGGCTGGTGAGAAGTCGGTCTCGTAGTCGGTGTCGTCAACCAGCAGATCTTCGGGAGGCAGTCGCTTGGCGTAGTTGAGGGCACCGTTGATGTCGTGCTTCCAGACTTCCTCAGGCAGCTCGTACAGCACTTCCACGCCGTAGCCGTTGGGATCGTTGACGTACACGCTGTGAGTCATGCCGTGATCGACGCGGACGTTCATCGGCACTCCCCGCTCCTCGAGGAATTGCACCTGTTCCAGCCACGACTCCCGATCCGGATAGGTGATCGCGATGTGGTTCACCGCGCACGCGCCCTCGACCATGCTCCATTTCTCGGGTGGCGCCGGCAGCTCCGGACGCTCCACGAGCGCGATGTCGTGATGGTTCACGTCGTCGATGACGCCGCTGTAGAAGCGCATGTTCATGGCCGGCGGCTTGCCGCCACGCGGCTCGAGCTCGCCGACTTGCTTGAAGCCCAGCAAGTCGCACCAGAAGTGATGCGACTCCTCGATGTCGCGCACGTTCAGCACCAGGTGATTCAGGCCCCGCGGCGTGACTGCGCTCGTGCGCTTCTTGATCGCTTCGCTCATGGACTGACCGCCTTGTCGGATGTGTTGCCGGAGCCTCCAGCCGACCGCTGCTTCTGTAAGAGGAGCCTAGCCCCACCCGCATTTCGGCCTGTGGGGCGTCGACGTCAGCCCTGGCGCTTGGCCAGCCACTCCTCGAACTCGGCACGACGATCCTTGGCGATGGGGAATGTGCCGATCGAGCTCTCGCCGGCAGCGACCCGCTCGATGGCCCACTCCTCTTCGAGCTCCTGGGCATAGGAGTCGTCGGCGACCTCCTCGGCGAGCAGCGCCGGGATGACCACGGCCCCCTCGCCGTCGCCCACGATGATGTCGCCCGGAAACACCGTGACGCCGGCGCAGGCGATGGGCACCTGGTGTTCGAGCGGCGTATGCACGCGGCCGAGGGTCGCCGCGTGGGATGACTGGTGATACACGGGCAGGCCGACATCGGCCACGGCCGGCGTGTCGCGCAGCGCGCCGTCGGTGACGAAGCCGGAAGCGCCGAGGTGCTTGATGCGCATAGTGAAGATGTCGCCGATGGTGCCGGCATGCGGCTCTCCACGCGCCTCCACAATGAGCACCTCTTCGGGCTCGATGGACTCCACGGCCCGGCGCTGCGCGTTCGGACCCTCCAGCCGGCGTTCGAAGTCTTCGCGCTTGGGCACGAAGCGCAGCGTGTGGGCGTAGCCGAGCATTCGCTGACCCTCGTTCAGCGGCCTCAGCCCGTTCAGAAAGCTGTTGCGCATCCCGCGCCTCTGCATCTGGCCCGCAAGCGTCGCCGTGGACACCGCGTTCAGCTTCATGCGCATGTCGTCGGTGAGCTCGGTCGGTCGGTGTTCTGCTGTTGCCATGGCTTCCTCCTGTGGAGCCGCGCAGGTAGGTGAACCTTCTCGTGGTCGCACCAGTCAAATCCCGCTCTTGTTCGCTATCGCTCACGGGCCGCTCGGGCCACGGCTTCGCCTAACGGCTCAGCCTCTTGTCGAGAAGACTGGCACAACCGAGGCGTAGTCTTCCGGTATCGGCTCGGCTTGCCCGCGGCCGCGATTTGCAGGCTGGAACGGCGGGGCGGAGCAGGCACATGGCCGACAGCGGACCGGGCACGGCGCCGGGAGCGCCGTACGGGGGGCGCGGTGCACCTGCTCTGTCCGAGCGCGCACTGGGGGTGCCCGCGGCTGCCGTGGCGATGGTGGGATGGGCCGCCTCGGGCGTGATCGCCAAGGGCATCTCCGAACTCGGGCCGCTGGCCGTCGTGTTCTGGCGGATGTGGCTCTACACCGGGCTCGTCGCTCTGTTCCTGTGGGCCAACCGCACGCCGCTGCGGCTGTCGTCAATCAAGGTCTCGTTCTGGGGCGGCTTCTCGCTGGCGTTCGACATCATGCTGTTCTTCGTCGCCCTGCGGATGACCACGGTGGCCAACGCCACGGTGGTGGCATCCTTGCAGCCGCTGCTGATGCTGTTCCTGGCACCCAGGATCTTCGACGAGCAGCCGGGCCGGCGCCATTGGGGACTGGCGCTGGTGGCGATCGGCGGCATCGCGATCGTCGTGTTGGGCTCATCGGGCCTGACCGAGTGGAGCGTGTTCGGCGACCTGCTGGCGTTCGGTGCATTGTTCGCCTGGACGGGCTATTTCGTGTTCTCCAAGCTCAGCACGCAGAAGATCGCTGCGGCCCAATACACGGGCGGCAGTGCGCTGGTGTGCTCGTTGGTGGCCACGCCGTTCGCGCTGGCCTCGGGGCAGGTCTTCGACTGGCCATCGGCGGGGGCGTGGCTGTGGCTGGGCATCATGGCCATCGGACCCGGTGTCGCCAGCCACATGTTGATGAACTGGTCGCTGGTGCGCATCCCGTCGTGGCTGGGCTCCACGATGACGCTGGCCATCCCAGTCACGAGCACGCTGATGGCGTGGGTGTTCCTCGGCGATCAGGTGTCGCTGTGGCAGTTCGTCGGGATGGCGGTGGTGATGTTCGCGCTCGCAGCCGTGGTGCTCGACCAGTCCCGCACGAAGCTGACCTAGGGCTGACGGCGAGCTGACTTCGCCGGTCGCAGCCGGGAGCTTGTTCAGTTGGTCGCGTGGACCGGCGGGCGGCGCCCCGACCAGGGTGCAGCCTGTTCCATCTGGGCGGCGACCCGCAGCAGCACGTCCTCGCGGCCTGGCGCTGCCACGAGCTGGACCCCGATGGGGAGCCCCTCGGGCGACATCCCTTCGGGCGTGCCGAGCGGCACTGAGATGGCAGGCTGGCCGCTGACGTTGAACTGCGGCAAGTAGGGCGTCACCTTGGCCAAGCGCCGCACCAGCGTGCGCTCGTCGCCATCGACCAGGTAGCCGACCGGGGGCGGCACCAGGCCCAGCGTGGGGGTCAGCAGCAGGTCGAAGCCGTCGCCGGTGCCGGGCTGGGGGTTCCACCACTGCACGAGGCGGCGGGTGAACAGGTGCAGGCGCTCCCGGCTCGCCAGGATGTCAGCCCCGCTGATCTTGGCGCCGCGCTGGTAGTTGATCCACGCGACGGGCTCCATGTCGTCTTCGCCCCACGGGCGTCCCAGCACGCTCTCGAAGGATCGCATCGTCGCTGTGGCGCTGGCGCGCATGATGCGGACGTAGTCGTACATGTAGTCGTTGGTCGCCATGGCTTCGGGCAGTGCTTGCTCGACGCAATGGCCGAGGCCGTCAAGCAGGCTGGCAGCGGCTTCGGCGGCCTGAGTGCAGAACGGATCGGTGTCCTCGAACGGGATCGTGGAGCTGACGCCGATGCGCAGTTGCCCGGGACTTTGGCCGACCTCGGCGACATAACCGTCGGCCGGCGCGGGGTGGGCCGGCACGTACGGATCGCCGGGTTCGGGCCCGGCCAGCACATCGAGCGCCAGCGCCGCGTCGCGCACGGTCAGAGCTACAGCCCCGTCGGTGGTGCCGCCGCCCCAGCCCTCGCCGGCCGGGGCGCTCGAGATCCGGCCGCGTGACGGCTTGAGTCCCACGAGCCCGTTGGCGCTGGCGGGTATGCGGATGGAGCCGCCGCCGTCGCTGGCGTGCGCGATGGGCACGATGCCCGCCGCCACGGCTGCCGCCGCGCCACCGCTGGAGCCGAGCACCGTGTGGTCGGTGTTCCAGGGGTTGCGGGTGGGGCCATACAGCATCGTCTCGGCCGCACCGGGGCATTGCCCGCCGCCAAGCTCGGGGCTGTGCGAATGGCCGATGCTGATCGCACCAGCCTCGGCCCACCGGCGCGCCACTGCCCCGGTTTCGCTGTAGCGGTGGTCGAGCTCGGCGAGCCGGCAGTTGCCCTGATAAGCGGGTTCGCCCTCGACCGGGCAGAACAGGTCCTTCAGCGCGATCGGCACCCCGGCCAGCAACCCGTCCCGATGGCCACCGCCGGCCTGTTCAGCGGCCTGCGTCCGAGCTGAGCCGAACGTGTCGACGACGATTGCGTTGATCGTCGGGTTCAGCTGCTCGCAGCGGCTGATGGCCTCCTCGACTGTCGCAACGGTGTCGGCCTCCTCGGCTCGCACACGTGCTGCCAGCGCTGTTGCATCGGTCATCTTCGCCCCTGTCGCTGTGGGTCTGCCGCTCGCTGTGCCGGTCCGCAGACCCGCCATCAACGGCGCAGTATCGCGCAGCCGCCTTTAGCGGCCTTGCCAGTTGGGTTCACGCTTCTCGGCGAAGGCTCGGGGGCCTTCCTTCACGTCCTCGCTGGCCATCAGGCGGGCCACTGCCGGATACGGGTGGTGGAACGCCTCGCCGAGCGGCATGTCGAGCCCGCGCATCGCCGCCTGCTTGGTGGCCTGGATGGACAGCGGCGCGCACCGCATGATGTCGTCGATCAGCCGGTCGGTGGCCGCTTCGAGCTCGTCGTAGGGCACCACGTCGTTGACGATGCCCAGCTCCAGCGCCCGCTGCGCGCTCATGGTGCGCGCCGTCAGCAGGTACTCCATCGCCAGCTTCATGGGAATCTGGCGGGGCAGGCGGTGCACTCCCCCGCCGCCCGCGTACAGGCCCCGCAGCGGCTCGGTCAGCCCGAACTGGGCGTGGTCGGCGGCCACCACGAGATCGCAGGCCATGGCCACTTCGAAGCCGCCGCCGAGCGCCACGCCGTTCACCTGGGCGATCAGCGGCTTGGGGTAGTCGAACCGCTCGATGAGCCGAGTCACCTGGTCCATCAACTCCCGATCGGCAGCCTGGGTGGCCTCGTCGGCGTGCCGCACCATCGACAGATGCTTGAGGTCGCGCCCGGCGCAGAACGCCTGCTGGCCCACACCGGTGATGACCATCAGCCAGATGTCGTCGTCAGAAGCAGCGTGATCCAAGATGTCGGACCACTCCTTGTGGGCCGGGGTGTTGATGGCGTTGCGCACCTCGGGCCGGTTGATGGTGATGCGGGCCACCCGGGGCCGGATCTCCTCGTAGACGAAGTACTGCGGTTCGAAGTCGAGTGCCTGCATGGCCGGGATGGTATGCCAGAGGGCTGGCAGCAGGCCGTGGAAGGGCACGGCCGTACCCAAGGAGGCAGCGATGTTCGAAGACCACGTCTCGATCGACACCGGCGAGGGCGAGATGAGCACCTTCGTGGTGCACCCCGAACCCAGCGAGCGCCGACCGGGGCCGTTCCCGACGGTGCTGTTCCTGATGGACGCGCCCGGCAAGCGCGAAGAGCTGCACGACATGGCCCGGCGCATCGCCACCGTCGGCTACTACGTGCTGCTGCCGAACCTGTACTACCGCGACGTGCCGGGCTTCATCGTGCAGCGTGACGACCCGGCCAGCCGCAAGTTCATGTTCGAGCTGATGACCAACCTGTCCAATGCGATGGTGTCGCGTGACGCAGCGGCGCTGATGCGGTACGCCGACGCGGATCCGGCGGCCAGCACCGAGCGGGTCGGCACCACCGGCTACTGCATGACCGGCCCGATGGCGATCTGGCTGGCCGCCGACTATCCCGACCAGATCACGGCCGCTGCGTCGATTCACGGGGTGCGGCTGGCGGTCGACGCCGACGACTCGCCGCACCTGCGGGCGCCCGACATCGGCGGCGAGGTGCTGGTGATGTCCGCCGAGCACGACGACTACGTCGACCGGGCGCACTACGACCGGCTGTGCAAGGCGTTCGCCGATGCCGGCACCGATGCGCAGACCTACTGGGTGGACGGCACCCACCACGGCTTCGTGTTCCCCCAGCGGGAGGTGTACGACAAGCCCACCGCCGAGCGCCACTGGGAGCTGCTGCTGGACATGTTCGCCCGCCGCCTGCACTGAGGCTGAGCCGACAGGCGAAGCCGTGGCCCGAGCGGCCCGCGAGCCCGTATCGAATCGGAACAGGGAGCTAGAGCGGGAAGCATTGAACGGGCGGGCGCCGGGGCGCGGTGCCACACTGTCGCCCCATGGAAACACGTGAACTTGTCCAGAAGGTATGCCCGCCCATCGCCACGATGGGCTCGATGTTCTACTTCGACCCCGCAACGCTGACGCGCGGGAAGGAAGCCGGACTCGACGGCTTCCGGCTCTACGCGCTGGGCCGCGGCGGCGTGCTCGGCGATGTCGAGTCCACGGTCGTGCACAGCGCCTTCGGCTACTTCAATCCCGATCTGATCGCGAAGATCTGGAACTCGGCCAAGGAGGTCATGGCGCCTCGTGACGGGGGCCGGCTCTACATGGAATGCGCAGGCGCCTTCGGCGCCGCCAAGCTCAGCGATGTCGCAGGTCTCGACGCCTTCAATGCCGCGGCCGACAAGGTGATCGACGCCGGGCTCGTCGACAGTTCCGCACAGGCGCTCTTCGCAGCGATCGCATCGGAGCCCCGCAGCGACGAGGCCGCTGCCCGGGCGTTCCAGAACGTCGCCGTCCTGCGGGAGCTGCGCGGGAGCCTGCACCTGGTTGCCATCGTGGCCTCGGGCCTGAGCACCGAGATGGCTCACCGGGTGCGCCGCCCCGACGACGTCGAGATGTTCGGCTGGACCGGCGACGCTGACGTCACCGACGAGCACCGGGCGAAATGGGACGCCGCCGAGGCCCTCACCGACGATCTCGTTGCACCGATCTACGGCGTGCTCGACGCCGGCGAGGCGCAAGCACTGGCCGACGGCGTCGCTGCCATCAACGCCGCACTCGCCGACTAGCGCAGCCATGACACTGTCGCTGAGCGTCGACGAAGCACTCGCCACCACGCGAGCCGTCAGGCGACGGCTCGACTTCGACCGCCCGGTCAACGAGGCGCTCCTGCGGGAATGCCTGGAGCTTGCCCTGCAAGCGCCCACCGGATCGCTGCGCCAAGACTGGCATTTCGTGGTGTCGACCGATCCCGAGCAGTGCCGGGCCGTCGGGACGATCTACCAGGAGGTCTGGCTGGGCCGCATCGACGACAACTACCTGGCCAAGGCGGCAGCAGCCGAGACCGACCCGGCAGCTCGAGTCGACTGGCTGCGCATGATGGACTCAGCCCGCTACCTAGCAGAGAACTTCCCGCGCACGCCCGCCATCTTCGTGCCGTGCATCGAAGGCCGCCTCGACGGAGCTCCTGCGGGGCTGCAGGCACTGCGCTGGGGCTCGGTCATCCAAGCGGCGTGGAGCTTCTGCCTCGCCGCTCGCAATCGAGGTCTGGGCACCTGCTGGACAACGGTGCACCTGGCCCGCGAGCAGGAAGTCGCCGAGATCCTGGGCATCCCCTTCGACGAAGTGCAGCAGGTGGCGCTGCTGCCCGTGGCTCACACCATCGGCACCGATTTCAAGCCGGGCCGTCGCAAGCCCTTCGACCAGTTCGTGCACACGAACGGTTGGTAACGGCCGGTCAGTCGAATACCAGGATGGAGCGGCCTGCGATCCTCCCGTTTTCGAGGTCGTCGACTGCCTGGCCGATGTCGTCAATCGGGTAGCTCTGCGTCACCAGTGCATTGAGGTCGAGGCTGCCGTCGGCGTGCCACTGCAAGAAGCGGGGGAAGTCGACGGCCGGCTCGCAGCTGCCGCCCAGGCTGGAGATGAACGCCCGCTCGCCGATGAACAGGTGCAAGGTGTCGAGTTCGAGGTTGCGCTGGGGCACGCCGACCAGCACCGCAGTGCCGCCGCGGCTCTGGCCGAACTCGCCTGCGCGGGTGGCCTCGTGGATCTGGGCCATCGTGCTCTGATGTCCGATGCAGTCGAAGGCGAAGTCCACACCGCGAAGCGGTTGACGCCGGATGTCGAAGCGCTGCTCGTCGGTCGTGAGCGCCCTGATTGCTTCGACGGGATCGCCGTTGGAGGCGTTGACGCCGTGGGTGGCTCCGAAGCGCTTCGCGAAATCCAGCTTCTCGTCGGAGAGATCCACGGCGATGATCGGATCGGCCCCGACGACCCTCGCCGCTGCGACCGCGGACAGACCAACGCCCCCGACACCGAAGACGGCCACGCTGTTCCCGGTCTCCACTCCGGCGGTGTGGAGCACCGCGCCGGCGCCGGTAATGACCGCACAGCCGATGATGGAGGTGGCCTCCACGTCGATGCCCTCGGGCACCTTCACCACGAACATCTCATCGGCGATGGTGTGAGTGGCCCAGGTGAACACGTTGATGGAGGTCGCCGTGCGGCCGTCGCCGAGATCGAGCTGCAACGGACCGCCCCGGCGGCGCGCGCTCGCCTGGTCCTTCGGTACCCACGTGACCATCACGGTGTCCCCCGGCGCAAGGCTGGTCACGTCGTCACCCACTGCAATCACCTCGCCGGTGGACTCGTGACCCAGCACCTGCGGCGCCGCCCGCGGGTTGTGAATGGTGTGCAGCTGGCTGTGGCAGACACCCGACGCGTACTGCTTCACCACAACCTGATGACCGCGCGGATCGGGCAGCGTCACGTCCATCACCTCAGGTCCGGCACCAGCCTCCTGCGGGATGACGACAACTCTGGCTTCGACGGGCATCGCACTCCCCCTACTTGCGCTGCCCCGCTGTCTAGCTGGAATCGGCGGGCTGCGTCACAGCACCCGCCGTGCGAGGGTGAGGGCGTAGTCACCGTCGGCATCGGTCCACATCCGCTGCACGACGAGGCCTGCGGCGCCGAGTTCTGAGCGCACGCGCTCGGGTCGGAACTTGGCGCTGATCTCGGTGCGCATCCGCTCGCCCGCCGCGAAGTCGACCGTCATCTCCAACGCCGGGATGTGCACGGTCTGCGTGCGCAGGGAACGCAGGCGCATCTCGATCCACTCGTTGTCCGCGTCGAACACTGCCTCGTGGGCGAAGGCATCGAGATCGAAGTCGGCGCCGAGCCTGCGGTTGAGCACCGATAGCACGTTGAGGTTGAACCGTGCCGTGACGCCGGCCGCATCGTCGTAGGCCGCCACCAGCCGGTCGACATCCTTGACGAGATCGGTGCCCAGAAGGAATGTGTCACCGGTTCGCATGGCGCCGGCAACAGCATCCAGGAACGCCGGCCGGCGTGCCGGCGAGAAATTGCCGATCGTGCCGCCGAGCAGCACCAACATCGCCGGCGCACGGGGCGGCGCGCCGAACGGTGCGTCGGCGTCATCGAGCGGCAGGTGCCCGAGGTGGTGCTCGAAGTCACCGACAACGCCTTGCACAGCCAGATCGGGGTACGCCGCGGCCACCTCCCCCGCAGCGTTGCGCAGCGTCGCTTCGCTGTTGTCGAACGGCACGTACCGGCGGAACTGGCCGGCGGCCGCGAACGCGTCGAGCAGGATGCGCGTCTTCGTCGAGGTGCCCGATCCCAGCTCGGCGATGCAGTCAGCTCCGGCTGCCGCTGCAATGGCATCGGCTTCCCGTTCAAGAATCTCCCGCTCGCGGCGAGTCGGGTAGTACTCGTCGAGACGGGTGATCTCGTCGAACAGCTCGCTGCCGCGGTCGTCGTAGAACCACTTCGGCGGCAGCTCCTTGGGGCTCGACGAGAGGCCCACCGAGACATCGGCGCGCAACTCCCGATCGGACCAGCCGGCGTCGAGCCAATTGTCGATCGCGGGATCGGCGGCGGGAGGCGCCGCCCGCTCGGGGGGCATCATCAGGCGTCGACCGCCAGGCGCAAACCGGAAAAATGCCAGCGGGTGTGGGGGTGAAAGAAGTTGCGATAGGTGGGCCGGATGTGACCTTCAGGTGTCGCGCAGCAGCCGCCTCGCAGCACCATCTGGTTGATCATGAACTTGCCGTTGTACTCGCCCACGGCGCCGGGAGCGACACGGAAGCCCGGGTACGGGCTGTAGGGGCTGGACGTCCATTCCCACACGTCGCCGTACATCTGCTGCAGCGGCACTGAGACTCCAGCACCTGCATCGGGCGCGGTCGGAGCCGAGGCGGGGTGCAGGCCGGCGCCGTCCCCGATGTTGCCGACCTGAGGCAGGCCGGTCACCGCGTGCTCCCACTCGAACTCGGTCGGCAGCCGCGCGCCGGCCCAACGAGCGAACGCGTCCGCCTCGTAGTACGACAGATGACACACCGGCTCGTTGGGTGCAACCGCCTTGAGGCCCCCGAGTGTGAACACCTGCCAGCCGTCGTCGCCGAGATGCCAGTACGCCGGCGAGTCCCAGCCGTGAACGCTGCGTTGGCCCCAGCCGTCAGACAGCCAAAGTGTCGGCGTGTCATAGCCGCCGTCAGCCATGAACGCCAGCCATTGAGCGCATGTCACCGGGCGGTCGGCGAGCCGGAACGGTGCCGTCAGCACCTGGTGGCGAGGCCCCTCATTGTCGAAGGCGAAGCCGCATCCATCGTGACCGACCGCGATCTCGCCGCCGTCGAAGCTCACCCAGCGGGCCTCGGAGGCACAGGCCTCGCCAGCTCCGGCTGCCGCTGCGTTGCAGGACTCTCGGTACGCCGGCCACAGTGCCGGGTTGCACGACAGCACGTGCTTGATGTCCATGAGGATCAGCTCTTGATGCTGCTGCTCGTGGTGCAGGCCCAGCGACACCAGGTCTGCGACTTCGGGGGCGACGGCTCCGCACAGCAGTCGCTCCATCGCTGCATCGACATGACGGCGGTACGCCGTGACCTCGGCACACGAAGGCCGCGACAGGTATCCACGCTCCGGGCGCGGGTGTCGCTTCCCGATGGTCTCGTAGTACGAGTTGAACAGGAATCCGAAGGCAGGATCGTGCTCGATGTAGCCAGCGAGATGCGGCTTGCACAAGAACGTCTCGAAGAACCAGGTGACGTGCGCGCGGTGCCATTTGGTGGGGCTGACATCGGGCATCGTCTGGATGCACTGGTCTTCATCGCTCAGCGGTGCGGTGAGCGCATCGGTGTGCGCTCGCACCGAGCGGTAGCTCCCGAGCAAGTCCGGCGACGTGTCGCTGGTCATGGATGCGGCCATAGGGCCCGCCGGAGGGTAGTGGACCTGTATGAAGCAAATGCAAGCCTCAGATGGACGAGCGCTCATGTTTCTGGCGATCCTGCGCCAAAATCCGCATGGCCCTAGTACAGATCTGGCGCTCAATCGACGCGAACTGGGCGCTCTGCGGTAAACACGCGGGGCGGAAATGGCGCACCGTGACTGCCGCGACGGGTTCGCGGCAGTTTGTGCCGGCATCCAGCAGGGTTGCGAACAGGGAGACAGCATCGATGGGCTTCAAGAAGCTGCTGATTGCGAACCGCGGCGAAATTGCAGTGCGGGTGGCGCGGGCGGCCAGCGAGCTCGGCATCGGCACGGTCGCTATTGCGGGCGACGACGACGCTGCCTCACTGCACACCCGTGTGGCCGATGAGTCGGTCACGCTCGACGGACGCGGCGTGGCCCCCTACCTCGATGTCAACCAGGTGGTCAGCGCCGCTGCGGAGGCCGGCTGCGATGCGATCCATCCCGGCTACGGATTCCTGGCCGAGAACCCGGCCCTGGCGCTTGCCTGCAAGGCCGCCGACATCACCTTCGTGGGGCCCAGCGCGCTGCAACTCGAGCTCTTCGGCGACAAGCTCGCAGCGCGGGCGCTCGCGCAGCAGCACGACGTACCGCTGCTGCCCGCCACGTCCGAGCCGACTTCGGTCGAGGCCGCACAGGCCTTCTTCGCCGAGCACGGGCCGATGATGATCAAGGCGCTGGCCGGGGGCGGCGGGCGCGGCATGCGCGTGGTGCGCTCGGCGGACGAGCTCGAGGCGGCCTATGAGCGCTGCGCCAGCGAGGCTGCCGCCGCGTTCGGCAATGGCGATCTCTACGTGGAGCAGCTGATCGAGCGCGCCCGCCACATCGAGATCCAGATCGTCGGCGACGGCGAGTCGGTTGCCCATCTGGGCGAGCGGGAATGCACGCTGCAGCGCCAGAACCAGAAGATCGTGGAGATCGCACCCTCGCCTACGCTCACGGCCGATACCCGCCAGGCGGTGTGTGACGCCGCGGTGGAGATGGCCAGAGCAGTCGGCTACCGCAGCCTGGGCACCTGGGAATTCCTCATCGACGCCGACAAGCCGAGCACGATCGCCTTCTGCGAGGTCAATGCTCGCATCCAGGTCGAGCACACGGTCACCGAGGAAGTCACCGGCGTCGACCTGGTAGCTGCGCAGCTCAGAATCGCTGGCGGGGCCCGCCTTGCCGATGTGGGGTTGGCCCAGCCCGACGTGCCATCGCCGCGCGGATACGCCATCCAGTGCCGCGTCAACACCGAGACGATGCAGCCAGACGGCACCTCGCGCCCAAGCGGTGGTGTGCTCACCGCCTTCGAGCCCCCCACGGGTCCAGGGCTGCGCACTGACACCTACGGCTACGTGGGATATGGCACGAACCCCAGCTTCGACTCGCTGCTCGCCAAGGTGATCGCCTACAGCCCGAGCCGTGACTACGCCGACGCGGTCCGCCGGGCGCGCCGGGCCTTGGGCGAGTTCCGCATCGACGGCGTGGCGACGAACCTGGGGTTCCTCAGCTCGCTGCTCGACCGGCCCGAGGTGACCAGCAACGAGCTCACCACTAGCTTCGTGGCCGATCACGCCGAGGCGCTGTGCACCGCTGCTGCCCAGGCGGCATCGGTCTGGGCGCCCGCCGCGCCGACAGCCGCCGCCGGTGCCGGCGGGCGGGCTGGTGCCACGGTCGGCGACGATCCGCTGGCCGTGCTGCACCACGGCGACATCGATGACGCCCCTGCCGACCGGGCCGCATCTGATGCTGTTCGGGCTCAAGCCATGACTGCGGGCACGGCCTCGCTCCACGGCGTACCGGTGGCGACCGTGACCGGCCCCGACGGCAGCATCGCAGTTGCGGCTCCGCTACAGGGCACGATCGTCTCGCTCGCTGTCGCCGAAGGCGATCCCGTTGCCGAGGGCCAGCAGGTCGCGGTGATGGAAGCGATGAAGATGGAGCACGTCGTGACCTCCACGGTCACGGGCATCGTGCGGATGCTGGGCGTGGCGCCCGGCGACACGGTGTACGAGGGGCACTCGTTGCTGTTCGTCGAGGAGGCCGAGGTTTCCGTGGAGCTCGCCGAAGCAGCCTCCTCAGTCGATCTCGACTACATCCGGCCCGATCTGGCCGAAGTGTTCGACCGCCGCGGATTCGGCCTCGACGAGAACCGGCCCGACGCCGTGGCGAAGCGTCACGGTCGGGGCCACCGCACGGCGCGCGAGAACATGGCCGACCTCGTCGATCCCGGCACGTTCGTGGAGTACAGCCCGCTGATGGTGGCGGCGCAGCGCCGCCGCCGTTCGATGGAAGACCTGATCGCCAATACCCAGGGCGACGGCATGGT
The DNA here is from genome assembly GCA_009843525.1 of Acidimicrobiales bacterium. Lineage (GTDB taxonomy): Bacteria > Actinomycetota > Acidimicrobiia > Acidimicrobiales > Poriferisodalaceae > Poriferisodalis > Poriferisodalis multihospitum. The sequence goes on along the minus strand of VYDH01000018.1, from coordinate 17,328 downwards.
GGCCGGCGTAGCCAGTGTCAACGGCGACCTGTTCGGCCCCGAGCAGTCCCAGGCCATGGTCATGTCGTACGACTACATGGTGCTGGCGGGCACCCAGGGCGGCAACAACCACCGCAAGAAGGACCGCATGTTCGAGATCGCCGAGCACAACCGCCTGCCGGTGGTGCTGCTGGCCGAGGGCGGCGGCGGCCGGCCGGGCGATACCGATGGCATCGGGGGCTCGGGCCTCGACTGCTGGGCCTTCACGTTCTTCGCGCAGCTCAGCGGCCTGGTGCCGCTGGTGGGCGTCACCAACGGCCGCTGCTTTGCGGGCAATGCGGTGCTGCTGGGCTGCTGCGATGTGATCATCGCGACCGAGGGCTCGAACATCGGCGTCGGCGGCCCCGCCATGATCGAAGGCGGCGGCCTGGGCGTGTTCCGTCCCGAAGAAGTCGGCCCGGTCGACGTGCAGTGGCCCAACGGCGTGATCGATGTGCTGGTGGCCGACGAAGCCGAGGCGATCGTGGCCGCCAAGCAGTACCTGTCGTACTTCCAGGGCTCCGTCGACGAATGGGAGTGCCACGACCAGCGGGAGCTGCGCCACCTGGTGCCCGAGAATCGCCTGCGGGCCTACGACGTGCGCGACATCATCGACAAGCTCTGCGATGTCGACTCGGTGATGGAGCTGCGCCGCGGCTGGGGGCCAGGCTGTGTGACGGCGCTGGCACGTGTCGAGGGTCGGCCGATCGGGGTGGTGGCCAACAACAACCACCATCTCGGCGGCGCCGTCGATGCCGACACCGGCGACAAAGCGGCGCGCTTCATCCAGCTCTGCGATGCACACGACATCCCGCTGCTGTTCCTGTGCGACACGCCCGGGATCATGGTGGGCCCTCAGGCCGAGTACGAGGCCACGGTGCGTCACGCAGCGCGCATGTTCGTGACAGCGGCCAACGTGACGGTGCCGTTCATGACCATCGTGCTGCGCAAAGGTTACGGGCTGGGCGCGCAGGCGATGGCCGGCGGCAGCTTCAAGGCGCCCATCTTCACCGTGGCGTGGCCGACCGGCGAGTTCGGCGGCATGGGCCTCGAAGGCTTCGTCAAGCTCGGCTACCGGCGCGAGCTCGAAGCCATCGAAGACCCCGAAGAACGCATCGCGGAGTACGAGAAGCGAGTCGCCCGCCTGTACGAGCAGGGCAAGGCCGTCAACACCGCCACGTTCTTCGAGATCGACGATGTGATCGACCCCGCCGAGAGCCGCGACTGGATCCGCATGGCCCTGCTCTCGGCCCCCGAGCCAGCCCCCCGCACCGGCAAGAAACGCCCCATGGTCGACACCTGGTAGCGACCGCCGTCGCCGGCCGGCCTCGATGAGTCGAACCGGCGTGAGTCAGGCCAGTAGTTCGGCGACGGCGAGTTCGGCTATGCGGTCGCTGTCGTAGCCGAGCACCTCGGTGAGGATGTCGAAGGTGTGCTCGCCGAGCGTCGGGCCGCCGTAGGTCACCTGCGCTGGGGTGCGAGACAGCGCGAAGCGGGAGGCGTCCACGATGGTGGTGCCCTGCTTGGCGTGGGGCACCTCGACCTGTTGACCCCGGTGGATGACCTGCGGATCGACGGTGTACTCCGGCGAGTTCTGCACGATGTGCGCAGCCACGCCGATGTCTTGCAGGCGGTGCATCAATGCCACGCCGTCGTGGCCGCGGGCCCATCCGGCGATGACCTCGTCGAGCTCATCGTGGCGCTCTTGACGCTCCGCCACGGTCAGATCGCCTAGGTCACCGCGGCCCATCAGCGCGGCCAGCGACTGCCATTGGGCATCGTCGACGCACGAGATCGCGATCCAGCTGTCGTCGGGCACGACAGCGTGGAACTGGTCGCTGGCGGCTGTCTGGTAGACGCCCTGGGGTGCAATGTGCCGGTCGCGGTTGCCCACCCGATGCGCCACCCGGCCGTTCACCGTGCGGTCGAGCACCGCCGGCGCCATCAGGTGCAGCGCCGACTCTGCTTGGGACATGTCGATGTACTGGCCCTCGCCGGTGCGCCGCCGGTGTTCCAACGCCCCCATCACCGCCGCGACCAGCCAGCGGGGCGAGGTGTAGTCGGTATAGGCGCCGAACGGCCCGCAGGGCGCCCGGTCAGGCCAACCCACCGGGTAGAAGAATCCCGAGATCGCCGCGGCCATCGTTCCGAAGCCCGCCAGCATCGCCAGCGGCCCGGTCTGGCCCATCAGGCAGCTCGACGCCATGATCACGTCGGGCCGGCGCTCACGCACTTGCTCCCAACCCATCCCGAAGCCGGCCATGCCCTTCGGCGAGAACGACTCCACGATCACGTCGGCCCAGTCGATGAGATCCCAGATGACGTCCAGCGCAGCCGCCTTGGACATGTCCAGACAGATGCCCCGCTTGCCGGCGTTCATGTTGTTGTAGAGCGCTGAGTACTCGGGGTCGCCGATGTCGTCACGGAATGGCTGCAGCGAACGGGCCACTTCGAGCCGCGTCTCAGACTCGACTCGAATGATGTCCGCCCCATAGTCGGCCAGCACCCGCGCTGCTGCGGGCCCCGCCATCGCCCACATGAAGTCGAGCACCTTGACGTTCTCCAGCGGACGCGCAGTCGAGGCTGTCTGGGCGCTCACGTCGGCACCAGTGGCCTCGATACGGGGTCTCGCCCGGATTGCCTCACCCTCGGACTGTTCGTCCAGCTCGGCCAAGACTTCAGCCGTGTGCTCGCCGAGCTTCGGCGGCGGGCCGAGCGGCTGCATCGGCGTGGCACTGAAGCGGGCATAGCGGCCCGGGTAGCGCACCTCGGCGGGACTGCCGTCCCCGTCAACCAGTTCCTGAGTGACCGTCTCCCAGTAGTCGCGGGCGGCCAGCTGGTGTGAATCCACCACTTCGTCGGCGGTCCATACCGGCGTGATCAGCACCCTGCGGCTCATGGCCGCGTCCAGCAACTCGGCCTTGGTCTTGGTGGCGAAGAAGTCGTGCAGGATCTGCTTCAGCCGCTCGTACTCCGAGATCGGCTCACGGCCGTCGAGCAGCATCATGGCGTACTCGGTCCAGTTCTTGTCGCGGGTGGCCTCGTCGCAGAAGCCCTCCTCGCACACCCAGTCCATGAGGCTTTGCGTGAACGCACGGAAGCCGGGCCCGAACAGGAACGTCACCGAGGCATGCCCGTCCTTGCACGGCCACATCAGCTGGACATGCAAGCCCTCGACCAGCACGCCGCCTGCGTGGCGGGTCGGCGGCGTCGCGCCCAGCGGTGTTGACAGCGCGTACGACTGGCAGGCCTGGTTCATGCTCTGTTGGGCCGACATGTCCACGTGCTGGCCGAGACCCGAGACCGTCTGGCGCTCCCACAAGGCGATCAGCGCGGCCCCTGCAGCCTCGGAGGCCGCGTTGTGGAATGCCTGCGGGAACAGGCCGCCGGTGCGCACCGGTGCCCGGTCGGAATCGCCGGTCATCGCCATGTTCACCGCCGATGCCTGCAACGTCAGGTCCGAGACTGCCCAGTCGGCCTTGGGCCCGTCGGAGCCGAACGGCGAGATCGACACGTACACCAGCTCGGGATTGATCTCCGACAGCGTGCCGTAGCCCAGCCCCAGGGCCTCCATCTGGCCCGGGCCAGCCGATTCGATCAGGATGTCGGCCGCCGCAGCCAGATCCCGCAGCGTTTCTGCGCCATCGTCGTCCGCCAGATCCAGCACCACGCTGCGCTTGCCGCGGTTGTAGGCCCAGTGATGCAGTGAGCGCTCGGGATCGGGGACGTCCCCGGCAAAGGGGGCCATCCGCCGTGCGGACGAGCCCTCGGGAGGCTCCACCGCGATGACATCGGCGCCCATCTGGGCGAGGATCGCCCCGCACAGGTGGCCCCGCTCGTCGGTCAGATCCAGCACCCGGAACGGGCTCAGCATGGATGCGTTCTCAGAATCAGTCGAGGCGTCAGGCATCCGCACATTTCAGCACGGACGCGCAGCGCCGTTCGGGCTTGGGCGCCGCGCCTTCGTGCAGCGACCCCGGCGCTACTCGAGCAGTTCTGCCACCGCGAGCTCTGCGATGCGGTCGCCGTCGTAGGCGAGCGTCTCGGTGAGCACCTCAAAGGTGTGCTCGCCGAGCGTCGGTCCGCCGCGGTCCACCTGAGCTGGAGTGCGCGACATCACGAAGCGCGTGTTCTCGACTGTCGTGGTGCCCTGCTTGCCGTGCGGCACCTCAACCAGCGCGTTGCGGTGCAGCAACTGCGGATCCACCGTGAACTCCGGCGAGTTCTGCACGATGTGGGCGGCCACGCCCGCAGCTTGCAGCTCGGCCATCAGCTCGTTGCCGTCGTGTTCTCGGGTCCACGCCGAGATGACGCCGTCTAGCTCGTCGTGCCGTACGTGGCGCTCGGCGGCGCTCAGTGGCGCGAGGTCGTCGCGGCCCATGGCGCCGGCCAGCGCAACCCACTGGCCGTCGTCAAGGCACGAGATCGCAATCCAGTTGTCGTCGTGGTCATCACCGGCCGAGCTGCCTGCAGCGGTCTGGTACGCACCTTGGGGCGCAAACACCAAGTCCCGATTGCCGGCCGCTTCCCAGATGCGGCCGTTGGTGGTCCGCTCGAGCAGGGCGGGCGCCATCAGGTGCAGCGCCGCTTCGGACTGGGACAGGTCCACGTACTGCCCCCGGCCGGTCTGCCGCTTGTGCTCCAACGCCCCCATCACCGCAGCCACCAGCCAGCGGGGCGAGGTGTAGTCGGTGTACGCGGTGAAGGGTCCCGCCGGTGCACGGTCGGGCCACCCGACGGGATAGAAGAACCCCGAGATTGCCGCAGCCATCGTGCCGAAGCCCGCTAGCAGCGCCAGCGGCCCGGTCTGGCCCATCAGGCAGCTCGACGCCATCACGACGTCCGGCCGCCGTTCGAGCACCTGGGACCAACCCATGCCCCAGCCCGTCATGGCCTTGGGAGAGAACGATTCCAGGATCACGTCAGCCCAGTCAATGAGGTCCCAGATGACGTCGAGCGCTTCGGGCTTGGACATGTCGAGCGCGAGGCCGCGCTTGCCTGCGTTCAAGTTGCTGAACAGGCCCGAGCCGTCAGGGTCGCCGACGTCGTCATGAAACGGCTGGATGGAGCGCACAGCGTCGAGCTTGTTGGCCGACTCGACCCGGATCACCTCGGCGCCGTAATCGGCGAGCACCCGCGACGCCGCAGGGCCGGCCATGGCCCACATGAAATCGAGCACCTTCACGCCCTCGAGCGGCGGCGAGGTGTGCGCCACCGGAGCAATCGACGCCGGCACGGCTGGCAGGCGCTCCGATGCGTCCAGCTCGGCCAGCACTTCGCCGGTGTGTTCGCCCAGCGTGGGCGCTCGTCGCAGGTTGACGAGCGGGGTCTCGGTGAACTTCGCAAACGCGCCCGGGTAGCGCACTGCGGCGGGATCGAACGAGCCTGCGCCCGCACCTGTCTCATCTTGAGGCACCACATCGCTGTGGTCGACGTCCTCCCAGTACTCACGGACCGCGAGCTGCTCGGAGTCGACCACCTCGCCTGTCGTCGACACCGGGGTGATGAGCAGCCGGCGGCTCATCGCCGCGTCGAGCAGCTCGGCCTTGGTCTTGGTAGCGAAGAACCCGGTCAGGAGCTGCTTGAGCCGCTCGTACTCGGAGACCGGCTCACGGCCGTCGAGCAGCATCATGGCGTACTCGGTCCAGTTCTTGTCTCTCGTGGCCTCGTCGCAAAAACCCTCTTCGTGCACCCAGTCCATGAGATTCTGGGTGAAGGCGCGGAAGCCGGGCCCGAACAGGAACGTCACCGACGCGTGTCCGTCGGCACAGGCCCACATGAGCTGGATGTCGATGCCTTGCAGGCTGGCGCCGCCGGCGATGCGCTGAGTCACGGTGGCATTCAGCGACGTGTTGAGCGTCGACGACATGGATGCCTGGCTCATCGACTGCTGTGCGGACATGTCGATGTGCTGGCCGAGCCCCGAGCGGGTCTGGCGTTCCCACAGGGCAATGAGTGCTGCGCCGGCCCCTTCGGAGGCGGCATTGTGCATGGCTTGGGGCAGCGTGCCCCCGGCACGCAGCGGCGCACGGTCCTTGTCGCCGGTGACGGCCATGTTCACCGCTGAGGCCTGCAGCCCCAGATCTGATGCCATCCAGTTGGCCTTGGGTCCGTCGCTGCCGAATGGCGTGATCGAGACATGGATGAGCGCAGGGTTGAGCTCGGCCAGGACATCGCGGCCGAGGCCCAGTGCTTCCGCCTCACCGGGCTCGAAGCACTCGAACACGACGTCGGCCCCGGCGATGAGCGCCTTGGCGTGCTCGACGCCTTCGGCCGTGCCGAGGTCGAGCACCACGCTGCGCTTGCCACGGTTGTAGGACCAGTGGTGCAGCGAGCGCTCCGGTCCTTCGACATCGCCTGCGAAGGGGGCCAACCTGCGCGCCGACGAGCCTTCGAGAGGCTCGATCGCGATCACATCAGCACCCATCTGCGCCCAGATCGCCCCGGCCAGGTGGCCGCGCTCGTCGGTCAGGTCAATGACGCGGTAGTCGGCCAGAACGCCCCGGGCATCGGAATTCGTATCCCCACTCATGCGCACATTTCAGCACGCGCCCGAGCTGTCGCTGGCAAGGTCCTCGTACATGATCACCTGCGCGACGGTGACGACGCCGACGGTCAGGGGCCAGACCAGCACGATCACGATGGCCAAGGCATAAGCAAACGGGACCGTCGACACCATCAGCACGAAGAAGACAGCCGCCGCCAAGATCATGCGAACGAGGTCCAACAGGACGACACGGCCCCACGTCGCGGCCTTGCTGCGTCCCAGCAGCCCGACCCAGCGGCGCAGCGACGGAACTCCTGGTTCCAAGTACGCCATCACCCACAGGATGGTCAAGAGGGGAGCCACCACCGCCATGACCACCAGGGTCACTACGTCCCACAGAACCCCGAGCGGGTAGGCCACCGCATTCAGCCCGACGTTGATGCCAAACACCGCCGCCTGCACGGTGAACAGCACGAGGTTGACGAGCAGCAGGACCGGCAGCCGACTGATAGCGATGCTCATGGCAGCATTGCCGCCTGCATCCATGCCTGAGAGTTCTTGGCGGGCGACCTGAGCGCTTGCGGCCGCTTGAAGAATGGCAAGAAAGCTGGCGACAAGCGCCGCTATCAGCAGGCTCAGCGCTTGCGGCGACAGGGTGAGCTGAAACGAAGCCATCCATGCGTCGATTTCTGCGGATGTCTGGATCTCACCGCTGAAGAGAGCGTCGATCTTCTCCCAGAACTGCCCATCGAACAGCTCGTCGACGCCTACGAGCCCAGCCACCAGGGCAACGAGCAAGATGGCAGAGCCCACGATGGCCGCGACGGCGAGGTCCCGCCATCGCTTGCCGACTACCGAGAAGGTGTCGGCCCACAGTGCGCCCATCGGGCGGTGCTTGCCGGGCCGCCTCTCGCCGCGCGACGACCCGGCAGGAGGCGGAACGGGGCGCGGCCGCATGTCGTCGTCAGCCACGGCGAGATGCTAGGTCCGAGTCGGCACCTGGAGGATGTACCCGGTCCCACGCTCGCCGACTGAGGCTTTTCCGTCTCTGGCGATACCCGCAAGATCCGCGTAGATGTGCGTGTATGCAGTTGTCAAGATTGCCCCGGGCACCACGAGATAGATGACAGAGAGCGAAATGGAGCCGACGCTCCGCGGTTCGGGCGCAACGATCTGCCACATGGCTAGGAAGGCGACATAAACCAACTGCCAGAGCAAGACGCGCCCCCAAATGGCACCGGCCCGGCCACGACAGAGCTTCCGTGCCCAGCGGAACTTCGGTCGTCGCTCTTCGAGCTTGAGAGCACTGAAGTAGATATTGATCTGCGGTGCCGTGTACGCAAGGACACCTGCGATCAAGTAGGTCCAAGGCTGCAGCAGCCAGATGTCGCGTTCGGACAAGTACAACCCCAAGAAGACGAGCGGAGCGCCGAATACCGCTGCGACGAGCAGTCCGTACACCACGTTGGCCGTCACCACTCGCGGGAGGCGCCGCAACGCCCAAGCGCAGGCCGCTCCGGACTGCATCGATCGGCTTTGGGCTTGTTGCCTGACGAGGAAGGCAACGGCAATGGTCTGGAAGTAAATCCCAAGCGCAGTCACCCACCCGCTGACCATGGAAATGAGCGCGAAACCGGCAATCGACCTGCGACTCGCGTCCGCGGGCGCTACGAGCTGCTCGTATGCCGCCCAACTCACGAGGCCGGCGAAGACCACCAGAGCGGCGGCTGGTACCGCCACCAACAGCATTGTTGACCACTGGCGCATGGTGAAGCGGAACGTGTCGCCGATGAGGGCCCGGATGGGCCGAAGCGTTCCGGGTTCGGGTTCGGAGGGTCTGGTCCAGAAGAACGGTTCAGGTGGATCTGCAGGCGGTTCTTCGGGTGCTTCGACCGCGTCGAGAGGCTCCGTCCGAGGAATCTGACGGACGATCTGCGGCGTTTCCTGCTGCGGTGGGCGGCCGACGGGCACGCAGTGAAGCTAGCGAAGCCCTCCGTTAGGGGATGGTGAGTGCCGCGTCAAACCGGACCTGCCGGCATCAGCCCTGTGGCTCAACCTCGGCCTGCGGGCTTACGGGCTGTTCGCGAGTCATCAGATCGGTGTAGATCAGCAAGTGGAACACCGCACCCAGGACGAAGATGAGCGGGAAGACGGCGGCGTTGATGAAGAGGTCGCCGTACAAGGCGGGCAGCGGCAGCGCACCCAATCCAGCGGTGAGCCCGAAACCGACGAGGTTCGCTGCGAAACCCAGCAGCATGACCCGCCCCCAGATGGCCGCTTTCCTGCCACGAATGAGTCGCCACCAGCGCCGTGGCGAAGGTATGCGAGGCTCGACATAGGCCATCACGAAGTAGACGACCAGCAGCGGGAAGAACACGACGAATGCCACGAGATACGCCAGCAGCCAGAGGACACCGAGCACAGGTGCGGCCCACAACAGAAGCACGCTGAGACCGCACCCCACCAGGGCCATGACCAAGCCGAGGAGTACTGACAAGCCGAAGATCTTGGGCATGCGCCGTATGGCCGCCATGAGTGTTTCCCCGAAGTTGATGGGTCGTCCTCGGACGTCATCGAAAGCCATCCGCGTTACGGCGATTTCTTGCACCAGAAAGCCGAGGCAGCACGCGAACCCGAAGGCGAACAGCAGGACGATGGCCGTGGTCGTCGGCGTCACATCGAATGACTCGAGCCACGCTTCGTAGTCGACCACCGTGCCGCCCGTCGGGTCCGTCAGCTCGGAGATCTTGGAGAAGAACTGTCCATTGAACAGCGCGTTCAACCCCAAGAACAGCATCACGAATGCCACGAGGTATCCCGCGACACCGATCAGGACGAATTCCCCGAAGGGTCGCCAGCGCCGACCGATGAGCGACAACGAATCACGAATGAGATCGGGAATCCGCCGCAGCTCGCCCGGCGCCTGTCGGGGGACGTACCTCCATGGCCGTTCGGGGTTTGACCCGGGAGGCGGCGCAGGCCGTGGTTTCCCGGGAGGCAGTGGTGACCACAGTCCGACCTCGTCATCGTCTCGGGACGAAGCATCGTTCGTATCGCGCTCGGACGGAGGCGGTGCGGGTCGGGGCCGCTTGTCACCCGGTACCGGTCTGATGCCGGCTGCGTCCTGATCGTCGGTCACGGTCTGATGCTACTTCCGCAGTATCGAGCGAGTTCGAGTTGCATATCGGCGTAACGTCACAAGCGCCCAACTCGCCGCCACGATGGGGCTGCTCGCGTGAGTGGCCGGCAGAGGAGCCACCTATGAACGACACGGCAACTGGGCTGATTGCGCCGCTGCCGGGCAGCTTGGCGCCGCACCGGGTGCGGTACCTGCCGATCACCGACCGGCCGCGGATCCGGTGGCCCAACAATGCGCGCGTGGCGCTGTGGATCGCCCCCAATGTCGAGCATTACGAGTTCCTGCCGCCGCGTGATCCCCAGCGCAACACCTGGACGCGCTCGCCGCATCCCGATGTGCAGGGCTATGGCTACCGCGACTACGGCAACCGGGTGGGCTTCTGGCGCATGGCAGAAGTGCTCGATCGCTTCGGCGTCGTTGCCACGGCCTCCACCAATCTCGCCGTGTTCGACCACTACCCCGAAGTGGGCGCTGCGATGGTCGAGCGCGGCTGGGAGATCATGTCCCACGGCATCTACAACACCCGCTACATCTCCTCGATTGACGAGACCGCCGAGCGGGCCTTCTACATCGAGTGCATCGAGGCGCTGCGCAGCCACACCGGGCAGCAGCTGCGCGGCATGCTCGGCCCGGCGGTCTCCAACACCGTTCTGACTCCGGATCTCATGGCTGAGGCCGGCTTGATCTACCACGCCGACTGGTTCCACGACGACCAGCCCGTGCCGCTCGCAACCCGCAGCGGGCAGCAGCTGGTGTCGGTGCCCTACTCGATGGAGCTGAACGATGTGCCGGTGTTCACCCAGCACTTCGACACCAGCGAATTCGTGGCGATGGCCAAGGCGCAGCTCGACGTGTTACGACGCGAAGCCGACGACGACGCCGGCGGCCGGGTGATGTGCGTGGCGCTGCACCCCTACCTGATGGGGATGCCACACCGGGTCGACGGGCTTGCAGCGATGCTCGACTACCTGATGAGCCACGACGACGTGTGGCAGACGACCGCGAGCCGGATCGCTGAGCACTTTCTCGACCATCACTACGACAACTTCATCGCCCACGAACCTGAGTCGCCGAACGCTCGACCCAAGGTTGCGTCGACTGGCATTGCAAGCCCGGCCGGCCATGCACAGGGGAGCGCCGTTGCCGGTGACCCAGCCCAGGCCTACGAATTCGGCCCGGCCCAGCACCAGCACGGCATGGACCACCCCTACTACGACTGGTCGCCGCTGCCGAGCCGACCCCGATTCGAGTGGCCCGACCGCAGCCCGCTGGCCGTCGGCGCGGTCGTCGTGCTCGAGCACGTCGAGTGGGAGCCTCCCCCCGACGCCTACTCGCTGCGCCGCCGAAGCGGCGGTTTGGCACGCCTGCCCGCACCCGACTACCCCCAGCTCACGATCCGCGAGTACGGCCACCGGGTCGGCATCTTCCGCCTGCTCGACCTGCTGGATCGCCACGGCATCGCCGCCACCGTCGCCGTGGATGCGCTCACCGCCGAGCACTACGGATGGCTGGCCGCGCACCTGGTCGAGCGGGAATGCGAGATCGCCGGACGAGGCATTGCAGCGACCCGGCTCATCACTTCCAAGAACTCCGAGGCTGATGAGCGCGCCGCCATCGCGCGGAGCCTCGACGCGATCGAGTCGGCCACCGGCATCCGCCCGACCACATGGTTCTCCGCCGAGGGGGTCGAGTCGTTCCGTACCCCGGCACTGCTGGCAGAGGCCGGCATCGACACGGTGCTGGATTGGCCCAACGACGAGCAGCCGGTTCTCATGGCAACTGAGGGCGTGTTGGCCGGGGTGGGCAGGCCCGATGCCACGCCGCCGATGGTGTCGCTGCCGTTGTTCCTCGAAGCCGACGACGAGTTCGCGCTGTGGCACCGGCGGGTGCCGCTGGATGGCTGGCGCGAGATCGTCACCGGCGCCGCCGCCCGCATGCACCGCGACGGCGCCGAGCATCCCGCCGGAAGCCGCCTGCTCATGCTGACTCTGCGACCGTGGCTTGCGGGCCAGCCGTTCCGCGTGCCGACGCTTGACACAGCACTCGCCCAGGTGATGGCGCTCGGCAACATCCACACCGCCACCGCAAGCGAATTGGCTGTCCACGCGCGCTCGACGCTGCGCTGAGCCAGTCGGTCACCGCGGCTCGCCTGACACTGCCCCTGGAAGTCTTGACGCTGCAGTGCAGGCGGCCAGCTAGGCCAGACGCCAAGAACCGGGCTCGGGCACGCGCAGGCCGAGGTGGTCGCGCAGCGTGTTGCCCGAGTACTCGGTGCGGAACAGGCCGCGGCGCTGCAGTTCGGGCACCACCAACTCGACGAAGTCCTCGAATGCCCCCGGCATGTGCGTGCCGGCGATCACGAAGCCGTCGACGGCTCGTTCGGTGAACCATTCCTCGAAGTAGTCGGCCAACTCGGCTGGGCCGCCCACGGTGGGATGGGCCAGCCGGCCCCGGCCCGACACCTGCACGAAGTCGCGCACGGTGGGGTTGGCCCTCCCGGTGATCTGCAGCACCTGGTTGCGGATGCCTTGGATGCCGGTCATCGCGTCGAGGTCGTCGTCGGACAGCGGCTCGTCGAGGTCGCGGCTGGCGAAGTCGAAGTTCAGCCCCTCTGACAGCAGCGACAGGTCGTCCACCAAGGTCGGCAGCTCGTCGTAGGCGGCGCGGCGATCCTCGGCTTCGGCCATGGTGCGGCCCACCACGGGGAATGTCAGGTTGGTGATCTTCACCTGATCGGGGTCGCGGCCGAGTGCCTCGATCTGGGACTTCACGGCGGCGTAGTGCTCGACTGCGCTGTCGAGCCGCACCTGGCTCACGAACAGCAGCTCGCCCCAGCGGGCGGCGAACGTGGTGCCGCGCCCGCTCTGGCCGGCCTGGATCACGACCGGATGGCCTTGGGGCGTGCGTGGCACCGTGAACGGCCCACGCGACGAGAACCACTGCCCTTGGTGGTCGAGCCGGTGCACCCGGTCGCCGTGCGCATACAGGCCTGCCGCCCGGTCGGCGGCAATCGCATCGGCCTCCCAGGTGTCCCAGTGGCCGTGCACCACCTCCATGAACTCGTCCGCCCGGTCGTAGCGCACGTCGTGGGCCGGCGCCTGGGCCAGTCCCATGTTGCGGGCTTCGTTGTCGTTGACCGATGTCACGACGTTCCACGCCGCCCGCCCACCGGTGAGGTGGTCGAGTGTGGCGAACACACGGGCCACGTGGAAAGGCTCGTAGTAGGTGGTGGAGTAGGTGGCGCCCAGACCGAGCCGGCTGGTCGCCATGCCCATTGCGGTCAGCACCGTGACCGGATCCAGCTTCACGCAGCGGATGCCCGCTTCCACCGTGTGCCGGTGGTCACCGCCGTACATGTCGGGCATCGCCAGGCGGTCGTCGAAGAAGCCCAAGTCGAAGCAGCCGGCTTCGAGCACTTGGCCGATGTGGCGGTAGTAGTCGAAGGTGGTGACGTCATGCCGAGCATCGGGATGCCGCCACGCGGCGGGAATGGTGGTGCAGTTCTGGGCCTGCAGGAATCCCACCAGCACGATCTGACGCTGAGCGCTCACGCCCAGCGATGGTAGAGAGGCATCGCACCGCACGACGGCTCACCGGCAGGCCGGGACGGCAAAGTGCCAGACTCGACAGCTATGCCGAATGGCCCGCAGAGCGCCGACATCGCCCACGACGAGGCGTTGCGGAAGAGACTTGCGGCGAATCTGGCCAACCACGATGTGCGCCGGCATCCGGAACTGGGTCGCAAGCGCGCCTCGGTCGCCGTCATCGTGCTGGACAGCCACGCGGATCTGCACGGAGCGGACCCAGAATTCACCGGTCTGGATGCCATCCAGCGACGCGACATGCTGGCCGAGGTTCCCGGCGCGGCCAATGACCCGACGCTGACCGGCCATGTCGAGGGAACCGCCGGCGGTGCTGCCGTATTGCTGACGAGGCGAGGCTCGAACCTGCGAGGCCACCCGCGCCAGTGGGCGCTGCCAGGCGGGAGGCTCGACGAAGGCGAGACGACGCTGCAGGCAGCTATCCGGGAGTGTTCGGAGGAGGTCGGGCTGGAGCTGACCGGCGATGACCTGCTCGGCCGGCTCGACGACTACCCGACCCGCTCGGGCTATGTCATCAGCCCGTTCGTGTTCTGGCTTTCCGATGATCGGGAGCCGGTCGCCAATCCCGCCGAGGTCGCTTCGGTGCACCGCGTCGCGCTGCGCGAGCTGGTCCGGCCCGACTCACCACGGTTTGTGAGCATCCCCGAGAGCGACCGCCCGGTCGTGCAGGTCCCCATCGGCGGCGATCTCATCCACGCACCCACCGGCGCCGTGCTCTACCAATTCCGGGCCGTCGCCTACGACGGCCTCACCACCCGCGTCGACGAGCTCGAGCAGCCCGTGTTCGCCTGGCGCTAGCCAGCTGACACTCCGCTCGACTGTCTGGCCGCGCTGCGCTCCGTCAGCGCGGAAATTCGATGGAGACCGTGAACTCGCGGTTCCTAGGGTGCCGGAGGGACCTGCCCGCTGGCTCTGCCAAGCGACACAGCGGGCGGGTCCTCCTGAACGAGGAGGCCTGAAGAAGGCTGTTCGTTCTGAGTCAGACCCTAACAACCGGCCAGCGCACTTGGTGCTCGGCGTCAGCCGAGTACGGACATCGACGAGCCGTGCAGGTCGCGCTTGCGAGAGAACGTGCCCATGTCGATGTCGAAACCGGTGTGCTTGCCGGTGACCACGAGCGGGTCGGCGTCGTGGTCGTGGCCGGCTTCGATCGCACCGATCAGCTCAGCCATGCAGTGGCCGGCGACCGCGGCGTTCTTGAACTGGTTGCCGCTGGTGCCGATGGCCACATAGAAGCCGTCGAGCGACGTGCGGTCGTAGATCGGGATCCAGTCGTCGGTCACGTCGTACACACCGACGATGCCTCTCGGCTGGTGGGGCAGGCCCAACTCGGGCATGCGCCGGGCGAACCGCAGCACGTGGGTCTCCCACTGCTCGCGGGTGAGATCCTGCGAGCAGTCGTCGATCTCATCGGTGCTGAGCCATTCCAAGTCGTCCATGTCGAGCTCAAGCGAGCCGATCAGGATGTTGTTGCCCACTTCGGGTCGCACGTAGCAGCCGCAGTCGTCGTCGGCCATCGCCGCACCCACGCGCCCGAAGTCGACACCTGCCGGCGAGGGCACGTGGTACACCTCTTTGCGCTGCGGCCGGGTGCTGACCGTCATGTCATCGAGCACCCCTGCCAGCCCGTTGACGGCGCTGCTGTGCGGGCCGGCCACATTCACCACGACCGGCGCTGACAGCACCGCGCCGCCGGCCAGTACGACGCCCTCGGCACGGCCCGAACCTGCGATCCCCACAACCGTCTCGCCGAAACGGAATTCGGCCCCAGCGGCCTCTGCCGCCAGCCGGAGATTGTGCGCAGCGAGCTGCGGGTCGCCGATATAGCCGGCTTCCGGCGTCCACAGTGCGCCTTCGAGCTGCGAGGTGGGCTCGGCCCAGAACTCCGGGTCGCCAATCTGCCTGGGCGGACCGAAGCGCGACAGGTCGAGGTGCCCGAGCCGGGCGACGGCCTCATCACGATCCCAGACCTCATAGGGCACGCCGAGCGCCTCGAAATGCGGCACGGGCAGCAGGTGAGGGCCGTCGCCGCTGATCAGCGTCAGCATCCCGCACTTGGTGAAGGTGGCGTAGCCGGCCTCGTCGCAGTCGCCGATGTGGGCAGGCCAGTTCAGCCAGTACTGCAAGCCTTCGTAGGACATCGCCACGCCCGCACGCGTGGAGTAGGTGAACCGCACGATGGCCGACGACGAGCTGGTGGAGCCCTGACCGGCGCCCGGGTTGCGATCGACGCCCACCACCCGCCAGCCGCGCTGGGCCAGCTCATAGGTGACCGCCGCTCCGATGACACCTGCCCCGATGACGACGGCGTCGTAGCTCAAGATCTATCCAATGCGGATCGGCTTGGCGATGGCGGCGGTGAGCACCTCGGGATCGTCGGCAGTCACCAGCACGTCGTCTTCGATACGGATGCCGCCGAACCCTCGCAGCTCATCCACCCGCTCCCATACGACGCTCTCGGCGAACTTCTCCCGTCTCGCGGGGTCGCCGAGCAAAGCGTCGATGAAGTAGATGCCCGGCTCGACCGTGGTGACCATGCCGGGTTCGAGGACTCGATTCGGTCCCAGCTTCGACAGCATCGGATCGTCGCTCGGCTCCCGGCTGTAGGGGACGCTGGTGATGTCGTGAACCGACAGTCCCAGCAGGTGGCCGAGCCCGTGGGGGAAGAACAGCGCGACGGCGCCCTCGGTCACCAGCTCGGCCGGATCGCCGCGCAGCAGCCCCATCTCGACCAGACCGGCGCCCAGAATGCGCGCGGCGGCCAAGTGCACCTCTTTCCAGACGATGCCCGGCCGGCACATGTCGATGGTCTGCTGCTGGGCGCTCAGCACGACGTTCCAGAGGAACTGCTGCTCGTCGGTGGGCTCGGCGCCGACGACCATCGTGCGGGTCACATCGCTGGCGTAGCCGCCGAACTGCGCGCCGGCGTCGATGAGCAGCAGATCGCCGGCCTCGACAACCCGGGTCGCCGGCCGCAGCGGGTCGTCGCCTGCGTACACGTAGTGCAGGTAGGCGCCGTGCGACCCCGACGCCACGATGCTGTCGTAGGCCACCCGGGGCGCTCCAGCGGCGTAGAACTGCGCCTCCATGCCCACCTGGATCTCACGTTCGGTCATGCCCGGCGCCGCGTTGGCATAGACCCACTCGAACCCGGCGGTGCTGGCCGCAGC
Organism: Acidimicrobiales bacterium; assembly: GCA_009843525.1. Taxonomy (GTDB): domain Bacteria; phylum Actinomycetota; class Acidimicrobiia; order Acidimicrobiales; family Poriferisodalaceae; genus Poriferisodalis; species Poriferisodalis multihospitum. Next base: position 912 of record VYDH01000018.1, on the reverse strand, counting down.
CGCCTGCCGGATGTCGTCCAGCTCGGCCTTGTCCTTGGTCATGCGCTCGAGCGCGATCGCTGCACTGAGCCGCAGCACCGGGTCCGCAGCAGCTTCCGCCCCGCTGCCGTCCGGCGCTGCTGGCGCAGGCAACGCCTCAGGCATCGCGGCACCGGCGCCCAGCTCGATCAGCGTGCGTTCGCTGCGATGGGCCAGCCAAGCCTCCAGCTCGTCCAGCGGACGACCGACAGGCGTCGGGGGCTGCTCCCACACCAGCCGCTCGGGGGTGAAGCGAGGCCCGAACAGCTCCCATTCGCCCGCCGTGGCGTCGTAGGCGAGCGTCGTGCCCGGCGAGCCCACGGCGGTCAGGTAGGCCACGTCTGGGTGCGGCAGGAAGGCGAAATGCTGATCAGTTCCCGACCAGCCTGACGGCTCGCCCGCCCGCAGAACCACGACCTCGTCGGTCAGCTCCCAGCGCTTCGCCACTCGCGCCCGCCGCTCGGCCAACGCCTCGTCAGTCGGCTTCACGCCGCGCACCCTAACGCCGCCGCTGCGGCCAGCCCGCGCGATCCCTAAGTTCTTGACGCGTGAGTGACGAAGCTGACCCCGAACCAGAGATGCCGCCGCTGCTGGCCAAGGCCATGGCGGCAAGGGAGGCGACGCTGGATGAGGCGCGTCCCGAAGCAGTGGCCCGCCAGCACGCACGAGGCCGCTGGACGGCCCGGGAACGGATCGCCGCGCTGTTCGACCCGGACACGTTCGTCGAGTACGGCCAGCTCGCACAGCCCCAGATCCGCTCGCTGGGCGATGCGCCTGCCGACGGCCTGGTCATGGGCGTCGGGCAGGTGGACGGCGTGCCGGTGTGCGCCTTCACCTACGAGGCTGTCGCGTTAGTTGTTGCTGCGCGTCGGTGTTTGGGTGGGTTCGGTGAGT
>VYDH01000001.1 GCA_009843525.1 Acidimicrobiales bacterium | reverse complement strand
ACCGAACCGACTCTCTCAGACCACCCCCCTTACACAGAGAACCTGACACTCTCGCAGTCGGCGAGCTGGCAGCGCGCAATGGCGCGCAGTCCGCCGCCTATGTGCTGCGCGACCAGACGCGCATGAACTGCGCGCAGGCCCGCTCCGAGGCCCGCCTGGCCGAGAGCCTGGTGTCAGAAGGCTTCACCGACACGCTCGAAGCGATGCGAGCCGGCGAGATTCACATGTCCCACGCGAAGGTGATCGCCCGCGAAGCACCCAAGAAGCACCGCCGCAGCGAAAGCGACTTCCTGGAGCTGGCCCGCGCATACCCGTCCGACACCATCGCCCGGCACCCGCTCGCCTACCGCAGCCAGCAGGTCGAAGCTGATCTCGCGGCTGAGGCCGCCGCCAACGGCCTCAGCCCCATCGATGCGGAACTGGCGCTGCAGCGTCATGAACGCTCGGCGTCGCTGCGCATGGGCGACGACGGCATGTGGCATCTGCGCGGCAAGTTCGACTTCCTCACCGGGCGCGAGCTCAGCACTGCGCTCGAAGCCCAACTTCGGTCGCTGCGCCGCCGCGCCGAACTCGATGCCGGCAGCGCCGATTCCACCCACTCCGGCCCAACCGGCGGGGACAGGCGCAACGGCGAGGCCGACAGCGACAGTCCGATGCCGACGCGCCGCCAACTGCTGGCCGATGCGCTCAGCGAGCTTGTCGCCGGCACCGCCTCGGCACGCCATGCCAAGAACAACCTGATCATCGTTGCCGACTACGACGCCACGAGCGATCGGCTCGTCAGTCCCCGCCTCGACGACGGCACTCCCCTGTCAGCCCAGATGCTCGTCGAGCACGCCATCGACGCCAAGGTGCTGCCCGCGATGTTCAATGCCGACTGGTCAGAACTCGCGTTGGGGCGTACACGCAACGCCAACGACGCCCAGCGCCTCATCCTTGCGGTGCGCGACGGCGGCTGCATCGGCTGCAGGCTCACCTCCGAGCACACCCAAGCCCACCACATCGACCACTACGGGAACGGCGGCCTCACCGACATTCCCAACCTCGCCTCGATGTGCCAGCCATGCCACCGAAACCTCCACACCCGCGGCCACAAGATCCATACCCCACTCAACGGCCGACCCCGCCTCCAATCCCCCGAACCCAGAGACACCGAGTCGTTTAGTCAGCCTCCCACTGACGCCGCGGCTACCGCCCGCAGTCCCTGACAGTCCCTCCTCGGAGCGCTACTGACGGGCATTGTGAAGCAGAATCCCGACGAGAACTGCTGACGCGTCAGTAGCGGGCGCGGGGGTGGGCTTGGCGGTAGACCTCGGTCAGCCGTTCCTGTGAGACCGCGGTGTAGCGCTGTGTGCTGGAGATGGACGCGTGGCCGAGCAGCTCCTGCACGCTGCGGATGTCGGCACCGCCGTCGAGCATGTGCGTTGCGCACGAGTGGCGCAGCACATGGGTGGTGAGCTGGTCGGGTCCGAGACCGACGCGGTCGCCGTGGCGGCGCACGATCAGCCAGACGCCCTGGCGGGTGATGCGGCGGCCCCGGGCATTCAGGAACACCGCTGCAGCGTCGTCTCTCGACCGCCACGCAGCAGGTTCCAGCGCCCCGCGCCCGGCGCCGCTGAGCCATTCGCCGACGGCATCGGCGGCGTGACGCCCCACCGGCACGACGCGCTCCTTGCCGCCCTTGCCCCACACCCGCATGAGCCTCTCGTCGAGGTCGACGTCGCCCAGCGACAGCGCCACCAGCTCGCTGGCCCGCAGGCCCATGCCGTAGAGCACTTCGAGCATCGCCCGGTCTCGCCGCACCAGCGGGCTGTCACCCACGGGCGATGCCAGGAGCTGCTCGACCTGGTCGCGCCGCAATGCTCGGGGCAACCCGGCAGGCGCGCGGGGCATGTCGAGCGCACCGGCGGGATCGGTCGAGGCCAGGTCCTCGGCCACCAGGAACCGGTAGAGGCCACGAAGGCTGACCGCAGCCCGGGCGGCGGTGGAAGCTGCCCGCCCGAGATCGTCGCGCAAGTGCGCCAGGTAGGCCGCGATGTCAGCGGAGCTCGCACCCAGCAGATCGGTGCCTCGTGCCTCGAGCCATGCCGCAAACCCACCGAGGTCGGCCCGATACGACGCCACGGTGCGCGGTGCTCGGCCTCGCTCGTTCGACAGCCAGCCCAAGTAGTCCTCGGCTTCGACCGCCAGCGCAGCGGACATCGTCAGCCCAGCGATTCGGTGCCCAGCGGCCCTGTTCCAGTCGATGCCGGCAGCAGCTGAGGATTGCGTCCCTCGGCCCGCGCCAACGCGGCGCCCACCAGCCCGCAGAACAGCGGGGCCGGGCGGTTGGGACGGCTCTTGAACTCCGGATGGGCTTGGGTGCCCACCCAGAACGCGTGGCCGTCCAGTTCGATGAACTCTGCCAGCCGCCCGTCGGGCGACAACCCGCTGCACTGCAGGCCGCCCTCTTCCATCCGCTGCCGGTAGGCGCTGTTCACCTCGTAACGATGCCGGTGCCGCTCGTTGACCAGCGTGTCGCCGTACATCGCCGCCACGCGGCTGCGCGGCGCCAGCCTGGCCACGTACGCGCCGAGCCGCATGGTGCCGCCCTTGTCCTCGATACCGCGCTGCGCATGCATGAGATCGATCACCGGGTGCAACGTGTTGGCGTCGAACTCGGTCGAGTTGGCACCCAGCAGGCCCAGCTCGTTGCGGCAGAACTCGATGACCATGACCTGCAGCCCCAAGCACAGACCGAGGCACGGAATGTCGTGCTCGCGTGAGTACGCAGCCGCGGCGATCTTGCCCTCGATGCCCCGCGAGCCGAACCCTCCCGGGATCACCATCCCGTCGAGGTGGCGCAGTCTCCCCGCAGCAAGCAACCCCTCGATCTCCTCGGAGTGGATCCATTCGATGTCGACTTCGACACCGTGGTAGGAGGCCGCATGGCGGAGGGCCTCCACTACAGACAGGTAGGCATCGGGCAACGCCACGTACTTGCCGATGATGCCGATGCGCACCGTCGCCTGAGGCGCCTTGATGCGTGCGAGCATGGCCTCCCAGTCGGCAAGGTCGGGCTCGACGTCTTCGAAGCCGAGGATCCCGCACAGAAAGCTGTCGAGACCTTCGGACCGCAGCACCATCGGGATCTCATAGAGGACCGACGAATCGGGGGCATTCACCACGCCGGCCAGCTCGACGTCGCTGAGGTTGGAGATCTTGTTGCGCAGGCCGTCCTCGATGGGACCCTCACTGCGCAGCACGATGGCGTCGGGCTGCACGCCGCGACTGCGCAGCTCGGTCACCGAGTGCTGCGTGGGCTTGGTCTTCTGCTCGCCCGACGGGCCAATGAACGGCACCAGCGTCACATGGACGTAGCAGACGTTCTGACGGCCGACCTCGAGGCGCATCTGCCGGATTGCTTCAAGGAACGGCAGGATCTCGATGTCGCCGACGGTGCCGCCCACCTCAGTGATGACAACGTCCACGTCGCCGTCGGCCAGCTTGCGGATGCGCTCCTTGATCTCGTCGGTGATGTGCGGGATGACCTGCACGGTCCGGCCCAGGTACTCCCCCCGGCGCTCGTCGGCGAGCACCTTCTGGTAGATCGAGCCGGTCGTCGCATTCGAGTCGCGGGTCAGCGACACATCGATGAACCGCTCGTAGTGGCCGAGATCGAGGTCCGTCTCGCCGCCGTCGTCGGTGACGAATACCTCACCATGCTCGTACGGGTTGAGGGTGCCGGGGTCGACGTTGATGTACGGGTCCAGCTTCTGCATGGTGACCCGCAGTCCGCGAGCCGCAAGCAGTCGCCCGAGCGATGCCGCTGTGAGTCCCTTGCCAAGAGAGCTGGCTACTCCACCGGTGACGAAAATGTGCTTAGCCACGCGGCATCTTGGATGGGCTCACTCGCATGTGTCATCAAGCTACCGTCGCTCCGGGCGGTGTTGGCTGATACAGGGTTGGCTGATGCCGGAGGGAAGCCATGAGCGACACCGGTGAGGACGCACAGCACACCGGAGGCGACCGCGCGCCGGCTGACCTGCTGGTGCACAGTGCCGATCTGCTGGCGACGTGCGATCACCAGCGCCGCGAGATCGCAGGCGGTTGGGTCGCCATCACTGGCGGGCTCATCAGCGCGGTCGGCGACGCCTCGCAGACGCCGCCCGCGGCAAGCCGCCGCATCGATGCCGGCGGGTGCCTCGTCACGCCGGGGCTTGTCAACACCCACCACCACATGTACCAGAACCTCACCAGGTCCTATGCGCCGGCGCTGCGCGGCGGGCTGTTCGACTGGCTCACCACGCTGTACCCACTGTGGGCGCGCCTCGACGAGCAGGGCGCGTATCTGTCTGCCTGGGTAGGTCTGGCGGAACTGGCGCTGGGCGGCTGCACCACCAGCACCGACCACCTCTATGTGCATCCCCGGGGTGCAGGCGACCTGATCTCGGCCGAGATCACCGCGGCCGCCGAGTTGGGCATGCGCTTTCACCCGACCCGCGGCTCGATGTCGCTGGGCCAGTCCGACGGCGGGTTGCCGCCCGATGAAGTCTGCCAATCGCCTGAGGAAATCCTGGCGGAATCGGAGCGGCTGGTCGGCGTGCACCATGACCGCTCGCCCGACGCGATGGTCAGGATCGCGCTGGCGCCGTGCTCGCCTTTCTCCGTCTCGACCGAGCTGATGACGGCGACGGCCGAACTGGCGGAGCGCCTCGACGTCCGCCTGCACACCCATTTGTGCGAGGACCCCGGTGAGGACGGCTTCTGCATCGAGATGTTCGGGATGCGCCCGGTGGACTACTTCGAGCACTGCGGCTGGGGCTCGAATCGTTCGTGGATCGCGCACGGCGTGCAGCCCAATGCCGCCGAGATCACACGGCTGGGATCCTGGGGCACCGGTGTGGCCCACTGTCCCAGCTCGAACCTGCTGCTCGGCGTCGGGTTGGCGCCGGTGCGCGATCTGCGGGCTGCGGGCGTGCCGGTGGGCCTGGGGGTGGACGGCTCGGCCAGCACCGATTCGGCATCGATGTGGACCGAGGCGCGCAACGCCCTGCTGGTCGGCCGTCTGCGCGACGGCCAGCGGCACCTCAGCGCCGACAAGGGCCTCGACAGCGGCCGCCCTGCCGACGGCGCCGTAGGACAGAACGTCGATGGCGCCGAAGGAGGCGATGCAGAACGGGGCGGCACGACGTATTTCTCGGCCCGCGAGGCCCTGGACCTGGCGACTCGTGGCAGCGCAGGGTGTCTCGGCCGCGAGGGCGAGATCGGCGAGCTGTCGCCCGGTGCATGCGGTGACCTCGTGGTGTGGCAGCTTGACGGGCCGGCGTTCGCAGGCGCCCTCTCCGATCCCATCGAGGCATGGCTGCGCTGCGGCCCCCTGTCCGCCCGGGACACGATCGTGGCTGGTCGCCCGGTTGTCTCCGGCGGCCAGATCATTCATCCCAGCCTCGACGAGCGCTTGACCGAGCATCGCCACTGCGCCGTTGCGATGCAACGGGCATAGGTGTTGGAGACTCAGTTGCGGTAAGGCGAGCCGAGCCGGTCCAGCCAGCGGAGCGGCGGGACCGCATCGATGATCCGGCTGAACGACCAGCGTTCGCTCGCCAGGTTCAGGACCGCCAGAATCGCCAGCACCACCCACTCGACGGCTGCCGAATACGCGACAACCGTGGCCATGCCCAGCAAGGCGCCGAGTGGATTGACGCCAGTGTCACCCTGCATGTGCTGCTCAGCCAACTCGCTTCGCAGCAGGCCGGCCGATGCGCCGACAGCGGCCGCTGACCATACGGCCCAATCGGCAGTGTCCGGTCCTAAGTCAAAGGGACGGAACGAGCCCGATGCGAGCAGCGCTGCAGGGGCGATCCAGACGAGCCACCACGCTCCAGCTGCCTTCGTTGCGCGTCCCGGTGCCCGGTCGAGCAAGTTCATCAGATTGGCCGCGAGCGCCACGATCACGGCGCCGCGCCCGAGTGTCGTCAGGTTCCACATGGCGTCAGGATCGGAGCCCAATCCCAGCACATGCAGCAACGCGCGGAACCAATCGCCGGATCCCGTGCGCGCGTTGTCTCCGGCCTCTCCTGGGTCGCTCCACAGGGCGACCTGCACAGCCACGGCCGCAACGACGAATCCACCAAGTGCCTTCTGCAGCCCGGTCGTGAAGGCTCGCTGACGCAGGCTCTGGCGAAAGTGCCCAGCGAAGCCGCTCGGGGCATTGTGGCCGTCTGGCGTTCCGCGGGTGTCGTCGCGATAGCCGAGCCAGCCGAAGCCGCCGAGCAGCACCAGCGCAGCGATGCCGCCGGCGATCGTGGCCGAATCTGGCGAGCGCGCCGACACAACAGATTGACCCGGCACGAAGACGGCCCATTGGATCTCGCCCGCCGGCAACGAAATGATGACGGCGGCCGTGATCGCAACTGCGACCGAGCCGGCGATGAGGACGACAAGACCCGAGACGGCGACGATCGGCTGTCCCCGATAGTTGGGCCGGATCCAGCGATCTCGGCTCATGCGCACGCTGAACCAGCGCCAGAGCAGGGCCGCTACAAGTAGCGATCCCGCGAATGCCGCCACCAGCAACGCACCCGCTTGCGTCGTGTCGGTGATCAGGGCCAGCGGCGGCACCAGCGTCATGGCCCTCGTGCGCGCCGTCGCCGCAACGGACGCCACGACTGCCGGTCCCGAAGCGAGCGCGGAAATCGGAGCTGTCGTGCTCGCTGCCATGACTGACGTGCCACGCCCCCGAGCTGTTGCCCCCGGTCACGCACCGGCACACCGCGAGCAGCCGAGATGACGCGGCCCAGCAGCGAGGCGGCGAGGGAATAGACCGCCTTCGGCCAGCCGGTGCGAGCCACCACGGCGAGATACACATGTCGCCCGATGCGCGCTCGATGCGCGAAGCCGCTGAAATCACGTCCAGTCTGGCGATGGCTGAATCCGATCTCGACCTCGCTGATACGGGCGCCGCGGTCGGCCGCATCGAGCGTCAAACCGATCTCGAGTCCGAACCCGGGCGCGAGCTGCAGTGATCTCATCAGCGGACCCCGCACGGCGCGCTGACCCGAGAGAGGTTCGGCCAGTTCAAGTCCCGTCTCAGAACGCAGGACGCGTGCTGCGAACGCCTTGACGAGCCCGAACCCGCTCGGGCTCTCGGCGCCTCCGAAGATGGCGATCGTCATGTCGGCTTCGCCCAGCGCAACTGGCTGCAGCAAATCAGCAGCCAGCGCGGCTGAACTGCCCAGATCGGCATCGATGAGGAGATATACGTCGGGGGCACCCGACGCGGCGACGCCCGCGGCGACCGCCGCTGCTTTGCCGCGGTTGCGTGCGAGCTCGATGACTCGTGCTCCTGCGGCCGCAGCCGCAGCCGCAGTTCGGTCCCGGGACCCGTCGTCGACCACGATGACGTCGAGCACATCGGGCACCGTTCGCAGCGCCGTCACCGTGGCACCGACCGTGTCCGCCCGGTCGAAGGCGGGCACGATCGCCACGGCGTGGGTCATGACGGGCCCAAACCGTGGTTGACATCAGCTCCCGAGAAGTGATTGACGGCAGGCAGCCGCTCCAGCGCAACCAGCAGCGCCAGATCGCCCGAGAACGTCCCGACATCGTCGACGCTCGCGAACGATTCCGCGAGCACGGGGTCGGACCGGACTCGCTCCAGCACTGCGCCGTAGCCAACTCCTGCTGCCCCGGGCGCAGGTATTTCGACGATGACGCCGGTGCCCGAGTGCCCGTCATCGACGGCAGCCCTCAACAGATCGAATACAAATTCCTGATTCAACCCGGCCGCTGCCGCGTCGGTGACCACCACGAGTCGCAGTTGCTCCCCTCCCAGCAGGTGCAGAGCGACGGCGCCGGTGCCGTCATGAGTCACCAGTTCCAGGTCACGGAGCAAGGTCAGCGCCGTACGTGTCGGCGGAACCGCCGAGAAGCCGCGAGAGAAACCGTCGAGCGCCCCGAAGTCGGTGACTGCGTTGACATCGTCGGCGAGTATCTGGCTGGACCCGGCTTCTACTGGCCTGAACAGCGCTTGAGGCAGCAGGAAGCGAAGCGCTCTGCGCACTGCATTGCGGCTGTCACCTGCCAGCGAGAAGGCGTCGGCGATGCTCTGGCGCACACCTGGATCGCGCAGGCGGAGGTCGTCGCTGAGCCACAGCACCCCGCCATGGCGCGCATCCGTTGCATCGAGGCGTGCGCGAATGGCCGCTACTGCGGCCCGGTCCGTGGATTCCGGGGCAACGATGAGCGTTGTCGTGCCGCTCAGTCGTCCTTGGGGAAGGTACGGCCGTACGAGATCCTCCACCTCGAACCGCACGGACCGCGCCGCTTCAACGCTCGCGAGCGCTGCGTCGCGTGCTGCCTCGACCTCGCCGAGCTCCGCCTCGGCCTCGGCCTGTCGCTCGATCGCCGATTCGGTGTCGGCCTGCAACTGGTCCACGCGCGATTCCAGGTTGCTCACCAGCACCGAGTCCACGAACGTCGAGCCCAGCGCTAGACCGATCGCCAAGGCCAGGAAAACTGCCGCGATCGACACAATGTGGTAGCGGAGGTTGACCATACGCCCGACCGATCTACAGGCCCATGTTGATCCACAGGGTGCGCAGCAAGAGCCGACCTGGCTCGGTCACTGCGGCAATGACGCCGATGGTGACGAGCGCCGAAACGATCAGCATCGCCATGTCGCGCTTGCGCACCTGGGTGCGGTAAAGACGGCTCACGCCTTTCGCATCCACAAGGGCCGGGGACACCTGCATCCGGGTCAGGAAGGTCGATGCCATGCCTCGGCGGCCCTTGTCGAAGAAGTCGACCATCGACGTGTGGGACCCGACCTCGACGATCTGCTCGGCTCGCTGCTCGAACGCAAGCCGCAATGCAAGATCCTCGCTGGTTCCGGGCGCGGCGATCACGTCGTAGCTCAAGCCGGCGTCGTCGAGGCGGACCGCACCCGGCGCGCCGCCCTCGGGATAACCGTGCACGATGAGCTGCGCCCCGCACTCGAGCGCCCGCGGCGATACCGAGTCGAAGTCGCCGATGATGATGTGGGGCACGAGACCGGCCTCGAGCAGTGCATCAGCACCTCCGTCCACACCGATGATCACGGGCCGCATATCCGACATGTAGCCCGACCGGCGAAGTGCCGCCAGATCTTCGCGATAGTCGATGCCGCGCACCACCACCAGCACGTGGCGGCGTCGCAACTGGTGCCGCAGCGGCGGGATCTCCAGCTCATCGGTCAGAACCTGCGGCTCCCGCTCCAGGTATTCGAGCGTGTTCCGGGCAAAGCTCCCGAGTTCGCTGCGCACCGCCACGCGCGCCGATTCCAGCACGCGTTCGAAGTGCTCGGCATCGCGCCGGTACCCGGTCCCGATCACCTGATCGCCGCGCATCACCTCATCGCCTGCGATGGCCAGCTCCTCGCCGTCTTGGAGCGACGCGAACACCCCTTCGCCGACGTCCTCCAGCACCGGCACTCCTGCCTGCGCGAGCGTCAGACCGCCCAGCGCCGGGTACCGGCCGGTCATCGTCGACTCTGCGTTGATGACGGCGATCGCACCCGCGGCCAGAAGCCCGTCGGCAGCGACCCGATCGAGATCTGCGTGGTGGATCACCGCAATATCGCCGCGTTCCAAGCGGCGCAGCAGGTTCTTGGTGCGACGGTCCACGCGGCACCGTCCCGCGATCTCCGCGTGGTTGTCGCCGTGGCCGCGGCGCGAGCGCTGGCGTCTCCACAGCGAACGCAAGCGAAACATGCTCACTCTCGGGCGCCGCCCCGCGTTGCGGCGGCCACCTCCAGCAATTCAGTCGCGTGCTGGCGGCCACTCGCCCATGCAGGCTGACCCGCGAGCATCCGCGCCAGCTCGCTGACGCGATCGGGTCCCGTCACGGCGACAAGATTTGAAGCCACTGCGTTGCCGTCGTCGGTCTTTCGAACGGCCACTTGGTGGTGCGCGAACGCCGCGACCTGTGGGAGATGCGTGACCACCAGCACCTGGTGCTGGCCGGCCAGCGAACCCAGTGCCCGACCCACCGCCAACGCAGTCTCGCCGCCGATGCCGGCATCGACCTCATCGAACACGAGGGTCGGTGGGCCAGCGGTCAGCACGAGCCGCAGCGCCAGCATGACGCGCGCCAGCTCACCACCCGATGCCACCTTCGACAGCGGGCCGGGCGGAGCGCCGCGGTTCGCGCTGAAAAGCAGTTCGACGCTGTCGCTCGGCGCATCGCCGGTGACGCTGACCTCCAGCGTGCCGCCCGCCAACGCCAACGATGTCAGGTGCTCGCTCACCGCAGCGGCGAGGCCAGGCGCAGCCGCTCGACGAGCAGCAGCCACAACATGAGCCTCGGCTTCGACATGGCGCTGCGCCGCCTCGATGCCGGCCTCCAGTTCGGCTGCCAGCTCGGTGTGACGTTCAAGCTGCGACAGACGCTCTGCTGCCTGGGCACCGAACGCGCGCACGTCGGCGAGCGTGTCGCCGTACTTGCGAGTCAGCTCGCGCAGGAGCTGGTGCCGTGCACGGACGTCGGCCAACGCCTGCGGGTCGTCCTCGATCGTCTCGAGCACACCTCTCAGCTGCTCAACGGTGTCATCCAACTCCGCGGCCACAGCGCCCAAGCGGCCGCTCACGAGGGCAAACGCCTTCCGGGAGGCCAGCAAGGCCACCGCAGCGCCCAGCCTGTCGATCGCGCCCTCGTCTCCGGAAAGTGCCTGGCGGGCCGCATGACCATCGGCGAGGTGGGTCGCAGCATCGGCCAGCAGGTCCTCACGCTCGACGATCCAGCTCAACTCGTCAGGGTCGTCCAGCTGCGCCGATGCGATCTCGTCCGCCTGATAACGCAAGAGATCGATCTCCTGCGCCCGTGCTCGCGCGTCACCGCCGAGCGCGGCCAGATTCTCCGTGAGCGCTCTCAGTTCGGCACGCGCTGCCGCCAGCGGGCGCACATCTATGCCGCCCCAGCGATCGAGCGCCTCACGCTGGGTGCGAGAGCGCAACAGTGATTGATGCTGGTGCTGCCCGTGCAGATCGACGAGCCCGGACCCGAGCTCTGCGAGCTCTGCAGCCGAGGCCATGCCGCCGTCCACGTAGGAGCGGCTGCGACCGGCTGCTGGGATCACGCGGCGCAGCACACGCTCGCTGCCGTCGGCCTGCACGAACCTGCCCTCGACAACTGCTTCGACCGCGCCGGCGCGCACCATCGCCGGATCGGCACGCCCGCCCATGAGCAGCTGCACCGCCTGCACCACCAGCGTCTTGCCGGCGCCCGTCTCGCCGGTCAACGCCGTCATGCCTGCGCCGAGCACCAAGTTGGCATGGGAGATGACGCCGAGATCGTGCACCGCCAGCTCGACGAGCATCAACGGTCCTTGAGGCCGAACTTGTGCTTCAGCACGCGATGAAAGCTGTCGCCGCCGGCGGTGATGAACCGTGCGTCGTACGGCGCGCGCGTCACGACGAGTTCATCGCCGGTCGCCAGCAAGCCGGCCGAGCGCCCGTCCACAGCGGCGAGCGCAGGCCGTTCACTGATCACCCGGATGCCGATCTCGGTGTCCGGCGGCAGCAGCAGCGAGCGATCGAAGAGCATGTGCGGCGCGACAGGAGTGACCTGCAACGACGAGTGCGTCGGCGCCACCACCGCACCACCAGCCGAGAGGCTGTACGCCGTCGAACCCGTCGGCGTGGACACGATGAGGCCGTCTGCCGCGTAGGTCGCGAACACGTCACCGTCGAGCCACACTTCCAGCCTGACCGTGTGCCCCGGATCGCGCTTCTCGAGCACGACTTCATTCAGCCCAGTCCACGTCTCTGAGTCTTGGGCGCCCACGTCGTGAGCGCCTGTGTCCCGGACGCGGGCGCTGACCATCATCCGCTCCGAGACATCCAAGGACCCTCCGAGCGCGGCAGCGACCATGTCGGTGAGCTGTGCCGGCTCGAATTCGGTCAGGTAGCCGAGGTGGCCGACATTGACGCCGAGTACGGGCACGCCCGCCGCTGCAACCAGATCGAATGAGCGCAGCATGGTGCCGTCGCCGCCGATGCTCACAGCGAGATCCGGGACTGTTCGGATCGGTTCGTCGACGCCGAGTTCAGGACGACCGATTGCCGTGGCCTCGACACTGCCCATTTCCACGGCATGACCCTCGCCCTCAAGCCACGCCACCAGCCGTTTCGAAGCTGCCAGGGCCTCCGCGCGCTCCGCATGGGCGATGATCAGCACGTCGCTCATACCGATTCCCTCTCGGAGGCAGCGCGGGGTGCCGTCTCGATAGCAGTCGCGATGGCGCTGTCGATATCGAACGACCGCGGCGGCACGGTTTCGCGCCATGCTTCCCGCTCATGCTCGCTGAGCTCGCGGGCCGCTCGGGCCCGGGGCTCAGCCTGTAGGCGACGGCAGTGCAAGAAGAATTCGACATTGCCTGCGGCCCCTCGCAACTGCGATGCGGCGACACCGATGGGTGCGAGACCATGGCGGGAGGCACTCGATGCCACGTCGCTGAGCACTCGTCGCCACACTTCCGGGTCGCGCACCACTCCCTTGCCTCGCGAGGCCTCGTGCCGGCCGGCTTCGAACTGCGGCTTGGCGAGCAGCACTGCTTCGCCACCTCCTGCCGTGCACGCCGCCAGGTTCCCCATCACCGCGCGCAGCGAGATGAATGACAAGTCAGCGGTGGTGATGTCCGCAGGGCCGCCGATGTCGGCAGGTCCGATATGGCGCACGTTGCACCGTTCCCACACGGTGACCCGGGAATCGGCCCGCAGGCGGGCATCCAGCTGTCCCCAGCCGACATCGATCGCAACGACTTCCGCCGCACCCCGCTGCAGCAGGCAATCCACGAAGCCGCCCGTCGAAGCGCCGGCGTCGACGGCGCGCCGCCCTGCAACGGCGACCCCGAATTCGTCCAGCGCAGCGTCCAGCTTCTCTCCGCCGCGGGAGACGAACCGTGCCGGCTCACCGCTGAGCCGGACTGGCTCGGCGGCCGACACCATGCGAGACGGCTTCTGCGCGACCGAGCCGCCCACGAGAACCCGGCCGTCCGAAATGAGTGCTTGCGCCGCCGCGCGAGACGAGGCCATGCGACGGCGCACCAGCTCGTTGTCCAAGCGTCGTCGGCCGGCGTTCATGCAGCCGAAAGTACCAGCGCGCCCGCGGCGCACCGCAGTGGTTTACGCGACGAAAGGGGTGTCTTCAGACGTACCAGGTGCCGCGTGAGCGCAGCAGCTGCGCAATGTCAGCGGCACCTTGCTTCTGCTGCGCCGCCGCCAGCTGCCGAGTGGAGGCCATGGCGTACTCGCTGCGCCGCACGGCGCGGAACACGCCGACCGGCGTGGGCTCGAAGGGCCCGCGAGCGAGACGAGCCAGCATGAATGCGGTCGAGGGATCGTGCTTCGTCTCGTCATGGGTGAGCAATTCGTCGGTGCTCACATCGGCGGTGTGAACAACCCGGGCGCAGCCTGACTCGTCGACGACCCCGAACTCGCCGTCGGCCCCGAAGCGAATGGGCTCGCCGTGCGTCAACGGGATGAGGTTGGCATCGCGGTTCTGCTTCTTGGTGACCCCTTCGAAAGCGCCGTCATTGAAGACGTTGCAGTTCTGGAACACCTCCACGAACGCGGCGCCGTCGTGCTCGTGCGCCCGCCGGAACGTGTCCATCATGTGCTGGCGGTCCATGTCGTGCGTGCGCGCCACGAACGACGCCTCGGCACCGAGCGCCACGGCCAGCGGGTTGAACGGCGCATCGAGCGAGCCCATCGGCGAACTCTTCGTGACCTTGCCGATTTCGCTCGTGGGGCTGAACTGGCCCTTGGTCAGGCCGTAGATCTGGTTGTTGAACAGCAACACCTTGATCTTGACATTGCGGCGCAATGCGTGGATCAGGTGATTGCCGCCGATCGACAGCATGTCGCCGTCGCCGCCGATCACCCAGACGTCGAGATCGGGCCGGGCCATCGCCAAACCGGTGGCGATGGCGGGTGCTCGGCCATGGATGCCGTGCACTCCGTAGGAGTTCATGTAGTAGGGGAACCGGGCAGCGCAGCCGATGCCCGACACGAACACCGTGTTGTGCGGTTCGGTGCCGAGGCTCGGCATCAGCATCCGCATCGCCGTGAGGATGGAGTAGTCGCCGCAGCCCGGGCACCACCGGACCTCCTGGTCGGAGGCCCAGTCACCGGGCTGTGTGGTCGGCGTGATCGAGGTGTCGGTCATCGTGCTGTATGCCTCTGTCTGTACTTGCTGAACCTGTAACTGCTGAACTCAGGGGTCCTGGATTCGCTGATCATCGTCTCGTCGGCGCCTAGCTGCCCGCCAGCTCCTCAAGGCGCTTGCGGACTCCTGCGGTCACCTCGCCGGTTGTGAACGGCACGCCGTCGATCTTGCCGATGTGCTCGACGTCGATCAGGTACTTCGCCCGCACCAGATCGCACAGCTGGCCCTTGTTCATCTCGGGACACACCACGGCCCGGTAGCGACGCAGTACGTCGCCGAGATTTGCGGGCAGCGGATTGAGGTGCCGCAGGTGCACATGCGCCACCTCGAAACCGGCCTCGCGCAGCCGTCCCGCTGCCGCGTCGATGGCGCCCCACGTGGAGCCCCAGCCCAGCACCGCAAGATCGGCTCCTGCGTCGCCGGCGACTTCGACATCGGGAACGTCGACGCCGTCGACCTTCGCCTGCCGCAGATCGATCATCAGCTGGTGGTTCTCGGGCTCGTAGGAGATGTTGCCGGTGCCGTCCTCTTTCTCGATGCCACCCACGCGGTGCATCAGGCCGGGTGTGCCGGGAATGGCCCACGGGCGAGCCAGCGTGTCGGGATCCCGCAGGTACGGCAGGAAGATGCCATCGCCGTCTTCGTTGGTGCCGTTGAAATCCGTCGCGAAGTCGACGCCGATGTCGGGCAGCTCATCGACATCGGGCAGCAGCCACGGCTCGGAGCTGTTCGCCAGGTAGCCGTCGGACAGCACGATGACGGGAGTGCGGTACTTCAGCGCGATGCGAGACGCCTCGATCGCGATGTCGAAGCAGTCGGCCGGACTGCGCGGCGCCACAACCGGCAGCGGCGACTCGGAATGCCGCCCGTACATGGCCATCATCAGATCTGCCTGTTCGGGCTTGGTCGGCAAGCCCGTCGACGGGCCGCCGCGCTGGATGTCGAGCACCACCATCGGCAGTTCGAGGCTCACGGCAAGGCTGAGCGTCTCGCCCTTCAGCGCCAAGCCGGGCCCTGATGTGGAGGTAAAGGCCAGCGCGCCGCCGAAAGCCGCCCCCACTGCTGATGCCGCAGCGGCGATCTCGTCTTCGGCTTGGAAGGTCCGCACGCCGAAGTTCTTCTTGAGCGACATCTCGTGCAGGATGTCCGAGGCCGGCGTGATGGGGTATGAGCCGAGGAACACCGGCAAGCGCGCGAGCTGGCCCGCCACGACACAGCCCCACGCCAGCGCCGTATTCCCGTTCACGTTGGTGTACTCACCAGGTGCCAGCGGAGCTGGCTTCACCTCGTAGTGGGCCTCGAAGATCTCGGCCGTCTCGCCGAAGTTGTAGCCGGCCTTGAACGCTGCGGTGTTGGCGTTGATGACCTGTTCGCGACCCCGGAACTTGGTGTTGATGAACTCGAGCGTCGGCTCGACCGGCCGCGTGTACATCCACGAGATCAGGCCGAGTGCGAAGAAGTTCTTGGAGCGTTCTGCATCTCGCGGCTTGACGCCGTGCTCGGCCACAGCGTCTCGAGTGATCTGGCTCATCGGCACCGGGTACGAGCGGTAGTCGTCCAAGGTGCCGTCGTCGAGCGGATTGCTGGAGTAGCCGGCCTTCTCCAGATTGCGGTCGTTGAAGGCATCGGTGTTCAAGATGAGCGCGCCGCCCTGCGCAAGGTTGTGCAGCTGCGCCTTGAGCGCCGCGGGGTTCATCGCCACCAGCACCGTGGGGGCATCGCCCGGCGTGGTGATGTCGAAGTCGGAGATGCGCACCTGGAATGCCGAGACACCGGCGAGCGTGCCCTGCGGGGCGCGGATCTCGGCAGGGAACTCCGGCAGCGTGGACAGGTCGTTGCCGAGCGCTGCGGAGATGCTCGTGAATTGGTCACCGGTGAGCTGCATGCCGTCGCCGGAGTCGCCGGCGAAGCGAATGATGACCTCGTCGATCTCCTGCAGCGGCAGTTCGCGCGATGCGGTGTCGGTCACTGTGTCTCCTAGGGGAAGGGCTCCTGGCGGGAATGGGCCCGCTGTAGTAGGGCCTTGGGGGGGAATGCGGCCGCTCCAGGCGACCACGCTAGCCGCGGCTGGGTGGATGCAGCCGGGTCGGATCGCGCCTCAGGCGCCCCAGACCTCAGGCGATGGTCACCGCCTGGTCCAAGTAGACGTCCTGGATGGCACCGAGCAGCTCGACGCCTTCGGCCATGGGCCGCTGGAACGCCTTGCGTCCCGAGATCAGCCCGATGCCGCCGGCTCGCTTGTTGACGACTGCGGTGGTGACAGCTTCGGCTAAGTCGGCAGCCCCCGAACTGGCGCCGCCGGAGTTGATGAGCCCGACGCGTCCCATGTAGCAATTCGCCACCTGCCAGCGGCACAGGTCCACCGGATGATCCGTCGTCAGCTGGTCGTACACCGCAGCGTGCGTCTTGCCGAAGCCCGGTACAGAGACGAAGGCGCCGTTGTGCTCAGGGAGCTTCTGCTTGATGATGTCGGCCTCGATGGTCACGCCGATGTGGTTGGCCTGTCCGGTGGCATCGGCCGCCACATGGTTGTCAACCTGAGTTGATTCGCCCTCGGCGCTCTCACTGGACAGGTTGATGTCGGGGTTGCGCAAGTAACACCACAGCACGGTGAACATGCCGAGGCGGTGCGCTTCCTCGAACGCCGCGGCCACCTCGGTGATCTGGCGACCGCTCTCGGCCGAACCGAAGTAGATCGTCGCGCCGACGCCGGCGGCTCCGAGCTCATGTGCTCGCTGGACGGAGCCGAACATGATCTGGTCGTAGGAGGCCGGGTAGGTCAACAACTCGTTGTGGTTGATCTTGACGATGAGCGGGATGCGGTGGGCATAGCGGCGGGAAACCGCTCCGAGCACGCCGAATGTCGTGGCCACGGCATTGCAGCCGCCCTCGACCGCCAGCTCCACGATGGAGGCCGGATCGAAGTAGATCGGGTTTGGCGCGAACGACGCGGCACCCGAGTGCTCGATGCCCTGATCCACCGGAAGGATCGAAACGTAACCGGTGCCGCCGAGGCGACCGTGGTCGAACAGCGACTGGAGGCTCCGCATGACCTGCGGAGAACGGTCGGTGCCGGCGACGACATCGGTTACAAAATCGGGCCCGGGCAGCGTAAGCAAGTCGCGCCCGATGCCTTCGCATTTGTGGTCCAGCAGATAAGAGGCCTGCTCGCCCAGCAGGCGCACAATGTCAGTGGTCACGATGTACGGTTCGCCTCGCATTGTCTGACGGCGCCGGTCTTGGAGCTGGTGCCAAGGACTGGTACTGGGGGCGGCGCACGCCGAATGACGGACTCACTCTATCCGCGCGGTTCCGTGAGAAGGCTGACCCGGAACAGCTCGTCAGCTGTCGTGGCTGCCGAGCGCTGCAAGCCGATCCTCGACGTCCACGAAGCCGGGATCGACATCCGCGATCCGGGCGAATCCACGCCTGGCCCGCTGGAGGTCTCCGACCCGGTCGTACAGGTCCGCTAGCGCATACCACAGCCGCAGGTGGTGCTCCTTGGGCCGCTTGGGACGCAACGGACCCGCCTCAAGCAGGCGAATGGCATCACGCGGCCTGCCTTCATCGGCTAGCGCTCCGGCTGCCACGATCCGTCCCTCCGTGATCGTCTGGGCATCAGGATCGGCGTGCCTCAGCCGATCCCACACGTCGTGCACCTCGTTGAGCCGTCCGAGCGCCCGGTAGCAATCCGCGAGCACCGGCAGCTGATCGACCGCTCCCGTCAGCTGCTCGTACTGTTCGAGCCGGTGCGACGCGGCAGTCCATCGGCCGAGTCGGTACAGCGTCAGGCCGTACAGCTCCTGCACTTCGGCGATGGCGGCATAGCGTGATGCCAGCGGCCGCAGCGTCGTGAGGGCATCCCCGAAGCGCTCAGCCAGGAAGTCCTCCCCTGCCTCGCGCAATCGCTGCGCCAGTCGCTGCTGTTCTGCCGATGGCATGCCCCGCACGCCGACCGGATCGAGCTGAGGAACCTCAAGTCGCACCTTGGAGCGACGACGGCGCGGTGCGTCCTGCGGCGCATGCTTGGCGCGCTCGGGCGGCGGTGGCTGCTGAGGTCGCGGACTCTGGCGTTCAGGCACCTTTGCCGCGTAGGCGTCGCCCCGGTCGGCGCCGGGAATCGGCCGCAGCACCGATGCGCCTTTGCGGGCCACCCCACCCCAGTCGGTGCGGCGAGCCGCCCGCGATGCCACCTCGTCGACGGGCTTATCGGGTCGCCGCTGAGCGTCCGAGCGGCGCTGCTGGGGCCGTCGACCGCGATTGCGGCGCTGCTGATCATCGCCATCAGAACGACCCCGGGGAGCGCGATCAGGCTGACCGCGACGGCTTCGATCCCCCTGCTGGCCACGGTCGCGATCGGGTCGCCCGTGCGTCGGTTTGCGAGGCGGGCGCCGCTTCTGCGTCACCCCCCGAGCGTAGGCCCGCAAGCGCGAAGAACCCCCGCCGCAAACACGACGGGGGTTCAGGGTTCCGGCAGCGACCTACTCTCCCAGGGGAATTGCCCCCAAGTACCATCGGCGCTGGCAGGCTTAACTTCCGTGTTCGGAATGGGAACGGGTGTGGCCCTGCCGCCATAACCACCGGAGATCTGTCGGTGCAGATTCCTGCACTGCGTACGGACGTGCCGTATGCAGCATTCTGCAAAGCGATGCACGCACAGCGCACGTACGTGAGGTGCGCTTCCTCGAGGCTGAGTACCGATACCAAGCCCTCGGCCGATTAGTACCGGTCTGCTGAACACATTGCTGTGCGTACACATCCGGCCTATCAACGTGGTTATCTGCCACGGGCCTTACCTGGTTGTACCAGTGGGAGATCTCATCTTGGAACAGGCTTCGCGCTTAGATGCTTTCAGCGCTTATCCCTTCCGCAGGTCGCCAACCAGCCGTGCTCCTGGCGGAACAACTGGCACACGAGAGCTGCGTCCATCCGGGTCCTCTCGTACTACGGACAGCTTTCCTCAAATCTCCTACGGCCACAGAGGATAGGGACCGAACTGTCTCACGACGTTCTAAACCCAGCTCGCGTACCGCTTTAATGGGCGAACAGCCCAACCCTTGGGACCTGCTTCAGCCCCAGGATGCGATGAGCCGACATCGAGGTGCCAAACCTTCCCGTCGATATGGACTCTTGGGGAAGATGAGCCTGTTATCCCCGGGGTACCTTTTATCCGTTGAGCAACGACGCTTCCACACGCAATCGCTGGATCACTATGCCCTGCTTTCGCACCTGCTCGACCTGTATGTCTCACAGTCAAGCTCCCTTGTGCCATTGCACTCGACGACTGATTGCCAACCAGTCTGAGGGAACCTTTGGGCGCCTCCGTTACCATTTGGGAGGCGACCGCCCCAGTCAAACTACCCGCCTGGCACTGTTCCCGAACCCGATCAGGGTCCTAGGTTAGAGTTCCGACATGAGCAGGGTCGTATTTCAAGGGTGACTCCACGCATGCTGGCGCACACGCTTCCTAGTCTCCGACCTATCCTACACAACACGTGCCACAACCCAATACCAAGTTATAGTAAAGGTCCACGGGGTCTTTCCGTCCTTCTGTAGCCAACGAGCATCTTTACTCGTACTTCAATTTCGCCGGGTCTGTGGTTGAGACAGTGGGAAAGTCGTTACGCCATTCGTGCAGGTCGGAACTTACCCGACAAGGAATTTCGCTACCTTAGGACCGTTATAGTTACGGCCGCCGTTTACCGGGGCTTAGGTTCACAGCTTCGCTCCGAAGAGCTAACCGTTCCCCGTAACCTTCCGGCACCGGGCAGGCGTCACAGCGTATACATGGTCTTACGACTTCGCACGCTGCTGTGTTTTTAGTAAACAGTCGCTTTCCCCTATTTTGTGCCACCCTCTCCGGCTCGGGCAGCTAGTGCCGTCACCATCGCAGGGTCATCCTTCTCCCGAAGTTACGGATGCAATTTGCCGAGTTCCTTAACCACAGTTCTCCCGTTCGCCTGAGTATGCTCTACCTGCCTACCTGTGTTGGTTTAGGTACGGGCACCACGTGAACTCGCTAGAGGCTTTTCTAGGCAGCATGGAATCAATGACTTCGCCTGTAGCGGCTCGGCATCGCGTCTCGGACTTTATGGGGCCCGGACTTACCTAGTCCCCGTCCTACTCGCTTACCCCAGGTCTACCATCGCCTGGGTTCACCTATCCTCCTGCGTCCCCTCATTGCTGTCCTCGGTGCGGTGGGTCGGTTCGTCGTTCCCCGAAGGGAGGACAGCCCCTTAGCAACCGCATTTTGGACTGGGCGCGCACGCGGTGGTACCGGAATATCAACCGGTTGTGCATCGACTACGCCTCTCGGCCTCGCCTTAGCTCCCGACTAACCCTGGGAGGACCAGCCTTCCCCAGGAACCCTTGGGCTTACGGCGGAGGGGATTCGCACCCCTCTCTCGCTACTCATGCCAGCATTCTCACTCGGACCCGCTCCACCGGCGCTCACGCTCCGGCTTCGCTGCAGGCACGACGCTCCCCTACCCCTCAAGCTCGCTCGAAAGCGAACTCAAAGGCGCGGCTTCGGCGGTGTATTTAGCCCCGTTACATTATCCGCGCAGGACCACTCGACCAGTGAGCTGTTACGCACTCTTTCAAGGGTGGCTGCTTCTAAGCCAACCTCCTGGCTGTCTGGGCAATCCCACATCGTTTGCCACTTAATACACACTTAGGGGCCTTAGCCGGCGCTCTGGGCTGTTTCCCTCTCGTCCAACGAAGCTCATCCCCCGTGGACTCACTGCCGCACTCTGGAGCCATGGCATTCGGAGTTTGACTGGGGTCGGTAAGCTTGTGGGCCCCCTAGCCCAATCAGTGCTCTACCTCCATGGCTGAACGTGCGACGCTGCACCAAAATGCATTTCGGGGAGAACCAGATATCACCGTGTTTGATTGGCCTTTCACCCCTATCCACAGGTCATCCGCCCAGTTTTCAACCTAGGTCGGTTCGGGCCTCCACGGAGTCTTACCTCCGCTTCACCCTGCCCATGGATAGATCACACGGCTTCGGGTCTACAGCATGCGACTGTGCGCCCTATTCGGACTCGCTTTCGCTCCGGCTTCCCATCACTGGTTAACCTTGCCACACACCGTAACTCGCTGGCTCATTCTTCAAAAGGCACGCTGTCGCGCTTGGACACAAGTGCCCAGTAGCGCTTCAACTGCTTGTAAACCAATGGTTGCAGGTACTATTTCACTCCCCTCCCGGGGTACTTTTCACCTTTCCCTCACGGTACTAGTTCGCTATCGGTCGCCGACACATATTTAGCCTTACGAGGTGGTCCTCGCAGATTCACGCCGGCCTTCACGGAACCGGCGCTACTCGGGAGCAATCCCAGGAGGCAAGCAGGTTTCGCGTACGGGGCTGTCACCCTCTGCGGCCCGCCTTTCCTGTACGGTTCCGCTATCTGCCTGCTTTGTAACTCCTTGACCGATCTGGTGCTCGGTCGGGGATGTCCCACAACACCGATCCGGCAACGCCACCAGGCTTTACCACCGGATTCGGTTTAGGCTCTTCCCATTTCGCTCGCCGCTACTCCGGGAATCGCTGTTGCTTTCTTTTCCTCAGGGTACTGAGATGTTTCAATTCCCCTCGTTCCCTCTACCTGCCCTATAGATTCAGGCAGGAGTGACACCCGATAAAAGGTGCCGGGTTTCCCCATTCGGATATCCACGGATCAAAGCCTATTCGGCGGCTCCCCGTGGCTTATCGCAGCCTATCACGTCCTTCATCGGTGTTCGGCGCCAAGGCATTCACCATTGGCTCTTCGTAGCTTGGTATATCGATACTCAGTCTCGAAGAATCAAATCTCCTCTGCCACGGTCTCAAGTGTGACAGTCACAGAGGATTTTGATGCTCGTGCATCGCTATGCAGTTATCAGAGAGCCACGGCGTCAAGGCGCGACGCAGCGCTCCCTGGCAGCAGAACAGAGGACGAGCTGATTATTGCCAAATGGCTCTAGACAGCACCAGTGCTCCAACTGGGAATCTCCATCTGAGATCTGAGACCACGGTGGTCTCATTCTCGGAGGTGACTCCTTAGAAAGGAGGTGATCCAGCCGCACCTTCCGGTACGGCTACCTTGTTACGACTTCACCCCAATCGCCAACCCCACCTTCGGCAGCTCCTTCCCCGGAGGGTTAGGCCACTGACTTCGGGTGTTGCCGACTTTCGTGGTGTGACGGGCGGTGTGTACAAGGCCCGGGAACGTATTCACCCCGGCGTTGCTGATCCGGGATTACTAGCGACTCCGACTTCATGGAGTCGAGTTGCAGACTCCAATCCGAACTGAGACCGGCTTTGTGGGATTCGCTCAACCTCGCGGTGTAGCAGCCCTTTGTACCGGCCATTGTAGCATGTTTGCAGCCCTGGGCATAAGGGGCATGATGACTTGACGTCGTCCCCACCTTCCTCCGAGTTGACCCCGGCAGTCTCCTACAAGTCCCCACCTTTACGTGCTGGCAACATAGGACAAGGGTTGCGCTCGTTGCGGGACTTAACCCAACATCTCACGACACGAGCTGACGACAGCCATGCACCACCTGTGATGGGACCATAAGGAGGCCGCATCTCTGCGGCTGTCCCCAACATGTCAAACCCAGGTAAGGTTCTTCGCGTTGCCTCGAATTAAGCAACATGCTCCGCCGCTTGTGCGGGCCCCCGTCAATTCCTTTGAGTTTTAGCCTTGCGGCCGTACTCCCCAGGCGGGGCACTTAATGCGTTAGCTACGGCACGGAACCCGTTAAGGAGGCCCCACACCTAGTGCCCAACGTTTACGGCGTGGACTACCAGGGTATCTAATC
The DNA here is from genome assembly GCA_009843525.1 of Acidimicrobiales bacterium. GTDB lineage: Bacteria > Actinomycetota > Acidimicrobiia > Acidimicrobiales > Poriferisodalaceae > Poriferisodalis > Poriferisodalis multihospitum. The sequence goes on along the minus strand of VYDH01000001.1, from coordinate 46,767 downwards.
CTGTTTGCTCCCCACGCTTTCGCTCCTCAGCGTCAGTACCGGCCCAGAGTGCTGCCTTCGCTATCGGTATTCCTCCTGATATCTGCGCATTTCACCGCTACACCAGGAATTCTACACTCCCCTACCGGACTCTAGTCATGGCAGTATCGAGTGGCGTCTCAGAGTTGAGCCCTGAGTTTTCACACCCGACTTACCAAACCGCCTACGAGCCCTTTACGCCCAATGAATCCGGACAACGCTTGCGCCCTACGTATTACCGCGGCTGCTGGCACGTAGTTGGCCGGCGCTTCTTCTGCAGGTACCGTCAATTTCGTCCCTGCTGAAAGGGGTTTACGACCCGAAGGCCTTCTTCCCCCACGCGGCGTCGCTGCGTCAGGCTTTCGCCCATTGCGCAATATTCCCTCCTGCTGCCTCCCGTAGGAGTCTGGGCCGTGTCTCAGTCCCAGTGTGGCTGATCGTCCTCTCAGACCAGCTACCCGTCGATGCCTTGGTGAGCCGTTACCTCACCAACAAGCTGATAGGCCGCGAGACCCTCCCGGAGCACCGGAGCGTTTCCTGAACACACCATGAGGTGCAGGCAGGGTATCGGGTATTAATCCAGGTTTCCCTGGGCTATTCCCATCTCCGGGGTAGGTTTCTCACGTGTTACTCACCCGTTCGCCACTTTCCCATTGAGACCGAAGTCTCGGGTTCGTTCGACTTGCATGGATGAAGCGCGCCGCCAGCGTTCGTCCTGAGCCAGGATCAAACTCTCCGTCGAGATCAAGCCCGCGATGTCGTGCGGCAGAGCCGCAATCGATCGCCGGCACGATCGAAGAGCCTGTGCCACGATCCGAGGGAAATCCCTCTTCCTGTGGCGACCGGCTGGAATTGGTGCACCGTCGCATGTGGGTTCGCACGAGGCGAGCCCGATGAGACGGCACGAACAAGTTGGTCCCCGGTCATGGGTTGACCGCGGACCGGCTGTGTGGTTCGACCAGCGGCTGGAATCCAGCAGCCGATCGCCCGCACTGGCGTTTTCGTCCTCTGTTCTGTTGTCAAGGAGCGCTGCTGAGGCGAATCCGCCGGCAGCTGACACTCGATCGGCGCCTACCGCTGCCCTCTGCAAAGGAGTGCTGCGGGTGACGCCGCCGGAGGTGTCGGACCCCTCTGGACGGCATTTCCGCCCCTGAGGGGGACGCATGAGACTACAGCGGCCGACCCACCTCCGCAACCATCCTCAGCAGCCGATTCGGCGCGATCGCATAGGATTCAGGGAGCAGTCGCGACGTGCCAGCGTTTCTTGCCGCGCCGCAGCAGCACATAGCGGCCATACAGCAGGTCATTGGCCCCGACAAGACGGTCGGGCTCAGTGGTGCGATCCCCATTTATGTACACGCTGCCCTCGGCCAATGCCCTGCGCGCGTCGCTGCGGCTCTGGGCCAATTCGGCATTGACCAGCACATCCACTACAGACGCATCAAGTGCTCGCAGCGGAGCCGAGGGAACTTCGCTGGCCACGAACGCCAGCGCCGGCGCTGACACCTCGCTCAGTGACGCCGTCCCGCCGAACAGCACCTCGCTGGCGCTGACTGCAGCGGCGGTCGCTGCGTCGCCGTGCACAATGCGCGTGATCTCGGCAGCCAGACGCCGCTGGCCCTCGCGCCGGCCAGGATCGGCCTGGTGCTCCGCAGTGATGTCGCGTATCTCATCCATCTCCAGGAAGGTGAGCTGGCGCAGCAGCCTGCCCACATCGGCATCGTCCACACCGATCCATGCTTGGTAGAAGCGGTATGGACTCATGGTCTCCGCGCTGAGCCAGAGCGTCTCACCACCCGCCGTCTTGCCGTACTTGGTGCCGTCGGGGCGCACCAGCAATGGCCACGTCAGCGCATGCGCGGCACGTCCGAGTCGCCGCCGGATCAGGTCGATGCCGAGCACGATGTTGCCCCACTGGTCCGAGCCGCCGACCTGCAGCTCGCATTCGACGTTCTCGGCGAGCCACAGGTAGTCGTACGCCTGCAGCAGCATGTAGCTGAACTCGGTGTAGGACAGGCCGTCGCCGTCGTCGAGCCGGTTGCGAATCGACTCTTTGCCCACCATCTGCTGCACGGTGACGTGCTTGCCGACCTCGCGCAGGAAGTCGAGCACGCCCACACCGACGGTCCAAGCACGGTTGTCGAGCAGCCTCGCCGCATGGGGCCCGTCGTCAAAATCCAGGAACTGGCGCAGCTGCGGCACGATGCCTTCTAGGTTCGCCGCAAGCGCTTCGTCATCGAGCAAGTTGCGCTCGGCTGAGCGTTCGCTCGGGTCGCCGATCATGCCGGTCGCCCCGCCAGCAAGGGCGATCGGGCGGTGGCCGCCCAATTGCAGCCGGCGCAGCGTCAGCAGCCCCATGAGATTGCCCACGTGGAGACTGGCGGCCGTGGGGTCGAAACCGCAATAGACCGTGATTGGGCCGCTCTCCAGGCGCTTCGCGAGCGCCTGGCGGTCGGTGGTCTGATGAATCAGACCACGCGCATCGAGGTCAGCCAGGACATCCACTGGGCCATTTTGCCCGCAGCACAGCTGCGGCGCGACAGCCAGTCTGCCCGCAGCTCAGTTGCGGGGCGTCCAGCGGAAGAAGCGCACGGTGACCAGCACGCCGAACACGCCCCACGCCCCGAGGATCGCCCAGCGCCACGCCGGCAGCGGCACACCTTCGCTGAATGGGTCGAAGGTGCGTCCCAGCGCGACAGCCAGGTGCTTGATGGGGAAGATGTCGCCGATGAGGGTCATCCAGCGCGGCGCTCCCTCCGACGGAATGAACACGTCGGAGACGAAGTACAACGGCAGCACGCACATGTTCGTGATCGCCGGTGCCGCCTGCTCGCTGGGGCACACGCAGGTGATGGCGAGCCCCAAGGCCGAGAACGCCGCTGCGCCCACCCCGAGCGTGATGAGCAGGCTGGGCACAGCACCCGGCTGGACTTCAACGCTGTAGCCGAGCCAGCCGATGCCGATCACAAGCGCCGTCATGATTGCGGTCAGCACCAGGGATGCGGCGACCTGCCCGCCCACATAGACCCACGGCGGCAGCGGTGTCGCCCGCATGGCCTTGAGCACGCCGCTCTCGCGCCTGATGACCGTCACGATGGCGGCGTTCATGAAGTTCGCCGAGACCAACGCCAGCGCCAGGATCCCGGGGACGTACACGGTTGCGACGCGCGCTCCGGTCGAGCTGATGATCTCGTTGCCGAAGATCGAGGTGAAGATCACCAGGAAAATGATCGGCAGGACCACTGTGAAGAAGGTGGCTGCCGGGCTGCGCCGGAAGCCCAGCAAGTTGAATCGGGCCTCGCTGCGCAGCTGCCCCAGGCGGGTCATGAACCGTCTCCCGAGGATGTGTCTCCAGTCAGTGCCAGGTACGTGTCCTCCAGCGTCGGCGGCTGAACAGCCAGTGAGTCGAGCCGGGTCCCGACCGCCTCGGCGGTAGCGAGCAGTTCGCGCACTACTCCGCCAACATCACGCGTGACGAGCGCAGGCCGTTCCCACGCATCTTGACTGCGGAGCAGGTCTCGCAGACGATGAGGCAGCGCCTCGGTGCTCAGCTCTGCGGCATCCCAGCTGATGTGCGATGGCATGGCGACTTGTGCCGCCAGTTCGGGGGCAGTGCCATCGGCCACGATGCGACCCCGTGAGATCACGGCGATCCGGTCCGCCAGGCGGTCGGCCTCATCCATGTAGTGGGTGGTCAGCAGCACGGTCACGCCCAGCGACCGCAAACCGTCGATGGTCTGCCACGCCTCGCGGCGAGCAGCAGGGTCGAAACCGGTTGTCGGCTCGTCCAGGAACACAAGCTCGGGATCGCCCACGAGGGCGAGCGCTACGGCCAGGCGCTGTTGCTGCCCGCCCGACAACCGGCGAGTCCGAGTTCCAGCCGCCTCGGCAAGCCCGACAAGCTCCAATACCTCGGCGGTCGGCCGAGGTGATCGGTAGTACGCCGACCACATCGTCACGATCTCCGCAGCGGTGAAGTCGCCCTCGTGCTTGGCTCCCTGCAGGACTACCCCGATGCGCTCTCTCCAGTCGGCGGTGGCCTCCGCCGGATCGACGCCCAGCACGTGCACGTCCCCAGATGTTCGGGTGCGGAGGCCTTCGAGTATCTCGACGGTCGTGGTCTTGCCGGCCCCGTTGGGACCCAGGAAGGCCACGACCTCGCCGGTCCTGACTGACAGGTCGACGCAGGTCACCGCCTCGACTTCCCCGTATCGCTTGTGAAGCCCGGTGACCTCGATGGCGAGACGCGCTTCGGCAGTCATTCGGCGTAGTGCTCGGGATGGATGACCTGTGGCCGCACCGCCGCTGCGTACAGCAAGACTCCCAGCGGACCGCTGTAGATGATCAGCAGGACCCAGTGCCAACGACGCTTGCCGGCCAGCTCAAACCGATCGCGACCCAATCGCAGGACATCGACGATGCCGCCGGCCATGATCAGCGCCGCCATGACGGCTGCGACGATCAGCACAGTGCCGAAGTCCACCGGGTCACGCTACCGGTGCTGTCGCGTGCGGTTGAGGGTGGGCGAACCGGTCATCCGCCCAGTGATGTCACGGCGTCCGCGATGTAGAACCCGGCACCGGCGATGCCTGCGACCAGGAAGCCGATTCCTGCTGTCCAGAACGTGCCATTGAACAGCAGCCGTCCGCCGGCAGCCAAGACCACGGTGACAGCGATCACCGGCAGCACCGAGCCCGGCAGGAAGGTGACGGCGATCCAGCCCAGCACCAAACCGCACAGCAGCAGGACGATGTTCTCTACCAGCAGCAGCACCTGATGCACGCAGCCACCGTACGCGCCAGCAGCAACGCGCCTACTCGTCGCAGCGTTGCCCCAAGGTGTGGGCGAGGTTGAAGCCGTATCGGGCCAGACGGCGCGTGCTGGCGTCGAGTCCCAGCTCGGGCTCGGTGAGTTCGTCGTACCTGATCCACCTCAGCTCTTCGGACTCGTGGTTGCCGCGCGTCGCGGCATGGCGTGGTGCACGAACAAGGAAGCGCACGTCGAAGTGAAGATGATCGGGCTCGCTGCGCTTGCGGCTGACAAACAGGTGCACATCAATGTCCACGGGCTCGGTCCAGATCTCCAGGCCGTCGATGCCGGTCTCCTCGGTGGCCTCCCGCAGAGCGACACCCGCGAGTGAACCCTCGCCATCGGCATGACCGCCCGGCTGTAGCCAGCGACCGATCTTGCGGTGCAGCAGCACCAACCCCTGCGTTGCGTCGTGGTTCACCACCCACGCCGATGCCGTCAGGTGTCCGGCCTCGCACGAGCGATGGAGCGCATCGGGATGACGGGCGGCGAAGCCGATCAATCGTCGCCGGTGCTGAGCTTGGACGCGATCTTGAGGCTCAAATCGCTCCACGGCCTCAAGTGCCACGGCGAGGCCAGCTTCCGCATCTGATGAACCAAGCTGCCCCGCCGCCGGGGCAGCCGCGTGCCAACACGGCTCTCGAGTGCCGGTGTGGCGTGCCGGCAAACGGTTGCCCCGCAATGTCACGGTTTGCTCACGTGCGAGTTGCCGGCGACATACCAGCGCCAAGGCACGTCGGTGCCGCGGCTGATGCCGATGCGAGCTGTGCTCACAGTGTCCGCCGCAGTCCAGCCGTCGTCGCGGATGGTGAGTCCGCCGTCGGTCGTGAGGTCGCAGCCGTCGTGGGCACCATCTATGCCGAATGCCTGAGTGAGCTTGCCGGGGCCCGAGCACAAGTCCCTGCCGCCGACCGAACCTGCCGTGCGACTCCGCCGCGCCGCCATGGAATCAGTGCCGTGCACCGGTTCGAGTGCTCGCAGCAGGACCGCGTCGCCGACACCGGCCGGCGCACAGACTGCGTTCGCGCACCAGTGCATGCCGTAGATCAGGTACACGTACAGGCGTCCTGGCGGCCCGAACATGGAGGCGTTGCGAGCCGTCGGGCCGCCACGCGAATGTGCCGCAGGATCGCCGTCGCCGCAATATGCCTCGACCTCCACGATGCGGCCCGTGCGCAGTGTTCCCTCTGTGCGGCCGGGATCGTGCACCAGCAGCTTGCCGATCAGGTCGGGAGCAACTTCAGTTGCCCGGCGCTCGTAGAACGCCTGCGGCAGCGGGTCGCCCGCTGGCACCGTCAACGCCCGGCTTGGGCGTCGCCGGCCGCGGCGAGCGCAGCGTCGAGACGCTCGAGTTGTACGGCCACGGCATCGGGACCACCCGCTCCAGGCGTCGAACGGCTGAGGTACGCCGCTCCGGGCGCGAGCAGGCGGGCAGCCTCCGGCCCGAGATCCGGGTGTGTGGTCACCAGTTCCGTCAGGCGATGGGGGCGCGAGGAGACATCGGGCTCGTCCAGCGCTCGACGCACGAGCCCGGCAATAACGCCATGCGCGTCGCGGAAGGGCATGCCGCGGGCCACCAGCCATTCGGCCAAGTCGGTCGCGGCCGCAAAGGGGTCGTCGGCGCCTGCCGCCATGGCCTGTGCATGGAATTCGACGGTCTGCATCAGGCCGTCGAGCGCCAAGACGACCAATCGCACAGTGTCGATTGAGTCGAACAGCGGTTCCTTGTCTTCTTGAAGGTCTTTGTTGTACGCGAGCGGAAGCCCCTTGAGCGTCGCCAGCAGACCCGCCAGGTGACCGATCAGCCGTCCGGCCTTGCCGCGTGCCAGTTCCGCGACATCGGGGTTCTTCTTCTGCGGCATCATCGACGATCCAGTGGCGAAGGCATCGTCGAGCACGACAAACCCGAACTCGGCGCTCGACCACAGCACCAGCTCCTCGCCCAGGCGAGACAGGTGAATCCCCGACATCGCCAACGCGAACAGGGTGTCGGCGACATAGTCGCGATCGCTGACGGCGTCGAGCGAATTCTCGAAGACCGCTGCGAATCCCAGTTCGGCAGCGGTGGCCGAAGGATCCAGCGGCAGCGTCGAGCCTGCGAGCGCGCCGGCGCCGAGCGGCGAGACATCCGTGCGGCGCCTGGCGTCGCCGAGGCGCTCGACATCTCGGAGCAACGCCCACGCGTGCGCGGCCAGGTGATGCGCGAGCCCCACCGGCTGCGCCTGCTGCAGGTGCGTGTAACCAGGCAGTCGCATGCCTGCGCTCTGCGCTTCTCGCGCCCTGGCGGCGAGCGTGCGCGCCAGACCCAGCAGCAGCCCGGTCAGCTCGTCGATCGCACGGCGAGTCCACAGGCGCAAATCGGTCGCGACCTGGTCGTTGCGACTGCGACCGGTGTGCATCTTGGCCGCGGCTCCGCAGAGCTCGGTTGCGCGGCGCTCGACTGCGGTGTGAATGTCCTCGTCGGTCGGAGCCCAGAACATGCGGCCCTCGGCGATCTCGATTTCCACCTCGTCGAGTGCCGCCACGATGTCGTCACGCTCGCCGTCGGTCAGCAGACCCACGGCGGCCAGCATCGACACGTGAGCCCGAGATACAGCGATGTCCTCGGCGAACATGCGCTGGTCGAACCCGAGCGAGTCGTTGAGCGCCGCTAGGGCATCCGCGGGCGCGCCAGTGAACCGGCCCTGCCACAGGGTGGCGGGGCCGGTCCGGGACGGGCCGATCGGTGGCGGGGGCGTGTCGTCGGCAGGAGTGCCGTGAGCAGGTGTGTCGTCAGCAAACACGGGACAGCACAGTCACAAGTCGGCCAGATCTCGGCAGTGCTCGGCAACCGCCGGGCCGCCGAATTCCTCGGTGGCCACGATGAACAGCGTGTCGTCTCCCGCCACGGTGCCGACCACGCCGTCAACCGCACTGCGGTCGATCGCCGAGGCAACGACGTGCGCTGATCCCGGCGGCGTGCGCAGCACCACGATGTTCTGCGAGGAGCGCACGTCGAGCACCCAGTCCGAGAACACTCGGCGCAGGGTGTTGGGCGGCAGCGCCTCAGGTGCGTCGGCTTCGGGCACCGCGTACACGGTGCGCCCTGCGGTGCGCATCTTGGCGACGCCCAGCTCGTCGAGATCGCGGCAGACGGTCGCTTGGGTGACCTCCACCGAGCGCTCCGCCAGCAGGCCGACTAGCTGCGCCTGGCTGTTGATCTCGTGGCTGGCCAGCAGCTCGCGAATGAGATGTTGGCGCTGCGCCTTAGTGCTCATGATGCTGCTCCCGCCGACGCCGCTCCATGCAGCGCTGATCCGGCCGACGCTGCTCCATGCAGCGCTGTACCCGCCAGGAAGGCCAGCAGGCCCCGCGCAGCATGCATCCGGTTCTCGGCCTGCTGCCAGATGCGGCTGGCCGGACCGTCGATGACCTCTGCAGCCACTTCTTCGCCCCGATGCGCCGGCAGGTCATGCAAGAAGATGGCACCGTCGGCAGCGAGCGACATCAGCTCCGGCGTGACTTGGTACGGACCGAATGCAGCCAGGCGCTCGGCCTGCTCGTCTTCCTGGCCCATCGAGGTCCACACATCGGTGTAGACGACATCGGCGCCCGCCGCTGCCGCAGCGGGGTCGTCCGTGACGGTGCACTCGCCGCCCAGTGCCGCTATGCGATCCAGCGTCGCCCCTGACGGCCCGTAGCCGTCTGGCACCGCGAGCGTGCTCGGGATGCCGAGCATGGCGCAGCCGATGGCCAGTGATCGCCACACGTTGTTGGCGTCGCCCACGAATGCGACGCGCTCGATGCGGTCCAGACCGATGCACTGCGAGACGGTGAGCAGGTCTGCCAAGGCCTGGCACGGGTGCGCATCGTCGGAAAGCAGATTGATGACCGGTGCCACCGCGCAGGCCGCCATGCGCTCAAGGAGGTTGTGCCGGAAGACGCGCACGGCGATTATGTCGTGGAAGCAGGCAAGCGTCCGCGCGATGTCTTCCGCCGTCTCGCGAACGTCCATGCCCACTTCTTCGGGACGGATGTAGACGGGATGCCCACCGAGCTGGTGGACCGCCATCTCCATCGAGTTGCGTGTGCGGTTCGACGGCTTCTCGAACACCAATGCAACGCCGCTGCCCTGCAGGACTGGCGGCGCCGCTTCCGGGGCGCGCGACGACATGTCGAGCACCCACTGCAGCTCGTCGGCCGACAGATCATCGACTTCCAGGAAGTGGCGCATCAGCCCAGCTTCCCGTTGCTGGCGAGCACGCTTGCGAAGATTGCGAGGCCCTCGTCGATCTGCTCGCTGGACACCACGAGCGGCGGCGCGAAACGCACGGCCGTCGGCGTGATCCCGTTGATCACGAGGCCGGCTTCGAGACACGCAGCAGCGACTTCGGGACCGTTGCGACCGGCGGCATCGGTATCGAGCTCGGCCGCAATGAGCAGGCCGAGGCCGCGAGTGTCGACAACGCCGGGAACGCCCATGAGCTTGCCGGCGAGCTCCTCGCCACGGGCAGCAGCCACCGCTGGCGCACCGATCGCCTCCATAGTGCGCAGCACTGCGCGCGCAGCGCTCGCGGCCAGCGGCTGCCCGCCAAAGGTGGTCGCGTGATCGCCCGGCTGGAACGCGGCGGCGACCTCGCGACGCGCCCAAACTGCACCGATCGGCACACCGTTGCCCAGCGCCTTGGCCATGGTCACGATGTCAGGTCGAACAGCGCCGGTCGGTCCTCCGGCCGGGTCGAAGTGGTGGTGCCAGGCAAACCACTCGCCCGTGCGCGCCAAGCCGGTCTGCACCTCGTCGACGATGAACACCATGCCGCGCTCGTCGCAGATCTCACGGACGCGATGCAAGTAGGCGCTGTCGGCGACGTTCACGCCGCCCTCGCCCTGGACAACCTCAAGCAGCACCGCACAGCAGCTGGGATCCAGCGCCGCCTCCAGTGCTTCCGCGTCGTTGTAGGGCACGTGACGAAAACCCTCGGGCAGCGGTTGGAAGGTCTCGTGCTTCTCGGGCTGTCCTGTGGCGTGCAGGGTTGCCAGCGTGCGCCCATGGAACGAACGCAGCGCACTGACCACGACGTAGCAGCCGCGGCCGCCGTGCTTGCGCGCCAGCTTGATCGCCCCCTCGAGCGACTCGGCGCCGCTGTTGCAGAAGAAAACCTGCCCGCCGCCGCCCTGCAGCCGGTCGATGGTCTGGGCAACCTCGACCTGCGGTTCGGTGCCGAACAGATTCGACACGTGCAGCAGCGTGCGCGCCTGCTCATTGAGCGCGTCGGCGACCGCAGGGTGGGAGTGGCCGAGCGACGTCACCGCCAGTCCCGCCAGGAAGTCCAGGTAGCGCTTGCCGTCGCGGTCGTACAGCTCGCAACCGCTGCCGCGTACGAACTGGACCGGTGGCGGCCCGTAGGTCGGCATGAGCGGGCAGTGCCCCAGCTCTGCGGCACCCATGGCCGCCGCGTGGGGCGACAGCCCGTTCGTTGCACCTGTTGCCGTGGTTGTCTGTGTCATGAGATCGTGGCTCGCTCTCTGCGTTTCGGGTACTTAGGTTTGGGGCTACTCAGCGGTCAGGGCTAGTGGCCGGTTTGCAGGGCTGTCGGCCGGTCGCGGGTGATCATCGTTCCGACACCGGCATCGGTGAACAGCTCGACGAGCACAACGTGCGGAACGCGGCCATCGAGCAGGTGTGCGCTGTTGACGCCATTGCGCACGGCGCTGATGCAGGCTTCGATCTTGGGGATCATCCCGCCTGCGATCGTGCCGCTGGCCAGCCGGGCAGCCAGCGAGTCGGCCGTCGTCCGCTGCACGAGTGAATCCGGGTTGTCGACATCGTCGAGCAGTCCCGCCACGTCGGTGAGGTACACGACCTTCTCGGCTTCGAGAGCCGCGGCCACCGCGCCGGCCACCGTGTCCGCGTTGATGTTGTATGCCTGCCCCTTGGCATCGGCGCCGATCGTGGAGATCACCGGGATCAACCCCTCGGCGAGCAGGCGCTCCAGCAGGTCGGTGTTCACATCGGTGACCTCGCCCACGAATCCCAGATCAGGGTTCCGGGCGGTGGCGGTAATGACCCGGCCGTCCTCGCCGGAGATGCCCACGGCCAGCGGCCCGTGCACGTTGATGGCGCCGACGATGTCGCGGTTGACCTTGCCGACCAGCACCATGCGTGCGATATCCAGCGTTTCCGCGTCAGTGACCCTCAATCCGTCGCGGAACTCCGAGGTCTTGCCGAGGCGCGCCATGAGATCGCCGATTTGCGGGCCGCCGCCGTGAACGACGACCGGCGCCAAGCCGATCTGGCGCAGCAGCACCATGTCGGCGGCGAAGCCGTCAGTGAGCGCAGTGTCGACCATCGCATTGCCGCCGAACTTGACAACCACCACCTTGCCCCGCCATCGGCTGATGTACGGCAGCATCTCGACGAGCAACTCGGCACGCTCGACCTGCTGGGCGTGAAGGTCGTCCTCCGGCCGAGCTGGCTCCGGATGATCGCCTCCGGCGGGCTGGGCCTGATCCCGATGATCGCCGCCGGCAATCATGGCATCAGTCCTGTCGTCGGCAGGCCGGCTGTCTCGGGGAGTCCGAGTGCGATGTTGGCGCACTGCACCGCCCCGCCGGACGCACCCTTGACCAGGTTGTCGATTGCGCTGAGCACGACCAGCCAGCCAGTTCGGGGATCCACCCTGGCACTCAGATGGCATGTGTTCGCACCGAGCGTTGCCTTGGTATGGGGGGCGTCACGATGCACCACCACGAACGGCTCGTCCGCATAGAAATCTGCCAGCACGCCGAGCGCGTCATCGGTCGACAGACCTTCTGACGGTCGGGCGTAGCAGGTCGCCAGAATGCCGCGCACCATCGGCGCCAAGTGCGGCGTGAACAGCACCTGGCATCCGGTTGCCTGCTCGATCTCCGGCGTGTGACGGTGGTCCAGCAAGCCATAGGCCACGAAGTCTTCGTCGACGCTGGAGAACGTCGTGTTGGGCTTGGGCGCCCGGCCCGCGCCGCTGACCCCTGACGCGGCATCGATCACGACCCCGCTCGTCGAGATGTGGCCGCCGCGGGCGAACGGCGCCAGGGCCAAGGCAGCAGCCGTTGGGTAGCACCCCGGCACGGCGACGCCCGCGGCGCCGCGCAGTGCCTCACGGCCGAGCTCGGGAAGCCCGTAGGGCAATTCGCCCAGCAGCTCCGGCATCGGATGTGCTGCGCCGTACCACTGCGGGTACAGCTCCGGGTCGGTCAGCCGGAAGTCCGAACCCAGGTCGACCACGCAGCCGACACGCTTGTACAGGTCGGCAACGACAGGCGCGCTAGCCATGTGCGGCAGGCCCAGGAACACCACGTCGAGCCCGACGAAGATCTCGGGGTCGTATGCGCAGTAGCGAAGATCGCCGTAGTCGGCCGCCAAGCTGGGGTACAGGTCGCGGACCGCAGCACCCGCCTGCGTGTCGCCGGTGACGGCGACCACGTCAAACGACGGGTGAGCTGCCGCCAGTCGCAGCAGCTCCGCGCCGGTGTAGCCGGACGCGCCCACGATGCCGACACGCACCTGCGCGGCCGGCCCTGTGTCCATGCGCACCGGCGAGGCCGGTGCGGAATCGGTGTTCATGGCGGCGTGCCTATCTCTCAGATCGATGCCCACTGTAGCAGGTTCACCGCCCGAATATGCATTGTATTGCAAAATTATTCATTTCAAATGAATCCACGAGGCGCGCGGTCTCCGTTCGCCACAGCGCCGGTAAACTGCTCGCTTCCAGGGCCAACGACGTCCCTACAGCCGCCGGGTTCCGACATGGGAATCCAATCAGCCCACCGGGACGTCGCCGATGCACATCAATGACACTGCGGCCGCTGACACGGCGACTGCGCCACGTGCCGAAGATCGTCCTGCGATACGCACCGGCCCCTTCTCGACGCCGCCACCCGCACAAGGCCTCTACGACCCTGCCTTCGAGCATGACGCGTGCGGCGTGGGCTTCGTGGCCGACATGTCCGGAGTACCGAGCCGCGCGGTCATCGATCAGGCACTGCAGTGCCTAGTCAACCTCGACCATCGCAGCGCCACGGGCGCCGAGGCCAACGTCGGCGACGGCATCGGCATCACCATCGGGGTGCCCGACCGGTTCCTGCGCGAGGTTTGCGACTTCGAGCTCCCGCCAGCCGGTCGCTATGCGGTCGGCACGGCGTTCCTGCCCCGCGCCGATCCCGACGCGGCCGCTGCGTCGATCGAAGCGATCATGGTCGACGAAGGTCTCGAGGTGCTCGGCTGGCGCGACGTCCCCACCGATCCTTCCTCGCTGGGCAAATTCGCCACCGATCCCATGCCGGTGTTCCGGATGCTGTTCGTGGCCACCCCGACCGCCAATTCGCGCGGCTTGCTCGAAGGGCTGGCGCTCGAACGGCAGGTGTACATCGCCCGTAAGCGCACCGAGCACGAGATCGATCCCCCGCCCTACTTCCCGTCGCTGTCGTGCCGGACCCTCATCTACAAGGGAATGCTGACCTGCAGCCAGTTCGCAGAGTTCTATCCCGACCTGGGTGACCCCCGCATGGAGTCAACGCTCGCCCTGCTGCACTCGCGCTTCAGCACGAACACGTTCCCCTCGTGGCCGCTCGCGCACCCGTATCGCATGCTCGCCCACAATGGCGAAATCAACACCGTCATGGGCAATCGCAACTGGATGCGTGCGCGCGAGGGCACGCTGTCGACCCCGGTGTTCGCTGACCCTGATGGACGCAACCAGCTTGAGCGCACCTACCCGGTCTGCACGCCGGGCGCGTCGGACACCGCCAGCTTCGATGAAGTCCTCGAACTGCTCCATCTCGGCGGGCGGAGTCTCCCCCATGCCGTGCTGATGATGATCCCCGAGGCATGGGAGAACCATGCCCGCATGCCCCAGGACAAGCACGACTTCTATGAATTCCACGCCTCGTTGATGGAACCGTGGGACGGTCCGGCCAGCATCGCCTTCACCGACGGCACCGTCGTGGGCGCAGTGCTCGACAGGAATGGATTGCGGCCCTCCCGCTATTGGGTCACCGCCGACGGTCTGGTTGTGATGGCGTCCGAGGTCGGCGTCGCTGACATCGATCAAGCCCGCATCATCCGCAAGGGTCGCCTACAGCCGGGTCGCATGTTCCTGGTGGATACCTCGCAGGGCCGCATCGTGGGCGACGACGAGATCAAGCATGACCTCGTGAGCGCGGAGCCGTATGGCGATTGGCTCGCCGATGGGCTCGCACACCTGGAGGACCTGCCGCCGCGCTTCAGCCTGACTCCTCAGCATTCCTCGGTGACGCTGCGCCAGCGCACTTTCGGCTACACCACCGAGGAACTGCGGATTCTGGTGGCACCCATGGCTCGCGCCGGCATCGAGCCGATCGGGTCGATGGGCACCGATACGCCGATCGCCGTGCTGTCGAAGCGGCCCAGACTGCTGTTCGACTACTTCAGCCAGCTGTTCGCGCAGGTCACCAATCCACCGCTGGATGCGATCCGTGAGGAACTGGTGACCTCCACCAAGGCCAAGATCGGCCCGGAAGGCAACCTGCTGCAGCCCGGCCCGGATTCGTGCCGTCAGATCGTGCTGCCCTACCCGATCCTGTCGAACGAGGATCTCGCCAAGATCGCCTACATCGACGAGGACATGCAGCAAGCGCCCGTGCAGGCCAATGGCGCGGCATCGGACAGTGCAGCCCAGCCCGATGTCGATGCCGGCCGCTTCCGACCGTTCGCGGTCGATGGGCTGTACCCCGTGATCGAGGGCGGTGCGGGCATGGAACGGGCACTTGCGAACGTGTGCGAACAGGTCGACGAAGCCATCGCCGGCGGCTCCCGGATCATCATCCTGTCTGACCGCTACAGCGACGAGCAGCACGCGCCGATTCCCTCGCTGCTGCTGACGGGCGCCGTGCACCATCACTTGGTACGCAACAAGACCCGCACCATGGTGGGCCTCGTGACCGAATGCGGCGATGCACGCGAGGTGCACCACATGGCTTTGCTGCTGGGTTACGGAGCGAGCGCCGTCAACCCGTACCTGGCCTTCGAGTCGATCGATGACATGGTGCGCAGCGGCGTCATCACCGAGGTCGACGAGCGCACCGCAAAGCGCAACTACATCAAGGCATGCACCAAGGGAGTGCTCAAGGTGATGTCCAAGATGGGCATCTCAACGGTGGCCAGCTACACCGGGGCGCAGGTGTTCGAAGCTGTGGGCCTCGGAGCGGATCTCATCGATCGCTACTTCAGCGGGACGACATCGAAGCTCGACGGCGTGGGTCTCGACGTGCTCGCCGCCGAGGTCGCTGAGCGCCACCGGTTCGCGTACCTCGACAACCCCACCGAGGCCGCGCACCGCGATCTGTGGGCGGGCGGCGAGTACCAGTGGCGGCGCGAGGGCGAGTACCACCTGTTCAACCCCGAGACCGTCTACAAGCTGCAGCACTCCACGCGCGCCGGCCGCTACGAGATCTTCAAGGAGTACACGCAGCTGGTGGATGATCAGTCCACCGAGCTGGCGACATTGCGGGGCCTCTTCGAACTGCGTCCGGCACCCGGCGGACCGATCCCGATCGACGAGGTCGAACCGGTTGCTGAGATCGTGAAGCGGTTCTCCACTGGAGCGATGAGCTACGGCTCGATCTCGGCGGAGGCACACGAGACGCTGGCCATCGCCATGAACCGCATCGGCGGCAAGTCCAACACCGGCGAGGGCGGCGAGGACCCCGAGCGCTACGTGCCGGACCCCAACGGCGATCTGCGGCGCTCTGCCATCAAGCAGGTGGCCTCAGGACGCTTCGGCGTGACCTCGGAGTACCTCACCAACGCCGACGATCTGCAGATCAAGATGGCCCAGGGCGCCAAGCCCGGCGAGGGCGGCCAGCTTCCGGGGCCCAAGGTCTGGCCGTGGATCGCCAAGACCCGCCACTCGACGCCCGGTGTCGGGCTCATCAGCCCGCCGCCCCACCACGACATCTACTCGATCGAGGACCTCAAGCAGCTCATCCACGATCTCAAGAACTCCAACCCTGCCGCACGCGTCCACGTGAAGCTGGTGGCCGAAGTGGGCGTGGGCACGGTGGCCGCCGGCGTGTCGAAGGCGAAGGCCGATGTGGTGCTGATCTCCGGCCACGACGGCGGCACCGGGGCGTCGCCGCTGACGTCGCTGAAGCACGCGGGCGCGCCGTGGGAGCTCGGCCTTGCCGAGACGCAGCAGACACTGCTGCTGAACGGGCTGCGGGACCGCATCGTGGTGCAGACCGACGGGCAGCTGAAGACCGGCCGCGACGTGATCGTGGCGGCACTGCTGGGCGCCGAGGAATACGGCTTCGCCACCGCGCCGCTGGTGGTCTCGGGCTGCATCATGATGCGCGTCTGCCATCTCGACACATGCCCCGTGGGAGTTGCCACTCAGAACCGCGAGCTGCGCAAGCGTTTCGGCGGCCGGCCCGAATTCGTCGTGAACTATTTCGAGTACATCGCCCAGGAGGTCCGCGAGTACCTGGCAATGCTGGGCCTCCGATCGCTGCCGGAGGCCATCGGGCGGGTGGACCGGCTCGACACGACCGCGGCGGTTGCCCATTGGAAGGCGCACGGGCTGAACCTGTCACCGATCCTGGCGGAGCCCGAGACACCATGGCCGCAGGATCGCTACTGCTCCCAGAGTCAGGACCACGGCTTGGAGCAGGCGCTTGACCAGCAGCTCATCGAGTTGGCGGCACCCGCAATCCGGCGCCGTGAACTGGTGCGGGCAGAGCTGCCGATCAGCAACGTGAACCGGACCGTCGGCACCATGCTCGGTCACCGCATCACCGCCGCCCACGGCGGCGACGGCCTGCCCGACGACACGGTCGATTTCACGTTCAACGGGTCGGCCGGACAGAGCTTCGGCGCATTCGTGCCGCGTGGTCTCACGATGCGGCTCTACGGCGACGCCAACGACTACCTCGGCAAGGGGCTGTCGGGCGGGCGCTTGGTGGTACGACCCTCGAGGGACACGCACCCGAGTTTTGTGGCCGAGGACAACATCATTGCCGGGAACGTCATCCTGTACGGCGCAACCGGCGGCGAGGCGTACATCCGCGGAACGGTCGGCGAACGCTTCTGCGTGCGCAACTCCGGAGCGACCGCCGTCGTGGAAGGGGTGGGCGACCACGCCTGCGAGTACATGACGGGCGGCATGGTGGTGGTGCTCGGCGCCGTCGGTCGCAACTTCGGCGCGGGTATGTCCGGCGGGGCGGCATTCGTGTACGACCCCGACGACGTCTTCTGGCGGAACCTGAACGCCGAGATGGTCGACCTCGAACCCCAACTCGACGATGCCGACGCCGAGACGGTTCGCGCAGTGCTGCGCCATCACCTCGCCGAGACCGATTCGGCTCCGGCGGGACGCATCTTGGGTCGCTGGCACAGCGAGGTGCGCAGCTTCCGCAAAGTGATGCCGAAGGACTACCGGCGCGTGCTCGAAGCGCGGGCAGCGGCAGCCGAGCTCGGCCAAGACCCCGACGAGGCAGTCATGGCGGCTGCGCATGGCTAGACACCGTCACCACTGCCTCGGCGCAGCCGCCTCGAAAGCAAGCACTGAGGCTGCGCATGGGTGATATCCGAGGATTCATGCGGCACGACCGGGAGCTGCCGACCCGGCGCCCGGTACCGGTGCGCCTGCGCGATTGGCGTGAGGTCTACGAGCCATTCGCCGACGAAGACTTGCGCACCCAGGCCAGTCGCTGCATGGACTGCGGCGTGCCGTTCTGCAACTCGGGCTGCCCGCTGGGCAACATCATCCCTGACTGGAACGATCTCGTGTACCGCGATCGCTGGCATGACGCGATCGAGCGACTGCACGCCACCAACAACTTCCCTGAGTTCACCGGCCGGCTCTGCCCGGCGCCGTGCGAGGGCGCGTGCGTGCTGGGCATCAACGCCGACCCGGTCACCATCAAGCAGGTCGAGGTCGCGATCATCGACAAGGCCTTCGAGATGGGCTGGGTCCGGCCTGAACTGCCCTCCGTGCGCACTGGCCGCAGCGTGGCTGTGGTGGGTTCAGGGCCTGCCGGTCTGGCTGCGGCGCAACAACTGACCCGTGCCGGCCACGACGTCACAGTGTTCGAGCGTGCCGATCGACTCGGCGGCTTGCTCCGGTACGGGATCCCCGAGTTCAAGATGGAAAAGCGCCACATCGAGCGGCGGCTCGACCAGATGAGCGCCGAGGGTACGAAGTTCCGCACGGGCGTCGAGGTCGGTGTGGACATCGGCGTGGCAGATCTGCAGGCCGATTTCGACGCACTGGTACTGGCCGGTGGCGCAACGGCGTGGCGCGATCTGCCGATCCCCGGTCGAGAGCTCGACGGCATCCACCAGGCGATGGAGTACCTGCCGTGGGCCAACAAGGCCCAAGAAGGAGACCTCGACCCGGCCGACGTGCCGATCAACGCAACGGGCAAGCGCGTGGTGATCATCGGCGGCGGCGATACCGGTGCGGACTGCCTGGGCACCGCACACCGCCAAGGCGCCGCGTCGGTGCATCAATTCGAGATCTTGCCGCGGCCGCCCGACGAGCGGGACTCCGCCAACCCTTGGCCGACCTACCCGATGATCTACCGGACATCCTCGGCGCACGAGGAAGGCGGCAACCGCGTCTACTCGGTGAACACCGAAGAGTTCTTGAGCGACGACACCGGTGCGGTGCGAGCGCTGCGGGCACACGAGGTGGTGTTCAGCGACGGCCGGTTCGCCAAGGTCGAAGGCACCGAGTTCGAGCTCGAGTGCGAGCTGGTGTTGCTGGCCATGGGATTCCTCGGGCCGCAGCAGGAGGGCTTGCTGGCTCAGCTCGGCGTGGAGACCGATGCGCGCTCCAACGTCGTGCGCGACGACCGCTACCACACGAGCGTCGACGGTGTCTGGGTGTGCGGCGACATGGGCCGAGGGCAGAGCCTCATCGTGTGGGCAATAGCCGAGGGCAGAGCGTGCGCCGCGGCAGTCGACGAGGCCCTCATGGGTCATACGGCACTCCCGTACCCGCTACCCCCTTCCGCGCGCCCGCTCAACTGAGCGACGGAGGTGACAGCGGTGAGCACGAGCCAGTACCCGGTGAACGGCGAGCGTCTGTGGGAGACGCTCCATTCCCTGGCAGAGATCGGCGCTACTGCCGCTGGCGGTGTCGCCCGGGTGGCGCTGACCGACGAGGACCGGGCGGGGCGCGACCAGTTCGTGGCATGGGTGCAGAAGCTGGGCTGCACGGTCCATGTCGACCAGATGGGCAACTTGTTCGCACGCCGCGAGGGCACCGATTCGCAGCGGGCACCGGTGGTGGTCGGCAGCCACCTCGACAGCCAGCCCACGGGCGGCAAGTACGACGGCGCCTACGGCGTGATGGTGGGCCTCGAGGTGCTACGGGTGCTCCACGACCATGACATCAGCACTGCGGCACCCGTCGAGGTGGTCTCGTGGACCAACGAGGAAGGAGCGCGCTTCCCGCCTGCGATGATCGGTTCCGGGGTCTATGCCGGAGCGTTCAGCCTGGACGAGGGGCTTGCC
This sequence comes from Acidimicrobiales bacterium, assembly GCA_009843525.1. Classification (GTDB taxonomy): domain Bacteria; phylum Actinomycetota; class Acidimicrobiia; order Acidimicrobiales; family Poriferisodalaceae; genus Poriferisodalis; species Poriferisodalis multihospitum. The sequence goes on along the minus strand of VYDH01000001.1, from coordinate 27,425 downwards.
GCACCAGGGGTAGACGGCACCACGCTCGGCGGCGAGCTGGAGCGCATCGGTTATGCGGGCGACGAGCCGTGCGGAGCTCCTGACGGAGCAGGCCGCCGGTCGATCGGGCACTACATCGAGCCGCATATCGAACAGGGCCCGATCCTGGAGGCCGCCGACGTGACGCTCGGCGCAGTGACCGGGGTCCAGGGCATTCGCTGGTACGACGTGTCGATCGACGGACAGTCCGCGCACGCTGGCAGCACGCCGATGGAACACCGCGCCGATGCGATGGTGGCCGCCGCACGGCTCGTGTGCGAGGCCGACGAGATCGCGGCTCGCCGCGCACCGGAGGGACGCGCCACCGTTGGCACGCTCACGGTCGGCACCGGTTCACGCAACACCGTGGCCGGATCTGTATCGCTGACCGTCGACCTGCGCCATCCTGATGCTGCAGAGCTGGAAGCCATGCACGACGAGCTGCTGGCGTTCGCCGAAAGTACTGCGTTCGGACCGCAGCCCAGCGCCGCATCGAGCGGCGTCAACCGGCCCAGCGCCGCATCGAGCGGCGTCGACCAACCCAGCCGTTCGCTCCCCCGCCCGCAGATCACCCCGATCTGGTACTCGCCGCCGATCGTGTTCGATCCCGCTGTGGTCGATGCGGTGCGGGAAGGCGCATTCGCGGCGGGCCTCGAGCCGGTCGACATCACCTCAGGGGCCGGCCACGACGCTTGCTACGTGTCCACGGTTGCGCCTGCCGGGATGCTGTTCATTCCGTGCGCCGATGGGCTATCGCACAACGAAGCCGAATCGATCCTCCCTGAGCACGCAACCGCGGGCGCGCAGGCAACGTTGAACGCGGTGCTCTTGCTGGCGGGCTAGCTGCTGCTCACGTGAGCTCAGCCAACGCACGGCACTTGAGGATCGCTCGGGCGGACTGCTCCATGGCCGTCCACGCGGGCTGATCGGCCACCTGGCCCTGCCAGCCCATCTGCGCCAGCCGATGAGTAAGGCGCACATCGCCGGCTCCTACGTCGGCCCGGGCGAGCCATCCAGTGGCAGCCTGGATGTCGCGTACCGCTGACCTTCGAGTTTCGGTCCACAGTTGCTGGTCGACATCTGACAGCGGCTCTGCCGGTATGGCCACGATCATCGCTCTGGCGGTGTTGCGCCAGTGGCGGGCGATCTCCACCGGCACCGCGGCGGGCCATTGCCCGAAGAGCTGCTGCTCGACGCTGCGGTCGTCGGGCGACGCGCCGTCAACCACGCTGACCTCGACGTTGCTCAGCGCGATCGCCGCCGCAGTGGTGGCACGCACGTCAGGGCGAGGCGGCGCCATCCGCTCGCGCAGCTCGGCAAACGTCCCCGAGGCCTCGGGGCTCGTGACCCATGAGATGAAATCGCTGCGGCCGCGCTCCCGGAACATCGGCGCGGAAAACGTGTCGGCCCACCACTCCACGGGCCGCACCAAGTGCGCCATGGCGGGGTCGTATTCCTCCCAGTCGCGGGCGTGCTCTTCCGACCGGAAGAGGTTCATGCCCGCTCAGCGGAAGGGCCGGGTGGCTACATCGCCACCGACCACGCTGCGTGTGTAACCGACCATGGTGGGTGGGTCGACCGAGAGGATCTCCTCGTCGCGCATCACGATCCGCAAGGGATCGCCGCCCAGCAAGCACGGTGCATCCACCGTGACGATCTGCCCCGGCACCAGCCAGCGGATCGCCAACGCCTCGAAAGCGCACTGCGCGAACCAGCGCTGCTCACCATCAATGCTCACCCGGTACTGAGTGGGCTGGTTGTTGAACGGCGGGAACGACGCGATGTAGTCGGTGCCCGGATGCAACCAGCCCGGCGTGAGGTCGATCACGCGCTTGACGAGTGCCTTGGCGCGTATCGGCGCGATACCCAGAGTGCCGGCCAGTTCGGCGTAGTGAGGCGCCACGCCGGTGGCCACGATCTCGCTCATGATCGCGGCGAACGCGGCGTCGAGTTCGGGGAGCGGGATCCGCTCCGGTTCCATCAGGTCTGACGCCATATCGCGACTCTAGAAGGGGGCACTTGCACGCGTTGCTCACGGCCGTCACTGGCGATGCGCATCTGGTCCACAGGTAGCTTTCGGGCATGGAGGAGCATGTTCCGAGCAACAACGATCTGACGGCCTCGCGCTTCGATGCGCTGATGGACGTGCTCCGGCTGCGGCGATCGGTGCGCAGCTTCGAGCCACCGCCTGAGCCGTTGCCCACCGAGGTGCTGCGCGGCGTCTGCGAGGCCGGACGGTGGGCGCCGTCGGGCGCGAATACGCAGCCGTGGCACTTCGTGGTCGCTGCGGAGCGAGCCGACGTGCTGGCCGTGTCCGATGTGTTCGTGCGGCAGGCTGACCGGCTGGTGGAGCACTGCCGGGGCTTCCCGCACGTCCACAAGAAGCACTGGCTGCACCACTCGCTGGCCATCGTGCTGCTGTTCTGCGACCCCCGCTGGGTCGACTCGTATCCGGTCAGCGACCACGACGGCTGGAGCGACGAGTACGCCGCCAACAACGAGAAGATCCTGCTGGCATCGGTGGGTGCCGCCGCGCAGAACATGCACCTGGCGGCCGCCGCGTACGGCTTGACGACCGCGTGGCTGAGCGGCGGCGGCGAGGACACCACCGCTCGGGAGCTGCGTGAACTGCTCGGCGTGCCCGAGCCGCTGGTGCCGATCGCCACTGTTCCCATTGGCTGGCCGCACCGCCGTGCCGAATCTCGCTACCGCCATCCGCTGGACCAGCTCATCCACTGGGGACGTTGGGACCCCGAGCGCACACCGGCGGACGATGCTGTGCAGACCTACGTCAGCGGCGTCCGGCGACAGGCCATGTACCGCGGCAGCGAGACCCTCGAAGACGGCTGAGCCGATCGTGCGCCCACGCCGGGCGCGCTGATCGATGCGCCTAGAGCATGAAGCGGCTGACCGTGGAGCTGGCCAGCCACATCTCGATGTCTCGGATGGCTGAGGTCATGGCCTGGCCGATCAGGTCCAGCTTGCGCACCTGCTCGATGCGCGGCGCTGCCTGCTCCAGCTCCGACTTGGACAGCAGCTCGCCGAAGATGCCGCACGCATCCACCAGCGCGATGATCACGACGTCGCGCGGGCTGGGGATCTCGTCGCTGAACAGCACGCCCATGATGCGCAGCTTCACCTCGCGCTCGGCCTTGCCGTCGACCATCGGGTAGCGGCGAGACCGGAACACCCACAGGTGGCGGTCGTCCTTGCGCTCGAGGATGCCCCTGTCGACGAGACGGGCGAATGCCTCTTCGCGGATGCCCTCAGCTCGCGAGGCCACGAACTCCACCCAGTAACGCGAATCGCTCTCGGCCTGCTGAGCGGCGACATGGGCCAGCGTGGGATCCAGCAGGCCGTCGCCGATCGGCGTCGAGTCGATCAGCATGAGCTTCTCGAGATCGGTGTCAATCCGATTCTCCATCGCCAGATCCATGAGCACAGAGCCAGCGATCACCCGGTCCAGCGTGCGCTCGGGCACGTGGATCAGCTTGCCGTCGTCGTCTCGCAGCAGCAGGAGCAGTATTTCCTCGGCAAATCTCAGCATGGTCCCGATCCAACTCCTGTCATGTCGGCTGCGCAGTGGCGCACGAATCGGCCGCGGCATCGCAGCGTAGTTGGCCGGCGGCGCGATCCGGTTGCTGCCACACGTGTGTCATGCGTACATGCCCCGGCACTACTCGACGGTCACTTCGACGAACTCGGCCGCGGCGAGACCGATGTCGAAAGCCGGACCGAGCGGATGCTCGATCGCGATGCGATACGGGCCTGCAGGGTGATAGCGCTTGCACTCGTTGGATGGCGTCGGTGCCAGGCACGGCACCATGTCGGTCCCTGAGATCACAGAACCGCTCGCGGAGACGAATGTGATCCGCAACGGCAGCGGCGTGTCGCGCATCCAGAACGCGCCCGAGGTGTCTCCTTCAAAGATGAACACCATGGCGGCGTATCCCCCGAGCGCTGCGAAGTCGGCCACACCCATCAGCCCGCGTTGCCGAGATTGCGGGGTGTCCGCGACGATGACCGGCCATACCCGCGAGCCTGCCGGCCCGGTCACGCCTAGCACTCCCTCGCCGAAGCCCGCCGGCGGATCGGCGGCGGCAAGCACCCTTCCAGCGTCTGCAACCGGATCGGGATCAGACGGCAACACGAGCGTCTCGACGAGTCCGCTAGATGACGCAGCAGGCGCGTTGATCGACTCGCCGACCACTGTCACGACCGCCGGCGCAGGCGATGTCGCCGTCACGGCAGGGCCGGCTGGCGCGATGAGACCGCCGCTGCGGGTGGATTCCTGGACCGAGCAGCCCACCAAGACCACCGCGACGGCGCTCATCGCCGTCAACCGGCGGAATTGCTGCACGGCGTCAGTCTGTCGTGACGCCGGGCCCGTGGCGAGGCAGTGCGCGGTGGAACCAGGCGGCGTGCATGATGAGATAGGGGTTGTGAGCAGCACTGCTACAGCGCCTGGATCGCAGCAAGCATCGGCCCGCTCGGTCGACGACGAAGGAGCCGTTCCCTTCGCCGACTTCGCGATCGGCGAGTTTGCTGATCTGGTGGCAATGAGCCGTGAACTCGGCCGCACTGGCGACTGGATCGTGGGCACCCCGTTCGGGCTGTTCGTCCATGGTTACGACGAGGCCCGGACAATCCTGCGCGATCCTGCATGGATCTCGATGCTCGCGGGCGTCGCCATGCTCGATGGCACAGGGTTCGACGGCAATGGGCGAGACAGCGGCGGGACGGACAGTGCGCGGCGTACGACGGTGAACTTCAACGCGCTGATGGCGCGCGCCCGCCGGGACGCACCCGTGAGCACCGGCGGCGAGGCCATGCGAGCACGGCCGAACGTGCTGTCGCTGGAAGGAGACGATCACCGCCGCCTGAGACGGCTCTTCGGCCGTGCCTTCACGCCTGCCGCCGCAGACCGGCTGCGACCCTTCATGGCCACGCACGCGACGAGACTGCTCGAACCGCTGTTGGCCGGCGGGGGGGGCGAGATCGTCTCGGAGCTGTGCGACCCCTATCCGGTACCGGTCATCTGCCGCCTGCTGGGCGTGACCGATGACGACTGGGGCCGGTTCGGCCGATGGGCCGAGACCATCTTCGGGCTCTTCGACGGAGACGCCGAGGCCGTCGTGAGCAGGCTCGGCGACATCGCGACAGCCCAGGCCGAACTCGGCGCATACGTGGTCGACCTGATCGAGCGCCGGCGGGCCGAACCGGCCGACGATCTGCTCACTGAGCTGATCGGCGTGTCTGACGAGGGCGACCGGCTGAGCGAAGACGAGCTCATCGGCATGGTCGAGGCGTTGCTGATCGCCGGCACCGACACGACGCGCAACCAACTCGGTGCCACCTTGGCGGTGCTGGCCGATAGGCCGGAGCAGTATGCAGCGCTGCGGGCCGATCCGGACCGGATCCCCGCCTATGTGGAGGAATCGCTGCGCTACATCGGGGCTGTGCGCACGGCGATGCGCATCGCCACCACCGATGTCGTCGTGAACGACCTGCTGTTCCCGGCCGGCACTGTTGTGATGATCGGCCTGCACGCCGCCAGCCTCAGCGGCGGTTGCCCGGCTCACGCAGTAACCGACGCTGCGGCACCTGCCCACAACGGTGAGGAAATCGCTCACGAGGACCACCCAAACCGGCACAGCTTCGACTCCTACGAGTTCAACCCGCTTGTCCCCCGCGAGCATCCCCATCTTGCGTTCGGCAGCGGCGCGCACCACTGCTTGGGCGCATTCCTGGCGCGGGCGGAGTTACAGGAGGCGCTGCGCGTGTTCATTGAGCGTGTCGAGAGCTTCGAGCTGAGCGAACCGGTGCAGTGGAAGCCGCTCTCGTTGGGCATCTGGGGGCCGTCTCGCATGCACCTGCGATTGAATGCGCCGCCGCTGGCCGAACGCGTGCCGGCCGGGACGCTGCCGCCCGCCGATGTCGAGGCAGATCTCGGAACATCCGCCGAGCGCGACCGCTATCTCGCCTCGATCGCGCCGATCCGCCGGGCGATCCACGACGGCGTGCCCGAGCTGATCGCGCGCCCGAAGTTCCCTCCTGTATTTCGCCTTGCAGTCACGGCTGCTCGTATTGGCTGGGCCGTCTACGCCGGACGATTGCTGGACCGGCGACTCGATCCCGACGAGAGGCGGGAACGGATCTACCGGCGGCTGCGGCTGGCGGCCACCAATCTCGGTCCCGCGTACATCAAGCTGGCACAGCTGATCGCGGCCGGCGAGGGGGTATTCCCCGATGCGCTTGTGGCCGAGTGCCGCCTGTGCCGCGACCAGGTGCCAGCCGAGTCATGGACCGCGATCCGCGACGTCGTCGAGGCTGAGCTGGGCGACATCGATTCGCAGTTCTCCGAATTCGACACCGAGGCGACGGCTGCCGCGTCGATTGCGCAGGTCCACGCGGCGCGGCTGCCGGACGGCACACCGGTCATGGTGAAGGTGCAGCGACCTGGCATCCGACGGCGCGTCGAGCGCGACCTCGCGGTGCTGGCATGGCTCGCGCCGAGGCTCGTGGGTCGCATCCCGATCACGGCGCTGGCCAATCCGCCGGCGCTCGTGGAGCTGTTCGCAGAGACCATCACCGAAGAGCTCGACTTCCGAGTCGAGGTGGCGAACCTCTTCGAAGTCGACCGCGCGCTGCGGGCTACGACCACCGGCCGCTGGCAGGTACCCGAACCGGTGCTCGACGGCGTGACCGAGCGAGTGATCGTGATGAGCCCGGTAGCAGGCCGGCCGCTGAGCGAGCTGCGTTCGGAGGATCTTGCCGACGGCGAAGCCGCTGCCATCTTCCGCCAGATGAACGACGCTTTGCTTCACGGTGCGTGCATGAGCGGCGTCTTCCACGGCGACTTCCACGCGGGGAACGTGTTCATCGACACCGAGGGGACGCCGCCGGGTCAGCCGCCGGTGATCGGACTCGTCGACTTCGGCATCACGGGCCGGCTCGAAGGACCCAAGCGGGTTGCATTCTTGCGCTACGTGGTGGGCCTGCTCACGGGCGACCTGCAGTCGCAGATCGCCGGCATGATCGATCTTGGCGCGTTCGGGCCTGGCAGCAACCCCGAGCAAGTCATCGCCGATCTGCGCCTCGACCGGCCCGGCTTCGACCCGCTCGAGCTCACCGAAGACGAGTTCACCGCCGAGTTCCGAGCTCTCATCTCGGGGCTGCTGGCGAACGGTGCTCGCATTCCCAAGGAATTGATGCTGTTCATCAAGAACTTCGCCTACCTGTGCTCGGTGACCGGCGAGCTGGAGCCCGAGATGGAGGTGCTGGCCCAATTCGAGCGCATCGCCTCGTCGTTCTTCGCCCGCAACGGCGTGCGGATGGCCACCGAGATCGGCTTCTCCCCTGCCCCCGAAGATGTCGATGAACGCATCATCCGCCAGGCCATGGGCATCTCGCCCAAACATGAGCGGGTCACCTGGCGGCTCATCCGCGGGCGACGGGAGAACCTCAAGTCGCGCGTGAGCAACCCGGGTTGATCAACTGCTTCAACCGACTTGAGCCACACCGGTAAGGCATGATCTCTCACGGTCAGCGTTACTGACCACTCGAGTGCACATGGAGGGGACATGGCGTCAGGAAGCACAGCGCCGCATGGAGCGGCGTCAAGCGACACAGCAGGTCGGATGGAGGGCAAGGTGGCGGTGATCACCGGCGGGGCATCGGGCATCGGGCGAGCATGCGGGCTGCGTTTCGCGTCCGAGGGCGCGTCGATCGTGGTGGCCGACCTCAATCCCGACCGTGCGGCAAGCGTCGTCGACGAGATCAACGCGCTCGGCAGCGACGCCATCGCTGTGCAGGTCGACACCTCGCAGCAGGAGCAGAACGACGCGATGGCTGACGCCGCGGTGGACACCTTCGGGCGCATCGATGCGTGCGTCGCTGCGGCGGGGATCTCACACTCGGGCTACGTGAGCCGCGAGATCGAAGACCAGGCTGGGCAGGATCGCTTCGATCGCGGCGACATGTTCTTCATCGACAAGTCGCTGGAATCGTGGCAGCGGGTGCTCGACGTGAACCTGACCGGCGTGATGCTCACGAACCAGGCCGTGGCCCGCAAGATGCGCGACAACGATGGGGGCGCCATCGTCAACATCTCGTCGATTGCCGGCACCAATGTGCTCAAGGGCAGCTCGGACTACTGCGTATCGAAGGCCGGCGTCTGGATGCTCACTCGCTGCGCGGCCCTCGAGCTCAGTCGATACAGCATCCGCGTCAACGCCGTGGGTCCCGGATACATCCAGACCTCCATGAGCGGCGCGGTGCTGGGCAACGAGCGGTGGGTGCAGGCGCGAGAGCGCGAGACGCCGTTGGGTCGGCTCGGCGAGCCCGACGACATCGCCAACGCCTGCCTGTACCTGTGCAGCGACGACGCCAGCTTCGTGACCGGCGAGATCATCTTCCCTGACGGCGGCGTCATGGCCGCCGGCCGCTGAGCAAGCGCGATGAGTCGAATGGACGGCAAGGTCGCGGTGATCACCGGCGGCGCATCGGGCATCGGCCGGGCCTGCGCCCTGCGCTTCTCCGAGGAAGGGGCATCGGTAGTGGTGGCCGACCTGAATCCGGATCGGGCCGAGGCGGTCGCCGCCGAGATCACCGGTCGCGGCCGCCAGGCGACTTGGACGCAAGTGAATACGGCCGATCCTGAACAGAACGAGGCCATGGCCGATGCCGCGGTCGCCGCGTTCGGCCGCCTCGACGCCTGTGTTGCCGCCGCAGGCATCTCCCATGCCGACTACGTCAGCCGTGAGATCCCCGACCAAGTCGGCCAGGATTCCTGGCAGGGGGGCGACCAGTGGCTGCTCCACAAGTCGCTCGAGTCGTGGCAGCGGGTGCTCGATGTGAACCTGACCGGGGTCATGCTCACCAACCAGTCGGTTGCGCGCCGAATGCGGGACAGCGGCGGCGGCGCCATTGTGAACATCGCCTCGGTGGCCGGCTTGATGGCACTGCCCGGCGGGGCGGACTATTGCGTGTCCAAGGCAGGCGTGTGGATGCTCACCCGCTGCGCGGCGCTGGAACTCGACCGGTACGGCGTCCGGGTGAATGCTGTCGCCCCGGGGTACATCCGCACGCCCATGACGGCATTCATGACCCACAGCGACGAATGGGTGCGCGGGCGCGAACGCGAGACGCCGCTGGGTCGGCTCGGCGAGCCCGCTGACATCGCCAACGCCTGCCTGTACCTGTGCAGTGACGAAGCCAGCTTCGTGACCGGCGAGATCATCTGCGCCGACGGCGGCCTCGCGGCCGACATCCGCTGAGCGGGCCTGAGACGGTGCGCCTGCTGCGGTGCGTCACGAAGGCGGCGCGATGAGCGTGCTAGTCGCCGTCGAGCCCGACTGCTGGCGGCGCCCGGTGTTGGCCGAGGCGGTGGTGCGGGGCGGCGGCACGGTCTGCACGCCGGACGAAGCATCGGCGCTTGTGTGGGCCGAGCCCACCCAGGCGCACCTGATCGGGGAACTGGTGGACGCCAGTCCCGGCATCGAATGGGTGCAGTTGCCCTACGCGGGCATCGAACCGGTCGTCGACATCGTGACCGCACGACCTGCCGTCGAGTGGTACTGCGGCAAGGGTGTGTACGCGGAGCCCGTCGCGGAGCACGCGCTGATGCTGGCGCTGGCCGGCATGCGGGGCATGGCCACCTACGCGCGCGCATCAGATTGGGCAGCCCCCGAGGGCCGCAACCTGCTCGGCGCGTCGGTGACCGTGCTGGGCGGCGGCGGCATCACCGAGTCGCTGCTGCGCCTGCTCGAGCCGTTCGGATGCGACGTGACCGTGGTGCGCAACCGCCCGACAACCATGAGCGGAGCCGCGCGCGTCGTCGGACCGGATGAGTTGTCGCAGGTGCTGCCGTGCACCGATGTGCTGTTTCTTGCGCTGGCGCTGACGCCCGACACCGCAGGCATCATCGGATCGGCCGAACTGGCGGCGCTGCCCGATCACGCCTGGATCGTGAACGTGGCACGCGGCGGGCACATCGTCACGGAGGATCTCGTCGAAGCGCTTCAGGCCGGCCAGATCGGCGGCGCCGCTCTGGATGTCACCGATCCCGAACCACTCCCTGACGGCCACCCGCTGTGGAGCCTGCCGAACTGCCTCATCACGCCCCACATCGGCAACACGCCCGAGATGGGCCTCGTGCTGCTGGCCGAGCGGGTCACCGCCAACGTGGCGCTGCGGGTTGCGGGCGCGCCACTGATCGGCCCCGTGTACCTCGACTTGGGCTATTGAGGCCGTTCCGTCAATACTCGACGGGAGCGACACGGTGCATTCGATGCCTCAGCGCAGCACTGCGCTGTGGGCGTGCTCAACGGCGTCGATGCAGCGTTGGCGGATGTCGGCTACCTGCTCGTCCGTGAGCGTGCGATCGTCGGCTTGCAGCCGCAGGCGATAGGCCAGCGAGCGAGTGCCTGGGTCCATCTGGTCGCCTCGATAGATGTCGAAGAGTTCGACCGAGCGCAGTTCGTCGCCGCCTGAAGCGAGCAGCGTGCTGCGCACCTGTGACGCTTGGACGCCGTCCGGCACGGCGAATGCCAAATCGATGTCGCTGGACGGGTAGGTGGAGACCAGTTGGTAGGGCCGCTCGGCGGAGGCGGATGCTGCCGCGAGCAGGGGCTCCACGTTCGCATGGAGCCAGGCGCAGCGTTGCGAGAGACCGTGGCGCTCGCAGACCACCGGGTCGACCTCGCCGACGACGCCGACAGGCTGCCCGTCCAGCAACACCTGAGCGGCGCGCACGGGGTGCATGCCGTCAAGGTCGTTCGCATTCGTGAGCGAGAGGTGGAGACCGAATGCCGTTGCGATGAGCTCGGTCAGATGCACTGCGTCGGCCGCTTCGCCGCCCGCCCAGATGGCGCCGAGGTGCTCTGTCTCGATGGGCAGTACCGCGGCGGCGGTCATGTCTGGGGCAGCAACGTCGCCGCCTCTCGCCGTCGGGGGGCCGAACACGACGCCGATCTCGAACAGCGACACGGAGTCGTTGCGATGGGAGGAGTTGTACGCAGCTGCGGCAATCAGGCCGGGGAGCAGCGACGGCCGAAGGACGGATTCCTCGGTCGCGAGCGGGTTCAGGAGTCGTACTGGTTCTGCGCCGTCGATCCCGGCCTGGCGCACAGCATCGGGAGCCAGGAACGGGTTGGGCATGGCTTCGGACAGGCCCGCCCCCACCAGCACACGCCGCAGCTCGCGACGCAATCGTTGGGCGGGCGTCAGTCGACCCGGCTCGGGTGAACGCGGGACGGTGCGGCCCAGTCGCTGGTACCCGTAGTGGCGGGCAACCTCCTCGGCTACGTCGGTTTCGGTGACCACGTCCGGTCGGAAACTGGGAATGGTCACTTCCAGCACCCCGTCATCGGCCACAGTGCACTGCAGACCGATGGGATCGAGCAGACCGCGCAGCTCATCGGCGCTGAATGACCGCCCCAGCAGGTGGCTCATGCGGGCCGGGCGCACACGGACCCGGGTGGTCGAGGGCAGATCGCCGCGACCGTCGAGCCGGCCGCGGCACACCGACACGCCGCCGGGGGTCACCCGGTCCAGCAGTTCGCAGAACCGGTCCAATGCGATCGGGACGAGCTCATGGTCGGTGCCGCGCTCGAAGCGCATCGAGGCTTCTGAACGCAGGCCAAGCCGCTGGGAGGTACGGCTGATGGACAGGCGGTCCCACCACGCGAGCTCGAGCAGCACCGCCGTGGTGCTGTCGCCGATCTCGGTGTTCTCGCCGCCCATCACTCCCGAGATGCCGATAGGCCGGTCGTCGCGGTCGACGATCAGGCCGTCGCCCCGGAGCATCTCGCGTTCGCTGCCGTCGAGCGTGACGAGACGCTCTCCACCCGCCGAGCGCCTCGTCCCCAGGTGACCGCCCGGCACTAGCGCCAGGTCGTACGTGTGGTTCGGCGTGCCCAGCTCCAGCATCACGTAGTTCGAGACGTCAACCACGGAGTTGATCGGGCGCATCCCGCACAGCGTCAGCCGGGCCTGCATCCACAGCGGCGACTGGCCGATGGACACGTCCCGGATGACGCGCACACCGAACCGGCCGCACAGATCGGCGTCGATGATCTCCACCGATGCGACCGTCGAGATGTCCTCGCCGGTCTCGCTGACGACCGGCGCGGGGATACGGAAGGGCACTCCGAGCCGGGCCGCCAGGTCACGAGCCACTCCGGCCGCCGACATGGCGTCGGGACGGTTCGGGTTGACCTCCAGGTCGTACAGCACGTCACCGGCCAGGCCGAGCTGCGACATGAGCGGAGCGCCGAGCTCAAATTCGCTGGGCAGGATCATGATGCCCTCGGCATCGGCTCCCAGCTCAAGTTCCGCGGCGGAGCAGCACATGCCCTGAGAGAGCTGGCCGCGCATGCGGCGCTCACTGATCTGCATGCCGTCCGGCATCGTCGCGCCGATAGTGGCGAGCGGCACCAAGTCGCCGACCGACATGTTGAACGCGCCGCAGCACACCTGCAGCGCGCCATCCGTTCCCTCACCCGGTGATCCGGGCAACTCGACGTCCACCAACTGGATGCGGTCGGCCTCCGGGTGAGGCCGCAGGCCGGCCACGCGGGCAACGACGACACCGTCGAGCGACGGCAGCACGCGCATCTCCTCGACAGCCATGCCGAGGTCGCTCAAGTGATCGGCCAGCTCAGCGGGGTCGCCCTCGATGGGCGCGAACTCGCGCAGCCAGTTCAGCAGCACCTTCATCGGGGCTGTCCCCCATACCCAAGCAGGTCTGCGGGCATCAGAACTGGCCGAGGAAGCGGATGTCGTTGGTGTACATGTCGCGCAGGTCGTCGATGCCGTGGCGCATCAACGCGAGACGGTCGATGCCGAAGCCGAAGGCAAAGCCCGTCCATTCCTCGAAATCGATGCCGCAGTTCGCGAGCACATTGGGATGCACCATGCCGCAGCCGCCTAGCTCGATCCAGCCCGTGCGCTGGCAGGTTTGGCAGCCGGCGCCCTCGCAGATCACGCAGGTGATGTCGAACTCGGCAGACGGCTCGGTGAACGGGAAGTACGAGGGGCGCAGCCGCGACGAGATCGCCTTGCCGAAATAGGCCGAGGTGAATTCTTCGAGCGTGCCCGCAAGGTCAGCGAACGAGATGCCCCGGTCGACCACAAGACCCTCGATCTGGTGGAAGACCGGCATATGGCTGGCATCCGCGGTGTCGCGCCGGAACACGCGCCCCGGGCAGATCGTGTAGATCGGCGGCGGCTGCACTTCCATCACCCGGATCTGCACCGGCGAGGTGTGCGTGCGCAGCACCACGTTGGACGCTTCGCCGCCCTCGCCGTCGCCGAGTTCGGTGCGCTCGCCGAGGTCCAGGTAGAGCGTGTCCCACATGGAGCGCGCAGGGTGCGCCGCCGGCAGGTTGAGCGCCTCGAAGTTGTACCAGTCGGTCTCGGCTTGGGGGCCTTCGGAAACCGTGAAGCCCATGCCGACGAACACGTCCTCGAGGCGTTCGGTGGTCTGGGTGACCAGGTGCAGGTGACCGCGCTCGGGCCCCGGCGGCGTCTCGGTGAGGTCGAGCCACTCGCGCTGCAACTGCTCCCGGCGTGCCGAGGCGGCGAGCTCGTCGGCGGCCTCCGCGTGCGCCGCTCGCAGGTCCTGCTGCGCTTCGTTGAGTGCTCGCCCGACCGCGGCTCGCTGGTCAGGCGGCAGCGAGCCCAAGCCTTGCTTGATCTGCCCGAGCGCAGCTTTGCGCCCGAACAGCGTTGATTCGACCTGTGTCAGCTCGTCGCTGGTCGCTGCAGCAGCGACCGCGGCCAATCCCTGGCCACGCGCAGCGTCGATGCTGGCGAGCAGCGCTTCGGGCGATGCCCCAGCGGGGGTGTCGGTGGCTGGGCCGTTCACGGCAGGCAGGGTACGACGCAACAGGTCCGAATGGTCAGGAATTACCGGCCGCTTCTCTCATCGTGTACATCAGCACGGCAGCGGCCACGGCCACGTTGAGCGAATCAACCGGGCGCTGCATGGGAATGGAGACAGCCACGTCGGTGCCCCCGACCGCCTCAGTCGACGGCCCATGTGCCTCGTTGCCCACGACGAGCGTCATGCGTTCAGCGCTCGGCAGCCGGTCCACACCGACGTCGCCGTCGGGCGTTGCTCGCACGCGCACGTGGCCAGCATCGGACAGCGCGCTGAGCACCTCGGCGGTCGAGTGCCCGCGGCACACCAGCGGCCCGAACGTGAGCCCCGCTGCACCGCGCAGCGCTTTCGGGCTCCACAGATCGGTCGAACCGTGCGTGGCGATGACTGCGCCGAACCCGACAGCGACAGCGCTTCGCACGACGGCGCCAGCGTTGCCAGGGTCACGTACTGCTTCGAGCACAACCACCCGCTCTGCCGTCGCCGCCTCATCGAGAGGTGCGTCGGCGAATCGCGCTATGGCAAGCACACCTTGGGGATTCATGGCATCGGCGAGCGGGTCGAGCACGTCTGCCGGCACCGGATGGATCGCTCCGATCTGCTGCCGGTAGCCGGCGCCCAAGCGCTGGGCGTCGGGATGATCAGCGGGCGCACCTTCCGGCGCGTAGCGACTGACGAGCTCCGGGCGGGCGAACACAGCTTCGAGCGTTGCCCCGCTGGCCAGCGCTCCGTCCACCGCCCGAGGCCCTTCCACAACAGCCAGACCAGAGGCATCGCGCTGGCGCCGGTCACGCACCAGGCGCGACAGCCGCGACAGAGCGGCTTTTGACGGCGGCTGTGGGCCGGAATGTGCGCTCAGGCTGCTGCTTCAGTCAGGGCGGCCTCGGCGCGCTCAGCGATCGCAGTGAATGCTGCAGGATCGCTCACGGCGAGATCTGCCAGGTTCTTGCGGTCGACGGCGACGCCCGCAACATCCAGCCCGTGGATGAGACGGCTGTAAGTGGTGCCGTTCTGGCGAGCAGCAGCATTGATGCGCTGGATCCACAGGCGCCGGAACTCACCCTTGCGGGCCCGGCGATCGCGGAACGCGTACTGCCCGCTGTGCATGACCTGCTCGTTGGCGGCCCGGAATGACCTGCTCTTGTTGCCGTAGTAGCCCTTCGCCTTGCCGAGCGTCGCCTTGCGACGGGTGCGGCTGGCTACGGATCGCTTGACTCGTGCCACGTTGATCTGTCCTCGCTTGTCTGCGGATCGTCTCGTCCGCGGGTCGTGTCTCGGGCGGTGCCGCTCAGCGGCCGAGCATCCGGTTGACGCGCTTGGCGTCGGCCGCCGACACTTCGCCTTCGAGTGCCAGCCGTCGCTTGCGCGCCGACGACTTCTTCTCCAACAGGTGGTTCCGGTTGCGCTTGCGGCGCACGAGCTTGCCGGAGCCGGTGGTCTTGAAGCGCTTCTTGGCGCCGCTGTGGGTTTTCATCTTGGGCATGGTGTTGCTGCCTTGCTTGTGGTGGCTCGATCTGAATGGCCCGGCACATCCGAAACAGCCGGGCTGGTTGCGTGGCCGTAGGCGGCGCGGCGAACGCTCAGCCTCTCGGGCCGCCTTGTCTCAGGGGCCCAGTCGCCCTGGCTCAGTCGTTGGGCGGATCTGCGGCCTTGCGACGCTGACGTGAAACGCGGTCAGGACTCAGCAACATCGTCATGTTGCGCCCGTCGAGGCGGGGAAACTGGTCGACCTTGCCGACATCGGCAACCGCTTCCGCAACCCGCTCGAGGATCTGGCCGCCGAGCTCGGGATGGAAGACCTCACGTCCCCGAAACATGACGGTGACCTTGACCTTGTGGCCGTCCTCGAGGAACTTGCAGACCTTGGCCGTCTTGGTGCCGAAGTCGCCGGTCCCGATCTTGGGCCGGTACTTCATCTCCTTCAGGCCGGCATGAGTCGCCTTGCGTCGCGATTCCTTCGCCCGTTGTGCCGCCTCGTACTTGTACTTGCCGTAATCCATGATCCGGCAGACCGGCGGGGCGGCGTTGGGCGCCACCTCGACGAGGTCCAAGTCCATGTTGCGGGCGATTTGCAGCGCTTCGGGAACCGACTTGATGCCGATCTGCTCGCCGTCGGGTGCGACCAAGCGGACCTCGCGGACCCTGATGTCCTCGTTGATCCGGGCGTCACCGTCACTTGCGCGTGCTATGGCCGTACTCGCTTGTCCAAAGGACGCTCCTCGTCCACGCGGCATCCTGTGCGAGCCCGGTACCAGAACGCGCCCTGGGGCGGTCCGGTGGGGGTCAGACCCCGCTTGTTCCTGTTGTAGGGGCCGTAGGGTAACAGCGCTGGAGAAAGCCAGCACAGCCACGGCAGCATCGGCGTGTGCCAGCACAGCCAATCGGGGCGGGGAGGTCAGCGATGAGCACGTTGTGGACACCCGAGGGCGAGCATCGGGTACCTCGCGAGAGCGCCGACGAGCCGCCGAGCGGCCCACCGCCCCCGGCTGATGAAGGAGAGGGCGGCGCCTTCGCCGGAGAACTCGACATCGACCCCGAGACCGGGCTCCCGATCGATCCGCGCACTGGCGAGCCGTTCGATCCCGAAGAGCTCGCCGCAATGCAGGAGCAGCTGCGCGAGGCCCAGGAACAGCTCGTCTCGGTGCCCGCGGCCGAGATCGTGCAGAACCACATGATGGGGCTGTTCGAGCTTGCGGCCTTGCATCTGCGGCGTGACCCTCCCGATCTGGCTGAGGCACGTCTCCCGATCGACGCCCTGGGCCTGCTGGTGGACAACCTCGCCGACCAGCTGCCGGCCGGCGACACGCTGCAAGGTGCGCTGCAGCAGATTCGCCTCGCCTACGTCGAGATCCACAAGCGCCAGACAGCAGGCGAATAGGCGCGGCGCCTGAAGCAAAGCGACCTCGGGGCTCGGGCACGCCGCCATCCGGCGCGAGAAAAATCGGCAGGGCGCAGTGAAGCGCTGCGGGTACCGTTACCGCCCGTGCTCAAGCTCGTGCTCCCCAAGGGCTCGCTCGAAGCGGCGACCCTGCAGCTCTTTGAAGATGCGGACCTGCCGGTGCGGCGGGGCTCGACGGTGGACTACCGCGCCAACATCGACGACCCGCGCATCGACGACGTGCGCATCTTGCGACCCCAGGAGATCCCGTCCTATGTCGCTGACGGGCTGTTCGACCTGGGCATCGCCGGGCGCGACTGGATCGAGGAGACAAACAGCGACGTGGTATCGCTCGGCGAGCTGCGGTACTCCAAGGCCACGTCGCGGCCGGTGCGCATCGTGGTGGCGGTGCCCGATGACAGCAAGTTCCAGGCGCTCACCGACCTGCCGAACGGGGTGCGGGTGTCGAGCGAGTACCCCGAGCTCACCCGGCGGTTCTTCGCTGAGCGCGGCGTTGACGCGGACGTGCGGCTGAGCTATGGCGCCACCGAAGCGAAGGCGCCCGAGATCGTGGACGCCGTGGTCGACCTCACCGAGACCGGCCGGGCCCTGCACGCTGCGGGCCTGCGGATCATCGACGAGATCCTCACGAGCTACACCGAGATCTTCACCAACCAGGCTGCCTACGCCGACCTGGACAAGCGGCGAGCGATGACACAGATCAAGACGCTGCTCGACGGAGTGCTGGATGCGCGGGGCAAGGTGCTGGTGAAGCTGAACGTGGGCCGTGAGCACCTCGACGCCGTGGTGGATGTGCTGCCATCGATGAAGGCGCCGACAGTGAACGAGCTGTGGGGCGGCGAGGCTTACGCCGTCGAAACGGTGGCTCCGAAGCAGACGATCAACGTGCTCATTCCCGAACTGATCGAACGGGGCGCGACGGACATCGTCGAGATGCCGATCTCCAAAATCGTCCCCTAGTCGGCTAGGGCAGTGGATCCTTCGAGATCGGCGTCGGCTTCGGCCGCGCCGTCGGCCTCGTCCTCCATGAGGTGGCCCAGACGCATCTTCTTCGTGCGCAGGTAGGCCCGGTTGAACGGATTCGCATTCGACGACGTCGGCACTCGCTCTACCACTTCCAGCCCGTAGCCCGACAGCCCGCCGATCTTGTTGGGGTTGTTGGTCATCAGCCGCATCCGCTGCACGCCGAGTTCGGCCAAGATCTGCGCCCCGATGCCGTATTCCCGGCTGTCGACCGGCAAGCCCAGTTCCAGGTTGGCGTCGACCGTGTCGCGCCCACGGTCCTGCAGCGAGTACGCCGCGATCTTGTGACCGATGCCGATCCCGCGGCCTTCGTGGCCGCGCAGGTAGACGAGCACGCCAGCACCTGCTTCGGCGATGGCCTCGAGGGCACCGTGCAACTGCGAGCCGCAGTCGCAGCGCATCGACGCCAATATGTCGCCGGTCAGGCATTCGCTGTGCACTCGCACCAGCACAGGCTCTGCGCCCATCACAGATCCGTACGTCAGCGCCAGGTGCTCGGTGTCGTCGAAGTCGCGAAAAACGTGTCCGGTGAATTCGCCGTAGATGGTGGGTATTCGGGCTTGGGAGATCGGGTCGACCAGGCGTTCGTTGACGCGCCGGTAACGGATGAGATCGGCAATGGAGATGAGCAGCAGGTCGTGCTGCTCGCAGAATTCGATCAGGTCAGGCACGCGAGCCATGGTCCCGTCGTCGTTGACCACCTCGCATAGCACGCCCGCCGGATGGCAGCCGGCCAGCCGGGCCAGATCCACTGCCGCCTCGGTGTGGCCCGCCCGCTTGAGCACACCGCCGGGCCGGTAGCGCAACGGCAGCACGTGGCCGGGACGGTTGAAGTCGTTCGCGCTCGACTTGGGGTCGGCAAGCAGGTTGAGCGTGAGTGAGCGGTCCGCCGCCGAGATCCCGGTCGTGGTGCCCTCGGCGGCGTCCACCGTGACGGTGTAGGCCGTGCGCATGGACTCGGTGTTGACCGTCACCATGAGCGGCAGGGCCAGGTCGTCGAGGCGCTCCCCCATCAGGGGGGCGCAGATGACACCCGACGTGTAGCGCACGAAGAACGCCATCGTTTCGGGTGTGGCGTGCTCGGCCGCCATGATGAGGTCGCCCTCATTCTCACGGTCTTCGTCGTCGACCACCACCACGATCTCGCCGCGCCCGATGGCGTCGACTGCATCGGGGATCGCTGCGAACGGCGAGGCAGCCGGCGCGTCGTCTGTCGCGGAGCGCTCAGTCATGGCGGACTCGCGCATCGTCGGTCACCGCACCATTCTGCCCCAGCAGACGCTCGACGTAACGGGCCAGGACATCGACCTCGAGGTTGACGGGGTCGCCGGGCTGCGCGGTGCCCATGGTGGTCATGGCCATGGTGTGCGGGATGAGCGCCACTGAGAACTCGCAGCCGCCCTCGTCGTCGTCGGTGATGTCGAAACAGGTCAGGCTGATGCCGTTGAGGGTCACCGAGCCCTTCTCCACCAGGTAGCGACGCAGGCCGCCCTCGGGCGGAACGGCGACGCGCAGGTCAGGGGCGGGATGGGTGATGGTCGCCACCCCGTCGACGTGACCCTGCACGAGGTGCCCGCCGAGCCGGTCGGCGTAGCGCATGCAGCGCTCGAGATTCACGGGGTCGCCCTCGGCCAGCGAACCCAGTGCCGTTCGCTTCTCGGTCTCGGCGCTGACGTCGGCCTCCCACCAGCCGTCCCCCATCTCGACGACGGTCAGGCAGCAGCCGTTCACCGAAATGGAATCGTCGATAGCGGCGTCGGACAGCACCAGGGCGGCGTTGAACCGGTAGCGCTCGCCGCTACGGCCAGCGAAGCTGCCGAGTTCTTCGACGAGACCTGTGTACATCGCCCTTCCTTCCAGGAGAAACGAGCTGTCCTGTCTGCCCGGTCTGTTCGTCACAGGCCGGTATCGAACGGTACCGGCGGAAGCCTGCCGGTGCGCC
This sequence comes from Acidimicrobiales bacterium, assembly GCA_009843525.1. Classification (GTDB taxonomy): domain Bacteria; phylum Actinomycetota; class Acidimicrobiia; order Acidimicrobiales; family Poriferisodalaceae; genus Poriferisodalis; species Poriferisodalis multihospitum. The sequence continues at coordinate 7,658 of VYDH01000001.1, read as the reverse complement.
CGTCGGGGCTCGCCGAGCCAATGGGCCGAACCGAATGGCGAAGCTGTAGCCCTGGCGAGATCGCTCTCGAATCGCCGCGCGCGTCAGGGGCTGTCCGGCGCAGCCGGGAACATGGTGATGCGCAGATCGGGGCCGACCGGGCGGGCATCGGCGATCTCGCCGCGCCAGAACTCGGCAATCGTCGGCGCTCCTGGACCTGCCAGCATCGGCAGCCCGTCGTCGCCGCCCGCGAGCCACGGTGCGAGGTAGACGACGTATTCGTCGACGAGGCCATCTCGGTGCAGCTCCCCCGCGACATTGGCACCGCCTTCCACCAGCAGCTCGACGACGCCGTCGTCGGCCAGGCGCGGCACCACAGACCGCAGCGCGCCGCTGACTTCGATGCACGGCTGCACCTTGGCTTCCGCCGGTGCCATGCCGAGCACGAAGCGGCTCGGATCGAGTCGACCAGCGGCCGCGCGTGCGAACGGCACATCTGCTGGCTCGTCACGTGCCTCGCGCATGTCCAGCAGCGGGCGGTGGGGATCGGTGAGCGGGAGCTCGCGAACGGTGAGCGACGGATCATCGGCGCGAACGGTGCCAGCGCCCACCAGCACGGCGTCGCAGCGTGCGCGCAGCCCATGAGCATCGGCGCGCGCCTCTGGTGAGGTGATCCACTGCGACGTGCCGTCGGGCGCTGCTGTGCGGCCGTCGAGGGTCGCGGCAAGTTTCAGCACGACCCACGGACGACCCGTCTGGCGCTGATGCAGGTAGGGGCGCAGCGAGAGCAAGACGGCATCGGCGGCAACCCCCACGTCGACCTCGATGCCCGCGGCCCGCAACACGTCAATTCCGCTGCCGGCGACATGGGGATCGGGGTCGGTCACTCCGACCACGACCCGGCTGATGCTCGCGGCGATGATCGCGTCGATGCACGGCGCCGTGCGGCCGGTGTGCGAACAAGGCTCCAGCGTGGTGTACATCGCACCGCCGGCCGGATCCGCACCGGCGCTGCGTGCGGCGTCGAGGGCCACGATCTCGGCATGGCGACCCGGCGGCGGTTCGGTGGCACCTTCGTAGATCTCGTCGTCGACGGTGACCAGCACTGCGCCCACCCAAGGATTCGGTGCAGTGGTGCCTCGCACGCGCTCCCCCAGTTGCACGGCACGGCGCATGTGGGCGATGTCGGCAGCGGAATCCGCCGGTGCGCCGGCTGGAGCCGGATGCTCGGCGGGCATCAGTGCAGCCGTTCGCCCGCGAGCAGGGCCAAGGCATGGGGCAGCACGTCGGCCACTGCCTCGAAGCACTCCACGCATCCCTTGGTGGAGCCGGGCGTGTTCAGCACGATGGCGCGGCCGATGATGCCTGCGACGCCTCGAGACAGCCGGCCCAGTGGATTCACCAGGCGCATCGCCTCGGCCAAGCCGGGTGCTTCGCGCTCGATCACGGCGCGGGTGCCCTCGGGTGTGAGATCTCGTTCGGTGAAGCCGGTGCCGCCGGTCGACACGATCAGCCCCCCAAACCCGGCTGACATCTCGGTCAGCGCCTCAGCAACGGTGTCGACGCCGTCGGCGACGACACGACGTTCGACGACCTCGTATCCGGCCGCTGCCAGCGTTTCACCAAGTGCTTCCCCGCTGCGGTCCTCGCGGGTGCCCGCCACGACGCCATCCGAGACCGTCAGCACCTTCGCCGCAAGCGGATGATCGGCCTCTGATGCGTGAGGCTGTTGGTGGTGCTGGTGCCGGTGCGCCCCGTGATCGGTGGCCATCGCGGCAGGCTACCGACGGCCATTTGGGCGTGACGCCGACGACGGGGCGAAGCCGGCCCATCGGTCCGGCGACTCCCGCCGGCTGCTTCACTAGCCTGCGCCTATGGCCTACGCGCGCAACCGGACCTATCTCGATGCCGACAGCCACCTCATGGAGCTGCCGGATTTCCTGCGGGCGCATGCCGACCCCGGCATCCGCGATCGCATCCCCGACATCGACTTCGCCAACGGAGGTCGTCTCACCGAGGACATGGAGCTAGCGGCGCAGAACCGTGCCCATCCGCCCGAGACCGTCGCGGATCTCACCGCGCTCGGGGACGATCTGATCGCCGGGCCCAAGGGGTACCAGGCGCTCGGTGCCTTCAACCCTGCTGAGCGCACTACGGCGCTGGACCTGCTCGGATTCGCCCAGCAGTTCGTGTTCGCGACGTTCAGCGTCGGCGTGGCGTTCGACCCCAAGGCGGACCTCGATATCCGCTATGGCGCCGCCCGGGCGCACAACCGAGGCATGGCCGAGTTCTGCGCAGGCGACGACCGGCTGATCGGCGTGGCGCTGCTGCCGTTGGACGACCCGCAGATGGCCGCCGCGGAGATGTCCCATGCACTCGAGCTCGGGCTCGGCGCCATGTGGGTGCCCCACCGTCCTGCCGCCTGCGCCTCCCCCGGGCACACCGATCTGGACCCGGTCTGGGCTCAGATGGCCGAGGCGGGAGTGCCCTTCGTCCTCCATGTCGGCGGCGATCCGCTGCAGATCAAGCCCGAGTGGATGGACACCGGCCGACCGATGCCGACGGACTGGCTGGGCGGCGGAGAGAACGTGCGCGGCAAGGACATGGTGGCGCTGCACCACGCCGCGGAGACATTCGTGGGTGTGATGGTTCTTGACGGCGTGCTGAGCCGGCATCCGAACCTGCGCGGCGGCGTCATCGAGCTGGGCGCCGCCTGGGTGCCTCCGATGCTGCGCCGACTCGACCAGATCGTCGAGATCTGGAAGCGATCAGAGCCCGAGTTGGCCGCGCTCGGCGAGGCGCCCTCGGCCCAGATCACCCGCCAGATGGCGTTCACGCCGTACCCGTTCGAGGATGTCGGCGCCATGATCCGCGATTCAAACGAGAACCTGTACCTGTTCTCGAGTGATTACCCCCACATCGAGGGTGGGCGAAATCCGCTGGGCCGCTTCAACTCGTCGCTGGAAGGGTTCGACGATCACGTGCTCGACCGCTTCTTCGCCGACAACATGGCCGACCTGCTCGAATCGAGGGCCTGACACCGTGGCCGGTTCCATCCGTGGTATCCCCGCGGCAGGAACCGCTCCAGTCCTGAACCAGAATCGAGGTCACTCATGACTGCACTCAGCGAAGTGAGCCGGGAAGTCGCGTTTGACCTCGACACCGTCCGTGTCGTGCTGCACGTGCTGGCGGTGACGGTGTGGATCGGCGGCCAGATCGTCGTCGGAGCTGTCGTGCCTGTGGTGGGGCGGGCGTTCCCGGGTTCCGGCAAGGTCGCGGCGAAGGCCTTCTCACGGGTGGCGTGGCCCGCGTTCGGCATTGCAGTCGTCACCGGGCTGTGGTCGATGCTCGCCATCCCCAGCGAAGAGACGAGCACGGGCTGGTCGATGCTGCTCGGGATCAAGATGCTGCTCGTGCTCATCTCCGGCGTGGGCGCGCTGGTGCATCAGAACGCCGGCGACAACGTGGCCAAGCGGGGCGCCGGGGCCGGCGTGTCGCTGCTGTGCGGTCTGACAGCGCTGCTGTTCGGCGTGATGCTCTAGCCCTAACCCGGCAACAGGCGGGCGCTACCAGACGGCGTTGGCGATCTTGAGCTCAAGGATCTGCTCGTCGTCGTAGCCCAGTTCCGCGAGGATCTCGTCGGTGTGCTCGCCGTAGTCGGCGGTGCTGCCGCGCACGCCGCGGAACTCGTCGACATCGAACATGGCCGGCGGGCCGATGAAGCCGTCGTCGAAGGTCACGAGGTACTCGTTGGCCAAGATGTCCTCGTTGCTGGCAACGTCTTCGACGCGATTCACCGGCGACACCCATGCACCGGAACCGCGGATGGCCCGCCACCACCGGTCCGTCGTGCCGGTTCGCATGTGCTCGGCGAACAGCGGGGTGAATTCGTCGCGGTTGGCCACCAGGTCCTCAAAAGTGGCGAATCGGGGATCGTCGAGCCACGATTCGATGCCGACAGCGCGGGCCAGCCCTTGCCAGTGCTGGTCCTGCAGAGCGGCAATCGCGATCCAGCCGTCAGCGGTCTCGTACACCGTGAAGAGCGGGTTCCACGCGCCCGAGACGTCGAAGCGATCCATGCGCTGACCGACATTCGCGGCAACGCCCACGGCTTGGCTGGTCAGCCACAGCAGTGCTTGCGTTTGCGACGTGCCCACCACGCAGCCTCGGCCCGTGCGCGCCCGCTTGATCAGGCCGGCCATGACTCCCGACGCCATGTTCGTGCCGGTCAGGATGTCGCTCAGCGCACCCGGCGGGTAGGTCGGCACGTCCGAATCCGAGATTGCGTCCATGAACCCGGCGTGAGCCATGCCCACCGTGTCCTGACACATGTCGTCGGCCAGTTCGCCCCGCATCCCGAACCCACCGCCCCGGCAGTACACCAGCCGGGGGTTGATGCCGAGCAACGTGTCGGGGTCGGCCCCGAAGCGCTCGAGGCCGTCGGCTCGCATGTTCGAGATGAACGCATCGGCTTGGCCGATCAGGCGTTCGAAGACCGGGCGTCCTGCCTCTGATGCGACATCGAGCACCAAGGACCGCTTGTTCCGGTTCACCGACCCGTAGAGCCACTCCTGGCCCCGCTCGTCGAAGGTCACGCCGAACAGGCTCGTGAAGTTGCGCATGTAGTCGGCCTGGCCGACCTGCTCGATCTTGATGACATCGGCACCGAGCGAGGCCAGGGTGAGCCCGCTCGTGGGCCCTTGCACATACATGGTCATCTCGACGACGCGGACGCCGGCAAGCGGCGCTTCGGCAGCTGCATCGGCGGCAGTCGCGGCAGGCGCCCGGGCGGCGGGCTCACTGGCAGGCTCGGCAGGCATCGCGGGTGACAGTAGCGCCGGGCACGCATCTGTCACGAGGCCAGCCCGCGGCCGGACTGCCCGTCGAGGTCTCCGTTGCGCTTGACTATGGCCGTCCGTTCTGCGACGAGGGGAATGCGCGATGGGCGAGTCCGAGTACACCTGCTTCGACGTGGAGGTGGCCGACCAAGTCGCGCACCTGGTCCTGAAGCGACCCGAGAAGGCCAACTCGATGATCGTCGAGTTCTGGCAGGAGCTTCCCCACATCATCGAGGACATCTCCGCCAGCACCGACGCTCGCGTCATCGTGCTGTCGGCCGTCGGCCGGCACTTCTGCTCGGGCATGGATCTGTCGGTGTTCGGCACGCCAGAAGGACCCGTCAACACCGCGCAGGCCGGCCACGGCAGCCGCCGGCGAGCCCAGTTCCGCACCGGCGTTCTGCGGGCACAGGAAACGTTCAACGTGCTGGAGAACAGCCGCTTGCCGGTAATCGCCGCCATCCAGGGAGCGTGCGTAGGCGGCGCCGTCGACATGGTCACCGCCTGCGATCTGCGCTACGCCACCAGCGACGCCTTCTTCTCCATCCAGGAGATCAACATCGGCATGACCGCAGATGTGGGAACCCTGCAGCGCATGCCGAAGCTGATCCCCGAGGGCGTCGTGCGTGAACTCGCATACACCGGCCGCCGCATGGGCGCCGACGAGGCGCTCGACCGGGGGCTCGTCAACGCTGTGTACGACGATCACGCCGCGATGATGGATGCCGTCGGTGAGATTGCCGCGCAGATCGCCGCCAAGAGCCCGATGGCGATCTGGGGCACCAAGCAGACCATGAACTACAGCCGCGATCACTCGGTGGCCGACGGGTTGGAGTACATCGCAACATGGAACGCCGCCATGTTCGACACCGACGACATGGGCGAGGCCTTCAAGGCGCAGCTCGACAAGCGCGACCCCGACTATCCCGACCACAGCCCGCTCAGCGGCGGACCGGGCTCGTGACCCAGCTCTCGCTGATGCCGCTCGAGTGCGGCTGGCTTTCCACTCCCACCGCGTCGGTGATCAAGGACGCGCCCGGCAACGTGCGGCTGCCCATCCCCAGCTGGCTGGTGCGCCACCCCAGCGGCCAGACGCTGGTATTCGACACGGGAATGCACCCCCAGGTGCAGGAAGGCGTGGGTGCGCGGTACCCGCTGCTCGCGAAGTCATTTGAGGCGGACTACTCCGCTGGCGACGAAGTCTCCGCCCGGCTCGAGAGCGTCGACGTTGATCCGGCCGAGCTGACGTTCGTCATCTTCAGCCACCTGCATTTCGATCACTGCGGCGGCACCGAGCTGCTGCCCAACGCACGGCTGATCTGCCAGCGGGCCGAGTGGGAGTCGGGGCATCACCCCAAGCTCATCGAGTACGAGGTGTACAAGCCCGAGGACTTCGACCTCGGGCACGATCTCTTGCTCATCGAAGGCGAGCACGACGTGTTCGGTGACGGCTCGGTCACCTGCATTCCCACACCGGGACACACCGCAGGCCACCAGTCACTGCGGGTGGAGCTCGACAGCGGTCCGGTGGTGCTGACCGGCGACTGCGTGTACTGGGAGGACGTACTCGACCGGATGCTCCTGCCGCCGTTCGGCTACGACCACGACATGCAGCTCGAATCGATGCGTCAGCTCAAGTCGCTGCGCGACGACCATGGCTGCCGCCTGCTGTACGGGCACGACGAGACCCAGTGGGCCACGCTGCCTCACGAAGGGGTCGGCCTGACCTAGATCGTCAGCTCCTGAGCCTCTGACCTGTGATTTCTGTCGGCGTCGAGGATCTCGATTAGTACCCGAGGGCCCCGAAATGGGCAGGACGTTCAGCGGTAGCTTGCGTCAATGACTCTGAACGAGTTCATCCAGCACTACTTCGATCACCAAGACGAGGACTTGTTTGTGGCAACGCGCAACAACCCGGGGCGCGTGGGGAGGCTATTCGGCCCGGATGAGATCACCCGCGACGAGTGCATGATGTTCGAAGTCCAATGGCTCGATGATTACGGCATCGAGATGATGCTCGCTTCGGAGCTGCGCTACGTGAGCCGTCCGGAACGCGCGTAGATCCATTCCGAGTTGCAGCGCCGGATGCGGTCTATACATGGGTCTATGTCTTCCGTGATGTTCCCGATCAAGGTTCCCTACAGCATCACCAACGCTCTCGACAAAGCCGGACTCGCAGGGTGCCGTTGCAAGAAGAGTTGGGGCCGTCACAAAGGTGGACGGGACGTCCCTCTCACAGCCGACCAGATGGGCAGTCTCGTGAAGTGCATCGAAGCAACCATCGAATCGGCAGCAAAACCCAACGCCGACCTGCGGGCTACGGCGAACGAGGTGCATCGGATCGCAAAGGCAGCAATCGAAGCCCCGCATTTGCCGCGCCAGATAAGGCAAGACCTCCGCATCGCTCTCGGCTATAACGTCGCCGACGAACAAGGCCTATCTTGGCAGCCCAGCGACCTGCCAGACCGCGATGCAAGCGCCGTGCAGCGTGCCTCAAGCACTGCGCCCGCTCGACCCTCGCCCTGCGGCATTTGCGGCTCGACCGAAGTGGTCTGGAAGAAGGCAGCGAAGCTGGCAAAGGTGATGTTCTTCACGCCTGGATTGCTGATGCCCCGCAAGCCGCACTGCGCCGGGTGCGGCGCTGTGCGCCAGGCGTAGCGGCGACTCACTGACCGGCTGCAGGTTGCCGGCTGCGCCTACCCGCGCGGCTCGACAACTGCGACCAGGTCCGCGATACGTGGCGCGCCGAGGAGTCCTGGACCCCAGGCAAAGACTCGAATAGTCGAACTAGTGTCCTGAGTTGTTAGTTGGTCGCGATTTTGTGGCGGTTGCGCCATCATT
>VYDH01000004.1 GCA_009843525.1 Acidimicrobiales bacterium | reverse complement strand
ATCTTCGACACCATGGCCGCATATATGCAACAAATTCCCCACTCAGGACACTAGACGAGCAGCAGACGCTTGCCGAGAACAAGGCGAACCGGACTGGCGAGCCGATCGAGGACGACATCTTCCCCGAGGGGCAGGAGTTCTGGCCGGAGGGTCGCTCTGAAGGCCGACCGTATGGCGACCTTCGCTGGTCGAGGTTCAAGAATCGCTCGGCTGCCGAGATGTTCGATGTCGTCGAGAACTACGTGTTTCCGTTCCTGCAGGTACGGGCAGGCGAGAGCAGCCACGCCAAGCACATGCGGGATGCTCGCTTCACGATCCCGACAGTCGCGCTGTTGGAGAAGGCGGTGGACAAGCTCGACGCGGTCGAGATGCAGGATCGCGACACCAAGGGCGATGTCTATGAGTACATGCTTTCGAAGATCGCCACGGCTGGTCAGAACGGCCAGTTCCGCACGCCGCGGCACATCATCGAGTTGATGGTCGAGATGACGGCACCGCAGCCTGACGACGTGATCTGCGACCCTGCGAGCGGAACGTGCGGGTTTCTGGTCGGCGCCGGGGAGTACATCCGGCGAGCGCATCCGAATGCCCTCACCAACCCCGACCAGTCGAAGCACTTCCACAACGGAATGTTCTCGGGCTACGACTTCGACAACACGATGCTGCGCATCGGGTCGATGAACATGCAACTCCACGGGGTGCAGAACCCAAACATCAGCTACCGGGACTCGCTGGCCGAGGAGTACGCCGGCGATGCCGAGGCCTACAGCCTGATCCTCGCCAACCCACCGTTCGCCGGATCGCTCGACTATGAAGGCACGGCCAAGGACCTTCTGCAGGTCGCTCGGACGAAGAAAACCGAGCTGTTGTTCATCTCGCTGTTTCTGCGATTGCTCAAGCCAGGTGGCCGGGCGGCGGTCATCGTCCCCGACGGCGTGCTGTTCGGCTCGACGAAGGCGCACAAGGAACTTCGCCGGATCTTGGTCGAGGATCAGAAGCTAGACGGCATCGTGTCGCTACCTGCTGGAGTCTTCAAGCCGTATGCCGGTGTGTCGACGGCGATCTTGCTGTTCACCAAGACCAACTCCGGCGGCACTGACCTCGTCTGGTTCTATGACCTTCAAGCCGACGGTCTCAGCCTCGACGACAAGCGCGACCCGCTACTGAGCGAGGACAAGCTCGGTGCGCTTGCTGGCGTCTTGATTGGCGATGAGCACGAGAAGAACAACCTCCCCGATGCGCTGGCCCGCTGGCACCGCCGAGACGACATAGAAGTCGAGCGGGACCCAACCGAGCAGTCGTTCTGTGTGCCCAAGGGTGACATCGTCGCCAACGACTATGACCTCAGCATCAATCGGTACAAGCAGGTGGTTTACGACGAGGCCGAGTACCCGTCGCCAGCCGAAATCCTGGCGGAACTCGCAGTGCTTGAAGACGAGATCGCAACTGGTCTCGACGACTTGCGGGCGTCGCTCACGTGAAGACCGCGTGGGTACGCACGACGCTCGGTGAGATTGCCGAGATCGTGTCGGGCGCAACACCCAAGACTTCGGTCGGGGAGTACTGGGGAGGCGGCATTCCGTGGGTGACACCCAAAGAACTCAGCGGCCTTGAGGGGTCATCTATCGCGTCGACGGAACGCACACTGACAGATACAGGCCTCCGGAGCTGTGCAGCGTCGCTGCTGCCACGCCAGTCAGTCCTGCTGAGTTCACGTGCCCCAATCGGACTCGTCGCAATCAACGATGTGCCGATGGCGACGAATCAAGGGTTCAAGAGCCTCGTCCCTGACGACGACCGTGTGGATGCGAAGTTCCTCTACTGGTGGTTGCGCAGTCATCGTGCTCGTCTTGAGGCCATGGGAAACGGGGCGACCTTCAAGGAAGTGTCAAAGAAAGTCGTTCACGGAGTCGAGATCGATCTACCGGCGCTTGCGGAGCAACGGCAAATCGCGGCGGTGCTGGACGCGGCCGAGGCGCTCCGACAGAAGCGTCGTTCGGCGCTCGCGAAGCTCGACGATCTAAAGCAAGCGATCTTCCATGACATGTTCGGCGCCTTTGGTGATTCGCCCCAGCGCGTCCCGCTGGGCGAGTTCATGGCCGCCAAGAAGAAATCCATCGATCCACGTAAGTTTCCAGAAGAGACCTTCGAGCTCTTCAGCATCCCAGCGTTTGACTCAGGTGCGCCCGAGATCGTCAGTGGGCGAGACGTTGGCTCCAGCAAACAGCTGCTGGAGTTGGAGGACGTGGTGCTTTCGAGAATCGTGCCTCATATTCGCCGTGCATGGGTCGTCGAGTCTGACTCAGGCCGTCGAACTATCGGATCGAGTGAGTGGATCATCTTTCGGAGTAACCGGTTCGTCCCGGCATACTTACGTCAAGTTCTTGTCTCGGACCGGTTCCATCGAGCGTTCATGCAAACCGTCGCCGGCGTTGGCGGATCCTTGTTGCGCGCCCGGCCATCACACGTTGCCGAAATCGAGGTTCCCTTTCCACCCTTGGAAGGGCAGCGGCGATTCGAAGAGAAGCTCAGTGCGGTAGAAGCCATGCGAGACCGGCTCCGACGGTCCCTCGATTCCCTCGCGATTCTGTTCGCGTCGCTGCAGCAGCGGGCGTTTCGGGGGGAGCTGTGAGCGAGTCGCAGTTCTCGTTCCTCGGAGCCGAGTTTCAGCCGGAGCTCGATTCGGCGTCGCGGGCCGAGGGGTACGCGCTGTCGGACCCGGGCGCTGCGGTCATCTACGCGCGCAAGTGCCTCGAGTCAGCCGTCAAGTGGATGTACCAGCACGACCGCGCGCTGGCCGAGCCGTACGAGGCCACGCTCGGTGCACGGTTGAACGATGCCGCCTTCAAGGCGCTCGAAGGCGGCCGGATCTTTGATTTGGCAAGAAAGATCCAGCAGGCGGGGAACCGTGCGGTGCACGAGTCGAAAGCGCCGTCGAAGCTGGAGGCGGTCGAGATCGTCTCGGCGCTGTTCCAGTTCTGCCTCTGGTTCGCGTTCACCTACGGACGGACGTCGAAGCCCGATCTGTCGCTGCGGTTCAACCCGCACCGCCTGCTCGACGCCGGCGAAGCAGAACGACCATCGCTGCGTGAGCGCCAGGAACTTGAGGCGCGGCTGGAGCACGAGTCCGAAGAACTCGCCGCTGCACAGCTGCGGCTGGCGGAATCGACTCGCACCGCCGACGAGCTCAATGCCGAGCTGGCGAAGCTGCGGGCAGAGGTCGCCGCGGCGAAGAAGAAGGCGGCCGAGACGGTCCCGCTGGAGGCCTTCGACTGGTCTGAGGCCGAGACACGCAAGTTCAAGATCGATGCTCTGCTGGCCGAAGCCGGCTGGACCGGTCTCGTCGAGGGCCGTGATATCGAATACGAGGTACGCGGGATGCCCTCCGAGTCGGGCATCGGCTATGTGGACTATGTGCTGTGGGCCGCTGATGGCAAGCCCCTTGCTGTGGTGGAGGCCAAGAAGGCACTGACGGACCCGAAAGTTGGCGAGCAGCAGGCCAAGCTCTACGCCGACTGCTTGGAGGCTGCTTTCAGCCAGCGACCCCTCATCTACTGCAGCAACGGTTACGAGCACTGGCTGTGGGACGACACCCAGTATCCGTCCCGTCGGGTGCAAGGGTTCTGCACTCACGACGAGCTGGACTTGCTCATCCAGCGGCGCACGGCCCGCAAGTCGCTGGTATCACTGGATGCTGGCGAGCAGATCGTCGACCGCCACTACCAGCGGCGGGCGATCAGCGCCATCACCGAGCACTTCGAGCACGGCAAGCAGCGCAAGGCATTGCTGGTGATGGCCACCGGCGCGGGCAAGACCCGCACGGTGATCGCCCTGGTGGATCTGCTGATGAGAGCCGGGTGGGTGAAGCGGGTGCTGTTCCTGGCCGATCGCACGGCGCTCGTGAATCAGGCTGTGAACGCCTTCAAGACGCACCTGCCCGACTCGGCGCCGGTGAACCTGGTGACCGAGGGCAACGTGGACGGCCGGGTGTACGTGTCGACCTACCAGACGATGGTCGGCAAGATCGACGAGTACAGGGCCGACGGGACTCGTCGGTTCGGAGTGGGGCACTTCGACTTGGTGGTGATCGACGAAGCGCACCGGTCGGTGTACCGGAAGTACCGGGGCATCTTCGAGTACTTCGACTCGCTGCTGGTGGGCCTGACCGCGACTCCCAAGGACGAGGTCGACAAGAACACCTACGACCTGTTTGACCTGGAGACGGGGGTGCCCACCGACGCCTACTCGCTGGACGACGCCATCAAGGACGGGTTCTTGGTGCCGCCTCACGGTGTGTCGGTCGCGCTCAAGTTCGTGCGCGAGGGCATCAAGTACGACGAGCTGAAGGAGGATGAAAAGGACGCCTGGGACGAGATGGACTGGGGCACCGACGATGAGGGCGATCCGCTGGATCCGCCCGAGGCGATCGATCCCGCCGAGCTCAACAAGTGGCTCTTCAACAAGGACACCGTCGACCGGGTCCTCGAGTACCTGATGACCGAGGGCGTCAAGGTGGCCGGCGGCGACCGGCTGGGCAAGACGATCATCTTCGCCAAGAACCAGAAACACGCCGAGTTCATCAAGGAACGCTTTGACGCCAACTACCCGGCGCTGGACGCCGGCAACTTCGCACGGGTCATCACACACCAGGTGAAGTACGGCCAGAGCCTGATCGACGACTTCTCCAACAAGACGAAGGCGCCGCACATCGCGATCAGCGTGGACATGCTGGACACCGGCATCGACGTGCCCGAAGTCGTCAACCTGGTGTTCTTCAAGATGGTGCGGTCGAAGACCAAGTTCTGGCAGATGCTGGGCCGGGGGACCCGGCTGTGCCCGAACCTGTTCGGGCCCGGCGAGCACAAGACGCACTTCAACGTCTTCGACTTCTGCGGGAACCTCGAGTACTTCAGCCAGCCGCTGGTGCCGGCGGAGAAGTCGAGCGGCAAGTCGCTCAGCGAGATCCTGTTCTCGGCGCGGTTGGAGCTGCTGCAGACACTCGATGCGGTAGCGGCGCTCGGCGACGAGCGGGCTGAGATTGCGGCCACGCTGCACAAGACCGTGGCGTCGATGAACCCCGACAACTTCCTGGTGCGCCCTCATTTGGAACTGGTGGAGCGGTTCAGCTCATTGGCTGCGTGGGAGTCAGTGTCGTTGGCGGACTTGGCGGAGCTCAATCAGCGAGTGGCCAAGCTGCCCGACCGGCTCGATGCCGACAGCGAGGAAGCCAAGCGCTTCGACGTGGTGATGCTGAATGCGCAGTTGGATCTGCTGCAGCGGGTGCCGTTCGAGCGGAAGCGGCGGCGGATCATCCGCATTGCGTCCGCGCTGGCGGACTTGGGCACGGCGATCCCCGCTGTGGCTGAGCAGTCTGAGCTGATTGCGGACATCCAGACCGACGAGTGGTGGGCCGACGTCACCTACCCGATGCTCGAAGACGCCCGCAAGCGGCTTCGGAACCTCGTCCAGCTCATCGTGCACACCAACAAGAACGTGCTCTACAGCGACTTCGCCGATGAGTTCGGCGGTGTGAGTGTCGTCAACCTGCCTGGCACCGGCCCGCCTGGAGGCTCTGACGGTGCCGCGGACGGCGACGGCGGCCTCAGCGGCAGCGACGAGTTCGCCCAGTTCCGCAAGAAGGCGCAGCACTTCCTGAAGGAGAATCTGGCCGAGGGTGTGGTGGCCAAGGTCCGCAGCGGCGAGCCGCTCACCCAGGACGACATGGACGACCTACAGCGAGTGCTGGTGGCCGCCGGCATCGGCGACGACGCAACCTTCGCCGAGGCATCAGAGCGGGCCGGCAGCTTCGGGCTGTTCATCCGCTCGCTGGTAGGGCTCGACCGGGCCGCCGCGAAGCGAGCTTTCGCCAGGTTCCTTGACGACAAGCGCTACCGCGTCAACCAGATCCGCTTCGTAGAGATGGTGATCGACTACCTCACCGAGCACGGCACCGTCGAGGAGCGCCGCGTCTACGAGTCGCCCTTCATCAGCGTGGCCCCCGAGGGCCCCGACGCCATCTTCGTGTCCGACGACGTCGACGAGTTCTTCGAGATCGTCAAGCATCTCCGCAACACCGCCGCCGTCTGACCCGCGGGTATGGCTCGGCTCGTATCTCAGTTGGAGCAGCGCAGCGTCTGAGCTAGACCGTCGATCACGCCTAGCGGAATCGGACCTAGGCTCGGCACCGCGTCGCGGACTCGGGGGGCACATGGCTGGCCGTGATCTCAAAGAGCTCTTCCGTGCCTTCCGCGGTGCCGATGAACTTGCATTTCGAAGGGCAGCGAACTCGATCATCGAGGAAGAAGAAGCGCGGCATCACGTCGCGCTAGCTCGTGATCTTCGCAAGATTCTTGCCAGCGGTGAGACGATCGATATCGGTCACGGCGATACCCAGCTGGTGCCGCCGCCGACCGACCCCGATCAAGGCTGGGAGCTGGCAACCGTTCGCCGCCCGGAGCGCTACCTGGCCAACTTGGTGCTGCGACCCGAAGTACGAGACACACTGCGTGAGATCGCGAAGGAAGTCCCCGACTGGGGCCGGCTTGAGGCACTCGGCGTTCCCCGCCGCAACCGGATCATCTTCTATGGCCCGCCCGGGTGCGGAAAGACATCCGCGGCTGAAGCGCTTGCAGCTGAGCTCGGTGTTCCGCTCGTCATTGTTCGGCTTGATGCGATCGTGTCTTCATACCTCGGCCAGACCGCTGGCAATCTGCGCCGAATCTTCGACTACGCGGCAGCGGCACACTGGGTCGTGCTCTTCGACGAGTTTGACGCGCTGGGGCGCGAGCGCAGTGACCCGAGCGAGCACGGTGAGATCAAGCGAGTTGTGAATTCGTTCTTGCAACTGCTCGATAGCTACGCGGGCCCGGGCATGCTGATCGCAGCGACTAATCACGAGGAGACCCTTGATCGAGGGTTGTGGCGCCGCTTCGACGAGGTCGTCGAGTTTCCACGACCGACTGTCAGGGAGATCCGCTCTCTACTTCGCAGGGGTCTCAAGCACGTCAAAGCAGAGCCACTGCCGATAGACGAGATGGGAACGGAACTGCGAGGTCTACCCCATGCTGCCGCGGAGGCGACAGCATGGAACGCGATTCGGTTCGCCGTGAGAGACGCCCGAACGGCAGTGACGGTCGGCGATCTCACGAAAGCGGTCGCAGCGACGAAACGGCGCCGCTGGTAGTTCGTGCCGAGACATCTTCCGTTACCGGGGCCGCACGAGGTCGGATCACGGCGCGCGCTGTCGACGCCAGTCGGCGGCCCAAGGCCCGAGCACCGAGCTCATGGCAGCCGGCTCCGAGCACGGCTCGACGCCGCACTCGCGGCTCCCTCGGTACCTGTCCGGATTGGTGGAATTGATCCGAGGATGGTCTTCAAAATCAGCGCTGAGTCGCGACTGACGGATGACGCTCTCCGAAACAAGGGCCTCCAGCACCTTGGTGAATCGTCGGGCTGGGACTACTTTGTGCTGCCTCACGACGAGAATGCGACCAGTTTCCGCAGCGCACTCGATGCGTACCGGAGCAGTGATCGGGGGAAATCATTCTTCGCGCTGGTCAAGGACATCGAGCCATACGGCCCCGATGATCGTCGGGGACCCGGTCTCGAGCCTCATCAAACGCTGACGTTTCCCTTGCTCGTGGACATCCACCTGTGGCCAGCTTCATCCGGACCAGAGGCACGCGAACGACTTGCACCTGTTCGAGCCCTGCTGCGTGAACAAGAACTTGGAGCAGATGAGCAGCCCACATTCCTGCTGGTGCGGGCATCGGTCGACGAAGCGACGCTAGGTGGACTGCTCGTTCTCCCTGCGGTCGAGCGTGTCCGTGTGCCGCCGAGCCCCTACCTGTCTCCCACTGATTGGATAGGACCATCAGCTCTAGACGAACTTGATCAGCCACCCTCGCGATCCGGCGTCGTTGGCGTAATCGACGATGGAGTGCTGACGGGTCACCCGCTGTTGGCCGGACTCGTCGAGAGCTTCGAGGTTCCCGCCGGACGCACCTGGGTCCCGCCGACACAGCACGGAACGATGGTGGCTGGACTTGCTGCGTACGGGGATTTCGAGAGTGCCCTGCGGGAAGGCGCACCGTTGCCATCGCCGATCCAAGTGGTCGCCGCCCGGGTAGTCGAGGACTCGGCGGGAACTGGGACAGCGACATTTCCTACAGCCATGCCTGAGCACCGCGTACTTGAATCAGCCATTCGAGAAATCCATCGACGCGGCACAAAGGTGGTGAACATCTCACTCTCGGACCGGTCGCGGTACGCGGGTCCTCACGTTGATCATCGCACCGAGATACTGGACCGGTTGGCGAGAGAACTCGACATCGTCGTCGTCACCGCGTCAGGAAACGTCAGCGAAGCACTACTTCCAGACGTCGAACAACTGCATGCGGGCCATCCAGATCACCTGCTCAACGGTGAGTGTCGTGTGGCGGAACCGGCAATCGCAGCCAATTGCCTCACCGTGGGGAGCGTTGCGCGGTCCAGTCAGGGCGCCCACCCGGACGGCGATGCTCCGCCGCAACTTCGAGCCGTCGCGGACGCCAACCAGGTGTCGCCGTTCTCACGTTCTGGGCCTGGGTTCCGCACCAAGGGCTCGATCAAGCCCGACGTGGTGCACTACGGCGGCAATCTCGTGAGCCAAGCCACGCTGTCACGGCGGACGCTGTCCAATTCAAACGTCGGAGCTGCAGCAGTCTCGCTCGGGTTTCCCGATCTGTTCCATGCGTCGAGCGGCACGTCGTTCGCAGCCCCACGAGTCGCCAGGATCGCTGCCGTCGTCCGCGCCGAGTATCCGGAAGCCTCGGCGAATCTGACTCGGGCCCTCGTTGGGCTTTCGGCGCGGACGCCTGTTCCGCACATGACGAAGAGCAACGCCAAGGCTGCAGACGTCGCGAAGCATCTGAGGCTGGTCGGATATGGACTCCCTGATGAGCAACGGGCTATCGAATCGCTCCAGCACCGGGTTGTGATGACGTTCGATGGAGACATCAAGACGAACACGAGCGTGATTCACCCGATTCCCGTACCAGAGCAGTTTGCCGTTGGGAAGTCAGATCGGACGATTGCCATTGCCCTCGCTTACGACCCACCGACACGTCGCTTTCGCCGCGAATACCTAGCAAGCCGGATGCGGGTCGACCTGTATCGGGCGTTCGACTTGGATGAACTGAGCGCCATCATGGAGAAACAGCCATCCAATGGCGAGAAACTGAGCCTGCCGAAGGGCCGACGACGGGTACAACACCTCAAGCCATCCTCAGGGACGGTCCTCCATTCAACTCTTCAAGTACGGCGCTGGCGTGCCTCGCATGCCCGATCACTCGATCCCAATGATGGTGAGACGTACTACCTCGTCGTGACACACATCAGCGAGCCCTGGGCTGAACTCGCGGAACCCGACTATGACCGACAGCGATACGCGCTCGCGGTCGAACTCGAGGACCGCGGCCGCCAACAGATCAATATCTTCGATCGCCTGCGTGAACGCATCCGCTCCACCGTCTAGGGGGCTCCGTCGGTGCGCCGCACCTGTCCTTGATGTTGTCGGCGCGGTCAACGCGCACCTCAATCTGCAACGTTGAGTCAATGGGGCCGTCCGGGCCAAGCGTCACTTGGTCACGGGGTTCGATCGAGGTGTAGGTCCACGGCGATTGAACGCCGAGGGACGACTCTCCACCACTGCTCCAATGCCCGTGGTGACCATCATGTTGGCGTCTGCGGCGATTCCGACGACGAAGCAGCGGTTCCGCCGAAGGTGGCCCGAAACCGGGCTTGACGCTCTTCTCTCGCCGCTCTCTCGCTGAACACGGCAGCGCCATCCCTTAGGGCGTTCTCCAAGAAGTCGCGAGCTTCGGAATGATCGCTGCAGATCGCAGCCGCTGCGATGGTTCCGTTGATGATGCGCAGTTCGTCAGTGATGTCGTAGACGGCACGCTTGATTGATCGATCAAGGTCGGAAGATGCCATCATGATCAACCGGCCTAGGTGTCGAGCCGAAGCCCGGATTGCCTTCTTGAGACCGCGGCGGAAAAGCGCTCCACCTGGAATCGCTAGCGCGGCATTCTCGAGACTGCTCATGCTGACCTCCTGAGTTCTTCTGAGACGCTTCGACAGTTGGTGACACATTCACTACCTGAAGGGTGTGACGAAGGAGGTGACGCGCGTCAGTTGCCTCCAGCCGGCGCTCGGCGGGTCAGCTCGGCAAGCCCGATCTGGCGACCTGGCTGTCACAGCCCGTCCCTACGGTTGAGGCGTGGCTGACAAGTCGGCGATCGAGTGGACCGAGGCGACGTGGAATCCGACCACGGGCTGCGATCGGGTGTCGCCGGGCTGCGACCGCTGCTATGCGCAGACCCTGGCCAAGCGGCTCAAGGCTATGGGGTCGCCCAAGTACCAGAACGACGGCGACCCGGCGACGAGCGGGCCGGGCTTCAAGCTCACCTTGCATCGGTCGTCGCTCGATGTGCCTCGACGCTGGAGCGCACCCCGCCTCGTGTTCGTGGACTCGATGAGCGATCTCTTCCATGACGAGGTGCCGTCCGAGTTCATCGCGCAGGTGTTCGAGGTGATCCGCCAGACGCCCCAGCACACCTACCAGGTGCTCACCAAGCGAGCGCAGCGGCTGAGCCGGATCGCAGGCGAGCTCGACTGGCCGTCGAATCTGTGGATGGGCGTGAGCGTGGAGACTCGCAGGTACGCCTTCCGCATCGATCACCTGCGCAAGGTGCCCGCAGCGGTGAGGTTCGTGAGCGCCGAGCCGTTGCTCGGCCCGCTCGGCGAGCTCGATCTTGCGGGCATCGACTGGGTGATTGCCGGCGGCGAGTCCGGTGCCGGCGCCCGGCCCATGGAGCTGGAGTGGGTCACCGAGCTGCGCGACAGGTGCACGGCGGCCGGCGTGGCGTTCTTCTTCAAGCAGTGGGGAGGCAGGACGCCCAAGGCCGGCGGCCGGGAGCTCGAGGGCGAGGTGTGGGACGAGCTGCCGCCAGCAGCCTTGGAAAATCGATCGTGAGTATCAGATGAGCTAATATAAGTTCAACTGATGCAAATTTGGGACGTTGAGTACACCGACCAGTTCCATCAGTGGTACCTAACGCTCGGGCAAGAGGAAAGAGACTCTGTGGTCGCAAGGGTCGAGCTCTTGGAACTAGCTGGTCCGGCGCTCGGTCGACCAGTTGTCGACAACGTTCACCGGTCGCGTCACGCCAACATGAAGGAGCTTCGGGCCGAGAAGGGGATCCGAGTTCTCTTCGCCTTCGATCCGCGTCGCACGGCGATCCTGTTGATCGGGGGAGACAAGAGCCCAAGCGAATCCGGCAGTCCTGACTGGAATCGGTGGTACGACCGTTATCTGCCTGTCGCTGACGATCTCTACGACATCCACCTCAACGAGCTGAGAGGCGAAGGACTCCTGTGATGCCAAGCACCAAGAACTTCAGAGTGCTGCGTGACGAGGCACGGCTCGATCCGGAGCGTGCTCGACGGATCGACGAGGCCAAACTACGCGCAGTCTCCGAGATCACGACCTACGCGCTAAGCGACCTCCGGACCGCGTTCGGAGTGACACAGGCCGAACTGGCGGTGATGATCGGCAAGTCGCAATCGGCGATTTCTCAGATTGAGAGCGGCGAGATCGGATTGTCGCTCGGGCTGCTGAAGTCGATTGTTGGAGAGCTGGGTGGCGAGCTGGAGATTGCTGCTGTGTTTGAGGACGGCCGCGTCTTGATCAACGCCTGAGCCGATCCAACTAAGTCAGACCTCGGATCGCCATAGTCGCTTTGCCGACATTATCGCAATTATGCGATAATGCCGCGGGCCGCCAATCGCGATGGAGTTGGGCTGTAGTGAGACGATCTCGTTGGGAGGACGTCAAGGCGGGTCGCGGTGAGCCTTCTCCTGCGACGCGTGCCGCTGTCGAGCAGGACCTCGCCCTGGGTCAGCTCATTCACGACCTCCGGGTACAGGCGGGTCTGAGCCAGCGGCAGCTCGCGGACCGCATGGGCACAACGCAGTCGGTGATCTCGCGCCTCGAGGAAGGCGGTGGAGCGCGCAATCGAATCGACACGCTCGCCCGCGTGGCATCCGGACTGAACCGCCATCTCGTGCTGTCGTTTCCCGCCGAGCCTCCCAGCCAGCTTCGCGACGCAGTGCAAGTCGCCTGAGCCTTCCTGCGAGTCGCTTAGGTCAGCCGGCGACGAGTTGCTGCACCCGTTGGTGGGACACGCCCAGCAGACGGGCCGCATCACGGCGTGAGACACCGGCATCGGTGAGGCGCAGCGCTGCGGCGCGTTGACGAGCCAGGTAGATCTCGTGGGCCTCCAGTGCCTGGTCGCGCAGGCGTACCAGTTCCTCGACATCGACGTCCGCAACGTCGATGCGCTCGTCGAGCTCCACAGCGGATTCGGGGACATCGACGGTGACAGCAATGGCCTCGCGGGCATTCGTTGCCGCTTCGTCGAGATTCCGGCCGAACGTGTGGACGTCGTCCGTGCCGTCGATGTCGACGAGCCAAGCGTCGTAGCCGGGGTCGCGCCGGTACGTCACTGCATAGGTAGTCATCGCCTCAACTCGTCGCCGATTGTGTGTCAACCGCACTAGACAGGCTAGCTGGTGCCCGATCTTGCTGAGAATTCCTCCAGCACTGGGTCCGGGCCGCGGCTCTTCTGAGGAGCGCAGAGGCCGCCGGTGAGCGCTGTTTGACGGGGGAGTGGTTAGGGGTTCTGTCCCCTGGCTGTCTAGTAGTGGTAACTACAATCAGTCTGAATGGGGGCCGCTGCTGCTTGGTGGGGCCGCGGGTCGCGGCTCTTGAGGGCTGGGGTCGCGGTGCTGGTGGGTGCGGCGGCGGTGCTGGGGCCGTTGGCGTCGCCGATGGGTGCTTCGCCGGAGCTGCAGCTGCGCGACGATCCCGAGGCGGTGGAGCTGGGTGACATCACTGATGAGGCCAAGACCGTTGTCAACAGCACGATCGACGACGCGGCGGGCGGTGTGGAGCGGTACCGGTTCGAGCTGTCGTCGCCGAAGTCGGTGGAGGTGGTGCTGCGGCTGCTGACCGCCAATGCGGACGTGTACTTGGAAAGCGCCGGGGGCGATCTGCTGGGCTCGGGCACAGAGCTGGGGCGTTCTGACGAGCGGTTCAGCGTCACCTTGGCGGCGGGCACCTATGAGGTGCGGGTGGAGTCCTCCAGCCCGGTGCGGTACCGGATGAAACTGAAGCTGTCGGAGCCGGTCGGGGACCCCGTCGGCGCTCGCACGGACCCGGGCACCGAGACGGACCCGGGCGCCGAGACGGATCTGGGCACTGGCACGGACCTTGTCGAGGCGTGGACGGCGGTGCTGGACGTGGGGGCGACCGATGGCACGGTCGGCTACTCGCGCTGGGCGAATTTCGGTTCACTGACCTCGGAGAGCTTCGAAGTCGACGGGTCGTCCTATGGGGTCATCTTGCTCGCGGAGATCGCCGGCGGCCTGTACCTAGGCCTGCGCAGCTCGCTGGACACCGAGTTCGTGCTCGAGATCGACGGCGAGCAGTTCGTCGGCTCGCAGAGCCAGGTGCCTGCCGGGTTGCCGCTGCGCGGCACGTACTGGTGGCCCTCCGACGGCCTGCTGACCGGCTCGGTAGGCGACGCGCTCGACGTGTCGCTCAGCGCGGGCGCCGACGCCCTCCCCGAGCGGGGCACGGCGCCGCCGGGCGCGTGGTTCTCCCGGGTGCCCGACGCGCACGACGGATCGTCGCAGTTCACGCTGCGGCTCAACTTCGACGAGGACGACGTCGGCGTCGTCTCGGGATCGCTCGCCGATGCGCTGACGGTGACCGGCGGTTCGCTGGCGGCCGTGTCGGAAGTCTCACCCGTCGGCAAGACCTGGGAGCTCGCCGTGACGCCCGACGGACCCGGCGACGTGACCGTGGCGCTCGCCGCGCCAGCCGACTGCGCGTCGGCCGCCTCGGTGTGCTCCGCCGACGGGCGCATGCTGCGCAACTCTCCCCAGGCCAACATCGGAGGGCCTGGGGCCACAACGCGACTTGCGTCGCTGACTGTGGGCTCGCTAGCGCTGTCACCCGCATTCGATCCCGAGGTGACGCTGTACTCGGCGACCGCGCCGGCGGGAACCCAGCAGATCACGGTGGAGGCGGGTCCCGCCAATTCTTCATCGGTGGCGACCGTCTCGCCCGCAGACGCAGACTCCGTCGCCACGGGGCACCAAGTCGCACTCGCGCAGGGCGCGCAGACCGTGATCGCGGTGACCGTCGTCGCCGCCGACGGCGCCGAGCGGACCTACTGGGCGGTGGTCGACGTCCCCGGAGCGGGTCCCTCAGAGCAGGGCTCGGAGCCGCCGAAGCTGAACGGCCTCGCCGTCGACGGCGTCGACGACCTGGGATTCGATCCCGCAACCACCCGCTACGAGACCACCGCTGACCCAGACGCTGACACCGCCACGATCATCACCGGCCTGCACGACACTGACGCCACCGTGCAGGTCATCACGTTGCACGGCGACGACCCGACCCTCACCCCGGACCTCGACGACGGTGACCCGGTCGAAGGCGGCCACCAAGCTCCCCTCGCCGCCGAAGGCGACACGTTGGTGCTGGTGATCGTCACCTCCGCCGACGGGCTGCGACAGCGGGCCTACGTCATCCTCATCAGCCGGCAGGCATCAGGCGCAACCCCGCGCTACTCCCAGACGCCCGGCAAGCAATCGCAGGTCAGCCTCGAACCAGGACGGCTGCGGTCCTCCGGCATCTTCACCCGCCACACCAACCTGCCCACGCTCGACAGCATCACCCTCGCCGACACCACCCTCAGTCCGGCGTTCGCCGCAGGCACCACCGCCTACACCGCAGAAGTCGCGGCCGACGTCGCCACTGTCACCGTCAACGCCACCGCCCCCGCAGGCACCACCTACATCGTCACCCCCGCCGACGCCGACTCCGGCACCGACGGCCACCAGGTCAACCTGGCCGAGCCCGGCCCCGACGGCGTCCCCACCCAGACCGTCATTGCCGTCATCGCCCGCAACGCCCAGAACGCCGTCAACGCCTACATCATCACCGTCTCGCGCGACAGCCCGCTCTCGGCGATCCTCCCCGCAGGCTGCGAGCTCGAACATCTGCAAGATCAAGGCGACGGCACGCTCACAGCGTCGGGCCGCTTCGTGCCGAGCTGCACGTCGCTCTTCGAGTATCCGCAGTGGATCAGCCATCTCCCCGCTGGGATAACGACGACCGGGAACGCGCACTTCTACGAATTGACGCTGCCCCGGATCAGCGACGTGACGATCCGTCTCGATACCAGGCAGCCTGGGCACGCGGATTGGTGGACGACCAGCACCCACACCGTGGTGCGCTCCTCTGACGGCACGCAGCTAGCGCACTACTTCGATCACGCCGACTACGACAACGACGAGTGCCTCGCGTACTTCGACATCCCGTGCCCCGATCACGGGCGCCTCAGAACGAGACTGGAAGCGGGCACCTATCTCATCGAGGCCATCCAGCACTACAGCCTCGACGGCCGCCGGCGGCTCTTCAGAATCGATGTCGCGGTGAGCGACTACGTCGGCTCCTCGGCGCCGCTGCTGGCCTCGTTGACCGTGGACGGCAGCTCGGTGCCGTCGTTCTCGTCGGAGACCTTCCTCTACGAGATGGATCGCACCGGCGCGCAGGTGACGGTGGCGGCCGAGGCGAAGACCGCAGATCCGGCGTTCGGGGTTGCGATCTCGCCGGCCGATGCCGACACGAACACGGCAGGCCACCAGATCGACGTCGCCGAGCACGGGCTGACCGAGGTGACGGTGTCGGTGTCCGATGACGTGACGGGATATGTCCATGAATACAAGGTGGTGCTGTCGGGCGATCACTCCGCCGATGTGAGCTCGACGGGGGCGGTGTCGGTCGGCGGCAGCACCCGGGCGCGGGTCGACTTCGCCAACGACCGGGACTGGTTCGCGGTGGATCTGGTAGCCGGCACGGCGTACGTGATCGAGCTGTTGGGGGTCGACAGCCCGCCGGGCACGCCCGCCTCCGGCACGCTGGAGGATCCGAAGATCTGGGGCATCACGCTCGAAGACGGCACCGCAGTGGCGAACACCTCCGACGACAGCAGCGGTACCGGCAACAACAGCGCCGTGTGGTACCGGCCCACCGCTTCGGGCAAGTACTTCGTGATCGCCGGCGCGGCGGCGTCGGGTCTGGGCATCTACAACCTGGCGGTGAGCGAGGTGGTCGACGACTTTGCGGCCAGCACGTCCACGACGGGCGTGGTCACGGTCGGCGGGGCTGCCGCTGCGGGCGACATGGAGATCGGCGACGACCAGGACTGGTTCGAAGTCACCCTGGCGGCCGGGCACAGCTACTGGTTCATGGCCAAAGGCGCCTCGACCGGCCGGGGGACGCTGACCGATCCCCACCTGTACGGGGTGTTCGACAGCGCCGGCACGCTGGTTGCGGACACCGCCGACGCTGATGGCGGCGTGGGCACGGATGCACAGGTGGTGTTCGAGCCTGCGTCTGCCGGCTCCTACTACGTCGCGGTGGGCACCGGCAACAGCGGGCGGGGCACCTACGAGCTGACGGCCGGCGTCGACGACTATTCAGCCGGCACCGCTACCAGCGGCACGGTTGCGGTGGACGGGGGAGCGACGTCTGCAGAGGTGGACTACCGCGGCGACCGGGACTGGCTGGCGGTGACCCTGGCGGCGAACACGACCTACTGGCTGGAGGTGCAGGGCGCCCCGAGCAAGAACGGCACGCTGGCCGACCCGCACCTGTACGGGGTGATGGACAGCGTCGGGACGATGGTCGCGGACACTGCTGATGCCGACAGCGGTCACGGCGCGGACGCCGAGCTGATCTTCGAGGTGTCGACCGCGGGCACCTACTACATCGATGTCGGGTCTGGCGAGGTGGGCACCTACCAGGTGTCGGTAGCCGACGTGAGCGCCGGGTTCACCGACGACTTCGCGGGCGACGCCACGACTGCTGGCACGGTCGCCGTGGGCGGCAGCGTGGACGGGCAGGTGCAGTACCTGGGCGACCAGGACTGGTTCGCAGTCACCCTTGAGGCCGACCAGGAGTACTTCGTGTGGCTCGACGGCCGCGGGCGCCGCCGGGGCACCCTGCCCGATCCGCACCTGTACGGGGTGATGGACAGCACGGGGACGCTGGTGGCCGGCACGAGCGATGCCGACTCCGGCGCGGCGCTGGACAGCTTCTTGCTGTTGACGGTGGACACCGGCGGCACCTACTACATCGCAGCGGGCTCAGCCGGGGGCGAGCGGGGCACCTACCGGGTGACGGTCGTCGAACGGCCGCTGGTGAGCGTCTCAGAGCCGCCCGGTTACGGCACCGACCATCCCGACGGCGCGCGCACCCACGCGTATGTGGCGCTCGGCGACACCGCGTTCGGACACGTACCCCCAGGGGATGCGGACTGGTACTGGGTGTATCTGGAGGAAGGCCAGCGATACCAGTTGGAGATGTGGAGGGTTACCTACCCGTGGAGCGACTGGCGTTGGGACGGACGCGTCCCCCGCATGCGGCTGCGTGACGACGACGGCAACAGGCTGGACGGCATGTCCGAAGACGACCTTGCGGATTTCTACGGCGACCGGCGCTTCTACACCGCCGAGCGCACCGGCATGCACCTGCTGGAGGTGTGGAGCGAGTGGAGATTCGGGGACGGCGCGTACTTCAACTACGACCTCGATTTCACTGAGGCCAGCGACGAGTAGCCGGGCGGTTCGCGTTTCGGCCGCTGGACTACTCGCCGAGCCAGTCTTTGGGCTTGTCGGCTCGGAATCGCCAGAGGGTGATGGCGATGAACAGGGCCGTGAAGCCGAGCAGCATGGCGATGGCACGGCCGAAGCCCTGCTCGCCGGCGAGCACGCTGCGGTAGGCGTCGATCGCCCAGTAGACGGGGCTGGCGGGGGCGATGGTCTGCACCCAGTCCGGCAGCGTGGTGATCTGGGCGATGGCGCCGCCGGCGCCTGCGACGGCCATGGTGCCAAGCATCGAGGCGGCATTGAGCTGCGACATGGTGCGGCACAGCGAGGTCATTGCGATCGCGAGGGTGACGTAGGCGGCCGCGCAGGCCAGCGCTGTGATGACGAGCTGCGCTGCGCCGCCGGGCACCTCGAGGCCGAAGGTGGCGAGGCCGACGGCCACCAGCAGGAGCTGTTGGGCGGCGGTCACGGCGAGCATGGGGATGGCCTTGCCGGTGACGATCTCGATCGTGCGGATCGGGGCGATGCGCAGCCGGTCCCAGGTGCCCCATCCGTGCTCCCGGAAGAACGAGAACCCCATCGATCCGGTGCCCAGCAGCGCGAACAGCGAGGCCAGGGCGGGCACCGAGTGCGCCGGCCCGCCGATGAGCGCGTCGGACACGAAGAACAGCAGCACCCCCGGCATGCCGACGAGGACGAACAGGGGGAAGGGGTCGCGGCGCAGCAGGCGCAGCTCGTTGCGGGTGACGAGGAGGGTTCTAGACATCGGCGGTGCTTCCGGGGGTGACTTCTGCGGTGCTGCCGTCGGCGCTGTTGCCGTCGGCGCCGCCGATCACCCGCTCGTACAGGCGGCGGACCGAGGGCCGCTCGACGACCACTTCGGCAATCTGGTCCTGGTCGACGGAATTGATCGCCGCCAGCAGGTCACGGTCGTCGAACGACACGGTCTCGCCGCTGCCGAGCGTGATGACCGTGGCGGGGTCGGCGACGGCTGCGAGCAGGTCGGCGAGCGGCCCGGCCGCGACCCGGCGGCCGTGGTCGATGATCACCAGCGAGTCGCACGCCTCGTCGGCTTCCTCGAGGTAGTGGGTGCTGAAGATGACCGCCGTGCCCTGGGCCGCCAGCCGGCGGATGCCGTCGATCACCCGCTGGCGGGCCGAGACGTCGAGACCGGCCGTCGGCTCGTCCACCAGCAGCAGCCGGGGCTCGTGGATGACGGCGGTCGCCAGGTGCACCAGCTTCTGCTGGCCCACGCTGAGGTCCTTCACCCTGCGATCGGTCAGCGGGCCGAGATCGAAGAGGTCGACGATCTTCTCTGTTGCCTTGGTGAGCGAGCCGCCCCGCAGGCCGTAGAGGCCGCCGAAGTAGGACAGGTTGTCCGACACCCGCAGTGACAGGTACAGCGCCGTCCGCTGGGCCGCGTACCCGACCATGGCGCTCACCGGCGGCGCGTTCGGCGCCAGCCCGTCGACAGCGATCTGCCCGCCGTCGGGCTGCAGCAGGCCGACGATGCAGCCCATCGTGGTGGTCTTGCCGGCGCCGTTGGGGCCCAGCAGCCCGACCGTCTCCCCAGGTGCCACCGAGAACGACAGGTCGTCGACGGCGACGATCGAGCCGTACCGCTTGGCCAGCGACTCGACCTCCAGCAGCGTCACAGCCGACAGTCTGGCCGCCCAGCCCCGTCAGCCAAAGCCGTTTTCTGATTGAGCCTGGCCATATTCGGGCGCAGTTCATAATTCCATATATAGGGATATAGTTTCCAAAATATGGGTAAATCGGCGACGCCGACACTGTTGCCGCTGTTGCGGTCACGCCAGCAGGGCGAGATTCTGGCCCGGCTGCTCGGCGACCCCGAACTCGAAGCCAGCGTCACCGACATCGCCGCGATGCTGGGGCTGCCGATCAGCTCTGTGCACAGAGAAATCGAGCGGGCGCAGGCTGCCGGCATCGTCACAAGCCGCAAGATCAGCAACGTCCGCCTTGTGCGAGCGAATACCGACAGCCCCTACTACCGGGGCCTTGCCGACGTGCTGGTGAGGGCGTTCGGCCCCCCGCACGTGCTTGCGGAGGTGCTGGCGGATGTCGACGGCATCGATGCTGCGTATGTCTACGGATCGTGGGCAGCCCGCTGGTCTGAGGATGGGGGCACCCGACCCGTTGCCGATATCGACGTTCTCGTGCTGGGCTCACCAGACCGCGACCGGCTCTACGCAGCGCTCTCCGCAGCCGAGGAGCGACTCGGCCGCCCCGTCCAGGACGCGGTGCGCCCGGCCGGCTGGATCGACGACGGCACCGGCAGCTTTCACGCAACCGTCGTCAGCCGGCCGCTCGTGCAGATCGACCTTGGTCAGGGCTGAACGGCTTCAAGGCAACCGTTTCGGCGATTCGGCTAGAGCTTGGCTGCGATGCGTTCGAGCGTGTTCCAGTTGCGGGCTGTGGCGGTGACGTCGAGATGTCGCTCGAGGTGCGAGTACGACAGACGCAGCGCCTTGATGCCATCGGGTGCCCAGACGTATGCCTCTGTGCCCTCGATGTGGAGGACTTCGGGGCTGTGGTCGGCGTCGGCGAGCTCACGGATAGCGCCGGGGGGTGGCGCTTCCGACAGGAAGTTGACCAGGTAGCGGGAGCCGTCGTCGGCGATGTGGCCGAGTGGGTTGCGCTCGAGGATGGCTTCGATCTCGGCGGCGGTGCGGGCTGCGCAGGGCACGTGGACGTCGAATTCGTCGGCGAGGAGTTGCCGGACAGCGGCGGCCACGGAGTCGGCATTGGGCTGGTCGGGGGCGATCTCGGCGGTGACGATGATGTTGCCGCTCTGCAGGATCGTGACGGGATCGGCGTAGCCGGCCTCGGCCAGCTTGGGTCGCAGCTCGGCCATGGGGACCCGGTTGTGCCCGCCCACGTTGATGCCTTTGGGCAGCACGACGCAGCGGGCGGTCATGGCTGGCGGGTCACTCCGGTCATGAGCGAACGGTAGGGCGACGGCGGCAGTCGGTGCCATGAACACATGTCACACCCTCCTTCTACTCAGAGACCACGTCCGGCAGAACTGCTGAGCTGCGGAGCGCCGAAGGATCGAAGGCCCACCAAAGTGACCTCTGAGCGGCAAGACTGCGGCCGGCGAAAGGGACGGGCGATGAACGGACGAGTCAGCGACACCTCGGCGCTGCGTCAGATCTACCGCCAGCCGTCCAAGCTGGTGGCCAACAAGAACGTGCCGGCCATCGATGCCGAATCGGCCCGGTTCCTGGCGTTGTCGCCACTGTGCGTGCTGGCGACCCATGGCCCGGACGGCACCGACGCTTCGCCCCGTGGCGGGCCTCCGGGATTCGCCCGGGTGCTCGATGACGGCACACGCTTGGCCTTCGGCGATCTCGCCGGCAACAACCGGCTCGACTCGTACACCAACTTCCTGGACAACCCCCAGGTCGGCTTGATCTTCTTCGTACCCGGCAGCGATCACACTGTGCGGGTGAACGGCGCTGCTTCGCTCACGACCGATCCCGACGTCTGTGCGGCGACAGCGGTGGGGGATCGGGTGCCCAAAACGGCCGTGGTCGTCGATGTCGACGAGTGCTTTCTCCACTGCGGGAAGGCGCTGATACGCGCCAACCTCTGGGACACGTCGACGTGGCCGGATAGCGAGGTGCCCACGGCGGGCGAGATCCTTGCCTCCCAGCATGAGCTGCAGGCTGAACCAAGCGCCATCGACCAAGACCTCGAAGCGGGCTACGAAGCCACGCTGTGGTCCGACGCCGGCTGACCACCGGAGCCACTGCTTCCCCCATGCGCTCATCGATTCTTGGCAGGGCGATCGGATTGTCTGCCGCGTTCGTCAGGGCGTAACGGTCCGAAGGGTTTCGGTATTGCCGTCCACGCTGAGGACTTGGCCCGATACGTAGCGAGCGGCGTCCGAGAGCAGCCAGCAACAGGCCTCGCCGATGTCGTTGCCGGTGACGAGCGTGTGCATCGACACTTGTGCGGTGTAGCCGGCCTTGATCTCTTCGGCCGTGGTGCCGGTGGCAACTGCCTCACGCTCGATCACACCGTCCATGCGCGGGCCCTCGACAGTGCCGGGGCAGATCGCGTTGACTCGAATGCCGCGCTCGCCGAGTTCCATGGCCCACGTCTTGGTGAGGCCCACCACGGCCCACTTCGAGGCGGCGTAGGGACTCCGCAGCGGGTAGCCGAAGATGCCAGCGGTGGAAACGATGTTGACAATCGAGCCGCCCGCACCTAGCAGCGGCACCGTCGCCGCAGTGCAGCGGAACGTGCTGCCCACGTTCACCTTCACGCAGTGATCGAACGCTGCCGGATCGAGGTCTTCGACGCGGCCTGTCGGGCCGGCGATGCCGACGTTGTTGACCAGTCCGTCGATGCCACCCATCTGCTCGACGGCGGCTGCGAACAGCCGGGCCACATCGGCCTCGTCGGCGACGTCGTAGTGCCCGTCGACATCGGTGTCCGGGTCGATGTCGACGCCGAACACCTCGGCCCCGTAGCCACATGCCGTTTCCGCAATGGCAGCACCGAGCCCGGCGCCCGCCCCAGTCACGACGATGCGCTTGCCCTCGAGCACGTTACGACGCGTGGATGTAGCCGACCGCCGGGTCGTAAGGCTGAGTCGGCGGTCCCTTGAGTTCGACGGTGTTGCCGTCGGGATCTTTCACGTACATCGACGGGCCGCGCCCGTCGGCGCCCCAGTTGTTGTACAGGCGGCCAGCTTCGACGCCGTGGGCTGCAAAATGCTCACGCAGGTCGGCTTCGTCGAACGGCTCGATCCGCACGCAGAAGTGGTCCACGTTGTGCGCCGTCGGACCCGGCGGTGGGCCGCCCTCCCTCCCCAGCACGCCCGCCACGTCGATCAAGTCGATGATGCAATCGCCGGCCCGCAACTGGTACAGGCCGATCTCATCGTTGATGTGCTCGACGCTGCAGCCGAGCACCGACGTGTAGAAGTCCATGCTCCGCTCGACGTCGATGACCCGCAGCACAATGTGGTCCAGCGATGTCAGTCGGAACATCGGGCAACCTCCCGGGGCTCATCGGCCGCTGAAGCTGACGTTGCCGACCACGCCAACCGCCGCCCGCAACTGCTCGCAACCGAGCGTACCGATGAGGCACGAGCCGCTTCGAACGCTGCTCAATGCATAGGTGGTGAGGGCAGAGTGAACCCTGCCGCGTCATAGGGTGGCCGCGTGCGGTTCCGCATGCTCGCCCGGTCCGTCACGGCGTTGCTTGTAGCCACCCTGCTGGCAGCGGCCTGTGCCACTTCCGACACGAGCACGCCGCCACCGGGAACCGGACCCGCGGCGGACACGTCAACAGCAGCGTCGGGCGAGGACGCTGGCCGGCAAGACACGTCGGCAACATCTGCCGATGCAACTGCTGACGCCCCGGAGACGACAGCCGACACGGCGGCGGGGGTCGCCGGCGCGAGCGAAGACGGGAACGCTGTGGTTCTGGACCCACGCGAAACCGGCCAGCTCCGCAACTTCCTCGGGTACACGTTCCCTCCCGCGCCCGAGGTGCAGACAGGCCCGCTGCAACGCGCCGCGCTCAACGACCTCAACATGATCTGGTCCGGCTTGCAGCGAGGCGGCATCAGCGGCGACGCCATTGCCCGGCTAGGCCAGACGGGTGACCCTCGACTCGGGTGGATCGTCTCCGACCTGCTCAGGTTCATCCCTCCCGGCGAACTCACCGACGGGGCCATCTCGGCCTTCCAGTCGCTCACCGGCGTCAGGCTGGCCGACGACCCCGTCGCCCTGCGCAGCCCATGGCAGTCGGTAACCGACCACCTGCTCGCCTGGGACTTGCCCGTCTTCGACGGCTACGCCGAGTACAAGGAGCGGCTGTTCACGCTGGTCGAACCCGGCTGGCAGCCGTTCTTCGACGACGTCGACTCAGACATCGACTGGCGCATCGTGAGCTGGGGCGGTGTGCTCATCGACAACCGCGAGCTCGGCGACCCCCGACTGTGCCCCCGGGGCTGCATCCCCGCCCTCGACAATCCCGGCGTCACCGACGTCGAGGGCGGTTCTTGGTACCCCGACGACGGCATCGTGTTCGCCGTCGTGCTCGGCGGCGAGGCCCGGGCGTACCCCCGCCACATCATGGAAATCCACGAGATGATCAACGACACGCTCGGCGGGCGCCGCATCGGCATGCCGTATTGCACGCTGTGCGGCTCGGCCCAGGCGTACCTGACCGAGGAGGTGCCCGACGGCGTGGCCACGCCCGTGCTGCGAACCTCGGGCCTGCTGTCTCGGTCGAACAAGGTCATGTACGACCTCGTCACCAAGTCGGTGTTCAACACGTTCACGGGCAGGGCCATCTCGGGCCCGCTGCGCCGCCAGGGCGTCGTGCTGCCGCAGACCACCGTGGTCACCACGACCTGGGGCGAGTGGAAGGCGGCCCATCCCGACACGACGATCGTGGCCGAGGACGGAGGGATCGGGCGCAGCTACCCGCTCAACCCGCTGGGCGGCCGTGACGACAACGGGCCGATCTTCCCGGTCGGCGACGTCGACGAGCGTCTCAGCGTGCAGGACCAAGTCTTCGGCGTGGTGCTCGACGACGGCACGCCGGTCGCATTCCCCGTCGAAGCGGCCGTGGCCGAGCTAGAAGCCGGCGGGACGGTGGAGCTCAGCGGCGTCACGCTGCAACTCGACGGCGGCGGGGTGCGTGCAGTCGACGCCGCCGGTGAACCCATCGAAGGCCATCAGTCGTTCTGGTTCGCCTGGAGCCAGTTCATGGCCGACACCCTGCTCTGGACGCCCTAGCCCGACGATTGGCCGTCAACACATGAGCAGGCTGTCGAAAGCGGCCACGGCGGCAGCGGTCGTCGCATTGGGGTCGCGCCAGGCGACATGGCCGTCGGGGCGCACCAGCACGGCACCCGCCTGACCGATGCCATACGCGGCTGCGAGGTCACCGCCAGGATCGTCGAGGTCGATGCCGAGCCGCAGCACACGGAGCATCGGGTGGGCCGCAACGCCATCGCCAAGATCGACGTCGGCACCGCAGATCAGCACGAACTGCGTGTCGAAGAGATCCAGCGTTGAGGTCGCCCCGTCGAAGTCGATCGGCACATGGGGAGCACGGTGCCCCGGCCGCGCCGACGGGGCGTAGTCGGTCACCGGGTCGTCCACCGGCGGCGGCGTTGTGCCGTCGCCGATCAGGCAGCCGTCCTCGTAGTGCAGCCCGAGGTCCATCCCGAGCCAGTTCCCGTACCGCTCGGAGGACGCGAGGGCCACACGCTTCTCGTCGATGGTTGCCGTGCCCGATTCGACTAGCCGCCGGATCCGCCCCACGCTGCGCGAGTTCTCACGGGACCGATCAGCGTTGTACTGGGCAATGGGCGCCCGCTCGGCCTCGTAGGTGTCCAGCAACCCCTCGCCGGCATGGCCGCCGGCCACGGCAGCGAACTTCCACGCCAGGTTGTGGGCGTCTTGAACGGCCGTGTTCATGCCGAAGCCGCCCGTAGGCGGCAGCTGGTGCGCCGCATCGCCGATCAGGAACACCCGCCGGTCCCTGAACCGCTCGGCCACCGTCGACGACATCACCCACGGGATGACGTCGGTCACCCGCAGGTCGAAGCTGTCAGAAAGCCCCTCGCCGCCGATCGAACGCCGGATCCACTGTTCGGCCACGTCGGTCGTGAAGTCCTCCGGGCGGTGCGTCGCCGGGTCGTAGTTGATCTGGCACAGCCACCGGTTGTCGGTGTCGATCTTCTGGAAGACGTTGCGGGCCGGCTTCGTAGTCCAGTACAGGGCGGACGGGCGATGATCGGTCCACGGCCCCAGGTCGGCGTAGAACTGGCAGTTGATCATCGTCCCGAAGCTGGCGACGCCGTCCATCTCGATGCCGAGGCTGCGACGCACGCTTGACGACGCCCCGTCGGCACCGACCAGCCAACGTGCCGTCAAGTGCCGCGTGCCCGATGGATCGCCCACCTCGGCCGCCACGTGCTTGCCGTCTTGGACCACCTCGAGCAGCTCCGTGTCCCAGCAGATCTGCACCTCGCTCATGCCCGCCAGCCGGCGCAGCAGGACTTCCTCGATCCGGTCCTGCGATGTCAGCAGCCACGGCGCCGGCGACAGCTCCACTCCGTTCACGACTGGCTGCACCCCCGTCGTCACCCGGCCGATCTCGGTGCCCGCCAGCGTCTCGCAGTACACGAACTGCTCGGTCCACGGCAGCGGCAGGCTCACGGCCTCGATCTCATCGAGCACGCCCCACTGGCGCATGATCTCGGCGGTCCGCACGTTGACCGACCGGGCGCGGGGATGGGGATTCACTCCTTCGCGGCGCTCGACGACGATCGTGTCGAGCCCGAAACGCCCGAGCAGGATGGCCATCGACAGCCCCGCCGGCCCCGCGCCCGCCACCAGCACCGTTGTGTCAGTCACCGGCGCCCCGCAGCTTGATCCCCAGAGGCTCGGTCCTCGGCGGCTCGCGCATGGTGCACCGTACCGATGATGCGGCCTCAGCCGGGTGCTACGAAGCGGGGTCTTCCGAGCCTCCGCTCAGCACTTCCGACAACGTGGCCAACGCTTCTCGCAACTGGGCGTCGAGGTCGGGATCGCTCACTGCGCCAGCCTCGGTGTCGAAGTTCTCGCCGAACCGGGGAATCGACAGGCTCGCCAGAATCTCGTTGCCGAAGTACCCGGCGAGGTGGCTGGCCGTTCGTAGCACGAACCCGCCCCCGCCGCCGCCCGGCGATGTCGACAGCATCACGATCGGCTTGTCGTGATACACCCGCATGTCGATCCGCGACGCCCAGTCGAACACGTTCTTATAGGCGACCGTGTACGAGCCGTTGTGCTCGGCGAACGAGATCAGCAGCGCATCGGCCGCCCCGAGCGCGTTGTAGAAGTCGTGCGCCGGCTGCGGGATGCCCCCGGCCTCCTGCCGGTCGATGCTGTAGATCGGCATCTCGAAGTCGTTCAGATCGAGCGTGCTGATCTCGAGCGCATCGGGGTCCACACCGTCGATCTCGCCGCCCTGCAGCAACCCGATGACGTAGTCGACGAGCTGCCGGTTGATCGACTGGCTGCTGTTGGAGGCGGCGAACGCCAAGAGTTTCATGATGTCTCCGCGTGAGCAGTGTGGCTGATGATGGCGTCGATGATGACCGGCCACAGCGGCTCGGGCAGGTCATGGCCCATGTCGCCCAGCAGCAGCAGGTGCGCACCCGGGATCAGCTCGGCCGTGCGCTCGCCGCCGTTCGGCAGTATCAACGTGTCGTCCCGCCCGTGGATCACCAACGTCGGCACCTGCAGCTTCCCGAGCGCCTCGGCCCGGGGCGCCGAGCCCCGCACCGCAGCCATCTGCCGAGGAAGCCCCTCGGGATAGAACATGCGGTCGAATGCAGCGGCCAGGAACCCGGCCATCGCATCGGGGTCATAGTGGCGCCGGCTCGACCAGATCTTCGACGACGCAACGCCGTTGGCAATGAACTCGTCCCGGTCGACGGGCGGCGGCGCGGTCAGCGCATCGAGCGCCTCGGGCGCCGAGTCGAAGTACCCGCGCTCGCCAGTCGTCGACATGATCGAGGTCATCGACAGCACCCGGTCGGGGTGATCGATTGCCATCTGCTGCACGATCATCCCGCCCATCGACACCCCGGCGATGTGCGCTGCCTCGATGCCCAGATGCTCCAGCAGCCCCATGCCGTCGTCGCCGAAGTCGGACAGCGTGTAGGGCACGGGCGGCACCGGCTCGCCCGCCAGAGCGGCCTTGGTGACTGCCACCACGTCCACCTCGACCCCGTCCAGGTGCGTCGACAGGCCGACATCGCGGTTGTCGAAGCTGATGACGAATCGTCCCCGCTCGGCGAGCTGCTCCCGGAAGCCGGCCCGCCACCCCAGGATCTGCGACGAGTACCCGTTCACCAGCAGCAGCGCCGGATCGGTCGGATCGCCGTGGGTCTCGTAGTAGAGCTCGATCGCTGTCGCTTCATGGGTGTTGGCGGGCGCAATGGGCATGGAGGTCTCCTGGTGGCGACGGGGCTGGCGGCGATGAGTCTGCCGCGGATTTGTCCGGCCTTGTCCTTTCGTGCCAACCATGCGGCGCTCTATCGTGCGAGTCATGCGGCGCATGCACATCGGATTGCAGGTCGACGACCTTGACGAGTCCATCGAGTTCTACACCCGGCTGTTCGGCTGCGAGCCCACGCTGCGGCGCCCCGACTACGCCAAGTGGATGCTCGACGACCCCCGGGTCAACTTCTCGCTCGATACCCATGGATGCGGCCAGCCAGGCTCGGCCCACTACGGCATCCAGGTGGACACGCATGACGAGCTCACCGATCTGCGCTCCCACATCGATGCGGCCGACCTGGCCCGTTCCGATCAAGATGACCTGGTGTGCGGCTACCAGCTCCAGCACAAGTCGTGGGTCACCGACCCCAACGGCTTGTGGTGGGAGGCATTCTTCACCGAAGGCGTAGTGGACGAGGGATACGGCACCGCCGAGATGCCCGACCCTGCCTAGCTGAACTACAGGTACACCGGCCGCGCTCTTCGCCGCCTCGGGTTGAGCGGGTTGGGCACGAACATCGGCACCGCGGCCTGGTAGAGGCTGTAGGCGGGATACCTCTCGCCCGAGATCTTCTCGGTAAGCCTCGTCGAGACGGCGAACAGCAGCAGCAGGATCACCCAGCCCAGCCCGGTCCAGTGCCACAGCTGGCCCGACGCCGAGATCGCGAACAGGTAGAACACGATCCACATGGCCTGCTCGCAGGTGCAGTTGGGATGGCGGCAGTAGCGGAACAGCCCCTCGGTGAGGAACGGCCGCTCCACCTCGGCGCCCTCGGCCGCGAGCCGCGCCTTGTTCTGCTGGAACCGCCACACCTGCTGGTCGGCGACGGTTTCCAGCACCAGCAGCACCACGAACGCCACGATCGCGACGTAGTCGAGCCAGCCCAGCGGCACCTCGGCGTACTGCCACGCCCGGTGCACCGGCGACGTGAACAGCCAGATGAGCGCCATCTGGCCGAACGACACGAAGAGCACGTTGAATGCCTGGAAGCCCACCTCGCCGATCTGCCAGCCGAGAACTCTCCGCTGGCTGATCTGCTCTCGGAGATAGGTCCATCGGTAGTCCTCGCTGTCGGGTCGCCACCCGCCCCGACGGATCAGGTTGAAGGTGAGCCGTGCACCCCACGCGCTCGCCAGCGCCGTCATCACCGCGATCCGGGCCGAGCCGAATCCCACGTCGGCGAGAACGATCCCGCAGTACAGCGCCGGCACGATCGACCACAGCCGGTCCACCCAGGAGGCGTCCCGCGTCAGGATCGACGCCATCCAGCTCAGCACCGCCACCGCCGTGCACGCTCCCAGTGCCACGCCGTAGGGAGTGCCGACGAGGGGATGGTCGATTGCCGCGTAGGCAAACCAGCCGGGCCCGAAGGCCAGCACGCCGACGATCGCGACAACGACTACCCGCAGGCGAACGCTGTGCACGAGAGCCCCCGGGTCTCCCGCGGCCGGTGCCGTCAGTTGCAGAGGCCCTGCGCGCTCACGCCGCGATCGATGTAACACATCACGGTGCCCTCGACGTTGCGCAGCGTGAACGTTCCGTCGCTGTTGCGGGTCGCGAACACGTGCAGCCGGAAGCCGCGGATCGAATCGTCGGGCTGACCGACGACATCCATCGTGACCTCGCTGAGTTCGCCCACGGTGGGCTCGCCTGAGATCCTCACTCGCGATTCGGGTTCCTCTGATGCCACGGCGCCTGCGACGGTCCGTCCCAGCGCCGCCAAGTTCGCCGCGCTGGGCGTCTGGCCGAGGCGCGCCACAATCTGAGTGGTGGTGTCGGCGGTCGCGCCCAGCGGCGTCACGTAGTCGCCGCTGACCCAGCCGATCACGCCGGCTGCGTGCACTTCGTGCCAGAGCACCCCGGACACCTCTTGCCTCGTCCCGGTGGGAACGATGCCAGTGCCCGTGGAGTCGAGCTTGGCCACGATCTGGCCGCCCGGCTCCTCGCGCACGTTGAGCGTGCTGTCGTAGCCGATGCCCACGACGGACAGCACCAGGCGCTGCTCGGCCTCACCGTCGGAATCGGCTGCCGTCGTGGCGGTCACGACCTGTTGCGCGGCCGTTGTCGTGGGCGCGGGAGGCAGCGTCTGGACCGTGCCGATGGTGGTGGTGGGAATCGGTGCCGGTGCGGTCGCCACAGGCGCCGACGTGACGGCGGCAGGCTCAGGCCGTTCATCGACGGCCTCGGCGCTGTCGTCGTCGGAGTCGCCGAGGGCGACCACCAGCGCCGCGACCGCCACGATGAGCGCGAGCAGCGCTACGCCCAACGGCAGTCGATCCTTCATCGCGATGAGCCCCTCAGAAGGCGCGCGCTCCATGCCGTGGGGCTCTCCAAATTCAGTTGGACCGGTCATCGGTGTCCTTCGTGTAGCTCTCGGCGTCGAGGGGGGAGCCGAAGCGACGAGGACCGCCAGGACTGCCCTGTGCGCCAGACCAGCCAGCGATGTCGACTCGCTTGGCATAGCGGCGCACGAGCACCGAGAGTACGACCTTGCGGGTCGGCGGAAAGAGCATGATCAGCCCGGCAGCGTCGGTCAGGAAGCCGGGTGTGAGCATGAATGCGCCGGCCAGCAGGATCAACAGCCCGTCCACGAGCTCGTTGCCGGGAATCTCGCCCTGCGCCACTCGCGTGCGGATCTGATTCAGCACGCCGAGCCCGGATCGCCGCACCATCCAGGCCCCCACGATGGACACCACGACCAGCAGCAGGATGGTCTGGCCGGCGCCGAGCCCGCCCGCCACCTGCACGATCACGAACAGCTCCAGCAGCGGAACCGAGATGAGCAACAGGATCAGCACCGCCAGCACGCCGCCCACCCTACGGCTGGCCGCCATCCGGCGATCCCGCGCTCGCAGCGGAGCTCGGCGTGCCTGCCGCGGCGCCCGTGCGACGCGCCTAGAGATCGAGTCCGATCGCCGCAATCGGCGTCGTCATCTGCATCTGCGGCGGCGAACCCATGAGCGGACCGAACGCAGCCATCGCCTCCTGCATGGCAGGCGTCTGGCCGTGGTGCTGCATCGACTCTGCGTCGCTCATGAGAGCGAAGAACCAGAACTGGTTTCCCTCGCCCCGGTGGTACGAGTAGATCTCCACGCCCGGCTCACCCTTGGCGGCCTCGACCATCGAAGCCAGCACCGCCTCCATCTCGTCAGCCTTGCCGTCTTGACACGTGAAGCTGCCGATCACCGTTGCCTTGCCCATAGCCGTGCTCCTCGGTTGTTCGGGTAGTCCCCGGCTGAGTCTGCCTCGGCGCCGTCCGCGTCAGGCGCGCCAAGCAGCCGGATCGGCGTCGTCACCCAGTACCGCGAATATCACCGTGGCGCCGTCGGGCCGTGCTGGTCATCGCACGCTGCCGCTCAACCGCCTGCCCACAGCGGCGGGGTGGGCATCGGACCGCGAGCTGCCTCGTACGCCGCTGCCAGCGACAGCGACAGGGTCTCGTCGCCGCCGCGGCACATGAACTGGATCGATGTCGGCAAGCGGCCTCCCGGTCCCGCCGGCGACACGCCCGTCGGCACGGTCGTCGAGCACAGCGCCAGGAAGTTCCCGGCCCGGGTGAACAGCGCCGGCGTGTTCGTTTCGTCGGCCTCGTCCACGGGCAGCGGCAGCATCGGCGTGGTGGGTGTCACCATCGCATCGAAGCCTTCGAATGCCTCGGCGAACTCGGCAAGGTCGGTGCGCCTCTGCACCATCGCTGCGATGTACTCGCTGGCCGAGATGGCGGCCCCAGGCAGCACCCTGGCCCGCACCCGCTCGTCCACCTTCGAGGCCGGATTCTCCATCATCTCGCCGTAGTAGTGGTACGACTCGGCCGTCACGATCACGAAGCGGGTGTTCTTCATCTCCTCGAACGACGTCGGCGGGTCGAAGGCCACCACCTCGGCACCCAGCCCGGCCAGCACTCCCAACGCAGCGTCGTAGGCGGCGAGCTGGGCGGCATCCACTCCCGCACGCTCGGCATCGCTCAGGCAGCCGATGCGCCGACCGCCCAGGCCGCCCTCGAGCGCCGCCCGCATCGCCCCGTAGCGACCGCCGCCGGCCAGCCAGTCACGTTCGACCTCGGCGGCAGGCGTTCCCAGCATGGCGTCGAACATCAGCGCCGCGTCCAGCACCGTCCGAGCCAACGGTCCCGGCGTGTCCAGCGTGTGCGACAGGGGAACGATGCCGTCGATGGGCAGCAGGCCCTCGGTGGTCTTCAGTCCCACGATCCCGCACAGCGCCGCCGGCAACCGCACCGACCCGCCCGTGTCGGTCCCCACAGCGCACGGCGCCATGCCCGCCGCCACCGCAGCACCCGACCCCGACGACGAGCCCCCCGGCGTGCGCAGCACCGCCGGATCCCACGGGTTCCACGGCGTTCCCATGTGCTGGTTCGTGCCCCAGCCGCCCATGGCGAACTCAACGGTCTTGGTCTTGCCCAGCAACACGCCGCCGGCCTCCAGCAGCCGGCGGGCAACCGTGCCCGTCGCCGGCGACACCCGGCTGGACCACTCGGCCGAGCCCGCCGTCGTGACCCGGCCCTCGACATCCACGATGTCTTTGAGCGCGAACGGCACGCCCCAGAACGGCCCTACCGGCTCGCCCGCCGCCAGCGTCAGCGCCACCTCGGCGGCCTCGGCCGCCACCCGGGCCTCATCGGCATACACCGCTTGCCAGGCGCCGACGCGCCCGTCCAGCGAAGCGATCGCCGTCAGGCATTCCTCGGTGGCCTCCACCGGCGACCGAGACCCATCCCGGTAGCCCGCCGCCAGCTCAGCAATCGTCGCTGTCACAGTTCCCCCCGCCAGCCCGGTCTCATCGCAGCGAGCAGTCTCGCGCCCCGGCCAGTTCCTCTCACGCCCGGAAGCTGCCGCGCCGGCCCCCGGGGTTCTCGCGAGGTCCGTAGTAGCCGAAGGTCCAGCCCGGCAATCGCTCCCACTCGATGCGCCCGACCTCGCCCGCAAAGCGCTCAGTCGCGGCGATCAAGGCATCCTCCGCTGCGTAGTCGAACGGCTCCTGCAGCCGGGTCGCCGCGCCGGCGTCACCGGGAAGGTTCTCGGCCTGCCATCGCACGGTCCGCCGCAACCCCTCTTCAGGGTCCACCTTGTCGCGATAGCCGAGCTGCTGGCGGATCTTCTCGGTGCTGAGGATCGAGTGCGCCGACGAGTGGTTGAGCAGGAACGGCCCGCCGGTCGCGGCCAGCTCACCCGGCACCGAGACGAGCTCGAAGGGGTTGCCGAGCTCATCGCCGACGATCTGCGCGATCTGCGCATACGTGAACTGCCGATCGTCGCCCACGTTGTAGGCCTCGCCCGCCGACGCATCGATGTGATCCACCGCCAGCAGCACTGCCGAGGTGGCGTTCTCGACGAATGCCGACGTTGCGACGGTGAGCCCGCCGTCGGGCACGATGACCTGCCGCCGGCCGTCGAGCGCACGCTTCACCAGCGTCCACTCCCGCGGCAGCACCTGGTTGGGACCGTAGATGTACGGGTACCGGAAGTGGGTCGCATCGGGGTGCAGCGAGAACGTCAGCTCCTCCGACTCGGCCATCTTGAGCGGCTTGGGTCCCGAGCGTTCGTCGCCGACCAGCAGGGCATCCTCGCTCGTCGGCACCGCCATGCCTTCGGGAAACTCCACGGCTGGTTCGGCATACCCGCTGTACACCGGCACGCCGCCGATGGAGATGAGACGTGGCGTCCGGCCGACGAGCACTTTGACGATCGACCGCAGCCGGCCGTACATCGCGAAGACCACGTCGAAGTTGCGGCCCTCGATCGACGAGCGGAACGCATCCTCGTCGAAGGGATCGGTGTGGATGTGCTCGAGATGGTCGGGAATGGTGTCGACCTCGTGGCGCCCGGTGTGCAGGATCGTCACGGTGTGACCGCGGTCGACCAGACCGTTCACAATGTGGGGCCCAGTCGGCCCCGTCCCCCCGATAACCAGGATGTTCATCCCGCCAGCTTGGTGCACCACCGACCGCGATGCTCAGTCCCAGAGCACAAAGTCCGGCGTCGGCAACGCCCGCGTCAGCCAGCACGCCACCGTGCCATCCCGACGCAGACCGCACGCATGCTGCCAGCCGACAGAAATCTCGGCAAATGGGTCATCCGGCACGGCCATGTCGGCCTCGGTCACATCACCCCAGCACCGAACTGAACCATTGGACCGCACCCCGCAGCCGTAGTCCTGGCTCAGTGATACGTCCAGAAAACCGCCGGCAGGCGGATCTGCTTGACCCGAGTCGTTGAGGCCCCAGCATGTCAACTCGCCGTCGAGCCCGATCGCGCACGCGGTGGCCCAGCCAGCTGCAACACCCAGAAACTCAGTGTCCGGCACCGCGGTCTGGCCGAAGCTGTTGCTGCCCCAACACCGAACCGTCCTGTCAGGCTGCGATCCGCACGAGAAATGACCGCCTGACGACACCTCGATGAACGAGCCCCCGGGCGAGTCGAGCTGGTCGTAGCGATTGTCGCCCCAGCAGGTCACCGTCCCGTTCTCAACAATCCCGCAGGCATGCTCTTGGCCGGCCGTGACCGAATTGAAGCTCCCAGCGGGCGGCTCGCTGGCGCCGTAGTTGCTGTACCCCCAGCACCGAGCGGCGGAGTCCGCCCGAACTCCGCACGAGTACAGGCCACCGGCTGCGACGTCCCAGAACTGTCCGGAAGGAGCCGCTGTGCGGCCCCACGAATTCATGCCCCAGCACGTGATCGCTTCGTTCGCGCGCACTCCGCAAGCGTGCACGAACCCCACCGACACGCGGTTGAACGTGCCCCCGGGAGTCACGACCACGTCATTCAGGTCATAACCCCAGCAGCTGAGCACACCCTCGGTCGTGACACCGCAGGACTGAAGGCCGTACGCCGAGACCGAACGAAATGCTGTCCTCGGAGGATTCCCTTCGCCTGAACTGTTCGTTCCCCAGCATCTGACCCCGCCGGTGATCTGGATTGCGCACGAGTTGAACGAGCCGGCAGAGACAGCCGTGAAGCTCCCGTCCGGAGAGTCCGTGCGGCCTGAGGCGTCGAATCCCCAGCAGATGAGCGTGGCGTCGGTGCGAACGCCGCAGCTGTGGTTGTTCCCGGCCGAGACGCCCAAGAAGGTGCCCGTCGGCGGGTCGGCCACACCGGAGTTGTTGTCGCCCCAGCAAGCGATGGTGTCGTCCGAGCGCACACCGCATGCGTGATAGCTGCCCGCATCCACGCTGGTGAATTCGCCCGCAGGCGGGTTTGCCTGCCCGAATCGATTGTCGCCCCAACACCTCAGCCCGCCATCGGTCCGCAGTCCGCACGTGTACTCGCTGCCTGCGGAAACGGCGGCGTATCTGCCCGGAATCGGGACCGATTGCCCGTCGTCATTGCGGCCCCAGCAGGCAACCGCACCATCAGTTCCGACTGCGCACGAGTGGAAGTTGCCGACCGTGACACTTGTGAACTCGCCATCTGGCGGTAGCGATTCCCCGTCCACATTGCTGCCCCAGCAGTGGAGCGTGCCGTCGTCGCGGATTGCGCACGTATGCGCACCGCTTGTGGCGACGCTCTCAAAGCGCTCGACGGGCACGGCCGATGCTTCTGGTGCTGCTTGGGAGCGTTCGGCGACAACGTCATCGGCATCGTCGGCCGCCGTCGTTGTGCTTGGGGCTGCTGTCGTCGGGGCAGGCTCAGTGGCGGCGGCCGGCTCGCTGTTGGGAATCTCGAGGACCGTGGTGTCCTCGACGTTCGCCGTCTCGGCATTGCTGCCGCCGTCTCCATCGCCGAGCAGCCACATCGAAACCAGCAGACCAACAGCGCCGAGAGCGAAGAGCGCGGCAACGAGCTGGATCCAGCTGATTGCTCGCGAATCGTCGTCTTCCACGTCGTCGATCGTATGGCTGCGCCGACTGCGCTTCCCGACGGTATGGCCGCGCATGTGCATGCGGCCTCAGTGGCGCGGTCGTTGTTCGCGACGCATGGCTTGACCGGGCAGCGGCGTGGGGCGCTGCGTTAGGTTCGCCTGTGGCATGTCGCGGCTGCACCGTCAGTCGCAACCATGAGGAGATCTGACATGACCGACGACATGGATCAGCATGAGCTCGACAAGATGCGCGGGCTGACGTTCCTCTGGGTGGTGGTGCTCGCGGGCGGCCTGGCCCTGTTGTTCGCCCTGACGCAATGGGGACTGCTCGACGACGTGCCCCTGAGCGAAGTTGGGATTGTCGCCGTGGGCACGGGCAACGGCATCGGCATCGTCGCCATCGGAGGATGGAACGCCATCGGCATCGTCTCCATCGGCGGGGCGAACTCCATCGGCGTCATCTCCATTGGCGGCCTCAACAGCCTCGGCGTGATCTCGTTCGGCGGCCTGACTGCGGGTGGCGGTGTCACCTACGGCGGCCTCAGCTCCTTCGGCATCGTCCGAGGTGTGCGGTTCCTTGCGTGGTCGCCTCTGCGGATGCGCGCCGGCGAGCCCTGCTGAGCCGACACAGCTGAGTTGACGCGACAGGGCCGACACGACGTGACGGGATCTACCGGAGCTGGGCCGCTGGACGGCATCCGCGTTGTCGAGATCGCCACGTTCATCGCCGCTCCCGGCGGCTCGCACCTGCTGGCGTCACAGGGCGCCGAGGTCATCAAGGTGGAAGACCTCGTGGTCGGCGACCCGCTGCGCATGTTCGGGTCGAGCCGAAACGGCATGTCGGGCTGGTTCGCCAACCTCAACGCCGGCAAGCGCTCGCTCGCCATGGACATAGCCTCGGCACCCGGCAGGCAGGTCATGGCCGACCTGCTGGCCACCGCCGACGTGTTCGTGCAGGCATACCGGCCGGGCGTGGCCGAACGGCTGGGCATCGGCGAGGCCGACGTGCGCAAGCGCAACCCGAAGATCGTCTACGTGTCGATCAGCGGCTTCGGCCGCGACGGCCCGTACTCGAAACGGCCGGCCTACGACGCGGTCATCCAGGGCTGGTCCGGCATCGCCGCCGTGCAGGGCGGCGACGGCGAGCCGCAGTTCGTCAAGAGCTTCATCCCCGACAAGGTCACCTCGCTCACGTGGACCCAGGCGGTGTGCGCGGCGCTGTTCGCCCGTGAGCGCACCGGCCGGGGCGATCACGTGGAGCTGTCGCTGCTGGACTCGGCGGTCAGCTTCATGTGGCCCGACGCGATGATGGATCACACGGTGCTGGCCGACGATGCCGACCACCGGCCGAATCTCCTGGCCGACTACCGGCTGCTGGCCTGCCGGGATGGCTACGTGGCCATGATGCCGCTCACCGACGCGCACTGGAAGGGCGTGGCCGACGCGTTCGGCCGGCCTGATCTGCTGACCGATCCGCGCTTCGCCGAGGCCGGTCCACGTGCAGCGCATTTCGGCGACATGATCGACACGCTCGGCGAGGTGGTGGCCGACGTGGCCCGCGACGATGTGGTCGAGCGCCTCATCGCAGCGGACGTGCCCGTGGCACCGGCACTGCGCCCCGACGAGATCGCCGCCGACCCGCAGGTGCA
Source organism: Acidimicrobiales bacterium (assembly GCA_009843525.1). GTDB lineage: Bacteria > Actinomycetota > Acidimicrobiia > Acidimicrobiales > Poriferisodalaceae > Poriferisodalis > Poriferisodalis multihospitum. The sequence continues at coordinate 35,204 of VYDH01000004.1, read as the reverse complement.
GCACTCCGGCGTCGTGCGGGAAGTCGACCACCCCATCGTGGGCCCGATCCGCCAGCACCGGCCCGCAGCGCTGTTCGCAGGCGGCACGCCCGAGTTGCGCCACGCCGTCGAGCGCGGCGCCGACACCGACCAGATTCTGAGGGAGCTGGGCAGGTCGCCCGCCGCCATTGCCGAGCTGCGTGCCGACGGAATCGTGAAGTAGGAATAGCGACGTGGGAATCGCGACATGAGCGCAGCCGACGTTGCAGGCAAGGCCGGATCGGCCGGTCCGAACGGCTCGAGCCGGAACCTGCGCATCGACGAGCGCATCGGCGCCGCGCTCGCCAGCCACTCCGCCTGGAATGAGGAGCACCGCCATCTCGCCGAAGGCGCCCTGTCGGCGCTGCGCGACTCGGGAGCGCTGCGGCTGCTGGTGCCCGAGCGGGTCGGCGGCGACGAGCTCACTTTCGCCGACATGGTTGCCAACGTGCGCGAGGCCGCCCTGTACGACGGTGCTGCAGCCTGGGTGCTGATGGTGCTGGTGGGGCACAGCTGGATGATCGGCTCGATGAGCGAAGACCTCCAGGACGAGGTGTACGGGGCCGATCTCGACACGATCGTGCCGGGCTCGCTGGCCCCGGTCGGCTCGGCCACCGAGTGCGACGGCGGCTGGCTCGTGGACGGGCGCTGGCCGTTCACCAGCGGAGCGGTCTGGGGCGACTGGTTCCTGCTGGGCTCCCAGGTGCTGGAGCCCGGTGAACGCCCCCGCCTGATCCACGTGGTGATGCCTCGTGCCGACATCGAAGTTGACGACAACTGGTATGCGATCGGCCTGCGCGGCACTGGTTCGTGCGACGTCGTGGCCCAGCAGGCGTTCGTGCCCACCCACCGCATGCTCGACTCGGGCGAACTGCTGGGCGCCCGCTCGCCGTGGTCAGCCCGCCACCGCACGTCGCTGTACCACACGCCGGTGCTGCCCGGCTTGGCGGTGCACGTCGCGGCGACAGCGCTGGGGCTGGCGCGGGCCGGGCTGGACGATGCCGCCGACCGCTTCGGAGTGCAGGACGATCGCTACATGGGCAGCGCCAAAGCCAACCGCCCCGGCCTGCACATGCGCCTGGCCGAAGCCAACACCGAGGTGCGCTCGGCCGAGATGCTCATCGACGACACCATCGGGCTGCTGCGCCGGGCCGCCGACGGCGACGACTCCAAGGCGCTGCGCGCCCACGCCAAATACCAGGGCAGCTACGCCATCGAGCTGTGCCGCCGGGCGCTCGACCGGGTCACCACCGCGGCCGGCGGGCGGGCGGTGTTCGACGGCAGCCGGCTGCAGCAGGCATTCCGGGACGTGACGATGGCCAGCCAGCACCAGGTCGCCGACCTCGACACGGTCGGCGAGGCCTACGGCCGCACCCGCCTCGGCATGGATCCCGGTCCCCACCCGCTCTGACTCGATCGCCGGCAGGCCGGATTCCGCCGGCAACAGAGCGAAATATGTGACCGTTGGCGGACATGACCAACTGAGATACTGGCCGCAGGCCGGTTCGTGTCCGCGGTGCCCAGCAGACGGCGCCGCCGCTCCGGCAAGGAGATGATGAACGTGAAGGCTCGCAAGGCGAGGCTCGCGGCTGCTATCGCAGCCGTAGCGCTGGCCGCCGCTGCATGCGGAGGCGGCGACGGCGCCGACAGCGACGAGACAGCCGACGAAGTCGTCACCGCGGCGACGGTTGTCGTCACCGCGGCGCCCGCGACCACCGCAGCAGCCACTACAGCACCGCTGCCGACCGCAGCAGCACTTCCGACCGACGCCATGGAACTGCTGCAACTCGCCTTCGAGAACAGCGCGGGCAGGTCGGTGCGCGGTGACATGCAGATGGACATGGGCGCATTGGCGACTGTTGCGATGCACTTCGAGAGCGACAGCTCACAGAACTTCTCGATGTTCATGAGCTTCGACGAAATGATGGGCGGCGGCGACATCGGAATCGGTTTCGAGGTCCGGTTTGTCGATGGCGTTCAGTACTTGCAGTTCGTGGTGCCCGAGGAGTTGCGGGCGCTGGTCGGCGACGAACTGCCCGAAGGGTGGTTCGTCTTCGATGCCGAGACCGCCGCAGCGATGGGGATCGTCTGCCCGTCGGCGCTGCCAGGCGATGCGCCCGACGATGGTGCGTGCCGCTTGCCGAACGACAACACGAACCAGATCGAATTCGTGACCAGCGCCGAGATCGTGGGCACCGAATCCATCGACGGCGAGTCGATGACCCACATCCGCTACGCCCTCGACATCACGTCGATGACCGAGGGTTACCTAGCAGAGCCTGACGGGGCAGATGGCTCGCTTCCACTCGTTGGGGACTTCCTCCCCGACGAGTTCATCTACGACGTCTGGATCGATGGCGATGGCCTGACGCGTCGCATCAGCGTGGACTTGGGCTCGTTCATGGAGGATCTCCTCGCCGATCTCGATCCTGCCGACACCGAGGGTCACGAGGACGAGATCGCGAGCATGCTCGACATCACCAACGTCATCAACTACTACGACTATGACACCGATATCACCATCGAGGCGCCCCCCGCAGACGAGATCGTCGGCGATCTCGGCGACCTGATGGGATCCGACTTCGGCGAGGCTTCAGCCACCGCTCCGGGATACGAGAACTCATAGCCGCGTGTCAGACTGCCCCGTGGATGGCACCGGAGCGGGGGAGCGGGCATGTCGCTGGAACTTGAAACCGTGCGGGTGGACGGCGATGGGCCGGTACGCCACTTGGTGCTGAACCGGCCCGAGGTTCACAACGCCGTCAACTCCCAGCTCATTGCCGACGTCCACGCTGCGTGCCTGGCACTGGACGCCGACCCCAGCGTGCGGGTGGTGATCGTGCGGGGCGAGGGCCGCAGCCTGTCGTCGGGCGCCGATCTCAAGCAGAAGCGCGGCACCAGCCTCGACGCCATGCTCGGCTCCAAGGCTGGCGCCCGCATGTACGACACGCTGATGCACCTCAACGCCGTCACGATCTGCCTGTGCCACGGCTACATGATCGGCGGGGGAGGGGTGCTGCCGGCCGCGTGCGACTTCCGCATTGGCAGCCCGTCGATGAGCCTGACCCTCAACGAGGTCAGCATCGGCTTCAACCTCACCTGGCACTCGGTGCCTGCGCTGGTCAACCTGGTGGGGCCGCACCGGGCCAAGGAGATGCTGATCCTCGGGCGTACCTACGGCATGGAAGAGCTCGAGGGGTGGGGTTTCTTCACCGAAACGGTGTCCAGCGACGACGAGCTCGTGCCCGCCGCTGAACGCCTGGCCGCAGCCGTCGTGAATCAGCCGCCGGTGCCGGTCACGTCGTCGAAGGCGTCGATCAACGCGCAGGCGATGCCGCTCGGCCGGGCCATCAACCACCTCGACCACGTGGCCGTGGGCTACATGGGCAAAAGCGACAGCTCCCGCGCCGCCGTGCGCAGTTACTTCGACCGCGACAATCCCGACGCCCGCACCTGGTGCGACGACTGAGCAGGGCGATGGTTGGGTCCGGGAGCGCTGAGTTCGAAGGCGTCGAGCCCGAGGGTCTCGAGCCCGGCGACCCGTCGGCGGTTGGCTCAGGAGCCGACGACGTTGGGTCGAGCCGGCGTGACCGGGGCTGGCCGAACCAGCGCACCTTGCTGCTCTACCTGGTGGGCGGGCTGCTGATCGCGGCGATCCCCGTCGTAGTGGCGCGCTTCGTCGACCAGCCCCCCGGCGACACCTACACCATCGACATACCGCCGGGGACTGCCGCCGCTCTCGCAGCCGGCGAAGACGTCGAGGTCATTCCCGACGAGCTCGACTTCACGCTGCGCGATGTGCTGATCATCGTGAACCGTGACTCGGTGGCTCACACCATCGGCCCGTTCGAGATAGGACCCGGCGAGCAATCCGAGCACTCGTTCAACGAAGTGGCTGCCATCAGCGCCTACTGCTCGCTGCACCCCTCCGGCAGCATCAGCATCTCCATCGGCGAGTAGCTCAGGCCGCTGCCACAGCGGCCGCGTGCGTGACGCTCTACACCTCTCTGCAGGCCGGCAGGGCCTCATCGGCGAACTGTGCAACGGCATCCTCGGGCCGGCCCATGCGCAGCGCCGCCGTGTTGACCAGCAGCCGCTGCACGCCGTGCTCGCGGTACACCTCAAGCCCTTCTAGCCCCTCGCGGTGATAGTTCCAGTACGCCGTCAGCGCCAGCTCGGCCGGGTCACGCCCCTGGCGGTCGCACTCGGCGCGCATCTCGCCGATCAGGCGCTTGAAGTCGTCGAGATCCTTGTGGATCACGTACCAGCCGTCGCCCCGAGCCACCAAGCGACGGATGGCCGGCGGCGTGGTGCCGCCGATGAGCAGCGGCATGCGGGGCCGTTGCGCCGGTGTCGGCAGCATGGAGAACCCTGTCCAGTTCAGGAACTCGCCCCGGAAGTCCACGTCCTCGCCGCTCCACGCGGCGGTCATGGCATCGATGTACTCGTCGGCCCGGGCGCCGCGGCGGTCGAACGGCACGCCGAGCGCATCGAACTCCTCCTCCAGCCAGCCCACACCGATGCCGAGCTCCAGCCGCCCGCCCGACAGGTGGTCGAGCGATGACGCCTGCTTGGCGAAGTACAGGGCGTTGGCCTGGGTGACGATGTTGACGCCGGTACCGAGCCGCAACCGCTCGGTGGCCCCGGCGACGAAAGTCAGCGCGATGAACGGGTCGGTGAAGCCTGCGTCCGTTGGGAGGCCCAGCTTGCCGCTGGGGTTGTACGGGTACCGGCTCTCGTAGTCGTGCGGCACGATCACATGCTCGAACGTCCACACCGACTCGTAGCCGAGTTCCTCGAGTTGCTGGGCGAACGACCGCAGGTACCCGGGGTCGAGGTAGGCGGCCGAGTTGATGGGGGTGATGCCGACGTGCATCTGCGGGACTGTACGCAAGAGCCGCGGCAGGTGCCGGTGGCCCGGGCGGCCGAGCCAGCCCGCCGGAACGACCCGCCAGCCGAGCCCGTCATCGCCACCCGGCCTCGCCAACCCGGTGGCCAAGCGCTCCGCGCAGTCGTGCATGCAGCGATCCGGTGCGCCAAGCTGTTGCGATGCCCGGGGAGACCTCACGGTGAGCGAAGCGGTCTTCTCGGTGCAGCGCGCCCCGATCTACACCGAATCTGACCGGAAGCACATCCAGCTGCGCACGATCGTCGTGCTCATCGCCAGCCAGACCGCCGGCGGCTTCGGGCTCGTCGCCACGTACATCGTGAGCGCGCTGCTTGCGCAGGACATCACCGGCAGCGCGACACTCGGCACCATCGCCGCGAGCTGCCTGTCGATCGGATCTGCTGTGGTGGCAGTGCCGATGTCGCGCCTCATGAACCGCTACGGGCGCCGGCCGGGCCTGCGGTTTGGCTACCTCGTCGGTGCCGCAGGAGCCACTGCCGCCGTCTTGGGTGCGATCCTGGTCAACTACCCGCTGCTGTGCCTGGGAGTGTTCGGCGCCGGTGCAGGCAATGCCGCGAATCTCGCGACTCGCTACGCAGCGTCGGACCTCGCCCCGGAGCACCGCAGGGCAATGATGATCAGCCTGATCGTGCTGGCGACCACCTTCGGCTCGGCGACAGGATCGGGGATGTCGGGCATCACCAGCTATGTCGGCGTCTCGCTCGGCTTGCCGGACAAGACCGGCGCATATGTGGTCGCCGGCATCATGTTCCTGGTTGCTGCGGCGATCGTGGAGCTGTTCCTGCGCCCGGATCCGATGCATGTCGCGGAGGATCTTGCCAACTCGGCGCAGCTGGCTGCTAATGCTGGACCGGCCCAGCCGGCGCCGTCAACGCGCGAGGCGGTGTCGCTGATCTGGCAGAAGCCCGAGGCGCGGCTGGCGGTCTTTGCGATGGTGGTCAGCCAGCTGACGATGGTGGGCGTCATGGCGTTGACGCCGCTGCATATGGATGCCGGTGGTCAAAGCCAGAGCGCCATCGGGATGATGATGGCCGTCCACATCTTTGGCATGTACCTGTTTTCGCCTCTCGTCGGGATCCTCACCGATCGAATCGGCAGCTACCCCATGCTGTACATCGCTGGCGGGTTCTGCACCTGGGGGGCGTGGTGGGCAGCGGTGACCCCGCCGGAGGGTGTGCTGGGTGTGTTCATGGGGAACTTCCTGGTCGGTCTCGGCTGGTGTTTCGGGGTCGTCGCCGGGTCGAACCTGATGGTTGCGCTCTACCCGCTGCACCAGCGCGTCGCGGTGCAGGGAGTCGGCGATTTCGCGATGCTCGGCTCGGGGGCAGCCGCCGGCTTGAGCTCGGGAGCGCTGTACACGATCTTCCAGTACAGCGGTGTCAACTACGCGAACGCCGCATTCGGACTGGCGCTGATCTTGGCCACGTTCTTCACCTACACCGGCGTGCAGCGGGCGATGCGCCGGCCGCACCACCAGCAGCCCGCAACGGCGGTCGGCGGCTGAGCTCCGGCGTCCGCCGGCGAAGCGGACCAGTCCTCTGCTCCGGGAATCCGGCCGGTTCCAACGTCGCAGAGTCCAGGTCCGCTCCCCCAGCTCCCGAAATGGCGAGCGCTGGCGAGGGGCCCTACGGAGCGGCGAACGAGTACTCGTGCTCGCCGTTGACCGTGACCTCGACGGTCTCGTCGCTGGCGACCTCGCCGATGTAGACGACGGCGTCGAGCTCAAGGTCGAGCTCTGAGCAGTCCTGCGCCCACGGCAGTTCTGCGGGCACGAGGGCAGTCACGGTGACCTCGTAGCGGTTGCCCTCGCGGGTGACGTCCTCCCGGCCGCGGTGGTAACAGTCTTCTTGCCGGGACGCGGCGAAGAAGACGAGGAGGTAGCCCTCGCTTTGTGAGGTTGTCCTGCTTTCCCAGAGCATCTCCACGTCGGTGACGTGCACCGGCGCCTCGACCCGCTCGGGATCGGTGGGGCTCCAGCCCTCGGGTGCCAGCTCGGGCGGCGGTTCCACCATCACCAGTGTCATGTCGACGCGGCGGGGGTTGCCACGGGTGATCACGTCGTACGCCGTGTCGTTGGTGAACGCCATCCGACCGTCGCCCTCGGTGATGACGGCCGAGACGGAGTACGTATTGCGGTTGTCGATCTCGTCGCTGGCATAACGCAGGTTGAAGTCGATCGGCACCTGCCCGGGATTGCTGATGATCTGCTCGTCGATGAGCACCGCCGCTGCGTCCGCGTAGGACGTGTCGCGCAGCTGCACCGTCACGACCGCGTCGGGCGAGAGCGCGATGCGCTCCCGGTAGGTGATGGTGCCCCTCACCGACGCGTCAGCACCGACCGGCTCGATGACGGCTTCTGTCGTGGCGTCGTAGGGCGCGCACGCCGCCGCAACGAGCGCGAGCGCAAGGACACCGCTGGCCAGACCAGATGTTTTGCGGAATCTGTGCATGTGTTCCCGCCAATCTCGAACAAGCCGCCGTTGCCGACCGCTTCGTGCATTCAACGTTCGAGCGCTGGCCCCGGTTCCTCTCCAGACTGCAGGGAGGCCAGCAGCGAGCCCTGGCGGCCCAGCGGCTCAACCCCGAGCGTGCGGAAGATGCGCCAGTACAGGCTGATGTCGGAGGAGATGACCGGCACGCCGAGCTGCGCCTCGATGTCGGCCACCAGGCTCACGAAGCGCCGGGGCAGGCCGTCGTCGCCCCGGTAGTTGGACATGCCGTTGACCAGCACCGCGTCCACGTTGGGCGCCTCGTTCACGGAGTGCTCGCACGACCGCAGCGCCAGGTCGCCCTCGAAGATCCAGGTGCAGTCGTTCACTTCGTCCTGGGTGGCGTAGAAGCCCTGGTCGACGAAATTCCCCGCCCACACCACCTCGATGCCCGCGCTGCGCAGGAAGCGCACCACGCCGTCGCGCCAGTCGGGCCAGAAGTACACGGCGTTCAGCGCGATGCGCTCGTAGCCCTGCGCCTCGCAGGCTTCCACCAGTGTCAGGCCGGCCATGTGGAACGGCGTCTCGTACTTCTCCGACATCTCGGCGGTAAACCGGCGGATGTCGCCAGCGTCGGTGCCGGCCGCATGCACCCAGTTCGTGCCGACCTGCCCCACCACATCCGCGCCGCTGTTGGACAGGCAGTGCACGGTCTCCTCGAGCAGGTGGAACAGCTCGGCCCGGTCGCTGAGGCGGTGCGCGTAGCCGGGGGCGTGCAGTAGGCGACCGTGCACGCCCACCGACGGCGGGCACATGCGCAGGAAATCGGTGGGCGCTGCATCGAAGTCCATCGGCGGCGCGGTGAAGCCGACCTGGTGCGGGAACAGCTTCTTCGCCGGGTCAGTCCACTTCTTGGGCATTCAGGCGCTCCAGCCGCCGTCGACGTGGATCGTCTGGCCGGTGATGTAGCTGGCGCCGGCACACAAGAACAGGCATGCGTCGGCGTACTCGGCGGCCGTTCCGGGGCGGCCGAGCGGCAGCGACTCGGAGTCTTCGAAGACCGTCGCCCAGCGGATCGGGAAGTTGGTGGAATCGGGATGCACGTAGCTGGGGGAGATGGCGTTCACCCGCACCTCGGGTGCGAGGCCACGCGCCAGCTCCTTGGTGAGCGTGATGAGGCCGCCCTTGGCCACGCTGTAGGGCGAGCTGGAGCCGCCGCCTCGCCAGCCTGACATGGACGCCGTGTTCACGATGGCACCGCGCGCTTCGGTGAGGTATGGCGCGGCGGCCTTGGCGGTGCGGAATGCAGAGAGCAGATTGATCGACAGCGCTTCGGCCCACAGTTCCTCGGTCTGCGATTCGAGATCGCTGGCGGGAATGGTCTGCAGGGTGACCGGATGGCCGGCGATGTTGAGCAGGTAGTCGATGCCGCCCATCCGCTCGGCGGCGGCTTCCACCATGGCGACCACCGAGTCGTTGTCGCGCAGGTCGCACGGGGCTTCGAACACGTCAAGGCCCTCGGCCTGCAGGGTGTGGACCGTGCTGGAGAGCCGCTCGCCGGGCAGGTCGGCGATGGCCACGGTGCTGCCGTTGGCGGCGAACGTGCGGGTCACGCCGAGGCCGATGCCGCTGGCACCGCCGCTGACGATGCTGCGCTTGCCGGTGAGATCGGCGCTGATCATGGTGTCGCCTCCGAGGTCATGGTCGTTGTGCGCGGGGCAGCCGTGGGCTGACGGCCGCGGTGTGCTGGGCAGAGGCGGGCTGGCCCGGGCACGCTCATGAGCCCTGCGGCAGGTACTGGTCGTGCGACCACGGGTCGAGGCGCAGGCTCAGCTCGCGCAAGCGGCCGTGGAACTCGTCGCGGGGCACGTGGCACAGCCGGATGTGACGACCCGAGGCGGGGTCGAACTCGGTGCGGCCGTGCATGACTCGGTGGTTGTCGATGAGCACGCCCTGGCCTGGCTCTACCCGGATGGCGGCAGTGAAGTCCGGGCTCAGCATGCGGTTGCTGAAGGCCCGGACGGCGTCGTACAGCCGGTCGATGTCGTCTGGTGCCACGTCGAGCGGGCCGAGCGCCCGGTCGAAGTAGCGGATGCCGCTGAGGCGCCCGTGCTCGTCGAGCCGGATGACCGGGCTTCGGCTGCGCAGGCTGATCTCGCCGGGGTGGCGCCGGATGTGGGTGACCGGCAGCGTGGTGAGCGCCTCGAACGCGTCAGGCTCGTCGGCACGCAGCGACTCGGCGATGGCGAAACCGTCCACGTAGGTGCTCATGCCGCCGACATCGGTGTTGACCAAGCAGTGGAAGACGTCGATTCCGGGCGGGGAGTAGTAGAAGGCGTCGTCGATGTGGGGCGCTTGGGCCATGCCGGTCTTGGCGCCCAGCTTTGCCACACGCTCGGCCCGCACGTCGTAGATGCGGCCATAGACGGTGGTCTCGTGGATGGGGCCGACGAGGTTGGCGAGCTGCTCGGTCTGCTCGGGGTCGGAGCCGAGGCGGTCGATGAGCACAATGCCGTAGTCGCGCAGCTTTCGGTATGCCTCGAGCTGGCCGGTGCTGCCGTCGCTGGCATCGGCCCAGTTGACCGTTGGGAAGCTGCCGGCCAGCTCGGCCCGCCAGGTGGTGGGCTGCCAGGCGGAGCGGCGCCGGCGGGCCGCTTCGTCGTAGGCATTGGCGATGAGCCAGTCGTTGCCGTAAACCGAGCGGTGGCCGTCCGGCCACGTGAGCGCCAAGTCGCCATTGCAGACCTCGGCGTGGGCTGGCGCAACGTCTGAGGGGAAGCTCGCCACGGTGGTGAATCGGATGCCGTCGGCGGGATTGCCGCATTCGGCGCACCAGCAGCAGTGCCGCAGCCACTGCGCCGCGTAGGTGCGCTGGTGCCCGTCGGCGAATTCGAGGCGTACCTCCCGCGCATCGATGGTCGCGCCGGTCACGGCAGGCAGGTCGTCGATGCCGAGCCGGTTGCCGAGGTGCGGGTTGTAGGTGGTGATGCCGCCGACGGCGCCGTGCTGCGCTGCATCGTGCGCTAATTCGGGTCTGGCAGCCGCAGCGGCGGGCGTCGCCTGCGCGCCTGATTCCAGCCCGGCCGCCGGCTCGCTCACCGCTCAGTCGCTCCCGCCGCTGCGGCTGGCATCGACCGTATGGGCCGCTACCAACTCGTCATTCAGCTCGACGCCGAGGCCGGCACCCGTCGGCAGCGCTGCGAAGCCGCCGACGATCTCGGGCTCGGGCGGGTGCACCAACTCGGTGCGCAGCCGGGACGGGCCTAGCCGCGACGAGCGGAACTCCACCATCGGGATCGTCAGCGCCGCGGCCTGCAGGTGGAAGTTGGCGACATCGGTGATGCCGGTGGCGAAGCTGTGGGGGATGAGCTGCGCGCCGTGCAGCTCGCACAGCTCGGCGATGCGCATCAGCTCGGTGAACCCGCCGGCGCGGCTGACGCCGGGCTGCACCAGCGACACCCCGCCGGTGGTCAGCCAATCCCGCACCTCCCAGCGGCCAGCGGCGAACTCGGCGCCGCCGACCCGGATGGGCGACACGGCGGCCAAGCGGGCATGGCCCGCCAGATCGTCGTGGCGCAGCGGGGCTTCGGCGAAGGCCACGTCGTAGTCCTCGATGCGCCGCAGCGTCCACGCGGCGTCGTGCCAGTCCCACCAGCGGTAGCCGAAGTCCAGCGCCATGGTGAGGTCGCCGCCGAACGCTGCCCGGCAGCTTGCGACGAACGCCACGATGTCCCGGTCGGACACCTCGGCGCCGAACAGCACCGGCACCTTGACCGCCGTGAGGCCCTGGTCGGTGGCGATGGCGACCTGCCGGGTGACTTCGTCGAGGACGGCGTTCATGGGCCCGTCGTAGATGTCACCCGGGTAGCAGGTGGCATAGGGCCGGATGCGCTCGGTCCGGGCGCCGCCGAGCAGCTTGTACACCGGCAGGCCCAGCTGCCGCCCGGCCAGGTCGTACAGCGCGATGTCCACGGCGGAGTACGCCTGGACGTAGGTGCCGCGGCGCCCGTGGTAGAAGCTGCCGTGATAGCTCCGGTCGTACAGCGCAGCGGCCTCGACAGGGTCGGCGCCGACCACCACGTCGGTGATGCCCTGGCTCCAGAAGTGGATGGTGCGCTGGTCGATCATGGCCTTCACGACCGCCGGCGTGCACACCGATTCGCCGATGCCGACCCGCCCGTCCTCGTCGGTCACCTTGACCAGCAGGGTTTCCTCGGAGCCCTCGGCGAAGGCGTTGCCGACCGCAGGCACCGAGACGATCAGCGCTTCCACGGCCGCGACGGCGCACGGCTGACGGGCGGTTGCCGCCTTGGCGCTCGCCGTCATGTCCGCGATAGCCCCCGCACGGCACTTACCGTTGCTTCAGCCGCCGATGGGACTCTGTGCTGTGAGGCCACCGTCCACAGTAAACACGCTGCCCGAGACGAAACTGGCCGCTGGGCTGGCCAGCCACGCCACCGCTTCGGCGACGTCGTCGGGGGTGCCGAGCCGGCCGACCGGATGGCGCTCGATGGCTGCCTGTCGGGCCGCGTCGGGGTCTGCCTCCAGGTCGAAAACCGCATCGGCGAGTGCGGTGGCGATCCAGCCGGGGCTGACCGCGACGCAACGGATGCCTTGGTGCCCGTGGTCCACCGCGATCGCCCGGGTCAGCGCCTCGACAGCACCCTTGGACGCGTTGTAGACGGCCATGCCAGCGTCGGCGTGGGTCGCGGCGATCGAGGCGATGTTGATGATGACGCCGCCGTCGTGCTGGCTCGACATCTGACGCACGGCCGCACGGCACATGTTGAAGACGCCCCGCACGTTGATGTCCATGACCCGGTCGAATTCCTCGTCGGTGGTGTCGGCGACGGTCTTCTCCACCTGTACGCCGGCGTTGTTGACCACTGCGTCCAGCCGCCCGAACCGCTCCACAGCAGCAGCCACCAGCGCATCGGCCTGCGCCGGATCGGCCACATCGGTCTGCAGCCACCCGGCTCCTGCAAGCGCGGGCCGCCGCCGGCTGCCGGTCAGCACATCCCAGCCGTCAGCCACGAACCGCCGAGCAATTGCTTCGCCGATCCCCGAGCTCGCCCCCGTCACCACCACACTGCTCACAGTCACCCCTCCGCCACGATCTTCCGCCGCAGTTGGCAGGCTTGCAGCATGGCTCATTGGCACGACGCTTCCGGCACATCCCCGGCGTCGCCCAGCGTTCGCAGCGGCTCGGCCAGCGGAGTCGGACGGCCCGGCGGTTCGGTGTCGTGAGGATTATCGCGATTGATCACGTGCAGTTGGCGATGCCGCCCGGCCGCGAGGCCGAAGCGCAGGCGTTCTACGAGGGCCTGCTCGGGTTATCGCGTGTGCCCAAACCACCGCACCTGGAGGCCCGCGGCGGCTGCTGGTTTGAGCGCGATTCCGGAGGCAGCACTGTCAAGATCCACCTCGGCGTTGAGGTTTCGTTCAGTCCCGCGCGCAAGGCCCACCCTGCACTGCAGGTGCAGGATCTGCACGCACTCGTGGAACAGCTGCGTGGCGCTGGTGTTGCCGTCCGCGATGACGAACCCCTCGAGGGCTACGACCGCGTCTACGTGGACGATCCTTTCGGCAACCGTCTCGAGCTGCTGGAACCGCACGCCTGAGTGGCACGCCCGGTTGCTTCAGGGTCGGAACGATTCGAGCTTGAGAACGGGATCTGTCCAGCCTTCCTCGGTGAACAGCGTCCCGGCGAGCCGCCCGATCTCGTCGGCCGACTTGGCGGCGGAACCGCATCCGCCGACCGCGACTGCGACGCGGTCGTCTACCCAGTCGATCCACGGCAGGTCGTGCGGCGTGTTCGTGACCACGCACGGTTTGAAGTCGCGCGACCGGATCGTGCGGTCGGGGAGGAATTCCCGCAACCGGGCCTCGAGGTCGTCCGCCTCGGCCACGCTCCCGCCGCTGCGGAACCAGTCGACCACGGTGGGCACGTCGTCGGCCATGGTGGCGGCAGGGTCGTAGCCGCCGATCTTCAGCATGACTCGACTGTCCGGGAACCGAACGGGCGGCACCCAGTAGACGTCGTGGCGAGGATCTTCCTCGCAGGTGGCCGGGTCGGTCCGGGAGATGAGGCTCGGCAGCGCCGGGCCGTCATCGAGTTCGGCCATCAGGATCGTCCGCAGGCTGCGCTCGAGCGGCAGATCGACCCCGACCAGTTCGGCAGCCCACGCGCCGGTGCACAACAGCACGCTCCCGGCGAGCACCGTGTCGCTGCCGACGGTCAGCTGCACGCCGTCGGCTGTCGGCACGGCCCCTGAGACGGCTGCGTCGACGACAGTCCCGCCCGCTGTCGCCGTCAGCCGGCTCTGCGCCGCGACCATCCGTCGCGGGTTGATATGGCCCGCCGGTGCAGCTTCGAGGATGATCGCGTCCGCGCTCGTCATGTCGATGCCGAAGCGCTCTGCAACTTCGGCAGCTGTGACCTCGCGCGCGTCGACATCGAGTTCGAGCGCGTGGGCGAGATCCGCATGCGGATTGGCCCCCGAATAGACGAGCCCGGTGCCGGAATGAAACCCGATGCCCGAGCGTTCCTCGATGTCGGCATACCTGCCAATGGAGCGGATCGCCAAGTGTGACCAGGCAGGATCCGGATCGATCATGCGAGTGATGCGGCCTTCGTCGTAGTGGCTCGCAAACGGACCGGTTGACGTTGCATAGTCCTCCGGTTCACCCGGCCCGATCAACGCCACCGAGCGCCCCGCCTCTGCGAGATGCCGGGCAGCCGCACTGCCGATCAGCCCCCGCCCAACAACCGCCACCTCAAATGTCGACACGCCCGCAAGCTAGATGCTCCCGATGCAGAAGCGCCGGTGCTTTGTCTCGCCAGGTCAAACTCGGGCAATGGTGTAGCTCATGACTCGGTCTGCAACCGTGCAGGGCCTGTCGCTGGGCCTTAGCTGCTGGGGACGTGGACGATGGTGCTGCCGGCGACGAGGTCGGTGACGGAGCGCCGGTCTTTGCGCAGCAGGATCGCGGCGCTGTCGGCGACACTGCCGAGCCCGAGGGTAAGGGTCCAAAAGAGCACTCTGAAATTCTCCCGGATGAACATCCGGCCCCACCCGAAACGTGTGGCGTCTCGTCGCACAGCGAATATCCCGACGAGCTGTTTGCCTGGCGTCTGCCCGCGTGCAAGCACGAGGAGCCACCACACAAGAAGCACGAATATGAGCGGCCAGAATATGACAACCACCAAGATCAAGATTTGGTCGATCAGGTGTGCTGTCAAGCGACGGAAGGGTCCCGTCGCGAAGTCTTCGAGAGAGGCGTCGGGCGGCGGCGGCTTCGGTTCCGACGTCACGGTTAGGACTGCAGCGCCGAGACGTGAACGATGGTGCTGCCCGTGACGCGGTCTGCCACCGTGCGCGAGTCGTCGCTCAACGCCAACAGCATGATGTCGATGATCATGCCGAGACCCAGCGTGAGAACCCAGTAGAGCTCCTTGAAGAGCTCGCGAATCAACATCCGGAACCAGCCGAATCGAGTCCCGTCGGGCCTCACGGCCACCATCCCGAGAAGCTGCTTGCCGGGCGTCTGCCCGCGCATCAGGGCGAATACGAGCCACGCAAGGTAGGGAACGACGACATACCAGTAGGCGTAGATGAGTCCCCAGATCACGACTTCGATGAGATGTGCGGCCACACGTCGGATTGGCCCGGCCGCTATCTCATCCAGGTAAGCCTCACGCCGCGGCGGCTCGATCCCGTCAGACACGCGGCGAGTCTGTCAGCGCGCCTGCGTCGACGCAGTGATCGGCGCTGTGTGGGTGCCGGACGCGTCGGAACGCGGCAGGCTGTGCGGATGGCGGACATTGAGCTGACCATCCCGTCGGCGAACCCCATCAACTTCCACCAGGCCATCTCTGACACTGCGGTGATGCCCCGCCAGGACATCTGGGCCAAGCTGTTCCTTCCCGACGGGCCCGGACCATTCCCTGTGGTCATCGTGGTACCGGGCAGCCTCGGGCTCCAGCCTCACCATCTCGCTCACGCGTCGGCCATCGTCGACGCCGGGATCGCCGCATGCGGCCTCGACCCGTTTGGCCCCCGCAGCGTCACCTCGACCGTCGCCAACCAGGTCCAGTACTCCTTCGCCGCCAGCGCTTGGGACGTCCTTGCCACCGCCGAGGCGCTTGCGGCCCGACCCGACATCGACCCGACGCGCATCGGCGCGCAGGGCCACAGCCGGGGCGGCTCGGCTGTGCTGAGCGCGGCGTCGGTGCACCTCGCAGCAGCCTCCGGCGCCCCCAAGCTCGCTGGCGTCTACGCCGCCTACCCCTGGTCAGGCCACCAGTTCGTTGACCCCTCGGTCGGCAGCACCCGGGTACGGGCGATCATCGGCGATCAGGACGACTGGTGCTCGCCGATGCAGGTCCAAGCCCACATCCACGCCATGCAAGTCGCCGCCGGCGACGCCTCAGTGCGGATCGTGGCGGACGCCCACCACAGCTTCGACCGCTCCACGCCCCTGGAGCACATCTCCGAAGCTGCCGTGACCCCAGGAGCACCCACCGTCTACATCGCCGACGACGGCGCCTTCGTCCCGCCGACTTCCGACCAGCCCGACTCGTCAATGGTCGATCTCGACGGCTTCCTCTACGCCATCAACGCCGGCTACGGCGTCCGCGGCGCCCACATAGGTGGCACCCCCGAACTCGCCCCCCTCTTCGTCGACGACATGACGAACTTCTGGCTCGCCACCCTGATGCCGCGCGAGTGACACGGCGGGTCGACGCGCAGGCTCACACCCGTTGCAGGTCGTCGGTTGTCTCGGCCTTGAGGTCTGCCAAGTCGTCAAGCAGGCCAGGGTCCGCCTGATGGCTCAGGACGTCGCAGACGAAGCGCTCGCGGCTCATCCATTGCGGGCGCTCTTCGATGGGCCGCAGTTCGGCGACTGGCCTGCCATGCACGGTGATGCAGAGCGATTCGCCGCCAGCGACTCGATCCAACAGCGCCGTGTTTGGTTGCGAAGATCTCGCGAGGCCATCTTGTCCATCGCCGCAGCGTCGCATGTCTGCTGCATCTGCCGCAAATCTGGAGGTGGCGTCGACATGTCGTCTGCTATTGCGAAATGGGGCGCAGAGAAAAGGACCCCGTGCGGGCCGGGGTCCTGATGCCTGGGGCACGCGATTGCATTCGGCCAAGGCCTACTAACCGGATCCGTCAGGCACTGCCAACGTTAGCCCGACAGCGACGCATTCGCTGTCAGGAGAGCGTCAAAAAGCGCTGATCCTGTTGGCCCACGGGCGTCCGCTGTACGTGCGGATGCCCTTGGTTGAGTGAGCGCGCTTGGGCTCATGGGCTCCGACTCGGCCGTCCGATAGTTGCATCAGGCGAATATGAGTGGCTGGCTTCGTAACATGTGTAACTCATGGGCGAATCCGAGCAGTCGGCGAGATCGCTCAACGAGGCGCTGGCTCGCGCCAGGGCGAGTGCCCGCTTCACGCAGGACGAGGTGGGCCTGGCGCTTGGGGTCAATCGCGCGATGGTCTCCTATTGGGAATCTGGGACGCGCATTCCGAATGACCGGCAGATCAGCGCCTTGGCCCGCCTCTACAGCATCGAACCGGCGGACCTGCTGGAGGGGCGGCTCGCAGGTCCGGCATCCGCCGACTTGGCTGGCTTGCTCTTGCGGGAGGGTCACGGCATTGGTTCCGACGGTGTCACCGGAATCCGGGAGTTCGTCCATTTATTGGATCGTTTCGCTGAGCTCTGCCGAGTCACAGGCGAGCCATCTGGGCGCCCAACTCAGAGTCCATTCGCTCATCGGGCCGCCTACACCAACCGCGACGATGCTCGGCGCAAGGCACAGGAGGTGCGCGCTCATCTCGGCCTCGGCGCTGGACCCCTCGGGAGCGTTGACTCGGCATGCGAAGCCTTGGGCGTCACCGTCTACCAGGCCCCCCTTGGACCAGACCTCGACAGTGCTCCTCCGGGGGCGTTCCTTCGACATCCCGAAGCAGGACTGTCGATTCTCGTGAACTACGACATGTCTCCAGGCCGGAGGCGCTTTGCCATCGCCCACGGATGCGCGCACGCACTGTTCCACAGCCACGAGACCAGCCATGTGCTGTGCGGCGACTCCAGCCAGCGTGAGCGGTTCGCCGATCTATTCGCTGGAGAGTTCCTGATGCCGAGCGACGGAGTCCGACGGTTCGCCGAGCAACTCGGACTGCCGCCCCGCATCAGCGATCCGGCCGACATCGTGCACATCCAGCACTACTTCGATGTGTCGTGGCCGACCGTGCTGGTCCGGTTGCGTCAGATGAACGTGATCACCCAGGACACCTACGCAAGATTCAGGACAACCGTTCAGCCAGAGTCGCTTGCGCGTGCACTCGGGTATCCGGCTCGTCGCGAACCGAAAATCGGCGGCCCGGCGATGTCGTTCCTGCTGCGATTCCCGCGTTCGTTCCTGCGAATGCTGCGTCGAGCCGTTGTCACCGATGTCATGTCGCCGGCCAGCGCCGCCGCATTCACTGGGCTAGCGCTTCCCGACATCGCGCAGTTGATCAGCCAGCCGACTGGCAGCCCTGAAGAGGTATCACTGCTCCACGCGGCAGAGTTCCGCGAGTACGAGGTCACTGGCGTCGTCTGAAGTTTTCGACGTTCGCGATCACATGCGGAATCGCTGCCCCGAACAGGACGCCGGGGCCCCTGTCGAGTGCGCCTTGTGTCGTTAGGGCCACGGGTGAATCGGTGGCCCTGCGTCGCCAAGTGAATTGCTGATCGTCTTCAAGTCGGCAGAATCGCCAGTGAGCACGGCGTCGCCAAGTTGCAGCGCCAGATGGACGAGATGAGCGTCAACGACGTCAGATCTGCCGGAATTCGCGAGCAGGTGGCCGACCTCCTTCCCGTCTTCAAGCGGGTGAATTGTCACCGTCCGAAGGAACTTTGCGAGTCGCGCCTGCCTCGCGCCATCTCGCCACACCTGGGCAACCACGGCGTGGGTGGTGTGGAGCGGTTTGGCATCAGCAGCGCGTGGGGCCAGCGCGAGCGCGCTCCGTTCGCCACGATCTACAGAGATCAGCACGCCTGCATCAAGAATCACAGGCCGCAACGCTTGGCGATCGCGGCAACTTCGTCTGGGCTGAGCGGTTCCGACTCGGCTTCCCACTCTTCGAAGAAGGCGTTGACAGCCTCTCTGCGGTCGTGATCGTCGGCCAGCCGTTGCAACGCTTCGCGGATCGTTGCCGCCTCGCCGCCGAACTGGGGCGCGAGCCGTTCGAGAATCTGACGTTCCTCCTTCTCGAGTCGCACCGTCGCGCGTGCCATGTCGTCGAATGTATTGGATGCCTGCGCGCTCGTCGGCAGCATTTTCTCGGGGTTACCGATGGAGAGGCTGAATTCCCGCGTGTGCGCTGCTTTCTGCGATGCTGGCCTCGTTCATGAGGGGTGCGTCGTGGCGCGCAATGCGATCGTCGTCCGAGCGCAGCGAGGTCTCGGCGGACTTCGCCGATTCGTGTAGGAGCACGTAGACGCTGGCCGCACTGGCCCTGTGCGCGGCCTGCCAGGGCCGAACGCCAAGGCACCTCCACCCTCTCCGCGGCTGTCTCAGTGGGACGTTCAGTCGTCGAGCGAGTAGGTCGCGCATGCAGCGCCGCCTTAGCCTGACAGCAGATCCCCCCAGCCGCTTCGGTGGCTGGGTGCGGGGCCCGCTTCGGCGGGCCCTTGCGTTTCTGTCGGGCCTGTGACTTGCGAAGTTCGTCCGTCGTTGTCGCTGAGCACGGATTCCAACGGGCATTGGACGAGATGGTGGAGAATCAACGTTGGTCTCCGCTGCATGGCGCCGCATAGCTGGGCCCCAGCTTGCGAGTCGAGCGAGAATTCGAAGCGCCTGCCGGGTCAAGTCGAAGGGCGTGGCCTGTCAGGACCAAGGGCCAAGACTCTGCCGCCCCCATCAGCGGCTGTTTCAGATGGGCTTGGGTCGTCTAGCGAGTCGGCCGTACTCGCGGCGCTGCTCCGTTACGAGCCCTAGCCAAGGCCGCGATGGCCGATCAACGCTGTCCCTTCAGTCGGTTGTGTCGTAGACCTGACGCAGGATTTCGTCTCGGCGAATGCACCCGGCACAGGTGCCACAGGCCTCGTTGGCAGTGTGGCAGGAATGCGTCTGTTGCACTATTGACTCAGGTAGGCCACAGTTCGAGATGAGGTCAACCGGTGGACCGTCGAGCCGCACGACGACAACACCTGCACCGTGCGCCTGCACAACGCCGGCTTCGGCGACGGCGACCCGCAGTACGACGCCATGGTGGACGGCTGGAAGCTGTTCATGGCCAACCTGCAGCTCCACCTTGAGCACTTCGCCGGCCAGACCGCCACCTCAGCGCTGCCGATGGTGATGTGGCCGGTCACGCCCGAGGAGGGGTGGGAGATTCTCGCCGGCGGGCTCGGCATCAACCAGATGCCAGCGGTCGGCGACCGGCTCGACGTTGCCGCCGGCGACGACACCAAGCTGGGCGGCACCGTCATCGAGACCGGCCCTCGCCGCATCAGCCTGCTGCTCGACACCCCCGCGCCCGGCACCGGGTTCCTAACCTCCGAGGACGACGGCGGATTCACCATGGTCTCGGTCTGGCTGTACCTCTACGGCCCCGACGGCGCAGCCGCAGCCGAGCGCGACGACGCCAGCTGGCGCGCCTGGCTCGACAGCCAAGCTCCCGCGACCGACTGACGCCTCGACTGTCTTCCTGCTGGCCCGAATCAGGGCCCGGGACAACTCAGTCGGGGTACACCTGCGTGCGACGGCGCTTCAGCATGCGGTCCTGCACACGCCAGCCGTCGGGGGTCTTCACCACCAGATCGCGATACGAGGCGGTGCCGACCTTGCCGCCGCCGAGCAGCGCCAGAATGCGGAACTTCAATTCCACCCCATCAGCCGTCTCGTTGACGTAGATGTTGGTCATCGTGTGCGTCCGGGGATGCTCGGCCTCATCTGCCATGAAGTCCCGGATCGCCGTCAGGCCTTCCAACCGAGGCGCCCCCAGGTCGGTCAGATCGAACACCGCATCGTCGGTGAAGATCGTCCCCAGCCGGTCCCAGTCGCGGTCGTCGATGATGTCGCCGTAGCGGCCCGGCAGCTCGTGCAGTTCCAGACGGTCAGCAATGTCCATAGCCCGACCCTACGGCACCGCCCGCGCCGCTGGCCGGGCGTAAGGCCGGTGACGCTGGCACCGAGGCATACCGCTGCGCTCCAAGCCCAGCGCGCCATGACGAACTCAGCCGCTAGGCCAGATCGGCGCGCACTCTGGGAATGACGTCGCGGGCCATTCGCTCCAGTGAGGCGTTCATCACCGACGGTGGAAGGCCGGGCGGGCCGCCCCAGGTGACTAGGTCGGTCACGTCGTGGTCGCGGATCATCGTGGTCAGCTCGGCCACGCAGTGATCGGCGTTGCCGACGGTCCACACCAGTGGGTTCAGCGGGTCTGGCTGGCGCGGCCCCGTGCTGGCGGCACGCTCTCGGGCGGTCGCCTTGTGGTCGGCGCTGGCCTTGATGATGCCGATGTACACGTCCCGCCGGTACTTCTCCGCGGCGGCGATTGCCTCCCACGTCGGGTCGTCGGCAGGGTCCCGGCCGTCGGTCACGTAGACGCCCCGGATGATCCCCACCCGCTTGTCGCCGGGGTCCCGGCCGTCGGCCGCCAGCGCTTCCTTCCACGGGTCCAGCACCGCGGCCTTCGGCCCCTGAGGCAGCAGGTTGGTGTCGAACCGGGCAGCCCGCAGCGCACCCGCCTCGCTGGTGGCCGCCACCCACAGCGGCGGACCGCCGGGCTGCACCGGGTCGGGCGTGACCCGCAGGTCGCGGTACGAGTAGCGCTTGCCCTCGTAGCTGAACGGTTCGCCCGACCACGCCAGCCGCAGTATCTCGATGGCCTCCTCGGTCAGCGACACCCGCCGGCTGAGCGGCAGGCCGAACCCGGCGAACTCGTGCGCGGCGTAGCCCATGCCGATGCCCAGCTCCATGCGCCCGTCCGAGATGTTGTCGAGCACGGCGAGATCCTCGGCCAGCCGCACCGGGTCGCGGAACGGCATCAGGCAGATGTCGGTGGAGAACCGCATCGTGGTGGTCAGCGCCGCCGCCGCGCCCGCCACCGGCACGAAGTTGGGCAGGTAGCCGTCTTCGATGAAGTGGTGCTCGGTGAACCAGCACTGCTCCAGGCCGAGCTGCTCGGCCAGCACCACCTGCTCGAACGTCTCGGCATACACCTGCGGCATGGTCACGTCGCTGCCCGGCGGGCAGCGGAAGTCGTGCACGATCCCGAACCTGAGCGACTGCGCCATACCGTGCTCCTTGCTCAGCTACGGGACGCTAGTTGGGCGGCACGAATCCAGATGGGGCTCGCACGGCTCAGTACCAGGCGTCCGGGACAGCTGCCTTGCGGTCATCCACGAACGCCTCCAATTCGCGGTCGGCGGCGGGATCGAGCGGCGGGGGAGGCTCATAATCGGCGAGCATCTGCTTCCACTGGTGGTTGGCGCGCTGGGCCATGTCGAGCGCGCCCTCCTCGGACCACTGCTCGAACGAGCGCGTGTCACACAGCGCAGCCTCGAAGTTGGCTGTTTCGAAGTTCTGCATGGTGTGCGCCGTTGCTAGGTAGTTCCCGCCCGGTCCGGCTTCGCTGAACGCCGCCCCGCCAAGCTCGTTATCGTCAACAGTGAGGCCCTCCAGCAGGCGGTGCAGCATGCCGCAGCGGTCGGCGTCCATCACGAACTTCTCGTACCCGACACTCAGGCCGCCCTCGAGCCAGCCGGCGGCCTGCAGGATGAAGTTCGCACCGGCCAGCAGTCCGGGCGTCATCGCATCGGCCGATTCCTGCATGGCTTGCGCATCGGCGATCTTCGAGGCCGTGTAGTGGCCGCCGCAGCGGAAGGGCATGCCGAGCCGCCGGGCAAGCTGCCCGATTGCATAGGTGGCCAGCGTCGATTCGGCAGTGCCGAACGTGGGCGCACCCGAGCGCAGATCCATGGTGGTCAGGAAGTTGCCGTAGATCATCGGTGAGCCGGGCCGCACCAGCTGGGTCAGCGCAATTCCGGTCATTGCCTCGGCATGGGCCTGAGCGATCAGCGCCGGCTGGGTGACCGGGCCCATGCCACCGCCGATGATGAACGGCGAGATGAGGCAGCCCTGGTTCGCCCGGGCGTAGGTCTTCAGCGCGCCGCTCATGGTGTCGTCCCACACCAGCGGCGAGTTGACGTTCACGTTGCCCTGGATGACGCAGTGCGTTTCCATGAAATCGGCGCCGAAAGCTGCGTCGAACACGATGCGCGCCATCGCGACCGAGTCCTCGGCCCGCTCTGGCGCCGTCACGGCGCCCATGAACGGCTTGGCCGACCAGCGCAGATGGGCGTCCACCATGTCCAGGTGGCGCTTGTTGACCGGGACATCCACCGGCTCGCACACCGTGCCGCTGCCATGAGCCAACCACGGCGACATCCAGGTGAGCTTCACGAAGTTATCGAAATCGGCGATGGTGGCATAGCGCCGGCCGCCGTCCAGATCGGTGACGAACGGCGGCCCGTATACGGGCGTGAACACGACGTGGTCGCCGCCGATCTCGACGCGCCGTCCGTCGCGGCCCCACAGAGCGAACCGGCTCGGCGCGGTGGAGCAGAGCTCTCGAGCCAGACCGGGCTCGAAGCGCACCCGCACGCCGTCGACCCGCGCCCCAGCCGCCCGGAACAGCTCCAGCGCCTCGTCATCTCCGCGGAACTCGACGCCGATCTCGTCGAGGATCCAATCGGCATGCGCTTCCAGGCGTGCCAGCGCAGCTTCGTCCAGCAGCTCATAGGGCGGGATGCGGCGCCGCGGCGTCGACTGCTCCGCAGACGGCATCGGGCCTGCGGTGCGTGCCGCGACCCGGCTCGACCGCCCCCGTCGCCCACCGCGGGTGCCGCTGCTGCAGTTCCCGCCGCTGCCGTTCGCCATCGGCACATTGTGGGCTGCACCGCGCGACCGCCGCGGCCGCCACGGGCACCGCCCCGAATCAATTGTCTGCCATCCCGCCAGACGTCAGCAGATCTGGTCCGCGCAGCCATCCGCACGGTCGCTGACGCAAGCCACTCAGGCCCTATTCGACGCGCCCGAGGGTGCCTCGACGCCGCTGGCTACTGTGCTGTCGCCGCACCGCATACGCCAGCGAGAGGATGCCGAGATGTCCGACACCTACGAGAACCTGAGCATCGACACGCCCGCCGAAGGCGTGACGCGCATCACCCTGGACCGACCCGAGCGGCTGAACGCCCTCACCCACGGGCTCGTGGCCGACTTGCACAACGCGCTGAGCGCCGTCGACGCCGACCACGACACTCGTGCGGTCGTGCTGACCGGTGCCGGCCGCGGTTTCTGCGCCGGACTCGACCTCACCGGGTTCGGCGGCGTGCCGGGGACCGAAGACCTAGGCGCGCCCCAGCGCGGCATGGCCGTGCAGCAGGAGATCGCCGAGCTCGTGCACCACATGCGCGACGTGCGCCAGCCGATCATCGCCGCCATCAACGGGGCGGCAGCGGGCGGCGGATTCGCGCTCGCCTGCGCCTCCGACATCCGCTACTGCGCAGAGCGCGCCAAGTTCGGCACCGCGTTCGTACGGCTCGGCATCTCGGGCTGCGACATCGGCGTGAGCTGGATGCTGCCCCGCCTCATCGGCGCCTCCCGGGCCTGGGAGCTGATGCTCACCGGCAGGGTCATCGACGCCGCCGAAGCCGACCGCATCGGGCTCGTCAGCGCCGTCGTGCCCGACGACGACCTCATGGACACCTGCCTCGGCGTCGCGGCCGAGATCGCCGCCAACAGCCCCTTCGGCGTATGGATGACCAAGGAAGTCATGTGGTCGAACCTCGAGATCGGCAGCTTGCGCGCCGGCATCGACCTCGAGAACCGCACGCAGATTATGTCGTCGCTGACCGAGGACAGCCGCGAGGCCATGGCCTCGTTCCTGGAACGCCGCCAGGTGAAGTGGTCCAACCGCTGACCCGCCGCATCAGCTGAGGTGCCGCCGCGGAGAACCGAGTTCCGCCGGCGGTCGACCCGGTCGGCGGGCAGCTAGCCGGCGGGCTGGGGTACCTGGTCGGGCTTGAACTCGAACAGGTACGGGTCGAGCGACTCCTGCGCGGCGATCCGCCACTTGTGCCAGTAGCCGCCGCCGTAGTACGCCAGGCTCCCGGGCTGAGCGTCGCCGTGGCCGTTGTAGTACGAGAGGCAGTCGCGCAGCGGGGCGGTGGTGATGTCGGCGACCCGGCAGTGCTCGGCGTAGTTCACCTCTGAGTCCTCGGTGATGTCCACCACGTTCCACGCCTTGTCGCGCATCTCGGTGAGCATCCAGATGATGTAGTCGCCGTGGGTGTCGATGGCGTCGGTGAAGTTGAAGCTGCCGCCGCCGCCTTGGGGACCCGACACGATGAACAGGTTCGGGAAGCCGTGGCTGTGCAGTCCCAGGAAGGTCCGCGTGCCCTCGGTCTGCCACTTCTCGCTCAGCGTCACGCCCTCACGGCCGCTGATCATGTTGAAGGTCGAGGTCGCCATCCACTGGAAGCCGGTGGCGTAGATCAGCACGTCCAGCGGGTACTCGATGCCCTCGTGCACCACGCCCCGCTCGTTGATCTCCTGCACGCCCATCGGGGCGGTGTCCACCAGGTGCACGTGCGGCATGTTGAACGTGGGCAGGTACTCGTCGTGGAAGGTGGGGCGCTTGCAGCCGTAGGGGTAGTACGGCTTCAGCGCCTCGGCGGTGGCCGGGTCGTCCACGATGGCGTCCACCCGGGCCCGGATCTGCTCCATGATCCGGAAGTTGGTGTTGAGCTGCTTCTGCACCAGCTCGTCGGGCGAGAGCTTGCGGGCATGTTGCTTTCGTTCTTTGAAGTCGTCGACCCGGCCG
Organism: Acidimicrobiales bacterium; assembly: GCA_009843525.1. GTDB lineage: Bacteria > Actinomycetota > Acidimicrobiia > Acidimicrobiales > Poriferisodalaceae > Poriferisodalis > Poriferisodalis multihospitum. The sequence goes on along the minus strand of VYDH01000004.1, from coordinate 9,964 downwards.
GCCAGGTAGTCGTCGTTGGCCTTGATCGCGGTGCGGCCAGACGAGATGCGCGAGAACCGTTTGCGACGGGCCCGCGCCCAACCGGGCTCCTTCGACCACTCGGCGATCTCCTCGGGGTCGGTCTCCCGCTGGTCGCGCACGTCGATCGACGACGGCGTCCGCTGGAACACGTACAGCTCGCCGACCACCTTGGCGATCTCGGGGATGACCTGCACGGCGGTGGCGCCGGTGCCGATGATGCCCACCCGCTTGCCTTCGAGGTCGATGTTGTAGTCCCAGCGCGAGGTATGGAACGACTCGCCCGCGAAGCTGGCCATGCCGTCGATGCGGGCCAGTTTCGGGCTGGTCAGGATGCCGTTCGCCAAGATCACGTAGCGGGCCTTCATGGCGTCGCCGCGATCGGTGTAGACGGTCCAGCGTCCGGTCTCCTCGTCCCACACCGTGGAGTCGACGGTGGTGTGGAACAGGCAGTGGTCGTAGAAGCCGAATCTGTCGGCCATCGCCTGGCAGTACTCGAGAATCTCGAAGCCTGAGGCGAACTTCATCGTCGGGATGTACTTCATCTCCTCGAGCAGCGGCAGGTAGCTGTACGACTCCACGTCGCAGGCGATTCCCGGGTAGCGATTCCAGTACCAGGTGCCGCCGACGTCGCCGCCCTTCTCGCAGAAGCGCACGTCGGTGAAGCCGGCACTGCTCAGCTTGTGCCACAGCAATAACCCGGCGAATCCGGCGCCGATGCACAGCACCTCGCACTCGTCGTCGAGCGCTTCGCGCTCGATCGGCGGCTCGGAATAGACGTCGTCGAGATAGCGCTTGAACTCGCCTTCCATGGCCATGTAGTCGGCGGCGCCCCGGCGCGCTTCCTTGAAGTCGCGGTACTTGGCCTGCTCTTCGGCGTTGAACACGGCACCGGGCGGGGGCGGAGGCAGTTCCTTCAGATGCTCATCTGCGTTGACCGAGTAGCCCACGCCGTCGATCTTCTCTGACGCCTTCGCCGCTCGGGTGTTGAAGATCTTGCGACCCGTCTCCGGGTCGATGCTGACCGCCGGACGAGCGTGCGAGGTCATTGTGGTCGGGCTGTCTGCCATGGTCCGCCCCTCCTCGAAACCTAACCGATGTTAGATGAACCGACGGTTGCGATGTCCCGGCCGTGCGGCCTCGGGGGCACTGGGCTCTCGCGCTTGCGAGTGCATCGCGTCGCGGGAATTCGTGACAGCCTTCGCAGCGGGATGGAGCGTGACGCGCCGCGGGTCTTCGCATTGGCCGCAGTGGGAATGGGTGTGCTGCTCGCCCTGCTGGCGGTGCATCTGCGCATCGCCATCGTGGCCGGCGGGCCGGTGGCAGTGCCCGATGTGCCGGCATACCTGGGCATCGCTCAATGGGTCGGCGGCGACGGGCTCGCGCTGGGCCGCATCCCGTTCCAGCCGGGTTATGGGCTGGTGATAGCGCCGCTGGTGGCCGTAGCGCAGGTCTCGCTGCTGGACACTCAGGGCGAGGTGGTGCACTACCTCGCGCTGGTCGTCAACTCGCTGGCGGCGGCCGCCGCAGTGGTGGTGGCCGGTCGACTCGGCTTGGTGGGCTCGCGGCGCTGGTGGGTGGCGGGTGCGGCCGGGTTGATCGCGGCGGTCCACCCGTCGCTGTCGGCTGCCTCGCGCATCGCGTGGCCCGAGACTCTGCTCACTCTGTTCGTGCTCGTAGCGGCGCTCGCAGTGGCCTTCGCCGTGCTGCATGCCGGCTCCGCGGCGAGCCGGCGGGCGTGGGCCCGTGCGGGGTTGTTCGCAACCTTGGCCGTGGCACTGCACGCCCGCATGATCGTGCTGGTGGTGGCGGTGGTGGCGACGGCGCTGCTGTGCCGCATCGGCCGCCGTGCCTGGGCCGCTCTCGGCGCGGGGCTGGCCGCCGGCGGCACGGCGACGGCAGTGGCGCTGACCCTCACCGACACATGGCCGACGGAGCGCCTGAGCGAAGCGGCGCAGCTGGATCGTGGCGCCGAACCGATCGCCACCGTGTCGGGACAGCTGCTGGCCTTGGGCGGGGGCTCGGCCGGGCTCGGCTTGATCGGCCTGGTCGCCGGCCTCGGTGCGGCCATCTGGCTGGCCCGCAATCGGTCTGCCAGCATTCCCGATCCGTTGACGGCAGCGTTGCTCTGTTTGGCGCTTGGCGCGATCGGAGCCGTGATGCTCGGCGGCTGGACATTGACAGGCAGCGCACGGGCCGACGCGTTGCTCTACGGGCGTTATGTCGACCCGTGGGCGGTGCCGCTTGTTGCAGTGACGCTGGCACAACTCGCGTCCCGCCGGCGGAGCCGACCGAATGCATCGTCACTTCTGGGCGCGAGTGCGGCCGTGGCGGTGATCGCGTGCGCGGTGGTCGTTGGTTCTGCGGGTGGCTACGACGCTGCGCCGCGTCGCATCATGACCCTGTCGTTCAGTCCTGCATGGACCTTGTTCGATGAGCGTTTGGGTGCGGTGGCCGTTGCGGCTCTTGTCGTGGCCCTGCTCGGCGTGGTGCTGGCCGCCGTCGCGCTGCGCGGGCGTGCACCGGTGGGCCACGGAGAGATCGTTGCATCAGCCCCAGCGCCGACATCAGGCGCAGCAACGGATGCTGCCCGCGTGGACGCGGCAAGCGTCCCAGGCGTCGCCATGGGTGCGCTCGTGACGGTCGTGCTCGTGCTGGGAGCTGTCGCGACCGTCTCGAACCACCGCCACCTGGCCGATGTGGGCGCCGTCGCCCGAGACCAGGTGGTCGCGGCAGGCACCGTGGCCGACGCCGTCGACGACGGCCTGACCTGTCTCGCCCACGACCGGGCGTCGGTACCCGAGTACGCACTGTGGCTGTACCGCCTGGAGCTGCCCGGGATCGACCACGAACGGGTGGAGCTGGACCACGGCGACCGACTGTGCTCCGAGCTGGTCGTTGCCCACGATGACCTGGCACAGCGGTGCACGAACGCCCGGCACCTCGTCGACGAACCGGCCGCATCGTGGGCGCTCTGGCATCTGCCGGAGCGCACCTGCGTCAGCGCCCTGAACATGGAGGCGCGAACGGCCGGAGTAGCGTCGCACGATGGCTCTCACGACAGCGGCATCCGTTCCGGCTGACATCCGCGCCGGCACGACGACCAGCCGCCGTCTGGATCGATTCCGGCTGAAGCTCGCGGCTGTACGAGGGCGCGGCGCCCGCGGCGTGCTGGTGCTGACGGCAGCAGCGCTCATGTTCATCGCGCTTGGGTGTGCCGATGACTCGTCCAGCGACGAGCCGTCCGAACCCGATACCACGGGTTCGAATGCGACGCGGGTAGCGAGCGCCGACACCGCGCCGGCGACGACGGCCGCAGCGGCGCCGCCAGCAACCACGCCGGCCGAGGTGATCGTCGACGTCAGGGTCACCCAGATCCCCGGCGGCCCGCGCGAGTCCACCGTCTCGGCGCTGCGCGAGGGCATGACTGCGCCCCTGCTGCCCGAACCGCTGGTGTCGCCCCTCGATGTCCTCTCCGGCGGGCCGCCACCCGACGGCATCCCCTCCATCGACGCACCGGAGTTCGAGCGGGCCGCCGACGTCGGCTTCCTGCAGCCCCAGGAAGCCGTGGTCACGCTCACGCTCAACGGTGATGCCCGCGCCTACCCAGTGCAGGTGCTGCTGTGGCACGAGATCGTCAACGACACCGTCGGTGGCGAGCCGGTCACCATCACCTACTGCCCGCTGTGCAACACGGCTATCGGGTACTACCGCCAGCTCGGCGATCGCATCTTCGACTTCGGCACTTCGGGCCGGCTCTACAACTCGGCACTCGTCATGTACGACCGCCAGACCGAGAGCCTGTGGGCCCACTACACCGGTCAGGCCATCGCGGGCGCGCTCACCGGATCCCAGCTCGAGCTGATCCCGATGGCCACCGTGGCCTTCGAGACGTTCCTCGACGAGCATCCCAACGGCCTCGTGATGACACGTCCCGGAGGCTTCGGGCGCTCATACGGCACCAATCCCTACGTCAACTACGACACTCCCAATGGAAGCCCAACCTTCTTCGGCGGCACCCCCGACGATCGCCTGCCACCGCAGACTCGCGTGCTGGTCGTCCGCCACGGCGACGCCTCGGTGGCAGTGCAGCTCGACACGCTGAGTTCAGCAGGCGTGCTGCCGTTGAGCCTGGGCGGCACGACGGTGATCGCACTTCATCTCCCGGGCACGGCGACACCGATCCAGAACCAGCAGGTGGCCTTCGGCCGTGATGTCGGAGCTACCGGCGTGTTCGACCCCAACGTCGACGGTCAGGCTCTCACCTTCAGCCGCATGCCCGACGCTGCGAGCTCGGCCGGGCCGGGAGCATTCACCGACGATCAGACCGGCTCCACCTGGTCGATACTCGGCCGGGCGCTCGACGGCCCCCTGGCGGGCGCTCAGCTGCAGCCCATCGAGCACATCGACACGTTCTGGTTCGCTGCCGCCGCCTACGACCCCGAAATCGAACTCCACCCCTAGCCGCTGAGAATTCCGCCGCCGCAGCGGGCGCACCTACTTGCTCAAGCGCTGAGGAGTGCTAGTCGTCGCCGATCTGGCTCAGCAGGTACCGCTCGACGCCGATGTCTTCGATGAGGCTCTGCTGGGTTTCGATCCAGTCGAGATGCTCTTCCTCGCCGACCAGCAGGTGCTCCAGCAGCTCCCGGGTACCGGCGTCGCCGTGGTCGAGACACAGCCGCACGCCAGTGCGGTACCGCTCGATGGCGTGCTCTTCGAGCTGCCGGTCGAGGGCAAGTTGTTCTGGCACGGTCTCGCCGATCATCACCGTGCCCAGCCGCTGCATGTTGGGCAGCGCATCCAGCAGCAGGATGCGCTCCATGAGCTTCTCGGCATCGCGCATTTCCTCGACGGACTCCTCGTGGTACTTGGAGGCCAACCGGTCATATCCCCAGTTGCCGGCGATCTTCGAGGCGGCGAAGTACTGGTTGATGGCCGTCAGCTCGGCCGTCAGCGCTTCGTTCAAGAATTCGATGACCTCGGGTGATCCCTGCATGAACTCCACCCTATGCGCATGCCGGAGCAATCCGAGTCGGCAGACGACAGCGCACGCTGGCTGTTGCTTCCCGCCTGTGTTCGCGCCGGTCGCGGGCCGCTCGGGCCCGGGGCCCAGGAGCTAGGCGCCCACCGCGATCGCCTCGAATGCAATCGAGTGGACAGGGTGATGCTCGGGGTCGATGGCCTTGAGCACGCACTGGTCGAGCACGGCCTGGATCATGGCGACGCAGCTGCCGCAGTCGGTCCCGGCACCGCAGGCCATCGACACATCGCGGACCGTCGCGCCACCGTGCGCGGCGAGTCGCCGGATGGCGGCCTCATTCGTCGCAAGACACTGGCAGACGATCATCGACGTCGGCGACCCCGGCGCTGTGCTGGAGCGCGCACCACTGTGGTGCACGACTCCTTATGACCCATGTTAGGCAGTGCTAACGCACCGCGCGCAAGCGCGGCGTATGACAGCGCGCAAGTCATTGCTCGGCGCAGCGGGCCGATGCGCACGCGGGCACCGAGCTGAGAGGCGCTACGGCGGGCGCCGGATCGCTCAGTCGCCGGCAGTGACGAGAATGCGCTCAGCGGTGTAGGCGCTGACGCCCACCGTGCCCTCATCCATCTCCACGGTGGCGGTGCCGTCCGGCGAGACCGACATGACGGTTCCCGATCGGCCCGGCATGAGCCCGGATTGCTCCAAGAATTCGAGCTGGCCGGGTGCGAACTCCAGCTCTTCGGGAATGCGCTGCACCGTGAAGCCGCCGGCCGTCCCGATGTCTGCGAGCGGCCTCGCGTTCGTCGGCGCGGTGTAGTCGGAGCCGGGGATGGGGTTGCCGTGCGGGCAGGTGTTCGGATCGTGGAGCAGGTCCATCATCGCCCGTTCCACGACCGGGGAGATCACGTGCTCCCAGCGGCCCGCCTCGTGGTGGGCGTCGGCCCAATTCAGCTTCAAGACGTCGGTCAGGAACCGCTCGGCCAGCCGGTGCCGACGCACCACGGTGGTGGCGATCTCCTCGCCCTCGTCGGTGAGGCTGATGTGCGCCTCGTCGTCGACTTGGACCAGGCCCTCGCGCTGCATGCGCCGGATCATCTCCGACACGGCCGGGCGCGACACGTCGAGGCGTTCGGCGATGCGCGCCTGGATGACCTCGACGCCGTCCTCCGCCAGCTCGTACACCGTCTCGGAGTACTCCTCGAAAGCGGGGTGGTATTCCGCCGGCTTGTACGCCATGGTCGCCACCATAGCGGTAGCCCGCAGACCGGCTGCACCGGATTACGACAGAGCTTGCTGCCGTCGTGGCGGCGCGGTGCCGGGGCGCGCGGGCGCTCACGTGCTGATAGCGGCAGACTGACGGAGTGCCGTGCGGGCACGGGCACACGAATCGGAGCATGCGATGGATCTGCAGTTGACGGGAAAGAACGTCCTGGTGACCGGGGCAGGGCAGGGGCTCGGGCTGGCCATCGCTGCGGCGTTCGCCGACGAGGGTGCGAACGTGGCCTTCGCCTTCAACGCTTCGAGCGAGGGTGCCGAGAAGGGCGCAGCCGCAGCGCAGGAAGCGGGCCGCGCGGCGCTCGCAATCCGCTGCGACGTCACCAGCGGCCACGACGTGCAGCGCACAGTCGATGAGGTGGTCAGCGAGTTCGGCAGCATCGACGTGCTGGTCAACAACGCCGCCTACACCGACACCGGGCCGTTTGTCAATGCCGACCCCGACGATCTGGCGCGCATGGTGGACGTGACCGTGATGGGCACCATGCGCATGACTCAAGCCGTCGTACGCCACATGGTCGATGCGGGCGTCGAAGGCTCGATCGTGTCGCTCATGGGCGACTCGGGCCGCGTGGGCGAGAGCCGCTTGGCGGGGGTGGCCACCACTCGGGCGTCCACGATGGGCCTGATGAAGTCGATCGCCAAGGAATTCGGCCGCAACGGCATCCGCGCGAACGCCGTGTCGCTCGGGTTGGTGCGCTCGGAGCGGTTTGCCCACCACACCGGTAATGCCGACGACGAGCGCATGGCTCGCATCGCCAAGATGTATCCGCTGCGCCGGGTCGGTGTGCCCGACGACGTGCCGCCGATGGTGCTGCTGCTGGCCTCGCCACTGTCGGGATGGACGACGGGCCAGACCATCTCCGTCAACGGCGGCTACTCGATGGTGTGAGCGACACCTCCATCCGGATTGCGCCAGAGCAGCCGGTCGGGAACCGGCGGAGAAGAGAGCAGCGTGGCAGACGAGCCATTCCGGCTGGATGAAACAACGCCCACCGAGGGCGGTCCGTTCGGCAAGCCCGTGCCCCGGCGCGAAGACAGCCGGCTGCTGCAAGGGCGCGGTCGTTACATCGCGAACGTCCGCTACGACGGGCAGCTCGCCGTGGCGTTCGTTCGGAGTCCGGTCGCCCATGCGCGGGTCGTCTCGGTTGATGTGTCGGCTGCCCGGCAGGCCATCGGTGTGGTCGATGTTGCGACTGGCGCCGACCCGGATTTCACCGGTTTGGCGCTCATCGCCGAGTCGGCACTGCAGACACATGTGAACACCCCCCAGCCGGTGCTCGCAACCGGGAAGGTGCGCTACCAGGGCGAGGCCGTCGCTGCGGTGATCGCCACCACGGCGGCGGCAGCGGCCGACGCCGCCGAGCTGGTGGAGGTGACCTACGACGAACTCCGGGTGCACGTCGATGCCGTGGCTGCTGCGACGGATCCCTCCGAACCGGTGCACGACATCGCACCCGACAATCTCATCGTCACCCGCACTTTCGATGCCGGCGACGCGGACGCGGCAATTGTCGGCTCGCACCTGGTGCTCGAACGTCACTACCGCACCAACCGGCACGGTGCCACGCCCATGGAGGGTCGCGGCGCCGTGGCTCACTGGAATCGCGAGGGCACCAAGCTGACGTTGCACGCCACCTCGCAGGTGCCGTACCTGCATCGCGCCGGCATGGCCAAAGTGCTCGGCGTGGCTGACAGCGCTGTGCGCATGGTGGTCGGCGACGTCGGCGGCGGGTTCGGCATCAAAGGGGCGCTGTATCCCGAAGACGTCGTGGTGAGCCAACTCGCTCGGCGGCTCGGCCGTCCTGTCGGGTGGGTCGAGACTCGATCGGAGCACATGGCAACTGCGCTGCATGCCCGTGACCACCAATACTCGGTGCGGGCCGGCTTCGACGCGGACGGCACGCTGGTGGCGATTGACGCGGTGCTGCATGCCAACGTCGGCGCCTACAGCTCACCGCCGTGGACGGCGGGCATCGAGCCGCTCATGGCCGGCGGCCTGCTGACCGGCCCCTACAAGCTCGCCCATTACCGCTGCGAGGTGCTGGGCGTGGCCACCAACACCACGCCGACCGGCCCGTACCGCGGCGTCGCCCGGCCGGCGACGGTGTTCGTGATGGAGCGACTGCTCGACGATGCAGCCGCCGAACTCGGCATGGACCCCCTCGATATCCGCCGGCGCAACCTCGTGGCTCCCGACGACCTGCCCTACACCGCTCCCACGCGGCTGGTGCACGACTCACGCACCTACCTCGACTGCCTCGACCAAGCCGTGGAGCTCGTCGACTACGACGGGTTCCGATCACACCAGGCCCAAGCCCGCGCTGCGGGAGTCGAACGGCGTGCGTTGGGAATCGGCTTTGCTTGCTACAACGAGCTGACCGGTCTCGGCCAGAAAGCCTCGGCGGGTCCACGGTTGCCGTTCCGCACCGGCCATGAGTCGGCAGAAGTGCGCGTGGACCCGTCGGGAACGATCACCGCTGCCATGGGCGTCACCTCGCAAGGCCAAGGCCTCGAAACCACCATGGCGCAGGTGGTGGCTGCTGAACTCGGCGTCAGTGTCGATCAGGTGACCGTCGAGATGGGCGACACCGATCGCATCTCGTTCGGCATGGGTGCATTCGCCAGCCGCCAGGGCGTCATCGGCTCGGGTGCAGCAACGCTGGCTGCCCGCACCGTGCTGGCCAAGACGCTCGTCATTGCGGCACACCTGCTCGAAGCCGAGCCTGAGTGGCTGAGCATCGACGACGGCTTCATCCACACGCAGGACGCGCCCGCGGTCGGCGTCACCATCGGCGAGGTCGCCCATGTGGCGTACTTCGAGCCCCACCGCTTGCCGCCCGGCCTGGAGCCCGGCTTGGAGGCCATGCGCTTCTACGACCCGATGACCGGCACGTTCGCAGCGGGCGCGCAAGCCGCCGTGGTCGCGGTCGACCTTGACACCGGCGAGGTGGACCTACAGCGCATCGTGTGCGTGGAGGACACCGGCCGCGTGATCAACCCGATGATCGTGGAAGGCCAGATGCACGGTGCCATCGCGCAGGGCATCGGCGGCGCGCTGTACGAGCACTTCGTCTACGACGCCGACGGCCAGCTGCATTCGGGCACGTTCATGGACTACCTGGCCATCACCGCCGACCGGGTGCCGTCGATCGAGTTGGGCCATGTCGCCGATCCGGCGCACAACCTGAACCAGATCCGCGGCGTAGGCGAGGGCGGCACGCTCGGCCCGTATGCAGCCATAGCGAACGCCGTGTGCGATGCCCTCGCACCGTTGGGCATCACCGTCGACGAACTGCCCCTGAGTCCAGCCCGCATCCACGCGGCAATTGCCGCTGCTGGCTCCCCGAGCTAGATCGCAGCCGCCGGACACGTCGGACCCGCCCACCGGGATGTCACGACACTCACCCAGATAATCGCTGCTATCACCGAGCGCCATGTAGCTGGACCTACGATCCCCGTATCCATCGATGGATGCGGCGCTCCCGCGACTCTCAGCAAAGGAAGGACGCCATGTCTACCTACCTCCCCCCGGCAACTGGGCGGTTGGCAGCTCTGGTTGCGGGCGTGGCCATCCTGGTGGCGGCGTGCACCGGCACCACGCCGGATGATGATGCAATGGCCGGTACATCAGAGGCTGTTCGGTTAGTTGTTGCTGATTGTGGATCGGATGGCCGTTCGGGGGGT
>VYDH01000043.1 GCA_009843525.1 Acidimicrobiales bacterium | reverse complement strand
TGACCACCCGAACCTACGCCCCACCCGCTGTTACACCAAATCCGGGACGCCACCATGGGTCGTGGCCTCGTCGTCAGCGTCGGATTCTGCGTGAACGGCTGTCGGCTGCAGCACGCTGAGTGCCGATGCCAACGCAAGCACGACAACGAGTTGCCGTGCCAGTCGACCGAGTGGGTCTCCGCGGGCGGCTTGTGGATAGTGCGGGTGTGTGTGGCGCATGGTGCTCTCCGTTCGAACTTTGGGCTCGGGCGAGCCGACTCGCCACGAGCCGTGCACTGCCGCTCAATTTACTAAGCGTTTGTTAGGTACCGTGACCACTGCCGTCAGGTCGGGAGATGCAGACTCATACAGAAATTCAATTCGCCGGGAACTCGAAAGCGCCGGGCAGCAACTCAGCGACAGTGGTGTTCTCGTTCACAGCGCACTCGGGTCCGCCTGCTTCGAGCAGCAGCTGGCGGCACCGGCCGCACGGAGCAAGCAGGTCGCCGTCTGCATCGGTGACGGTCACCGCGACGAGGCGGCCTCCCCCGCTTCGATACAGGTCGCTGACCATGCCGCATTCGGCGCAGAGCGTGAGTCCGTAGGACGCATTCTCGACGTTGCAGCCGGTGACGATGCGGCCGTCGTCGACGAGGCCTGCTGCGCCGACGCGAAAGTTCGAGTACGGCGCATACGCCGTGCGGGATGCCTCGTGCGCCCGAGCGCGCAGATCGGCCCAGGGGATTGCTGCATCCTCGCTCATGCCGAACATGTTTCCCGCGTCGCCTGAGCGACGAGAGTACGGCCGATGAGGGCGCCCCAGTGAGCCAATAGCGTTCACCCCGTGCAGGTGACGCTGCGTCAATTCGAGCTGCCGCTGCTGCGGCCACTGCTGACCGCCCACGGCTCGATCGCCGTGCGGCGAGGCATCGAGGTGCGCGTCGGCGACGACGCTTGCGTCGGCGCGGGCGAGGCGGCGCCGCTGTCTGGCTTCGGTGTCGAGAGCTACGACGAAGCTCTGGCGGCGCTGGAGCGGTGGGCCGAGAACCCTGAAGGCGAACCGCCCCGCGAGCCCTGCGCTGCCGCAGCCGTGGAATCGGCACTCACGCAGCTCGACGCCGAGATCGAGGGCGTCACGCTGTCCACATTGCTGGCCGAGAACCCGCCCGCCCAGCGGCGCATCGCCACCCACGCGTTGGTGTCCGATCTGGATCCCGAGGCTGCGGCTCAACGCGCAGCGCACGCCGCCGCAACGGGTCACCTGGCGGTGAAGCTCAAGGTTGCTGCCCACGACCACGCCCAAGCAGGCGGCAACGGCGGCGCAGCCGCGACCATTGCCGAACAGTCGGTGCGGATCGCGCACGTGCGTCACTCCCTGCCTGCCGGCGTGGCACTGCGACTCGATGCCAACGGCGGCTGGGATCGTGCGACCGCGGTCAAGGTGCTGCGCCCCGTCGGCCACCTCGACATCGAGTTCATCGAGGAGCCCACACCGCAGGCCGCGGACTGGGCACAGATCAGCCGCACGGTCGGGCTGCCCGTCGCTGCCGATGAGCACCTGCGCGACGCCGATGCGCTCGACCGGCTGATCGAGGTTGGGGCCATCGAAGTCGCTGTGCTCAAGCCGGCGGTGCTGGGTGGTCCGCATGCCACCTACGACTTGGCGCGGCGGGCGGCTATGCGCGGTGTTCGCTCGGTGGTGTCGTCGTTCATCTGCGGGCCTGCGGGGTTGCGCATTGCTCGCGAGACTGCTGTTGCGGTTGATCCGCATGGGGTGCACGGCATCGGCACTGCCACGTTGTTTGCTGAGGCATTGCCGGAGGATGTGACGCCCAGCGGCGGCTACCTGCCGGTTCCTACCGAGGCGTCTGCTAGCGCGACTTGAGCACCGCGTTCACACCCGGGCAGCGCGGGGGCTGCGGCCTCCGTGCTTCAAACAGTTGCGACGCCATTGCTGCACGGTGGATGGGCATTGGCGTCGCAAAACTGCGCGCGGAGGCCACTGCCCTCGCGCTGCCCTCGCTGTTCCGGTTCTTTGGCTTGGTCAGATACGCCAGCGTTGGGTCTTGCCTAGGGGGGTTTGGGGGAGCTCTGTGACGAGTTCCAGGGCTTGGGGGGCGCAGTAGGCGGGGAGGTGCTCTTTGACGGCGTCGCGGAGTGCTTCGAGTTCGGGGGGCTGGGCGTGGTTGGTGGGGACGATGACGGCGGTGACGGCTTGGCCCCATTCGGGGTCTGGACGGCCGACTACGGCCGCTTCGGCGATGCCGGGCAGGTCGGCGAGGATCCGTTCGACGGCTACTGGCCAGACCTTTTCGGCGCCGGTGGTGATCATGTCGTCGACTCTTCCGAATACTGAGAGCTGACCTTCTTCTGACAGGGCGCCGGCGTCACCGGTGGGGAACCAGCCGTCGTTTGTTCGAGGGTCGCTGTTGTCGCGGTAGCAGCGCAGCAGCATCGGGCAGCGGAGCTGCACCTCGTCGTTCCGGATGCGCAGCTCGACGCACTCGAGCGGCCAGCCTTCGTACACCACGCCGCTGAAGGTCTCGGTCATGCCGTAGGTGGCGACGGTGTTCGCGGGGCGTTGAGCGGGCATGGCGGAGCCGCCGAGCAGGATCGCCCGGAAGCCCGACGGGTCGATGCGAGCGAGGGCGGTGGGCACCAGCGAGGTGAGCGTTGCGCCCTGGCGGGCTGCTGCTTCGACTGCGGCTGCGTCGAAACCATCGTGAACGTCTACGGGGGTGTCGGTCAGCAGTGCGCGGACCACTACTGCTAGGCCGCCGACGTGTGCGAGGGGCAGGCATGCCAGCCAACGGTCGGTGCTGGGGTCGACCGCCAGCGCGGAGCTCGTGGCCATGGCGTTGGCCTCGATGGCGCTGTGGGTGAGCACCGCGCCTTTCGGCTCGCCGGTACTGCCGCTGGTGGCCACGACCAGCGCATCCCCCGATTCGGTCGGCCAGCCGCCACGGCGGCGGTGACGGCCGGTGCTGTCCACCACGACGCTGGCGCCCATGCGCTCGACGAGTGACTGCTGGGCCCCGCTGGGAAGCCGCTGATCGACCGGCAGCACCGCGTCGCCGGCCTCCCAGACGCGCTGCAGTTCGGCGACGAACCGCTCGCCGCCCGCCAGCGCCAGCGCCACCAGTCGATTCAGGTATTCAGCCCTGTCGCTTGTTGATGTCAGCCACCGCGTCGATCAGCGAATTGTTGACCGTGGTCAGTTCCTCGAAGCGTTGATCGACCTTCTGTTCCATCTGATCCATGCGTTCGTCCACATGGTCGAAGCGCGTATCGACGCGGTCGAAGCGGTCGCCAATCTGGCTGAACATCTCGTTCAGGAAGTCCCGTGTCTCGTCCGGTGTCACGATCGCTCTCCTCGTGTCGGGACAAGGTACTTGGCTGCATCGCGAACTCACTGCCAATTTTGCCGCACGTGGGCGCGAGACTGTCGGCTGCATGGAAACGGCAGCCATTACGCCGACGCTGCGCTGGACGGGCGACAGCATCGAGATCATCGATCAGACGCGGCTGCCGGCCGAGTTGGTGCTGCTCGATGTGCGTGATGTGGCCAGTGCCGTGGATGCCATCGGGCGGCTTGCCATCCGGGGGGCGCCCGCGCTCGGTGCGTTCGGGGCGCTTGCGCTGGTTGTCGGCGTCGACGAGGCGCAACCCGACTCGCTGGACGCGGCACGCGAGTTGCTCGAGCGGTTGCGGCACGAGATCGGCGACGCCCGCCCGACGGCGGTGAACCTGCGGTGGGCAGTGGATCGCACGATCGATGCTGCGCTCGCCGCCCAAGAGCTCATCAGCGCGAGCACCGACAGCGACAACGGCAGTGCAGGCAGCGTTGCCGAACTGCGGCGGCGGCTGCTGGATGAGGCCTTGGCCATCGGCGCCGAAGACGCGAAGGCATGCGCCGAGATCGGTCGGCTCGGGCGTGAGGTGCTCGCGGAGGCCACGGTGATCGCGACGCACTGCAACGCAGGGCGCTTGGCAACCGCGGGCATCGGAACAGCGCTGGCCGCGTTCTATGCGAAGGCTGCTGCCGGTGAGCCGGTGCGCGTGCTGGCGGCAGAGTCGCGCCCGCTCCTGCAGGGTGCCCGTCTCACAGCGTGGGAGCTGGCCGACGCGGGCATCGACGTATCGGTCGTACCCGACGGTGCCATGGCATCGCTCATCGCAGAAGGCGAGGTGGACGCCGTGATCGTGGGCGCGGACCGCATCGCTGCCAACGGCGACACTGCCAACAAGGTGGGCACGCTGGCCCACGCTCTGGCTGCCGCCGATGCGGGCATCGGCTTCTACGTCGCGGCGCCGACCACGACCATCGACGCGGCTGTGCCATCGGGCAGCCGCATCGTCATCGAGCAGCGGAGCCCCGATGAGGTTCATCACGCCGGCGGGCAGCGTCTGACGCCGGAAGATGCGAAGGCCGTCAATCCGGCATTCGACGTGACTCCTGCGCGCCTGATCACGGCGATCATCACCGACGCAGGCGTGCTGCGACCGCCGTACGGCGAATCCATTGCCCAAGCGTTGGCCGAGGTCGAACCAGCCGGATCGGGGACGGGCCGGTGCTGAATCGCTGGGATGCCGACGAGGCGACGCGCTGGACCGAGCTGGGCGACCTCGGCGAGATCACCTACGGATCGCGCCTGGTGGGCGCCGATCCGGCGCTGGTGCTGCACGGCGGCGGCAACACGTCCATTAAGGGCCGCAGCACCGACGCCTGGGGCGAACCGGTGCCGACGCTGTGGGTCAAGGGCAGCGGCTGGGATCTCGCAACCATCGAACCGCCCGGTTTCGCGCCGCTGCGCTTGGAGCCCGTCCGGCGCCTGGCGGAGCTGGCGGAGCTGAGCGACACCGAGATGGTGAACCAGCTGCGGATCCACCTGCTCGACGCCAGCGCCCCGAACCCGTCGGTGGAAGCGATCCTGCATGCGCTGCTGCCTCACCGGGCGGTGCTGCACAGCCACGCCGATGCCGTGCTGGCACTCACCAATACCGCAGAAGGCGAGGCGCGGGTGCGTGACCTGTGGGGCGACCGGGCCGTCGTGGTGCCCTACGTGATGCCCGGCTTCGATCTGGCCCGCCGCTGCGCGGACGAATGGCAGGCGCAGGCCCACGACGGCACCGAAGCGATGGTCCTGCTGAACCACGGCATCTTCACCTTCGGCGAGACGGCGCGCCAGGCGTATGACTCCATGATCGATCGGATCAGCGAGGCCGAGCAGTGCCTTGCGGAAGGGGGTGTCACCTCATTCGGCGAGATCGATGCGAATGCGGCCGGGGGGCGCAGCACACATCGCGTCAGCCTCGACGCAGTGAAGACGGTGGCGGAGCTGCGGACCGCGGTCTCGGCCGCAGCAGGCGCGCCGATGCTGCTGCGAGCCGTGCGTGACGACCGGGCTGACGCGTTCTGCGCCCGCGACGACTTGGCATCGGTGGCATGCCGCGGGCCAGCCACGCCCGATCACATCATTCGCACGAAGCAATTTCCCATGGTGGGCCGCGATGTCGCTGCTTTCGTCGGGAGCTACCGCTCCTACTTCGAGCGCAATGCCGACCGTCATGCCGAGGGCGAACGGCTCACGATGCTGGACACGGCACCGCGTGTGATCCTCGACCCCGATCTCGGGCTGTGGACCGTTGGGCGGCGCGCAGTCGACTGCGACATCGCCGCGGACATCTACCGGCACACCATCGACGTGATCAACGCCGCGGAGACTCTCGGGGGCTACGTCGCGCTCGGCGAAGCCGACCTGTTCGACGTGGAGTACTGGGAGCTCGAGCAGGCGAAGCTGGCACGGGCCGGCGCGCCGGCAGGTTTGGCCGGCCAGGTGGCGCTGGTGACCGGCGCGGCTTCGGGCATCGGACAGGCCGCAGCCGCGGCGCTGGCCTCAGCCGGGGCGGCAGTGGTCGGCATCGATATCGACGCCGGTATCACGCACGAAGATGGCGGCGACAGCGACCGGCCGTCATCACTGCACGGTTCGGCGTGGCTCGGCATCGAGGCAGATGTCACCGATGCCGACGCCATGACCGAAGCGGTTGCCGACGCAGTCGAGCGCTTCGGCGGCATCGACATCGTGGTAGCGGCGGCCGGCATCTTCGGTCCGTCGGCGCCGCTGGAAGAGCTCGTTGATGACTCCGGCCTCGGCACGGCATGGCAGCAGACATTCGACATCAACGTGAGCGGCGCGGCCAACACCCTCGCCGCGGCTCATCGGGTGATGCGGCACTCGCCGGCGGGAGGTCGTGTTGTCATCGTTGGTTCGAAGAACGTGCCCGCACCCGGCAAAGGCGCAGCGGCCTACTCGGCATCGAAGGCGGCGCTGACGCAGCTCGCGCGCGTGGCGGCGCTTGAATGGGCGCCCGACGGCATCACCGTCAACGTCGTGCATCCCGACGGCGTGTTCGACACGGGGCTGTGGTCGGACGAGCTCATCGCCCAGCGCGCCGTCAGCTACGGGCTGACTCCCGAGCAGTACCGGAGGCGCAACCTGCTCGGCCGCGAACTGGCGTCAGCCGACGTCGGCGCGCTGATCGCCCAGATGTGCGGCCCCGCGTTCGCGCACACCACCGGTGCCCAGATCCCCCAGGACGGCGGCAGCGATCGAGTCGTCTAGCCGCCGGCTACCGAGCATTCTGTGCCGGGTGCCGCGCCGGCCATGAGCAGGCCGATCTCCTCGCGGGTGGCGGTGCGGGGGTCGACCGTGGCCACGATGCGGCCCTCGTACATGACAACGACCCGGTCGCTGAGTGCCAGCACCTCGTCGAGCTCGGCCGACACCAGCAGCACGGCCGTGCCCCCGTCGCGACGCTCGCGGATGCGGTGCCAGATGAACTCGATGGCACCGATGTCGATGCCGCGGGTGGGCTGCGCCGCGATCAACAGATCGATCTCGTCGGAGAACTCGCGGCCCACGATGAGCTTCTGCTTGTTGCCGCCCGACAGGCTGTCGGCCGGCGACTCCACGTCGGGCGTGCGCACGTCGAAGGTGGCCACCACATCGCGGGCGTGCGAGTCGATGCGGTCGCGCCGCAGCATGCCGCCGGCTGCGAAGGGCCGCTTGAAGTAGCGGTTCAGGACAGAGTTGTCGGCCACGGAGTAGGAGCCGATGAGGCCGTGCTTGGCCCGGTCCTCGGGGATGTGCCCCACGCCGATCACCGTGACCTGGCGCGGCCGGGCACCCGACGCGTCCCGGTCGCTGATCGACACGGTGCCGGCCGTGGCGTGGCGCAGGCCGGTGATGGCTTCCACCAGCTCCCGCTGGCCGTTGCCCTCCACGCCGGCGACCCCCACGATCTCGCCGGCGCGCACCTCGAGCGACAGCTCGTCGACGGCACGCTGACCGCGATCGTCATCGGCGCAGAGGCCAGCGATGTCGAGCACCACGGGCCGCTCTGGGTCGTCGGCGGCCATCGCCTCGGAGGTTGGGGCTGCGTCATCGGCCGCGATCTCGGCCGGGGCTGCCGACCCGACGCCGGTGGCGCCCGATTCGAACCGGTCGCCGTGCAGATCCACCGCGCGGCCCACCATCAGCTCCGCCAGTGCTGCCTCGCTGGTCTGCGCGGGCGTGGTGGTGCCCACCACCTTGCCCTCGCGCAGTACGACGATGTCGTCGGCTGCGGCCATGACCTCGCGCAGCTTGTGGGTGATGAACACGATGCCCACGCCTTGGGCGGTCAGGCCACGCAGCACATCGAGCAGGTGGTCGGTCTCCTGCGGGGTGAGCACTGCGGTCGGCTCGTCGGCGATCAGCACCCTCGCATCGCGGTACAGGGCCTTGAGGATCTCGACCCGCTGCTGTGCCCCGACCGGCAGGTCCTCCACTGCTGCATCGGGGTCGACATGGAGCCCGAACCGGTCTGCCAACTCCAGCACGCGGCGGCGCGCCTGGGTCACGTCGATCATGCCGAGCTTGCGCGGCTCGGCCCCGAGCACGATGTTGCGCACCACGCTCATCGGCGGCACGAGCTGGAAGTGCTGGTGCACCATGCCGACGCCGCGGGCGATGGCGTCGTGCGGGCTCGACAGCTCCACGTTCTCGTCGGCAATCACGACCTGGCCCGCATCGGGGCGGTGCAGGCCGAAGAGCACGTTGACGAGGGTGCTCTTTCCCGCGCCGTTCTCGCCCAGCAGCGCCAGGATCCGCCCGGGCCGCAGCTCGACCGAGACGTCGTCGTTGGCCACGACCGGGCCGAAGCATTTGGTGATCCCGTGTCCGGCCAGCAGCACCTCTGGCTCCGCCTGCGAAACAGCGGTCGCAACCATCATCTGACCTCGTAGGGCTGGCCCAGCGCGGCCGGGTCGCGCATGCGGCCGAACAGGCCTGCCGCGGCCACCACGATGATCGTGACCACGAACGGCAGCATCCCCACGAACTGCGCCGGGATGTCGAACGTGTCGTTGAGCTGGAACTGGCCTTGCAGTGCCGTCGTGAAGCCGAAGAACAGTGCCGCCGCGTAGGCGCCCAGCGGGGTGCGGCGACCGAAGATCATCACGGCCAACGCCAGGAAGCCCCGCCCGCCAGACATCGCCCGGGTGAATGTGCCCACCGATTCCAGCGCCAAGTACGCGCCGCCGAGGCCGGCCAAGCCGCCCGCCAGCGTCACGTTCCAGTAGCGCAGCCGGATCACATCGATGCCCACGGTGGCCGCGGCACCGGGGTGCTCGCCGATAGCAGTCGTGCGCATTCCCCACACCGAGCGCAGCAGCAGCACGTGGAGCACCACGACCAGCACGAGCGCCAAGTACGTCAGCGGCGGGCGGTTGAACAGCGCCGTGCCCACGACGGGCAGATCGGCGAGCGGGCCGAGCTCGATCGACTGATACTTCGGCTGGCCCAGCGAACGCCCCCGGTCGTAGAAGAACGAGGTCAGGCCCAGAGCCGCGATATTCAGGACCGTGCCGGCGATGATCTGATCGGTTCGCAGCCCGACCGACATCGCAGCGAGCATCCAGCCCATCGCCAGGCCAGTGCTGACGCCCGCGACCACACCCAGGAACAGCGAGCCCGACATCGACGCGACGGTGAACGCCGTGAACGCCGACATCAGGAACTGGCCCTCGATGCCGATGTTCACGATGCCCGAACGCTCGCCGATCATCCCGCACATCGCGCCCAGCACCAGCAGGGTGGCGGCGCGCACGGTGCCCCCGAGCACTGCTGTGGTCTGCGCCCCGTCCCAGGCGTAGAAGCCCCACACGCACGCCACCAGCACGACGGCCCCCGCCACCGACCACATGCGCTGCGGCGACCAGCCCCGCACGCCGGCAACTCCCGACGCCGTCGCCAGATCCGGGCCGGCGCCGGCGGTCATCGGCCCCACCCCGCACCGAGCGTCAGGCGTCGATCCGGCGCATCGGGCCGATCACGCAGCCGCAGCAGCCAGCGCACGATCAACGGCGCCGCCACGAACAGCAGGATCAGCGCCTGGATCACGTCGATGATCTCGGGCGCAACCCCCGACTCGAACTGCATCTTGGCGGCGCCCGCTTCCATCAAGCCCACTAGCAGGCCGGCAGGAATGACGGCAATGGGGTTGGTGCGGGCCAGCAGCGCAATCGTGATGCCCTCGAAGCCAAGGCCCACATTTACCCCGGCCTCGAAACGGCCGTCGACGCCGAGCGACTCGATGGCTCCGCCGAGGCCGGCCAGCAGTCCCGCCACGGCCATCGTCGACGCCATGATACAGCCCACTGAGATGCCCGCGTAGCGGGCGGCGTGACGGTTCGCCCCCACGCTGCGCACCTCGAAGCCGTAGGTGGTGCGCTCCAGGATGAACCAGCAGGCGAATGCGGCGATCACCGCCAGCACGAAGCCTGCCGGCAGCCATCCCCACGTGGGGATCTCGGCCGACGGCTGCACCAGCGGGGTCCGGGCGATGATGTTGGAGCCTGATCGGTCTTGCCAGGGATTCGCCGCCAGCCAGTCGGTGAGATTGCCGGCCACGAAGTTGAGCATGATCGTGACGATCACTTCGTGGGCGCCCGACGTGGCTTTCAGCACCCCGGCGATGGCGCCCCATGCGGCGCCCGCAGCAGCACCGACCAGCAGCGCCAGCGGGAGATGCACCACCAGCGGCACGCCCTCGAGCCCGAAGCCCACGCCCGCGGCGAATGCTGCGCCGACCAGCAGCTGGCCCTGCCCGCCGATGTTGAACAGGCCCGCCTTGAAGGCGAAGGCAACGGCCAGGCCGCCGAAGACGAGCGGCGTCGCCTTCTGCAGGGTGCGCAGCAGCGCGTCGGCGTCGCCCGCCCCGCCGAGCACCAGCGCGCTGTACGCGCTGGAGACCGAGTGCCCCTGTACCGCGATGAGCACGGCACCGAGCAGCAGCCCCAGCACCACCGAGGCCACGGGGACCGCCGCAGCGCGCAGGATCGTGCGCGTCGAACTGCGCCGAGCATCGCTGGCGCCGCCGGACGCCTCGGGCTGCTGCGCAGGAGCGGGCGCCGCTGGGCCGGCGGGCATGCTCACCGTCGGGTGAGGTGCCCGCGGCCCACGGCGCCCAGCTCAACTCGTGCGGCGTCCGATCAGCCCGGCGGCCATCCGGTGTCGATCTCGCCGGCGTTCAGGCCGGCAAGAACGTCGGCAAGCGTGGCCCGCATGTCGTCGGTGACGATGCCATCGAAGTCATGGAACGGTGCCAGACCGACCTCGCCGAGGAAATTGCCCCCGGCAAAGCTGCCGTCGTGCGCTGCTGCGATCAAGTCAGCCACGCCCGGGGTGATGAGCTTCATTGCGCTCGTCACCAGGCAGGGCCGTGCCTCGGGCACCGTGTTCCACTGATCGGTATCGACGCCGACGCAGTAGGCGCCTTCCTGCGAGGCAATCTCGATGAGCGCTCCGTTGCCGGTGGCACCGCCTGCGCCGAAGATGATGTCCGCGCCCTGGTCGAGCGCCTGGCGGGCGGTGGCCGCACCCCAGTCCGGATCGCCGAAGGCGACGTCCAGGCCGCCGGGGTGGTAGGTGGAGATGGTCTGCACGTCCGGGTTGGTGTAACGCGCACCGTGCTCCCAGCCTTCCTTGAAGGCCACGACGGGCGGCACCAGATCGGTGCCCAGCACGGCACCCACGATGTTGCTCTCGGTGAGCATGCCGGCGAGCGCGCCGGCCAGGAATCCCGACTGGTCCTCAGGGAAGATCAGCCCGGTCAAGTTGGGCAGCGCCTCGGCTTGGAACTGGTCGACGCCGATGAAATAGATGCCGGGGTTGGCCTGTGCGGCAGCGATGGTGGCGTCGCCGAGGCCGAATCCGACCGTGATGATGACATCGACGCCGTCTTCGATGAACAGACCGATGTTGTTCTCGTAGTCCTTGGCTTCCTCGGTCTCGATGTAGTTCGCCTCGGCGCCCAGCGCAGCGGCAGCTTGCTCCGCACCTTCCCATGCCGACTGGTTGAAGCTCTTGTCGTCCACCTTGCCGGTGTCGGTGACGAGCCCGATCTTGAACGGCTCAGCGTCGTCCATGTCGTCGGCCGGCTCTTCGGCCGCGGCTGTCGTCGCCGGTGCCGCAGCGGTGGTTGCCGCAGGCTCATCGCTGCCGGTGCATGCCGCGGCGAACACCGCCAGCACAGCGAACACGATCGCGAATCGTCTCGTGAGTACGGTCATTGGTTCCTCCCTGAGCGCAGGCGGCGGGAAGCGTCTCGTGCGCCCGCGCCCTACATGGGCGAGCCTAGAGGCAGCGCCGATACGCGAACCTCCCCGCTAGCGAGCCCGTTGCTTCCCGCTCTTGTTCGCTTCGCTCACGGGCCGCTCAGGCCCCGGCTTCGCCCGCCGGCTCAGCCTCTGGTTCCTCCACGAGTTCCACAAGGGTGCCGAGATTGCCTTTCGGGTGGACGAAGGCGACCGTGGTGCCGCGCGAACCCGGCCGGGGCGCGGTGTCGATGGGCACGGCACCCGCGTCGATCATGGCCTCGAGGGCGGCGGCGCAGTCGTCCACCCGATAACCGACATGGTGCAAACCCTCGCCCCGGCGCTCCAGGAACTTGGCGATCGGCGAATCGGGACGGGTTGCGGCGGTGAGCTGGATGTAGCTGTCGGCCACCTTGATCAGGGCCTCTTCCACGCCGTCAGAGTCGACGACTTCCCGGTGGGCCACCTCGGCTCCGAACGCCTCGCTGTAGTACGCGACGGCGGCGTCCAGGTCCTTCACGGCAATGGCCACGTGGTCGATCTCGGTCAGGATCATCGGGCTGCCCCTTCAGCGGTTTCCAGCGAGGCTGCATGGCGGGCGAAGAGCGTGATGCGGTCTTCGCCGATGCGTTCACGCTTGTCGGGATCGGTGATGCCCTGACCCGGCTCGGAGGCCAGGCACAGCACGCCGAGCTTGCCTTCATGCAGGTTGTGGTGAACCTGCCAGGCGGCCAAGCCCGTCTCGTCGAGCGTGAACGTCTTCGACAGGATCGGTTGGATGCGGCCCTGGTCGATCAGACGGTTCATCGCCCACGCTTCGGCGTAGTTGGCGAAGTGGCTCGACAGGATCTGCTTCAGGCGCATCCACAGGTGCCGGTTGTCGTACTCGATCATGTAACCGCTGGTGGCGGCGCAGGTCACGATCTTGCCGCCCCGCTTGGTGACGAACACCGACGCGCCCATAGTGGACCGGCCCGGATGCTCGAACACGATGTCGGGGTCGTCGCCGATGAGGCTGCGCACCTTCTTGCCGAAGCGGCGCCATTCGCGCTCGTCCTGGGTGCTGGCGTCGCTCCAAAAGCGGTAGCCCTCGGCGCTCCGATCGATGGTGTGCTCCACGCCGAGCTGGCCGAGCAGCTCCGCCTTGTCGGGCGAGCTGACCACGCCGATGGGCACGCCGCCGCCGTTGAGCACGAGCTGGCAGGCGTAGCCGCCCAGCCCGCCGGTGGCACCCCAGATGAGCACCGAGTCGCCCTGCTTCATGCGGGCGGCGTTGTCGCCCACCAGCATCCGGTACGAGGTGGCGGCGCAGAGCGCATTCACTGCCGCTTCCTCCCACGACAGGTGCGCTGGCTTGGGCATGAGCTGGTTGGCCTTGACGATGGTGAGGTCGGCCAGTCCGCCGAAGTTGCTCTCGAAGCCCCAGATCCGCTGGTTGGAGGCCTTCATCGAGTCGTCATGGGCGGCGGGGTCCTGATCGTCGACGTAGTTGCAGTGGACGACCACCCGGTCGCCGGGGCGCCAGTTGCGCACCGCCGAACCGCACTGCAGCACAACTCCGGAGGCATCGGAACCGAGCACGTGGTAGTCGAGCGCATGTCGGGCACCCCAGCGGCTCTCCCGGCCCAGCCGGTCCAAGAAGCCGAACGTGGGCAGGGGCTCGAAGATCGAGGTCCACACTGTGTTGAAGTTGATGGCGCTGGCCATCACCGCCATGTACACCTCGTCGGGCGCGAGCTCGGGCGTGGCGACCTCGCCGATGTGGGTGGCCTCGCGGGGATCCTTGTCGGCCGAGGCCCGGCCCTCGAACATCGTCTGCTCGTCGCGTACCACATAAGCAGCCCTGAAGCTCTCCGGTATGGGCATGGCCTCGAGTTCGGGGCCCGATGCGCCGGCGGCGATGGCATCTGCGAACTGCTTCACGGGGCCGAACGCTAACGGTGCGAGAGAGCTGCGAGTTCCACTTTCTTGCACGGCGCAGCCGGTGCTCGGGCAGCCTCGCAGGCCGTTTCGTACACTCGCCGTGCACAGATCGGTCGCCTAGCCCGTGGGCCGGGGCGTCGGTGCAGACGAGGGGTTGCAATGGCTCGTGGTGCAAGGGCTGATTCGGTCATCGTCGGGGGCGCACGCACGCCGATCGGCAAGTTCAACGGCGGACTGGCCGGCTTGACCGGCGCGCAGCTCGGCGGCATTGCGATCGAGGGGGCACTGGAGCGATCCCACGTCGCGGCCGGCGATGTCGACTACGTGGTGATGGGACAGGTGCTGCAGGCCGGTCAGGGGCAGATCACGGCCCGGCAGGCTGCGACCCATGCCGGCATCTCCATGGAAGTGCCGGCCATCACCATCAACAAGGTGTGCCTGTCGGGTCTGAACGCGGTCTACATGGCCGACCAGATGATCGCGGCCGGTGACGCCGACGTGGTCGTGGCCGGCGGCATGGAGTCGATGACCAATGCGCCCTACCTGCTGCCGGACGGCCGCAACGGCATGCGCATGGGCTCGGGTGCGGTGCTCGACGCGATGATCCACGACGGCCTGTGGTGCGCCTTCGACGACGGTCACATGGGCGACGGCACCGAGCGGGATGCGGCCAGTGCGGGGATCTCGCGCAGCGCGATGGACGAGTATTCCGCTCAGTCGCACGAGCGCGCGGCGGCAGCGCAGAAGGACGGCCGCTTCGATGACGAGATCGTGGCCGTCAGCATCCCGCAGCGCCGCGGCGATCCGCTCACGGTGCTCGACGACGAAGGCATCCGGCCCGGCACGACGCCCGAGAGCCTGTCCGGGCTGCGGCCGGCGTTCGCTGCCGACGGTGCCGTCACGGCAGGCAATGCGTCGCAGATCTCCGACGGCGGCTGCGCGCTGGTGCTGATGTCGGCCGAGACAGCTGAGCGGCATGGCGCCGAACCGCTCGCCGAGGTGGTGTCGTACGGCATGGTCGCGGGGCCTGACACCTGCCTGCTGCACCAGCCGTCGCGGGCCATCGGGCGTGCGCTCGCACGCGCTGATCTCAACGTCTCGGACCTGTCGCTGTTCGAGATCAACGAGGCCTTCGCTGCGGTAGCCGTGGCGTCGACGGAGGACCTGGGCGTGGCACCGGAGATCGTGAACCGAAACGGCGGTGCGGTGGCGCTCGGCCATCCCATCGGCATGTCCGGTGCTCGTCTGGCACTCACCCTCGCCAGCGAACTGCGCCGCCGCGGCGGCGGCCTTGGTGCAGCGGCGCTGTGCGGAGGCGGCGGCCAAGGCGATGCCGTCATCCTGCGGGTTGCATAGCCATCCAGTCCAGTCGATCCCACCTCACCGACGCTTCGCAACGGCAGGGGCGCGAGCTGGCTCAGGCGGCCTCGGGTCGGGCGAGCACTTCGGTGGCGACACAGAGCGGCCAGAGCGCGGCTTGCACGGCATCGCTGACCGCGGCAGCGTCACCGGCGGGAACCTCCAAGTAGATGCGGGTCGCGCTGAGCAGCTCGGTCAGCCGTGCGAACGGAGCCGGGTCGACCAGGATCGCCCCGACCACGGCCGCTGGCGCGGTGGCGATCGCCAGCAGCACCCCGCAAGGATCGACGAACACCGCAGCGACGCCTCGCGGCGACGCGCCAGCGCTGAGGCACAGTGCTCGGGCGTGGCACGGCCCCGCCACCATCACACGTTCGGCAGGCGACGGACGGAACACCGCAACCGGCAAGTCGTGTGATGTTCGGTTGTGGGGATCGAAGGCAGCCATGGCACTCCTTGGGAGTGCAGGCCGCCGGGGAAGTGCCCGCCGGACCGTAGGCAGGTACGGCTCACCCGTCCAGCGATTTACCGGCTGGGTTGCTAGGGCGTGAGGGTGCGGCGGTTGCTCAGGGCTCGTTCGAGCGTGAGCTCGTCGGCGTATTCGAGGTCGCCGCCGACGGGCAGGCCGCTGGCGAGCCGGGTCACCTGCACGCCGAGCGGCTCGAGCTGGCGCGCGAGATACATGGCGGTCGTGTCGCCCTCGATGTTCGGGTTGGTGCACACGATCAGCTCGGCGACCGACTCGCTGTCGAGGCGGGCGAGCAGCTCGCGGATGCGCAGCTGCTCGGGCCCGATGCCTTCGAGCGGGTTCAGGGCGCCGCCGAGCACGTGGTAGCGGCCCCGGAAGCCCGCCTTCTCCATTGCCACCACATCCCGCGGCTCCTCCACCACGCAGATCATCCCGTTGGCCCGCGCCGGGTCGGCACAGGTGGGGCATGGGTCGGTCTCGCTGAGGTTCCAGCACTGGCTGCAGAAACCCACCCGGTCCTTCGCTGCAGTGATGGCTGCGGCGAGGCGGTGAGCGTCGGCAGCCGGCCGCTTGAGCAGCCAGAACGTGATGCGCTGGGCGCCCTTGGGGCCGATGCCGGGCAGGCGGCTGAGTTCGTCGATCAGATCTTCGACGGCGTCGTCGTACACGTCAGCCCCCGCCGTTGGTGGTCAGTCACGGCTGTCAGTCCGCACTCTCGTCGTCGCGGACCACGACCGAGCCCGGGAAGCGATCCACGATCCGCTGCACCTTGTCCTCCTGCGAGGCTGTTGATGCGGTCGGGCCGCCGGCCGCGGTCTGTTGCGCGGCCGAGGATGAGGAGTCCTCGGTTGAGATCGACGCCGCCGATGGCGGTGGCTCAGCGCTGGCCGGCACCGGCACACCGCCCGCGTCGCTCACCTCAAGACGCACAGTCTGGTCGAGCAATTCCGACAAGATGGGCTCCACCTCATTGCTTCGACGCCGGGCTTGAGCGACCGGCACGCCCGCGCTCAGCCTGACGGTCACCACATTGCGCTCGTGAGCGAGCACGGTTGCATCGCGGAACAAACCAGCCGCGACCGGACGCAGCTTTCCGACAACCTGGACATCCCAGATGCCCCCGAGATCCCCGGCCGCCGTTGCAGCGCCGGCCATCGGTGCCGATTCGGCTGCAGCCTGAGGCTCTGGGCCTGCGTCCGGCGACGGATCGGGAAGCACGGGCGCCGGGTCTGTCACGGGTGCCGGTGCCGGCGCCGGCGCGGGTGCTGCTGGCGGCGCGGGTGGCGGGGCCGCGGGTACGGGGTGCCGGGTCGGTGCGCGATGCGCTCTCGGCGCTCGACACGGTGCTGGCG
>VYDH01000036.1 GCA_009843525.1 Acidimicrobiales bacterium | reverse complement strand
CCTTGCACGAACGAGCCACGCCATGCTCGCCCGACGTCGTCACCAGCGTGCCCGAGCTGCACGTCCACTCATAGCCCCGAGTCCGGTAGAACGTCTGCTCCTCCTCGCAGCGGCTGTTGCGGTAGGTCTCGCCGTCGGGGCACGTCAGCGACGCCAGCGTCACCTTGCACGAACGAGCCACGCCGTGATCTCCGGCGTTCGTCACCAGCGTGCCCTCGGTGCACGTCCACGTGTAGTCCTGCGTCTGGTGGAATGACACCTCCACGTAGCAGCCGGCCGACGGCGTCGTGAGGTAGCTCTCCCCGCTCTCGGGGCATTCGGGCGGATCGACGGTGATCCGGCACGAGTAGGAGTAGCCGGGATCCAAGAACGTCGACACCAGCGTGCCCTCGACGCACGACCAGTTCGCGTCCCGCTGCTCGGTGGTCTCGGTCTGGCATTGGCCTTGGTGCAGTACCTTGGCACCCGTGCAGTGCGCCGGTACCGTCTTCTGGCAGCTATGAGAAGCCCCCAGCTCGCCGACGGTGCTCACCAGCACGTAGCCCGGCTGTGCGCACGTGAGGGTCACCGGCACCGTGTGGACCTTGGGGGTCTTGCACAGGTCCCCGTCGAGCACCATGCCCGCCGGGCAGCTCAGCCCCGCCGTGCCCGACGCAGTCGCGGCGCCGGCCTCGCCGGCGAGGCTGTTCCACTCGACTCCGAGTTCTTCGGTGCCGTCGCCGTCGCTGTCGGCCCGCTCGAGCCACGGCACCGCACCCACACCGGACACCACCGTGGTGGCGACGAGGGTCGCGACCACCAGCCGCGACGCCCAGCCCAGCCGGCCGACGCGCCGCGGCCGCGCGCGGCGCTGCGACCCCTCGGGGGCCGCGGCGCGGCTCAGCGAAGAGCTACCCCCCCCCCCGGGTACGGATGTTCGCGTTCGACGGCTGCGTCATGAGCGGGGCAAGCTAACCAGCCGCGTCCGCGCTGTCAACAACCCAAACCTCCCCGAATTCGGCTTCGGCTGCCTGAACGCGACGGCTGCTCCCGATGCGTGAGGGAGCCGAAGCGCCATCGGAGCCGGCCGGAACTCCTGCATCCGCGACGCCGGCGAGGACGCGTCGGCGGCTTTCGCGCGCGGCCAAGCGCACTCTTGTGGGGCTTGGCGGTGTGGCGCTGATGGCGGCGAGCGTCGCTGGGTTCTGGGCCACCGCCTCAGCATTCGACGAGCGCATCGCCGTGGTGGTGGCCGCACGCGATCTGCCCCGCGGCCATGTTCTGAGCACAGCCGATCTGGCGTCGGCCGAGGTGCTGCTGGACGGCGTTCCGCACATCGCGTGGAGCCCGGGCTCGCCCCAGGCGCTGGCCGGCCTGGCGGTGGCGCACGCGCTGCCGGCGGGGTCGCTGGTGAGCACTCATCTGCTGGTCGAGCCGTCGGTCGGCGCGTTCGGGGACGCGCTCGAGGTAGTGGTGCCGCTCGATGTCAGCTTGGCGCCGTCGGGTGCGCGTGACGGCGACACGGTGCTGCTGGTCGATCCAGGGGTAGCGCCCTCGCACGAGCGGGCCGGGCGGCCCCGCTCGGTCATCGGCACGATCGAGCTCGCCGGGTTCGACGGCTCTGCCATGCGGCTGTTCGTGCCGCCTGCGGAGTGGGTGCGGTGGCGGGCGCTGCCCGCGGAGCTGGGGGCTGTGCCAATGGTGCTGCCGGTGCCGCTGGGCGGTGACCCCGCAGCGCTGTCTGCCGATCTCGACGGGCTGTGGGCGGCCTCCTATGAGCAGGAGGCTGCGGCACTGCAGCCGTTCGGGGGCCGATGGCGCGACCAGGCAGCGCCCGGCGAGCTCGAAGTGCTGACACCGCTCGATGTGAGCCTTGCGCCCTCGGGGATCGCGCGGGGCGATCTGGTGCTGCTGATCGACCCCGGCGCGCCCCGCGGCAGCGCAGGCGGCGGGCGTCCCCGCTCGGTGCTGCGCGCTGTGCGGCTGGAGCACTACGAAGACGGCGTGCTGGGCGTGTGGGCCCAGCCCGTCGAATGGGTGTGGTGGAAATCGCTGCCCGAACGGCTCGGCGCCGCCCCGATGGCCCTGCGGGTGCCCGAGGGCACCGACACCGAAGCTGTGGCGCGCGACCTGGACGAGCAGTGGCGGAACGCGTGGGAGCAGAGCTGATGCTGGCTGTGCGCGACGCCGAGGGCGACGGCCTGACGGTGCCCGGGCTGGACGCCGGGGCGGTGTCGGTGTCTGTCGCCCGCTGCTGGGCCGGAACGGGTCGCGATGTGCTGCTGGTGGACGCCGACGCGCACGGCACCGGCCTGCCCGCACGCATCGGCACCGCGGCCCGCCTGGCGCTGCGGCCCGCGCAGCGCGGTCTGCCGTCGCTGATCGCCGAACGGGCATCGCTCGAAGCCGGGGCCGTCGCCGGGCATTGCTGGCTGCTGCCCGCCGCAGGAGGCGGCTCGGTGCACCTGCTCGGCGCACCGGCTCACCCCGACGGCGCACGTCGTGCCGCGAACTGGCTGGCGGACCGCTCCCAGGGGCTGACCGGGCTGGCCGACCGCTGGGCGGTCGTCGTGTCGATGCCCGGGCCCGCGGCGCCCCCGTATGAGCCGCTGCTTCGCGCCGCGTCGCAACGCTTGGCACTGGCCGTGGTACCGGGCACCGCCCCTCCGGGCGGGCTGCGCGCCGTGCTGAGCGCATTCTGGCTGCACTTCGCGCCCGACCCCGACATGAGGCTGCGCGCCCTTGACCTCCCCGAGGCCAACCCCGGCACTCCCGCAGCCGAGACGAGCGCGTCGCTCATCGGCGGCATCAAACGGGCGCGCCCAGCAGCGCTGCTGGGCGCGCGCTCACGTCGACGCGACCGAGTGCTGCTGACAGCGGTCGCCGATGTCGGCGAGCGCCTGCTGGGGGCGGGCTCGTGAATCTGGCGGCGTCGATCTGGGACGAGATACTTGCCGAGGTCCAGAGCTACCGATTGGATGCAACCGAGCCGCTGCCGGTCGTGGCCGACGCATGCCGACAGATCGCGGCGCGCATCACCCAGCAGCGCGAAGCGGCAGCGCTCGACACCAGCGGCGAACTGCTCAGCGACGACGACACATCGTGGCTCGACAGCCGACTCGAGGAACTGCTGGGCACTGGCCCGCTGGAAGGCTTCCTGCGGCGCGACGACGTGGAGAACATCTGGCTGTTCGGACCCGAGCTGGGTGTGCTGGGCCTGTCCGGAGGGCGCCAAGAGCAGATCGCCGAGCCGCCCTTCGCGGACGCGGAGGAGATGATCGGGTTCATCGCGCACCTGGCGGTCACCCACGGGCAGACCGGGCGGCGCTTCGACGCATCCGCACCGCTGCTGGACCTTCGTCTGCGCACAGGCGAGCGCGTCTTCGCGGCGATGGAGGTGTGCGGCACCCCGTATCTCACCGTCAGGTGCCACCGCCACCGGCTGATCCGGCTGGACGACCTGGCAGCCGGCGGCTCGCTGAGCGCAGACGCGGCAGCCTTCCTGGCGGCAGCGGTGCGCCCACCGGGACCGGCCAACGTGCTCATCTGCGGAGCGCTGGGCTCTGGCAAGACCACGCTGCTGCGGGCACTGCTGGGCGAGATCGCACCCCACGAGGTGGTGTGCACCCTGGAGCAGACCTTCGAGCTGTTCCTCGACGAGACCCACCCGTACACGTTCGCCGCCGAGACCCGTGAGCCCAACAGCGACGGCGAGGGCGAGATCACCATGGAAGAGCTCGCGCGGCGCTCGCTGCGCTCAGGCGCGGACCGGGTGATCGTCGGGGAACTGCGCGGACCCGAGGCAGCCACGTTCCTGTCCGCCTGCGGCACCGGCTCAGACGGCTCCATGGCCACCATTCACGCCTCGTCTGCCCGCCAAGCACTGGCGCGGCTCGTCCGCTACTGCATGGCCGCAGGCCAGGCCGGCGCGCAGTCAGCACTGATCGCCGAAGCAGCCGATGTCATCCACCTCGTGGTGCACATGGGCGCCGACCCCCACACCGGATTCCGCGGCGTGCGGCAGATCACCGAAGTGCTCGGCGCGCCCGACGACCGGTTCGAGACCCACGACATCTACGCCCGGCGCAAACGAACCGGCCCGCTCGAACCGGTCGGTCGCCCCCGCAGCCCCGAGCTCGTCGAGCGCCTCGCCGAGGGCGGCGTCGACGTCACGGCCTGGCCCGAGGACGCCTGATCAGCGATGGCCGGCGTCACAGGCTTCCCACGGCTGTGGCCGGTGCAAGCCGCGGCCTCGGCCGGCGGCATGGGCATCGGTGCGTGGACGACCGGGCTGTGGGGCATGGCCGTGCTCGCCGGCGGCCTGGGGATGCTGCTCCCGCCGTTCATCGCAGCACCGGCGCGGCGCCGCCGCCAGACCGCCGAAGCGCTGGCATGGCAGAGCTGGACGCGCCAGGTCGCCGAGCTGGCGCGCTCGGGCGCCGGGCTCGGGGACGCGCTGGCAGCCAGCACTGAGCACGCGCCGCCGCAGATCGCAGGCACCGTGACCCGCGCGGCGCGAACCGCCCGCCTCAACGGCCTGCGCGCTGCAATGGACGAACTCGCCGCAGCGGGCCAAGTGTGGGAGCCAGAGGTGGCCGCCGGGCTGCGCATCGCTGCGGGTTCCGGCGGGCCGCTGGCCAGGCCGCTCAGCGATCTCGCCGGACGCATCGGCGACATCGTCGCGCTGCACCGCGCACGCACCGAAGCCGTGGTGCAGCTGTGGACGCAGACCATCGCGCTGCTCGCGCTGGCGGGCGGCGTCGTGACGCTGATGTACCGCAACAACCCCGCCTACTTCGAGCCCTACCGCACCCCCACCGGCCAGGCAGTCCTGCTGCTCATCGCCTTCGTGCTCCTCGGCGCCACTGCCTTCCTGGTCCGCCACTCGGTCGTACGCGCCGAGTCGTCGGTGCTGATCGCCGCCAAGCGCCCCCGACGCGCCCCCGACCCGCTGTGAACACCGCACTTGCAGCCGTGCTCGGCGGCGCGGGCTTCGCCTGCGGGGCTGCGCTCATGGCGGCGGCCCTCGCGGGCCGTCCGGCCCGACGATCGCTGCGCGCAGCCTCAGCGAGCGCGTGGGAGATGCTCCCAGCGCCGAGGCCCGGGCGCGCTGCGGAACTGCTGCTCGCCGGTGTGACACCACCGACGTACCTGGCCCAACGCGCTGCCGGCCTGATCGGCGGGCTGGCTGCAGGCGTCATGGCCGCTGCGTGGTGGACCAGCACGACCACTGCGGCGGTCGGCGCGGTCACCGTGTTCGCACTGGCGGGATGGCTGGTGCCCTACCAAGGAGTGCGCGACGCTGCCAAGCGCGCCCGCACCGAGCTCGACCAGGTCGTGCGGCTGTGGATCGTTCTGGCCGCACAGCAAGTCGCCGCAGGCGCCGAACCGGCCCACGCGATGCTGGCCGCCGCCCAGGCCGGCCAGCGCCCCACCTGGCGGCTGCTGCACCGGCACCTCGCACGCGCCCAGAACGAACGCCGCCCGGCCTCCGAAGGGCTGAGCGAACTCGTGGAGCGCTACGGTTTGGCCAGCCTCGCGCAGGCGGTGGGCGCCTTCGGGCTCGCTGCGCGGCGCGGCACCCGCAT
Source organism: Acidimicrobiales bacterium (assembly GCA_009843525.1). GTDB lineage: Bacteria > Actinomycetota > Acidimicrobiia > Acidimicrobiales > Poriferisodalaceae > Poriferisodalis > Poriferisodalis multihospitum. Next base: position 259,453 of record VYDH01000036.1, on the reverse strand, counting down.
GGCAGACGCGGTGCTGGCCGCAGCCGACAACCTGTGGCGCGACACGATGCAGCGAGAGCGCGAAGCCGCCGAACGCCGCAACCAGATCATCGTCCTTCCTGCCACAGCCGTCGCGCTGGCGCTCGCAGCGATCCTCATCTACCCGCCATTCGTGTCGCTCACCGGCGGCATCATCACCAACACCCCCTAAGCCATGGCGCAGCCCACCGAAGCCCCGAACACGCGCCACACCGGACCGCTCCGTATGGCGCGGGTTGCGCGGGTTGCGCCGGTTCGCGGTTCAGCCGGCCTTGCGACGCTGGAGTGGCTGCTCGTCATTGCAGCAGCGGGCGGATTCGCCGCCGCGATGGCCGTCGGCTTCGGCGGCCTCATCGACGACGCCCGCACCGTCGGTGAAGACGCCGACACCGGCCTCATCGACGCCGGCATCGCCGCAGCCCGCATCTCCGACGACGCGGTCGCCGCGCTCATCGCACTCGAGCATGCGTCCGGCGACCCCGACCGGAGCGCCGCCGTCCAGGCAAGGCTTGCCGCGCTCGCCCAGCGATGCCGCAGCCTGGCCTCGGCCTACCCCGACGCCGTCACATCAGCCGACTGGGAGCGGCTGACGGTGCCCGTCGAGGTTCCCCCTCCGGCGGAGGCCGCCGTGCCCGGCATCGAGCCGCCGACCACCGACGCCGGTCCCCAGACCACCCAGACGCCATCCGACGACGACACCGACATGCCGGTGCTCACGTCCGGGCGCTGGGTCTGCCGGATCGGCCACCGGCCGTGACGACCGCCGCTCAGCACTCGGGCAGCTCGGCGGTCACCGACCCCGGGTCGCCGTCGGGGCCCGTCGGCTCGGCAGCCGCCGGCAGCAACAGCACCGCTGGGCCGGCTGCGGATGCATGCACCCGGTCCAGCCGGCCCGGCCACAGGGCGCTGAACGGCCCGAACACGTCGCCCGACACGGTGACGCGAACCCAGCCCGACTCGCCCGGACCCGGCCGCAGGCCCGCGCCGGTGCCGCTGTGGCACCAGTCGCTGCGCACTGTCACCGCACCCGGCGTCCACCAGCGCCACCCGCCGGCACTGCCCGATGCCGCCAGCGCGACAGCGTCCTGCGCCGCCGCCGACATCGCCGCAGTCCGCGGGTGCGGCTCGGTGCCGATGTACGCGCTGCCGTCGTCCGCGTGCGCCAATCCGGCATCGCCGACCGCAGCCCAGACCGCACGCAGACCCTCCGAAGCCGCCGCGTCTGCCTGCGCCCGCGCACCGGTGACCAGGAACGCCTGCGCCCCGAGTACCAGCAGCAGCACCACGATTCCTGGCCACAGGATCAGCAGCGGCAGCACCTCGCCGCGCTCATCTCGACGGCTGCGAGGTGCCTGTCGATGAGCGCGCAAGCCCAGCCGCCCGTGCGCACGCAGCGCAGCCGCGACGAGTCCGGCGGCGCCGTGACCCTGCTGGTGATGCTGATGGTGCCCGTCTTCGTGCTCGCAGCGGTGGTCGCCGCCGCCGTGCCGCGCCGGCTCGCAGCCCACTCGGCTGCCGACGCCGCGGCGGGCAACCTCGCATCGCTCGCCGTCGCATGGCGCGACACCCAAGCGCTCGATCACGGACCGGTCGGCTGGTTCTTCCCCGAATGCGTCCCCGCCGGCAGCGGCACCCCCACCGGCGGCGAAGCAGCCGCACAGGGCCCCGAGCTGCGACGCGCCTGCGAGACGCTCACCGAATCGATGCTCGCAGGCCTGTCGGCACGCGGCTTCGACGGCGACACCGTCGCAGGCTTCTACAGCAGCTCGTACACGACATCCGCGCAGACCACCACCGACGACACCGAGCACCCGGCCAGTCTGCCGTGCCACGCGGGAGGCCGAACCGTCGTCGTCGATGCCGTCCACCTCGGGCTCGCCGCAGACTGGGCAACCACCGACTGGGCCGCCGCGCAGACCTGGCCACGCGGACTGAGAATCGGCTCGGAGGCTGTCGGCGCCATTCGAGTCAACCGCGCCGCCGGGACGATCGGCGAGCCGGCGTGCGGCGACGTCCTCGGCCTCGTGCCGCTCGATGCCCACCCCGCAGACGACGGCGCTAGGCAGTTCGCCGAATCGCTCCCCACACGCACGGCATTCGGACGCTGAGCAGCCCGATGCACCCTGCGACACCGATCCGCAACGGGCGACGACTCCGGCTGGGCAGCACTCCGCGCAGGCCTGGCCGGCGAGCGCGCACGAATCGCGGCGAGCGCGGCTCGACATCGTCACTGGAACTGATGGCGCTGACGCCGATGCTCGCCCTCGGAGTGCTGTTCATCCTGTGGGCAGGGCGCAGCGCCCGCGCCGAGCTCGTCACCAGCCTCGCAGCACAGGAAGCCGCCGTGGCCGCCGCGCTGTGCTGCAACGGCAGCACGCCGGACAGTCCCGCCGACGGCAACCATCCGAACGAACGCACCGACGCCGAATCGCACCGCGAACACATGGCCCAAGCCGTGCTCGACGCCCGACCCGGCCTCGACTACCTCTGCCTGGACGGCCCACAGCCCCCGCCCGACCGCCCCAGACTCGTCGCCGAGACAACAGCCGACCTGAGCCCCGGAGAGGCCGCAGACAGCACGGCCCAACGGCTGCTGATCGTCACCACACACGTGACCTGCCGCACAGACGGCGCCACCGCCCCCATCCGGGGGCTGTTCGGCACCCGTACCCACCACGGCCACGGCGCCCACGTCGCCGTGCTCGCACAGCCGACCGAGCCTGACAGCGAGACACCCGACGAGTCCGAGAGCGACACGCCGTGACCGCCACCGCCGGGGTCTGGGCTGCGACAGGAACATGGGCGCTGCTCGGGATGCACGCTTCGTGGACCGATCTGCGGCACGCAGTCATCGGTCGGCGAGCATGCTGGACAGCAGGCATCGTCATCGCTGCGGCGCTCGGGGCAACAGCGCTGGCACTGGGCGATCCCGGCCGGTACCTGCGAACGCTGATCAGCGCCGCTGCAGTGCTCGCAGCCACCGAGGTCCTCTACCGGCTCCGGCCCGATGCCATGGGCTACGGAGACATTCGCCTCATCATTGTCAACAGCCTGCTGCTGAGCTGGTGGGGTGCTGCATGGCCCTGGTGGGCGCTCGCGGCTGGGACAGTCGCTGCATGGCCACAGGCGGCCGTGACGGCCATTCGCCACGGCCGCCACGCCGAAGTCCGATGCGCACCGGCTCTCGCCATCGGTGCCGCGCTCGTCTTGGGAACACGCCTCGCCACCGTCGGACCGATCCCATGACACATCCACCACCCAAGAAAAGGAAAGCTCCCATGACCCACCGCACTGCCCGCAGAAACGAGGCCGGCCTCACCACCCTGGAATGGCTGCTCATCGTGGCCGCCGTCGCCGGACTCGCCGCGCTCGCCGTCGTGCTCGTCCAGAACGTCGTCGACGACACCGCAGAACAGCTCGGCGGCAGCAGCGCACGCGAGACAGCCGCCAACGTCGCCGCCGACACCGTCATCCGCGAAGCCCGCACCGCATCGCCCGACGACGCCCGATACAACACCTGGCAGCGCTGGGAGCTGTACTTCACCGCACGCTGCGAACGCCTCGAAATCCTCTACAGCGACACCAACCTCGACGTGGAAGCCATCTTCGTGAAACCCACCGGCGCCACCGACGCCACGCCGCCCACCGTCACCGAGCTCAACAAGGCAGACGCAAACGCCGCCGGCACCGGCAAGCCACAGGCCATCTGCAGACGCAGAAGCTGACCCGCCGTCACTCGACCTGAGGTCGAGGCAACCCCATGCCGGACGAGGACTCATCCGGGACGGTCTGGAAGGGCCGGAAACGCTCACGTTCGCCCCGGATGTTCTGCAGGCTGCACACAGGCAGCTTGTGCACCTCGAACCAGCCGCCTCCCCCAGCCAGCACACCCGGCTTCCAGCGCGGCAGCGCCTCGGTGTCGGCGAACGTGATCCCCAGACGGGCGCAGCGCTCGCCATAGCGCCGATTCAACGCGTCGGCCTCGTACTGGCTTGCGGGGTGGTGCCCTCGCCATTCCCGCGTCAGCGAATCGGCCGCGACACGCGCCGCCCGGAAACGGGCGCTGAAACTGCCCGCGTCAACGCCCACATCACGCACCACCGACTGCACCACCACGACCGCTGTCGCCACCAGCGCGGCCATCGCCGCTGTCAACAGCAACCATTCCAGCGTGGTCATGCCCGCCCTGTTGCGAGCTCGCAGCGACCCGACGCCGAGCACCGGTGAGACAGTACGCCGAGGCATCGACGACACTCAATACTCGGGCAGCTAGAGGTACTGGCTGGTCTGCACCCGTTCGATGGCTCGGCCGCCGAGCGCATCGCTCTCGTCGGGATCGACGAGCGTCCGGATGAACACGATCCGCTCGCCCTTCTTGCCGGAGATCTTCGCCCAGTCGTCGGGGTTCGTCGTGTTGGGCAGGTCTTCGTGCTCACGGAACTCCTGGCGGATCGAGCCCATGAGGTCGTCCAGCCGGATGCCGTTGCTGCCGGTGGCAAGCGATCGCTTGATGGCGTTCTTCTTGGCCCGGCGCACGATGTTCTCGATCATCGCCCCCGACGCGAAGTCCTTGAAGTACATGACTTCCTTGTCGCCGTTCTGGTAGGTGACCTCGAGGAAACGGTTGAGATCATCGGGGCGGTACATCTCGTCGACGGTCCGCTCGATCATGACCCGGACGGCCTTGTGGGGATCTCCGCCGCCCAGGTCGGCGACTTCCATCGGGTCGATCGGCAGCGTCGGCGTGAGGTAAGTGCTGAAGATCGACAGTGCCGCCTGCTCATCTGGCCGGTTGATCTTGATCTTCACGTCGAGACGGCCAGGACGCAGGATCGCCGGGTCGATGAGATCTTCCCGGTTCGAGGCGCCGATCACGATCACATTGCGCAGACCCTCGACGCCGTCGATCTCCGCGAGCAACTGCGGCACAACCGTCGACTCCATGTCGGAGCTGATGCCGCTGCCGCGTGTGCGGAACAGCGACTCCATCTCGTCGAAGAACACGATCACCGGCCAGCCCTCGGATGCCTTCTCCCGGGCCCGTTCGAAAATGCGGCGGATCTGGCGCTCGGTCTCGCCCACGTACTTGTTGAGCAGCTCGGGACCCTTGATGTTGATGAAGAAGCTGCGTGCGCCCTGCTGGCCGGAGACCTCTCCCACCTTGGCTGCCAGCGAGTTGGCGACCGCCTTCGCGATCAGCGTCTTGCCGCACCCGGGCGGGCCGTAGAGCAGGATGCCCTTCGGGGCCGGAAGGTCGTAGGTGCGGAACAGGTCCTGATGCAGGTACGGCAACTCCACCGCATCGGTGATGAGCTCGATCTGGGTGTCGAGCCCGCCGATGTCCTCATAGGTGACATCCGGCACTTCTTCGAGCAGCAGATCGTCCACCTCGGGCCGCGGCAGGCGCTCGAGCACGATGTTGGAGCGCACATCGAGCAGCAGGTTGTCGCCCGACCGCAGCGGCTCGTCGCGCAAGTCGCCGGCTAGCTCCACGATGCGTTCCTCGTCGGCGCGGCCCGTGACCAGCGCTCGGAAACCGTCGGCGAGCACCTCGTTCAGCGTCACCACCTCGCCGGACGTCTCAGGCCCGCGAGCCAGCACGATGTTGTACGACTCGTTCAGCACCACCTCGCTGCCCTCGACCAGCTCGGTTTCCGCCAAGTCGGGGTGCAGGGCCACGCGCATCTTGCGCCCGCTGGCGTGCACATCCGCCGTGCCGTCGTCGTTACGGGACAGGAACGTGCCGTAGGCCGACGGCGGCTGGGTCAGCTTGTCGACCTCTTCGCGCAGGGCCGCTATGTGCTCTCGCGCCTCGCGCAGCGTGTAGGTCAGCTTCTCGTTCTGCGAGACCGCAGCCGACAGCTGACCCTTCGCCTCAAGCAGGCGTTCTTCGAGCGTGCTGACCCGCGCCGGCGTGTCGGCCAGCTTGCGCCGGAGCAGCGCGACCTCTTCCTCGAGCGTGCGCATGCGACTGCGGAGCACGCCCGCATCCGCCGCGCTGCTGCGCTGGGACTCCTCGTCGCCCTGGTCCATGCGCGGCCGACACTACCCTGACACTGCTGGCAAGACGCGACGCCTGCCCGCTTGCCAGTCCGGCCGCTAGGCCGGGGGCGATCAGTGCCGTGCAGGACGCGCGCCGACTCGGTAGATTTCATAGGTGGCTCGGTTCCCCTCTTCGGGCCGCCCCACAGGAAGGGTCGTGACACGATGAAGGTCTGGATCGATCAGGATCTGTGCACCGGTGACGGGCTCTGCGAAGAGATCGCACCCGATGTCTTCACGCTTCTCGACGACGGGCTTGCATACGTGAAGGAAGGCGACAAGATCTTCGCTGAACCGGGTGGTGTCGAGGGGCTCGCAGAGTTTCCCGATTCGCAGCTCGACGCCGTGATCGAGTCCGCCGAAGAATGCCCCGGGGAGTGCATCTTTATCGAAGCGTGAGCTTCTGGTCTCTCGTCATCTGAGGCGACAATCGCCGCTGGAAGTCACCCCGAAACTCGCCGGTTGTGCGTGGATCACCGCATCGCCGCGGTAGTCAAACCCCACGTCGACTCCCGACGAGGCGAGGAAGCCCAGCAGTTCGCCGCGGCTGAGCGCATATCCGATGTCGTCGGGTCCAGTTGCGGTGGCGAACGCCACCCCGACAACGCCCCCCCGGTCGACCAACGGCCCGCCGGACTGGCCTTTCTGGACGTCGGCCGCAAGGAAGTACACGTTTCGCCCGATCCCGTCGCCCCACAGCCCTGATGCCCGCACCAGATGCTCGATGCGCGCCGGCGACACTTCAACCCGCTCTCCTTGCAGGTAGCCGATAACTGCCGCTGTGCTGCCGTAACGCACACGTTCGATTCGCAACGGCGGCACAGCAGCATCGGAGCGCAGTAAAACGAGGTCTCGTTCCGGGTCGAACCCGACAATGTCCGCCGAAGCGGTGACGAGCTCGTCGCCGCCTGCGTTCCATGCAATCTCGACGCTCGATGCTCCGGCAACAACATGAGCCGAGCCGACCAGCAGTCCCGACGCGACAGCGAACCCCGATCCATGAGACACCGGTCCGCAGCCGAACGCATGCACTGAGACGACGCTGGCCAGCACGCCGTCATCAACTGTCACCGCTGCAGGCGGTGCACCCAACCAGACTGGACCGTCGGCACTCGGGATCGAAGCGACGGTGGCGACCGGCGACCTTCCCCGGCCGGAATCGTCGGGATCGGCTGCACAGGCGACCATCGCGCCAACCAGCAGCACCGCGCCGAACGATCGTGCCGCCCACAGCACCAGCCGCCGAACCGGTCGCTCATGGCGCCGCCGCGATGCGGCGGCGAGGGTCACGCAAGGTCGTGTCACGCAGCGTCGTATCACGCCTCGATCAATCGGGCGTGCGTCAGGAAGCCGGTGTGGGCGACCATGCGGTGATCCGGCCGCACGGAAGCTCCCTTGACGTGCCAGCTCCGGTGCATGACCTCGATGGTCTCGATGAGGGCCCACGGTCCGTCGTCCAGCGTGCGGCGCAGTTGCTGCACCTGGGTCACCGAAGGGTTGTACGCCACCAGAATCCCGCCGCTCCGCAGCCGTTCGGGCAAGTGCACCGCGACGCGCCACGGCTCGGGAATGTCGAGCACGGCCCGGTCGTACCGGCACCCCGAAGAACTCATTCCACCGGCAGCCCCGGTTGCTGCGTTGCTCTGTGAGGGATTGCGGCGGGGCGGGTCGATCGATTCGTACGCATCGCGGAGCTGGACGTCATAGCGATCCAGCGCTTCGGCACCGGCAGTGCTCTCGACGTTCTGGACGGCTCGCTCAGCAAAGTCTTCCCGCAGCTCATAGCCAGTGACGAAGGCACCGCAGCGGAGCAGGGTCGCCGACAAGGCACCTGAACCCACGCCGGTCTCGAAGACTGCCATGCCGGCTCGAACGTCGGCCAGCATCCAGATCGCACCGAGATCCTTCGGATAGATCACCTGCGCGCCTCGCGGCATCTTCAGTACGTGATCAGCGAGCGTCGGGCGCACCGCCACGAAGCGGGCACCCGATCCGCTGCGGAACTCCGAGCCTTCGAGCGAACCGATGATTTGGTCGTGCGGCACGACTCCAGCATGAGTGTGAAACTCGCCGCCAGAGCGGAGCGCCACTAGGTACCGACGCTGTCGACTGTCGACCATCAGCACTGTTTCGCCGGATTGCAGCTCGCCGTCTTCCAGCTCGCCAGGTTGCTTCACGCTTCCTCCGCCGCCGAACTGCCGTCGTCATCGTCCCGTGGCACGTGTCGGATCATGAGATGGTCGCCCGGTGCCAGCTCGCCGCGGTACACCACTTCCCGCTCGCGCTTGGACCACCGGACAAGCAGCCGCAGCCCGCTCGCCATGATCGCCGCAGCCAGCCATATCCCATTGCCGGTCCGCGCCCGGCGCCACATGACATCAGTGGCTCGGGCCGGCATGCGCCTCAGCCGCTTCGCCATGGGGCTCAGCCTCTTATACCCGGACGACTTCGACAAGCGTGCTGCGTCGACGACCCCTGCGACGGCCGAACAGGAACGCGGCCAGCACGAGGCCGGTTCCGACGGCGGCAGCTACGGCCACGGCGGCACTGGACACCTGCTCGGCTGCGTCACCCGCTCCACCGACAAGCTGTCGCACGCGATCGGAGATATCCGAGGGCGTGATGCGCTGGCCATCTGCGCTCGATCCCGTCCCGGTATCCCTGTTGCCGTCAGCCATCGTCATCCTCTGCTGCATTCTCGTCGGCCCGTCGTGCGGATGGTTCCGGCGCAACGGCCTCGGTGTGTTTCGGCCGGATAGCGCGGATCAGCAGCGCAATCGCCAGCAAGAGAAAGACGGCGCCAGCCACATGGGGGACGAATGACCAGTTCGCATTGAAGAGGTCCGTTTCAGCCTGCAGGACGCGCACCACCCCCAACGCTCCGAAGACCACTCCCAGGCTCACCCCGATGGCGCCGATGAGCCCGAACACCACATACCTGCCCAGCCCGCGTAGCGGGCCCACCGTCTCTTGGACGATGTAGGACCGCAGCATGCCGACCAGTTCGGAAATCTCGGCTCGCAGGCCGGAGTCTCGTCGAGGCACAGTCACGGCGACGCTACCGTTCGCCCAGCAGTTCTTCCACGCCATCCAGGATCTCCCCGATGACATCCACCCGGCTGGCGGGGTCGGGGGCGCACAGCAGGCTGTGGCGGTCGAACGGGCCGGCGGGCACGAGCGACGCGAGCTGGAACGACCACGCCGATGCCCCAGCGGGCGCCACGGCGAGTTTCGCGAGCTGATCGTCGATGGCAGCTGATTCGGCCGCGGTCACTCCGAGCGCTCCGATCTCAGACGCCCGAGCGCGCAGGCGGCGCAGACGGGCCACGGTCGCTTTGCGCTCCTGTGCGGGCACTTCTGCAGGATCGTCGGGCCAATCGCAGGCCAGAGCCCGGGGGTAAGGGTCGTCGACCAGCCACTCGACGATCCTGATCCGCCGATCGCCGGTGGCCAGCATCACCCAGCGTCCGTCGGGCAGTTCCTGGTGTTGGGCAATGTTGGCCAGGCAACCTATGTCGGCGCGCACATCGCCACCGCCGACCTCGCTGCCGCGCTCGATCATCACGACGCCGAATGGGTCATCGTTGCTGGTGCATCGCCGGGCGAGCGCCCGGTACCGAGGCTCGAAGATGTGCAGTGGCAGCACAGCGCCAGGCAGCAGCGGCGATCCGAGCGGGAACATGGGTCGAATCTCAGGCGGCTGCACGGGTCAATCCTCGCAGGGCGAGAGCGTCGCCCACGGGGTACCGCAGGAGCTGTCCGGCCAATGACTCCTGCAGTTCCAGGCCGAGGCGGCCTTCAGGCGGCACGCCGTTCAGCATCTGCGCGAACGTCACCGTCCCGCTGTCGGTCTCGATGAATCCGGCGAGGGCGTTCACGCCGGTGAGCAGGCCGGTCTTGGCGCGGAGCCGACCCGCTGCGGGATGTTCGGCGAACCGGTGTGAGAGCGTTCCCGTGCGGGCCGCTACCGGCAACCCTGCCGCGAACGCACTCTCAGGGCCGTAGTGATCCAGCAACGCGGCGAGGAAGCTGCACGTGACCATGTTCTGGCGGTCGAGCCCCGAACCATCCACAACTGCAGGCCGGGATTGATCGGGCAGCAGATCCGACACGATCCGCTCGGCGGCCGCGGCACCGGCCGGCGTGGAACCTGCCCCCGCACTGCGCAGACCGATCTCGCGCAGCATCATCTCCGCTGTGGTGTTGTCGCTCTCGCGCAGCATCTGCTGGATGATCTCCACCAGCGGGGGCGATGCGAGACGAGCGATCTCGCTCAGGCCGCTGGGCGCCGCTGACACATCAATCTCAACGTCCACCGCAACGCCTCGGACTCGCAGCAGGTCCGCCAGCGTGGACACGAACCAGCGCGCCGGGTGCTCGGCCGCCGACAGAGTTGTCGTGAAGCCCGTGATGCCGTCGTTCAAATTCAGCGCGGACAGCGGGCCGCTGTTGAGCTGCGTGATGTACCGCTGCGGCCACGTCTCGGGAAATCGCGTTGTGTCATAGCGAGACTCGTCGGCAATGAGATTGCCCCGCAGCGTTTCGATACCAAGCGCGACGAGGTCATCAGCGAGGTGTTCCATAGGCGTGCGCAGCTGCGGCTGGCGCCGGTGCGAATCTGCGTAGGACTGCGTCATGATCAGCGGATCACCGCCGCCGACGACCCAGACAGTGCCGTCAAGGACGCCGTCGACGATCTCCGTATCGGTCAGCACTCGAGTGACCAGCCGCTCATCGGCATCGACCACGGCCAGCGCTGCTGCAGCCGTTACGAGCTTCTGCACGGATGCGGGGATCACCGGATCGGGATTGCTGGAGAACGCTTCGACGCCGTCGATCCAGATCGCGAGGCAGTGCGGCTCGGGCCAGTCGGAACTGAACGCGGTCATCTCAGTGCCGATGTGGTGCTGCTGTGCCGCCCGCCACAGCGCATCGGGTGCACGCTCGGCCCGAAGCAGCGGCAGCGTCGACGCCGCTGCTCCAGTCCCGGCTGCACCGTCGGGCGCAGGCTCATCGAGCGTGGAGGCCAAGACGGGAGTGCGGAGCGAGGCTGCGTGCGCTGCCGCATCATCGGCCGAGGAATTCATGCGCACGGCTGCCACCGTGGGCAGCAGGCCGGCCGCTGCCGTCAACAACGCCAGCACGGCCGTGCGCAGCGGTCTCACGTCACTCGACTAGAAGCGCCGCCTAATGCGGCACTGTGACTCTGCACGCCGCCTAATGCGGCGCCGTGACTCTGCACGCCGCCTAATGCGGCGCCGAGGGCGGCTGACAGTTCGCCGGCTTCGGAGGGCACGATCCTGGGGTGGGATTCGGCTGATCGGCCGATGAGCAGCGCTGTCACATGTTCGTCGGTGGACCGCGCCAACAGATCCCAGTCCTCGCTGAGTCCACCGCCGATCACCACCATTTCGGGGTCGGTCAGGATGCACAGATTCGAGATGCCCAGCGCGAGCCAGTACGCGAACTCATCCAGCACTCCAAGCGCCGCAGCATCGCCTTGGCGTGCCGCGGCAGTCACCTCTGGCCCGCGGAATGCGTCGCCGAGTCGCTCGACAGCCATCCGGTCCAGCGCAGATCCGGATGCGTACATCTCCCAGCAGCCCCGTCGCCCGCAGGCACACTGGCGACCCCCCGCCTCAACGATCATGTGCCCGGGCTCCCCCGCCAGCCCTCCTGAGCCACGCAGCACCTCGCCGTTCAGCATGAACGCTCCCCCGATGCCCGTACCGAGCGACACCATGACACCGTTGCGAACGCCACGCGCGGCACCAGCGGACATCTCCCACCGGGCGGCACAGTTCACCTCGTTGTCAAGGAACACCGGCATGTCCAGCAGCTCGCTGAGCCCTGACCCGATATCCGCGCCGTCGACATCGGTCAGGTTGGGCGAGACCGTCACGCGACCGTCGAGCGTGATCAAGCCAGCCATCCCGACGCCGACGGAAACCGGGCGCGATCCGGAGCCGAGGCGCGCCGTCATATCCGCCAGGGCAGCCATGAGGGGCGCCGCGCCGTCGGGCGTCGGCTCACGCAAGGTCCGCTGCACGGCACCGTCGTGATCGGTCACCACGCCGAAGATCTTCGTGCCGCCGACATCGAAGCCGATGTGCACAGCCGATGTCGCGTCGCGAGCCACGTCGGCTATCCCCGGCGTACTGATTGTCATGAGCGCAGGGACGCCCGCCCCGAGGCGTCGCGGCCCAGCTTCCGGGCTCGGATCAGAGCTTGCCCAGAATCGAGGCGCAGCTCGACACGTCGACGGCACCGGCCGGCTCGACCTCGAGCGCAGTCACGGTCCCGTCCTCGATGACCGCCGCATAGCGCCGGGAGCGAGAACCCAGGCCGAAGCCCGAGCCATCCATGACCAAGCCCATGGCCTCGGCGAAGTCGCCGTTGCCGTCCGCAGCCATCTCGATGCCTTCTGCGCCTTGGGCCTGCGCCCAGGCGTTCATGGTCCACGCGTCGTTGACCGAGACGCAGACGATCTTGGCGACACCCTTGCCCGCAAGCTCGGACGCACCTTCGATGTACCCCGGGAGGTGGACGTTGCTGCAGCCTGGGGTGAATGCGCCCGGCACTGCGAACAGCACCACCTTGCCGCTGCCCAGCATCTCGCCGGACTGCACGGGCGCAGGCATGCCGCCCTCGTCCAGTACTCGCAGTGTCACATCGGGAATCTGGTCGCCGACCTCAATCGCCATTGCTTCGCTCCGTCCCTGCTCGTTGTGTGGGGAACATGTGGCTCGCAGCGTATCCGGCGCCCGAACCCCGGGGCTCAGCGGGTGGCCGGCACCTGCACGCTGTCGATCCAGCGCAGCAGCTCGCGGTAGGTCGACACCGACGGCAGGTCCGGATTGGCTGCGGCCACCGCCTCGGGACATCGGAACAGGCTCGCCGCGTCAGCCGCCCTCAACATCGTGAGATCGTTGTAGGAGTCGCCGATGGCGGTGACGTGGTAGTTCAGTGCGCGGTACGCCTCGACGGCGCACCGCTTCGCATCGTCCACCCGACGTCTCCACCCCGCCAAGCGCCCCTCGGCCACGTCGAGACGGTGGCAGAGCAGGTGCGGGTAGCCCATCAGCTCCAGGAAGTGATCGTCGAATTGCTCGAACGTGTCAGACAGCAGCACCACGACCCAGCGCCGCCGGAGCTCGTCGAGAAACTCTCGAGCCCCCTCCAGCAGGGGCAACTCGGCGATCACCTCGCGGATCTGCTTGAGCGACACGCCGTGGGTGTTGAGCACATCGATCCGGTACCGCATCAGTGCGTCGTAGTCCGGCTCGTCACGGGTCGTACGTCGCAGCTCGTCGATGCCGGTGCGCTGGGCCACCGCTATCCAGATCTCGGGCGTCAAGACGCCCTCCATGTCCAATGCGATGACCCTCTGCACGAGCGCCGATTCTGTCACGCACACCGCAGGCACACGTCTCCGAACGACACGCTGTTCTTTCTAAGATTGATTAGATATTGCCGCTCGCCCCGGCGGCGCACGACACAGGAGCGAGGCTCGCATGAGCAGCAGCACCATGAGCCCGACCCCAGTGACTGCCAGCGCCGCGGCAGGCGAACCGGCGACGCTGGAAGAGGCATTCCTGCCCGATATCGACTTCGATCCCGACGAGCTGCGCGATCGTTACCGGGCCGAACGCGACAAGCGGCTGCGCGACGACGGCAACGAGCAGTACGTCGAAGTGGTCGGCGACTTCTCCAACTACGTCGACGACCCATACACCGAACGTGTCGAGCGAGAGCCGTTCTTCGACGAGGTGGACGTCGCCATCATCGGCGGCGGCTTCGGCGGACTGCTGATGGGCGCCGAGCTGCGCAAGGCGGGCTACGAGAGCATCCGGGTCATCGAGAAGGCAGGCGACTTCGGAGGCACGTGGTATTGGAATCGCTACCCGGGCGCGATGTGCGACGTCGAGTCGTACTGCTACTTGCCGCTGCTCGAAGAGCTGGCATACATGCCGAAGCACAAGTACTCATTCGCTCCCGAGATCTTCGAGCACTCCAAGGCCATCGCCCGCCATTTCGGGCTGTACGACAACGCATGCCTGCACACCTCGGTAGTCGAGATGCGCTGGGATGACGACCAGGCCCAGTGGATCATCTCCACTGACCGGGGCGACCGGATGCGCGCTCGCTTCGTGGCGATGGCCAACGGCCCGCTCAACCGGCCCAAGCTGCCTGGAATCCCCGGCATCGACTCTTACGAGGGGCACACCTTCCACACCAGCCGGTGGGACTACTACTACACGGGAGGCAACTCCGAGGGCGGTCTCGCCAAGCTCGCCGACAAGCGAGTGGGCATCATCGGCACCGGCGCCACTGCGGTGCAGTGCATACCCCACCTCGGTGAGTCGGCCAAAGAACTGTTCGTGTTCCAGCGCACGCCGTCATCGATCGATGTGCGCGCCAATCGCGAGACAGACCCCGAATGGGCCGCGTCGCTGGAGCCCGGCTGGCAGCGCCGCCGCATGGAGAACTTCAACATCCTCGTGAGCGGCGGGGATCAGGACGTGGACTTGGTCTCCGACGGCTGGACCGACATCTTCCGCAACCTCACCGGCATCGCAGCCAAGACAGCCGCTCGCCGACTCGGGCGCCGCCTCACCGGGTCCGAGAAGGGCCGCCTTATGGAGCTAGCCGACTTCCAGAAGATGAACTCGGTGCGCTCGCGGGCCGCCGAAGTGGTCGAAGACACCGAGACCGCGGAGGCACTGCAGCCCTGGTACCGGCAGTTCTGCAAGCGGCCCTGCTTCCACGACGAGTACTTGCCGACGTTCAACCTGCCCAACGTGCATCTGGTCGACACCGATGGCCGCGGCGTGGAGCGCATCACCCCGCGGGGCGTCGTGGTCGGCGGCACGGAGTACGAGGTTGACTGCATCGTCTTCGCGACCGGTTTCGAGGTGGGCACGACCTACACCCGGCGAGCCGGATACGACATCGTCGGACGGGGCGGCCAGACGCTGTCGGACAAGTGGTCCGACGGGGTCAAGACCTTCCACGGCCTGACCAGCCACGGCTTCCCGAACTGCTTCTTCCTCGGCTTCACCCAGAGCGCTGTGACCGTCAACGTTCCGCATGCGCTGGGCGAGCAGGCCGCACACGTCGTGTACATGCTCAATGAGGCTGCTGATCGGGGATGCACCCGCATCGAGCCCACGATCGAGGCCGAACAGTGGTGGCAGGACGAGATGGCCGACAAGGCTCGTCTCGGTGTGCAGTTCTACGAGGCGTGCACCCCCGGCTACTACAACAACGAGGGCAAGCTCGGGAATCCCAACGGATTCTTCTCCGCGATGTACGGCGCCGGCCCGATCAAGTTCTTCCGCATGCTGGACGAGTGGCGCTCCACCGGTCGGCTGGAAGGCATCGACCTGAGCTGAGCACGTCGGGAGTCCACCGCCCCGGAGCAGATCTCCGAACGCCCGATACTGTTGAGGCCGGGCGGCCGCCATCGCCGCTGACGGCCGTACCGGAGAGGTTGTCCGGAAGGGTTGCCCGAGGAGTTGTCATGGCGTCGCAAGCCAACATTCCCCAAGTCCGCCTGCCGACCAAGATGGCTCATTGCGTATTCCGCACTGACGACATCGCAGCGGTGCGCGATTGGTGGTGCACCGTGCTGGGTGCGCAGGTGGTTCACGAGAACGAGTTCATCTGCTTCATCTCCTATGACGATGAGCACCACCGCATGGCCTTCGTCAACCGGGGCCAGCCGGGTCGCTACGAGTCGCGCAAGGGCACTCTGGAGCACATCGCTTACACCATGGGCACATTCGGCGACCTCATGGACCACTACGAGCGGTTGCGTGCGGATGGCATCCTGCCGGTGCGCACCATCAACCATGGGCCGACCACCTCCATGTACTACGCCGATCCCGATGGCAACGGCGTTGAGTTCCAGGTCGAGAATTTCGCGACGATGGCCGAGTGCATCGAGTTCATGAACGGGCCGGTCTTCGCAGAGAACCCCATCGGCGTGCTGTTCGACGCCGATGTGCTGCTTGAGCGGTTCCGACGCGGCGACCCGCTCGCTGAGTTGGTGCAGCAAGGCTCAGCTCCGGCTGCTTAAACCCCCCTCCCGGAGGCATCCAGTGAGCAACACCGTCCACCGCAACGTCTACATGACCGACGAGCTGCAGGCGATCTACGACCAGACTGCCGCGTTCGTCGCCAACGAGGTAACCCCGGTGGGCGACGTGTGGGAGGAGACGGGCCAGGTCCCCCGCGAGATCTACAAGCGGATGGGCGAACTGGGAATGTTCTCGCTGCGCGTGCCCGAGCGCTGGGACGGACTGGGCCTCGGACCGCTCGCCTCGGCTGCCTTTGCTGAGGCATTGGGCACGTCGACGTACGCGGGCTTCGAGGCGAACATCTTGGTGCATACCGACATGGCGTTGCCGCACCTGCTCAATGCAGGCACCGACGCGCAGCTCGAACGCTGGTTGCCGTCGATCCAGTCTGGCGACACGATGCTGTCCATCGGCGTCACCGAGCCCGATGCCGGATCCGACGTGGCAGGCCTCCGCACGACTGCCGTGCGCGACGGCGACGGCTGGCGGCTGAACGGCGCCAAGACCTTCATCACCGGGGCCGTATACGGCGACATGACGGTGCTGGCTGCTCGTACCGATCCGGACAACCGGTACGGGATCTCGATGTTCCTGGTACCGGCCCAGACAGAGGGCTTCGAGGTGGCGCGCAAGCTCGACAAACACGGCTGGCGCTGCTCGGACACCGCCGAATTGGTGCTGCGCGACGTGTGGCTGGGTGACGACCACCTGCTCGGGGAGCTGCACCGTGGCTTCTACGCCACCATGCAGAACTTTCAGAACGAGCGCATGGTGATCGTGGGGATGGGCATCGGAGCGGCACAAGTGGCTATCGATCTGACCAACGCCTACACCCAGCAGCGCAAGGCCTTCGACGGCTCGCTGTACGACTTGGGGGCCATCCGCCAGCGCATGGCGATGAATCAGGCCAAGGTGGACGCCGTGCGAGCCTCGATGTACCACGCCGCATGGCTCAAGGAACAGGGCATCGACGCCATCAAGGAGATGTCCGGCGTCAAGGCGTTCGGCGCCGAGGTCGTGAATCAGGTGATGTACGACTGCATGCAGTTCCACGGCGGCATCGGCTACATGCGCGAATCGACGATCGAGCGAATGTGCCGCGACGCCCGCCTCCTGCCCATCGGCGGTGGCGCCACCGAGGTCATGCTCGAAGAAGTCGCCAAGCGCAGCTACGTCGACGTCTGAGCCGGCCGAGGGGCTGAGGCCCAATAACGCTGGCTTGGGGGAAGCTGACTAACGGGACTCGAGCCAATCCCGTACGGCGCCCGCAAATCGGGCAGCCGGCGCGCCGTCGAAGGCCCGGTGGTCCCACGTCAGCGACAGCGTGAGCGTCGGGAGTGCAGCCGGAACATCCGCCGACCAATCAGTCTCGTCGCGGATGCGGCCCACACCCAGGATCGCCGTATTGGGCGAGTTGATGATCGGCGTGAAGGCATCGACGCCGAACATGCCCAAGGCCGTCACGGTAAACGTGGCGCCCTGGTAGTCGTCGTATTGGAGTGTGCCGTCGCGGGCCCCAGCGGCGAGGCGCGTGGTCTCCGAGGCGATCTCATCGAGACTGAGCCGGTCGGCGTGGCGGACAACCGGCACGAGCAACCCATCGTCAAGAGCGACAGCATGCCCGACATGAATGTCGCCCAAGAGCGCCACCGCATCGTCGGTGACCTGAGAATTCACCCGCGGGTGCCTGCCGAGCGCAGCCGCCGCCGCAGCGATCACATAATCCGTGTAGCCCGGCACCACCGCTGCGACAGCATCTGCGTCCCCATCACGCTCGTCGGCGTCATCTCCACGAGCGGCTTCGACGAGTGCAGCCCGTTCGGCCACCACGGCGCTCATGTCGACATCCATCGTGAGTGTGAGCTGGGCCATCGAGCGGAGCGACGCACTCATGCGCTCGGCGATCACACCGCGCATCCCCCGCATAGGAATCTCTTCGACCGGGGTCTGCGACAAGGGCGGCGCAGGCGTGGCAGACCTCGTCGATGCGTCTGCCGCGGCTGCTGTTGCAACGGTTGCAACCTGGGCCGGAAGCGATCTGGCGGACGAAGCCGAGTCTTCGCCGGCGGCTCGTGAGCTGAGGCCGGCCAGCAACGTGCGGACATACGCTGCTACATCGGTGCGCGAGATGCGGCCATCGACGGCGCTGGCCTGAACGGAGCGAAGGTCCACACCGAGCAGATCGGCGAGTTGACGAGCTGCGAGGGTTGCCGGCGGCTGCACCGACGCACCTGGCTCGGGCGTCGTGGATCCGCTGATGCGAGCCGGCTCGGCTGCAGGCAGTGCCGCCAGAGCCTCGCTCACGGCTCGCACATCTCGCTCGGTGATGCGGCCCTTGGGGCCGCTTCCGGCAACCGCTGCGATCTCGACGCCAAGCTCTCGGGCCAGCCGCTTGGCCGCCGGCGACGCCAGGATGCGCTCGCCCGGCGCACGAACCGGCACTGTGGGCACAGGCAGCGGGGAGGGCTGAGATGCAGGGACCGCCGCCGCTTGCACCTGCGCCGCGGCGGGCGCGACATCGGCCGGCGCCGGAGATTCCTCGCCGGTTTCCAGGAACCAGCCGATCCGCACGCCGCAGGGGTATTCCACGCCGATCTCGCCGGTCTGAGCAAGCACACCGCTGCCCGAGGCCTCAATCTCGGTCTCGACCTTGTCAGTCTCCACCAACAGCACTGCCTGCCCTGCGGTGACCTCGGCACCGTCAGGCACGAGCCAGCGCAGGATCGTCCCCGACTCCATCGTCAGGCCCAGCTTCGGCATTGCAAACTCGATGGCCATCGGCGTCCCTTTGCTCAGCGACCCGCAACCGCAGAGCCGAAGGGGTAGCGCCGTTGCTGTGCTGCCGCAACCGCAGCACCCACGTCGATCACGTACGGACCATCCGGATTGACGGTGGCATCCGCCCTCTCGCCCCGGCCCAGCACAATCTCGCGTTCTCCGTCGAGGGTCAGCACGCCGGGACCCGACAGAGTGACCGGCTGGCCGAAGCGCAGCCGCTCGCAGTGCGCGATGTCGATGTCGGAGTAGGCACCGGGCATCACAGCTGCTCGGATATGTCTGCAGCTCTGTACATCCCGTGCATTCGCGGACGCGCACCCCAAGCCGACATGCACCCCGCCGGATTCCATCCTGCCCACGGGTGCAACGGCTGCAGCGATGGCGGCGAGTCCAACCGAGTCGGGCTCGGCGATGGCAGCCACGATCTCGCTCACCGACCCCAGATCCCAAATGGCGCGTGCTCCCACGAACGCGCCCCTCACGAGGCACACGTCGACGAGCGCCATCTCCGCACGCTGGATTCCCTCCGTCGTGATGTCGATGATCTTCGCCTGCCACGTCACCTCGGCCGCATCGGCATGGCCGCTCGCCACGGCTCCCGCAGCGAAGCCGGCGACAGTGGCCTCTGTCTGGATTGGGAAGACGTTGTTGGTGCCGACCGCCAGCGGCACCAGCGGTGCTTCGCGCCAACCCGTCGCGACATCACGCTGGGTGCCATCGCCGCCGAGCGCAACGATGGCCCCCACGCCCTCGTCACGAAACTGCGCGGCGGCCAGCTGCGAGTCACGCCCGGTGTGCCAGCCGTGCGGTTCGGCCACCTCCACCGATCCGGGCACTTCCCATCCCGCCAGCGCACGTTCCCCCAGCCGTGCCCGGTCGCCACTGATCAGCACACGCTCGGCGCCGCCCTCGATCGCACCCACCACGGCGCGCCGTATCGCGCCGATCTTGACGGCGTCTGATATCGGGGTTGCCCCCGAGGTCAACCGCCTGATGTCTTTGCCGGCGAGCGGGTTGGCGACGATTCCGACTGCCGGGCCGGCCGCCGGGTCGGCAGCTTGGCTCACGCCGCCGCTAGTGCCCGGATCCGTTCGCCGATCATCTCGGCGTTGGGAACCCATTCCTTCTCGAGCACGGGGCTGAACGGCACCGGGCTGAATGGCGCGCCGACGCGCTCGATCGGAGCATCCAGATAGTCGAAGGCTTCCTCAGCGATCTGGGAAGCGATCTCTCCGCCGAAGCCGCCGAACCGCACGGCTTCGTGCACCACGGCGACCCGGCTGGTTCGCTGCGCTGATTGGACCACAGTGTCCATGTCCAGCGGCTGGAGGCTGCGCAGATCGATGACATCGCACTCGATGCCTTCTGCGGCCAGCGCATCTGCCGCCGACGTCGCCTCGTGCACCATGCGGCCGTAGGTCACCACCGTGACGTCGTCGCCCGGTCGCACAACTTGCGCCGTGCCCAAGGGAATCTCATACAGGTCCTCGGGAACGTCGCCCTTCAGTCCCAGCAGGCGCTTGTGCTTGACGAACACGGTGGGGTTGTCGTCGCGAATGCACGAGATGAGCAGACCCTTCGCGTCATACGGGTTCGACGGCATAACCACCTTGAGCCCCGGAATGTGGCACAGCATCGCCTCGAGGCTCTGGCTGTGCTGGGCCGCCGCTGACAGCCCAGCACCGGCGCTCGTGGTGATCGTCATCGGCAGCGTGGCCTTGCCGCCGAACATGTACTTCAGCTTTGCCGCCTGGTTCACGATCTGGTCCATGGCCACGAGCATGAAGTCCATGAACATCACGTCGACGACTGGGCGCAGGCCGCTCACTGCCGCCCCGGTGCCCAGACCCACGATGGCCTGCTCGCTGATCGGCGTGTCCACCACTCGCATGTCGCCGAAGCGCTCGTTCAGACCGCGGAACGAACCAAACACTCCCCCGGCTCGGCCCACGTCCTCGCCCGCCACAAAAACGTTCGGATCGGCGTCCATCATCTGCGCCAGCCCCTCGGTGAAGGCGGCTCCGTAGGCGATGCGGCGCGCGTCAGTGTCGGCTGGGGGTGTCATGAGATGGCTCCTGAGTACGCGGCCGGCGTGTAGACGTCGACCAGCAGGTTGTCGGGATCGGGCAGCGGACTCTCCTCGGCGAACGCAATCGCCGCTTCGATGTCTGCCTCCGCTGCGTCATGCGCCGCTTGGGCGCCATCGGCGTCGAGCACGCCGGCGGTCGCCAGCCGATCCTCGAACAGCTCGATCGGGTCCCGTTGCTTCCACTGCTCGAGTTCGTCGTCGGAGCGGTACTTCATGCCGAGGGTCTGCACGCCATGGTGGTTGTAGAAGCGGTAGGTCTTGGCCTCGATGAACGAGGGCCCCTCGCCCCGGCGGGCCCGGCTGACGGCCTCGTTGGCTGCTTCCCACACGGCCACCACGTCCATGCCGTCCACGATCGCCCCGGGCATGCCGTAGCCGGCTGCGCGGTCCACCACGTCGGTGATGGCCATGGTGCGGTCGCGTGGCGTGAACTCGCCGTACTCGTTGTTCTCGCAGACGAACAGCACCGGCAGCGACAGCGCAGCCGCCATGTTCGCAGCTTCATGGAAGGCGCCGATGTTCGAGGCGCCGTCGCCGAAGAACACCACCGAGACTCGGTCGCTGCCCCGGTACTTGTTGGCGAACCCGGCGCCTACGGCGATCGGCACGCCGCCGCCCACGATGCCGTTCGCGCCGAGCATTCCCAAGTCGAGGTCGCAGATGTGCATGGAGCCGCCCTTGCCCCCGCAGTAGCCGGTGGCCTTGCCCATCAGCTCGGCCATCATCCCGCTGTAGTCGCCTCCCTTGGCCACCAGGTGCCCATGGCCCCGGTGGGTCGAGCTGATCTGGTCGTCATCGTCGAGGTTGGCGCACACCCCGGCGGCTACGGCCTCCTCTCCCACGTACAGGTGCAGGAACCCAGGCAGCCGGTTCTGCTCTGCGAGCCGGCCCGCGGCTTCCTCGAAGTGGCGGATCCGCACCATGCGCCGGTGCAGATCCAGCAATGTCTCTGGACTCGGATCCATGCGAACCCCCTCGTGGCACGGCTCCAGCGCGCCTCACCCTAGTTCTGGGCCTGTGCGCCGATCACGGCTGCGCTGGGCCCGCCTGTCGTCATCACGGGGTCGGCGACTCCGTGGCTGCCACAGGTGACGCGTAGGGTGGCGCAGTGGCACCCGAACCAGATGCACCTCCGACCTCTGAACCGCGTTCGATTCATCCCAGCGGCCCCGATCCCGGCATCGGGCGTGGCGGTCTGCGCTCAGCGGCCTGGTTCGACATCGAGGGCGACCCGCTCATGTCGGCGCTGTACCTCGAGCGCTACGCCAACTACGGGTTGACACGCGAGGAGCTCCAGTCGGGCAAGCCGATCATCGGCATCGCCCAGACCGGCTCAGACCTGTCGCCGTGCAACCGGCACCACCTCGAGCTGGCAAAGCGGGTGCGCGAGGGCATCCGGGAGGCCGGCGGCATCGCCTTCGAGTTCGGCGTGCATCCCATCCAGGAGACCGGCAAGCGTCCCACGGCTGCGCTCGACCGCAACCTCGCGTATCTGGGCCTTGTCGAAGTGCTGCAGGGGTACCCGCTCGACGGCGTCGTGCTCACGATCGGCTGCGACAAGACCACCCCCGCATGCCTGATGGCGGCCGCGACGGTGAACCTGCCGGCAATCGCCCTGTCGGTCGGGCCGATGCTGAACGGCTGGCACGAGGGCCGCCGGACCGGATCGGGAACCGTCGTGTGGAAGGCGCGCGAGCTGTACGCGGCCGGCGAGATCGACGATGCAGGGTTCATCGACTTGGTCGCGTCCTCGGCTCCGTCAGTCGGCTACTGCTCCACTATGGGCACCGCCACCACCATGAACTCGCTGGCCGAAGCCTTGGGCATGCAGCTGCCGGGCTCCGCTGCGATTCCCGCCCCCTACAGGGAGCGAGCGCAGGTGGCGTACCGCACCGGGCTGCGCATCGTCGGGATGGTGCGGGAAGACCTTCGACCCTCCGACATCATGACCCGCGAGGCGTTCGAGAACGCCATCGTGGTCAACTCCGCTATCGGCGGGTCCACCAACGCCCCCATCCACCTGAATGCGATCGCCGCTCACCTGGGCGTGCCGCTCGACAACGACGACTGGCAGAAGCATGGCTACGCGGTTCCGCTGCTGGTGAACCTGATGCCTGCCGGGGAGTATCTCGGCGAGGACTACCACCACGCCGGCGGTGTGCCCGCCGTTGTCGGCGAGCTGATGCGAGCCGGATTGCTGCCTCACCCTGAGGCGCTGACGGCCAACGGCCGCAGCATCGGGGACAACTGTGCCGATGCCGAGATCATGGACGCTGATGTAATTCTCAGCGTCGGCGACCCGCTGCTCGCGGATGCGGGCTTCATCAACCTGTCGGGAAACCTCTTCGACAGCGCCATCATGAAGACCAGCGTCATCTCCGACGAGTTCCGCCAGCGCTACCTGTCCGATCCCGATGACCCTGACGCATTCGAGGGCCGTGCCATCGTCTTCGACGGGCCGGAGGAATACCGGGCGCGCATCGACGATCCTGAGCTCGACATCGACGAGCACTGCATGCTGTTCGTGCGCGGGACGGGCCCAGTGGGCTACCCCGGCGGCGCCGAAGTGGTCAACATGCAGCCGCCGGCGGCACTGCTGGTGCGGGGCGTCCACTCGCTGCCGTGCATCGGCGACGGTCGCCAGTCGGGCACCTCGGGGTCGCCCTCGATCCTGAACGCAGCCCCCGAGGCAGCCGTGGGCGGCGGCTTGGCGCTGCTGCGCACCGGCGACCGTGTCCGGATCGATCTGCGGCGCGGCAGCGCCGACATGCTGGTGGCCGACGATGAGCTGGCTCGCCGACGTGCTGAGCTGGACGACGCCGGCGGCTATCCGGTGCCCCCGTCGCACACCCCTTGGCAGGAGATCCAGCGATCGATCGTCACCCAATTCGACGAGGGCATGGTGCTGCGTCCGGCGGTCAAATACCGGGACACTGCTCGGACCCATGGCACACCCCGGCACAACCATTAACAGCCGGTTGACGGCGCTCAACGAGCCCCGGACGCCTCAGCGATGATCTGGGCACTGCTGGCGCTGCTGGCAGGTCTCGTGCTGCTAGTGGTGGCCGGAGACCACTTCGTCGCGGGAGCATCGCGCCTTGCGACCGCGCTGCGCATGCGCCCCGCAGTGATCGGCGCGGTGGTGCTGGGCTTCGGCACATCCGCTCCCGAGATGGTCGTGTCCGCGCTGGCGTCGATCAATGACAACCCGGCGCTGGGTGTGGGCAACATCGTGGGCTCGAACGTGGCGAACCTGAGCCTCGGACTCGGTTTGGCGGCGTTGCTGATGCCGATCCCGTTCTCCAACATCGCGCTGCGCCGAGACGTCCCATGGTCGGTAGCGACCGCCGCCGTCTTCGCCGTGCTGGTGATGGATGACCATCTCAGCCGCCTCGAAGGCGGGTTGCTGGCGGCGCTGATGGCGATCACGCTGGCATGGCTGATCCGCACGTCGCGTGATGACGAGCGGCTGCCCGATGCAGGCGGCGCTCCCGGCACGACGGCACGTGATGCCGGGGCCGCATGGCGCAATCTGGTGCGAGCGGTCCTGGGCTTGTGCGGCGTGATCCTCGGCGCTCAGCTCGCCGTGGAAGGTGCCATCGCCCTGGCCAAGCACTGGAATCTGAGCGGCGGCTTCATCGGCTTCTCGATCGTGGCCCTCGGCACGTCGCTGCCGGAGGTGGCAACAGTGGTAGCCGCCGCCCGCAAGGGCCACACCGAGCTGATCGTGGGCAACCTGTTCGGCTCCAACGTCTTCAACAGTCTCGCTGTGGGCGGGGCTATGGGCCTCGTGGGGGCCGGGGCGATCGACGACCCGTCGCTGACCGGCCTCGGCATAGGGGCGATGATGGCGGTGGTGCTGCTGGCCTACCTGGGCGCCTTGGTGGGCAAACGTGCCGGGCGCATCGACGGCGTCGCCCTGCTCGCCATCTACGTCGCCACCATGATCCTGCTCGGCACAAGCTGAGCCAACCACGAGCCGATCTGCAGACCGGTCCGCCGGACCCGTGTGAGACTGGCAGCTATGCACCTGCAGGGTCGGTTCTTGGGCGACCGATCTCGGTCGCGTCGATCGCGGCGTGCAATGGCTCTCGCAGTGGCAGCCGCCGCCCTGGCTGCCTCGTCGACCCTCGCGGGAATTCCGGCCGCACATGCCCAGTCGTCACCCATTTCAGCTGACGTCACCCGGTACGCTGGTGAAGACCGCTACGCCACATCACTGGCCGTCGCGCAGACCCTTCTGGTTGAACGCGAAGGCGCCTTGGAATGGGCGGTCATAGCGTCAGGGCACAGTTGGCCCGATGCCGTCGTGGCCGCGTCGTTGGCCGGTGCTCTCGACGCGCCGGTTCTGCTCTCGCCCCCCGACGAACTGCTCGAAGAAGCCTCCGATTTTCTCTGGATGGCGGAGATCTCGAAGATCCTCGTGGTGGGGTCGCCGGAATTGCCGGGAATCAGCAACGACGTCGTCGCGGAACTGGTGTCAGGCGGCTACACCGTCGAGCGGGTGGTCGGCAGCGATCGCAGCGAGACAAGCGTCGCTGTCGCCGAGCGGCTGGGCGAGATCCTCCGAGATCGTTCGGGCACGACGGCAAGCGTCGGGGCGATGCCGGGGTTCGGCTCCACGGCGATCGTGGCCAGCAGCGAGGTGTTTGCCGACGCACTGGTCTCGGGCCCGGTGAGCGCCTACGGGGAGCATCCGGTGCTGCTGACGGCGCCGCAGCATCTCGACACCGACGTGGCCGACTATCTGGTCGACGCCGGCGTCGAGCACGTCGTGCTGATGGGCGGCACCGCAGCGCTGGGACGCCGGGTGGAACGGGCTTTGGACGACCTTGGACTCGACGTGACCCGGCTGGCGGGTGCAACGAGATTCGATACCGCAGTCCTGTTGGCCGAACTCGCGCACGAGCGTTACGTCGACGCAGGCGGCCGCGCTTGTTTCACAGACACGGAAATCGGTCTGGCACGGGCACGTGTGCCATTCGATTCATTCAGTGCTGGCCCCTTGTTGGCCCACCGGTGCGCGTCGTTGGTGTTGACCGATCCGCTCACGACAGACTCCGCGACTCAGAGTTACCTGGACACCGCTGCCGACACAGCAGCGGTCTCAAACGCCGGTGCCCTCCAGATCCACGTCTTCGGCGGCCAGGCGGCGGTCTCGGCCAGCGTCGTCCGCGCGTACTTCGGCGGGTCGACGCCGACAGGGCAGCAAGCCGGGCTCTCTCCATCGGGATGCGGGAGCGACCACTTGGACCGAATCGACCTGGAAGTCACCGACCTCATCTTCCACGTCTCGTGGAATCGTGATTGCAGCCGGATGGTCTGGACCAACACCGACCGCGAACTATGGGTCGCGAACGGTGACGGAACCGAGGCCAGGCAATTGCCGGGCGAATTCTCCAAATCGGGGTGGCCGACCTTGTCGCCCGACAGCACTCGCGTTGCATTCACAGCGGTGGTCGGGGTTGGCTCTGATGCGCAGTGGTACGTCGTCGTGGCCAACACCGACGGCAGCGGAACCGTACTGACGATCCCGCATGCCTTTGCGACTGGCGGCCCGTCGTGGTCGCCCGACGGCACCCGGCTCGCCATCACCCGTTCAGTCGAGATCCCCGACACGACGAGCGACCGACGCATGTTCGATCGTTTCCTCGTCATCGTCGACGTCGAAACCGGACAGGAAACCCCGTTGCTCCAAGGAGGAGCCCACGAGGTGGCACCGGCATGGTCGCCCGATGGCAGCCAGATCGCCTACGGCTCTGGCGACGGCTCTCACGGCTCGATCTGGGTCATGGAGGCGGACGGCACTGAGCGCCGGTACTTGACCGCCGCAGACTCCCCGCGTGGTGCCAACTGGTCGCCCGATGGCACGCGTCTTGCTGCATATCGGAACCTCCGGGGACACGGCAACGATTTCGGAGAGAACGGGATCGTCGTCGTCGACCTGGTAGGTCTCGGCGAACAGCTCTTGCCTCTCGACGATGCCCTGCTGCGCGAGCGCTTCTTTCCCAACAGGGCACCCCAGTGGTCGCCTGACGGGCGTCGGCTGATCTTTCACAACGCTGGCGAGTACCCGTGGCGCTACCAGCTTCCCGCGGAGAACTGGATGCAGCTGATGGCGGCGCCACAGCAGGCGTCGACGTTCGTCACCACCTGCAAGCCACGTTCGGGCACAGAACGGCACACCGTGGGATTCCCGCTGCCCACCTGGGCGAGGTCGTCGACGGGTGTGCTTCGGGTCGCTCTGCTGTTTGTCGACTTTCCGGACGCGGTAGCGAACCGCAGCACATGGACTGAGACCTCCCCGTCAACGCACCACATCGAGAGCTACCTCGAGACGATGAGCTACGGCCAGCTCGACGTCGAGCTCGTACGGCACGACACGTGGCTGCGCGCTGAGCATGCCCATACCCACTATCTCGGCGATTCCCAGTGGGGGGAACTCCTGTGGCAGCCGATCGGCGAGCACGCTGTCGAGCTGGCTGACCGCGACGGGTTCGACTTCTCCGGCATCGATGTCGTCATGACGATCATGCCGAGCAGCCACTTCGGCGGCGGGGGCAACGAAGGCGACAACGTGTCTGCCGACGGCAACACCATGCGCTCCATCCGGATCAACCACAGACCGGAGGGCGCGGGGCGTCCCGGCTACGAGCCGTCTACCAGCGTTACGGTCTGGGGCCCCACGGCGGCCCACGAGATCCTGCACAGTCTCGGTCTGCTCGACTTGCGCTGGAATCACCTCGTGGGGTTCATTCTGTGGCCGATCGGTCATCCGAACGCTCCCCCGCCCGTTCCTGAGGGGGACAGTTGGGCCACGGTCTCATTCGGGTCGATGGATCTGAACGGTCGCGCTCAGGTGACGGGGCTTGGCCTTCGCGACGAACGTCCGGAGATGCTCGCATGGAGTCGCTGGCAGCTCGGTTGGCTCGACTCAACTCAGGTCGAGTGCATCCGCGGCCCTGCTGCTGACGTCCAGCTCTCGCCAATAGCGGACCCGGGCGCTGGTACCGCGATGGCAGCCGTACAGATATCCGCTCACGGCGTGATCGTCGTCGAGAGCCGGCGGTTGCTGGGCTTCGACACGCCGTCGGATTTCTTCTACGACAGCGTCGCGGCCGGCGTCCTCGACCAGAGCTATCTGACCGAAGGCGTCCTCGTCTATACGGTCAACACCCAGCTCTCAGACCACCCGGCCTCGCTTGCGCACGATGACGGGCGCGGCAACCTCTCCAGGTTCCCGTTGCTGGATGTCGGCGAGTCGGTGAGAGTGGCCGGCTACACCATCACCGTCGTCGCGGACACGGGTTCACAGCACCGGGTCTCGATCCGCAAGAACGACTGAGAACCCGACTCAGAGCAGGTCTCAGCGCGGCTGGTTCCCCGGTAGCGAGGGGTCGCGCTGCCAGATCCACAGCAGCACGATGCCTATCGCCGACAGCGTGGCCGACGCATAGAAGGCACCGACTGTTGCGCCGACGAGCCACGCAGTCACGCCGAGGATCGGCCCGCCGATCCCCGCCGACAGCTCGAAGAACATAGTGAAGGTGCTCACGGCGCGGGCGCGTTCGTTGGGCGGCACACCGTCAACGGCCGCCAGCATCAACGATGGGTACAGCAGAGATCCGCCGAGCGCCATGATCACCACACCCGCGTAGAGGCCGAGCGGTGTCACGAAGGTGCCCATCACCGCCATGCCGGCTGATGCGCCGATGAGCGCAAGGGTTGCCGTGCGCTTGGTGCCCATGGTGTCGGGCAGTTTCCGCCCGACGACTCGCAGCACCAGCACGAGCAGCCCGTACACCGCGAACACCGGGCCGATGTCGCCGAGGTCGCGCTCGGTGGCGAGCTTGGGAAGGAAGCCGTACAACGCCGGGAAGATGATGATGCCCATGGCGAGGATGGTCCCCGGCCATAGTGCCGACCTGTAGAAGATCCGGCCGGCGTTCGAGGTCGTCTTCGCGCTCTGCTCTGCGTGCTCGCTGGCAGCCAGCGGCTGCGGGTTGCCGCCGTCCCGCTGGCCGACGAGCTCGAATACCAGCGGGCGCGCCGCCTGCACGAGGCGAGCCTGCGCGCTTCCGAGAGGGCGTTGCGGCACACCGTTCGCACGATCAGCGGCAACTGGTGGAGCGGGGGCTGCCAAGCCCGGCACATCGGGGGGCAGCCAGATGCCAACGAGCGCTGCGCCGGCCATCAGCAAGCCCGCAGCAACGAAGGCGGTGTCGAAACCGTCGAGCGGGAGCGACGAGTCTCCCCAGGCTTTCGTGGCCTCGCCCATCCAGGGCCCGAGGGCCATGCCGAGATAGATGGAGACCGAGAACCAATTCAGGGCCTCGCCCCGGCGATCTTCGGGGGCCAAGTCGCTCACCATCGCTGCGCTGCCGACGAAGAAGGCGCCCTGGAACCCCCCGATCAGCAGCCTCATGACCAGGATGACTGCGTACGTGTCAGCCCAGACATGGCCGAAAATGGTCAGGGCGGTCAGGAAACAGCCCGACACCACGAGAAACCGGCGTCCCCGCTCGTCGCCGAGCCGGCCGATGGCCGGCCGAGCTGCGATGGCGGTGACCGCAAAGACGCTGATGGCGAACCCCACCGCAACGTCTCCGCCACCGGTCTGCTCGGTGACCAGCCGCGAGATCAGGGGCAGGAGCGCCGAGAACGACACTGCCGAGAGCAGCGCGCTGAGGTTCAGGACGAGGAACGGAACGCTGAACAGGCGCGACGGCTCGCCAAAGGGCAGCGCAGCGACTGGCGTCGCCGGGATCGTCGTCTGGGACATAGGGCGATGGCCTCGTTCACGCTCTGCCCGGAATTCAATGCGGGCGAGCGGGTTCCGGTACGCCATGCTAGGGGTGATGCCCCAGACGCCGCCGGGAGATTTCGGCCGATGAGCGACGCGCCGACCGTCGTGCGCGGGGCCTGCCATCACGACTGTCCCGACACCTGCGCCTGGGAGGTGACGGTCCGTGGCGGTGTGGCGGTGCAGCTGCGGGGCGATCCCACACACCCGTTCACCGACGGCCAGCTCTGCCCCAAGGTGAATCCCTTCCTCGACCGCGTCTATCACCCCGACCGGCTGCTGCAGCCGCTCCGGCGAACCGGGCCCAAGGGCGAGGGCCGGTTCGAGCCAATCGGCTGGGATGCCGCGATCGCTGAGATCGCCGAGCGGATCGGCACTGCCGTCTCGCAGCGCGGCGGTGAGACGGTGCTGCCGTACTCGCTCGACGGCACTCAGGGGCTCGTGCAGAAAGGCGTGCTGGCCGATCGGTTCTTCGCAGCGCTCGGGGCTACGCAGCTGAACCGGCACATCTGCGGTGTGACCGCCTGGCATGGCGCCGCCGACGTGCTCGGCATGCCGCTCGGAGCGGACCCCACCGAGATTGCGAGCGCCCGCACCATCGTGCTGTGGGGCACCAACACACTGCTCACCAACCGCCACCTGTGGCCCTATGTGGAGGAGGCGCATCGCAACGGCGCCAGCGTCATCGTCGTCGACCCGGTCTCGACGATGACTGCTCGACGGTCCGACTGGCATGTCCAGCCGCGCCCCGGCACCGACGTCGCGCTCGTGCTGGGAATCATCGGAGTGCTGGACCGCGATGACCTCATCGACCCCGAACGTCTGAGCGCAACAACGTCGGGCTGGCCCGAACTGCGAGCCGAAGCGAGAGCGCTCGGCCTCGACGGTGCCGCTTCGATCACCGGTATCGAGAGCGCCGACATCATCTCGCTGGCCCATCGCATCGCACATCACCAACCCGCGGTGTTGCGTGCGCTCATCGGTATGGAACACCGCGAGCGCGGCCAGGACATCCACCGAGCCGTTGCAGCCCTGGCCGCCGTGTCGGGCTCGGGGTACATGCGCTCCACGCAGGTCTATTTCGACACGGCGTTCGCGGACATCGTGCCACCGCCGGGGCCGCAGCGTGTCGTCAACATGTCGGTCCTCGGCGAGGTGCTCACCGACCCCGACCTGGAGCCGCCGGTCACGGTGCTGATGAACTACGGCTGCAACCCTGCTGCCATCACGCCGGACCAGAACCGGGTGGTCGCCGGTCTTGAACGCGACGACCTGTTCACGGTGGTGATCGAGCAGTTCATGACCGACACGGCTCGCTATGCCGACATCGTGCTGCCTACCACCACCCAGATCGAGCATCTCGACCTGATGAACGCGTGGGGCCACCTCTACGTGTCGCTGAACCTGCCGGCGATCGAGCCGCTCGGCGAGTGCATGCCGAACACCGAGATCTTCCGCCGGCTGGCCAGCGCACTGTCGCTCGACGCATCCGGACTTGCCGACAGCGATGAGCAGATAGCGCGGGACTTGCTGGCGAGCGGTCACCCCTGGCTCGACGGCATCACCTACGAACGGCTCCAGCGCGACGGCTGGGCACGGCTGGCAGTGCCTCCGGGCTGGTCGGCGCTCGAAGAGCGGGAGGTTCCCCTTCCGCCGTCCTCGGATGGTGGTGGGCTCGGGATCGCCCGCAGACGTCAGCTTGGCCCGATGCGGCTCGGAGCTCTGCAGTACCGGCCCGCTACTGAGTCCGCCGACGGCAGTGCCGAACTCGCAGAGCGCTACCCGCTCGCGCTCATGTCGCTCAAGCAGCACCAGCGATTCCTCAACAGCCACTACGGCGGGTTCGAGCACCACCTGCCCGATCCGCCTCGACCGCAGCTCGAGATCGGTGCCGCCGACGCAGCGGCACGCGGCATCGCCGACGGCGAACGGGTGCGTGTGTTCAACCACCGCGGCGCACTGTTCGTCACGGCCGCTGTATCGGATCGCCTCCAGCCCGGTCTGGTGACGATGCCCTTCGGCTGGTGGGCGGGCAGCGCCGACGGGCGCACCGTCAACGTGCTCACCAATGCGGCAGTCGGCGGCCATGACTCCGATGTCGGTTCGGCCGCATTTCACGACACCCTCGTCGAGGTGGAGCCTGCCCCGGGCACACGGCAAACAGCCGATGGCCCATCGTCGTAGCCTGCAACGGCGATGAACGTCGCTGAGCTGCTCGAGCGATTCCCTCGCGACGACGTCGTCGTGCTTGTCGATCGCTCAGCCACGCCGCCCGAGCAGGTCACCGCATCTGCCCTGCGCGAACGGGCGCTGCGCTGCGGGGCAGGTCTCGCCGCCCGCGGCCTGGCACCGTTCACCCGCATCGGCTTGCTCGCTGCGAACTGCGGCCAGTACTACGACGTGATGTTCGGAGCACCTGCGGCGGGGCTGGTGTTCGTGCCGCTCAACACCCGGCTTCCCGCCGAGACGCAGGCGTACATCCTCGAGGACGCCCACGTGCAGCTCGTTATCTCCGATGCTGAGTACGCGCCGCTGGTGCCGCCGGACATGCCGCACATCGTCATCGGCACCGCCGAATGGGACGACTTGGTGGCTCATGAGCCGCTGAGCGAAGCAGCCGCCGTTGACGACAACGACATCGCGGTGCAGATCTACACCTCGGGTTCGACAGGGCGGCCCAAGGGCGTGCTGCTGACCCACCGCAACGTCACCTTTACCGTCCTTGAATACGGCGCGGCAATGCCTGGCGAGGTGATGCTGGTCTCGGCCCCGCTGTACCACAAGAACGCCTCGATGTCGTCCAAGCTGGCGTTCGCAAACGGGGGCACCGTGGTGCTCCTCGGGGGATTCACCGCTTCGGGCTACATCGAGGCCATCACCGAGCACCGTGTGACGATGTGCTCGGGCGTGCCGACGATGTTTGCGCTCGTCACCGCCGAGATCGCTTCCCGCGTCGCAGCAGGCCATGAGATTCCCGATCTGTCCTCGGTGCAGCGTGCCTTCATCGGCTCGGCACCGCTCACCGAAGCCCTGTACGACGATGTGCAGCGACTGCTCCCTCAGGCGGTCGTCTCCAACGGTTACGGCACCACCGAAGCGGTGCTGGAATTCGGACCCCACCCCGAGGGCAAGCCGAGGCCCAAGATCTCAGTGGGTCATCAGCACCCGAAGGTGGAGCTGCGGCTGGTCGACCCCGACACCGGCGAGGATTCCGATGCCGGCGAGCTGTGGGTGCGCTCGCCCGGCGTCATGACCGGCTACCACAACCTGCCCGACGTCACTGCCGAGCGCCTCACCGACGGCTGGTACCACACGGGCGATCTCATGACCCGTGACGAAGACGGCTGGTACTACTTCGTGGGCCGCGTGGACGACATGTTCGTGTGCGCCGGCGAGAACATCTACCCCGACGCCGTCGAGCAGATGCTCGAAAAGCACCCTGGAGTGCATCAGGCCGTGGTGGTC
Organism: Acidimicrobiales bacterium; assembly: GCA_009843525.1. GTDB lineage: Bacteria > Actinomycetota > Acidimicrobiia > Acidimicrobiales > Poriferisodalaceae > Poriferisodalis > Poriferisodalis multihospitum. Next base: position 226,176 of record VYDH01000036.1, on the reverse strand, counting down.
CCGGTGCCCGACGAGCTGAAAGGCCAGCTGCCGGCTGCCTTCGTGCGTGCCGAGCCCGGCCACACGCTCACGGCCGACGAGGTCAAGCAGTACGCGCTCGCGAACGGCCCCGCATATGCACATCCCCGCCGCGTCTGGATCGTCGACGAGATCCCGCTGGCTTCGACGGCGAAGATCGACCGCAACGGGCTCGTCGCCCGCGCGGCCAAGCTTGCGAAGGCTGAATTGCCCTGAACAGCGAGCGCCCCGCTGCGGATGGTCCAGCACAAGGCACAACGCCGCCCCGCACGCTGACACGCAACGCACTGAAGATTGCCGACGAGGTCCGGCGGGACTGGGCGACCAAGCGAATCGCCGGCCTGTCAGCCGAGATCGCCTTCTTCGCACTCCTTGGGTTGTTCCCTGCCATCATCGTGTTCGCTGCGCTGCTGGGCTCGCTCGACGTGCTGATCGGCCAGAGCGCGGCATCCGGCACCGAGGACTGGCTGCTCGAGCAGATCAGCAACACGTTCGGTGACCAGAACACACTTGACGCCACGGTCGCAGATCTGTTCGACCGCTCCGACGCTCGCGTGGTCACTGTCGGCATCGCCGTCGCCGCCTATGCCGCGTCGAGAGGCTTCATCGCCGTCGTGCGCGCGCTGAACGTCTGCCGCGGGCACCAGGGCACGCGCGGTTGGCTGTCAACTCGACTGGTCGGGTTCGCCCTGACGTTCTTCACCCTGACGGTCGCCGTGGCGGTGGCCGCCATGGTGGTCGTCGGGCCGCTGTTCGGTGGCGGTTCTGAGCTGGCGGATCGCCTGGGTGCGGGAAGCTCATTCAGCACGGCATGGGACTGGCTGCGCTGGCCCGTCGTCGTCATCACGGTGGTCGCCTGGGCGGCCACCGTGTACCGGGTCGCACCGCTCCACAAGCTGCGGTGGCGGCGAGAAGTGCCCGGCGCACTGCTGGCGACCGCGTGGTGGCTCGCCGTGTCGGGTGGCTTCGGCGCATACCTCAGCCTGGCTTCGGGCGGCGTCAACGCGGTCTTCGGCTTGCTGGGTGGCGCCATCAGCTTGCTGCTGTGGTTGTACCTGCTGGCGATGGGACTGCTCGCCGGCGCCGAGCTCAACAGCCTGCTGGACCGCCACCGCCCACCCCTGCGCTCCTCAGCTAGCTGACTCAGCCGCCGTAGCTGCGAAGCGTCCGCCGAAGGCCTGCACCCTCGCGCCGACCTCCACGTGCTGGTCTCTATGTGCAGATCCCCATGTGCTGGCCTCCATGTGTCGGCCTCCCGGTGCCGGATTCGGCGAACTGCCGGGCAGGTTGATCGCGGCGGGGGGTTCGCCTGCCCCGAGTAGCCGCGGCGTCCAGGCGATGGCAAGCAGGCACCCGGCTGCGGGTTGCCCCGCGACCCTCAGCGTGGGGGCGCTCGCGGGCCGGTTTGGCCGTCAGTGCGTTGGCAGCTGGTGTTGTCAGCCGGAGTGCCAGGCGGCTGTAGCTCGTAGTAGCCGGGGTTGGCCGGTTGGCCGTGTCTGGTGGTGTGGCCGGGGTGCCATTGGGCAGTGAAGCCGTGTTGGTGGATTTTGTCGTTGTGGCAGTTGGGGCAGACAGTGAGGAGGTTCTCATAGTCGGTGGGCCCGCCGTATTGCCAGTGGTCGATGTGGTGGTGCTGGCAACGTTCGGGCGACATGCCGCAGCCCACGCAGCCCTTGTCGCGCAGGGCGAGCGCGGCTCGTTGGAGCTCGGTGGCGGTGCGGCGGCTGCGTCCCATACGCAAATCGCCAGTGGCGGCTTCGAAGATCGTCGGCAGCACCTCGGCATCGACGGCGATGCGTGCGATCTCACCAATGGGTACCGGAGTGCCATCAGCGAGACGTCCGTTGGTGAGCTGGTGGTTGACCAGGTCGTAGTCAGCCACCACGATCAGCGACGTCCCCGCAGGACGCTTCGCGTCGGGTTCGAGGATGAGTTGGCAGATCGCGTCCGCTGCACGCTGTAGCGGCGTGCGCCGCGCATCGGGGCCTTCGTCGCTGAACAGGCGCCGCTCCACAGCAGCGACCGCGCTGCCGAGCCGGGCACCGGTGACCGGGTCAACCTCCAGATGCAGCACCATCATGCCGTCGCTGCCTCTGGTCACGATGGTGCCCGAGCGCGCCTGGCGCTGCCGTTCCAGCACCGACACGCCGTCGTCCTCGCTGACGTCGGCCACATGGCGCGCCACAGTGCGGCGGAACTCGTCATAGCCCTCATGGGCCGCCCGTTGGGCCAGATACCGCTCGTCAACCGGAGCGTCGCCGGCAGCGCGAGCGATTATCTGCGCGTGACCCACCGGCACCGAACCCGCAGCGAGCCCATCCCGGGTCGCATCCAGATCGCCGAGTCGCACCGCGTCGCGCACATCGCTGCGAGCCTTCCGGCCCGACACTGACATCTCGTTGGTCGCTGCATGCGCAGCCGCGCCGTCGCCGCTGCGACGCGCTATCTCACCCAGAGTGTCGGCCTTCATCGCAGCCAGCCGCGATTCCGCCCGCGCTATCTCACCCAACCGAGCCCGCAACCCCGCCCCACACAGCACCGACACGTCAGCCGCATCCACACGCACCCCGCCCGACGCAAATACGCCGGTCGCGCCGTCGGCCGGAACGGCGTTCGTGGCCTGAGCGCTGCCGGAAGCCGGTTCGCTATCGCTTGCCATAGAACAACCGTACGAATGGGGTGTGACATCAAAGATTCCGGGGCTTTGGTTCAGGCCTGGGTCTGACTCAGGGCATCACGGGATTGACGCCCGCCTGCTGAGCTGCGGTTCCGGTACCTCGGCCGCTGGCGCGCACGACCGATCGGGCGAGCGGCTTATCCCGACGCAGGCTCAGAGGCGGCTGTGCCTTCCGTCGATCTCTTCAGGTGATCGGCAAGGGCGGTGATCTGAGTTTCGATGTCGCTTGGGGTGCCCGAAAGGTCAATGGCGACGGCGTGGAGTTTCGTTCCCACATGCTGAACGGTGATCGTTGACTTGGCCAAGGTGGCAACTGCGCCATCGTGGCCCGAGTCTTCGCCTGCAGCATCAGTCATCCGGTCCAGGCCAGCGGAGCCGTCGGGGTCACCGATCTCATTGCGATTGACATCGGCGCAGTAGATAAGCGTGCCTTCGCTCAGGTTGAGTGCTGTGGTGTAGGCCAGCAGCTGGTAGTAGTCGCCGTGCCGCGCGAGCGGCCCGACGGCATCCGTGTCGCTGTCGGCGAGTTTGTACTTGAGATCGGCGCAGCCCACGTTTCTGCCCTGATGCTCAAACGCGAGATCGGGTTGGATCCGGACGCGACGCTTGTCATCGAGGTACGGCTGCGTCTGTGCTCGAACATGCAGACGACTGCGCAGCGCTCGCTGAAGTCGGGCAGTCACGAAATCTTCGAAGAGCTGGTTCATGTCCACCATGAACGCTGACGCAGCCGTATCGCCGTGCTGGTCCTGCAAGGTGTAGTTGGCCAAGATCAGCCGAGCCAACCGGAGTGCAGGGCGGTAGTGCTCGTTGAGTCGGGTGTAGCCCGAGCGGTCGAGACGGTCGATGCATCCCAACGCCACCAACGCTGTGGGCTCAGCCACGCCGTCCAGCGCCGCTAGCAGCCTCCTGAGCCGCCGCCGATCGTCGGGTGGCACGTCGGGCACGCGTAGCGCCAGCCGGATCGCCGCGGTAAGGCAGCGGTTTTCGTCGACGTCCGCGGTGAAGTCGTCCCACGAACACGCCATCGGTACCAGCACCCCGCCCCGACGGAACTGCCGCACGAAGTCGCTACGACCTCGAAGCGCGAGCAGGTCGTCCTCTTCGTGCCGGTAGTGGTGGAACAACCCACGCGCCAGCGTGGTCTCGGCGGTGCGCGCAAAGAACGACACCAGCGTCGGCAGCAGCTCATTGCTCTCGGCGTAATCGATGGCCTCGGCCTGCCACGCCTCAGGCGACAACCCCACTTCCAGCAGCAAGAACAGGTTCTCGGGCTTGATCTTCGGCCGCACGATGACCGTGAACCCGGCGGCTGAGAATGACCCAACGAAGTGCCGGGGCGTCACCTTGTAGCTCTGGTTGTCGCCCTTGGCGCGGCTGCGTGCTCGCTCTACACGCAGCCAGCTCTGTCCTCCGCTGCCGACATCACGCAACGCCTCCGCCTGGTCGAGCGTCAGGTCTATCGGACAGGGCGTCCACTCACGGAGCACGAGCCGCTGGCCCTCGCCAGGGACACCATCGAACTCGGTGAGGTCAGCCTCAGCCGCCGCATCTACGAATGACATTCACTCGCCGCCGTGACCTGCGGAATCCTCAGCGGGGGTGGCCACATGCTCAATGTCGTCGACGGCTACGTCCGGCGTTCCCGATTCTGATTCCCGTGCGGCCGCTTTGGGTCCGTGACGTTCCCAGACCTGATCAAACCGGAACCTGTTGATCACGTCCTGCTGACCGAAGAATTGGTCCTCGATCAGCGGCTCGATGTTGTACCGCCAGATTCGTTCCACTGCCTCGTCTGTCAGTCCTGTCTTCATGAAGTGGCTCGGCCCGATCAGCAGATGGTCGCCGCTCAGTGCTTCTACGAGCTCCTTGTTGACCTCATCGAGCAGGTGGGCGACGTGCCCTTGGCCTCGCGCATTCTTCTGCGTCCACCGACGCAGCAGACCCTGAACGGGCGAGCGGTTAGGGAAGAACGGCACGAAGTGAAACCGCCGACGCATTGCGGCGTCAATGAGCGCAATTGACCGATCGGCCGTGTTCATCGTCCCGATGAACCACAGATTTTCGGGCAACTTGAACTTCTGCTCAGGGCGGTACTGCGTGTGAATGCCTTTGTCTCGGTACTCCAAGAGGAACAGCAACTCGCCCAGCACCCGAGGCAGGTTCGCCCGGTTGATCTCATCGATGACCATCACGTGACGCTGACTTGGGTTGGCTCGCGCCTTCTTCGCGATCGTCAGCAACGGTCCGGGCGTGAGCCGGTAGGTCATCTGCCCCTGGCCATCGACTTGAGGTCGGTACCCCTCGAAGAAGTCCTCATACGAATACGCCGGATGGAACTGCACCAACGAGAAGGCGTCGGACTCAGCGGCATCTTCGCCCTCGCCTGCGGGAGCCTCGCGTTGGCTGGCACCGACGAGCGCTAGAGAGAGCCGTTGAGCAAAGTGGGTCTTGCCGGTACCAGGTGGCCCGTACAGGATCACCTGTCCCTTGTCCTCCAAGAGATCCACGACATTGTTGAGGAAATCCACTCCGCAGTGCAGATCCTTCTGTGCCTCCCGCAGGGCGATGGAGAGTCGTTCGTCTGCCGAGCCAGCCTCTTGGCCCTCGCCTTCATCCTCGATGTCCGACACACCGTCGTCTTTACCGTGCTGATCCATCAGCCAGTAGAGAAACTTTGACATGCCCCACGTGTCGACTTCGCCGTCGTCAGAGAAATGTGGCCGGAGCGTCTCCAGTAGCAGGTCGTTGGCCTGCATCACCACCGTCCCCGAGTTCAGATCCGAATCTGAGAGTGAGCCCAGCTCTCTAGCGCTCTGCCGACCGTTTTCGCTTATGAGATCCAATTGGTTGAGGAGATCGATCATGTCGATCGCTCCTGGGTACTTGCGGCTCATACGCAACAGGTAGATCGGGATGATGTTGTGCGGCTGACAGATTGCGAGCAAGCGCGTCCCGGCCACGTACCGCACGCCGCTCAGGACTCCAGACGCGGCGGCTCGATCAAGTCGTGTCACCTCGCCATCGCTGCCGAAACACACCTCGGCCAACTCATCGCGAATCTGCATCCAGTCCCGCGCCGACGCTTTGTTGACGAGCTTATTGGCGCCCGCGCCTGCGTACCCCACGCTGCCGTAGTCGAACTCGGCAGGATTCCATACTGCCTTGACCGCCTCGCGATCTTCATGAGCGATCTCTGGCAATGACCTCAGAATCTGCTCAAACCCGACTCGCGCTAACTCATGCTGGTGATCGTCATCGCTGGGGTAGCCGGTGGCCCGGAACTCAGCCACAAGCGTGGACAAGTCGAGTTTCTTGCCGTCACTACCCCCGACACGGCCGTCCATTTCCTGGCGCTCCATGACGCGCTCGCTGAGCCAGTACAGAAACGTCCGCATGCCCCAGGTGTCCACAGAATCGCCGTCGGTGAAGTGCGGACGGAGGATCTCCAGCAGCAGATCGTTCGACTCGACGACCGCCCGGCCCGACGGCTTGCTGCGCGGGTGCTCCCGCAGCACGGTCTCTGCACGGTGCCGCGTTTCGGAATCAAGCAGCCCCTCGTCTATGAGCAGTTGCAAACAGACGAGCTTGCCCGCCCAGCGCCCTGCGTGATCCAACGAGTAGTTGGGGATTACTCGTTGTGGATCAATGACAGCTACTACGCGGGTCGCGCTGGCCCACCCCAGGCCATAGATTTCGTCGAAGGCTGTTTGCAACCGGTCGGCAAGGTCATCCTCTCCGAAGCAAAGCGCAACCAGCTGCCCGCTTAGTCTCTCCCACTCCGCCTCGCTCGCTCGGTCAATGAACGAGCCGAGCTGAACGATCTGGCCAACGCCGCCGTAGCTGCCTTGCCCCTTCGGACGCCAGACCTCCTTGAGCTGCTGCCGCTCAGGATGCGGCATCGTCGGCAGCCGACGCAATATCTCTTCGAAGCGCTCGCGTGCTCGCAGATGTACGTCCTGGTCAGCCAAGGAGTAGCCGCCGACACTCCCGCCTTCTGTGGCTACGCCATCTGCTACGGCGATCGCCGAGTCGTTGCCGTGTCTGCGGAACTCGGCGACAAGTCGTGCGAGCCGCTCCGACGGGTCTTGACCCACGACATCAGCCTCTACTGATATCGGCTGGTTTTGAATCCAATTCCACCACCGCCCGACACGAGAGCGATAATCCCCCTGAGGTCTGACGTCTAGAACCAGCACGTTCGTGACCCACTCGCTCAGGAGTTCCTCGTTTCGTTCACCAGGATGTGCCTGCCGCTCGAGCGCGTGACCGATCCAGCGGCTCACGACGGTTCGGAGATTCGCAACAGCATTGGTCGGGTCCGTTGCGCTCGTGGTGCTCCTCACGTAGTCGAGGAACTCTTCAAGACGCTGCGCCCAGTACTGCTCTTTGTCCATGACGGCGAAGCTACTGCGAGGGTGCGACACGACAGTCGGCCCAGTGCACGGTGTGCAGATTTCTCCACGCCAGGAGCCATGGCAATCCCTCGTGCGTGGATGACGGGACCAATGAGGGCCCGCGTGCTGTTGTGATCTCGGCACACGAGGCTGCGCTGTTGAGGAACCCCGAGTTGGTGTCACAGATTGAGGCCGATCAGGCGGACCCGTCGCGGGCTGTCCGCTCCGAAGGCAGACGTCCACGGAAGGCGTCTGAGACGTAGCCCCGAGTCATGGCGGCGAACACGCTGCGGCGGGGCGTCGTAGGGTGACGCGCATGTGGATTCGCCTTCGTCAAATCGCTGTGACTACTGCCGACCTGGCCCAGACCTCGGCGGACATTCAGTGCGTCCTCGGCGTCGAGCCGTGCTTCACCGATCCGGGTGTCGGCATCTTCGGCCTCAAGAACGTGCTGTGGCCCGTGGGCACTCAGTTCCTCGAATGCGTCACGCCAATCCAGCAAGACACTGCCGCCGGCCGGTACCAGCAGCGGCGCGGCGGGGACACCGGCTACATGGTCATCACCCAGGTCAGCGACGTTGCTGCACGCCGCGCCCACGTCGACGAGCTGGGCATCCGGATCGCATTCGAGATGAACTTCCCCGAAGAGGGCCACGTCGGCATGCAGCTGCACCCGGCCGACACCGGCGGCGCGTTCTTCGAGATGGACCAGATGACCGGACCAACCGGCAACGAAGTCGGGGGCTCCTGGACGCCTGCGGGCTCCAACTGGGAGCCCTATGTGTGCACCGACAGGGTGAGCAGCATCGCCGCGGCCGAGTTGCAGAGCCCCGATCCGCAGCGGCTGGCCGAGCGCTGGAGCCAGATCGCGCAGATCGATCTGGGCACCGACGCCGACGGCCACCCCACGATCCAGCTCGACAACGCCACGCTGCGCTTCGTGCCCGAGGCCGACGGGCGCGGCGAGGGCCTGGGCGGCATCGATGTCACGACCGCGGATCGTGACGGGGTGCTGACAGCGGCCCGCACCCGGGACTGCTACGTCAACGACAGCCAGGTAGCGCTCGCCGGCCTGCGGGTCAACCTCGTCGACGCCGACTGACCCCGCCTCGCCGGCGCGACTCGGCCTACCATCGGCGTCCGCCGCGGTTCGTCGCGACGCGGCGACAAGAGCGAGAGGCCAGTGCCGATGAGCGAGACCATTGACAACTTCCACAGGGCCGTCGCCTTGTTCGACGCGGTGGTGGCCGAGGTGCCCGCCGATGCGTGGGGCAACTCCACGCCGTGCGATGCATGGGACGCCACAGAGCTGGTTCGCCACCAGTGCGGTGTGCTCGACGCACTGGCCGACATTGCCCGCACCGGCGAGGTGAACCTGCCGCAGATGGCCGACGAGACCGACGATCCTGCGGCCCGCTGGGCAGAAACCCGAGACGGGCTCACCGCCGCGCTCAACGGTGCCGACCTGTCCGCTGAGGGCCAGTACTGGTTCGGTCCCATGAGCTTCGAGGATCTTGTGGGCATGGTGCAGTGGGACCCGCTGACCCATGCATGGGATCTCGGCCAGTCCGCAGGCGTCGCGGTGGAGCTGCCCGAGGATCTGTGCGAGAGCAGCCTCGCCCGCGTCAAGTCGCTCGGCGACATACCTCGCAAGTGGAAGCTCATCTCTGACGAGGTGCCTGCGCCCGACGGCGCAACCGCAGCTCAGCGCTACCTGGCATACGTCGGGCGCCAGCCGTGAGCCCGCCGGCAGCCACGCCCGACGAGCGCCCCGAGCCGCAGCGCTGGCAGATCGGCGACGTCACCATCACGTCAGTCTCGGAAACCGCTACGCCCACGTCGCCACGGTTCCTCTATGACGGGGTCAGCAAGGGCGGGGTGCTGGCCCGCGCAGAGGCCGCTCCGTGGCTGCGCCCGCATTTCGTCAGCGACGACGGCTACCTGCTGCAGCGCATCCACACCTGCGTGGTCTCCGCCGGAGAGCACCGCATTGCGGTGGACACCTGCGTCGGCAACGACAAGCAGCGTTCCAACCCCCTCTGGCATGAGCAGCAGGGCCCGTTCCTCGACGACATGACCGCAGCAGGCTTCCCGCCCGAGTCCATCACCCATGTGGTGTGCACCCACCTGCACGTCGACCACGTGGGCTGGAACACCTGCTTGAGCGCCGACGGCGAATGGGTGCCGACGTTCCCCAATGCGGACTATCTGTTCTGCGCACCCGAATACGACTACTGGGCCAACCACGAGGACCTGTTCGGCGACGCGGTGTTCGAGGACTCCGTTGCGCCCATCGCCGCCGCGGACCGAGCCAACATGGTCGAGGCAGTCGACAGCATCTGCTCGGAGGTCTCGTTCCAGTCGACACCGGGCCACACACCAGGCCACCTGTCCGTCGTGATCCAGGACGGCGGCAAGCGGGCGATCATCACCGGCGACATGGCGCACACCCCGATGCAGCTCGCCGACCCCGACCTCAGCTCGATGTTCGACACCGACCCCGACGAGGCTCGCCGCACCCGCCACGAGGCATTCGGCGACTGGGCCGACGGCGAGACCCTGGTGATCGGCACCCACTTCGGGGGGCCCACTGCAGGCATCCTGGTCCCCCACCAGGGTGCCTACCGCCTCGACTGCGACTGACACTTCGCCCGATCCGGGCCGCCCAGTGCTAGTGGCCGCCGCGCAGGAGCTTCGCGATCCCTGAGGCCACCCGCTCGCGACGATTCGTCCGCAGCTCTCGGTGGTCGGCCACGCCGAGCAGCGCGCGGCTGGCACGCACCCCCAGCCAGCGCAGCGGCTCGGGCTCCCACTGCCGGGAGCTGACGCCCACCCACGGCAAGCTCGTGCGCTCAGTAGCTCGCTCGCAGATCAGCTCGGCCATCGTGTGCCCCGCCAGGTTGGACGCCGCAACGCCCTCCCCCACGTAGCCGCCCAGCACGCCCTCGCCCGTCCGCGGGTCGAAGCGGACACCGGGCAGCCAGTTGCGCGGGATGCCGAGCACGCCACCCCAGCGGTGAGTGATGCGGGCATCGGCGACCTGAGGGAGCATGTCGGTGAGCACACGCCAGATTCGGCGATGCATCCCCATGTGGGATTCGGTTGACGGCACGATGCGCGAACCGAAGCTGTAGGGCATTCCCGTTGCGCCGAACGCGATCCGGTTGTCGGCGGTGCGCTGGCCGTAGGTGACCATGCGGCGGTCGTCGGCGAAGCTCGGACGATTGGCCAGGCCGATCTCGTCGAATGCTGCATCGGGCAGCGGTTCGGTGGCAATCATGCGCGAGTACACCGGCAGGATGTCCCGCCGCAGCCCGCGCAGATCCCGGGTATAGGCCTCAGTGGCACGCACGATCACAGGTGCCCGGACCTCGCAACGGCCGCGGCTCATCGGCGAGCCGCGAGCACCCGCTGCGCCGATCTGCACGGCGCCGCCCTCGATGGCCGTGGCACGAGTCTGCTCGTAGACCTCCACACCGGAGGCTTCGACCGCGCAGGCGAGTCCCGTCACGAGCTTCGCCGGATCAACCACTGCGGATGGCCCCAGCAGCAAGCCGCTGCGTACCTCAGTGGCGTTGAGCTGATCGCGGGCCTCCTCCGCGTCGAGCAGGCGCAGCTCGTCCTCGGTCAGCCCGATCTCGCGAGCTTCGGCGATCTCGGCAGCCTGCCGTTCGGCCTGCGGAGCGGTACGCGCCACCCGGATCGTGCCGCCCCGGGCGTAATCGCAATCGATCCCCTCGGCTTGGGTGACGCGCCCGATCTCGTCCACCGCGTCGAAGACGGCTCGCACCAAACGGAGCGACTCGGTCGGACTGGCGCGCCGCGCGTAGTCATCGAAGGAACCCGCCAGCTCCCCTACTGCCCAGCCACCGTTGCGTCCCGAGGCTCCGAAACCGCAGTAGTGGCGCTCCAGCACGGCCACACGCAGCGACGGCTCGAGCCGGCGCAGGTAGTACGCGGTCCACAGGCCGCTGAACCCGCCGCCGACGATGGCGACATCGACGTCGAGGTCGCCCTCGACTGCGGGCCGCGGCGCGATGGGCGGTTCCAGCCGGTCGATCCACAGCGGCGTCGTTGATGCCGTCTCCAGCGACCATGGATCGGAGTCGACGGCGGCAGCCATGTCGCGGACGCTAGTGGTGCGCCTGGCCGCCGATGGGCGCACCAGCCATGCTGTGGCAGATGTGGCTGCGACCGGCCGCTCCGCGGCCCAGCAGTAATGTCTCGCGCGGCAGCTGGGCGCCGCATGCGCCCGTCCGGGGGGTCTGCAATGCGTGAGATCGACGCCGTGTCAGTCGGCGAGCGCTCGGGCCTGCGATACGCCCGCATTCTCCCGGAGTGGGCTCGGGAACTGGAGGCGCTGGAGCTGGCCTCCCACCCCACGGCCGATCGCAATGATCTCTATGACGCCCAAGGCTTCGAACAACTGGCGCACGACTTCCCTGAGGGCTGTTTCGCAGGATTCGACGGCGACGAGCTGGTGGCCATGGGGGTCGGCATTCGCTGCGATTTCGACATGGCGAACCCGATTCACACCATCGCCGACCTCGTCCCCGAAGACCACAGCGGCAGCGGCCATGTCTCTGACGGCCGCTGGTACTACGGCACCAGCATTGCCACCCGGCTCTCCCACCGCCGCCGCGGCATCGGTGCCGAGCTCTACGTGCTGCGCAAGCAGGTCTGCATCGACCTGGGGCTGGACGGGATCGTGGCGGGCGGTGTCATTCCGGGATACGCCGAGCACAAAGACGACATGACGGCTGATGAGTACATCGCCGAAGTCCGCGAAGGCCGGCTTTACGACCGGACGCTGAGCTTTCAGATCGAGAACGGGTTCGAGGCAGTGTGCGGCCTGCCGAACTACATCGCCGATCCGGCCACGGACAGCTGGGCGGCGCTGATCGTGTGGCGTAACCCCGAGCTGCGCGGCCCCTCGGAAGACCGCTCGTGAGTGACAGCGCCGAATCCGCGGCGGGCGGCGGGGGCCTGATCGCCGGCTCCGATGCCGAAACCCTCGGTGACCAGGCATTCCGCTCGGAGGACCTGCACGGTCGCAAGCCCGAGATGACCTACGGCGGCGCGCTGTCGTTCCTGCGGCGCCGCTACACCCGCGACATCGCCGATGCCGACATCGTCGTGTCGGGCATCCCGTTCGACATGGCGACGTCGAACCGGCCCGGCGCACGTCTCGGCCCACGCGCCATCCGGGCGGCGTCGACGGGTCTTGCCGAGCTCGACGCCTACCCCTTCGGCTTCGACCCGTTCGCCTACCTCGCCGTGGTCGACTACGGCGACTGCTTCATCGACTACGGCCATCCCACCGACGCTGTCGAGCGAATCGAAGCTCACTGCGCCGAGATCCTCGCCCACGATGCCCAGATGGTGACCTTCGGCGGCGACCACTTCGTCACCTACCCGATCCTGCGTGCTCACGCGGCCAAGCACGGCCCGCTGGCGCTCATCCACTTCGACGCACACCCCGACACCTGGCCCGACGACGAGGGTCGCCTGGACCACGGCTCGATGTTCCTGCGAGCGCTGCAGGAGGGGATCATCGATCCGTCAGCGTCTGTCCAGATCGGCATCCGCACCCACAACGACGACGACTACGGATTCACGGTGCTGGGCGCGCCATGGGTGCATCGCAACGGGCCCGCGGCAGTGCTCGAGGTCGTGCGTGAGCAGGTCGCGGACCGGCGGGCGTACGTGACTTTCGACATCGACTGCCTCGACCCTGCCTTCGCACCCGGCACGGGCACCCCGGTTGCAGGCGGGCTGACCACGGCACAAGCACTGGAGATCGTGCGCGGCCTCGCGCCCTTCGACATCGTCGGCATGGACGTGGTGGAGGTTGCGTCGGCCTACGACGTCTCTGAGATCACGGCGTTGGCGGCCGCCACCCTCGCCCACGACTTCATCTGCACGCAGGCCGTGCGGGCTGGCGCGCCGGCCAGCCCCCTCGGGCTCACATGAACGGCGACGGCGCGGTGGCCGGGCCGACAGCCGAACGCGATGGCGGAGTGGCGCACGGGCCGGGCGCTGAGGACCGCACAGGCGTGCCGGCCGTGGAGATGCACGGCATCTCCAAACGCTTCGGCGACGTGGTCGCCGTCGACGAAGTCGATTTGGAGATAGGCGACGGCGAATTCTTCGCCCTGCTGGGGCCATCCGGCTGCGGGAAGACCACAACGCTGCGCATGATCGCCGGCTTGGACATCCCGAGCGAGGGAAGGCTGGCGATCTTCGGCGAGGAAGTCGCCTCGTGGCCGCCCGACCGCCGGCCGGTCAACACCGTCTTCCAAGCCTATGCGCTGTTCCCCCACATGACGGTCGCCCAGAACATCGCATTCGGCCTGCAGATGCGCGGCATCCGGGGCGCTGAGGCCGACCGGCAGGTTGCCGAGGCGACAGCGCTGGTGCGCCTGGAAGGCATGGAGCAGCGCAGGCCCTCGCAGCTCTCAGGTGGCCAGCAGCAGCGTGTCGCCCTGGCCCGAGCGCTCGTGAACCATCCCAAGGTGCTGCTGCTGGACGAGCCGCTGGGTGCACTCGACCTGAAGCTGCGCCAGGAGATGCAAACCGAGCTCAAGGCGCTCCAGCGCGAGGTCGGCATCACCTTCATCTTCGTGACGCACGACCAGGAAGAAGCCTTGGCCATGAGCGACCGGGTAGGCGTCATGTCCGAGGGACGCCTCCTGCAGGTCGGGACTCCGGCGCAGGTGTACGAGCACCCCGCCAACCGCTTCGTGGCCGACTTCATAGGGCGGACGAACCTGCTCGAAGGCGTCGTGGAGAGCAGCACGACGCTGCGCCTCCATGCCGGAGCGGTCGTCGCAGCCGAAACCGATCTGGCCGCAGGAACTCCGGCGGCCCTCAGCGTGCGGCCCGAACAGGTGCGGCTTCACGGCCGAGGCGAGACACCCCAGGGGGCGCCGTGCCTCGACGGGGTGATCGGTGACGCCACCTACCTCGGCCACGCATTCGTGTACACGGTGTCGATCGGCGGGTCAGGCGACGGCGCGACCACCATCACCGTGCGCGCCGAGACCGGTTCCGCCGCTCTGGCAGTCGGCGAACCTGTCTCGGCCAGCTGGTTGCCTGCGACGACGACGGTGGTCGCGGACTGATGCCGTGGCTGCGTCGCGTCAAGCCTGAGGCGGCGCAGCAGACCGCTGCCCGACCCGACGAGCCAGCACCGGCCGCCGCCCCACAGACACCTGCCGAGCTCGACACGCAGCGCAGAGCCCGGCGCACCGGCACGCTCATCGCCACGCCCGGTGCGCTGTACCTGCTCATCTTCTTCATGGTCCCCCTGGGGCTCATCACCGTGTACTCGTTCGCGACCCGCACGTCGACGGGCCGCACCTCGCTCAGCGGGTGGAACCTCGACTCCTACGAGCGCATCGCCGACGACGTGATCCTGGGCATCATCGCCCGCTCGGCGTGGCTGGCCTTCCTCACCACCGTGCTGTGCCTGATCGTGGCGTACCCCTTCGCCTACTACCTCGCCACCCGTCCGCCCCGGCTGCGGGCCCGACTGCTCGTGCTGGTGATGATCCCGTTCTGGACCAACGGGCTCGTGCGGGTCTTCGCAATTCGCTTCCTGCTCGGCTCGAACGGCCCCGCCTCTGCACTCAGCGAAGCCATGGGCTTCGGCACGTTCCGCATCCTGTTCACGCCCACGGCCGTGGTGCTGGGCATGGTGTACGGCTTTCTGACCTTCATGGTGCTGCCGCTGTATGTGGCGCTCGAACGAATGGACTGGCGCCTGGTGGAGGCCGCCCGTGACCTGTACGCCAGCGGAGCGAAGGCCTTCTGGAGGGTGACGGTGCCCCTCACCCGGTCGGGCATCGTGGCGGGCTGTGTGCTGGTGTTCGTGCCCAGCTTCGGCTCATACGTGGTGCCGGAGATCCTGGGCGGGGCCAAGACGCTGCTCATCGGCTCGTACGTGGCGCGCCAGTTCCAGGCGGCGCGCAACTGGCCGCTAGGCGCCTCGCTGAGCGTGCTCATCATCGTGGCAATGCTCGTTGCGGTGGCCGTCAACCAGCGGAACTCAGCCAATGCCGAACGCACCGGGGCCGGTGCGCCATGAGCAGCCTCGGCACTGCGGGCGCCAAAGCCTCGGCCCGGCGCCTGCTCAAGGCGAACGCCTGGTTCGTATTCGCTTTTCTCTATGTCCCGATCGTCGTGCTGGTGGTCTTCTCCTTCAACGACTCCGAGCGGGTCAATGTGTGGCAAGGCCTGTCCCCTCGCTGGTATGGCGAAGCACTCGGCAACACGCAGATCATCAGCGCGCTGCGGGTGTCGCTGATCGTCGCCATCAGCTCGACCATCGTCTCCACGGTGCTCGGCACCGCGGTGGCGCTCGCCCTCGACCGCTACCGCTTCAAGGGCCGGCGTGCACTGGACGGCACCGTGTACCTGCCCATCGTCATTCCCGACATCACCATGGCCGTCATGCTGCTGGTCTTCTTCGCCGAGGCGTTCAAGCTCATCGACACCTTCGGACCGCGGCTCACCCTCGGCGTCACCACCGTTGCGCTCAGCCATATCGCGTTCAACATCTCGTTTGTCGCGGTGGTGGTGCGCGCACGGCTGGACCAGTTCGATCGCACCCTCGAAGAGGCGGCACGTGATCTGTACGCCACGCCATGGGGTACGTTCAGAAGGGTGACGCTGCCGCTGATCGCACCGGGAATTGCCGCAGGCGCGCTGCTGGCGCTGGCGCTGTCGCTCGACGATGTCGTCATCTCGGCCTTTACCGCCGGCCCCGGTGCCACAACCCTGCCGGTGTACGTCTTCAGCACCATCCGCCAAGGCGTGACACCGGAGCTGAACGCCATCTCCACGCTGATGCTGGCCGCCTCGATCACGCTGGTGGTGGCATCGCTGGCCCTGCAGCGCCCCAGGAGCACGACGCCTTGAATTCGACCATCTCGACAAGGGGAGAAACAATGTCCATCACATCTCAGACCAGGGGGCGGCTGCGCCGGTACCGATGGCTGGCACTTGCCGCCACGGCGGCACTGCTGCTGGCCGCATGCGGCGGCGGGGGCAGCGACAACGCCGCCGATGACTGCGAACCCGGCGAGACCGACGGCGACCTGGCCTTCTACAACTGGGCCGACTACATGGATGAGGAGCTGCTGTTGGCCTTCGAGGAAGAGACCGGCATCAGCATCGACTACACGGTCTATGAGTCGAACGAGCAGATGCTCAGCCAAGTCGAGTCCGAGGCGGCCATCTACGACTTGGTTGTGCCGTCGGACTACATGGTGGCGCTGATGATCGAAGAGGAACTGTTGCTGCCGCTCAACTACGACGCTCTCCCGAACGTCGCCAACCTCGACGACGCGTGGGACAACCCGCCATTCGACCCCGAGCACCAGTATCACGTGGCGTACCAGTGGGGCACCACCGGCATCGGCATGACCTACGACGCGCTCGATGCGATCGGAGGCGAATCGTCGTGGGCGGTCATCTTCGATGCCGACACCGCAGCCCAGGTGCCCGGAGGCATCTCGATGCTCGACGACGCTCCCGAGGCCGTGTCAGCGGCGCTCAAGTACTTGGGCTACAGCATCACCGAGACCATCGAGTCAGGCAACGAGGACGCCATCCGCGAGGCGGGCGCCTTGCTGAAGGCCACCAACGACCGGCTGGTCAAGTACGACTCGGTGACCTACGGCGACGACCTGGTCAACGGCGAGGTCGACGTGGCCCACGGCTGGAGCGGCGGCTTCGCCCAGGCGTTCTTCGAGACCGACGCGTACGAGACCCACGTGTACACGATCCCGGTGGAGGGCGGCGTGCGCTGGGTGGACACCATGGCCATCCCGCACAACGCCGACAACGTGTGCTCGGCCCACGCCATGATCGACTTCCTGCTCGACGCCGAGAACGGCGCTGCGCTCACCAACTACACGTACTACGGCAGCCCGAACGAGGCGGCCACGCCGTACATCCTCGACGAGATCCTGGAGGACCCGGGCATCTACCCGCCGCCGGATGTGTACGAGCGTCTGGAGCTGATCCCGCAGATGGGCGACCTGGGCCTGATCGTCCAGGACATGCTGACCGAGGCCAAGAGCTGAGACTGGGGAGCTGAGATGGGGGCCCGCTGGGTGGGCGTGTCTCAGTTGCGGGGCACGTCCACCCAGGGCACGTCCTTGTCCACCCGCGGCTCCCCCGGCAGGCCGAGCACCTGCTCGCCCAGGATGTTCCGCATGATCTCCGACGTGCCGCCCTCGATGGAGTTGGCGCGCACACGCAGGAACCCGTGCTGGACAGCGCCGTCGGAGCCGTCCACGGACAGGTCACCGGGACGGCGGAAGGTGTAGTCGTACCCGACGAGCCCGTCGGCGCCCATCATGTCGACCGCGCAGGTCATGAGCGCCTGGTTGAGCTCGGCGAACGCCAGCTTGGCGATCGACATCTCCGGCCCGGGATTGCCCATGCGCCGGTTGGCTCCGGCTCGCATGTTCGTGAGCCGCAGCACCTCGGCGCGGGTCCACAGCTGCGTCAGGCGATCCTTGGTGACGTCGTCGCGTTCGGCCTCGTCCCGCTGCTCCCACAGCTTCACCAGCACCGAGATAGGCCCGCTGCCCCGCTTGGGCGGGCCTGCGCCGCCCGCGCCGATGGCGTTGCGCTCGTTCATGAGGGTGGTGAGCGATACCCGCCAGCCGTCGCCGACGTCGCCGATGCGATGGGCATCAGGCACACGCGCGTCGGTCATGTAGACCTCGTTGAACTCGGCCTCGCCGGTGATCTGACGCAGCGGGCGCACCTCCACGCCCGGGGACTTCATGTCGAGCGCGAAGTAGGTGAGCCCGCGGTGCTTGGGCACCTCAGGATTGGTGCGGGTCACCAGCATCCCGAAGTCGCCGAGGTGGGCCAGCGTGTTCCAGACCTTCTGGCCGTTCACCACCCACTCATCGCCGTCGGCAACCGCCTTGGTCGCCAAACCGGCGAAGTCGCTGCCGGCACCGGGCTCGCTGAACAGCTGGCACCACAGCTCCTCGCCGGTGAACATGGGCCGCAGGAAGCGCTGCTTGACCTCTTCGCTGCCGTGGGTGTGGATGGTCGGCCCAGCAAGATGCATGAAGAAGGTCACCGGCTTCATAGGCCGAGCGCCGGCAGCCCGCAACCGCTCCTCGACCCGGCGTTGCAGCTTGGGGCTCACGCCGAGGCCCCCGTGACCCTCATCGAAGTGCACCCACGCCAAGCCGGCATCGAACTGTGCACCGCGGAACTCGGCGTAGCTCAGCTTCTTGGGGTCGTGTGCAGCCAGCAACCCGTCGATGGCCGCATCCACGTGTGCTGCACCCGGTTCGACTGCGGCAGGAGCTTCAAGCGTGTCGGTCATGGCGCCAGTCTGCCAGCAGTGCACAGCGCTCGGCGCTGTGCACCGTCGGGCTCAGCGCAGCGCTCGGCGCAGGGCTCGGTCAGTAGCGGTTGCCCGGGAACGAGGGGTCGGTCTTGGCCAAGAACGCCTCTGCACCATGGGCCATGTTCTGGGGAATGAGCACGGCCTGGTGCCCCATCTCGACATCAAGCTGATCTGAGAGGTCACGCTGCATCGCACCGTCGATGGCGGATCGGATCCGCGCCATGGCTGCCGGCGAGCTACGCCGGAGCACGTCGACCACCTGGGCCACGGCACCATCGAGCTCGGCGTCATCAACCGTCTTCCACACCAGGCCCCATTCGGCGGCCTGGTCAGCGGTCACGCGCTCGCCGAGCAGCGACATGCCGAGCGCCCGCGCCCGGCCGACCCGCATGGGGAGCTGCCACGTGGTGCCCAAGTCCGGGACGATGCCCAGGCGGGGCCCGAACGTGGCCACGAAGAAGGCCGAACGGGCAGCAATGGCGACATCGCATGACAGCGCCAGACCGATGCCGCCGCCCGCGGTGACTCCGTTGATGCGGGCGACGGTCGGCACGGGGCACTCGGCTACTGCCCGAATGGCTGGATGGAATGCGTTGTCCATCGAGTCGGTGGTGGCCTCGCCGGCCGCTGCGGCATCGAACCCTTCAGCGTCTCCGGCGGCGGCGTTGCGCAGGTCAGCGCCCGAGCAGAACCCGCGTCCGGCGCCCGTCAGCACGACGGCCCGAACGTTCCCGTCGGCCGCCACCATGCCGAAAGCCTCGGTGATGTCGTTCATGAATTCGTCGTTCATGGAGTTCAGCGTCTCGGGGCGATTGAGCGTGACGGTCGCCACGTCGCCTGCGGCATCCCGTTCCACGCTGTAGCTGACCGTCCCGTTCGACGGTTGAGCCGTGCTGCTCATGTCAGTTCCCTTCGCGGATTCGCACCGCCGCGACGGCGGCTGCATGCGGAGCGTAGAACGCCGCTTAGACCGGATGCAGCGCTGGCGAATCGATCGCCGACGCGCGCGGGGCTACTTGTAGCGGTAGGTGATGCGCCCGCGGCTGAGGTCGTATGCCGAGACTTCCACCTGCACCCGGTCGCCGGGAAGGATCCGGATGTGGTGCTTGCGCATCTTGCCGCTCAGGTGCCCGAGCACCTCGTGGCCGTTGTCGAGCTCGATGCGGAAGTGTCCGCCCTTGAGCGCTTCGACGGTCTTTCCTTCGAGCAAGATGGCGTCGTCTTTGACTTTCGGCACGTGGTATCCCTGATCGGCGGGCAGGAGTGGGACTCCACCCCGGTGGAGTCCGCAAGGCATTCCATGCTAGCCGAGCGGCCTTCGAACCGTCAGCGAGACATCCGTTTGGACACGTCGGAGGACGGTTCGAGCGGATTCAGTGGCGCTTGACACCGCCGTACTTCATGCGGGTGTCGGACATGGAGGCGAGCCGAACGTCGTCGTTGTTGATACCGGCCGCCACCAATTCGCCCATGAACAGCGTGTGGGTGCCCAGGTTCACGCTGTGGCGCACCTCGCAGTCCATCCATGCAGCCGAATCGATGAACACGGGTGCGCCGGTCGCTGCTTCATACACCGACCAGCCGTTGAGGGCGCCGGTGCCGGTGCCATCGGCAGCGGCTTCGTATGCAGCGGGCTTGGAGAACTTCACGAACGGCCGGGTGTTCTCGGCGTCCCACAGGTTCACGGTGAACGAGCCTCCGTCGGTGATCAGCCGGTGGGTGACCGCGGTGTTCTCGACGCCGATGCCGATGATGACCGGCTCCATCGAGAGCTGAGTGATCCAACTGGTCGTCATGGCGTTGCGCTCGTCGCCAGCTCTTGACCCCACCAGCGCCAGCGCATTGGGGATCTTCCACGTCACCCGGTTGACCAGTTCGTCGGGCAGATCCGTTTCGCTCATGCCCGCACCCTAGGCATCGAAGCGCCGTCGACCGGTACTGCCGTGCTCAGGGACCGGCGAGCAAGGCGCGGCTAGCGTGGACTGAGTCATTTCGGATTGACCGATCCGGAGACAATAAGCGCCTATACGGCAAGCACGGGGGCAGCGACATGGCGTATGACCTGAAGATCACGGGCGGCACGATCATCGACGGGACGGGAGCGCCCCGCTACGTCGGCGACGTCGGCATCTCCGACGGCAAGGTGGTGGCGCTCGGCACTGCGCCCGCCGAAGCCACCCAAACCATCGACGCCACTGGCCGCATCGTGTGCCCCGGGTTCGTGGACATCCACACCCACTACGACGCCCAGATCATGTGGGACCGGCTGGTGAGCTGCTCGCCTTGGCACGGCGTGACCACCATCGTGATGGGCAACTGCGGCTTCTCGGTTGCGCCCACGCGGCCCGAGCACCGTGACCTGATCATGCGCACGCTCGAGAACGTGGAGGGCATGAGCGTCGATGCGCTGCGCGCCGGCCTCGGCGACTGGGGCTTCGAGACCTTCCCGCAATACCTCGACGCACTCGAGTCGAACGGCGCTGCGGTCAACATGGCGGCCCTCATTGGCCACACTGCCGCCCGCATGTATGTCATGGGCGAGGAAGCCACCGAGCGTGAAGGCACGCCCGAAGAGATCGCCGCCCAGCGCGATCTGGTGGCCGAGGCGCTGCGGGCCGGCGCGCTCGGCTTCGCCACCTCCAAAGCCGCCACCCATGTGGGCTACGAGGGACGGCCCGTGCCTAGCCGGGCCGCGACCACCGACGAGATCGTCGAGATCGCCCAGGCACTGGGTGACGCGGGCGGCGTGATGCAAGCCACCGTCGGACGCGGTCTCAGCCACGACGAATTCGCTCGTATCGCCGAGACGACCGGCGCACACGTCAGCTGGACCGCCTTGCTGGGCTCGGCTCGGGGCCCGGGCAGCCACCGTGCCGAGCTGGAACGGGCCCGTGAGATCGCCGACCGAGGCCTGCCCGTGTTCCCGCAGGTCGCAGTGCAGCCGATCCAGTTCGAGATGAGCTGGAAGGCGCCCTTCATCTACGAGGCGCTGCGCTGTTTCACCCCGGTGTCCCAAAGCGACCTCGAAGGCCGCAAGCAGTACTACGCCGACCCGGACTGGCGAGCCGAGTTCAAGGAAAAGGCCGGCACCGGCGGCAAGATCGGCGACCGGTGGGCTCGCACTGAAATCAGCTGGCTCCCCCACAACCCGGAGCTCGAGGGCTGCAACGTCCAGGAGCTGGCCGACGAGGCCGGCCAAGACCCGGTGGACTGGGTGCTCGACGTGGCGCTCGAAGCCGACTTGGACATGCGCATCGTTCAGGACGTGATCAACCACGATCCCGACGACATCGACGAGCTGCTGCACGACCCGACGACAGTGATCGGGCTGTCCGACGCCGGGGCGCACGCCAGCCAGCTCTGCGACGCCAAGTACTCGACGGAGTTCCTGCAGACCTTCGTGCGCGGCCGGCAGAGCTTCGACTTGGAAACCGCTGTCCACATGCTCACCCAGCGGCCAGCCGAGGTATTCGGCATCGCTGACAGGGGCACGCTCGCCGAAGGCAAGCCCGCCGACGTGGTGGTGTTCGACGCCGACGAGGTCGGCCACCTGGGCAAGCGCCGGGTGTACGACCTGCCCGCCGGCGCAGACCGGCTCATCTCCGATGCGACGGGTATCGATGCAGTCGTGGTGAATGGCACGATCATCCGCCGCGACGGCGCCGATGCGGTCGATCCGCACGGCCCACTGCCGGGCAAGCTGCTGCGCAACGGCAAGGGCTGATCACCGGCTGCTGCAGCCGGCACACGCGCGGTACCCGGCGCCGGTGTGGTGACCCGCAGAACGCATGGCAGGCTTGCGCCCGTGATCGACCTGCGCTCAGACACTGTCTCCAAGCCAACGCCGGAGATGCGCGCCGCTATGGCTGCAGCCGAAGTCGGCGATGACGTCTGGGGCGACGATCCCACGGTCAACGAGCTGGAGCGCTACACCGCCGAGCTGCTCGGCAAGGCCGCGGCGCTGTACGTGCCCAGCGGCACTCAGTCGAACCTGTGCGGGCTGCTGGCGCACTGCGAACGGGGCGACGAGTACATCGTGGGCCATCACGCCCACACCTACATGTACGAGGGCGGCGGCGCGGCAGTGCTCGGCAGCATCCAGCCCCAGCCGGTGCCCACCGACGACACCGGCATGCTCGACCTCGAAGCGGCTGAAGAGGCAGTGAAGCCCGACAACAGCCACTTTGCCCGCACCAAGCTGCTGTGCCTCGAGAACACCATCGACGGCAAGGTGCTGACGACCGATCAGCATCAGGCGGCGCGCGACTTCGCAGATCGTCACGGGCTTGGGCTGCACCTCGACGGCGCCCGGCTGTGGAACGCGGCGGTAGCGCTGGACCTGTCTCCCGCGCAGGTCGCCGCGCCATTCGACACTGTCTCGGTGTGCCTGTCCAAGGGCCTCGGCGCCCCGGTGGGTTCAGTGCTGTGCGGCACTGAGGAACTGGTCGCTGCGGCCCGGCGCTGGCGCAAGGTGCTCGGCGGCGGCATGCGCCAGGCGGGCATTGTCGCCGCAGGCGGCTTGTACGCGCTGCAGCATCACATCGACCGGCTCGCCGACGACCATGCCAACGCCGCCCGACTGGCAGCCGGCCTCGATGCCCTCGACGGCATCACGGTCACCGGGTGCAACACCAACATGGTGTTCTCACAGCTCGACGGGGACGATCCGACGCTCGGCAAGCGAGTCGAAGGCCGCGGCGTGCTGGCCGACTGGCGCTTCGGCCGCTCCCGCATGGTGCTGCATCTCGACGTCAGCGAAGCCGATGTCGACAGGGCAATCGAGGCCATCGCCGCCGAGCTGGCAACCTGAAGGCTGCTTCGTGATCAGTCGGCGATGAGTTCGCGGTCGGCGATTCGGGGCTCGCAGACGTAATCGTCGAGGTTGGCTTCGGAGGTCATGGCGAAGTAGTCGACGTTGCGCCATGGCGAGTTGACCACGATGCGGCCGGCCTCGTTGCGGTAGTAGCTGGTCATGCCGGGATGCATCCACACCATGTTCTCGTGGGCATCGTCCACGCGGTCGCGATACTCGTCGTGGACATCTCGCCGCACTTCCACCGAGCCGAGCCCCTCGGCGCACATCTTGGCGATCATGTCCATGACGTAGCGCACCTGCATCTCCACCACGAAGATCAGGCTGCCGCCGTGGCCGGGCTGCAGATTCGGCCCGTACAAGGTGAAGAAGTTGGGGAAGTCGGGTGTGACGGTTCCCAGGTAGGCACTGGCGTCGTCGTCGCCCCATGATTCGCGCAGGCTGCGACCCGAGCGGCCGGTTGCCTCGTAGGTGGTGATGAACCGCAGCACGTCGAAGCCGGTGGCCAGCACCAGCACGTCGGCTTCGCGCTCGGTGCCGTCCGCGGTGCGGATGGTCTGGCCTGAGATTTCGGCAATCGGATTATCCACCAGCTCCACATTCGGATTGCGCAGCATCCGGTACCAGCCGTTGTCCATCAGCATGCGCTTGCCGAACGGCGGGTAGGTGGGCAGCACCTTGTCCAGCAGCTCGTCGGCCCGGTCGCCCAGCTCGTCGATCACGTAGCGCGTGAAGTAGGCCCGGTGGGCGTCATTCTGGGCGTTGAGCGACCGTTCGGGGTGCTCCCAGTCGGGGTCCCTCTGCAGGGCGGTGTGGATGCGGTCGTTGAACGTCCAGCCCAGCCGCACCCGGTACCAGGCCCGGTACAGCGGCACTGCCTCGAACAGGGTCCTCATGGCATCGGGAACCGGCTTGCGGAACTGATCGAACGGCGCGGCCCAATGGTTGGACCGCTGGTAGATCGCCAGTGATTCCACGTCGTGCTGGATCTCGGGGGCTGTCTGCATGCAGCTCGCGCCATTGCCCACGATCGCCACGCGCTTGCCGGCGACATCGGCATCGGCGGGCCAGCGAGCAGTGTGCCATGTCTCGCCGCTCCAGGATTCGAGGCCGTCGATGTTGGGGCGGATCGGCGGGTTGAAGATGCCAGCAGCGCTGATGATGACGTTCGCCTCGATGACCTCGGCGGGGCCGTCAACGCCCTGAGCGTGGCCGTTGGCGTCCGGTGCGGTGGCCGCGCCTTCGTCGCGGCGCCGCAGTCCGGTCTCGTCGGGCGTGGCACTGAGGCCGAGCCGTCCGGTCTCCCAGCGGCCTTCGTTGTCGGCCACGTGACGCACCTCGGCCCGCCAGACCTGCCGCTCGGCGTCGTAACTGATGCGCTCCACTGAGGTGTTGAAGCGGATGCGGTCGCGCACGTCGAATTCGTCGGCCACCCTCTCGAGGTAGCCGTGCAGCTCGTCGCGCAGGCAGAAATACATCTTCCAGTCGTGCGGAGCGAACGAGTACGAGTACAGGTGGTTCGGCGTGTCGACACCGGCGCCCGGGTAGCGGTTCTCCCACCACACGCCGCCGACCGTGCCGTTGCGCTCCACCACCTCGTAGGGCACGCCAGCCTGCTGCAGGTTGATCGCAGCGCACAGCCCCGAAGCACCTGCGCCGATGACCAGCACCTTGAAGCCGGGCGGCACGTTGATCGGGTCGTGGTCGAGGAATTTGGCGAGGCCGAGCTGTGCGGCGGTGAAAGCGCCGTACTCGTCGGGGACGTGCTCGCCCATCGCGGTGCTGAGCATTCGCACGATCAACGCATCGTCGGGCTCGCTGATCGCCATCGGGCGGCCGTCCCGCCATGCGGCAATGGCCTCGAGCGCCGCTTCCCGCACTTCTTGCTGATGCTCGGGAGCTAGGCCTCCCGTGTCGTTGTCGCCGAGCCCGGGCTGACGCTTCGGACGGTAGGGATCGTCGAGCCAGTGCAGCTCGCCGGTCATCTGCACCAGCACCATCAGCAGTGTCGGGATATTCGCTACCGCAACAGCGGCAGCGAGCGTCTCGTCATCCACATCCGGACGGCCCGCCGCCGTCGGAGCGCCGTAGTCGGCCGCATGGGCTCCGTTTGCTGCATCGGTTCTGGACATGTCTGACATCGCTCCCTCTCTGACCCAAGGGCCAGCGTAGGACGTTGCGCCGGAGCGGACCCGGTGTGCCGCAGCCGCCGAGTCGACGCGACCTCTCTGCGTGCTGGCTGGTGGGGCCGTGTCAGGCCTGTTTGGTCAGCTCGCCGCGCAGGTGGTGCAGGAGCTCGGGGTGCCCCACAGCGGCCATCCAGAGCTCGGAGATCAGCGTGACGCCACCGGCCCCCAGCCCGACAATGCTCAGCTCCCGCCGTACCGAGGTCACCTCTTTCGCGCTAGGCGTGAGGCCGACCTGGGAGCTGCGGAGTTCGATCGCCAAGCCGTCGGGGGTAGTGCGGACCGTGCCAAGGCAGATCTCGACAACACCCGACGGCTGCGCCAGCGCGAGTTCCAAGTCTCCCCCGGGCAGGGCGCGCAGGTAGCCCGCCTCCGAGTGCAGCGGCTCGCCGGTATCGCGGTTGCGCGTGCGCTGGATCATCGACACGAACGGTTTGCCGACGTGGCCGAACGTCAACTCTTCGGTGTAGGCGAAGTCGTCGATCGTCGGGTACTGGCCGGTACCGCCGCCCTGCCAAGTTCCCAGCAGCGGGGCGAGCGGTTCGCACTGCGGATGCAGCTCAGGCATGCCCGCAACCTACTGGGGCGGCGCCTGACACTTCGCCAGAGCGCAACCTCTAAGGTCTGCCGCCATGAGCGGAGCCATCGAAGTCGGATTCACCACAAGCGAGACCCACCGGGTCACCGACGAGATGTCGCCGCCGCACCTGCCCAACAAGGTGCTGTCCACGCCCGACATGGTCCGCCTGATCGAAGGCACGTGCCTGTTCGGCGTCCAGCCGCACCTCGACGAGGGTCAGACAACCGTCGGCATCCACATCTGCGTGAGCCACCAAGCCGCTGTGTCCTCGGGCGAGGACGTCGTGGTGTCGGGCGAGATCAGCGAAGTCGACCGCCGCCGCCTCGTCTTCGACATCAAGGTCACCCACGGTGACACGCTCATCTCTGAGGGCACGCACCAGCGGTTCATCGTGGGTGGTTAGCCCTAGCCCTGCCGCGCCCGCATCTGCTGCACGAAGCGGATGATGCGCATCGTGTCGAGCGCGGTGAACCGACCGATGGGCCCGGTCGAATAACACGCTTGGGCGACCTTTCCGCCCGGCGCCAGAATGAACCCGGTGGCGTGCAGGATGCCCCGCGCTTCCTCGGTGTACGCCCCGGTGAGCGACGACACCTCGGCCATGTCGGCGCTGTGCAGCATCTTCACCGTGCGCAGCTGCAAACCGTCTGAGAGCCGCTGCGTGGTGTCCTTGTCGTCCACTGAGAGCGCCACGACGCTGGCGCCGAGCGTCTTGAGCAGCGATCCGGCCCCGTCGAAGTCAACCAACTGTTGACGGCAGTACGGTCACCAGTGGCCCCGGTACACCAGCACCACGCCCCAGCCGTCACCGAAGACGTCGGGGATCGTGACTTGCTCATCTTCAAGGTCGCTCAGGCTGAGCTCGGGGAACATGTCTCCGCTGTCGAGCTTCATCGGTTGCCTCACCTTTCTGCCGGTGCCGCCGGACACTACCGCCGGATGCCCCGTCGAGTCCCTCAGGTGCCCGCCGCTGAAGGCAATACTGGCGGTTGGCGCATACATGCGTGAGAAGGGATGCACCTCATGATCGACTGGCTCGGCATCGACCATCTGTTCAAGCTGACCGCCGGTGAGGCGGTGCTGGGGTTCCTCACACCGCTGTTCGTCTGCGCTTTCGCATTCGTGGCGCACATGATCCTGCCCGCCCAGCGCGTGACCGGATACGCCACCAACCGCGAGACCGGCGAACCCCGGAGCTACCGGCTCAACGGCATCTTGGTATTCGTGCTCGCGCACATCATCTGGGCGTTCGAGCTGTTCGGCCTGCCGCGGGAGTGGTTCTACGAGTCGACCATGTACGCGATAGCAGGCGGCGTGATCATCGCCGCCATCGCGACGATCTTCGTGGTGTTCACCCAGCCCCCCGGCGAGCACACGAACCCGCTCAAGGCGTTCTATCTCGGCCGTGCGCAGGAGCTGCAGTTCTTCAACAACCGCTTCGACCTCAAGATGTACTTCTACATCGTCGGCGGCACGATGCTGTCGCTCAACGCCTGGTCGGGACTCGCATGGCATGTCGACTTCGTCGATGACGTCAACCCCGGCCTGATCCTCTACGTCGCCATCAACTCCTTCTACGTCTTCGACTACTTCGTGTGGGAGCGGGTGCAGCTCTACACCTACGACCTCATCCACGAGAACGTCGGATTCAAGCTCGTCTGGGGCGGACCGTTCGTGTGGGGCTGGATGTTCGTGCTGCCGCTGTGGGGCTTGGCGAAACATCCCGACCCAGGCTGGGTCGGCGGCTGGATGTACTTCTGGCTGACCGGCAGCGCCGTGCTGTTCGTGGCGGGCTGGGTGATCTCACGTGGCTCCAACATGCAGAAGTACACCTTCAAGCGCTGGCCCGATCGCCCCTTCCTCGGCATCAAGCCGGAGATCATCGTGGCCGGCGACCGCAAGATCCTCTGCAGCGGGTTCTGGGGGAAGGCGAGGCACTTCGGCTACTCCGGCGAAGCCCTCTACGGGCTGTCCAACGCGCTGGTGTTCGGGCACTTCACCAACCTGTGGGCCTGGAGCTACTTGATCCTCATCGTGACCTTCTTCGTGCCCCGCCAATTCGAAGACGACAAGGTCTGCGCCGAGAAATACGGCGAAGAGAAATGGGCCGAATACCAGGCACGGGTGCCGTACCGGATCATCCCCGGCGTCTTCTAGCGGCAGCCGGCTGCAGGGGTATCGGAAGGGAGGCCGCTGATGTTCGAGCGCCTCGGCATCGGGCACTTGGTCGAGCTGACCGCGGGCGAGGCGGTACTGGGATTTCTCACACCGCTGTTCGTGATGGCCGCATTCTTCGTGCTGCAGATGGTCATTCCCGGCAAGCGCGTCCCTGGATACGTCATCGACACCAAGACGGGCCAGCCCCGCAGCTACCGCCTCAACGGGCTGCTGGTGTTTCTCGTGGCACAGGTGCTGTGGTGGTTCGAGCTGACGGGCATGCCACGCGACTGGTTCTACCGTTCATCGCTCTACGCCGTCGCCGGCGGAACGGCCTTGGCCGTCGTCATGACCCTGATTGCGGTGTTCAGCCAGCCCGAAGGCGAGGTCAAGAACAAGTTCCTGGCATGTTGGTTCGGCCGCGCCCAGGAGATGCAGTTCTTCAACAACCGCATCGATCTCAAGATGTACTTCTACGTGGTGGGCGGCACGATGCTGTCGCTCAACGCCTTCTCCGGCGCGGTCTGGCACTACGAGAACGTCGACAACCCGAATCCGGGCGCCTACCTCTTCGCAGCGTTCTTCACCCTCTACGTCTTCGACTACTTCGTGTTCGAGCGAGTGCAGCTCTACACGTTCGACATCATCTACGAGCGCCTCGGGTTCAAGATGTTCTGGGGCGGCCTGTTCGTCTACGGCTGGATGTTCATCATCCCGATGTGGGGCATGGCAGCGCACCCGGATCCGGGCCACTCAGGGGGCTGGCGCGCGCTCTGGCTGATCGGCGCACCGGCGCTGTACCTGGCGGGTTGGTGCATCAGCCGTGGTGCCAACATGCAGAAGTACACGTTCAAGCGATGGCCCGAGCGCACCTTTCTGGGCATCAAGCCCCAGATCATCGAAGCCGGCGAGCGCAAGATCCTCTGCAGCGGCTTCTGGGGCGCATCCCGCCATCCCAACTACATGGGCGAAGTGTTCTACGGGCTGGGCCTCGCCGTGGCCTGGGGCCACTTCGGCAACCTCTGGGCGTGGCTCTACCTGATCTATGTCTTCGCGCTGTTCAGCTACCGGCAGATGGACGATGACAAGCGCTGCGCGCAGAAGTACGGCCCCGAGAAATGGGCGGAGTACCGGGAGCGAGTCCCCTATCGCATCGTTCCGGGCATCTACTGACTCCGGCTTGCGAGCCGGTCCCACGTGCGACGCCGCGCACGTCGGTGGGCGCTGCAGGACTCGAACCTGCGACCCCCTCCTTGTAAGGGAGGTGCTCTCGCCAGCTGAGCTAAGCGCCCGGTCGGCCGGGTTTCGCAGGCTACCGGCCGTCACCTGACCCGGAGCCCGGCTGCCGAGCGTGTCCGAGCAGTGCTGCCAGCTCGGGCGTGCTGGCAGCGATGGGCCCCCGGCGCTCGCTGTGGCTGAGGTGAAACAGGTCTCTGCCGCCAGCCTCGCCGGTCCATGTGCCCGCTTCGCTGCAGATCAGGATGCCCGCGGCGTAGTCCCAGACGCCGTGGTTCGAGTTCAGGTCCAGGTACGCGTCGAGCCGACCGCAAGCGACGGCGCAGAGGTCAAGCGCTGCTGAGCCGAGCACCCGTACCTGCCAGACCGGCAGCTCGAGGCCGGGTCGCCCCGATACGCCGATCACCGCGCGTGCACCACGCTCTCGCCCACTTGGAGCTATCGGCTGGCCGTTCCGGTGCGCTCCCGCGCCGGCTGCAGCAGTGAATTCCTCGCCCGAGACGAGGTGACGCACAAGCCCGGCGACCGGCACCACCCCGTCGACGACGCAGAGGCTGATGCAGTAGTGCGGGATGCCCCGCGAGGCGTTGGTGGAGCCGTCCACCGGGTCCACGATGACGGTCTCGCTGCCTGATCCAGCCCGCAGGCCGGACTCCTCGCTCAGCACGCCCACGCCTGTCTCGACAAGCACCGAGAGTGCCGCAGCGTCCGCCACCTGATCGACTGCGTACTGATCGGATCGTTCCCCGCCGTCCTGCCAACGGTCGAATCCGGCAAGCGCCGCCTCAACCGCATCGGCGGTGCTCCGCAGCAGGCCGAGCCAGTCGCTGACGGCCGTCATCGGCTGGAGACTACCTGCGGCCTGCTGAGCCCTTCCGGCGCAGTCAGCAATTACGAGCAAATTCTGTCGAGCTTGGCCAACCGGCGCTATAGCCTCCGCGCATCACCTCAGCGCCCCGTGGGGAGCATCCCGATGGCAGCGATTGACATCTCCGGCTACATGGCGAGCCTGAAAGACCATGCGCATGCGCACGGCTTTCACATTCACGACGAGCGGCAGTTCATCGAGACCTACAGCCTGCGCCAGACCTGGGAGGTCGACCTGCACCCGGCGGAGGCGTGCGGCGGTCCGCTCGACCTGCACCTCACGCTGGAGGCCGACCCGCGCACCATGCTGTCGTTCGAGGAGGTGCTGTGGGCGACACCAGAGGACGAACTGCCTCCCGATGAGTTCTGGCTGCCGCTGATGTTCACTTGGGCGCTCCCGCCGCTGGATCGCAGCCCGGACATGCTCGTGCTGGCGACCGACCTGGCCGGCCTCGGCGGCACGGCCCTGCCGGTGGAGGTTTCCGCCATCGATTCGCTCACATCGGTAACCGACGCAGCGAAACGGACGTTGATGATCGTGGCGCGCAAGGACCTGTCGCTGCAGGCACTGCTGCGGGGCGAGGACGACATGTGCGAACCCTTCGACCTGTGCACCAAGATCTGCGACTACCTGCTGCACCACGCCCAGGACTGGTACGAAGAAATCCCGTCGTAACTGCCTCGGGATGCTCGGCCGCGTCGGCCGGCATTTGCCGCATCGGGGTTGAAGCTAGGTGGGGTTGATCACGACCCCGGCTTCGCTGACCCGGCCGGATGCGATGTTGCGCTCGAACGCCTCGGCTGCCTCGGGCGTGCCGACCGGGTAGAAGCAGCGGTACAGGTGCACACCCGCCGCGGGATCGGACTCCACGTCGTCGATGCTGTCGGTGATGCTCGAGCGAGCGGGCACCGCCGTCGGCACCTCGATGAGCGCCGGCTCTTCGGCGTAGCAGAGGTCCTGCGCGTACTTGCAGCGGGGGGCGAACTTGCAGCCGGACGGAAGGTCGGTCATCTGGGGCGGCTGGCCGCCGATGATTTCCAGACGCGCATGGCTGTCATCGGTGACCTTCGGGATCGACCGGAACAGCGCCTCGGTGTAGGGCATCTTCATGTCCCGAAAGAGCGTCCTGGTTGAGGCGCGCTCCACGATGCGCCCCGCGTACATCACGATGATCTCGTCGGTGCGTCCCGCCACGATCCCAAGATCGTGAGTGATGAGGACGAGCGACATGTCCCGTTCTGCCCGCTCGGCCTCGAGGAGATCCAGAATCTGTGCCTGGACGGTGACGTCCAGTGCCGTGGTGGGCTCGTCCGCAATGAGCAGGCGGGGGCTGCAGGCAAGTGCGATGGCGATCACGATGCGCTGGCGCATGCCGCCCGACAGCTGGTGGGGGTATTCGTCGATGCGTCGGTGGGGCTCGGGGATGCCGACCTCCTCCAGCAGCTCGAGTGCAGCGCTGCGTGCGGCACGCGCCGAGAGATCTCGATGGACACGCAGGCCCTCGCCCACTTGCTTGCCGATCTTCATCACCGGATTCAGCGAGCCCAGCGGGTCCTGGAAGACCATCGAGAGCTGCGGACCCCACATCTCGAGCAGTTCCCGGCGGCCCAGCGACATCATGTCGACGCCGTCGAAGTTGACCGTGCCCGTCGATGTCACCCGGGACTTGGGCAGCAGCCGCATGATGGAGCGCGACATCACGGACTTGCCCGACCCGGACTCCCCCACCACGCCGAGGCGGGCCCCGGGGCGCAGAGACCACTCGACCCCGTCGACCGCTGCCAACGGTCCCACCGGGGTGTGAAAGGTCGTCCGCAAGTCGCCGACCTCGAGCAGCGGCGGATCGCCAGCCCATGGGGAGCCCTGCGCTGCCGTCTCGCTCATGACGCACCCTCGGCATTCGTCGCCAGATCGACCCGCGCAGGGGCTGGCTCGCCGATGAGCGGCGTGTGGCAAGCCACAAAACGGCCGGGCGCTATCTCGCGCATCTCGGGCTCTTCAGCCGCACAGCGCTCGGCCGCGAGCGGGCAGCGAGTGCGGAAACGGCATCCTGACGGGGGATCCATCGGTGACGGCAGCTCCCCGCCGATGCGTTCGGTGCCCAACTCCGCTTCGGGATCAGGTTGCGGTATCGCAGCCAGCAGCAGCTCGGTGTACGGATGGGCAGGCTGGGCGAACATTGCATCGGGCTCGCTGACCTCGCACAGCTTGCCCAAGTACATGACGGCGACCCGGTCGCTCACGTTCTTGACCACGGCAAGGTCATGCGCGATGAAGACCAGCG
Organism: Acidimicrobiales bacterium; assembly: GCA_009843525.1. Taxonomy (GTDB): domain Bacteria; phylum Actinomycetota; class Acidimicrobiia; order Acidimicrobiales; family Poriferisodalaceae; genus Poriferisodalis; species Poriferisodalis multihospitum. The sequence continues at coordinate 193,574 of VYDH01000036.1, read as the reverse complement.
TCAGACCCATCAGGTTCTTGAGGTCTTCAAGCAGGTTGAGAATCTGCGCCTGCACCGAGACGTCCAGCGAGGAGACGGGCTCGTCGCAGATGATCACCTGCGGCACGCTCACCAACGCTCGAGCGATCGAGAGCCGCTGTGCCTGGCCGCCCGAGAACTCCCACGGGCGTCGGTCCAAGGCGTCATCGGGGTTGATGCCGACGTATTCGAGCACCTCCCGCACACGCGGCTCGGCCCGTTCGCGCTCGGCGTCGCGATTCGCGCGGTAGCACCGCAGCACCCACCGGAACAAGAGGGTGTCGATGACGGCTGATGCCACCAGCACCGCCAGCTTGATGCCTCCGTCCAGACCGGCGACATAGAAGACCTGCAGGACCACCATGGCGCTCAGCGTCGTGGCAACCCCGCTGGCGCCGGCCCGTTCTGGCTTCACCATTGACAGCACGAGCCACACCGCCAGCACGGCGGTGAGCAGGCTCAGCCCGCCGGAGTTCAGCCACTGCGCCCAGCCGCCGAAACTCGACCAGGTGCGCCACAGCAAGAACGCGCTGGCGCCGGTGGTGACGACCACGCCCGCGAGCCCGACAGCACTGGAGACCTCGCCGAACTGACGCGACATCAAGCTGAACGGCAGCATCACGGCCAGCAGTACCCAGGTCAAACCCAAGAGGAGGGCGATCGCAGCGGCCAGCAGCAGCAGCGCAAGCGACGGGAAGCCGATGACCGCCGCTGGCACCTGCGTCCACCCCAGCCACGGCTCAGCAGCGCGCTCCTCGACGGTCTCCGACAGGATCCACAGCACGAACGCCACCGACGCCAGCAGGCCCACGATGCGCATCACTCCAGATGCTCGCCGCAGCATGTTCTGCAGCAGCTCGCCGATGCGGTCCTGCCACACTGCCATGGCGGTTCGTCTCGACACGTTCTCGAGGGCAATGAACAGCGGTTCGGCGATGATGTCGCGCACCCGGCGCCGGGGGTTCAGCGACGAGATCGGATCCTGGTAGATCATCTGCAGCCGGGGCCGCACGTCGCGTATGGCGTCCTCGTCGAGCTCGGTCAGCTCCTGGCCGTCGAGCTGCACGGTGCCCGACGTGGGCCGGGGGAGCTGCAGGATGGCCCGTCCCGTGGTGCTCTTGCCGCAGCCCGACTCCCCGACCAAGCCGAGGGTCTCGCCCTCCTCCAGGTCGAGCGACACGCCCGAGACCGCGTGCACCGTGCGACCGCCGGCCGCAGGGAACTCCACTACCAGGTCCCGCGCGCTCAGCAGCGCTTCCGGGCGCAGATGGGCGTTGCCGCTGCCCGCCATCAGAAACCCGCCCTCACAAGACCGATTCCCGCGGCTCGAAGTACTGCTGCAGTTTGTCGCCCACGAAGTTGAGCGCCAGCACCGTCACGAACATGACGATTGCGGGCATCAGGCTGATGTGCGCGGCGACGTCGAGGTTGGTGCGCCCCTTGTTGATCATGTCGCCCCAAGTGGGTGTCGGCGGCGGAACGCTCAGGCCCAAGAACGCCACCGAGCCCTCCACGACGATCAGGCCCGCCATGATGATGAGCGAGTAGCTGACGAACGAGGGCGCCACATTCGGCAGGATCTCACGGAACAGCACCCTGCCGTCCCGGGCCCCCAGCGTCCTGGCGGCAAGCACGAAGTCCTGCCCGGCCCAGCTCAAGGTGGCAGCACGCACCACTCGCGCGATCGGCGCGATCGACAGCAGCACGAACGTGAACACGAGGATGAAGATGCGCCGCTTCGCTTCGGAATCCAAGAACAGCACCAAAGCGAGAAACAGGATCAGCGGCGGGATCACCAGCGACGCGTTCAGCGTGGCCGTCAGCCAGCGATCGACCCGGCTGCCGTAGTACCCCGAGACCATGCCCAGCAGGCCGCCGATGATCAGCGCCAGCACCGTGCCGACGGTGGAGATCACCAGGCTCACCTGCGCTCCGTAGATCACGCGGCTGAATACGTCACGACCGACGCCGTCGTTGCCGAACCAGTGCGACAGGCTCGGGCCCTGTTTCGAAGTGCCTGGGAACGTCTCGGCAGGATCCTTGATTGGCAGGACGTCGGCGAACACGGCGGCAAGGGCGAGCACGACGAGGTACACCACCGCCAACCAGAAGACGAACCCCAGGCGCTTACGCACGAGCGCCCACCTCCCGGCCGCGCAGTCGCGGGTCGAGCGCCAGATACAAGAAGTCGGACATGGTGAGCACCACGATGTACAGCGTCGAGATCACCAGCACACCGCCCTGCACCGCGATGAAGTCGCGTTGGGTCACGCCCAAGAAGATGTACGCCCCCACACCCGGGATGGTGAAGATGAACTCGATGATCAGCGCGCCGCCGATGAGCAGGCCGACGGTCAGCCCCACGACCGTCAGCAGCGTGAAGCTCGACGGCCGCAGCGCGTGCCGCCACAGGATGCGCCGCGTCGGCAGCCCTTTGCTGCGAGCCAGGTCGATGAACGGCAGGCGCAGCGTGGCGATCATGTCCGATCGAAGCAAGCGCATGAACACGGCCGCCTGGCCCATCGCCAAGGCCAGCGACGGCAACAGCATGTGCTTGAAGTGCAGCACCACGTCCTCGCCGAGCGGCACATAGCGCGCCGCCGGGAGCGCGCGGAATCCGATCTCGTTGCCGGCGACGCTGAGCCCCCCGATCGCGAAGAAGAGCACGAGCATGACAGCGAGCACGAAGTTGGGCGTGGCCAGGAATCCCAGCATCACGTTGTTGATCGTGCCGTCAGTCTTGGTTCCCTGCCGGTAGCCGGCCCAGATGCCCAGCGGGATGGCGAAGCCGAGAGCCAGCACCACCGAGTACGCCATGATCTGCAGCGTCGGGGTCATCGAGCGCGAGATGCCGTCGGCGACGTCCTCGCGCAGCACGATCGAGGTGCCGAGGTCTCCCGTCAGCACGCCGCCCAGCCAATTGCCGTAACGATTGAAGAACGGCTCGTCGAGCCCCAGCTCGGTGCGGACGATCGCAATCTGATCTGCGGTGGCGGCCGGGCCCAGGATGTTGATGGCGGGATCGCCCGGCAGGCTTGCCATCAGCGCGAACACCACGAACGACACCCCGACCAGCACTGGGATCACGCTTGCGATGCGCCGCAGTGCGTAGCGGCCGTCGGCGATGCCGGCCCCGACGGTGCCGATGACGACCAGCACGCCGAAGGTCCAGCTGAACGGGGGCCGCCAGATCCACGCCCACACGATCGTGGCCAGCAGTGCCGCCGCGACGATGCGGCCGAGCTGATCGCGGACGGCCTGCTTCATCGCAACCGCCTGCCTGCGGCTGTCTCCCAATGGCGCACGTTCGTTGCCTTCATCGCCTCAGCCCTGACAGTCGCCGTCGATGCACCAGATCTGCGACAGATGGTGCTTGCCGGTCACCACCGGGAAGACGGGCGCGTCATTGCCGGGTATCGACAGGTTGGTGAGGTTCTGCACGCGCGGATCCGCGACGATCCCCCACAGCGTCCAGGTGACCCACAAGTTCCAGACGTTGCGTCCGAACTGTCGATTCACTTCCTCGGCTGCTTCGCGGCGGGCGTCAGGATCCGGATTGTGGCGGATGATCTGGTACAGCGCGTCGATCTCGGGGTCCTGAAACCGTCCGATGTTCAGAGCGATCTCGTTGACCGGCGCAGCCGAGGCGGAGTGCCACCAGAACCACTGCTCGGAGGGGTCGACGCCTCCGTGGTTTCGCATTCCCGTCAGCTGGTAGTGCCCGGCCAGCATGAGGCCGATGAACTGGCCCTGCTCGATGGTCTGGATGAGCACTGACAGCTCGTCGCCGAAGACCTCCTGCCACATGGCAACCATGTACTCGACCGATTCCACGCCAGCCGGGTCGTTGGGGGTGTTGAACGAGAACGTGACCGGATTCTGGCCGCTGTCCGCCTTGCACTGGGCGAATTCGACGGCGGCGGCATCCGGGTCGTAGGCGGGATAGCCGCTGTCTTCCAGATAGCCCATGGATCCGGGTGGGAACGGCCCATTGGCCGCCCGGACGATCCCGCCGAAGAGCTCGTCGACGTAGCGCTCGCCGTCGAATGCGTGGGCCAAGGCCTTGCGGCAGCTCAGATGCACAAGCGGATTGTCTGCGTTGATGCCCAGCGGGTCCATCGGCACCGGTTCATCCACACCCCTGGTCGTCGCCAAGACTGGGTTGGCGCCCGCTGCCACATTCACCATGTTGTAGCCGGTCTCGCCGTAGTCGTTGGCCTGCAGCAGGACGAAGTCGGGATTGCTCTCGTACTTGGCGATCTCGTCCGCGTTCGAGGTGTGGATGATGTCGAACTGGCCCGCCTTGAGGCCGCTGGAGCGGCCCACGATGTCGACCGACACGACGAACTCGATCTCGTCGAGGTACGGGAGCTGTTCGCCCGTGATGCCATTGGCACCTCGCCAGTAGTCCGGGTTGCGCTCGGCGATGAAACTGTTCCCGTTGCCCGGCGTGTAGCTCACGAACTTGAAGGCACCCAGACCCACGGGCGCTGCGGGGTTCCCAGTGGCTCGAGCCATGCCTTCGGCCCGTTCCTGCGGGCTCAGGGGCGAGAAAGGCGATGAATACAGCGGATTGTTGGGCAGCGTCTCGAGCCACGCAGGCGAGAACATGAATCCGCAGGACTCGGCCCTGCCGTAGGGACCGAATCCCATGGCAAACGGCAAGGCAGTCCTCACCGTGACGGTCTGACCTTCACCGGTGATTTCCTCAATGCCCAAGAACGCGGTTCCGGTGAGCTGGCCGATCTTGCAGAGATTGAGGTTGTAGGCCACTGCCTCGCCGGTCAGCGGCGTGCCATCGTGGAACCTGATGCCGTCCCGAATCTGGAGGGTCCATTCGGTGTAGTCCTCGTTGTGCGCTTCGGACTCGACCAAGTACGGCACGACCGCGCCCGTGGCATCGGTGACGTACAGCGAGTCGCTGATCGCGCGGAAGATCATGCGGCAGCTGATCGCGCACGACGACGCATAGTGCACGAACGGATTGGCCGTGTCGGCCTCGATCCCGTACACCAATCGACCGCCATGGACTGGCCCCGCCATCTCGTCACGGGTGTCCTCGCCCGAGGCCTCACCGGCCTCGCGGGCCTCCACAACCGCTTCCTGCTCCTCCGACAGCGACGTGGCCGGCCCTGATGCCGTAGTGTCCGCCGGTTCCGGGCTCGCTCCGGTGTCCTCGCCGGCGTCACTGCGGCACGCCGATGCGATCAGAGCGAACGAGATCACGATGGCCCACGCCGCAGCCCCGCGGTGCGCGCAATGCTCCAACGGTTTCGTCGCACCGGTCCCCCGGTCGGCCCCGACGTCGCCGATCATTCTTGACAGTCTCCGTCAATGCACCAGATCTGGGCCACATGGTGCGCACCTGAGTTCACTGCAAACGCTCCCATCTCGCTGCCCGGTATGGAGAGGTTGGTGAGGTTCTGCACCCGCGGGCTGGCGACGATGCCCCACAGCGTCCAGTGCGTCCAGAGATTCCAGACGTTGCGGCCGAATGCCCGGTTGACCTCTTCCGCAGCTTCGCGGCGGGCAACGGGATCGGGATTGTGGCGAATGACGTCGTATGCCGCATCGATGGCGGGATCCTGGAAACGTCCCACGTTCGACGCCAGCTCGGGCACCCTGGGGTCGATCGGCAGCGCGGTCACCGAGTTCCACCACAGCCACTGCTCGATCGGGTCCACCCCGCCGTGGCTGCGCATGGCCATCATCTCATAGAGGCCCGCGAGCGCCAGGCCGAAGTACTGACCCTGCTCGATGGGCTGGATCGTCACTGCGATCTCGTCTCCGAACGCAGCCCGCCACATCGACACGATGAGCTCATTCGACTCGACATTGAACGGGTCGTTGGTGCTGTTGAACCCGAACGTCACCGGGTTCTGGCCGCTGTCGGTCTTGCATTGGGTGAACTCTGCGCGGGCGGCCTCGACGTCGTAGGACGGGTATCCCGAGTCAGCCAGGTGGCCCATGCTGCCCGGCGGAAAGGGCCCGTTCGCCACCTGGACCAGGCCGTGATACCGCTCGTTGACGAAGCGCTCTCCGTCGAATGCATGCGCCAGCGCCCTGCGGCAGCTCAGGTGCACCAACGGGTTCGCGGCGTTGAGGCCCAGCGGGTCCATGGGGACCGGCTCGTCGAGGCTGCGCTGGGCCGCGAGCACCGGGTTGGTCCCCGATGCCACATTCATGAAGCTGAAGTGCGTTTCGCCGAAGTTGTTGGCCTGCAGCAGCACGAAGTCGTCGTTGCTCTCGTACTTGGAGATCTCGTCTGCGTTGTCGGTGTGGATGACGTGGAACTGGCCCGCCCTCAACCCGTTCGAGCGGCCTGTGATGTCCACGGACACCACGAACTCGATCTCGTCCAGGTACGGCAGCTTCTCGCCCGTGATGCCATCGGGGCCACGCCAGTAATCCGGGTTGCGCTCGGCAATGAAGCTGTTGCCGTTGCCGGGCGTGTACTCCACAAACCTGAACGCGCCGAGTCCGACCGGTGCCGACGGATCGCCCGTGGCACTGGCCAAGCCAGCAGCCCGCTCATCGGCCGACAGGGGCGAGAACGGCGAGATGTACATCGGATTGTTCGGCAGCGTCTCCAGCCATGCCGGGGAGAACATGAAGCCGCAGCCCTGCTCCCTCGATGCCGGGCCTGGCCCTGTCGCGAACGGGATGGACGTCTCGTAGTGGACGAGTTGGCCTTCGCCCCAGACGTTCTCGATGCCCAGGTAGCCAGGTCCGGTCTGCTGACTGAAACGGCACAGGTTGATGTTGTAGGCGACAGCCTCGCCGGTCAGCGGCGTCCCGTCATGGAACCTGATTCCGTCGCGGATCGTCAGCGTCCACGTCAGGAAGTCGTCGCTGGCAGTCTCGGATTCGACGAGATAAGGCACGATGTCGCCGTTGGCATCGGTGACATACATCGACTCGGTGATCGCACGCATGATCATGCGGCAGCTGATCGCGCACAGCGCCGCGTACGGCGCGAACGGATTCGCCGTGTCAGCCTCGATGGCGTACACCAGTCGGCCGCCATGGACCGGCCCCGCCGTCTCTTCTCGGACGTCCGCGCCCGTGGCCTCGCCTGCCTCGCGAGCTTCGACCACTTCTGCCTGCGCCGCCCCCAAGGTGGTCGACGGCGCAGGCGCAGCGGCATCGGCGGCGTCAGGCTGAGCACCTGAGCCGTCCCCGTCACCGCCCGCGCAGGCGACGGCAATCAGCGCGAACGCTGCCGCTGCTGCCAGCGAACGCGCTCGCGCCAATTGCCGCCTCCCCCTTCGTTCTGCGGGTTCTCAGCCTTGGCAGTTCCCGTCTGTGCACCAGATCTGCGTCAGGTGGTGCTTGCCCGAGATCACCGGGAAGGTGTTCTCGGCATTGTCGGGGATCGGAAGGTCGGTGATGTTCTGCACCCGCGGGTTGGCGATGACGCCCCACAGGGTCCAGTACGTCCACAGGTTCCAGACGTTCTCGGCGAACGATCGGTTGATCGCCTCGGCAGCCGCGCGCCGTGCCTCGGGATCAGGCACGTGCCGGATGACGTTCAGCGCATCGAAGATCGCCGGATCCAGGAAGCGCCCGAAGTTCAGCGCCAGCTCGGGCACCGACGGATCGACCGGGCTCGCCGTGAACGGGCTCCACCAGTACCACTGCTCGGACGGATCCACGCCGCCGTGATTGCGCCAGCCCTGCATCTGGAACACGCCGGCCAGTGCGAGGCCGATGTACTGGCCCTGCTCGATCGGCGCGATCGACACCGCCAGCTCGTCTCCGAAGGCGTCGTCCCACATCGACACGATGAGCTCGTTGGACTCCACGTTGAACGCGTCGTTGGTGGTGTTGAACGCGAACGCCACCGGGTTCTGACCGCTGTCGGCCTTGCACTGCTCGAACTCGGCCCGTGCGGCCTCGACGTCATAGGCCGGGAAGCCCGAGTCCTCCAGGTAGCCCACGCTGCCTGGCGGGAACGGCCCGTTGGCCACCTGCACCAGGCCCTGGTGGCGCTCGTTGGCGAACCGCTCGCCATCGAATGCATGCGCCATGGCCTTGCGGCAGCTCCGGTGCACTAGCGGGTTCGCTGCATTGAGCCCCAGCGGATCCATCGGGATCGGCTCTGCGGCACCTCGAACGGCCTGGAGCCACGGGTTCACGCCAGATGCGACATTGATGAGGTTGTGGCTGGTCTCGCCGTAGTCGTTGGCCTGCAGCAGCACGAAGTCGTCGTCGCCCTCGTACTTGGAGATCTCATCCGCGTTGGCCGTGTGGATGATGTCGAACTGGCCGGCCTTCAGACCGTTCGAGCGGCCTTGAATGTCCACGGCCACCACGAATTCGATCTCGTCCAGGTACGGCAGGTTCTCACCGGTGATGCCGTTCTCGCCACGCCAGTAGTCCGGGTTGCGCTCGGCGATGAAGCTGTTGCCGTTGCCCGGCGTGTAGCTCACGTACCTGAAGGCGCCCAGCCCGACCGGAGCCGAGGGGTCGCCGTTGGCGTTCGCAAGCGCCGCCTCGCGCTGCTGTTCAGTGAGCGGAGACGCCGGCGACACGTACAGCGGGTTGTTCGGCAGCGTCGACATCCATGCCTGGCTGAACATCTGCCCGCACACCTCGGCTCGACCAGCCGGGCCGACGCCAGCCGCCAGCGGCTGGCCGGGACTGGCGGTGACCGTGACCGTCTGGCCTTCGCCGACGACGCTGTCGACGCCCAGGAACGCCGGGCCGGTCAGCTGGCTCAGGCGGCACAGGTTGATGTTGTAGGCCACGGCTTCGCCGGTCAGCGGCGTGCCGTCGTGGAACGTGATGCCGTCGCGGATCGTCAGCGTCCACACCATGTAGTCGTCGCTGTGCTCCTCCGACTCCACCAGGTACGGCACGATCTCGCCGTCGGCATCGGTGATGTACAGCGAGTCGGTGATGGCACGGAAGATCATGCGGCAGCTGATGGCGCACGACGTGGCGTAGTGGACGAACGGGTTGGCCGAGTCGGCCTCGATGCCGTACACGAGCTTGCCGCCATGTACGGGGCCGGTCTCGGTCTCGCGGACGTCCTCGCCGGTGGCCTCGCCCGCCTCGCGGGCCTCGACCACCTCTTCCTCCTGCTCGGACAGGGTGGTGGTGGGCGCATCGTCGACGGCCGCCTCGGTGGTGTCCGGCTCAGGTGCAGCGCCATCGCCGGTATCGCCGCCGTCATCTCCACCGCCGCACGCGACGGCGATCAGGGCGAATGCGGCGAGCACCACGCCCAGCCGAATGCCGAGCGAGCGCCGGGACCCTCGGCGGCGCCTGCTCGTGAGTTGATCGGCATGGCGCCGCGATTGACCTGTGTGCATCGTGGAATCTCCTCCCCCACTGCGCCACCGCGGCGCTTTCGGCGAAACCTACTAGCCCCGCTGCGGGGCTCTGTACCCGGCCCTGTTCTCGGCTCGGGGCCTCGTATCGCTCGCGACAGGCTTGCTCGCTGGACCGATACGGTGCGGCCGGGCCGGTAGCTCAGTGGTCAGAGCAGGCGACTCATAATCGCTGGGTCGTGGGTTCGATCCCCACCCGGCCCACCCACTGCTTGAGGTGCACGACAATCGCTGTGCAGCCGGCGCACACTGACCGCGCCGTCGGCGGCGCACATCTACTCAGTATCGTTTCCCCGCACGTTCGGGGCGCTGCGCGGCTCGTTCGGTCCGGGGTAGCTCAGTTGGCAGAGCAGCGGACTGTTAATCCGTTTGTCGTGGGTTCGAGCCCCACCCCCGGAGCACCTTCGGCCAGTCGGTTGCCGCACTCAACTGGCACGCAGCCATTCCGCCACTGCCTCTGCCGCTCCGACCCGCAAGTCAGGATTCAGCAATTCGGTTTCGCGGTCGCGGAGCCAGACAAGCCAGCCGTGGCGCAAGCGCAGGCGCTCGATCTCCGACTGCTGAGGGTCGGACGCGGCACCCGGGATCTCCGCTCCGTCCCCTATGAGCTGAATCGTCTCCTGAACGTGTCGATGCAGTGCCCTCGCCGCTCGATCCAATGCCTCACCCTCTCTGAGCTCGCTGACCCCAGCGGCCGTCTGGGCGAGCCGTTCGCGGTCGGGGACATCGGAGTTCAGCCGATCACGCCAATCAGGCTCGCCGACGACGCGGAAGTACGCCTCACGAAACTCGGGCAGAGAGAACAATTGGGGCACGATGAGCGACATCGCGTCACTGTCTGCCGAAGCGGCCGCTTCGAGCAGCGCCTGTTCGCGTGCTGCAACGCTTCGTTCGACGCTGTGGACCTTCGGCTCCCGCGTGATCGGCGACCGTGCCTCGGGTGGCTCCCAGCTGTCACCCGGGTACGCGTCGTCGAAGTAGCCCTCGTCGGGTTCTGGAGGCGGTGGAGTGTCATAGGCATCGGGGGTTGGGGACGCTGTCCGGTCGGTCAGCCGCTGCCGGGCCGCATCGACTCGATCGCGGAATTTCTCGACGTCCATGGGAATGCGATCGGCGATCGGCGCCAGGTCGCCTTCCAGCAGGATCTCTGGCGGGTACACGGCGAACACCTCGGCCGCCTCGTCCGCCGCGCGATCGCGGCCTGAAGGGCTATCGAGCTCGGCGCGCTGAAGGATGCGCTCGGCTCGAAATGCATGCAACGGTCGGGCCTCGTTGAGTGCCCGACGCAGTGCGGGCGGATCGCTGGCTGCGAGATCTCCTGGATCCGATCCTGGTGGGAGTGCCGCCACGAAGATGTCGAGTCCGAACTCCCGCTCCCATTGGTGTACGCGCTCCGCAGCGGTCTGGCCCGCTGCGTCTGCGTCGAACGCCAGCACGATGCGCTTGGCCGAGCGCGACAGCAATTCGGCGTGGTGCTTGGTCAGCGCTGTGCCACAGGTGGCAACGGCCTCGGAGGTGCCGGCGAGATCGCAGCCGATGACGTCGGTGTGGCCTTCGCACACCACGATCCGCTCGGTGCTGCGGGCAGCTTGCTTGGCCAGGTGCAACCCGTAGAGCACCCTGCTCTTGTCGTACACCGCCGTGCCAGCGGTGTTCTTGTATTTCGGACCCTTCGGCGGTGGTTCGCCGGATCGAGGCAGGACGCGTCCGGCGAAGCTGACCACCCGGCCGCCGGCATCGCAGATCGGGAACATGACCCGGTCCCGAAAGAAGTCCGAGGCCGGATCCGCATACGCCAGCCCAGCGGCGGCAAGCTTGTCGGCCGGGGCTCCGAGGTGCTGGCACAGCGCATCCCACAGCGGCGGGGCGTAGCCCAGGCGCCACTTCACCACCGTCTCGCGGTCGTAGCCCCGCCGTCGCAGGTATGCCCGCGCCTCGCCCGCATCAGGGCTGCTCATCAGGCGCTCGTGGTAGAAGCGAGCGGCGCGCTCGAGCAGGTCCAGAAGTTCCTTGCGGCGCTGGTTGGCGCGCTGCGCGCCAGGGGCGTCATAGGTGAGCTCGATGTTCGCTGCGGCCGCCAGCTGCTCGACTGCGTCTGCGAAGTCGAGATGCTCGGTCTCACGCACGAATGTGATGGCGTCGCCCGACGCTTTGCAACCGAAGCAGTGATAAAAGCCCTCAGCGCCGTTGACGCTGAACGACGGCGTCTTCTCGGTGTGGAATGGGCACAGCCCCACATGGCGGCTGCCGACACGCTTCAGGCTCACCCGGCGACCGATGAGCGCGACAAGATCGGTCGCCTCACGCACGCGCTGCACGTCGGAGTCCCGAATACTCATGTTCACTGCGACGCTATTGGTTTGCGAGCAGCGCCTGGGCGACGGCGAGGCGGGCGGCCGGCACACGGTAGGGCGAGCAGGACACGTAGTTGAGCCCTGCTAGCACTGCGAATTCGATGCTGGCCGGGTCGCCGCCGTGCTCGCCGCAGATGCCGGCGCGTAGGCCTGGATTGGCCGCGCGCCCTCGGTTCATCGCAGTGCTCAGAAGCTCGCCGACGCCGGCACGGTCCAGCGAGGCGAACGGATCGGTGTCCAGCAGCCCGCCGGCGACATACGGCGCAATGACCTGTGCCGCCGTGTCATCGCGGCTGAAGCCAAACACCATCTGGGTGAGGTCGTTGGTGCCGAAGCTGGCGAACGACACGCCGGTGGCCAATTGCCCGGCGATGAGGCAGGCACGCGGCGTCTCGATCATCGTGCCGATGGGCGGCGCGTCACCGGCATCAGCGCCCGCCCAAGCCGAACGCACAGCATCGACCGCGGCCGCCAACTCGTCGGCGGTGGACACGAGCGGCACCATGATTTCGACGCGGGGGTCGCCGCCGACGACACGACGGTCGGCCACCGCACCCGCCAAGGCCTCGACCTGCGCGGCGTAGAGCTCGGGACGCAGCAGGCCGAGCCGGACGCCGCGCACGCCGAGCATCGGGTTGTGCTCGTGCCACTGCGCGGCGTCGTCGGGATCTGCGCCGGCAAGGAACTCATGCATGGGCGCATCGAGCAGCCGAACCGTGACCGGCAATGCGTCCATGGCTGCCAGCAGCTCGCGAAAATCCGCTCGCTGGGCAGCCGCCAGATCGTCGACGTGCTCGTCGTGCCCGCGCAGCACGACGTGCTGCACGACTTCCAGCCGGTCGGGTTCCAAGAACATGTGCTCAGTGCGGCACAGCCCGATGCCCTGCGCTCCAAGCGCCCGCGCCGTCGCTGCATCGGCCGCAGTGTCCGCATTGGCGAGCACAGCAAATCGGCCGGCCGCAACCCGATCCGCCCACCCGAGCACCTCATCGATCTCTGCCGGCAGCGCCGACCCCGGTGACGGGCCGACCCCGGCAGCGCCTACGGCCGACCCGGCAATCTCACGATTCCCCAGCGTCACCTCGCCCGTGGACCCATCGATCGAGATTGGTGTGCCATTGGCAATGCGCCGGTCGCCGATCACGAAGCTGTCAGCCTCCACGGTGATCTCGCGGGCGTCGCATACAGCCGGAATGCCCCAGCCCCGGGCCACTACTGCCGCATGGCTCGCCAGCCCGCCCCGGGACGTCAGGATTCCCGCCGAAAGACCCATGGCAGCCACATCAGCGGGAGTGGTCTCGGTGGCAACCAAGATCACCGTGCTGCCTGCCGACGCCAGGTCCAGCGCCGCCTCCGAGCCCACCGCCACCAGCCCCGCGGCAGCTCCCGGCGACGCCGCCAGGCCAGTCGTCAGCACCACACCGGCATCGCCTGCAAATGTCGGGTGCAGGGCCGCTGTCAGCTCGTCGAAGCTGAGATCGGCCACGGCCTGCTGCTGGCGAGCGCTCAGTCCGGTCTCAGCGTCCGCCATGGCGCTCAGAGATCCAAGCGGCCGGTGAGATGTTCGACCAAAGCGTCGATCGGCACACGGTCTTGGGCCATCGTGTCACGGTCACGCACGGTCACGCATCGGTCGTCGACGGATTCGAAGTCGACGGTGACGCACAGCGGAGTGCCGATCTCGTCCTGGCGGCGGTAGCGGCGCCCGATGGCCTGGGTCTCGTCGTAGTCGCACATCCAATGCGGCTGGCACATCGCCAGCACGTCGCCGGCCAACCCAGGCAGCGGCTCCTTGCGCGACAGCGGCAGCACCGCCACTTTGTACGGCGCCAGCCGCGGGTGCAGCCCCAGCACCGTGCGGAGCTCGTCGTTGACGACTTCGGTACGGAACGCAGCCAGCAGGAACGCCATCAGCGCTCGCGTCGCCCCGGCAGCCGGCTCGATCACGTGCGGCACATACCGTTCGCCGCTGGCCTGGTCGAAGTACTCCAGCTTCTGGCCAGAGTGCTCGGCGTGCTGGCGCAAGTCGTAGTCGCCGCGGTTGGCGATTCCTTCGAGCTCGCCCCAGCCCCACGGGAACAGGAACTCGACGTCGCTGGTGCCGCTGGAGTAGTGGCTGAGCTCGTCGGCGTCATGGGCGCGCAGGCGAAGCTGATGGGTCGGGATGCCCAAGTCGGCATACCACCGGAGCCGCTCGGCGAGCCAGTACTCGTACCACTGCGGGGCCTCGACGGGCGGCACAAAGAACTCCAGCTCCATCTGCTCGAACTCTCGGGTGCGGAACACGAAGTTGCCCGGCGTGATCTCGTTGCGGAACGACTTGCCCACCTGGGCGATGCCGAACGGCGGCCGCTTCCGGCTCGTCTCCAAAATGTTCTTGAAGTTCACGAACATGCCCTGGGCCGTCTCAGGACGCAGGTACACCTCGGTGCCCGCGCCCTCCACCGGCCCGGCCTGCGTGCGGAACATGAGGTTGAACGCCCGCGCTTCGGTGAACGCGCCGCGGCTGCCGCAGTTGGGGCACAGGTCGGGGTCGTCGAGCTGGTCTTGGCGGTGGCGGGTCTTGCAGACGGTGCAATCCACCAGCGGATCGGTGAAGTTCTTCAGGTGGCCTGAGGCCTCCCACACCTGGGGCGGGCCCAGGATGGACGCGTCCAGACCCACCACATCGCTGCGCATCTGGACCATGGATCGCCACCAAGCGTCCTTCACGTTGCGCAGGAGCTGCGCCCCGATCGGCCCGTAGTCGTATGCGCTGCGGAAGCCGCCGTAGATCTCGGCAGAGCCGAACACGATGCCGCGGCGCTTGCAGAGATTGACGATCTTGTCGAACAGTGCGGGATCGGGGCCCGGCCCTTCAGATTCGGCGCCAGCGGTCTTCGTCACGGGCGGCAAGGGTACTGAGGGCCTGCGGGGGCGCCGGAGCGAATACAGGCGGGCGGCGACTTCGCACCCTGCTTGCCGCTCTGGCTCGCTTGCCTCGCAAGCCGCTCGGGCCTGGGGCTCAGCCTCCTAAGATCACTGCCATGCGGCTGCGCGACACCACCGTGGTCTTCCTGTGTGCATTCCTCGGCATGATGGTGCTGTTCATGCCGCTGCCGGTTTTTGGCGGCCCGTACGAAGACATTCAGGAAGGCCAGGTTCACTGGACCTGCTCGATGCCACTGCTGAGTCTTGCCCCGTCCGACGTGGATCTGGACGAGGTGCGTACCGCGGTCGACGAGGCGATCACGGCGAACCGCACCACCGGGCAAGACTACGTGCCGCCCGAGAGCCGGCATCCGCTGTGCGGCGGCCTGGCCCGCACCCAGGTGGTGCTGGCTCTGCTGGCGTTCGCGGGCGCCTTCTGGCGGGGCCGCAAGTGGTGGCGCTCAACCGCCGACGTACGGGCAGAGAAGCGCTTCAAGCGGCTCCACGAGAGCGTCGAGAACCCCCAGGGCCGCAGCCGCATCTTCCGCTAGCCGAGCAAGTCCGCACTCCGCAGGCGCCGGACCGAGTCCGATGGGACCGGCGCCGACCCGCCGCTCAGCCGAGCAAGTCCGCACTCCGCAGGCGCCGGTCCATGTGGTACTCCCACATGCGGGTGACGGCTGCTGCGGCCTCATGCGTGTCAGAGGACGGCTCGACATCGAGCACGGCATTCACCCGACCGTCGATGATCAAGCGCAGCATCGTGAGCGCGCCAAGCGAGATCTGGCGGCCGCGACGGTGAGTGGCGCAGGTCACGCCGCCGGCGGCGGGGTCGAATGCCACGATGGGGGCATCATCGCAATCGGTGCCCACCACGCACCGGTCGAGCATCGGCGCGGTCCCCTCGTGTGCCAGCAGTCGCAGCAGGAACGCAGGCAGCAGCATGTCTGAGTGAGCCCGGTCGAGGCGGCCCAACGCTCCGATCAGCATCTGGTACGGCACCGGGTCGTCGGCCCGGTCGTGAACCGACTGGTCCACCGCTTCGGCGAGCGTCAT
The DNA here is from genome assembly GCA_009843525.1 of Acidimicrobiales bacterium. GTDB lineage: Bacteria > Actinomycetota > Acidimicrobiia > Acidimicrobiales > Poriferisodalaceae > Poriferisodalis > Poriferisodalis multihospitum. Next base: position 177,901 of record VYDH01000036.1, on the reverse strand, counting down.
GGCCGTGCCCAGCCGGTCGAGATCCGAGCGCAGCGCCGGCCAGCGGTCGAGCGTCACGGCTCCGGTCACGATGTCGAGCTCGCCGCGTCCCCGGTAGAGCTGCAGATCGACATGGCGCAGCGGTTCGACGTGGCCGGCCAGCTTGCTCCGGGTGCGCCTGGCACCCTTCGCCACGGCGCGCACTTTGCCGTGCCCGGAGGTGATGATCGTGATGATCCGATCGGCCTCGCCGAGCTTGGTGGTGCGCAGCACCACCCCTCGGTCCCGGTACTGCATTTGCGGGGACTTCCCCTTCGCTGTGTCGGATGCGCTGTGTGGGACTGGCGCTGCTCGGATTCCTCCGCAGCCTCGGGGACGTGCGGCCTCAGCGGTTCAGGCCGCCGAAGCGCCGGTCGCGGGCCTGGTAGATGCAGATGGCGTCGAACAGGTCCCCCCGCCGGAAATCGGGCCAGAGCGTGTCGGTGAACACCAGCTCGCTGTAGGCCATCTGCCACAACAGGAAGTTCGACAGCCGGTTCTCGCCAGAGGTCCGGATCATGAGGTCGACCTCGGGCATCTCGGCGTCATACAGATGCTTGGCGAGCGCTGCCTCGTCGACCTCGTCCGCAGGGACGCCCGAGCGCACGAGACCCGCGGCAGCGTCCACGATCTCGGCCCTGCCGCCGTAGTTGAACGCCACCGTGAACGTGAGGCCGGTGTTGGCTGCTGTCAGCTCGACGGCCTCGTCGATGCGCGCCCGGACCCGTCGCGGGATGCGGGCGTCAGGCCGACCGACGAAACGGATCCGCACGTTCTGCTCGTGCAGCTCATGGCTGCGCCGCACCAGCAGCGATTCGTTGAAGCCCATGAGGAAGCGCACCTCGGCCGGCGGGCGACGCCAGTTCTCCGTGCTGAACGCGTACACGGTGAGCCACGACAGGCCGATCTCGGCCGCGCCCTCGACGGTGTCGATCAGGGCTTCTTCGCCAGCTGCATGACCTTCGGTTCGTGGCAGCCCACGCGCCTGAGCCCAGCGTCCATTGCCGTCCATCACACAGGCCACGTGAGTCGGCAGGCGCGACACGTCGATTCCCGCACCTCGGTTCACACTGCGCAGGGTAGAACCAGAGCGGGAAGGAGGGTGAGCAGATGTCCGACGAGCCATGGGACCTTGCCTCGGCTACAGGCAAGGGGGCATCAGACATCGGCGACGCCGCTGCCGCACTCGGCGAGGTGATCGCAGGGCTTCCCGGCGGCGGCGAGCAACGAGACGGCCAGGCCGAGATGGCAGCCGCGGTGCATGAGGTGATCGCCGGCGGTGAGACGCTGCTGTGCCAGGCAGGCACCGGCGTAGGCAAGTCGTTCGCCTACCTGGTACCTGCTGCGCTGGCTGCGGCTGCGGGCAAGCGAGTGGTGATCGCCACCGCGACGCTGGCGCTGCAGGACCAGCTCGTCGGCAAAGACCTCCCGCTCGTGGCCGCCGGGATGGCCCAGCGGCTCGGACGTCCGGTCCGGTGGGAAGTACTGAAGGGGCGCAACAACTATGTCTGTCGCCACCGCTTCGGCGAGCACGCCCAGCAGCAGTTCGACTTGGGTGACGGCCCGGCCACGCCCACCGAGCTTGCTCGGCGACAGCAGCTCGCCGAAATCTCACAGTGGGTGCCCCGAACGCGCACGGGAGACCGTTCGGAGCTGGCCGTCGCGCCCGACGCGCGCGTGTGGTCGTCGGTGTCGGTGAACAGCACCGAGTGCATCGGCGCTGAGCGCTGCCCCGAGGGCCACCGCTGCTTCGCCGAGGAGGCTCGGGCCCGGTCGGCGAGGGCCGGCATCGTGGTGACCAACCAGCACCTCTACTGCATCGACCTATTCGGCGACGGCTACCTATTCGGGCCCCACGACGCCGTCGTGTTCGACGAGGCCCATCAGCTCGAGCCGGTCGTCACCCAAGTGGCCGGCCTGGAGATCACTCCGGCGGGCTTCACGCGGCTGGCTGCCGAAGCACGCGCGGTGGGCGCTGCAGGCACGGCTGCGGATGCCGTCGCTGATGTCTCGAACCGTCTGGCCGACGAGCTCGGCCCGTTGCGCGACACCCGCTTGGGCGCGATCACTGGTGACCTGGCCAGCCTGCTGGAAGTCGCCGACAGCAGGGTCGCCGATCTCGCCGCCGAACTTCGGTCGGCTGGCGACGACGCAGCCGACCTGGAACGGCTGCGGGTCAGCCGGATCGCAGCGGAGTCGCTCACCGCGCTGCGTGCTGCGCTCGACCCTCCGCAGGGAACGGTGATCCTCGTTGAAGGCCGCGGCCGGCTCCGCCTCGCGCCGCTCGATGTCGGCGACCTGCTCGCGAGCCGGCTGTGGGGCCGTCAAGCGTGCGTGCTCACGAGCGCGACGCTCGGTCCGCACTTCGTCGGACGACTCGGCGTGCCCGCCGCCGACCACGCGTATCTCGCAGTGGACAGCCCGTTCGACTACCGCACCAACGCGCTGCTGTACTGCGCCCGGCACCTGCCTGCGCCCACCAGCGATGCGTACCGAGCGGCGGCCATCGACGAGTTGGCCGAGCTCGTGGCCACGATCGGCGGGCGCACGCTCGCGCTGTTCACGAGCTGGCGCGCGCTCAATGACACAGCCGATGCGCTCACTGAGCGACTCAGCGGCATCCGGGTGCTGCGCCAGGGAGGCGAGCTGTCGAACGCCGCGCTGCTCGATGCGCTCGGAGACAATCCCGCAACAGCGGTGTTCGGCACGATGAGCTTCTGGCAGGGGGTGGACGTGGCTGGGCCAGCCCTGTCGCTGCTCGCGATCGACCGTCTCCCGTTCGCCCGGCCCAACGAGCCGCTCGCGGCAGCCCGGCGCGAAGCGGCAGGCAGCGATGCCTTCATGACCGTCGACGTACCGAACGCGGCAGACATGCTGGCACAGGGAGTGGGCCGGCTGATCCGCACCACCGCTGACCGGGGGGTGGTGGCGGTGCTCGACTCACGGCTCGCCACCGCCGGCTACCGGCCGCGCCTGCTGGATCCGCTGCCGCCCATGCGCCGCAGCATCGATCAGGCCGATGCAATCGAGTTCCTCGCCTCCATCCGCAACCAGCACGCCGCCTGAGCAGGATGGGTCGTCAGTCGAGGGGCTCGGAGGGAGCCTCAGGTGCGAGCATGCGGGCGACTGCGTCGGGGGTGCGCTGCCAGTCCGGCTCGACTCGCACCCGCAGCTCCAGATACACACCGTCGAGGCCGAGCGCACGGCGTGCCGCCGTGCCCACCTCTCGCAGCATCCGGCCGCCGCGGCCGATCACAATGCCCTTCTGCGAGGGTCGCTCCACGGCGATGTCGCAGCGGATGCGGTCAGCTTCCCACTCGGTGACGCGGACCGCGATGCTGTAGGGCAGCTCGTCGTCCAGCCGCGTCAGCAACTGCTCGCGCACCGCCTCGGATATTCGCCACGCATCGGGCAGGTCGGTGATGCTCTCGGGAGGAAAGTAGGCAGGACCCTCGCCGAGGCCGGCCGCCAAGTGATCGAGCAGGGCATCGGTGCCCTCGCCGGTCAGGCCCGACACAGGGAAATACGCATCGGCGTCGAATTCCGCAGCGGCGGCCAGTTGAGCCAGCACCTGGGCCTTCGACGCCCGATCGCACTTCGTGACCGCGACGACAGTGGACATGCCCGGCGGCAACGACTCCCAGATGAGCCGGTCGCCGCGGCCGAGTGGCGCTGTGGCGTCGAGCACAATGCAGATCACGTCCAGCGGCTCCAGTTCGGCGACGGCGGTACGCGCGGTCTCGTTGAGCTGCTCCCCCAGCGAAGTGACCGGCTTGGCGATGCCGGGCGTGTCGACGAAGACAACCTGCGCGTCGGGCAGGTGCCGCACACCCATCACACGCAGCCGTGTGGTCTGAGGCTTGGCAGAGGTGATGCTGATCTTGCTGCCCACCAGGCAGTTCAGCAACGTCGACTTGCCTGCGTTCGGGCGCCCGACGAGGGTCACAAAGCCTGAGCGCACCGCCCGCTCCGGGCCTACCCCGAACCCACCGGATCGGCACCTCGACGGGCGCCGACGAGGTTGATGCGCCGACCCTCCACTTCGAGGGCAGACAGGCACCATCCGTCGAGATCGGTGGTCTCTCCCGTCTCGGGCACGTGACCCATGCGGTCGAGCACGAGCCCGCCGACCGTGTCCCAGTCGCCCTCAGGCAGCCGAAGCTCCAGCACCTCGGCCAGCCGCGACGCCGGCAAACGCCCGGAGAACATGAACGCACCGTCGCCCACTTCCTGCACGAGTGCCTCGTCGGCGTCGTACTCGTCGGCAATCTCCCCGACGAGCTCTTCGATGATGTCCTCGAGCGTGACCAGCCCTGCCACGCCGCCGTACTCGTCCACGGCGACGGCCAAGTGCGACTTGGACTCCTGCATCTCGCGCATCAGGTCGCTGACTCGCTTCGTCTCGGGCACAAAGGTGGCCGGCCGCAGCACCTGCGCGCAGGTGGCCGATCCATCCGAAGGGGTGCCGTGCAGGTAGGCCGCAACGAGATCCTTGGCCAGCACGATGCCCCGGAGGTCGTCGACGCTGGCGGCTGTCACCGGCAGGCGCGTGAAGCCCGACGCGATGACCTTCTCCAGCGCATCGGCGACGCTGTCATCGAGACTCACTGTGACCATGTCGGGGCGAGGCACCATCACTTCACGCACGATGGTGTCGCCGAGCTCCATGATCTGACCGATCAACTCTGCCTCGCTGTCCTCGATCAGGCTGGCCTGCGCGGCAGCCGATGCCAGTGCCACCAGCTCATCCTCGGTGACCTCGCCGCTGTCGCCCTGTGTGACAGCAGGCCCCACCGCCCTCGCCGGGAACGCCAGCAGCCGCGCCACCCAAGCGAGCGGCCCGGTGCGACTCAGCACCCGGGCAACTGGCGCGAGCACCCGCGCCATGCGGTCGTTGGCCTCGACCCCCCAGCGCCGGGGCATCGCCTCGGTCACGCCGAACAGCACGACGGCCGTCACGGCAATGGCGGCCACGATGCCCGCTGGGCCCGTCCGGCTCGCGGCAACCCAGGTGACACCGCCTACCAGCGCCACCTGTGCCAGCACGCGCAGCAGCGAGACGGGTCCCAGCACCACCTCGCGATCCGCCACGAGCTGTTCCAGCGAGGCCTTCGGCGTGGGACTCGGGTGCCCGTTGTCGCGGTCGCCGTTGTGGCGCTCGCTGTTTCCGTTGGATTCATCCAAGCCTGAAGCGCGGGCCCGGCCCAGACGCACGAACGTCGCCTCGACCAGTCGCAGGAACATGGCCGCCGCGAGCAGGATCGCCGCCGCGACAGCGCCCAGCACCCAGTTCATGAATGGCTCCACAATCGGCGCAAGTGCTCAGTCTCGCGGGCGCGCATCGCTGCGGCTTCGGTGGGCTCTGCGTGATCCATGCCGAGCAAGTGCAGCACGCCGTGCACAACGAGCAAATCGATTTCCGCGCTGACGCTGCCGTCGTGTCCTGGCCGAGACCCCTTGCCTGCGGTTGCGTTCGCCGCAGCGACGGCTGGGCACACGACGATGTCGCCGGCCAAGGCTGCGCCGGCGGGATCGGCACCGATCCCCGTATCGCTGGCCGGCGTCTGCGGACCCGGCACGAGGTCCAGCGGGAAGGCGAGCACGTCGGTCGGCCCGGTGTGGCCCATGTGAGCTTCATTCAGCTCCGCCATCTCGTCGCGGCCCACGAACGTCACGGCGGTCTCGGTGCCCGGCGGCACACCCTCGGCCTCCAGCACCTGCCGCACCAGCACGCGGTAACGGCGGGAATCGATCTGCACGTCGCTCTGGCGATCTGCAATCAGCACGCCGTCGTCGCCGGTGCAGCCACCAGCCACTCGTTCACTCGCTGCCGTTGCGTTTCGCGTCACGCCGGTCATATGCCGCCACGATGTCGCCGACGATGCGATGCCGGGTGATGTCCCGCCTGCCGAGGCGGGCGAACGCAAGCCCCCCAATGCCGTCGAGCGCCTGTTCCACATCGATCAGTCCGCTCTTGCCGCCGGGCACGTCGATCTGCGTGCGGTCGCCGGTCACGACCACCTTGGAACCGAAGCCGATGCGGGTCAGGAACATCTTCATCTGCTCGGGTGTGGTGTTCTGTGCCTCGTCCAGGATGATGAAGCTGTCGTTGAGCGTGCGGCCGCGCATGAACGCAAGCGGCGCCACGTCGATCGTCTTGCGCTCGAGCAGCTTGGCGGCCGTCTCCACGTCCAGCATGTCGTAGAGCGAGTCATAGAGCGGAGCCAGATATGGATCGATCTTGGCCATCAGATCCCCTGGCAGGAAGCCGAGCCGTTCACCCGCTTCCACTGCCGGACGGGTGAGCACGATGCGTCGCACCGCCTTTGACATCAGCGCATCGACGGCGAGCGCGACCGCCAGCCACGTCTTGCCGGTGCCGGCCGGCCCGACGGCGAAGGTCACGATGTTGGAGCGGATCATCTCCACGTAGCGCTTCTGTCCGGCGCTCTTCGCCCGCACCACCCGGCCGTTGGGCGCTCGCACGATCGGCGCGGACAGCACATCGCTCGGGCTCTCGTCGGCCTCGACCATGTCGATGACGCGGTCGAGCATCTCGGGTTCGATGCGCTGGCCGGCCTCGAGCACGTGCACCATCTCCTCGAAGACCTGCCCGACGAGCGCTGCGCTGGGGCCCGCCACGGTGATCTCGTTGCCGCGCACATGAATGTCGGCATCTGCGAAGTGGTCCGCCACCAGCCGCAAGTGCTCGTCGCGATGTCCCAGCACCCCGACCATGAGGTGATTGCCCGGCACGTGTATCCGGACCTGTGTGTCGGTCACTGGGCTCCGGCGCAGTAAGTCGTCAGCGCAGCGCTCATGAGTCGACGGCGCGCAGACGGCAACCAGACTTGCCGACGGTTGGTTCGGTCACGATGGTCGCAAGGCTAGTCGCGTCCCGCGATCTGCCATTGTCCAATTTCTTGCGTCACGAACGCAGGCCGGCATAGATCTCCTTGCAGGCCGGGCACACCGGGTAGCGCTCGCCGTCTCGCGTCGGCACCCACTTCTTGCCGCACAGCGCCACGACCGCTTCGCCGCTGACGGCCGAGCGAGTCAGCGCCGTTTTGTTGACGTAGTGAGAGAAACGGTCGTGATCGCCCTCGGTCGTACGGGTCTCGGGGCACTCGATGACGTCGGGACTGCCCGCGGCAGAACCGCTGGTGACCAGTTCGTTGACGGCACGGCCGCCGATGGCATGAACGTTGGCGGTGTGGGTCAACATCTCGCTGCTCTGGGTCACGTGTGGGGTCGGCTCCTGCTGGTGCAACGGTACGGCAGTAGTGTGCCCACTCGCGCCGAGACCGCACTGGCGGTGCATGCGTGCGCGGAAGGGCAGCCCCAACCCACCATGGCCAGGACTTCTTCCCAGCCGCCGGGAGCGGCGCGATGAGCCCAACCGTCGAAGGCCAGAGGCTGGACTCCGCTGCCGGATGGGCCGTCGCGCTGTCGGCCGCACTGGCGACATTCGCCGTGTTCGCTGTCTCGTACAGCTTCGGCGTGGTGCTCGACTCCATCCGGATCGAGTTCGGCATCGGGACGGGCCTGGCCGCGCTGCTCTTCGCGATCCCGACCTTCGTCTTCTTCGTGCTCGGCGTGCTCACCGGTCAGCTCGGCGATCGCTACGGACCCCGTCGTGTCTTGCTCGCAGGCGCTGCGGCTCTCGGTGCCGGGTTGTGGGCGACCAGTCTGGCCCAAGAGCTCTGGCTCGCGATCACCACGTACTCACTGGGCGTGGGAATCGCCGTGGCGTGCGCGTATGTGCCGATGGTGTCCGCTGTGAGCGGGTGGTTCGAGCGGCATCGCGCCGCGGCACTGGGCGTGGCTGTTGCGGGGATCGGTCTCGGCCAGTTCGTGGGGGCGCCGACAGCGCAATGGCTCATTGCACGCTACGGCTGGCGCGACACGTATCAGGTGCTCGCGGTGGCGGCGACGGGCCTGCTGCTGATGGCCCTCTTCGCTGCGCGGCGCCCGCCCCTGGAGGCACCGCAGAGCGAGATGCCCTCAGTCCGACGGCTCCTGCACAATCGGCGCTTCACGCTGCTGTACCTGTCGATGATGCTGCTGAGTTCCAGCTTGTTCGTCCCGATCATCTTCATCAAGGACTACCTCGAAGACCTGGGCAAGCCAGGCGGTGAGTGGCTCATCGGCATCATCGGGCTGGCCTCGCTGCTCGGACGGCTGGCGCTCGGAGCACTCGGCACCGTGCTGCCGCTCATGCGGCTGTACCAGATCTCGTTCACCGTCATGGGGTTCAGCTACCTGATCTGGCTGTTTGCCGGCGACAACTACACGCTGCTGGTGATCTACTCGCTGGTGATGGGCAGCAGCTACGGCGGATTCATCGCTCTGTCTCCCGCCGTCGCCGCGGAGCTCTTCGGGCTGGCCGGGCTCGGCGGCGTGCTGGGCGCGCTGTATACCGCTGCGGGCATCGGCGGCCTCGCAGGACCTCCGTTGGCCGGGCTGCTGATCGACGATGTGGGCTACCGATTCACGATCGTGGTGGCGATGGCCGTGGCGCTGTCGTCGGTGCCGCTGCTGGTTGCTGCGGGGCGTGCGCGCGCTGTGCCACTCGCCACCGTCGGCGCCGGTGAGGCTGCCGCCCGTGCCACGACGCCGGCACAGCGCGGGCCGGTGACGGTTCAGTCCTTCCGGGCTGCACCGGCCCAAGCAGCCCTCGGACCCGAGTCGATCGACTCCGTGCTGCTGCAGTCGTTCGGGGGGCCGGAAGGTCCTGACGACGTGATGCCGTTCTTGCAGAACGTCACTCGGGGACGCGACGTTCCAGCAGAGCGGCTCGCTCAGGTCTCCCAGCAGTACCTGCGTCATGGCGGCGTGAGCCCGATCAACGAGCAGAACCGCTCATTACTGGCGGCGCTGTCGAGCGAACTTGCTCGCCGGGGCACGCCATTGGCGTGCTACTGGGGCAATCGCAACTGGCACCCGTTCCTGCGTGACACCGTCGGTCAGATGGCCGGCGATGGCCGCCGCCACGCGGCAGTGATCTTGACCTCCGCATTCAGCTCGTATTCGGGCTGCCGCCAATACCACGAAGACCTTGCACGAGCTGCCGACGAGGTGCCCGGAGCGCCACGCCTCTCGCGGGTGCGCGTCTATGGCAATCACCCCGGATTCGCCGGCGCCCTCGCTGAGCGCATCCGGGAGGCACTCGACGGCGCTCGCCTGCCCAGCGATGTGCGCACCCTGTTTACGGCCCACAGCGTGCCGAACCGGATGGCCGCGTCGTGCGACTACGAGGCACAGCTCAGCGACGCCGCCGAAGCCGTCGCCGGCATGGCAGGACTGACCGGTGACATCGAGGTCGTCTACCAGTCGCGCAGCGGCCCGCCGCACGTGCCCTGGCTGGAACCTGACGTCAGCGACCGTCTCGCCCAGCTCGGCTCGACGGGTTGCCGCACCGCCCTTGTCGTGCCGCTCGGCTTCGTCTCCGACCACATGGAAGTGCTTGCCGACCTCGACACCAAGGCGCGCGCCACCGCCGCCCGCGCCGGCATCACCATGGTGCGTGCTCGGTCGGTCGGCACGCATCCATTGTTCGTGGAGGCACTGGTGGATCTCGTGGAGGAGACGGCAGGCCTGCGAGCCGACCGGCCCGCGGTCGGCCGGCTGGGGCCGCGCCCGGACAGCTGCGCACCGGGATGCTGCCCGCTCGAGCGAGGCGCCTGACTGCCTCTCGCCAGCTCGACCGTCAGCCGCAGCCGCTGGTTGCGCCGCAGGAGCGGCAGGCGAAGCACGAGCCGGCGCGCACCATCCGATCGCCGCAGGTCATGCACAGCGGCGCATCGGCGTACCCGTACACCGCAGAGCGGTGCGACGGCGGATCTGGCGCGGGCTCGGCACCGATCGCGCTCTCGACCGATGCGCTCTCGAGCCCAGGCAACGGCGGATCGGTGCGCTCGTCGACGCTGAGCACGCCAAGCTCTGTGCGCTCTTCCAACGACAGGTATTCGAGCGCCAGCCGGCGGAAGATGTAGTCGACGATGCTGGTGGCGATCCGGAGCTCTGGGTCGTCGGTGAGCCCGGCAGGCTCGAACCGCATGTTGGTGAAGGCCTCCACGTAGGAACGCAGCGGCACCCCGTACTGCAAGCCGTGGCTGACCGAGATGGCGAATGCATCCATGATCCCGGCCAGCGTGGAACCCTGCTTCGCCACAGTGAGGAAGATCTCGCCGGGCCGGCCGTCGTCGTACTCGCCGACGGTCATGTAGCCGTGGCAGTCGGTTACCCGGAACGAGAACGTGCGCGACCGGCGGCTGCGCGGCAGCCGGTTGCGCGGCGGCACCACGGCTCCCCCCAGCACGGCAGCGGACGCCGCAACCCGCTCGACCGATGCGCCCATGGCCGGTGCACCAGCCGACGACGTCGCCGGCCCAACCGACAAGGGCTGGCTCACCTTGCAGTTATCTCGATAGATCGCCACCGCCTTGAGCCCCAGCCGCCACGATTCGACGATGAGGTCCTCGATGTCGCTGGCGGATGCCGACTCGGGCAGGTTGACGGTCTTGGAGATCGCACCCGAGACGAACGGCTGGCAGGCGGCCATCATCGCAACGTGGCCCTGCGGCGAGATGGCATCGCTGCCGATCGAGCAGGCGAATACCGCCCGGTGAGCATCCGCCAGGTGCGGCGCGCCGGCGATGTGGCCCGTCGCGAGGATGTGCGCCTCAATGTCGGCGATCTCCGAGAGCGAGTAGCCGAGCCGGTTGAGGGCGACAGGCACCGTCGAGTTCACGATGCGCAGATCGCCACCGCCCACCAGCTTCTTGTGCTTCACCAGGCCCAGATCGGGCTCGATCCCGGTGGTGTCGCAGTCCATCATGAACGAGATCGTTCCGGTGGGGGCGATCACCGTGGCCTGAGAGTTGCGAACGCCATGAGACTCGCAGCCCGATATGGCATGGCGCCAGCGAGCACGCGCAGCGGCACGCAGGTCGTCGGTCAGCACCGCCATTCCCCCAACGGCGCCGGCCGGGTCTGGGCACATTTCGATGCTGTCCAGCAAGTCGCTATGCCGGCCCAGAACGCCGTGCATCGCATCCGCGTTCGCGCCGAAGCCATCGAAGGCCCCGAGCCGTTCGGCCAGGTCGGTTGACGTGGCGTACGCCTCCCCGCACATGAGCGCGGTGAGCGATGCAGCGAGCGCCCTCGCCTGCGGAGAGTCGTAGGGAACGCCCGCTGCCATCAGCAGCGCCCCCAGATTCGTGAAGCCCAGCCCGAGCTGGCGGAAGCGCCGTGATGTCTCGCCGATCAGCTCCGTCGGGTAGTCGGCGTGGCTGACCAGCACGTCCTGGGCGATGAACGTGATGCGCACCGCCTGGCGGAAGCCCTCGATATCGAAATCACGACCGGCGGCATGGTCCCCAAAAAAGGGCAGCAGGTTCACGCTCGCCAGGTTGCAGGCCGAGTTGTCGAGGTGGACGTACTCACTGCATGGGTTGCTGGCGCTGATCGGGCCGTGGGCGGGCGCCGTGTGCCAGCTGTTGATGGTGGTGGAGAATTGCACACCAGGGTCGGCGCATTCCCAGGCCGCTTGGGCAATCTGGCCGAGGAGATCCCGTGCACGCATGACGGTGGTGACCTCGCCGGTCGTGCGAGCCCGCAGCTTCCAAATGCCGTCGGCCGCGACCGCCTCCATGAACTCGTCGGACAGCCGGACCGAGTTGTTCGCATTCTGGTACTGCACCGAGAACGAGTCGGCGCCGTCGACATCCATGTCGAATCCGGCGGCCGCCAAGGCGCGTGCCTTGCGCTCCTCCCGTGCCTTGCACCACACGAAGGCTTCGACATCGGGATGATCGGCATCGAGCAGCACCATCTTGGCGGCGCGCCGGGTCTTGCCGCCGCTGCGGATCGTGCCCGCCGACGCGTCGGCGCCACGCATGAAGCTGACCGGACCGCTCGCCGTGCCGCCGCCCGACAGCAGCTCGCACGATGCCCGCAGCGTGGACAGGTTCACTCCGGCGCCCGAGCCGCCCTTGAAGATCCGGCCCTCGGTGACGTACCAGTCAAGGATCGATTCCATCTCGTCGTCGACAGCAAGGATGAAGCAGGCCGACGCCTGCTGGGGCACATCCTTCACGCCGATGTTGAACCAGACCGGGCTGTTGAAGGCCACCCGCTGGTGAATCAGCAGCCAGGCCAGCTCTGCGGAGAATGTCGCTTCCTCGTCCGGCGATGCGAAATAGCCGTCGCTGGCCGCCCACCGGGTGATGGTGCCCGCAACGCGGTCGATGACTTGGCGCAGCGATTGCTCCCGCTCCGGCGTGCCGAGGGTGCCGCGGAAGTACTTCTGAGCAACGATGTTGACCGCCGTGGGGCTCCAATCGGCGGGGAATTCGACGTTGGGCTGCGCGAACGCAACGGACCCGTCGACCGCGTTCGTGATGGACGCATCGAAGCGCTCCCACCGCACGGTGTCATAGGGATGAGCGCCGTCAGCGGTGAAATGCCGCTGCAGGCGCAACGGCGCGCCAGCAGACCGGTGCTCGGAGCCCTCGTCCCGCACCCGCTGCTCCTCGGTCATCGCCACTTACCGCTGACCTCCTGCACCAGTGTCGCAAACCGCAGTCGACCCGCTGGGACGCGCCTGCGAGCCTTGCCGCCGCCGGCGACAGGCGCACGCTACGACCGCTCCCCTGTGGAACGAAAGGGGCAACGAACAGGCCTTCATGGGGACTTGCCTGTGCACAACTGCCGGATGCTGTGGATAATCGCCGACGGCAACGCTCGCTGGTGGCAACGGGTGGCAGACTCGCCGCGTGCACCGGCTGTACCCGCTGCCCGCCGAGCCCATCAACGCTGCGCACGCCGCCGGCCGGCAGCGCGCACCGCACGCCGATCGTCCTTGGGTGATGCTCAACATGATTGCGAGCATTGACGGTGCCGCAGCGATCGACGGCTTGTCGGGGGGACTCTCGAGCGAATCTGACAAGACGATGTTTGGGGCGCTGCGCGCCCAGGCCGACACGATCCTGGTCGGTGCGCGCACGGCAAACGCCGAGCGATACCGCCCGGCGCGGCGATCTGGGGCCCGCATTGCCGTGGTCAGCGGATCGCTCAGCGTTGACCCAGATTTGCCGCTGTTCAGCCAGCCGCCGGATCCACCGTCAGCACCGTTGCCACTGGTGGTGACTACCGTCGGCGCAGACTGCGACGCCGCAGAGCGGCTAGCAGACCGCGCGGAGCTTGTACGCGCGGGCGCCGAATCGGTGGATCTGCATGCGTCCTTGAGGCACCTGGAATCGCTCGGAGCTCGCGTCGTGCTCTGCGAGGGAGGACCGGCGCTCAACGCCAGTCTGCTGGCGGCCGACCTCGTGGACGAGGTGAACTTGACACACGCGCCGCTGGCTGTAGGAACCGACGCCCCACGTATCGCCTCCGCGCCTATCGGGGGTTCGCCGGCAGCTCCGCCCCGCGCATTCGCTCTAGAGCAGGTGATCGCCCACGATGATGTGCTCTTCGTGCGCTGGGTGCGCTCGAGAAGCTGACGATTCGAACAAATGCGCGCTGTTTGGAACATTTGTTGTTAGTGTACTGGCCGGAACGAGAGTTCCTTCCATCGACGGGATCACCAGGGCAGGACGGCAACAGATGCCGGGAATGCTGAGATCGACCTGAGAGGTTCACCATGCCAACAATCAGCGCCGCAGACCAGCGGGTAGCACATCTCAATGAGCGCCAGCGCGCCATGCTCGAGTTCATCGACGTGATGCAGCGCGAGCGCGGCTACCCCCCGTCCGTGCGCGAGATCGGCAACGAGGTCAACCTCAACTCGCCTGCGACCGTGCACCGCCACCTGCGAACGCTCGAAGCCGACGGATGGATCCGGCGCGACCCATCGCGGCCCAGGGCGCTCATCATCAACTGCGACTGGCAGACAGGAGTGAAGGGCGAGCGGCGACCGGCCCGTCACGTGGCGCTCATCGGAGAGGTCGCGGCAGGCACCGACGTGCTCGCTCAGCAGAACGTCGAGGAGTTGCTGCCGCTGCCAGCCGACTTCACGGGCAGCGGCGAGCTCTTCATGCTGCGAGTGCGGGGCGATTCGATGATCGATGTCGGCATCTGGGATCGCGACTACGTGGTGGCGCGCCACCAGCCCGAAGCGGAAGTCGGCGACATCGTCGTCGCTGGCATCGATGGCGGCGAAGGCACCGTCAAGCGCTACCGGCGCGAAGGCGACAACGTCGTCCTCGAACCGGCAAATCAAAGCCACAGTCCGATCATCCGCCCCGCCGACGAAGTCACCATCTACGGCAAAGTCGTGACGGTCATCCGCCGCCTGTAGCGGCGGACGATCAAAGACAGCGGCGGCTCTAGCCGCCGGTGCATCAAACACGGCGCCGCCTGTAGCGGCGGACGATCAAAGACAGCGGCGGCTCTAGCTGCCGGACCGTCAAGCACAGCGCCTGTGGGCGCCGTGTGGTCAACTTGACCAGTGTTCACGGTTCTGACCCAGCCGCCTGAGGGCCTCGACGACACATCGCGGGTGTGGATACCCGTCCGCTCAGGCGCGGTCTTCACTGAGCCGGGCAGCGGCCTGTGCGCAAGCTCCACGGCACCCGTCGGGGACGGTTCGCCGCCAGCCTCATTCCTCGGCGTGCTCGACGGCCTCGGCGTCTGGGCTGTCGACATGGATCCCGCCGAGGGGCCGTCGCTGGACGAGGGCGATCTGGAGCCCGTGCCGCTGCGCAAGCTCTATGGCCGCATTCCCGACGAGCACTGGCAGATCGCTGGCCGCGCCGCACAGATCGTGGAGTTCGAGCGAACCCATCGCTATTGCGGACGCTGCGGAAGCCCAACGAACACCAACGCATCAGATCGGGCGAGAGTCTGCAGCAACTGCGGTCACATGGCGTTTCCGAGGCTCAGCCCCGCGATGATCGTTCTCGTCGAACGCGGCCCCGAGGTGTTGCTCGCCTGGGGCCGGCAGTTCCCCGGCCGCTTCTACAGCGCCCTCGCCGGCTTTGTCGAACCCGGTGAGAGCCTCGAGGACGCCGTGGCCCGGGAGGTCTACGAGGAAGTCCAGATCACGGTTGGCAACGTCCGCTACTTCGGAAGCCAGCCGTGGCCGTTCCCGCACTCGCTGATGTGCGGCTTTACCTGCGAATGGCTAGCCGGCGAGATCGAGATTGACCCCGAAGAGATCGTCGAAGCCGGCTGGTACACCGCAGACAGCCTGCCCCCGTGCCCGCGCGGCGGGATGTCAATCGCCGGCTGGCTCATCGACGACTGGCTGAAGCGAACCGCAGCCGGCTGATCATGCGCGATGCCAGGTAGCGCCCGCGGGTCCGTCGGAGACGACGATGCCTGCTGCGGTCAGATCGTCCCGGATGCGGTCGGCGGTGTCGAAGTCGCGAGCTGATCGCGCCGCGGCCCGCTGTGCCAGCAGTGCGTCCACCTCGGCATCGGCGAGCCCGTCGTCGCGATGATCTTCGCCGCCGTCATCACCGCAGGTGAGCCCCACCACACCGAGCAGGTGCAGTGCCGTGCGCGCCGATCGGGAAGCCTCGGCCGGCGCTGCTCCGTCGAGTGAAGCATTCGCCCGGCGCACAAGGCGGAAGATCACGTCGAGCGCTGTGGGCGTGGAGAAATCGTCGTCCATGGCCGCTGCGAACGCCACCACGGCTTCGACATCCACGTCGGGAACCGTCCCGCGTTCGATGTCAGGCCGCCGCACTGCAGCGTCCGTGCCTGCGAGGATGCCCGCAGCGGCGACCCGGCGGGCGAAGGCATCGAGCCGGCCGACAGCGCTGCGGGCCGCTTCAAGCGAGTCGGACCCCATCTCCATCGCTCGCCGGTAGTGGGTCTGCAGCACCAGCAGGCGCACGGCGCGGGGGCCGACTGCGTCGATCGCGTCGGCGAGCTGCGTGTAGTTGCCCAGCGACTTGGCCATCTTCTGGCTGCCCACGTTCACCATGGCACTGTGAACCCAGTAGCGGGCAAACGCCTCGCCCGTGGCGGTCACCTGGGCCCACTCGTTCTGGTGATGGGGGAAGATCAAGTCGTCCCCGCCGCCGTGGATGTCGAAGCCGGGCCCGAGCGCGCTGAGCGACATCGCCACGCACTCGGTGTGCCAGCCGGGCCGGCCCTCCCCCCACGGCGTTTCCCAGCACGGCTCGCCCGGCTGAGCGGCCTTCCAGAGCGCGAAATCCAGCGGCGAGCGCTTGTCGGAGTCGACGTCAACCCGAGCACCGGCATCTGCGTTGAGCTGTTCCAAGCTCCGGCCCGCCAACGCGCCGTATCCGGGTGCAGTGTCGACTGCGAAGTACACGCCCTTGCCCGGCACGGCGTACGCGGCACCGAGCGAGAGCAGCTCAGCGATCACGTCGATCATCTGCGAGATGAAGTGCGTGGCATGGGGCCGCGTGTGAGGCGGCAGCACGCCGAGCCGATCCATCTGCTCGTCGTATGCGGCTGTGAACTCGGCAGCGACATCGGCCTCGGAGCGCTGATCGCGCCGGGCGCGCTCCACGATCTTGTCGTCGATGTCGGTGACGTTCGATGCCGCCGTCACCACATATCCAGACCACTCCAGGTAGCGCCGGATGACGTCGTAGGTCAGCGCAGTGCGGCCGTGGCCGAGGTGGGGCACGTCATAGACCGTCGGACCGCAGACGTACATCGAGATCTCGCCCGGCGTTCGCGGGACGAAGGCGGTCTTGCGCCGCGTCATCGTGTCGAAGATCTGCAAGCTCACTGATGCCGGAATCCCGCTCGAGCTGCAAGGGTACCGATGAGCCGCGCGGTGGCCTTGGGGTTTTCCGTTCAGCTAACGGCGCTGGTCACGCTCCAGATCGCGAGGTTGTGGAATGCATGCAGCACCAGGCCCGCCCACCAGCCGTACCGCACCCGCGCGATGGTGAACATGAGCCCCAACCAGATCTGTGGGCTCACCACCAGGGGTGCCACGACAACCGTTGCGAAGGACCAGGTCACGTCGTAGTTGGCAAGGTGCACGATGCCGAACGCGGCGATCGAGCACCACACCGGCCAGCGCGGGTGGGCCGCCCACCATCGAGCAACGCGGTCGCGCCATGTCGAGAGCCCCGCCCCGGACTCGGCGCCGGCTTCGGGCCGCGCCACCCCGGCGACGAGCGATTGGATCCACAGGGCACCTGACAGCAACACGATGAGAGCGAAGAGGGCTGTGACGACCATGACAGGACCGTCGCCTCCCGCAAAGAACAGGAGTCCGAGTGCCCCGCCAATCGCGAGCGCTCCTAGGTGCAGGCGGGCGGTCAGCGACAGCCGGAAAACAAGCTCCTCGACCACGGGGGCCTGCAGCGCGACGACAAGGAATTGCCTGACGACGGGCAGTTCGAGCAGTTCGTTCGGCAGTGTGTGCTCATAGCCGGTTCTCGCCGCAAGCTGGGACACCGCGAGCAACCCGAGCGCGCCGCCAAGCCCGAGAACGAACAGCAGGGCGAGGCCCCCGGGCCAGTGCCGCCGATTCGCGGCGGCGCGCCAATCGGGGTACGCGCCGAAGCCCGGGCTGACGGTGCTCCACAGGCCCTCTGGCGCGCCGGCGTCAGCGGGTGAAGTGCCCTCGTCGTTCAAGCGCCGTCGACCTACCCGGCTTCTTCGTCGGGATCGTCTGGGCGGGCTTCGGGATAGAGATGCTCGAGGCTCCCCGGCTCGACCCTGCATTCCTCGATGAATGTGTCCACATCGCTCAGTCGCAACCGGATGACACGCCCGAACCGGTACGCCGGCAGGTCACCCCGGTCGATGAAGCGGTACAGCGTGCGGGTGGTGATGCCCATGCGGTCTGCGGCCCTCAGCGTGGACAGCCAGATGATCTCTTCGTAGGGAACCTGGTGCTGTTCTTCGCCCGCTGCACCGTCGTCGCCTGATTCGGTCGGCTCCTCAGCCATCTCGCACCTCGCAGTCGGTCGGCTGTTGGCGCTCGAGGGATGTGATCGATCCCTGCAGGCAAACGCTAGTGCGCGAGCCGGCGGCCAACGTGCATCTCAACATCAATCATTGATATTACGCGCTGTACCGCCGTATTTATGCGACCTACTGAGTCAGTTTGCTGAAATTTTGATAATTATTTGGTGACTTCACGCATACATGATTAAGTCTGCGGCGTGCCCGTAGATCCGCTGTCGCCAACCGATCATCGGGCTCTGCCGCCTGCATCTGCAACAAGGCGCCCCAGCGGTGCTGGCCGGTCATCGCTTCGCCCACGCGTCATCGCGGGTGGGATCTTGTGCAGTGCTGCAGCGCTGGGATTGTGGTGGGCGTTCGAGAACTCAGCGGCTGCGCCCGAGACCAGTTACGTGGTCGCTCGGGCGCGGCTCGCTCCGGGCAAGGTGATCGAAGCGGCAGATGTTGCCTTGGTCTCCATCCGCTTGCCGGCCGAGATCGAAGCGACGGTCTTCGGCGAGGGCGACGGCAACGACGTGGTGGGCAGCGTGGTGCTCGAAGCCGTTCATGCCGGGGAACTGCTGACGCGGGGTGACATCGGCTCGCGCCGATCAACTGCTGGTCGAGACGCGGGCTATGCCGTCGCGGTCGAGCTCGATCGCCCCGCAGCCCTCAACGGACTGATCGCGGCCGGCGAACGAGTCGACGTCGCCGTCACCGATCGCAACCTCGCCGATGGTGCCGATCCGGACACGCCCGGTCTAGTAGCGGCCGACGCCCTCGTGCTCGACGTCGACGACGACGCCGGTACAGAACAACCGTCGGGCACAGTCACCGTAACCCTGCAGGTGCACGACCGCTCGGCCGCCGTCTCGGTTGCCGCAGCCGCCGATGCGGGTGCCATCACATTGATCCGGCCCTGGGGGACTTCTCCAAAGGCGGCGACATGACCGATCCGGCAACCCTCGCCGAGATCGAACGGTCGGTTTCGGAGCGCGCCCGTCACAGCGGCCTGGACCCGCGTGCGCCAGGCGCGGATCGGGCAGTCACCGGGCTCGCCCACGAGGAGATCCGTCGCTGGAACCTCGACTTCAAGAGCGGCGTTCACAGCCATGCGATCGACGACACCGACGCCCTTGCCGACCGGGTCGTGCGCAACCTGCTCGGTTACGGACCGCTTGAAGCGCCGCTGGCCGATGCCGATGTCTGGGAGCTTATGGTCAATGCGCCGCATGAGATCTTCGTCAAGCGCCACCACGGTCCGAGCGGTCAGCACGACGAGTCGTTCCACGATGACGAGCACGTCCGGCGCACGCTGACGAGAATCATCGACGACGCGACGGCATCCCACCGCAAGCTGGATCCCAGCGAGGGACTGCAGGACGCGCAGCTCGACAATGGCGCCCGCCTGCACATCGTCCATCCCGACATCGGCCGCGGCGGTCACCTCATCTTCAACATCCGCAAGTTCACCGGGATCGCATTCTCGAGCCTGAGCGAGCTGACGGAGGTCGGGACGCTGACCGGCGAGATCGCCGGGTTCCTGCGCAGTGCTGTGCGTGCCCGCCTGTCGATTCTGATCGCAGGCGCACCTGGCAGCGGCAAGACGACGCTGTTGGGATGCTGCGCTGCCGAACTCGACCCGCGCCTGCGGGTGGTCACCGCCGAGGAAGTGTTCGAACTCGACATCCCACTACCCAACGTCGCCGGAATGCAGACCCGGCCGGGCCGGACCGAGCGAGCTCCCGTGGACTTGCGGCGCCTGGTGGCCGGCTTCCTGAGAATGGCGCCGGATGTGGCCATCGTGGGCGAGGTGCGAGACCGCGAGGCGGTGCCCTTGCTGCTGACGCTCTCCAGTGGGGTCACCGGCTACGCCACCATCCACGCAGGATCCGCACGCCAGGCGCTCGGTCGGCTGCGGCTCATGTGCCAGCTCGCTCCTGATGTGGGTGAGATGCCCGCGGCGGCGATCAGCCAGCTCGTGACCGAATCGATCGACATCGTGGTGCACCTCTGGCGCGGTCCGGCCGGTGTGGAGGTCACTGAGGTCGTAGCGGTCGAGGAGCCCGAAGGCGACGGCAGCATCTCGTTCGACACCACGCCGCTCTACGCGCCGGCACGCCACGGCCAGCCGCCGGAACGAACCGCTCACGTCTCCCGGCGGGTGACGTCACGGCTCGCCGCCGCCGGAATGGAGATGCCCCCGCCCTGCGAGGGTGGGGTGGGTGCGCCGGCGTGACCGCCTTGGCATTCATTGCCGCCGGCGCTGCGGGCGTGTGGCTGTTGTCAACCCCCGGCGGCGACTCGGCCACCAGCGCCGCGTGGCGACGTGCATCAGCGCATCGGTCAGCATCGACAGCTCCCCCGACTTCGGTACCCCTGCTGCACAGCGTGCCGGCCGGCGTTGGCGCGGCCATCGTCGGATGGATCGGCGCCTGGACGCTGTTCGGCGGCGTGGCAGCACCCGCGCTCGTCGCCTTGCTCGCTGCAGCGATTCCCCCGTGCGCAGCGACACAACGCCGCCGTCGCCGCGCTGCGGACTCCTGGCGAGCGTGGCCTCGACTGCTAGCGGAGATCCGGGTGCTGGTGGCTCACCAGGGTCAGTCGATCCCGGCCGCACTGTTCGCCGCGGGCAAGCACGCTCCCGACTGCATGCGGCCGGCGTTCTCCGAGGCGGCGCGCACGTGGTCATTGGGCACGGATTTCGAGGCTGCGCTGCGGGTTCTCAAGGCGTCGCTCGCGGATCCGACCGCAGACGCGATCTGCGAGACGCTGCTGGCCGCACATCAGGTCGGCGGGGTGCGGATCGATGCTCGACTGCGGGCGCTGGCCGAGGCGGCCCAGGCCGAGGCTGCCGCTCGCTCCGATGCCCGGGCCAAGCAGGCCGGTGCCCGGTTCGCACGCAGCTTCGTCGCGTCGGTACCCGCGTTCATGGCCCTGATCGGCCTGAGCATCGGGCGCGGTCGGCAGGCCTACGAGTCGGCTGACGGTCAGCTGCTCGTGGCGTTCAGCGTGCTCGCTGTAGCCGCCTGCTGGCTATGGGCTGGGCGGATCATGGCGATCCCTGTGCGGCAGCGGGTGTTCCCGCGGTGATCACTGCAGCCTCGCTCGTGCAGCGCATCGCCTCGCTGGCGAATGCCGATGCCGAACTCGCTGTCCGGCTGTGCGCAGCGGGCATTGCCCGGTCCCCATTCGAGTTCCGCTCACGGCAGATCGGCGGCGCAATCACAGCCCTCGCCGCTTCGGGCACAGCGCTCGCTGCCATCGGCGTACGACCGCTGCTTGGACTGGCCGGGGCGCTTGGAGTGGCTGCCGCCGTCTACGGCGCATCCGAGCATCTTCTCGGGAGGTCGATGGCATCGCGGCAAACGCAGATCACCGAAGAGCTGCCGATCGTCGCCGAGCAGACCGGCATGCTGCTCGCGAGCGGCATGTCGCTCACCAGCGCACTGGATGCCGTTGCCCGGCGCGGGCACGGCATCTGCGCCGAGGGACTGGAACGTGTCGGCGCCCGCGTCGCCGGTGGCGCTGCAGTCGAGGTGGCGCTGGCCGAGTGGGCGGACGATGCCGGTTCGGCGGAGATCCGCAGATTCGTCGGCGTGCTCACCCTGCACGAGGACGCGACCGATGTCGCTGCGCTGGTGTCAGACGAGGCCCGTTCGGCGCGCATGGAGGCGCACCGGCGCCTCATCGCCCGCATCGAGCGTCGAAGCGAGCAGGTGTGGATTCCCGTCACCGTCGCGGCGCTGGTGCCCGGGTGCGTCCTGCTCGCGATCCCGTTCAGCGATGCCCTCAGCGGGTATGCGGCGCTATGAGCCGGCAATGAAAGGACAACCCATGTACGACAGCCTCATGTACACCGCTCCGATAGCGGCTGCGCTCAGCGCGGCATGTGCCGCCGCGCTTGCCGCTGCAGGTACGGCCCAGAAGGGGCCACGGCAGGGACGACACAACGAGCCCAGACGCAATGAGCGCGGCGAGGGAGTGATCTCGGCGGCGATCGCCGTGCTGATCATCGCCTCGCTTGGCGCCCTCATGTGGGTCGGCTTCAAGACGCTCTGGGAGAACGCCGAGGAAACGACGAATTCTGAGATCGCGAAGATCGGCAAGTGACCCCTCTGCACGCGAAGCCGTGCCGCGATGATCGCGGTGCCGGCCTCGTCGCCCTGCCGTGGGCCGTTTTGGCGTTCCTGATCTTTCTCACGCTGGCTGTCCAAGCTGCCGTGTACTTCTACAGCACCTCGGTTCTCACGGCAGTCGGCCACGATGCAACACGCCGGGCAGCGTTCGGCGGTGGCAGCCCGGCGGCAATCGCCGATGCTGAGCGATGGTTGCGCTCGGCCGTCGGTCCTGCAGTGGACATCGAGCGGCTCCGCTGGAGCGCCACCGATGAAGTCGTCGCGCTCGAGTTGACGGCGAGGCCGCCGTCGGTGCTCATCGATGCCTCTGCGCTGATCGGCCTGGAGACTGTCGAGCGCCGGTTCGAGGTGCGGCGCGAGCTGGCTCGCTTCGCCGGCTCGCCGTGAGGCGCGTCGCCGCCAGACGCATCCGCCGTGACGCGTCGGGCGTCGTCGGGGCCGAAGTGCTGCCGTTCGTCATACTGGTTTTCGTCGGGGGCACGCTGGTGTTCGCGCAGGCTTGGGCAGCGCTGGATGCCAAGATCGCTGCTGTCGCCGGCGCGCGGGAGGCAGCCCGGACATTCGTCGAGCATCGCGGGCCTCGCTTCGGCGATGCCGCCGACGCCTCCGTCGTCGCTGGCATGCAGGCAATGTCGGGCTACCGGCTGAGTGGCTCGGCATCGGTTCAGCCGGTCGGCGCCGTCCGGTTGCGCCGCTGCGAGCGGGTGACCTTCGAGGCCACCCGGGAGGTGCCTCGCTTGGCACTGCTCGGCGGCCGGTGGTCGCCGGTGACTGCCAGCGCCCGCGCCAGCGAGATCGTCGATCCCTTCCGGCATGGCCTCAGTGGTCGCGCTCTCTGTGGGCAGTGAACGCGGCTCGGCGCTGCTGCTCGTTCCCGCCGGTGTGCTGATCGTGGCACTGCTGGCGAGCGTCGCCGTCGACAGCACTGCCGCCTTCCTGGCGCAGCGCGAGGCACAAGCAGCAGCATCCTCGCTCGCGAACGACCTCGTCTCGCTTGCCCTCGACGAGTCCTCGCTTCGCTATCACGGGTCCTACCGCCTCTCGCCCTCCCGGCTCCGACGGTTGGAGCTGTGGAGCCAGCGGACGGCGCAGGAGCGGTTGTCGGCGGTGTTCGAGCCCGGATCCATATCGGTGGCAATCAGCGCCGCGGGCCCGGCGGCCGTACGGGTGTCGGTGAAAGGCTCGGCACGGCGAGTCATCGGCTTGATCGGGAACGTCAGTGGGCAAGCGAGCCGGCCCGTCGCCGCGGAGGCGATCGGTCGTGTCCGGCTCTCCGGCTAGGTCCGCTAATGCTCGGAGGGCAGACCGAGCCGCACGGCCACTTCGTTGGCGAGCAGACGCCCTCGCGCGGTCAGCTTGAGCCGGCCCCCGGCGCCAGGTTCCAGCAAGTGCTTCACGTCGCCAGGCACTGCGTCGGCAGGAACACCGGCCGACGTGCGCAGCGCAAGCTGCAATGCCTCGACGCGGCGCTCGTCGGGCCCCAGCTCCTCGCTGCCTGCCATGGGTGAGGTGCCGGCCGAGATCGCCGCAATGAACCGCTCGGGCGTGCGGACGCTCCAGTAGCGGCGGCCGTCGCGATGGCTGTGGGCGGCGCAGCCGATACCCGCGTAGGAGCCTTGCCGCCAATACAGCAGGTTGTGCCGGCATTGCGCATCGGGCCGAGCCCAGTTGGAGATCTCGTAGTTCTCGTAGCCCGCTTGGGCAAGCAGCTCATCGGCGAGCAGGTACTTGTCGGCCATCTCGTCTTCGTCGGGATGTCGCGATGGGTCGTCGCCGAGCGGTGTTCCAGGCTCGGGTGTCAGGCCGTACACGCTCAGGTGGTCGGGCTCGAGATCGACGGCATCAACCAGCGTCTGCTTCCAGTCGGGAAGCGATTCGGCCAGCGAGCCGTAGATCAGGTCCAGGTTGAGCTGCCCGATGCCGGCATCGCGGACTGCGTCTACCCCCGCAGCCACCATCGGCGGGTCATGGCGACGGCCCAGCGCGTCGAGCACATGGGGAACTGCAGACTGCACGCCGAGGCTGATGCGGTTCACGCCGAAGGCCTGGTATGCCTGCATCTGTTCTGGCGTGACGAGGTCCGGGTTGCACTCCACTGTGATCTCAGCGTCCTGTGCCAGGGGCAGCTCCTCCAGCACATCACCGAGCAACGAAGGCTGCACCAAGTTCGGCGTGCCTCCGCCGAAGAACACCGAAGTCACTGGTGGCATGCCGGCCGCCAGCTCATGGGCCTGCCGGCGGCAGCTCGCCATGTAGTCGCCGATGAGGTGGCTGCGATCGGTCCAAGTGGCAAACGCGCAGTAATCGCAGCGGTGCGTGCAGAACGGGATATGGCAATAGACGCCGAATGCGGGCGATGCGCTGCCGTTGTCAGTCACAACCGGTCACAACACTGAATCGGGCGGGTAGCGCTGCGATACCGCATGGTCCCGGTCGCTGTTCTGATCGCCGTCAGGCAGCAGCTCGGCGGGCGACACGCGGTAGAGCTCCGCCAAGCGCAGCAGCCGATGCGCGGCCAACCCCCGCTCGCCACGCTCATAGGCCCCCAGCACCGACGTTCGAAATTCACCGCCGGAGGCCTCCTCGACCTGCGCCAGCGTCATGCGCCGCCGTTTGCGCACCGCCCGCAGCCGCTCCCCCACCAGTGCGTTGAGAGAAGCGCTGTCGGCGGGCATCTCAGCCCTTGCTGCGACGCATGCGCCGTTGCCGGGCTTCAGTGCCGCCCCGAGCCTTGGATCGCTCAGCGCGAGCTTCGTCACGTGCATGTTCACGATCGTGCGACTCGGCCGTCGCGGGCCGATCAACAACGATCCCGTCCACCTGTTCGCCACGTTCGCTGGCGACTTCCCTCAGCTTGGCCACCTCGGATTTCGAGAGCTTCTTCGGGATGTCCACACGGACCACCACATGCAGGTCGCCGCGCCCACGCCCGTTGGCGCGCGGCACGCCGAGCCCGTTCAACCGGATGGTGTCGTTCGGCTGGGTGCCGGCTCTCACCGCCAGTTCCCGTGGTCCGTCCAGCGTCTCGAACGTCACCTTCGCCCCCAGGGCAGCTTGCAGCATCGTCACCGGCAGCTCGGCCACGAGGCTCTCGCCCTGCCGTACGAATACATCGGATTCGGCGACGCGCAGGTGCACGTAGAGATCGCCTGCGGGCCCGCCGCGGGGTCCCACCGATCCTCGGCCGCTCAGGCGAAGCGTGGCACCGGAGTCGACGCCGGGCGGCACCCGCACGACGAGCGAGACATGCTCGGCTCGGCGGCCTTCCCCCCGGCAGGATCTGCACGGGTCAATAATCTCCATGCCGGTCCCGCGGCACTGGCCGCACGGCGCAGTGGTGACCATCTGGCCCAGCAGGCTCTGGCGCACCTGGCGAACCTGCCCCGCGCCCCCGCAGACGCTGCACACCGTCGGCGACGTGCCCTCCGCGGCACCCGAACCGCCGCAGTCGTCACACGACACCAGCGTCCGCACGTCGATCGGCCGGTCGACGCCGAAGACGGCCTCGGCAAAATCGAGATCGACCACCGTCTCGTGATCGTCGCCGCGGGGCGGGCCCGAAGCTCGGCGGGATCGACCGCCGCCGAAGGGGTTCCCCCCGAAGAACGACTCGAAGATGTCGCTGAGATCGAAGTCGAATGCCGGGCCGCCCATCCCGCCACGCAAGCCCTCATGCCCGAAGCGGTCGTAGCGGGCCCGTGCTTCAGGGTCGGAGAGCACGGCATACGCCTCGCTGATCTCCTTGAAGCGGGCCTCGGCCTCGCCGTCGCCCGGGTTCGCATCAGGGTGGTGCTCCCGAGCCTTTTGCCGGTAGGCGCGCTTGAGGTCGCCCTCGCTGACATCACGGCTCACCTCAAGCAGCTCGTAGTAGTCGGCAGGCATCTGTGGCAGGTCTATTGCGGGACCGATGGCGAGATGCCCACGGGTGCCTGCGCGACGTCGCCGTCGCCGAGAGCATGCGCGACGTCGCCGTCGCCGAGCGAGGCCGACAGCCGCCGGCTCACCGTGTGCACCGCCGCCAGCGCCTTCGAATAGTCCATCCGGGTCGGGCCCAGCAGCCCCACGCTGCCGACCGTGCGGCCGTCGACCTCGTAGGGCGCGACCACCACCGAGCAGTCCGCCAGCGGCTTCATCCCCGTCTCGGACCCGATGGCCACGCTGAGGCCGCGGTCGACAAGGCTGCGCAGCAGCGTCACCACCATCAGCTGCTCCTCCAGCACCGACAGCACCGAACGAAGCGACGACACGGCCTCGAACTGCTCGGTGATCTTGGCCGTCCCGCCCACGTAGAGCTCGCCGGGGTGCGATTGGTCGTCGGCCAGCGCGGCCAGCGCCGCCGCCACCAGCGCATCGGTCGCTGCATCGCCGGTCTCGGGGACGGTCGGCGGCTGCGATCGGGTGCGCCCTACGAGCGCTTCGGCCAGGATCGCGGAGGCTGCTCCTGCGGTCGGCCCTTGAGCTGCGTCGGCCAGTTCCCGGTTGTTGTACACGTCGACGTAAGTGCGCTCCACGACGCCCGACGACATCACCAGCACCACGAGCAGCCGGCCGCCTCCGAGGTCCACCAGCTGGGCAGACCGGATGCTGTCTCGATCGTGCCGGGGGGCGACCACCATCGCCGCGTACTCGGTCAGGTCCGACAGCAGCCGGCTCGTGTCGGCGAGCAGCTCCTCGATCTGCCCCTGGGCGTGAGCGAAGAACGCCCGCACCTGCCGGACCTCGGTGTTGTCGAGCGAGCCCGGCCCTAGACCGTCCACGAAGTACCGGTAGCCCGCCTCAGTCGGTACCCGACCGGCGCTGGTGTGCGGCTGCATCAAGTAGCCGCCGGCCTCCAGCGCTGCGAGATCATTGCGGACGGTCGCGGGCGACACATCAAGACGGGTCAACTCGAGCACCGCGGCCGATCCGACCGGCTGCGCGCTCTCGATGAAGTTCTCGACTACCGCCTGCAGCACCGTGGCTCTGCGCTCGTCCATCACTCCTCCGCAGGCCGAACCCGCAATAACCCGATGCTACCGACCCCCTTCAGGCCAGCTTCGGGCCGGCGCAACTCACTGGTCGAGGCGCAGCGCGGAAACGAACGCCTCGTTAGGCACCTCGACACGCCCGATCGCCTTCATCCGCTTCTTGCCTTCCTTCTGACGCTCCAGCAGCTTGCGCTTGCGGGTTATGTCACCGCCGTAGCACTTCGACAGCACATCCTTCCGCTTGGCCTTGACCGTCTCGCGGGCGATGATGCGCCCACCGATGGCGGCCTGGATCGGCACGTCGAAGAGCTGGCGCGGGATGAGCTCGGCCAGCTTCGCCGTAATGGCCTTGCCGTAGGGATAGGCGCCGTCACGGTGGCAGATAGCCGAGAACGCATCCACCGGTTCGCTATTGAGCAAGATGTCCACCCGCACCAGGCGCTCGGCGCGGTAGCCCGCGTGGTCGTAGTCAAGGCTGGCGTATCCCTGGGTACGGCTCTTGAGCTGGTCGAAGAAGTCGGTCACGACCTCTGCCAGCGGCAGCTCGTAGCGCAGCTCCACGCGTTCGGGCGACAGGTAGTCCATGGAGGTCATCGAGCCCCGGCGCGACTGGCACAAGTCCATGACAGCTCCTGTGTAGGTGCTCGGCGTCAGCACCGACACCGTGAGCATCGGCTCTGAGATCTCGGCGATCTGACCGGCCGGCGGCAGGTCAGACGGGTTGTCGACCTGCAGCTCCTCCTCGTCGTCGGTGCGCACCCGGTAGGCCACAGAGGGCGCGGTCGCGATCAGCGAGAGCCCGAACTCGCGCTCGAGCCGCTCACGAACGATCTCCATGTGCAGCAGGCCGAGGAAGCCGCAGCGGAAACCGAACCCCAGCGCACCTGATGTCTCGGGCTCGAACGTCACCGAGGCGTCGTTGAGCCTCAGCTTCGCCAGTGCCTCACGCAGGTCGGGGTACTCGTCGCCGTCGACGGGGTACAGGCCGCAGAAGACCATCGGCTTCGGGTCGTCGTAGCCGGCCAGCGGTGCATCCGCCGGGGCAGCCGCCGAGGTCACCGTCTCGCCCGAGCGAGCTTCTGCCACGTCCTTGATGCCGGCGATGAGATACCCCACCTCGCCGGGGCCCAGCGCGTCGGTCGGCGTCACCGCAGGCAGGCGCAGGCCCACCTCTTCAGACAGGTGCAGGCCGCCGGCGTGCATGAAGCGCAACCGGTCGCCGGCGCACAGCCGGCCGTTCATGACTCGGACCGAGGAGACGACGCCGCGGTACTGGTCGAAGTGGGAATCGAAGATCAGCGCCTGGAGCGAGGCGTGCGGATCGCCGCCCGGCGGGGGGATCCGCTCGATGATCGCATCGAGCAGCGCTTCTACGCCCTCGCCGGTCTTGGCCGAGATAGCCAGCACCTCGCTCGAGTCGATGCCCAGCACCCGCTCGATCTCCGATGCGTACAGGTCTGGCTCAGCCGCGGGAAGATCGATCTTGTTGAGCACCGGGACGATGGTGAGATCCGACTCGAGGGCCAGGTAGCAGTTCGCCAGCGTCTGCGCCTCAATGCCCTGCGCTGCATCGACGAGCAGCACCACGCCTTCGCATGCCGCGAGCGACCGGCTGACCTCGTAGCCGAAGTCGACATGTCCAGGCGTGTCGATGAGATGCAAGGTGTGGCCCCGCCAGCTCACCCGGACGTTCTGGGCCTTGATAGTGATGCCGCGCTCGCGCTCGAGCTCCATCGAATCGAGGTACTGGGCGCGCATCGAGCGCTCTTCCACAGCACCGGTCAACTCCAGGATCCGGTCCGACAGCGTGGACTTCCCGTGGTCGATGTGGGCGATGATCGAGAAGTTCCGAATCGATCCGGTTCCGGCGCCGCCGATGGGTGAGCCTTCCCGTTGTTGCACGTGGGGCATCGCAGGCCGCACGGTACCCTGCGAGGCCGGTTTCGAGACGGAGAGCATGCCTTCGTGGCCAACATCAAGAGCCAGATCAAGCGCAATCGTCAGAACGAGGCGCGGCGGGTGCGCAATCGTGCCGTGCGCTCAGAACTGCGGACGCGCGAGAAGGCGGTGATGGCAGCGGCCGAGGCGGGCGAGCCCACCGACGAGCTCATCCGTCTCGCTCAGAAGCGGCTCGACAAGGCCGCTGCCAAGGGTGTCATCCACCGGAACGAGGCGGGTCGGCGCAAGTCGCGTCTGATCACTCGCTCGGCATCCAGAGGCTGAGCCGGCAGGCGAAGCCGTGGCCCGAGCGGCCCGTGAGCGCAGCGAACAAGAGCGGGAAGCAGGCGGCTGAGCCGACAGTTAGCGGGCACCGGCGGCGAGCCGCGCACAGAGGATCTCGGCAACGCAGCGAGCGTCGAGTCCGGACCGTCCGCGCATGTCCATGTCGGCCGCTGCGAGCAGCTCGACAGCTCGGGCAATCCCGTCGCTGCCCCGCCGTCGGCATCCATCCATTGCCTTGCGGGCCGGAAACGTAGAGCCGCGCAGGCCGAGCACGGCAGCGGCTTCCTTCTCGTTCGCGGCACCGGCGCCGTCCAAGCGGGCCATCCGAGTGATGTGATTGGCGACCGTGGCCGTCACGGCCAAGGGGTGCCGGCCCGCACCCCACATGCGCTGCAGCACCGCGAGGGCGGCGCCGACGTTTCCCTTGTCGATGGCATCAGTCAGCTCCCACGGCGGAACGTCGCCCTCGGCGCCCAAGTAGGGCTGCACGTCGTCGAAGCTCAGCCGTGCCCCTTCGCCGAAGACGGCCCCAAGGGTTTCGAGCACTGCGCCGAGACGGCTGAGCTCGTTGCCGAAGTGATCGGCGACGCTGGCGCGGGCGCGCGCATCGAGCTGGACCGGCGCCTCCGCGAGACGTTCTTCGAGCCATGTCCGGCGATTGCGCGCCCCGCCGGGCACGTCGGATGCGACCCGGTGGCCCCCGGCGGCCTCGACGGCCTCGGCAAGCTGGCGAGGCACTCGGCCCGAGTCCCACTCGAGCACGAGGTCGGTGGTCGGGCAGGGATCGTCCAGCCATGCGATCAGCACAGCCACGTCGGCGGTGCCGAATCGGCTGAGCCCGCGGGCCACCACCACCCGATGGGTTGCCAGCATCGGCGGCGTCGAAGCCGAGATGACGACATCGGCCAGCACGTACTCGTCGCCCGAGAACTCGTCGAGCACCTCTGCCCGGTCGGCATCGCCCACGAGCTCGGCCACAGCAGCCAGCACCGCTTCGGCGGTGAGTATCTCGTCGGCGCCGCTGATCAGCCGAACCGTGCCGCCTGCCACTCGTTCGACGCTACTTCGGTCGAGACATGCAAGCGCTCTGCCGCGGGCTCGACGGTGAGGCCGGCGACGCGGACGGGCTCGGTCACGGCCTCATAGGTGACCCGGCCGCCGAGGCCCGCCGGCGCGAGGACCTGACCTATGTCGTGACGGGCATGCACTGCACGTACTGCTTCGCGGCCTGAGCGGCTTGCCGAGCGCGCTACGAGCACGTCGATGCGATCGATTCCTGCCGCTGCCAGCTGGCCCAGAGCGCGAGACGGGTCCGGGCGATCCACCACGACGATCACGGGATCGATGCGCGGCACGGCGAGGTGCGGCCCCAAGGGCAGCGGCTGCTGGTGGCTGCCAGCCACTATCCAGACACCGACACCGGCTGCCACCACCGCCGCGCTGCCAGCCACCGCGCCGAGATTGCGCAGCAGGAAACCCCCCGCCACGCAGCATCCGACAACCGCAGCTCCGGCAGTCAATTCAGCGGCCTCGATCTGCGGCCAGCCCAGCGATGCGCCCCATCGCGCTACCCCCGCCACCCACCCCATCATCAGCTTGGTCGGCAGGTGCAGCACCGATGCGACTGCGTCGCCGGTGAGGCCGCCCGTGAGGCCGCCGACGAGGCCCCAGACCATGGCCGGGCCTGCGACCGGTCCTGCCAGCACGTTGGCGGGAATGCTCACGAGCGGCAACGAACCGAAGACCGCGAGCTGCACGGGCAGCACCCCCGCTTGGGCGCTCAGGGTGGCGGCGAGCGCCAGGCGCAGCCATGGCGGCCCCCACAGCAGGCGGGAAATGGGGCGGGCCCCAATCACGATGGCGGCGGTCGCGGCAACCGACAGCTGGAAGCCGACCGAGCGGACGAGCAGCGGGTCGACCAGCAGCAGCACGATGATCGCCAACGCCAGCAGCCGCGTCGCCGATGCCCGCCTGCCGACGGCGTGCGCGCCGACAGCCAGAGCTGCGAGCACGCACGCCCGCAGCACCGAGGGCTCACCCCTGGTCAGCACGGCGAACTGAACAAGCAGCGCGGCCACGGCAACCAGCCGGGCCCAAGGTCGAAGCCCGGCCAGCAAGGGCGCGAACAGCAGCAGCACGAATGCCACGTTCGATCCCGACACGGCGAGCAGGTGGGTGAGCGATGTCGCCCGGAAGTCGTGCACGACTTCCGGCAGCTGACCCCGATCGTCGCCGTATACGAACCCGGCGAGCAGCGCAGCATCCCGCTGCGACAGCGATTCGCCCGACGCCTCCACGAGCCCGCGCAACGAGTTCGCTATGCGGAACGGCGCGCTACCGCCGTCGACGCGATATGCCGTACGGATCTGGGCAGTCCCGGCAAGATGCCGGGGCCACAGGAAGGGACGGTCGGCGGGCTCAGCCGGTTCGACGGTCACGCCGAGGCGCCAGCGCTCCCCCATCGCCGCGTCCTCCAGCTGCCATGCAGCGGGGCCCCGCGCCCTGCCCTCCCACCGATGCTGAGCGCCGTCAATCGTCGCGCTGAACAGCACAACCAGGGCACCGGAGCGCCAGCGGGGATCGCCGACCAGTTGCACTTCGCCTTCGAAATCGCCTCCCGTCACCGCGCTGAGCTGGGAGAGTTGCGCTCCCATGGCCGCAGCGGCGAGCAACACCAGGCCAGCCGGGATGAGCACCCGTGCACGGCTCGCTATACCCACGGCACCGAGTCCGATACCCAGAGCAGCACCCCACCACCACGTCCCCCGCCACGACACCGGGGGCGCCGAGAGCGCGCCGGCCGCGGTGGCGATGGCACCTGCGACCAGCCACCGGTCGGCAACAGCGCTGAGACCTCCGAACCGGCGCGGCGCCGGAAGCTCAGACTGTCGCATGGGGTCGCAGCCGGGACAGCTTGGAGGGCCCGATCCCGGGCACCTGCTCGAGTGCATCCAGGGTCGCGAACGGACCGTGCTCGGTCCTGTAGGCGATGATCGCCGCCGCCAGTGACGGGCCGATGCCCGGCAGCTCGTCGAGCTGCGATGCCGTGGCGGTGTTGACGTCGATCGGACCGGCGGAATCTGAGCCCGACCTGTCACCCGCGGGCACCTCTCCCTCCACCGGCACATAGATCTGCTGCCCGTCGCTCAGCCGTTCTGCCAAGTTGACCGCTGCGTCATCGGCGGCGGCTCCGAGCCCGCCAGCTGTGTCGACCAGGTCGCCAACCCGCGACCCGGCAGGGACGTCGTAGAGCCCCGGCTGCCGCACCGCGCCGGCAAGGTGCACCTTCAGCAGCGACGGCTGCGTCGTCGCTACAGGAAGCGGTGCTTCGTCCGCAGCGAGCGGCAGCTCGATGGGCTCGGGCGAGCCATGGTGGACCCCCACCAGGAATCCTGCGGCGACCACCGCGCCGACAGCGCCGAACAGCGCCAAGACCGGCACCACGCCGACCCGCCGTGCGAAACCCGCTGCCTCTGCCGCGACCGAACGCCAATCGGTGGAGCGCCCATGTGCTGAGGGCCCTGGACCCGGCGCCCGCATGAATGCGACCCTAGTGAGACTGTGTGATTACCTTTGGTGGAATTTTCACTGCTTTCAGTCTCAGCATCGCAATCACTGCGAGGATCAGGCAGGCCACCGCCCAGCCGCCGAACAGCCAACGCGGCCCGAGCTGGCCGTACAGCGGCGGGCCGCCGAATGCAGCACCGGCCGCGACAAGCAGACCGACAGCTTCCAACACTCCGGTCCCCATCGCCGCCTGCTCAGCACCAGTGGCTTCGAGCACCAGCACTTGGGCACCCATCACGCCATATGACTCGGTGACCGCTTCGGC
This sequence comes from Acidimicrobiales bacterium, assembly GCA_009843525.1. Taxonomy (GTDB): domain Bacteria; phylum Actinomycetota; class Acidimicrobiia; order Acidimicrobiales; family Poriferisodalaceae; genus Poriferisodalis; species Poriferisodalis multihospitum. Next base: position 144,833 of record VYDH01000036.1, on the reverse strand, counting down.
GAGGCCGACGGCGATGAAGCTCGCCAGTCCGCCGATCCAGCCATACAGCAGCACTGCCGGAACGAAGAGCAGCAGCGCGGGGACACCGACGCGACCTCCGCCGAGGCGTTCAGCCAGGGCACCGGTGTACGGCGGCAACGCCATCAGCGGGATGCCGATGATGAGCAGCCCAACAGCCAGCTCTCCCGACGACAATCCCACGTCGGTGAGGTAACGGTCGACGGTCGCGTCGAAGATGCCGATCAGGCCCCAGATGCCGACGTGCACGCAGATGGCCGCCTGAACCCGAGGGCGGCGGAGCAGGTTGCCGAGATCCGAGTAATCCACCGAAGCCGCAGCGATCGGCGACTTCGAGATCAGCACCGCTGCGACCGGTCCGAGCAACAGCATCAGCGTGCCGGTGAGGAGGAACGGGGCCTCGAACGAGATGCCGCTGAGCGCCGCCCCGATCGCTGGACCGCTGATGAACCCGGCCACTGCGCACGACAGCAGGCCGCCCACCTTGGCGCCGCTGCCGCTGATGTCGCGGCCAATCAGCGCCTTGCGAGCCACTAGGCCGAAGAGTCCGAAAGACAGGCCGGCCAGGGCCCGGCTCGTCACGAGCGACCATGTTTCCTCTGCGAACACGAAGCCGAAAGCGCCGAACACCGCTGCCGTCACCGAGATCCATGCCACGAGACGGTGATGGCCCCGGTCGACCAGCGGCGAGAGCAGCAACTGCGCCAACAAACCGGCAACGAAGCCGGCGGCGGCCACCATGCCCAGCTCCAGGTGGGAGAGGCCGTATCGATCTTGCAGATCCGCCAGGTAGGCGAAGATGACGCCCATCGAGGCCGTGACGAGGAACTGCGTGGTGTAGATCGTCACGAACAGCACCGGCGAAGCGTATTGGCGCTGGCGGTGGGCACCGCTGCATCGCCGCGGCCATGATGGAGCGCTGTGGGGTCGACAAGAGGAGGGAACGACGGTGTCTGATGCAGCCTCCGATGCCAGCGGTCCGGTCGCCGGCATCGATCCGCTGCCGGTCACGGCGTGGATGGCCGAACGGGTCGAGCTCAACCCGCCGTTGCAGTTCGAGATCATCGCCGGCGGCCACTCCAACCTCACCTACCGCGTCAGCGACGCCGCCGGCCACCGGTGGGTGCTGCGCCGCCCGCCGCTGGCTCACCTGCTGGCCGGGGCGCACGACATGGTGCGCGAGCACCGCCTGCTGTCATCGCTGGAGCCCACCGAGGTGCCCACGCCCCCGGTCGTGGGCCTGTGCACCGACGACGAGGTGAACGGCGCCGACTTCTATGTGACCGACTTTGTCGACGGCACCGTGTTGCGCTCGCTTGACGATGCCGAGGCGCTGACCCCCGAGGCCCGCGGGGAGCTGAGCCGGCGGATGGTAGGGGTGCTCGCCGCCATCCACAGCACCGACTTGGAGGCGACCGGGCTCGCCACCCTCGGCCGGCCGCAGGACTACGTAGCTCGACAGCTCCACGTTTGGCGCCGCCAGTTCAACGCCATGACCTCGCGAGACCTGCCGATCATCGAACGCGTCCACGACGTGCTGGTGGCCTCAATCCCGCCGCAGACCGAAGCCACGCTGGTCCACGGCGACTACCGCCTCGACAACTGCCTCTCAACCACCGACGGAGACCTGGCGGCCGTGCTGGATTGGGAGATCTCCACGCTGGGCGACCCCGTTGCAGAGCTGGGGTTCCTGCTCGGCTACTGGGTCGAGCCCGACGACGGCTTCAACCCGCTCGGGCACGACGCCACCGCTGCCGACGGCTTCTGGACCCGCGACCAGCTCACCCATGCCTACGCGGAGATGACCGGCCGCGACGTCAGCAACATCGAATGGCACTTCGCCTTCGCGAGCTGGCGCCTGGCGTGCATTCTCGAAGGCGTCCATGCGCGTTATGTGGGCGGCGCGATCCCCGAGATTCCCCCTGAGGTACACGAGTTCCCGCAGAGCATCGTGTCGCTGGCCGAGCGGGCCGAGTCGGTGCTGGCAAACCTCTAGCCACTATCGTCCCCGCCATGAAGGTAGACGGCGGCCTCGGAGTCACTAGCGGATTCGATGGGATCATCGAATCGAGTCGGGATCAGGAAGCGTTGGGGTACGACGGTCTGTGGGTGCCAGAAACCAGCCACGACCCCTTCACCATGCTGCCCCTCATGGCGCATGCCACTTCCACGGTGGAGCTGGGCACGAGCATCGTGGTGGGTTTCGCCCGTAACCCGATGTCGCTGGCCTACAGCGCCAACGACATCCAGCTGCTGTCGGAGGGCAGGTTCATCCTGGGGCTCGGCAGCCAGATCCGCCCGCACATCACCCGGCGGTTCTCGATGGAGTGGTCCAAGCCGGCTGCGCGCATGCGCGAGATGATCATGGCGATCAAGGCCATCTGGGATTGCTGGAATAACGGCGAGAAGCTGAACTTCCGGGGCGACTTCTACGAGCACACCTTGATGACACCGTTCTTCGACCCCGGCGAGAACCCGCACGGCGCGCCCCGGCTGGCGCTGGCCGGCGTGGGCCCGCTCATGACCGAGGTGGCCGGCGAGACCTGTGACATCTTCCTGTGCCACGGCTTCACCACCGAGAAATACCTGCGTGAGGAGACGATCCCGGCGATCGAGCGGGGCGCGGCGCGGGCCGGCCGTGATCCCAGCGAGATCACCATCTCGGGCCCGTCGTTCATCGTGACCGGCAATACCGAAGAGGCCATGGAGAAGGCGCGCCAGGCCACCAAGCAGCAGGTGGCGTTCTACGGCTCCACGCCTGCCTACCGGCCGGTCTTGGACTGCCATGGCTGGGGCGACATGCAGACCGAGCTGAACGCTATGTCCAAGGAAGGCCGCTGGGTCGAGATGGCCGAATTGGTCGACGACGACATCCTCGATGCGTTCGCCGTGGTGGCCGAGCCCGAGCAGGTGGCCACCGAGCTGAAGCGCCGCTTCGACGACGTGGTGGACCGGGTCAGCTTCTACGCCCCCTACCAGGGCGACCGCTCCCGCTGGGAGACGATCTTCAACGACCTGAAGAGCTAGCCCCCGCCGGCTCGAAGCGTCGTTGAAGCATCAAGCACGGCAACGACCCGCGGAGCCAGCCCCCGCTGGCTCAGGCGCTGAGCGGAGCGCAGTCTGAACCGCAGTTGGGGTTCGTAGCCGGCGTGGCCGGCGTCGCAGGCCGGTGCAGTACGCCCGACGTCGGCCGCAACTCCAGTTCAAGCCCGTCGGCCCCGTCGACCGTGTGCGCGACCGCATCCACGATCATCGAGTAGCCGCCCGGCTCGAACGGCGCCCACAGCACCGAGATCGTCGGCCGCTGCGCCACATTGGCCGCCGCCGAACGGCTGGCACCACACCGCAGCACGTCACCGTCGAGCCGCATCGCCAAGTGGGCGATGTGCGGCGTCGCGTCGTCGCGCACCGTCAGCACGTATGCAGCGTTGCCGAACTGCTCCATCTGTTTGCCGATGTCGCCGGGCTCCACGGGGATGCTCATGTGCCCGACGATATGCCCGCAGCGCACCGCTTGCGCGCCGGATCGCCCCTCCGATCCACTCTCAGTTCTGAGCAGCGCGCTGGTATCGTCGTGGAGCCTCGGGGCTATAGCTCAGTTGGTAGAGCGCTTCCATGGCATGGAAGAGGTCAGGGGTTCAATTCCCCTTAGCTCCACCCGACGGACTTGTCAGGAATTCCCATTTCTGCGAGGGTCGTCCAGCGTCGGGCAGACTTGGCTCATGTCCGACCATGTCCGGCTCGAGATAGACGGCGCCGTCGCCGTGGTCACGATGGCCAAGCCACCGCACAACCTGCTCAACGGCGCCTTCATCGACCAGCTGATCCAGGCCTTCGAGAGCGCAGCAGACGCCGGTGGCCGCGCGATCCTGCTCCGCAGCGACATGAAACACTTCTCGGCCGGAGCCGACGTCGACAGGTTCGGATCGGAGGAAGGCCGCTCCCAGGACGCCGCCGCCGTCCTCGAACGGCTCGAGGGCGTGCCGCTTCCCACCATCGCCGCCGTCCACGGCCTCGCGCTCGGTGGCGGGTTCGAGGTCGCCTTGGCCTGCGATTTCATCATCTGTGGGGCCTCGGCCCGGCTCGGGCTCGTGGAAGCCACCCTGGGCCTGATGCCGTTGCTCGGCGGAGTGCAACGCGTCGTGGATCGAGCCGGCGCGAGCCGTGGCAAAGAGATCGCAATGTTCGCTCGCCGCCACGATCCTGTGCTGCTCGAGAAATGGGGCATCGTGAACGTCGTGGTGGAGGACGACGAACTGGAGAATGCGGCACTGTCGTGGGCCCGCCAGTTGGCGACGGGCCCGAACGTCTCCTACGCCGCTATCAAACGCCTGGCTGCTATCACCACCAGCAACGGTGTGCGAGCCGCTGATGCGGTCCAGGACGAGGCCGCGAAGCCTGTGTGGGCCTCAGAAGACCTCCAGACCGGTATGACCGCCTACTCCGAGACCGGTCCCGGCACCGCGATCTTCCAGGGCCGATGACCGCCCCGCTGGACGGCGTCAAAATCGTCGACTTCACCCGGGTGCTCGCCGGCCCGCATTGCACCAAGCAACTGCGCGACCTAGGTGCATCGGTGGTCAAGATCGAACCCCCCGCACCGGACACGGGCCGAAGTGGCCAGCCCCACGTCGGACCGATGTCGCTCTACTTCGCCCAGCAGAACAGCGGCAAGCGCGCCATCAGCCTCGACCTCAACTTCGTCGAAGCCCAGGACATCGTGCGCCAGCTGGTGGCCGAGGCCGACATCGTGGTGGAGAACTTCCGGCCCGGCACGCTCGACGGCTTTGGCCTCGGATACCAGGGTCTTCTCGCCGTCAACCCGACGCTGATCATGGTGTCGATCAGCGGATACGGCCAGACCGGTCCGTGGCGCAACCGGCCGGCGTTCGCCCCGACGGTGCAGGCCGAGTCGGGGTTCACAGAGATCATCTCGCGCCACTATGGCGACACGCTGACCTCGGTCGAGAACGACGCGTACAACCACGCCGACGTCTACACCGGCCTCCAGGGCGTGATTGCCACGCTGGCTGCGCTGGCGCACCGCGACCGCACCGGCGAAGGGCAACACGTCGACGTGGCCATGGTGCACTCGATGCTCGCTGTCAACGACCGCGTGAGCTACGAGTTGTCCGACATCGACGTCGAAGGCGAACCGCTGGCTCTCAGCGCGCCTGAATCGCCGGTGTTCGAGCTCCCCGACGGCCAGCTCATCACCATTGCGGCCAGCCCCGTCGCGACGTTCGTGTTCCAGCGCTATTGCGCCATGATGCGCCGCAACGACCTGCTGCTCGACATCCGGTTCATCACCCCCCAATTCCGGCGCGAGAACTGGGCCGAGCTGCATGCCGAGATCCGCGATTGGGTGCTGACGTTCCGCACCATCGAAGAGCTCGAGGCCCAGGTCAGCGAGGCTGGGCTAGCGGTGGGCACCATCCGCACGGTGTCGGAGATCGCCGAGTCCGAGTGGGCCGAGGAGCGTGGGGCCATCCGCGAGGTCGACGACCGTGCCGGGGGCACCGCTCGTGTCCCATCGCCGCCCTGGAAGTTCAGCGCGGGCGAGCTTCCCGAGACAGGCTTGACACCGTTCCAGGGCGAGCACAACCGCGAGGTCCTGGCGGAGTTGGGGCTGTCCGACGAACAGATTGACAAGTTGCACGACACCGGCGTGATGATCGACGGCGTGCCGTCGGGCGCCAGCTGACCGGCGAGGCGACGGCCAGCAACGGCGTGGCGAACCTCAGCGACGAGGCGGCAGCACGTGGCGCGCCATGTAGTCGACCTCGCGGGGCCACGCTTCCTGACCCATCGTGAGCACCTGGCGCTTGCAGATCCTCCAACCGGCGTCGGTGCGCACGAACGAGTCGACGTAGCGTCCGAAGACCCAGGCGTTGTCGATGTCCTCGTGGAACTCGTGCCACGCGTCGAGGTAGGTCACCGTCTCGGCCGAGTCCTCGCCGTTGAAGCTGACCTCGATGTTGCTCACGTAGTGCGCAGACCGCTTGTAGATCTTGTCGGTCCCGGCCCGGAAGAACTTGTACGCGTACGCCTTGTCGCTGAACGTCCCGAGTTCGCCGCCGTAGTCGTACTCACAGTCATCGGTGAACAGCTCGACCACGTCGTCGGGACGGTTGTCATCAATGGCGCGGCAGTACGAGTGCAGGACGTCGCGGATGTCCTGGAGATCCGACAGTTGTTGTGCGGTGTAGGGCATTGGCTTCTCCTACTGGTCGGGGAGTTCGCTGAACGCCAGACCCCGAGTCGGATCAGGCTCTTTGGGAAGACCGAGCTCGCGCTCACCGATGAGGTTGCGCTGGATCTCGTCGGTACCGCCGGCGATGGCCATGCCCTGGGCGAACAGCGCCGTCTTCAGGAAGTGACCGCCGTCGGGCTGATCGTCGCGGCCGAGCTGTGCGGGCATGCCCTTGCCGGAGAAGCCCAGATCGCGCAGGGTGCGGCACAACAGCGAGTTGCCGAGCTTGCCGAGCGACGGATTCACCTGCCTGGCGCCGTTCCAGTCCAGGACAGCTCGTTCGATGTGTGCGTTGGCCAACGCCTGTCGCAGCAGCGGATCGGTTCGATCCTCGTCATCGAGCAACGATCGGACGACCTGGTCTTTCATGGCGCCTGTGGTGTAGCTGAAGCCCGAGATGCCAGTGCTGGTGGCCTGGGCATGCTGGACCACTCCGACAGGCGCCGAGAGATCGACGTCGTTGACGACGTCACCGCCACCGTCGTGGCCCACGGCGTCGAGCTCGCGCTCGACGGCCAGCATCGTCATGGCCGCCCGCCAGCCGTTGTTCAGCCCGCCGATCGCATCGTCGTGACGCACGCAGGCGTTGTCCATGAAGACCTCGTTGAACTCGCAATCACCGGTCATGTCCCGCAAGGGGCGAACCTCGACGCCGGGCTGGCTCATGTCGATGCAGAAGAACGAGATGCCCTGGTGCTTGGTCACGTCGGGGTCGGTGCGCGCCATCACGACGGCCCGATCGGCCGTGTGAGCAGCAGTGGTCCAGACCTTCTGGCCGTTGATGATCCACTCGTCGCCGTCTCGCTCGGCGGCGGTCCGCAGCCCTGCCAGGTCCGATCCGGCGCCGGGCTCGGAGAAGAGCTGACACCAGAGCTCTTCACCGGTGGCGATCTTCGGCAGGTAGCGATCGAGGAGCAGGTCGGGACCGTGTTCGAACAGTGTGGGCGCCACCAGCGTCACCGCCACCCCGTTTGGAGGCCCGAACGCCCCGACGTCATCTCGGGCGCGATCGGCTTCGGCTGCTTCGACGTGGCTGAGGCCGCGACCGAACCGATCGGCCGGCCAGAACGGATAGCCCCATCCGGACTCGGAGATGAGCCGCCACCAGTCCCCCACGGGCATCTCGGCATCCCAGTGCGTCGAGTACCACTCGTGCGCCTCGTCGTAGACCGTCATGTTCGAGCCTGTCCCCCGCGGCCTCCGCTGAGACACTAGTGCCATGCCGTTAGTCGGGATCTTGGGCGCGGGCCTCAGCGGCGTGGTGATGGGCATCCAGCTCAAGCGTCTGGGCATCGACGACTTCGTCGTCTACGAGAAGCAGTCCGATGTCGGCGGGACGTGGCTACGCAACACCTACCCCGGTCTGCACTGCGACATCCCGTCGCACATCTACTGCTACAGCTTCGAGCCCAACCCCGACTTCTCGATGGTGTTCTCCGGCCATTCCGAGATCCAGGCCTACATCAGGTCGTGCGCCGAGAAGTACGGCATCGCCGACCACATCCGGCTCAACACCACCGTCGACCGGGCATCGTGGCAGCCTCACGACTCCTGCTGGGAACTCGAGTTGGCAGAGGGCGAACGGCTCCGCCACCGCTTCGTCGTCTCCGCCACTGGCGGCCTCACCGAACCCCACTACCCCACCCTCGACGGCTTCGACTCCTTCGAAGGCCTGGTGTGGCACGCCGGTTCGTGGCGCCACGACGTCGAGCTCACCGGGCGTCGGGTCGCGGTGGTGGGCAGCGCAGCGGCCGCGGTCCAGGTCGTTCCCGAGGTGGCGAAGGACGCGGCCGAGGTCTTCGTGTACTCGCGCACGCCCAACTGGGTTCGCCCTCGCCGCAACCGCTTCTACACCGATGAGGAGAAGGCGGAGCTGGCCACCGACGAGGGTTGGCACCGCGCTCGGCGCCAGCAGTACCGCGACACCATGCTGTGGCAACGGGCGTTCGAGAAGAAGACCGACGCCATCGAGGAGCTGCGCGCTGAGGTCATGGACCAGATGCGCGCCGCAATCTCCGATCCGGACACGATCGCCGCACTGACACCCTCGTTCGAGCCGGGATGCAAACGCATCCTGGTCTCCGACGACTACTACCCCGCCCTGGCGCTGGATCACGTGACGCTCGTTCCGCACGGCGTCACCGCGCTGACCCCGAGCGGCGTGGTCAGCGCCGACGGCACCGAGGTCGATGTCGACGTCGTCATCTTCTGCACCGGGTACAAGCTGGGTGGCCGGGCCGATGGCGGGCCTGCGCTGGAGATCTACGGGCGCGACGGCCTCGACCTGCGGACAGCCTTCGGTCGGGCGCCCGAATCATTCCGGGGCGTCGCCATCCCGGGCTTCCCGAATTGGTTCACCGTCGCTGGTGTCAACGGATCCCCAGGCCATGCTCCTGTGTTCATGACGGCCGAGGTGGCCACCAACTACATCGGCCGCTGGATCCATCACCTGCTCGCCCGCGACGCGAACACCGTCGAGGCTCGCCGAGACGCCACCCACGAATGGGCCGAAGCCACCCAAGCGGAGCTGCAGGAGATGAGCTGGGCGGGCGACTGCCCCGGCTGGTACCGCGACCGCAACGGTCGCATCCTGCCGTTCTTCCCCGGCAGCTGGACCCGCTTCCGTCGCGAGATGCGCGAGCTTCACCTCGATGCGTTCGAGGTGCACTGACACCGGCTCGGACGGCGATCGTCCAGTTTTCAAAGGGAACTTCTCGGGAACCAGAATCAGAATCTGGCTCTGACCAGTGCCTATCCGTTCCCCTGAGCTCCACCGTGCGACCGTCGCTGCCGGCTCTGCGTCAGTGAGTCTTCGCCGATGGGAGCGGAGCCCCCAGGCCGAGCGAAGCGGATCCGGTTGACGCGGCGCAGGCGTGTTCAGTCTGAGAAGAGCCGGCGGAGCGGGAAGGAGAACCCCGGCAGCACTGAGCCGCCGTCGAGTTCGTCGTCGAGGGTGAGCGTCTCGGGAAGTGGCACGCCGGCCGGTTGGGCATCGGCACTGTGGACTTCGACGATCATCGAGTCGGGATGAACCACCCACAACAGCCGCACGCCGAAGCCCAGCCACATCTCAGCGCGCTCGGCAAGCTCGCCAGGGCGGTCGCTGGGCGATGCCACTTCCACCACCAGATCGGGAACGACATCGGAGTAGCCGGTGGGTGCGGCACTGGGCGACAGGCGGTCTGCCGAGGTGAAGGCGATGTCGGGCTCTCGGACGGTGTCCGGGTCGCGTTCGAGCAGGATGCCGGTATCTGAAGCCACCACGGTGCCGCAGCGCCGCTCGTCGGCGTAGTCGACGAGCCTGCCCGCCAGCCTCACCACGATCATCCCGTGTCGGTAGCCGGCAGACATGACCTCGCAGAACACTCCCCTGACCAGCTCGCCGCGCACTCCCTGAGCGTCGAGGCGCAGCAGTTCCTCCGCGGTGAGCAACGTAGTCGGAGAGAATTCTGTGGCAGTCTTCATTTAATTTCGAAGTCTTTCATGGTTTCAGGCAACGGTTCTGCGCCGCGGATGTTGGCGGACGGCGGACAGCCTGCGGCCTCAGCATTGTCTCATTTGGCGAGCCATCGGGAGAAGCGATTTCTCGACGACCTCGCCAGCCCCGTCGAGCACGCCAAGATCCTGATCGTCCCCTGAGGTGCTCCGGCAACCGTCGGCCCAGATTCCGCGCTGCGCGTCAGCGCGGAGCGGACGTCCAGCGGTCGCCGCTCATCGTTGCTCCTCCATCGGTGATGCCACACCAGACTGCACCAATAGCCTCGTCGGCAAGTGCTGTTGGCTGCGTCGGCACCGCCGTTGTTCACTGAGCTGGCGATCCTGCTGGTTGCGGGGACGCTGATCGCCTTCGTGTCATCGCGTCTCGGGGTGGTGCCGATCGTCGGGTTCCTCGCGGCGGGCACGGTCATCGGGCCTAGCGGCGTCGGCCTCATCAGCGACATCGACCTGGTCAACCAGTCGGCAGACATCGGTGTGATGCTGCTGCTGTTCACGCTCGGCATCGAGTTCAGCCTCGAACGGGTCCGGCGGCTGGCGTCGCTGTTCCTGATCGGCGGGACGGTGCAGGTGGGCCTCACCACCGGCATCGTCGCCGGGGTTGTCGCCGCATTCGGCGTCGAATGGCGAACAGCAGTCTTCACGGGTCTGCTCGTCTCGCTCAGCAGCACGGCAATCGTGCTGAAAGTGCTCGCCGAGCGGCGAGCCACCACGTCGCCCGTCGGCAACGTCTCGGTCGCGCTGCTCATCTTCCAGGACTTGGCGATCGTCGCCATGGTACTGGCGGTGCCGCTGCTGGGCGGCCAGATCACCGGCCCCGCCGACGTGCTGATCGCCTTCGCCAAGGCGGCCGGCATCGTCGTGGCAGTGATCGTGGTGGCGCGGACGCTGGTGCCGGCAGTGCTGCAGTACGTCTCGCGCATCCAGTCGGGCGAGGTGTTCCTGCTGACCGTGCTGGCCATCTGCTTCGGGACGGCGTACGCGACCAGCCTGCTCGACGTCTCCATCTCGCTCGGGGCGTTCCTTGCGGGCCTGATGGTCAGCGAGAGCCGTGTGGCCGCGCGGGCGCTCGGCGAGGTGATGCCGCTGCAGATCCTGTTCTCGGCGACGTTCTTCGTTTCGATCGGCATGCTGCTCGACGTCGGCTACCTCGCGCGCAACCTGCCGCTGGTGGTCGGCTTGGCCCTGGCGGTGGTGGTCGTCAAGATGCTGACCACCACTGCTGCGGCGCTGCTGGTGCGCCAGCCGCGGGCGGTGGCGCTCTCGGGGGCGCTGGTGCTGGCACAGATCGGCGAGTTCTCCTTCGTGCTCGAACGAGCCGGAGAGGAAGTCGGGCTCGTCCCGGCGGGACTCGCCGACGGCACCGACGCGTTCATCGCCGTGACCGTGCTGCTGATGGCATTCAGTCCCTTCGGCGCTCGCTGGGGCCTGTCGCTCGCCGCACGATCCGACGCCGACCGCCGCGCCCGCCAGCGCGATCACCCGCACGACGGCGATGCCCCTCAATTCGATCCCAGCGAGCACGAAACGCTGGTCGATCACGCCGTCGTGAATGGCTTCGGCCCGCGGGCACGCCGTATCGTCTCCGCGCTCGAACTGGCGCACATCCCCTACACCATCGTGTCGCTTGACCCCGAAGCGCAGCGATGGGCCGCATCCACAGGACGGAGAGTGCTCGTGGGCGACGTGTCCCGTCACGTGATCGCCGAGCGCGCCGGCCTGCGCGACGCCCGGATCGCGCTCGCGGTCGACAGTCCGCCCTCAGCGGTCGAGCAGTTCGCCCGTATCGCCCGCGAGCACAACCCCGACATCGCCGTGCTGGCCTGGGCCGCCGATCCCGCTGATGCCGCCGACCTCGAACGCGACGGGCTCGTCGATCACGTCGTCGCGGAGCGCCAAGCCGCCCATGACGCGCTCATTGCCCATGCACTCGGCCACTTCGAGCTGCCCGAGCCCGACACCGAAGCGGTCACCCATGCCGTCCTCCACACCGAACTCGGTCCCGACTCAACCGCCGACGATGGCATTGACGATGGTGATGACGCCTACCGCCACGAAGACGACGGCGCCGATCCGGGCAAGTCGCGGACCTGACAGGCGCTCGACAAGCTGCTGACCGACCACGACAGCGAGCCCGGTCGCCGCGACCATGGCAGCGAACGAACCCAGCCACACGAAGACTGCCGAGCGCTCAGCGGCAAGTGCAGCGGTCGCGATCATGGTCTTGTCGCCGAGCTCGGCGAGCAGGAACAACCCGGTCGCGCCGAGCAGGCTCGCCCGGCCCAATCCCTTGGGCATCTCCTCCTTATCCCCGTCCGCCGACCACCACGTCCACAGTCCCAGCACGACGAACAACCCGCCGACGACTGCCGTGGCAGCCCGGCCCCCGAAGATCGATCCGACTGCCGATCCTGCAGCGACCGAAATGGTCTGCAAGAGCGCGATGGCGGCGGCGAATGCCGCGAGGGTCTTGACGGCGCCGTGACGTCCCGCGGTTGTCAGAGCGACCAGCTGGGTCTTGTCGCCGATCTCCGCCAGGAACACGATGCCGAACGCAACGCCGATGTCAGCCACCGCTGCACCTGAGGTCGATCGTCAATTCAGCGGGCCGGTTCGAGGCTGACGAGGGTGCCGTGCACGGCACTGCAGCCCTCGATGTCGGCCGAATTGCCCTCGTGCAGCGCGTTGACATTGCATCCGCCAGGCTCAAGCTTGGGCCAGCGCCCCTTGTAGGCCACGAGCACGCCGCGAGGTGCGATGTCGCCGATGGCTGTCGCGAGCGTGATCTCTCCGGCGCCATTGCGGAGCCGCACCGGATCGCCGTCGGCGATGCCGAGATCGGCCGCGTCGGCGGGGTGAACGGTGACGGTCGCCGGCCCTGAACGCCGCCCGATCGTGCGGTCATTCGCATGGGAGTCGTTGAGCCGCCAGCGAGATGCCGGCGTCAGCAGCCGGAACAGGCCCTCCGGCTGGGCGGGATCGGTCGCCGGCGTCGGCACCGGGTCGAGGCCGACCTCTGACAACGATGCCGAAGCAATCTCAATTCGCCCCGAAGGTGTGCGGAACCTTCGAGCCGCGAAGTAATCGAACGGTTCCTCGGTGAGATAGACGTGACCACGCTCAGCTAGATCGGAGTGCGAGAGCCCCAGGTCGAGCCCGTCCAGGAGCCGCTCGATGAGCATTTCATCGCTCTCGTACAGCTCGGGTTCGTCGTATCCCATCGCTGCGGCGAGCCGGCGGAAGATCTCCTGGTTGGGCAGCGAGTCTCCAATGGGCTCGCGGACCTTGCGCTGGGCTCCCACGATGGGGTTCATGTAGCTGAAGGTGAGATCATCGAACTCCAGGAAGCTGGCCGCCGGCAGGACGATGTCGGCATAGTCGACGGTGTCGGTGGGGAAACAGTCGACGACCACCGTGAACAGGTCCTCACGGCGGAACGCCTCCCGGAGCCTGAGCTGTTCAGCGGCCGAGGCCAGCGGGTTGGTGTTCCAGCTGAACATGGCGCCGAAGCGATCGGGATCTTCGAGCGCGCCGGCGAGACCGATGTGGTTCATCTGGCGGGCCTCGCCCTCCACGAGCGACGCTCCGGCGAGCTCGTCGAAGTCGGCTCCGAGCAGCGCTGCTGCGACGTTGAGGTAGCAGATCCCGGCCCCTGGCTTGCCGATGTTGCCGGTGAGCGCGGGCAGCAGGCCGATCGCTCGCATCACGTTGGCGCCGGTGGGCTGGCGCTGCAGCCCCTGTCCCGCCCACAGCAGCGCGGGGCCGGACGCATAGAGCTGCGCTGCTCGCCGGATCTGTTCAGCCGGGACACCGGTTTGCGCCTCGCCCCAGATTGGCGAGCACGCCTCGATGGTCGGGAGCACATCGGGGGCGCCATGGACATGTGCTGCGATGAACTCGTCGTCGAACGCCCCGAGGGCCCTGAGCTCGTGCGCCATGGAGAAGGCCAGCGCAGCATCGGTGCCCGGGAACGGCTGGAGGTGCAGATCGGCCCGCAGGGCCGTGTCGGTGCGGATCGGGTCGACAACCACCACCGCTCCGTCGAAGTCGCCCAGCCAGTGCTCGTCCATGTGAGGACCGCTGTGGGACGGATTCGCGCCCCACACCACAATGCACGACGAGTCTGCAGCGGTCCGGGGGTCGAAGCCGGCGACCGAGATGCCGAACATCGCCGACCAGGCGATGTGCCCTGCCAGATTGCAGATCGAGTCCGGCTCGACCTCGGTAGCGCCCAACCGGTTGAAGAACCGCATCGGGAACATGAACGCCAGCATCGACAGCGTCCCCGAGTAATGGGTGTGAATCACGGCCTGAGGCCCGCGTTCGTCGATGACCTGCTGGGTTCGATCGGCGACCTCCCTCAGCGCCGCCTCCCAGCTGATGGCCTCAAACGCCCCCTCACCCTTCGGTCCGACTCGACGCAACGGGGTGGACAGGCGCTCCCTGGGGTCCTGCCACACGCCGTTGTAGGCAGTTGCGCACTTGGTGCACAGCGTTCCCCGGTTGATCGGATGTTCCGGGTCGCCACGCACGATGACCCGGCCGTTCTTCCCCGGTCGCACCACGATCCCGCAATTGTCGTAGCAGTCACGGGGGCAATTCGTTCGCAGCTCGGTCATGCCGCACCCCGCCGCTCATTAGACCACAGCCGTTGGCGAGCGGAGTCCGGAACTAGTTTCCGCGTCACCATGACGCTGCTGTCGCCGTACCGGGTGCTCGACCTGACCGATGACCGGGGGCATTTGGCTGGGTTCATCCTGGCGCGGCTGGGCGCTGAGGTGATTGCGATCGAGCCACCGGGAGGCTCCCCCGTTCGGCGGCTAGGCCCGTTCGATGCGAGCGGCGCTTCGCTCACCCACGCCTCCTACGCACGCGGCAAGAGGTCGGTCGAGCTCGACATCGCCACTGAGGACGGCGCCGATGCGCTGCGGCAGCTCGCGGCTGGCGCTGACGTGCTCATCGAGTCAGCCCTGCCAGGCCATATGGCATCGCTCGGCCTCGGGCCCGACGCCCTTGCTGAGATCAATCCTGCGCTCGTCGTCACCTCGATCTCGTCGTTCGGCCAGACGGGCCCCAAGGCCCATTGGGCAGCGACCGATCTCACCGTGTGGGCGTCGGGTGGCCCCATGCACATGTGCGGTGACGAGGACCGGGCACCGCTGGGCGTCGGCGTGCCGCAGGCGTTCCTGCACGCAGCAGGCCAAGCCGCCTCAGCGACGGTGCTCGCTCTCGTCGAACGCAACCAGTCCGGGCTCGGCCAGCACATCGACGTGTCGGCCCAGGCCGTGGCCATGAACTCAACCATGTCGTCGGTGTTGTGCTCGCTGGTCAACGCCCCGCTGACGCTGCGGGGCGGTGGCGGCATTCGCAGCGGACCCATCCGGCTGCGTGTCGTCTATCCGGCCAAGGACGGCTTCGTGTCATTCACGCATGTCTTCGGGGCGGCCATCGGGCCAGCAACGGGCCGGATGATGGCACTGGTGCACGAGGCCGGCTTCTGCGACGAGGCCACGGCCAGCAAGGACTGGGTGCAGTACGCAATGGCGCTCAGCGATGGCAGCGAGTCGCTGGAGGAATTCGAGCGAATCAAGGAATGCGTCGCCAACTTCACCGCATCGCGGACCAAGGACGAGCTGTTCGCCCTCGCACTCGAGCGCCGCCTGCTGCTTGCCCCGGTGGCGACGACAGCCGACCTGACGGCATCCGAACAGCTCGCCTCCCGCGACTACTGGGACATCGTCGATGGTGAGCGCTACCCGGGCCACTGGATGAAGCCGGAACCGGGCAACGGCTCGGCCGACCGGGTGCCAACCGTCGGCGAGCACACCGCCGAGACATTGGCCCGCCCGCGCCAGCCCGCAGTGTCCACACCGCCAGAGCAGTCGATATCCGAGCGGCCGCTCGAAGGGCTCAAGGTGGTCGACTTCATGTGGGCAGTGGCCGGGCCGACCGTGTCGCGCCTGCTGGCCGATGCGGGCGCAGCGGTGATCCGGGTCGAGTCGTCGGTCAAGCTCGACGCCGTCCGCACTTTCCTGCCATTCATCGACAACGACCCCGGGCCCGAGAACGGCGCCACGTTCAACAACCTGAACGCCGGCAAGCTCGGCATCACGCTGAATCCGGCCACCGACGCAGGCCGCAAGGTCGCTCGCGACCTCGTGCGATGGGCCGATGTGGTATGCGAGTCGTACACGCCGCGCATCATGCGCTCCTGGGGCCTCGACTACGACAGCGTCCGCGAGACCAACCCGTCCGTCGTGATGCTGTCGAGCTGCCTGTACGGCCAGTCCGGTCCGCTCGCCAACTTCGGCGGCTACGGCAACCTGTCGGGCGCCATGGTCGGCTTCTACAACATCACCGGCTGGCCCGATCGTGCCCCGGTCGGTCCCTACGGCGCCATCACCGACTACACGTCGCCCCATCCTGCTGCAGCGAGCCTGCTCGCCGCCATCGACCATCGGCGGCGCACCGGCGAGGGCCGCTACCTCGACTTCTCCCAGGCCGAGGCGTCGGTGCACTTCATCGCCCCGGCAGTGCTGGAGTACCTGCGCAATGGCACCGTCGTGGATGGGCGCGGCAACCACAGCGAGCACCACTGCCCCCACGGCGTGTTCCCGGCCGCCGGCGATGACCGCTGGGTGGCCGTCGTAGCCCAGGACGACAGAGCATGGACTGAACTGGCTGGGCTGATCGGCCACCCGAGTCTTGCGGTGCTGCCGCTGGCCGATCGCCTCGCCCGCCGGGAGGAACTCGAAGCTGCAGTGTCGGCATGGACCAGCCGGCTCGAAGAAGCCGACGTCGAAGAGCGATGCCAAGCAGCGGGCATCGCAGCGCACCGGGTGCAGAACAGCCCTGAGCTGGCTGTCGATCCCCAGCTTGAGCACCGAGGCCACTGGGTTGGCGTTCCCCACTCCACCCACGGCACCACAATCATCGAGGCGCCGAGGTTCACGATGTCACGCAGCCGGGTATGGCCCGAACGGGCTGCACCCGCACTCGGCGAGCACCTGTACGAGGTGCTCACCGAGCACCTGGGCTACGACGCCGACAAGGTCGCCGAGCTGGCCGCAGCGGAGGCCTTCGACTAGCACCGCCGGTGCTGACGGGCCTGGCACCCGTGGCTAACGTGCCCGCATGGCAGCTATCGATCACATCGTGTACGCAGCGCCCAATCTCGCGGCCGGGACCGCAGCCGTCGAGGCACTGGTCGGCATGTCGGCCGCGCCAGGCGGGCCGCATCCGGGCATGGGCACCCGCAACACGCTCATGTCGCTCGGCGACGACGTCTACCTGGAGATCATCGCGCCCGACCCCGAACAGCCCGATCCGCCGAACGGCCGCCCGTTCGACATCGACGCCATGAACGAAGGCCGGCTCATCACGTTCGCCATACACGCATCCGACGGCGAGACCATCGAAGATGTGACCGCCGCCATGGCCGCCTGCGGCGAGGATCCCGGCCCGATCTCCGCTATGAGCCGGGTGAAGCCCGACGGCGAGGAAATCCACTGGTCACTCACCATGTCGGCCGGCCCGGGACTCGTCCCGTTTGTCATCGAGTGGGGCAACACCACCCATCCGGCGACGGTCACCCCGACCGGCTGCACGCTCGTCTCGCTCAGCGGCACGCACCCCGACCCCGACCACATCAGGGCGCTCCACAGCGCCATCGGCATCGAAGTGGACGTAACCGCAGGCGATACGGTCACCTTTGCGGCAACGCTCGACACCCCGAACGGGCGCGTCACGCTGCTCTGAGGCTGCCAGCCGACGGCCGCGCTGAATCAGTCGGCCAGGCGCCAGTCGACCGGCTCGCGGCCGCCGGCAGCCAACGCAGCGTTCGCACGGCTGAAGGGCTTGCTGCCGAAGAAACCGTTGTGGGCGCTGAGTGGCGACGGGTGGGCCGACTCGATGACGACGTGCCGGGTCAGGTCCACCAGCGACTTCTTTCGGCGCGCAAAGCCGCCCCACAAAATGAACACCACCCGGTCGGGCTTCGCACTGACCGCCCGGATCACCTCATCGGTGAAAGTCTCCCAGCCCGCCGAGCGATGCGACGCGGCCTGGCGGGCACGAACCGTCAGGAACGCGTTGAGCAGCAGCACCCCCTGACTCCCCCATCCCTCGAGGTTGCCGTGGGACGGCGGCTCGATCCCCAGGTCGTCGCGCAGCTCGGCGAAGATGTTCTGCAGCGACGGCGGCTGAGGAATCCCGTGAGGCACTGAGAAGCACAGCCCGTGCGCCTGCCGCGGGCCGTGGTAGGGATCCTGGCCCAGGATCAGCACCTTGACATCGGCATACGGCGTCAGGTGCAGGGCCGCGAACACCTGGTCGTGCGGCGGGTACACGGCGCCCTGCGCTCGCTCGTCGGCCACGAACTGCTGCAGGATCGGCCAATAGGGCTTGTCGAACTCGCCCCGCAGGATCGGGTTCCAGTCGGTGCGCGGCATGCCCCGCAAGGACCTCGACGCTACGAGATCGTCTCGGCGGCGGCCGCGGACAGCTCGATGCCGCGCCCGATGCGAGCCCGGTAGAGGTCGAGGTCGACATCGTCGGCGGGCTTCTGGCCGCGCATGTAGCGGGCATACACGCCGTGGATGATGCACGCCGACTTCCAGTGGTTGAAGCTGACGTAGTACGCCAGGTCCGACAGATCGGCGCCGGTTTGCTGCTCGTAGCGCTCAACGAGGTCAGCACGGCCGACGAAGCCGTCCACCAGCGTCGGCGGGTCGGAGCCGTCCAGGATCTCGTCGCTCGGCTCGGTCCAGCTATTGAGCGCGTAAGCGAAATCGGCCAGCGGGTCGCCGAGCGTGGAGATCTCCCAGTCCAGCACGGCCTGCAGCTCGCCTGCGGGATTGAACAGGCAGTTGTGCAGCCCATAGTCGCCGTGCACCACCCGGGCCGGGCCCTGTTCAGGCTTGCGTTCCTGCAAGAAATCGTGCAGCTCGTGCACGACCGGCGTGTCGTAGCTCGCCGACTCTGCCGAGGCCGTCCAAGACCTGTACCACGTGCGGATCTGCCGCCCGACGTAGTCGTCCTTGCGGCCAAGTTCGCCCAAGCCGACATCGTCGGGATCCACCGAGTGCAGCGCCGAGAGCACGTCCATGAACGATATGCCCACGTGTGCCCGGCCCTCGGCGGTGAGGTGCTCGCGGGCATCGGCGGATTCGAAGAGCGGCTTGCCCTCCACGTAGCTCATCACGTAGAAGTGCGCCCCAGTCACGTCAGGACTCTCGCAGTAGCCGTAGGCCTTGGCCACCGGCACGTCGGTGGACCCGAGACCGCTGATGATCGTGAACTCGCGGCCCATGTCGTGTGCCTTGGGCAGCAGCTCCCCCATCGGCGGGCGGCGCACCACGGCGGTGATGCCGTCGGCGGTTGTCAGCTTGTAGGTCAGATTGCTGTGGCCGCCCTCGAGCTGGCTCCATTCGAACGGCGGCTCGAGTCCGTCGACGTTGGCGTCGATCCACGCTTCCACCGCAGGAACGTCATAACCGAGAATGTCCGAAGCCGCAGCGCCGTTCGTCATCTCGCCTCCCGTTCTCGCTCAGCGGGCACACACTACGGCAACCATCGGCGGCGGCTCGGAGATGGGCCGCAAGTAGCGTCGGCGCCGTGGATGAGATCGATCCAGAAGTCACCTCGCCGCCTGCACACATGACGCCGGAGGAATTCCGGCGCCACGGTCGTGAGGTGATCGACTGGATCGCCGACTACTGGGAGCGCATCGAGTCGCTGCCGGTGGCTTCCGCCGTCCAGCCCGGCGACATCCGGGCATTGCTGCCAGACTCCGCCCCCGAGCAGCCCGAACCCTTCGAGCACCTGCTGGCCGACTTGGATCGGGTGGTCGTGCCCGGGGTCACCCATTGGCAGCATCCCGGCTGGTTCGCCTACTTCCCCGCCAACAACTCCCCGCCGTCGGTGCTGGCAGACGCTGTGTCGTCTGGGCTGGGCTTGATCGGGCTGCTGTGGTCAGCTTCTCCAGCGTTGACCGAGATCGAGAGCCACATGCTCGACTGGCTGGTGGACCTGTGTGCCCTGCCGGAACACTGGAAGACGACCTCGGAGGGCGGCGGAGTGCTGCAGGGCAGCGCTTCGGATGCCACCCATGTCGCGCTGGTCGCCGCCCGTCACCGTGTCAGCGCTCGCAGCGGCCAGCCCGCAGAACAGATGATCGCCTACACGTCGGCACAGGCGCACAGCTCGGTGGAGAAGGGCGCCAACATCGCGGGCTTCGGCCACGTCCGGCTGGTCGAGGTCGACGAGCACCAGGCCATGCGACCTGACGCTTTGGCCGCCTCGGTAGAAGCCGACATCTCTGCCGGACTGGTGCCGACATTCGTCGGCTCGACCGTCGGCACCACCGGCACCACAGCGGTCGATCCCGTACGGGCAATCTCGGCGATCGCAATCGAGCACAGCCTGTGGCACCACGTCGACGCTGCGTATGCCGGCACCGCAATGATCTGCCCCGAGTTCCGCCACCACAACGAGGGCATCGAGCTGGTCGACAGCTACGTCTTCAACCCGCACAAGTGGATGATGGTGAACTTCGACTGCTCGGCGTTCTACGTCGCCGACAAGGCAGCGCTCACCGACGCTCTGTCGATCGACCCGCCCTACCTGCGCAACACCCAGAGCGACGCCGGCAACGTGATCGACTACCGCAACTGGCAGGTGCCGCTGGGCCGGCGCTTCCGGGCCCTCAAGCTGTGGTGGGTGCTGCGCAGCTACGGGGCTGCGGGAATTCGCCAGATGGTGCGCCATCACGTGGCCATGGCCCAGGAGTTTGCGCAGCGCCTCAACGAAGACTCCCGGTTCGAGATCGTGGCCCCGCACCCGTTCTCGCTCGTGTGCTTCAGAGTTCGTGCCGCCGACGCCAGCGAAGAAGCAGCCGAGCGGGCCGACTGCGCCACCGACGCCTTGGCTGCGGCGGTCAACGACAGCAGCCGGGCGTACCTGACCCCGTCGAAACTGGACGGGCGCAGCATCATCCGCGTTGCCGTGGGCCAGTCGCGCACAGACCGCTCTCAGATGGATCTGCTGTGGAAGCTGATCAGCGAGGCCGCCGTCTAGCTGCGGCCAGCTCGACCAGCCCCGTCAGCCGGCCCGACTCAGCCTGGCCAGCTCGGTCGGCGCAACTCAACCGGTGGGGTCGATGTCGCCCAGCGCAGCCAACAGCCGATCGTTCTGTGCGGGAGTGCCCAAGCTGATCCGCACGCCCTCGCTCTCGAACGGGCGCGTCACCAGGCCCTGCTTCTCCAGACGGACGAAGAGGTCCATCGCACTGTCGCCGACTGGCAGGTACACGAAGTTGGCCTGCGAGGGCACCACGGGCCAGCCCCCCGACACCATGGCGGCGCTCACGCGTTCCCGCTCGGCCAGGATGCCGGCGACCCTTTCGTCCAGCTCGGTGCTGGCCGGCGGCGCCAGCGAGGCGAGCGCGGCGGTCTGCGCGAGCCCGCTGACGATGAAGGGCAGCGCCACCTTGTCGAGTGCCCCGATGACGTCCGGATGCCCGACGCCGTAACCGACACGCAGGTTGGCCAAGCCGTACGCCTTGGAGAAGGTCCGCAGCACCAAAGCGTTGGGGTGTTCCGGCACGATGGCCTCGATCGGGTCGGCCACGTCGGGGTCGGTGACGAATTCCCGGTAGGCCTCGTCGATCACCACGATCACGTCAGGGGGCACTGCTGCCAGGAGGCGCTGCAGCTCTGCCGTCGTGCACACCGTGCCGGTCGGGTTGTTGGGGGTGGACAGCACGACGATCTTGGTGCGATCGGTGACCGCCGCGGCGACACCGTCGAGATCGAACGCATGGTCGACCAGCGGCACGGTGACGGGCTGGGCCCCTGAGATCGCGCAGAACACCGGATGCACCTCGAACGAGCGCCACGGGTACACCACCTCGTCACCCGGGTCGACATAGGCAGCGAACAGCTGCTGCAGCACGCCCACCGAGCCTGAGCCGACCGTGACCTCGTCCAGTCCGACGCCGTGCCGGTCGGCCAGCGCCTCGCGCACCTCCATGCAGCGATGGTCTGGGTAGCGGTTCATTCCCAGTGCGGCCTCGGACACTGCCTTGGCCACCGAGGGCAGCGGGTCGTTGGCGTTCTCGTTGGATGCCAGCTTGATCGCCTCGGCCAGGTTGTGCTCGGCCTCTGCCTGCGCCGCCGAGCGCCCCGGCTTGTACTGCGGCAGGCCCTCCACGGCCGCCCTGGGTCGTCCGATCATGCGCTGGTTCTCCCCGTTCTCCTGGTGCGGCAGCACCAGCACCGCCTCGTGTCCGGCGGCAAGCTATCGCCCTTCAGAGCCGACGGTTCGACTGATCTCCCGGGACGGCCGCTGCCCGGAAATCGTTCGCGACCTGCTCCATCGTGGCGAACGTCACACCCGGCCGGGATGCCATGTGATCGATCAGGCGCTCGAGCATCAGCATGCGGCTGCCTCGCCCGATGCACTGGGGATGCATGGTGAGCACGAACACCCCGCTGCCGACCCGCTCGTATAGGTAGTCGAACTCGGCTGACCACACGTCGTAGACGTGATCGGGCGTGCGCAAGCCCTGCACCGTCGGGCCGTCGTAGCTGAAGTACGGCCAGTCGTCCAAGACGTACTCGAAGGGCAACTGCACCAGGTCCACCTCGTCGCCGAACTGGTGCGGCCCGTCGGTGGTGGGCACGTCGCCGAGGCGGCACCAGGTGGGCGCATAGTCGTGGCGCGCCATCGAGGAGTCGTAGGAGAAGCCATGCTCGATGAGCAGGCTGATCCAACGGTCGCCGCAGTTGCCTCCCGGCACCCGGTGCCCGACCGGGGCCTTGCCCGACAACCGCTCCAGGCAGTCCATGGACCTGGTCAGGATGGCTCGCTCGTCGGCCTCGTCCCGCTTCGACGACGGGGCTTCATGGCAGTAGCCGTGATAGCCCACCTCGTGCCCTTCGGAGACCACACGGGCGCACACGTCGCCGAACGTGTCGATGGTGTGGCCCGGGATGAACCAGGTGGACGGGGTGCTGCGCTCGTCGAGCAAGTCGAGCAGCCGGTGCGCCCCGATCGAAGAGAACTCTCCCCTGGCGGTCAGGTTCGGTGACCTTGAGCCTCGCGGTCCCGTCCAGATCGAGATGGCATCGAAATCGAAACTCAAGCACACCGTGACGCCGGATTCGTGGCCGTTGGATGGTTGTGCAGCGCTCATCTGCGGACCCTACCGAAGCCCTGCTTGGCACTGCCACGCCCGATGGCGGGGCGATACCGTGGCCCGATGCCCGATCCGGCCGACACGCCAGCTGCTTCTGCACCGCCGCTGGCAGGGATGCGGGTGCTGGAGGTGGCGACCGGCATCGCCGGGCCGTTCGCCGGACGGCTGCTGGCGGGCGCGGGCGCGACAGTGGTCAAAGCAGAGCCGCCCGGTGGTGACCCTGCGCGGCGTCAGCCAGTCGACGACGTACCGCTGCAGCCTGGCGAGCTGAGCCCGCTGTATGTGCACCTGAACGCGGGCAAGCTCAACTGCTCTGCCGACGACATCGACCCGTCGTGGCCCGAGGTGGTGATAGCAAGCGACACCGTTGCCGGGCTTGCCGGCGGCCCCTGGGATCCGCAGCGATTGGCCGACAGCAGCGCAGCGGGAGAGCGGGTTCCGAAGCTGGTGACGGTCACGGCCTGGGGGGCGGACGCCAACGATCCGGGCGTGATCGCCGACGAGCTGCTGGTGCAGACCGCCACGGGCTTCCTGGGCTTCAACGGTGACGAGGGTGCCGAGCCGCTGCGGCTGCCCGGTTGGCAGGCCCAGTACACGGCGGGCGGGCTCACCGCCTGGGCCGCACATCTGATACTGCGACGGCCCGAGGCGCATATGGATGTCTCGTGGCTGGGGGCGCTGCTCACCGCCGTCGAGCTCTGCTACTGCGACGCGCTGCACTGCGAGCGGCCACGGCCGCTGGTGGGGCCGCACCCGCCCACGGCGTACCCGTCTGGTGCCATCCGCTGCGCTGACGGCTACGTGTGCCCCGGTTCCCTTCGCCGGGACGATTGGGAGATGCAGTGCCTGCACATCGGCGTGCCCGAGTGGATCGACGACCCTGAGCTGAGCCACCGCCACCGCCGGGCCCGCCACATCGACAAGATCCGAGAGGTCATCGAGCCGTGGTACGCGCAACGCACCAAGCGGGAGCTGCTCCAGTACGCGCTCGATACGCCCTGGGCCATCGGCATGGTGATGACCCCGCTCGACGTGCTGGCCGACGAGCACCTTGTTTCGAGAGGCTTCTTGGGCGAGGTCGCGACCCCTGCCGGCACCGCCGCTTCACCCATCCGGCCGTTCAACGCACCCGGCCTGCCGGTGCCCGGCCAGCGGCTCAGCGACCCAGGCGCCGACCCTTTCCCGACCGTTGCAGATGCCGGCCGCAGCGTCGGCGCCGCCCCCAGCACGCCGGAACCAGCGCTGCGCCAGGCGCGCCGCCTGCGTGTCATCGAGATGACCATTGCCTGGGCCGGGCCGTACATCGGCAACCTGCTGACCCCGCTCGGCATCGACGTCATCAAGATCGAGGCTCAGAACCCGTTCGACGGTTTCCGCACCCAGCGGCCCTACGACCATGGCATGGCACCGGGCCTCGAGCATCTCGTCGCCGACAACCGCTTCTACGAGGCAGGCGGCCACTTCAACGCCGTCAACAAGGGCAAACGCGACTGCGTGGTCACGCTTGCGACACCCGAGGGCAAGGCCGCCTTCATGGAGCTGGTGCGCAACTGCGATGCTCTCGTCGCCAATTTCTCGGCCCATGTGCTGCCCCAACTGGGGCTCGACTTCGCGACGCTGATCGAGGTCAACCCGCAGATCGTGCTGGTGCGAATGCCGGCGTTCGGCGTGGACGGCCCGTACGCCGACGCGGTGGGCTATGGCTCGATCATCGAGGCCATGGGCGGACTGGGCCACCGCCAGGGCTACGAGCACGAGGGCGCGCGCATTTCCAACATCTACTTCCCCGACCCGATCGCAGGCATCACGGCCGGCTTCGCCTTGCTCAGCGGGCTGCACCATGCCGAGCGCACCGGGCAGGGCATCGAGATGGACGTCTCGCAGCAGGAAGGCACCTGGCAGTTCAGCGGCGAGGCCATCGTGCTGGCGTCGACGGCCGGCCGCGACATCGGCCGCATGGGCAACCGCGAGCCCGGCGCGGCGTGGAGCGGCTTCGTGCAGGGAACCGACGGCTGGCTGGCAGTTGTCTCCGAGGGCGACCCGCACGATCCGTCCTCTGGAGATGACCCCGTCGACGTGATCCGCAACTTGCTCGACGAAATCGAGACGAACGGCGGCACACCCACCCGAACCCGGGCCGACCTGCGGACGGCGTTGCATGCCGCAGGTTGCCGCACGGAGTTCTGCTGGGACCCGTGGACAGCCCCGGCGCACGAACCGCTGGCCAGCCACATCGAAGTGGTCGAGCACCCGGTCACCGGCGCGAGGCGGCACATAGCCAGCCCCTTCGCGCTCGACGGGACCCGCCCCTCCCAAGCTGGGCCCTCCCCACTCTTCGACCAGCACACCGACGAGGTCATGGCCGAAGTAGCCGGCCTTACGCCAGGCCAGATTGCCGACCTGCGAGCCGACGGCCACATCGGCGGCGAGCTCCCGCCCCCCGCCGAGCTCGGCTTCGTCTACGACTGACCGACGCCCCTGCCCTCGTACACCCCGGAGGCAAACGCACACCGCGGACTACGGTGCTCGGATGCAGATCGAACCGTTCCAGATCGACGTGCCGGACGAGCAGCTCGCAGACCTCAGGGACCGCTTGGCAAGAACACGCTGGCCGGACAAAGAACCGGTCGACAACTGGGCCCAGGGCATACCCCTCGCCTACGTCCAGGAAGTCTGCGACTACTGGGCCAATACCTACGACTGGCGAGCCCGCGAAGCCTCGCTCAACCGGTTCGACCAGTACACGGCCGACGTCGACGGCATGAACGTGCACTTCATCCACGTCCGCTCCCCCGAGCCCGATGCGATGCCGATCGTCATCACGCACGGCTGGCCCGGCTCAGTGGTCGAGTTCCACAAGGTCATCGAGCCCCTGGCCGATCCGGTCTCGCACGGCGGCAGCGCATCCGACGCCTTCCATGTGATCTGCCCATCGCTGCCGGGGTACGGCTTCAGCGCCAAGCCGACCGAGCCCGGCTGGGGAATCGAGAAGATCGCCGACTGCTGGGCCGAGCTGATGACCGGCTTGGGCTACGACCGCTTCGGCGCGCAGGGCGGCGACTGGGGGTCAGCGGTCACCAGTGCGCTCGGCAGCCGCCACCCTGACCGCTGCGTGGGCATCCACCTGAACATGGTGATGCGCGGCAGCCGACCTAAGGACCGCGAACCCAACGACGAGGAGATCGCCGCTCTTACCAAGGCGAAGCACTACAACGACTGGGACTCCGGCTACTCGAAGCAGCAGTCCACCCGCCCCCAGACGCTGGGCTACGGCCTGACTGATTCGCCTGCTGGCCAGGCGGCATGGATCCTGGAGAAGTTCTGGGCGTGGACCGACTGCGACGGGCACCCGGAGAATGCGCTGGGCCGCGACGAGATGCTCGACAACGTCATGCTGTACTGGCTGAACGCCAACGCAGCCTCGTCGGGCCGCCTGTACTGGGAGAGCTTCCGGCAGCTCCCGCGCATGACGGTGGACGTTCCGACCGGCGTTGCCAAGTTCCCCGCCGAGATCATCCCGCCGGTTCGGGCATGGTCCGAGCCGATCTATTCCGACATCCGGCACTGGACCGAGATGCCCGCCGGCGGCCACTTCGCGGCCTTCGAGCAGCCCGAGCTGTTCGTCGACGACGTGCGCGCCTTCTTCAGCCTGCTCCGATGAGCACAATCCCCCAGCGACTGGCGCGGACTCGCCGCAAGTGACGGCAGAGCCCGTCGAGCCCATGCTGCGCGGCAACACCATGGATCGGCCGCTGCTGGTCTCGAGCCTCATTTCCTATGCAGCCCGCAGTCATGCCGGCACCGATGTGGTTTCGGTGGACTCGGCGGGCGTCACCACCCGCAGCTCCTGGGGCAAGGTGGCAGAGCGAGCCCGATTGGTGTCCGGGGCGCTGGTCGCCGACGGCATCGGGTCCGGCGACCGCGTCGCCACCATCGCATGCAACGACCACCGCCACCTGGAGGCCTATTACGGCATCACCGGCGTCGGAGCTGTGCTGCACACCGTCAACCCCCGGCTCCACGACGACCAGCTGGCGTTCATTCTCAACGACGCCGCCGACAGCGTGGTGCTCGTGGACCAGTCGTTCGTCGACATCGCTGCACGTCTCGCGCCGCGCACGCCGACGGTCCGCCGCTGGGTGGTGCTCGGCCGGCTCGATGCCCCTGCCGGCCTGCCCGGCGAGATCGCTTACGAAGACTGGATCGCAGCCGCACCGGGCCCCGCTGCGTGGCCCGATTTCGACGAGCGTGCGGCCGCAACCCTCTGCTACACGTCGGGCACCACCGGCAACCCCAAGGGCGTCTTGCAGAGCCACCGGTCGATCGTGCTGCAGACCTGGGCCACCTGCACCGGCGACGGCCACGACGTGCACTCAGGGCATGCCGTGCTCGGCACTGTGCCGATGTTCCACGTCAACGGCTGGGCGCTGCCGTTCGCCACCGCGATGAGCGGTGCCAAGCTCGTGCTGCCCGGTCCCGACCTGAGCCCCGAGGCCATCGTGAACCTCATCGAAGCCGAGGACATCACGTTCTCGGCCGGGGTTCCCACGATCTGGCTGGGCGTTGTGCAGTACCTGCAGGACACGGGTCGAAACGTGCCCTCCCTGCAGAAGGTGGCCGTCGGAGGTTCGGCCGCGCCGCGGGTGCTCATCGACACGCTCGAGGACGACTACGGCGTCACGGTCAGCCACGTCTGGGGCATGACCGAGATGACCCAGGGAACATCGGGGCGCTTTACGCACCGGGTCGACCGTGCCAGCCGCGACGCCCAACGCGACCGCCAGGCCAAGGCTGGCCGCGAGATGTACGGCATCGAGCTGCGTGTGGTCGACGCCGACGGCAACGTCTTGCCCCATGACGGTCGCAGCGTCGGTGAGATCCAGGCACGCGGTCCGTGGATGTGCGGCGCGTACTACCTCGGCGAACTCGCCGACCCCGGCGCATTCGCTGATTCGTTTGTGGATGGAACTGACGGCGGCTGGCTGCGCACAGGTGACGTGGGCGCACTGGATGCCGAGGGCTACCTGACCCTGACCGACCGGTCGAAGGATGTCATCAAGAGCGGCGGCGAGTGGATCAGCTCGATCGAGCTGGAGAACGCTGCGCTCGTTGCGCCGGATGTGACGGCGGCTGCGGTCATCGGCCTGCCGCACGAGCGCTGGGGCGAACGGCCGCTGCTCATCGTCGAACTCGCCGCTGGTGCCACCCTCGATGCCAGCGCCGTGCTGGATGCGATCCGGCCCCGGGTGGCGTCGTGGTGGCTTCCCGACGACATCGTCGTCGCAGACGAGATCCCGCTGACAGGCACAGGAAAGATCGACAAGAAACTCCTGCGTACCCGCTATGCCGGCCACGCCTGGTCGGGGACCTGAACCACCGGCCTGCACCCGGAATCAGGCAGGTCGCCAGTAGCATGGTCCGCTGGACAGACGCGAGGTATTGACATGGCTGCCGGTCGCACAACGTTCGAGAAACTGCAGAGGGACCGGGCCAAGAAGGCGAAGGCCGAGGCCAAGCGCGCCAAGCGCATGGGCAAGATCCCCCAGAGCGGTCCGCTGGTCAACGAGACACCTGAACCCGAAGGCACAGGTGCCGTGCTCGACGGCAACCTCGACGAGGAGCTGTCGGCGGCTGATCTGATCCGCCTTGTCGAAGAGGTGCAGACCCAATTCGACAATGACGAGATCAGCTTCGATGAGTACGAGGAGCGCAAGATCGAGCTCCTCGCCCGCCTGCCCACGGACTGAGCCTCAGCCTCCTAGCCGGTGTAGCGGTGCACCGAGACTGCGTAGTCGCCGCCGTCGAACGGGGCGCCTTCCCACGTTGAGTAGCGGGCCTCGAGCTCCAGCCCGTTGCGTTCGGCGAGTGCGTCGTACACGTGCAGCGCCAAGTAGCCGTCGCTGAGCTGGAAGCCCGCCACGAGCACGCCGCTGGGTCGCAGGTGCGAAGCGATGTTGGCCACCACCGCGGCCTCGGTGCCGCGTTCGAGGAAGATCATCACGTTGCCCGCGGCCACCGCAGCGTCGAATAGCCGTCGCTCGCCGGTGTCGCCCGAACTGCTGGAATCCCTCGATATGCCTGTGTCCCTCAAGATGCCAGCGCTGGCCAGGTCGCCCTGAATCCACGCAAGCTCGGGTGCCTTGTTGCGTGCAAGGTCGAGCATGGCGGGGTCCAAGTCGACGCCGACGACGTGGTGGCCCCGCCGGGCCAGCTCGATGGCGACCCGGCCGGTGCCGCACCCGGCGTCGAGCACGCTGCCGCCTCGCGGCAGCAGCGAATCGACCAAGTCGGCTTCGCCGTGAATCGACTCGCCGCGCGCCGCCTTTTGGGCCCAGCGATCGTCGTATTCGGCGCCGCGGGGTATGTCGCCTCGTTCGGCCCAGCGGCTCAGCGGTCTTCCCAGTTCGGGTCACGCCGCTCGGCGAAGGCGGTCGCACCCTCGATGGCATCGGATGACGCGAAGACATCCTCGAGCGCCGGCTGTTGGAATGCCCAGAAGTCGTCTTCGGACACGCCGAGCACGTTGCGGATCAGCGCCTTGGAGGCACGCACGCCCTTCGGAGCATTGCGGGCGATGCGCTCGCCGAGTTCGACGGCCACGTTCACTGCCTCGCCCTTCGGGCACACCCGGTTCACCATGCCGTGCTGGTGCGCGACTTCGGCTGTGATCGGCTCCGCGGTCAGCGCCATCTCCATGGCCAGGCTGTAGGGAAGCTGGCGCGGCAGGCGCAGCAGCGCGCCGGCACCTGCGAACAACCCGACACCTACCTCGGGAATGCCGAGCATGGTGCCTTCCGATGCCACGATCAGATCGCACGACAGCGCCACTTCCAGCCCTCCCGCCAGGGCGAAGCGCTCTACCGCGGCAATGAGCGGCTTGGCTGCGCTGCGTTCGGCGATGCCCCCGAAGCCGCGGCCGGCCGGGTTCGGCATCGCATCGATCCCGCCGCCCTCCACGAACGCTTTGAGATCCATGCCCGCGCTGAATCCCCGCCCGGCGCCGGTGATCACGCCAACGCGTACATCGGGGTTGGCATCGAGTTCGTCGAGTGCCTCGCCGAGCGCTTCTGAGAGTGCCATGTTGAATGCGTTCATCGCATCCGGGCGGTTCAGCGTGAGGATCTGCACGTAGCCGCGCTGTTCGACCAAAACCAAGGGCTCTTCGCTCACTGGGACTCCTTTGTGACGACGGGCGTAGTGTAGGAGTGACACGGAATCTGGTCGCGGCGGCCGGGGCGGAGGGCGGCATGGCAGGCGACGGCAACGGCGATGCGGCGGCGCCGGCGGAGGTCACCGACCTGCTGGCCCGGATCGAGATGGCCGAGCCAGCCGAGGTGCCCATGCTCGTGCAGCTCCTGGCCCGCACACCGGAGCTGCAGCAGGCCCAGGGCGCGAATGCCCTTCGAGCTGCCCGGGCGCTGAGCGTCCACGGCGGCCCGCAGATGTTCTCCATCGCCGGTGAGCTGGCTGCGCGCGCCCACCGCGACGGTGTGCCGGGCGCCGGCACCGTCTTCGCAGAATGCGCCGACAAGATGAACCTGCTGAGCGGCAGGCCCCAGCAATTCGGGACGGTGGTCACGACGCACTTGGGCGACCTCGTACTGGCACCTGTCGACGGCAGCGTCGACGACGATTCCCGTGCGCGGATGGGGCTGCCCACCCTCGACCAACGGCGTACCGAGATCGATCGGCGCAACCGGGAGCTCGCCCGCGAACGGGCCGCCGACGGCGGGCTGCCGCCGGGTCAGCGCATGTGCCGTGTGTGGCGCGACCCCCCTCCCGAATTCCTGACTGCACAGCTCGCCGCCCACCCCGAAGGCTGCTGGGCCGACGGCGACGAGCTGACCCTCGCATGCCGCAGTGACGCTGTCGGCTTGCTGCCCGGTCCCGTCATCGAATTGCCCATGTGGCGAGTCGGTGCCGAAGACGGCAATGGCCGCAGCAACGGCACCGATGGAAGCCACGGCGATCTGTGGGCGCTCAGCGTGCGCATCGAACGCCTCAGTGAAGCCGTCATCGGCTACGGCTTCTGGCCGCTCGACGACGGCGGGGGTCTGCTGGGGGGCCAGCGCGGCCCGGTCCCGCACCGTTTCCGGGGCCCCGACGCGCCTGCCGAAGTCCCGTCGCACCCCGACAACGAGCTGCGCGGCCTCACCCAGACGCACACGCTCGACAGCACCTCGCTGCGCACCAGGCGCACGATCACCGTGTACCTGCCGCCCAATCACTCCCCTGCCGAGCGATTGCCGGTGCTGTATGCCACCGACGGCGGCATGATCGGCCCATACATCCGCCGCCTCGACGCCGGCGTCGCCAACGAGACGGTCCCCCGTTTCGTGCTGGTAGCAGCCCACTCCGCGCCGATGGGCGGCTACGGGAACGAACGGGCCATGGAGTACCTGCCCGGCTTCGACAACGACCGCTTCGACCGTCACCAGCGTTTCTTCGTGGAAGAGCTGTCGGCCTGGGCCGAGCAGTCATTCGGCGTCTCCGATGACCGCAGCCAGCGCGGCGTGTTCGGCGCATCTGACGGCGGCGGCCACGCCTTGGCGGTCGGGCACATGCACCGCGACAAGTACGGGCACGCCATGGCGTATTCCACCGGCATGCCGCCGAACGAGCAGATGAACTGGAATGCCGCCGAGGCGCCGTTCGTCCACCTCTGCGCTGGGACGCTCGAGGGCGGCTTCCACCAGGCGACCGAGGCGTGGGCGGCATGGCTGCACTTTGCCAAGTCGCCGCACGACTGGACCGAGCGAGTCTGCGGCCACGATCTCATCCAGTGGATCGAAGAACTCCCCCGCGCTGTCACACGCGCTTGGGGCTGAGCAGCTGCCCTAGTCGCGGAGCATGTAGCGCTTGACCTTGCCCGTGGCGGTGAGCGGCAGCTCCTCCACCACATCCACCCAGCGGGGGTACTTGTACGCCGCAAGCCGCTCACGCACATGCGCCTGCACCCGCTCAGCCAACGTGTCGCGACGCGCGCCCTCAGTGGGAACCACGAACGCGTGCGGCTTGGTCAGTCCTTCAGCGTCCAGGTCGCCGACAACAGCCGCCAGAATCACGTCATCCATTTCGAGAATGCAGCCCTCGACCTCGATCGGCGAGACCCAGATGCCTCCCACCTTCAGCATGTCGTCGGAGCGCCCCATGTAGGTATAGGTGCCGTCGGGGTTGCGCATGTAGGTGTCACCGGTGGCGAGAAAGCGTCCCTGGAGCGCCGCCCGGGTTCGCTCCGTGCGGTTCCAGTAGCCGGTCATCACCGAGCCGCCCGCGACATGCAGTGCTCCCGGCTCGCCGTCGGCCACCTCATTGCCATGCTCATCGCGCAGTGACACCTCGTAGCCGTCGAGCGGCGTTCCGGTGGTGCCGGGCACCGAGGCGCCCCGCCGGTTGGAGATGGCGATGTGGGCTAGCTCGGTGGTGCCGATGCCGTCGAGAATCTCCACGCCGAAGCGCTCGGCGAAGCGCCGGTGAATTTCCGGGGGCAACGGCTCGCCGCCGGAGATGCCTTGCCGCACCGACGAGAACGTGTCCTCCGGAAGGTCCGCAGCCAGCAGCTGCGCGTAGTTGGTGGGCACGCTGAAGAACAGCGTGGGCCGGTGGCTGCGAACGTGGTCGGCGACCGCGGCCGGCTCGGGCCGGTCGGCGTTCAGCACCGCTATTGCACCCGTCCCTGAAGAGAAGTAGCCAGAGTTGCCCAGCCCGTAGGCGAAGAACAGCTTGGGTACCGAATAGACGACATCGTCGGGTCCCATGTCCAGCACGGCACGGGCGTAGCTGCCGGTGCAGACCGACATGTCGATGTGGCGGTGCATGGCACCCTTGGGCTGCCCGGTGGTGCCTGAGGTGTAGAGCCAGAACGCAACGTCGTCGTCGGTGGCCGGAAAGGGCTCGGGCGCCGCACTGGGATCCCCCAGCAGTCCCGTGTCGGTGTCGTCGATCGTCCAGCGCAGGAATGGCTGACCGTCGGCTGCGGGCAGCACCTCGGGAGCGAACGGCGGCGAGTACACCAGCCCGACGGCGCGGCTGTCGGATAGCAGGAACGCGTAGTCGTGCTGGCGCACCATCGTCGAGACCGGCACGGGCACCGCGCCGATCCACATCGCACCCCAGAACCACCACAGGAATGCAGGCGTGTCGGCGGCGCACATCATCACTCGCTGCTCCGGCTGCACGCCGCGCTCGGCGAGCGCTGCCGCAGCTGCCTTGGTGCCCGCAACCATCTGGGCCCGGCTCGTGTGCTGCCCGCTTGCAGCGTCGATGATCGCCGTGACCCCAGGGTTGGCCTCTGCCGGTTCGATGACGAATCGGTGCACGGCATTCGCGCTCACGCTGCCCTCCTCGTCAGATCCGTGAACATTGGGACACGCGGGTGTCGAAGCGAACACTAACGATGCACACTCATCGTGTGAGCACTGCGCCAACGCAGCCGGCAGGCACCGAGGTGTACCTCGACTTCTTCAGCGATCTACGACCGTGGCGGCACTGGACGCTGCGCGTCGATGGCTCGATCGCCACGCTGCTGATGTATGTGCAACCCGACGGCGGCATCTTCGACGGCGCTGAGCTGAAGCTGAACAGCTACGACATGGGCGTCGAGCTGGAGTTCGCCGACGCCGTCCGCCGCATCCGCTTCGAGCACCCCGAGGTGGGTTGCGTAGTGATCGGCAGCGGCTACGAGGGGGTGTTCTGCGCGGGAGCCAATATCCGGGCACTGGCTGCGGCGACCCACGCTCACAAGGTGAACCTGTGCAAGTTCACCAACGAGACCCGTCTGGAACTCGAAGAGGCCTCGGCCGGCAGCGGGCTGCGATTCCTCGCTGCGGTGGGAGGTGCGTGCTCGGGAGGCGGGTACGAATTGGCGCTCGCGACCGATCACATTCTGCTGGTGGATGACCGGAACACTGCCGTATCTCTGCCCGAGGTGCCTTTGCTGGGTGTCCTGCCGGGCACGGGCGGACTCACCCGGCTGACCGACAAGCGCCACGTCCGCCGTGACCGTGCCGATGTGTTCGCCACCAGAGCCGAGGGCCTGCGGGGCGGGGTGGCGCTGGAGTGGGGCCTCGTGGACGAGCTGGCGCCGCGTACGTCGTTCGACGAAGCGGTGAACGCAAGAGCGGCTGCGCTGACAGAACACAGCCGCGCCGCAGGTGCCTTCGTCAGCGACGAACCCGCGATGCTGGAACCCCTCGACATCTCGCCCACCCCAGACGGCAGCGTGATCGGCGAGTTCGTTGCCATGGCGCCGGACCGCGATCGGGCCTGCGCGGAGGTGCTGATCAGCGCGAGCGCCCATCCGCGCTGGCCGCTGCGGGCGGCACGGGAGCTCGATGCACTCTTGTGCCATCTGCGCTTCAACGAACCCGAGCTGGGCACGGTGGTGCTGCTGACCGACGGCAGCCACGCCAGCGTCACCGCCCACGACCGGGCGTTGCGCGAGCCCGCCAACCATGCCGAACGGGAAACCGCCCTGCTTTGGCGCCGCACCCTGTCGCGGCTCGATCTCACCGCTCGCACGCTCATCGCCGCAGTCGAACCCGGCTCGTGCTTCGCGGGCGTGCTCGCCGAGGTGGCCCTGGCGGCCGATCGCACCTACCTCTTGGACGGCGAATTCGTCGACGAGCGGCCCGACGATGCCGTCGGCATGGCCGTGCGAGCGCTGCGAGGACCCCAGAGCGCAGACGCCGTGCTGCCGACGCTGGCGATGACCGAGATCAGCCTGGGCTCGATGCCCATGGCGAACGGCCTCACCCGGCTGCAGTCTCGTCTCTGGGGAGACGACGCAGCCATCGCCGCCGCCCGCGACACCGTCGGTTCAGCCCTGGATGCGCAGGCAGCGGCAGAAGCCGGCCTGGCCACCGCGACCCCAGATGATCTCGATTGGGACGACGATTTGAGGCTGGCGGTCGAGGAGCGCGCCGCCTTCTCGCCCGACGCGCTCACCGCAATGGAGGCCAACCACCGCTTCTGCGGCCCCGAGACCATGGCGACGAAGATCTTCGGCCGGCTGTCGGCCTGGCAGAACTGGATCTTCATTCGCCCGAACGCCACCGGCCCAGACGGCGCGCTGACCCGCTACGGCACAGGGACCCGCCCGAGCTACGCCACGGACCGTGTGTAAATTCGACTCCCGCGGCGACGAGGGGAAGCGCCCGTGAGCAAGATCGACTACAGCGAGCGCATCCCCAACAACGTCGGGCTCTCCGAGGACCGCCGGCTGCAGCGGGCGCTGGAAGGCTGGCAGCCCAAGTTCGCCCGCTGGTGGGACGAGCTGGGTCCCGCCGGATTCTCGGGAAACGACGTCTACCTGCGCACCGCCATCGACACCAGCTCTGAGGGCTGGACCCATTTCGACTACGTCAAGATGCCCGACTACCGCTGGGGCATCTTCCTGTCGGCTCCCAAGCCCGACCGCCGCATCGGCTTCGGCGAATCAGCGGGCCGGCCGGTGTGGCAGGAAGTGCCGGGCGAGTTCCGCAGCGACCTGCGCCGCCTGATCGTGGTGCAGGGCGACACCGAGCCGGCGTCGGTGGAGCAGCAGCGGCATCTCGGCCACACGGCCCCGTCGCTGTACGACCTGCGCAACCTGTTCCAGATCAACGTCGAGGAGGGCCGCCACCTGTGGGCGATGGTGTACCTGCTCCATGCGCATTTCGGCCGCGACGGCCGTGAGGAGGCCGAGGCGCTGCTGGAGCGGCACTCCGGCGATCCCGACAATCCCCGCATCCTGAACGCTTTCAACGAGAAGACCTCCGACTGGCTCTCGTTCCTGGCGTTCACCTACTTCACCGACCGTGACGGCAAGTACCAGCTCGGTGCACTGGCCGAGTCGGCGTTCGATCCGCTCAGCCGCACCTGCGAGTTCATGCTGCGCGAGGAGGCGCACCACATGTTCGTGGGCGCGACCGGCATGGGACGCGTTGCGCAGCGCACCTGCGAGGTGATGGTCGAAAACGACACCGACGATGTCCGGCCCTTCGGCGTCGTCGACTTGCCGACGCTGCAGAAGTACATCAACTTCCACTACGCCGTCTCGCTCGACCTGTTCGGCGCGGAGGCCTCGACGAACGGCGCCAACTTCTACACCGCCGGTCTCAAGGGCCGTTTTGACGAGTCTGCGTACGATGACGACCACGTGCTCACGTCCACGACGTTCGCCTGCACCGAGGTGGTCGACGGTGCGCTGGCAACCGTGGAGCGGCCTTCGCTGCAGGTGGTGAACCTGCAGTTGCGCGATTCGTATTCCGACGACTGCGAGAAGGGGCTGCGGCGCTGGAACCGCTTGATCGCCGAGGCCGGCGTCGACTT
This sequence comes from Acidimicrobiales bacterium, assembly GCA_009843525.1. GTDB lineage: Bacteria > Actinomycetota > Acidimicrobiia > Acidimicrobiales > Poriferisodalaceae > Poriferisodalis > Poriferisodalis multihospitum. The sequence goes on along the minus strand of VYDH01000036.1, from coordinate 108,558 downwards.
CGAGCTGGCGCTGCCGCACCCGGGCTTCAACCGAGCCGTGGGCGTGTTCGCTCCGCACGACATCACGCCCGACGGCAGGGTGGTCAGCAGGGCCGCATGGGAAGCATCGTGCGGCGAATGGCTCCCCACCGACGACGACCGCGACTACATCACTTCGCTCATGTCGCCCGTCTACGAGCCGGGACGCATGGCCGGCTGGATCGCTCCACCGGCTCGCGGCGTCAACACCAGGCCGGTCGAATACGACTACGTGCGCCTGTAGTTGCCATGGGCTCTGCAGCAGGCGAAGTCAACGCAGGCAGCGCTGTCACTGTGGACGACCGCCTGCAGGTCGGCACGGTGGGCATCGCATACCGTCGGATCTCTCCCGGCGGCATCGACAGCCGGCACAGCAGCGGAAATAGCCCGGTGATCGTGATGCTGCACGAAGGCCTCGGCAGCATCACGCAGTGGCGCGACTTGCCCGAGGTGCTGACGCGCCGGTGCGGGCTGGAGGTCATCGCCTACGACCGCAGCGGCTATGGCCGCTCCGACCCGGTGCCCGAGACCTACAGCGACGGCTTCATGGAACGCGAGGCCACCGAGATGCTGCCCGCCGTGCTTGACGAGCTCGGCGTCCGCCGCCCGATTCTCGTCGGTCACAGCGATGGGGCGTCCATCTCGCTGATTGCGGCAGGGTCGGGCTCGGTCGTTCCGCTCGGCGTGGCCGTCATCGCGCCGCATTCGTTCATCGAGGACATCTGCATCGACGGCATACGCGCCATCGACGGCCAGCGCGGGCAGGTGATCTCGGGACTCGCCCGCCACCACGACCACCCCCGTCTCGCCTTCGAACGCTGGCGAGACGTCTGGCTGACGCCGCGGTTTCGCCACTGGGACATCCGGCCGCTGCTCGAGCGCATCGACTGCCCGGTCCTGGTACTGCAGGGCGAGGGCGATCAGTACGGCACCGAGGCACAGGTGTCGACGATCGTCCAGTCAGCGCCGAACGCGACCGGCCACCTGCTTGCCGACTGCGGCCATGTCGCCCACCGCGACCAGCCCGAGCGCATCGCCGACTATTTGGCCGACTTCGTCTCCGGCTGCGCGGCCGCCGCTTCCTGACCCAGCACCGCCGCAAGTGCGTCGGACGCGATCACGTCGGGCGCCTCAAACGGCCCGAAGTGCCCCAGCCCGTGGTACGTGATGAGCCGCGAGTTGCCCAACGCCTCGTGCGCGGGCACCCCGATGTCCTCGAAGGTCATCTCGAGTCCCTTGCCGATGACCACCGGTGTCTGGCCGCCCTCGAGGCGAGCTGTCGTGGAGACCCACTCGCCGTCGTAGGTTGCCGCCTCGTCTGCGGCGCGGCAGCGCAACCGCACCGAGCCGTCGGGCAGATCCTCGAACCCGTTGGCGAGGTAGCTCGCCAGCGCATCGGCCCGCACACCGCTGAACGGCGGCCGCGATGCGAAGCGTTCGAAGGCCGCGCCGCGTGAGGCGAATTCCTCCCGGCGCTTCGTGGTGAGCGCGATCAACGGGTTCTCACCGGGGCCGAATTGGTCTTCGATGCGCCACACCACCGGCTCGTAGCCGTACATGCGCCGGATGGTGCCGGGCCGCTGCGCATCGGCCAGCAGCAGCGTCGCGGCGCCGATCGAATGCCCGACGCAGTCCAACTCGCCGTGAGCGATGCCCAGATGGTCGACGACGCCAAGCAGATCATTGGCCAGTGAGGTCCACAGGAAGTCCCGATCGGCGGGCGGCGGACTCCAGCCGTGGGCGCGGAGATCAGGCGCCCAGACGGTGAAGTGCTCGGTCAGGCGGCTCGTGAGCGGGCCGTAGGTCCGGCCGTTGAAGCCCGTGGCGTGCACGAACAGCAGCGGCGGCCCGTCGCCGCCCAGTCGATGAAGCGCGAGCTCGACGCCTTCGGCTACTTCGACCATCTCCGGTGCCGGCGTGCCACCGTCGGAACCACTCATGTTCGGACAGCGCATGTGCTAGTCATGCGCGCATGGGTACTACACGGGGAGCCGAAGCCGCTGAGGCACCACCCGATCTCGAGTTCTTCTGGGATCCGGTGTGCCCCTTCGCCTGGATCACGTCGCGCTGGGTCGAGAAAGTGGTTGCCCAGACGGGCTACTCGGTGGACTGGCGCTTCATCTCGCTGCGCATCCTGAACAAGCACCGCGACTACGCCACGGAGTTTCCCGCCGGGTACGAGCAGGGCCACACCGCAGGGCTGCGGATGCTCCGGGTGGCAGCCCAAGTGCGCGCCGAACTGGGCCGTGACGTCATGGGCCCGCTGTACGACGCCATGGGCCAGCACTACTGGGAGATGCCTAGGGGCTCGGGCCTGCGGGATCGCATCGGCACCGTGGAGCACACCGCAGAGGCATTGGCTACTGCGGGTCTGCCGACGGACTTCGCCGCAACGGTCGACGACGAGACATGGGATGCCGAGATCGAGGCCGAAACGGAGCTTGCCCTGAGCCGCACCGGTCGCGACGTCGGCACGCCGATCATCACATTCGAGCCGCCCGACGGCCTGTCGTTCTTCGGCCCGGTGATCTCTCGGGTTCCCTCCGACGAGCAGGCCGTGCCGCTATGGAATGCCGTCATCGAGCTGGCGCGCTTCCCGGGCTTCGCCGAGCTGAAGCGTTCGCTGCGCGAAGCCCCGCAGCTGAATGTGCTGGGGACCATCACGGAAGCACCCGAGATGGAGGACTGGGAAGCAGGTTCCCGCAAAGCGCACAAGCCCAGCTAGCCAAGTCCAGCTAGCTCAGATCGAAGCGGTAGGCCTCGGAGGTGGGCTTGAGGGGGCGCGCCAACCACGTCGGGCGGCGCAGTCCGCCGGGACCGGGAGCCGGCCGCGTCATCGCCAGCCACTCCGCATAGGCCTCGCGGGCCAGCGCAGTGTCGACCACTACATCGCCGTAGCGGTCGCCGGGTTCGGCCGGGCCAACTCGCACCCGCTGGTGCCAGCACTGCATGCCGGAGATCGGGTCGGGCTGCACCGAGAACGTGAGGTTCTGGTGGACGCCAGTGTCGTTCCACCAAACCCGCTCAGAATCGGGGTCGTCGGAGGCGAACGGCGTCATCGAACCGGTGCGCCGGAGCTGCCACACGGTGCCGTCACGCTGGATCTCCGCAGGACCGCCGGCCCAAGATCTCGGGCCACCAGCGCGGGCACTTGCTGGCGGTGCAGCCTCGGGCGCAGGGTCGAGGCGCCAGCGACCCATGTGGTGCGAGGCCGCCACCACGCCGGGACGGATGCCTTCGGTGCGCCAAGCCGAGATGACGAAGTGGCCGATGCGCGTGCTGATCCGCACGAGGCCGCCCATCTCGATGCCGAGCGCTTCGGCATCAGAAGGGTGAATCCACAGCGGATGACGGTGGCTGATCTCCGCCAGCCACTTGGCGTTCGCAGACCGGGTGTGGATGAGCGTCGGGATGCGGAACGTCGGCACCAAGATCCGCTCGTTGCCGGCCAAATCGAGATGCTGCCAGTGAACGTGGCTGGGAATCCAGCCCGGTGTCGCATGCTCGGGCCACCCCCATTCGGCCAGCGTCGTGGAGTACAGCTCCAGCTTGCGCGAGGGCGTCGGGAACCCCTGACGAGCCGCTCCTGCCACCTGCACCGCCACGGAGCCGTCGCCGAGCGGCGGCAGCGACGCGGCGGCGCCGCGGACGGTGTCGCGCGACGGCCGGTGGACATCGTCGTCGCCCAGGACGGTTCCGGCCAATTGCGCTGGCTGAACAACCCGCTCATGGTGGCCGTAGGGATCGCCGCGCACGGCGTAGGCGCCCCGGTCGCGCATGAACTCGAGCGGTGTCTGCCCCGCGGCTGCGGCATCGTCGGCCAGACCGGGCACCTCGTCGGTGAAGATCGCCTCGTAGTACTCGTCGATGCCGATGGGCTCGCCAGGGCGGGACGGGCTCTCGAACCACTGGCGGATGCCGAGCGAGCCGTCGGGGTCGATCCGCCACGACAGGTCGATCCAGAACTCATTCTCCTCCCAGACCTCGCCTGGGTTGAATTCGTGAGTCCGGCTGTCGGGGCCGAGTTCGGCGCCCCGCAGCTCGGCATATCGCCGCATCACCGGTTGGCGAAAGCCCAGCCATTGGCCTGCATGAGTCTCGAACGACGCCAGGTCATGGCGTTCTGAGCCGACGCCCATCGGCAGCACGTAGTCGGCGAACCACGCGGTCTCCGACCACGTCGGCGTCAGCGCCACATGGCAGCCCACTCGCTCGGGGTCGCTCAGCGTCTCCAGCCAGCTGAACCCGTCGGGATTCGTCCACACCGGGTTGTAGACGCGGGTGAAGTACGTGTCGAGCTTGCCCCTGCCCTCGCGCAGGAAGTGCGGCAGCAAGATCGACATCTCGTGGTGGCTGAGCGGGTACTCACGCGGCCACGACAGCTCGTTCCAGTGCTCCACCGGCGGCGGCCGCAGCGGCGGCGCGGGCTTCAGCTTGTGCCAGCCCGCCCCTGTGGTGCCCCCTACCGTGCCGACTGAACCGGTGAGCACGTTGAGCAGGAACAGGCACCGCGCGGTCTGCCAGCCGCCCAGGTTGCCCGCGCCAGCGGCGCGCCAGTTGTGGGAGGCGAAGCGGCCCAGCGCTCCGCCGATCGCCCGCGCGATCTCTCGCAGATCATCCGCATCCACCCCGGACAGCTCCGCGGCCCGCTCCGGGATGTACTCCGCATAAGCGTCGCGCAGCGCAACCTCGACCGACTCGAACGTCGGCGGCAGATCGGGCCGGGTCTCGGCCAGGTAGGTCTGCCAGTTCGTCCATCGGTGCACGAAGGCTCGGTCCCACGTGCCTGCTTCGAGCAGGAGATGGGCCAGGCTCAGCAGCAGGACCGGTTCGGTGCCGGGCCACGCCGGCAGCCAGTGATCGGCCTTGGCCCCCGTGTTCGACAGTCGCGGATCGACGCAGATCACCGTCGCCCCGCGCTGCTGGGCCTCGATGATGCGCTGGGCGTGCGGGTTGAAATAGTGCCCAGCCTCGAGGTGGCTCGAGATCAGGAAGATGACCTCGGCATTGGCGAAGTCCGACGAGGGCCGGTCGTGGCCCATCCACGTCGCGTAGCCGACGCGGGCGCTGGAGGAGCAGACGTTGGTGTGGCTGTTGTGCCCGTCGACGCCCCACGCCGTGAGCACGCGCTCGGTGTAGCCGTCTTCGCCCGGCCGGCCGACGTGGTACATGACCTCGTCGCGGCGGCCCTCGACGATGGCTGTGCGGATGCGTGCGGCGATCGCGGTCAGCGCCTCGTCCCAGCTGACGCGTTCCCATCCGCCCCCGCCGCGCTCGCCCGTCCTGCGCAGCGGGTACAGGATGCGCTCGGTGTCGTGAACCTGGTTGATCGTGGCGGGACCCTTGGCGCAGTTCCGACCCCGGGATGCGGGGTGTTCGGGGTTGCCCTCGAAGCGAACGACCTCGTCGGTGTCGCGGTCGATATACGCGACCAGGCCGCATGCCGCCTCGCAGTTGAAGCACGTGGTCGGCACCAGGGTGTAGTTGCGCTCGACACGTTCCGGCCACGCCGCGGCGTCGAGCTCGGACCAGTCATGCCATTGGTCGTGCGGAGCCGCCGCACCGAGGTCCATTGCCGGGCTGGCGGCTGGGCTGGCTGCTGGGCCTGGCGGGGAGCTCTGTTCGCTGGTGCGTTGCTCGCTCATGAGAGGGGAACCGTCTGCGCTGCACGCAGGTAGGCACGGTCGTGCCGGTAGAGCCATGCCAAGACCGCAGCAGCAACGACTGGGGTCCAGGCGAAGACCGCAGCGTTCGCTCGGAGGGCCACAAAGGCCGCCCACACCGCGCCGCCCCCCAGCACGGCTTCACCCGCCAGCCGGCCGATGAGCGCCAGTGCCGGCCGATCTGCCCACAGCACCCGGCCGCGGCACTGGCGCAGCAGCAGCGCGGTGTACGCGGCAGTCAGAAACGAGAACACCGCCGTCGGGCCGATCAGCACCACGAACCACGTGGAATCGCCCCACAGGCCCGCGATGCCCCACAGCGTCACCAGCGCACCATCGATCATGATCACCCACGCACCCGCGGTGATCCAGCTGCGGAGCCGGCCCTTGGCGAACAGGTACCAGAAGCGCTCGGGCCGCTTCAGATCGGCAATGAGCAGCACGCCCGTCACTGCCAGCGCCACCAGGGCGATCACCGCAGGGCCGGTGGCAACGGCGGCACGGTCGTCCCAGCCCAGCAACGCCGCGGCAGCAGCCCACAGCATCACCCCGGCCGCCACCCCTTTCGTCACCATGTAGCCGGCCACCTTGGCCCCCCACGGCTCGTCATGGGACACGGTGTAAGCCGTGCGTGCCGCCGGGGTTGCCTTCGACTCGGACGGCCACGAGGCGCTGCCGGTCCAGTCGGCCCAGATCAGCCCGTCGTCGGCCACCGGGCGCGCCAGCGGATCCAACGCCTCGGGCACGGTGCCCGCGTAGTGCACCTTGGGCAGGGTGCGGCGCTCGGGTGCCCGCACCGGCAGGTTCTCGGTGCGGATGCGAGCCGCAACCGTGTCCTCCGGGCTGTCGTGATCTACCACGGTGATGGCCCGCGTCGGGCAGACCGACACGCACGAAGGCTCGAGCCCGACTTCCAGCTTGTGCTGGCAGAAGTTGCATTTGTGCGCCGTGCCGGTGGTTGGCGAGATGTACAGCGCGTCGTACGGGCACGCGTTCATACAGCCCTTGCAGCCGATGCAGCGGGAATCGTCGAAATCCACCACGCCGTTGGACGCCCGGAAGAGCGCACCGGTCGGGCAGATCGCGATGCAAGGCGCATCGTCGCAGTGGTTGCAGCGCATCACCGCAAAGTGCCGCTGCGTCTGCGGGAACTCACCGGTCTCTACGTAGTTGACCCACGTCCGGTTGACGCCGAGCGGCACGTCGTGCTCGCTCTTGCAGGCCACGGTGCACGCGTGGCAGCCGATGCACGCGCCGCTGTCCAGCAGGAACCCCAAGCGCGTCACGGCCAACAGGATCGCACACCTCTGGCCTTTTTCTGGCCTTTCGCGACAGCGATCTGTTCCGACCTCCCGGACGGATGCGAACGGATTACCGACCGACATCCGCGGCGCGCCTAACGTGGCACCGGACAAACCAGGGGGACACATGAGCGACGACGCCGCCAACGGCGCGGCTGAGGGCGACGAGATCATCCGCCTCAGCGACGTCTACAAGATCTTCGGGCCGCAGCCGAGAGGCCGTGCCTTCGAGCTGGCTCGTTCGGGCGTGCCCAAGAACGACGTGCAACGGCTCTCCGGGCATGTCGTCGGGCTCACCGACGTGAACTTCTCGGTCAACCGGGGCGAGATCTTCGTGGTGATGGGCCTGTCCGGTTCCGGCAAGTCGACGGCCATCCGGATGGTCAACAAGCTGCACGACGTCACCCACGGCGAGGTGCTGGTGGACGGCGTCGACGTGCAGAAGCTGTACGGGACCGACCTGCAGGAGTTCCGACGGGAGAAGATGGGGATGGTCTTCCAGCACTTCGCCCTCTTCCCGCATCGCAAAGTGATCGACAACGTCGGCTACGGGCTCAAGGTGCAGAAGGTCGACCGCTCTGAGCGAAACGAAGCCTCCATGCGGGCACTGTCGCTGGTCGGACTCGCTGCGTTCGCCGATCACCGGCCCGCCCAGCTCTCCGGCGGCATGCAGCAGCGCGTCGGCCTCGCTCGTGCACTGGCCTCCGATCCGGACATCCTCCTCATGGACGAGGCGTTCAGCGCGCTCGACCCGCTCATCCGGCGTCAGATGCAAGACGAGATGATGGAGATCCAAGCCGAGGTCCACAAGACGATCCTTTTCATCACCCACGACCTCAACGAGGCGCTGCGCATCGGCGACCGGGTCTGCATCATGAAGGACGGCGCAGTCGTACAGATCGGTACACCCGAAGAGATCCTGACCGAGCCGGCCACCGGCTACGTGGCCGAGTTCGTCCAAGACGTCGACCAGGGGCGGGTCATCAAGGTCCACGAGGTCATGTCCGAACCGAGGCCGATCCCGGCCGACATCTCGCTCAGCGATGCACTCACCCTCTGCCAGGACATTGCGGGCCGGTTCTGCTGCGACTCCTCGGGCAAACCGGTCTCGCTGTTGACGGCGGCCGACGGTTTGCGGGCCCGCGGCATGGGAAGCAACGACCTCAAGAAGGCGCTGCGCTCCGATTTCGACAGGTGCAGCCCGGACGCCACATTGAACGAGCTCTACGCAGCCGCAGGGCGTGGCCTCTCGATCGCCGTGGTCGACGATGACGGCACACTCGTCGGCAATCTGGATCCCCGTCTCATCATGGAAGAGATGGGTCGAGTCGAGCAGCTGATAGACGACTTCGAGCGGGAGGTGTTCATGTGAGCGCCGCCATGCTCCTCGCCCAGGCCAACGGCGAAGAAGCAACCGACTCTGGCCATTTCATCGACCAAGTCGTCGACGTCGTCACTGCTCCTGAGGCTGGGGATCGCTTGGCCGACTGGGCGACGACCGGTGTCGAATGGGCACTGTTGCTGGGGCTCCTCATCGTCCCGGCGCTCCTGCTCTTCGGCGGGGCGATCGGTCGCCGCTACGGCATGGCGGCCGGCGGTCTCATCGGGCTCGTCGCTGTGTGGTGGTACCGCTTCAGGTCTGAAGAGATCATCTCGTCGGGCACCCATGCCTACCGCGTCGACGGCGAGACGGTCTACTGCCGAGACGCACTCGTCGATGCCGAGGGCCAGCTCTTGGAGTGCACGTCGGGCGTCGTGGCGCAAGCACGGCAGAACACCGTGCTCGACAACTGGCAGATCCCAGTCGGCGACTGGGTGGAACAGACCGTGTTCTGGGTCGACAACAACCTGCAGGCCACCATCGGAGTCATCAAGTGGCCGTTCGACACGCTGATCAACATCATCGTGAATGAGTGGCTGCTGCAGATGTCGTGGTTGACGGTGTGCATCGCGGTCTTCCTGATCGGCTGGCTGATCCGCAACTTCCAGGTCGGCTTCATGGCTTTCATCGGCCTGCTGGTCTGCGGTCTGCTCGGCGAGGCCTTCTGGCGAGAAACGGCGTTGACCATCGGCTTCATCGGCGTGGCCGTTCTTGTGTGCGTGATCGTCGGCATACCCATCGGGGTTTTGTGCGGACGCGTCGATGGCGCATGGAAGGTGGTCCGGCCAATCCTGGATGCGATGCAGGTCGTTCACTCGTTCGTGTACATGCTGCCGTTCGTCTTCTTCTTCAAGATCGGCTTCGTCGCAGCCACCATGGTCACCATGACGTTCGCTTTGCCGCCGCTGATCCGCCTCACGAACCTCGGCATCCGGCAGGTTCCCGAGGACGTCGTCGAAGCATCACGCGCCTACGGCGCGCCTGAATGGCGCGTCCTCACCGACGTGCAGCTGCCGCTGGCACGGCCGGCGATCATGACCGGTCTCAACCAGACGCTGCTGCTCGCCATCTCGATGCTCGGCATCGCCGCCATCATGGGCGCAGGCGGCTTGGGCAGCCTGCTGTTCCGCGCCATCAACAATCTCGACATCGCACTGGCCGGCTCTGCGGGCTTGGCCTTCTTCCTGGTGGCCGTTGTGCTGGATCGACTCAGCCAGCCCGAGGCAGGTGATTCGGGCAATCTGCTCAGCCGGATTACCCAGGCTTGGAAGCACCGGCGGACCCCCGAGGAGCTGCTCGTCGATACCGAGGCTGCCGAGACGACAGCCAAGGATGCCGAACCCCCCGTACCCGACGAGGCGTTCGAGACTGTGGGCCCCCGGGAACGTGGCGCAGTCATCGCCACGGCTATCGGCGCGGTCGTCACGCTCGTCGCGTTGCTGCTGCCCTGGAACGCGAATGCCGGTCTCGTCTCCGCCTACGCACGCAGCTCCGATACCGATCTTCGCTCGATGGAATGTTCCGGGGAGTGGGTGGAAGAGCAGTCGCTCAACCCGCTCGCTGAGGGCGGCACGGAGCTCGTTTGTGTCGGCGACCTCAGTTTCGTTTCTCAGAACTTCAACGGCCTCTCGGCTTCAGGCGGCTCGTGGTTCGGGATCTTCATCGGGGTGATGGCTGCGGTGTCGCTTTTCGCAGCCGTCAACACCTTGTTCCGACCCGGCAGAGGCTCGCGCTGGATGTCGGCACACGGGGCCGCGGTCTTCTCGCTGGCAACGCTCATCACGACCATCGCCTACCTGTTTGCCCGACCACCCGACAAGGTGGAGGAACTCGGCATCTTCAGCGTCGGTATCGGCATCTACCTGGCGGTCATCGGCGCGATCGTGGCGACCGCGGCCGCGTGCCTCTGGCTCTGGCGGGCACCGATGACCGCACGACGACCACTGCCGGCGAACATCGGCTGGGGACGCCTGCTGGGCGGGTCATTCGCCGTGCTGCTGCTCGTCATGGGCGGCTACTCGGGATGGAGTTTCGACACGCGGGCCGAATCGGTCATCGACGACGAACTCCAGGCCGAGCTTGACCAGATTGCCGCCGACGGAGCAGCGGCCTTGGCGGCAGCGCGTGCTGCGGCGGTGGGCGCCGACGAAGCCGAAGCCGCTGGCGACGACATCAGAGCGCAGGAACTGCGGCGCGAAGAGAATCGGCAGCTGGCCCTTGAGGGGGTGAAGGCGGCCGACATCGCATCGAAGATCGCTCAAGCCAAACGACAGGGCGACATCATCCACGACGGATTCGAGTCCGAAGGCGCCGGCATAGGCATCTGGACGCTGATCGGCGGGTTCGTCGGACTCGTGATGATCGTGCCTGCGATCGGATTGACCGGGATCGATGAGGCGCGCCGCTATCGCTGGAGCGCCCTGGTAGGCGGCATCGGTATGGGCGTCGCGATTTTGCCCCTTGCATGGATCCTGACGATCGTCCGCGTGGCCGACGAGAATCTCGTCTCCGGTGTTGGATCCGTACTGGTGCTGGCGGCGGGGTTCACCATGTTCGCGACTTCCCGCGGCACGCTCTCGGAATTCGAGCGGAACAAGATCTACGGCGATATTCCAGCCAACACGGGCTAGCCATCGATTCGCTCTGCGCAGAGCACTCCGAACATGTATGCGCGGTCTAGGGTGTTAGGCGCGCACATGGCCCGACTACGCTGCTGCGCAAGGAGCCCTCGTCGAGCCGGGCGAACGGCACCGCACATGCGTGGTCGCAACCAGAAGCGCCGCGTGACGCAATCTGTCGCAGATCAGGGAGGATCTCCGCAATGAAATCGAAACGATGGACCAAGCTGCTGTTGCTACTAGCAGCATTCGCACTATTCGCTGCTGCATGCGGCGACGGCGACGACGACGCCACCGAGACCGCTGAAACAGAGGCTCCCGCCGCCACGACCGAAGCCATGGTCGAAGAGGAGCCGATGGAAGAAGAGATGTCGATGACGCCTGGTGAGGGTGTCAGCGTCACGATGGGCCGTGCCAACTGGAGCACCGGCTACTTCCAGGCAGAGCTCTACAAGCAGCTGCTTGAGGAGCTGGGCTACACGGTGAGCGATCCGGCCGAGCTCGAACTCGGGCCCAACCTGGGCTACATCGCTATGGCTGAAGGTCAGATGGACTTCTGGGCCAACAGCTGGTATCCGGGGCACTTGGCATGGCTGGCAGGCGAGCTGCCTGACGGCTCGCTCGTCGGCGACCACCTGACGGTGCTGGGCGAGGAGATGATCGCCGGCGGCCTGCAGGGCTTCCTGGTGACCAAGTCGTTCGCGGACGAGTTCGGCGTGTACACCATGGATGCGCTGAACAGCAACGCCGATGCGTTGGCCGCATTCGACGAGACTGACCCGGTGCCGGGCAACGGCATTGCCGACATCTTCGGCTGCCCCGAGTCGTGGACCTGCGACAACATCATCACCAACCAGATCCTGTTCTCGGGCTGGGACAACATCAACCAGACCATTGCCGGCTACGACGCCATGTTCGCCCAAGCCGTCGACTCGGCTAACGAGGGCGTCCCGATGGTGGCCTACACCTGGACGCCATCGGCGTACATCACGCAGCTGCGTCCCGGCGACAACGTGTACTGGATGGGTGTCGACGAGATCCTCGACGACTCCAACCCGTCTGGCACTGAGGGCGGCGAGGAGCACTCGCAGCGTGGCGAGGACGGCACCGGCGGCTACGCGGCCATCGGTCCGGACCAGTGCCCGTCGGCGGCCGACAATGCTGACGGGCTGTGCCCGATCGGCTGGATTGCGGCTGACATCCTGGTCACGGCCAACAACGACTTCCTCGCTGCTAACCCGGCGGCAGCTTCACTGCTCGAAGCAGTGAAGCTGTCGGTGATCGAGGTGTCGCTGGCCAACGTGGAGCAGGGCGAGGGCGCTGCCCCGGGTGATCTGGCTACTGACTGGATCGCCAACAACCGGGCCACGGTTGACGCCTGGCTCGACGCAGCACGCGCCGCTGCGTAAACCTCTGAACGCTGCCGCAGCCCGGCAGGGCTGACGGCTCAGGCGCACTACGGAGGGCGCCGGACTGCGGTCCGGCGCCCTCCGCGCGTTCGAGCGCGGCTCAGTCCTCGAGTTCCGGCAGGGCCGGCGGCGCGTTCGAGGCCGTCACGCGGGCCAAACCGCCGTCCACCACCAGCGTCTCGCCGGTGACGTAGCGGGAGGCATCCGATGCGAAGAACAGCACCACGTCGGCGATGTCTTCGCCGAAGCCCCAGCGCTTGAGCGCAATCTGGCCGGCGAGATCCTCAATAAGGCCTGGCACGTTATTGCGCGCTTCCTCCCAGATGGCAGTCGCTATCAGGCCGGGCGCGATCGAGTTCACCCGGATGCCGTCGGGGCCCCAGTCCGCTGCAAGTGCTCGAGTCATGGCGTCGACGGCACCCTTGGTGCCGGCATAGGCGACACGGCCGAGCGGTCCGTGCACGCCGGCGACGGAGCTGATGTTGATCACCGATCCCCCGCCGCGAGCGACCATCGATGGTGCCAGCCCGGTGCTCAACATGACCAGCGACCTCACGTTGATCGAGAAGACCAGGTCAAAATCGGCCTCGCTGAGTTGAGCCGGCGTGCGCCGCATCGGAATGCCCGCGTTGTTGACCAGCACGTCGATGCCGTCGACCTCGTTGAGGATGCGCCGTGCCAAGTCGGTGCCTGCTCCCGCGGGAGCGAGATCGGCCGTCAGTACGACCGGATCATGCAGCAATTCAGCAGCGACGCGTTCCAGATCCGCCGTAGTCCGACCCGTCAGCACCACCCGGGCCCCTGCGCCGTCCAACGCCCGCGCGCAGGCTTCACCGATGCCCCGGCTTGCCCCAGTGACTACCGCCACCTTGCCGTCCAGCCGCGCAATGGCTTGCCCGGGTGCGTACGAATCGCTGCTGTTCGTCATAGGCGGCAAAGTAGCGTTCGCCGCCTCAGCCGACAGATCTCGCAGCGGTCCGACGACATCTCCGTTTGCTGGGGCCTGGAGCCGCGCTCCTCGGATCAGCCGCGGTGCAAACCTTCGTCGAGCCTGTAGCCCTCAGCGGCGACCTGCTCGATGCCCTTGTCGACCGGGCTCGTGCGATGGGCGGGACCCGTTCCTGTCCCCCGAGCGACGTGCGAGGATTCTTTGATCGTCCGAGCGGCCTTCTCGAAGGGATGTGGTTGGCGCCGTGATTTCTTGCGAGATATGCCCGACAAGAACGAGCCGATTTCGGAACGGAAACGACTGATTCGATTCTGTTTTCGACCGCCCACGTCATTCCCTTTCCGCGTTCACAACCTCCACTGGCGAGCCTACATCGCCGGTTTTGCAGTCCTCCCGCGCGGCCCGGCTCAGGGGGTGTGTGCGGCGAGGAACGCGGCGAATTGGTCCATCGCCTCAGTCCGCCCGCTGCCGTCCATCCAGTCCTCGATCAGCGTGGAATTGGGTGCAGCCTCATGGACGACCCGCGACGACGATTCGGGGTGATACAGGTCGCTGCCGAGCAGCACCAGCAGCGGCGTCTGGACGGTCGCGACGAAGTCGCGGTCCACGTTGAACAGGAAATTGTCGCCGTCGTACATGTTCGATCGGAACTGATCCCAGGCCGCGGCGTCGGCTTCGGGATGGTCGTCTCGGATCGCCTGCGCCCAATCGTCGAACATGTCGTAGAAGGCATGACGGTTCTCGTCGAGCCCGATGGTCTGGAACAGCGTGGCGCTCGCAACCCGCTCGCGCGCTGCCTGGATCAGCCCCATGATGTACGGGCCGCCGATGCACATCCCCGCCAGGTGAAACTGCTCGCAGCCGAGATGGTCCATGAGCGCCAGCTGGTCGGCCGTGTAGGTGGCCCAGCCGTCGTCGGCCGAGACCGGCGCGGTGGAGCGGCCTGCATTGCGCTGGTCCATTGCGATCACCCGGTACCGATCGGACAGCTGGGTGATCGGGTTCCAGGGGGTCTGCTCCCAGAACGACGCCGCCGAGCGCATGCCCCCTGGAGCGATCAGCAGCAGGGGGAAGCCCGAGCCGTAGTCGTCGTAGTGGATGTCCACGGAGCCACGTGTGAAGTTCGCCATGACGCCAGTCTGCCTCAACGATGCCTCTGCGGCCGAAGTGACCCGCAAGTGCGGCGCAGCGCTGCACTAACGTGCCGCGGCGATGATGCGGCTGACTACCTCCGACGGCGAGCACGCGGTGCTCCACGACCTCGGCGGGCATGGCCCGCCGCTGCTCATGACGCATGGCAACGGCCTCAATGCCGGCATGTGGGCCACCGTGGTTCCTCACTTGCAGGACACCTTTCGGTGCTGGGGGTTGGACTTTCGCGGCCACGGGGCCTCGCGGCCACAGCACGACGGGATGTCGGTCGAGCGGTCGCGTTTCGTCGAAGAAGTGCTCGGAGCAGTGAACGCCCTGGGCGGAGAGCCCATGCTGGCCGCTGGCCATTCGCTGGGTGCCGCCAGCCTGCTGCTGGCTGAGCTGAACCACCCGGGCACCTACCGAGGCTTGTACCTCTACGAGCCCGTGCTGGTGCCCGACGGTTTCCCCATGCCCGATTCCGATCATGAGCTCGTGGTGGCATCGAGACGGAGGCGCATCCGGTTCGCCACCGTCGACGAGGCGTACGAGCGCTTCGTTTCCAAGCCGCCCTTCTCACTCTGCGAGCCCGCCGCCGTCAGGGCCTATGTCGAGATCGGCACCTATCCCTCGGGCGATGACGCTGTGCGGCTGTCGTGCTCGGGTGACACTGAAGCCCGCATCTACGAGTCAGGCGAGCCCGTGGACTACAGCGCTTTCGGCGCCGTGACCTGCCCGACGGTCGTCGCTCGCGGTGATTCCCCCGCCATGTGGAACACCATTCCGCCGCAGGTCGCGCAGCCCATTGCCGAAGCCCTCGGCAACGGCCGCCTCGAGGCGTTCGCCGAGCTGAGCCACTTCGGCCCGATGGAGGACGGCGGACGAGTCGCCAAGGCCATCCGCGCTCACCTGGAGCCCCTCGCCGCCGCCTAGCGACTCGAATCTCGAGTCGCAGATGCCTGAGCTGTGGAGGCGGCAGGAGACTCTGCGACGTTGCGACCAATTCCCTGGCGCGCGCACGGCGGAGTTGTCGATGGCCATGCTCAAGAAATGTGGCGCGGTGCCGATCTCTCGCCTGCTGGATCGCTGGTCGCAGAGGGTTCTGTCGCCTCCGCAGCGGGCTCCTCGGTAACTGTGACTCAGGCGGCGGCTGGGAGCGAGTCCGGGTCGAGGCTGTAGAGCTCGAGCACGTTGCTCCAGACCATCTGTTCCTTCTCGTCGTCAGGAACGCCCGAGAGAATCTCGTCGAGGATCGGCCGCGAGTTCGGCCAGATCGAATCGTGGTGGGGGTAGTCGTTGCCCCACAGCAGGTTGCTGACACCGATCGAGTGCCGCGTCGCAACGCCCTCCACGTCGTCCTCGAACGTGACCCAGAAGTTCCGGTCGAAGTACTCCGAGGGCTTCATCGTGAGCTCATCGGACACCTCCCACGGCGTGCGGTACGCCGCGTGATCGAGGCGCTGCTTGAAGTGGCCGACCCAGCCGGTCTCGTACTCGGCGCACACGAAACGCAGATCCGGGAAACGCTCCACGACCCCGCCGCAGATGAGATCGATGATCGTGTTGGCGATGGTGGTGTGGGCCAGCGTGTAGCCCTTCAGGTGGCCGCCCGGCGTGCCCCAGTGCTCGGGCATGCCGCCCTCGAGGCTGGATCCGGTGAAGATGTGCATGGTGAGCGGCACGCCGAATTCCTGGGCTCGGGCCCAGAACGGATCGAAGTCGGGGTGGCAGTACGGCTTGGCGGGGTCAACGTGGGCGGGAATGGCGAAACCGCGCACGCCGAGCTGCGCTGAGCGGTCGATCTCGGCGATGGCCCGCTCCACGTCGGGCAGGGGCAGGCAGCCGACGCCGATGAGACGGTTGCGATCCACCGAGCAGTAGTCGAGCACCCAGTCGTTGTGGTTGCGGAATGCGGCGTCGCGCACTTCGTCGTCGGGGATCGCGAAGGTGAACATCGACAGGCTCGGGTACATGACCTCGCCGACGATGCCGTCTTGGGCCTGCTCGTCCAGCCGCGCGCTCGGATCCATCACGCCGGGGTTGAAGCCGTCGTAGCCCTGCTCGATGCGGGCGTGAGTGGCCGGGTCGGACAGGCTGGCCCCGGCGATGCCCAGCCGGCCGACGGGCACCGGGCGGATGCCGCCCGGGAGCACGAGCCAAGTGCCCGGCTTGTCGTTGTAGTCCTTGCTGATGAACGGTGCCCGATCGCCGAACCTGTCCGTCAGTCCCGCATAGATCTCGGCCGCCTCGACCACGTGCGAGTCACACGAGTAGTACCGCATCGCTATCCCCTGCTTCGGTGCGAGCGCCCGTGCGCCCGGTTGTCTCAGTGCAGATGCACTGCGCGGCCAACAGTACCAGCGGCCTCGCGTGCACTCCCGAGGCACGACGCTTCCGCACAGGTCCTCTCGCTTTGGCAGTGCCCGTCTGCGCCTCTTGTGAAACAGTGTCGCCATGCGTGCTTTGGAAGTGCAGTCCCTCACAGGCCCAGCCGGCGTCGCCGTCGTCGACGCTCCTGAACCGGTTGCCGATGCAGACGGCGCATCGGTCATCGTCGACATCGTCTGCGGCGGCGTTTCGTTCCCCGATCTGCTCCAGAGCCAAGGCCTCTACCAGTACCGCCCCGACCCGCCGTTCAGGCCGGGCATCGAGGCCGCTGGCGTCGTTCGTTCGGCACCTGAAGACTCTGGATACGCGCCCGGCGACCGGGTGTGCGTGTGGTCGACCGAGTGCCTGGCAGAGGTCGTGGCCGCCA
Source organism: Acidimicrobiales bacterium (assembly GCA_009843525.1). Lineage (GTDB taxonomy): Bacteria > Actinomycetota > Acidimicrobiia > Acidimicrobiales > Poriferisodalaceae > Poriferisodalis > Poriferisodalis multihospitum. The sequence continues at coordinate 91,333 of VYDH01000036.1, read as the reverse complement.
AGCCCCGTGACCTGTTCGCCTTGCCCAGCGAGCTCTCATTCGAAGAGGGGGCAGCGCTGGTCATGAACTACCAGACCGCCGTGTTCTGCATGATCGACCGGGCGGGTCTGCGCGAGGGCGAGTCGGTGCTGGTGCTCGGCGCCTCGGGCGGAGTAGGCACCTCGGGCATCCAGGTGGCGAAGGGGGTCGGCGCCGGGCCGGTGATCGGCTTGGTCTCCACCGAGGCAAAGGGTGAGATCGCCCGGGCGGCAGGAGCCGATCACATCGTGCTCATCAGCGACACCTGGAAGGACGAGGTGCGCGAGCTCACCGGCGGTCGGGGCGTCGACATGACCTACGACCCGGTGGGCGGCGACCGCTTCCTCGACGGGATCCGGGCGCTGGCACGCTTCGGGCGGCTCGTCGTGGTCGGCTTCGCCGCAGGCGAGATCCCCACTGTGAAGGTGAACCGGCTGCTGCTGCGCAACGTGAGCTTGGTAGGGGCCGCCTGGGGCGAAGCCGTGGCGGCTGACCCGACGATCCCCGCCCGCATCCACGAGCGCCTGCTCGGCATGATCGCGTCGGGTGCGGTGAAGCCGCCCATCGGGCAGGTGCTGCCCTTCGAACAGAGCGCCGAGGCCTACCGGCTGCTCGACGAACGCGAAGCCGTCGGCAAGGTGCTCGTGCGGATGCGCCCCGATCCGTCCTGAGAACGGCTCCGGTCGCTCAGCCAGCAGGGAAGTCGCGGGCGAGCAGGGCCATCGACACGGCCACGTAGGCCGCGTCCTCACCGACGTTGTGACCTCCCGCGCCCTCGCTGCGAGCCGTCGCCTGTTCAGTGTTCTCCACCGTGACCAAGCCCAAGCCGACCGGAATGCCCGTCTCCAGCTGAACCGCCATCACGCCATGCGCAGCGCCCTCGCTGACCAGCTCGTAGTGGGTCGTCTCCCCGCGGATCACGGCCCCGATCACAACGATCGCATTGACCTGCCCGCTGTGAGCGAGCACCTGTGCAGCGAAGGGGATCTCGAAGCATCCGGGCACCGTCACCTCGGTCGTCTCAGCGACGCCGAGCTCATCGAGGCCTCGCCGGGCACCGGCTGCCAACCGGTCCACGATCTCGGGGTTCCACGTCGCCCGCACGATGCCGACGCGCAGGCCCGCACCGGCACCCGCCGGCGGCCTTCCGCCACGCTGGTCGCCACTCGCCACGCCTGCACGGTAGCCCCGCAGCCTTCCGCGACGACGCGCCTACGCTGGGCCGATGGCAGGCGCACGCGCCCGGCTGGCAGCCGACATCGGCGGCACGTTCACCGACATTGCGTTGGAGGTCGATGGCGCAGGCGGCAGACCCGTCCTGCACACCGCCAAGGTGCTGACGACACCTGACGCGCCGGCCGACGCTGTGCTTGACGGCGTCGAGCGTGTGCTGCGCGAGGCAGGCGTTGCCCCCGCGGAGGTGGGCGTGTTCATCCACGGCACCACCCTCGCCACGAATGCACTTATCGAACGCCGGGGTGCACGCACGGCACTGCTGACCACGCAGGGCCTCCGCGATTCGGTTGAGATGGCCCACGAGAACCGGTTCGAGCAGTACGACCTGTACATGCGCCGGCCCGAGCCACTGGTGCCTCGCAACCGTCGTATCGGCATACCCGAACGGATCGCCGCCGACGGCACGGTGCTGCTGCCACTGGATGAGCACGCGGTGCGGTCCGCGGCGGAATCATTGGCGGCCGACGGCGTGACCAGCGTCGCGGTCGGCTACCTGCACGCGTACCTCGATGCCCGTCATGAGGAACGCACCGCCGAGATCCTGGCGGAGTGCTGGCCCGAGGCGACCGTCACCATCTCCAGCGAGGTCTGCCCGGAGATCCGGGAATACGAACGCTTTTCCACCGCGTGCGCCAACGCCTACATCGCACCTCTCGTGAGGCAGTACCTGACCGATCTCGATGCACGGCTCGCAGCGCTGGGATTGGGCTGCGAGGTGTTCCTCATGACTTCCGGCGGCGGACTGGGAACGCTCGCTGAGGCGCTGCGCTTCCCGGTCCGCCTGATCGAGAGCGGGCCTGCCGGCGGCGCACTGCTCGCCTCGGGGATCGCCCGCGGCCTCGACTGCGAACGAGCCCTCAGCTTCGACATGGGCGGCACCACGGCGAAACTGTGCATCGTCGAAGGCGGTCATCCTCGCACGAGCCGCGAATTCGAGGTCGGTCGCGAGTACCGCTTCCTGGCCGGCAGCGGGCTCCCCCTGCGTCTGCCGGTGATCGAGATGGTCGAGATCGGCGCCGGTGGCGGCTCCATCGCCGGCCTCGACGCGCTCGGGCGCATCACCGTCGGTCCGGCCAGCGCGGGTTCCGAACCGGGTCCTGCGGCCTACGGGCGCGGCGGGATCGAGCCAACGGTGACCGACGCCGATGCCGTGCTGGGCAGGCTGGCGCCGGAACGGTTTGCCGGCGGCACGTTGACCTTCGACGTCGATGCCGCCGCCAAGGCCGTCGGGACTGCGCTGGCCGAGCCGGCGGGTCTGCAGACAGCGATCTCTGCCATAGGCATCTCCGAGGTCGTCGACGAGAACATGGCCAATGCCGGTCGTGTTCACGCTGCAGATCAAGGCTGCGACATCAGTCGGGGCACGCTCATCGCATTCGGCGGTGCTGCGCCGCTGCACGCCGCACGGGTGGCCGCCAAGCTGGGCATTGACGACCTCGTGGTGCCTGCTGGAGCAGGCGTGGGTTCGGCCATCGGCTTTCTGGCGGCACCGGTGGCCCACGAGTCGGTGCGCACCCGCCATGCCCGCGTGAGCGAGCTGACAGCAGCCAACTTGGCAGCGCTGCTCAGCGAGATGGCCGCCGAGTCCAACGCGATCGTGCACGCTGCTGCGCCCGGTGCCGAGACGGCCACGCACGTGCGAGCCCTGATGCGATATCGCGGCCAAGGCCATGAGATCACCGTCGACGTCGACGCTGCAGCTCTGCTCGCCGACGACATCGACAGCCCGAGCGATGCCGAGGTGCGCAGCCAGCTGCGCACTGCGTTCACGAAGGCCTACCAGCAGCTCTACACGCGCCACATCGGCAACCTCGAGATCGAGGTCCTGAGCTGGCTGCTGGAAATCCGTACCCCGCAGGCCCCCGCAGTTTCGCTGCATCCAGCCGTCGCCGACGAACCGGCTACCACCGACGCGACGGCGCTCGTCACCGATACCGCTACCGGCCGGACCGTTTCCCATGCAGTTTTCGAGCGCGACATCCTCACTGAAGGCGCGTGGCTGGCAGGACCTGCGCTGATCACCGAGGACCAGACCACGACCTTGGTGCCTGCTGGAGCGGTGGCAACAGTCACGGCGGGTGGGCACTTGCGGCTCACCGGCGTCTCGGCGCCGCAAACGGCAGCCGCTTCCACTGCAGACCTCGACGCGGTGCGGCTGGGCGTGCAGTGGAACCGGCTGATCTCGGTGACCGAGGAACAGGCTCGGGCGCTTGTGCGTGCAGCCTTCAGCACTTCGACGCGGGAAGCCGGCGATCTGTCGGCGGGCATCTTCGACCCCCAGGGGCGGATGCTCGCCCAGTCGGTCACGGGCACGCCGGGCCATGTGAACTCCATGGCCTACTCGGTGCTGCATTTTCTGGATCGCTACCCGGCGTCGGAGATGCGCCCCGGCGACATCTTCCTCACCAACGACCCATGGAAGGGCACCGGCCACCTGTTCGACATCGTCGTGGTCACGCCGGCGTTCCTGCGCGGCGAATTGGTGGCGCTGTTCGCCTGCACGAGCCACGTGGTGGACATCGGCGGCGCCGGATTCACCACCGACTCGAAGGAGGTGTACCACGAGGGCCTGTACCTGCCGATACTGAAGTTCGCCACCGACGGCGTGTTCGACCCGAACGTGGTGGCGATCATCGAGGCCAACGTCCGCGATCCGGTGCAGGTCATCGGCGACATCCACTCGCTGGCTGCTTGCAACGAAACCGGTGCCGCGCGCCTCATTTCGATGATGGATGAGTACGCCATGACCGATTTGGATGAGTTGGCCAGCCACATCATCACGTCGTCGCATCGGGCCATGCTCGATGCGATCGGCGAGCTGCCGATTGGCACATGGCGCTCGACAATGCGCGTCGACGGCATGGAGCAGCCCATCGACATCGTGTGCTCGCTGACCGTCGATGAGGACGGTATCGACGTGGACTTCTCCGGCACTGGGCCTCAGTCGAGCTGGGGCATCAACGTGCCGATGGCCTACACCGACGCCTACACGTCATTCGGCGTGCGCTGCATCATCGGCCCCGACATCCCAAACAACACGGGCTCGCTCGACGCCGTGCGGGTGCGAGCGCCCGAAGGCTGCATTCTCAATGCTCCCCACCCCGCAGCGGTGAACGTGCGTCACGTCATGGGCCAATTGCTCCCTGATGCCGTGTTCGGCTGCCTGAGCCAGGTGGTGCCCGAACGGGTGCCAGCGGAGGGCACATCGTCGCTGTGGAACCTGCTCGGCACCGGCATGTGGGAGCCCGACACCGGGGTCGGCGCGACGAATCGCTCCCGCACGACGGTTGGGCAATCGGGCGACGAATCCGACCGACGCAAGCTGGAGCGGTACATCCTCATGAGCTTCCATTCGGGCGGAGCCGGCGCCCGCCCGCAGGCGGATGGGTTGTCGGCTACGGCCTTCCCGAGCGGAGTGCGCAACATGCCAGTGGAGGTGAACGAAATCGGCTCGCCGCTCGTGTTCTGGCGCAAGGAGTTCCGCCGCGATTCGGGCGGGCAGGGCATGTACCGGGGTGGGCTCGGCCAAATCATCGAGCTGGAGAACCGCCAAGGACGTGATTTCTCGATCAGCGCCACCTACGAGCGGACTGTCTTTGCAGCAAGAGGTCGACATGGCGGCGGACCGGGAGCGCTGGGGCGGTTGTCGCTCGACGACGGCACCGACGTACGAGCCAAGGGCCGCTCGGTGATCCCCGGCGACCGTCGGCTGATCGTGGAATTCCCGGGCGGCGGCGGCTTCGGCGACCCCGCTGAGCGAGACCCCGAGGCCGTGACGCGCGACCTTCAGCTCGAATTCACTTCGCCGGCGCCGCCTCCGGCGCAATAATCCCCCTGTGGCGGAGGCCAGGAGCGCCCCTGCCCATTCGACCCCACCCGAAGGCGCCCTCACATGAACGCATCAGCGGATACCGGTACGGCCACGAGATCCGACAGCAGCGATGAGGCGCGCCACCGCAGCGCCGCCGAGCTGGAAGCTGCGCTGCCCCACATTCGCCAGGCTCCCGGCAGCACCGGCATCATCCATCTCATCGTTCGCCGCCCTGCCGAAGATGCCCGCGAGGTGCTCGACGTGGCCGAGATCAACGATGCCGAGGGCGTTGCGGGCGACACGTGGAACCAGCGAGGCTCGCCGTCGTCAGCCGATGGCGGACCGCACCCGGACGCTCAGATCACCATCATGAGCGCCCGTTCGGCGGCGGTGGTTATCGGGCCGGTCGAACGCTGGCCGCTCGCCGGCGACCAGATCTACGCAGACCTCGACATCAGCCATGCGACGCTGCCCGCCGGCGCCCAACTGAGACTCGGTGATGCGATCCTGGAGGTCACGGCCAAACCGCACCGAGGCTGCGCCAAGTTCGCCGCCCGATTCGGCCGTGACGCTCTGCGGTTCGTGAACACCGGCGAGGGCCGCGACCTGCGCATGCGGGGCGTCAACTGCCGAGTCGTCCAGCCCGGAACCGTCCGCGCCGGCGACCCCATCACCCGCCTCTGAGCCTGATGTCACGCGGGCCAAGCCGCGCTGCGGGCTCAGGGCAGCGGGGCGGTGGCGGGAACCTGTGAGGGACGGCTGAAAACCTCGTCGAGCAGAGGGCGGAAATCTTCGGCTGCGAGATTGGAGTACTTCGGGTCGAAGCAGTTCTGGTCGTAGTTCTCGCAGAAATCCACGCAGGCGTCGTAGTGAGGCGAATCCTGGTACTGCTCACGGGCGTCTCGATCGCCGCCGAGATGATGGAAGTAGTAGTAGCCCTGAAATAGCCCGTGGTGGGCGATCACCCAGTGCGTGCGCTCGTCGACATAGGGCTGCAGCACCGCAGCGCCGGCAGCGCTGTGGTTCTCCGGCGCGAACGCATCGCCGATGTCATGCAACAGAGCTGCGGCCACCAGGTCAGTCGATTCGCCGTTCCTCAGCGCCCTCGTTGCCGACTGGAGGCTGTGGTCGTAGCGGTCGATCGGGTAGCCCAGCGTCGGTCCGCGCAGGCACTGCAAGATGTTCAGCAGGTTGTCGACCAGGCCGGATCGCACGTGTGCGTAGTGCTGCTGGTCCAGGAACTCGTAGTCCTCAGCCGTGCCGTGCTCCATGGCAGTCCAGGACACGATGCGATCGGCATCCTGGCTGGCCACGCGTCAACCCTTCACGGGGGTGCGCCAGCCGAAGGGATCGGGCGCAGCGCCGATCTGGATGTCGACCAGTGCCTGGCGCAGTCGCATCGTGTTGCTGCCTGGTTGCCCGTCGCCCACGGTGAGCGTCTTGCCCTCATACAGGATCGTGCCGACCGGCGCCAGCACGGCGGCGGTCCCCGACAGGAAGGCCTCTCCCCGCTCGGCCCACTCGACGAGCTCCTCTGGGTCGATCGACCGCTCCTCGACCTCGTACCCCAAAGACGCGGCGAGCTCGATGACCGACGACCGGGTGACGCCATGGAGGAACGACTCGTCGAGGTGGCGCGTCACCACCCGCTCGTCATCGGCGAGGAAGAAGTTCGAAGCTCCGGTTTCGGTGATGTCGCCGCCGGTGGCAAACAGCATCTGATCGATCGCCTCGTTGCCGGCCATCGCATCCAGCGTGGGTGCGAGCGCCATCGCATAGTTCCCGCCGCACTTCACCATGCCAAACTGCGGGACGGTCCGGGGGATCTCAGTCTCCACCAGCAAGGTCAGGGGCCGCACGCCGCCCTTGAAGTAGTCGCCCACGGGGCAGTTCACGACGTAGAGCAGCGCGCTGCGCGTCGGGCGGGCGGCTGCCCCGATGTCGGGCTCGGTGCCGATCAGCGTTGGACGGATGTAGAGCGAGCCGGGCGGGTCTGGCACCTCGCCGGCATTCGCCTCGACGGCGTCGATGGACATCTGATGCAGCACGTCGCCGTCGATCGCGGGCAGCCGGAGCCGTTCCGCGCTCGCGACCATGCGAGCGACATGGCTGTCCAGCCGGAAAATCGCCAATGACCCGTCGACCTGGCGGTGTGCCTTCAGCCCTTCGAAGATGGCGCTGCCGTAGTGCAGTACATGCGCTGCGGGGCTGATCGAGAAGTCGCCGAACGGCTCTGCTACGCCGCCATAGACGTACGGCCCGTCATCGGCACGCGCCGTCGTCATCCAGTCGCAGAAGATGGTCCCGAACGGGACCGTGAACGGGTCGGGCTTTTCAGTCACCGGCGCTCCATCTGAAGTGTCTCGGAGCCGCAGCAGCACCCGAGTCATGCGAATCGTATCGCCGAGCTCCACCCGCACCGGGGAGAATTCGGGGCCGAGCCGCTTGGCCCGGTCCGGTGCGGCCGTCGTTGCGTACGCTGCGGCCCATGACACAGAACGATCCGATGCAGTTGACCGAGTCGGTGCGCCTCGAGCGCCGCGACGATGTGGCGCTGCTTATCGTGAACAACCCGCCCGTCAATGCGCTGAGCTACCACGTGCGCCAGGGCCTCATCGACGGCATGGCGGCCGCCGAAGCCAGCGACGCCACCGCCATCGTGCTCATCTGCGACGGCCGGACGTTCATTGCAGGGGCCGACATCACCGAGTTCTCACAGCCGCCGAAGCCGCCCGGCCTCGTACCCGGCCAAGAGGCCATGGAGGACTGCAGCAAGCCGGTGGTAGCCGCCATCCACGGCACAGCGCTCGGCGGCGGATTGGAAGTGGCGCTGTGCGCGCACTTCCGGGTGGCTATCAACTCGGCGCAGTTCGGCCTGCCCGAGGTGAAGCTGGGTCTGCTGCCGGGCGGCGGCGGCACGCAACGACTGCCGCGCATCACCGGCCCGCAGCGAGCGCTCGAGATCATGGTCAGCGGCGATCCCATCGGTGCCGCGGAGGCGCTGGACTGCGGCCTGATCAACGAGATCGTGGGCGACTCGCTCGCCGACCTCGAAGCCGGAGCGGTGGCCTTCGCCCGCCGAGCGGTGGCAGAGGGCATGCCTCGCCCGCGCATCCGCGATCGCAATGATCGCCTCGAAGGCTTCGGCGCCGAGCAGTTCGCCGCGTTCCGGGCCTCGATCGCTCGCCGCACGCGCGGTTTCGAGGCGGCCGACTGCATCGTCCGCTGCGTGGAAGCCGCAGTCGAGACCGGAGCCAGCGGCGACTTCGAGGCCGGGCTCGCCGCCGAGCAGCGCATCTTCGGCGAGCTGATGGGCAGCTCGCAGGCCAACGCTCAGCAGTACTACTTCTTCGCCGAGCGAGCCGCCCAGAAAGTGCCCGACGTACCCCGCGACACGCCGCAGGTCGACATCGGGCGTGTCGGCATCCTGGGCGCGGGAACGATGGGCGGCGGCATCGCCATGAACTTCGCCAACATCGGCATACCCGTCACTCTCGTGGAGCGCGACGAAGCCAGCCTCGAGCGGGGCCTCGGCGTGGTGCGGCGCAACTACGAGCGCACCGCTGCGCGCGGCGGCATCTCCTCTGATGACGTGCAAACCCGCATGGACCTGCTGCAGGGCTCCACCGACATGGGCGACTTCGCCGACTGCGACCTGATGATCGAGGCCGTTTTCGAGAACATGGACCTCAAGAAGGACGTGTTCGCTCAGCTCGACGGCATCTGCAAGCCGGGTGCGGTGCTGGCCACCAACACCTCGGCGCTGAACGTGAACGAGATCGCCTCGGCCACGTCGCGGCCTGAGGACGTCATCGGCATGCACTTCTTCTCCCCCGCCAACGTCATGCGGATGCTCGAAGTGGTACGGGGCGATGACACCTCGCACACTGCGATCGCCACTGCCATGTCGATCGGCAAGCGCATCGGCAAGACGCCGGTGCTGTGCGGCGTCTGCTACGGCTTCATCGGCAACCGGATGCTGTTCATGCGGGGCATCGAGGCCGAGAAGATGCTGCTGGAAGGCGCCACGCCGGCCCAGATCGACAAAGTCGTGTACGACTTCGGCTTCCCGATGGGACCGTTCGCCATGAGCGACTTGGCTGGGCTCGACGTCGGCTGGAACGAGGCCACGTCGTCGAGCTCGACAGTGCGCGAAGTGCTGTGCGAGTCGGGCCGCCGGGGCCAGAAGAACGGCCGCGGCTACTACACCTACGACCCCGACACCCGCGCCTCCACCCCTGATCCGGAGGTCGAGCAGATGATCCGCGACTTTGCTGCCGAGCGGGGCGCGGTGCTGCGGGATGTCGCCGACCAGGAGATCCTCGAACGCTGCCTGTACCCGATGGTCAACGAGGGCGCCAAGATCCTCGACGAGGGCATCGCGCTGCGGGGCAGCGACGTCGACGTCACCTGGATCAACGGCTACGGCTGGCCCATCTACACCCGGCGGGCCGATGTACTGGGCCGATGAGATCGGGCTCGGCGAGGTGCTGGGCCGTATCCGCCACTACGACGAGACCCTGGGCGGCGACCACTGGACGCCGAGCCCGCTGCTGGAGCGGCTGGCGGCCGAGGGCGGCTCGCTGGCCCGCCACGAGATCTGACCGCGAGAGGCTGGCGGACAGAATTGCCTGCGGCCAGAATCAATGGCGGGGCCGACCGAGGGAGAATCCAGTGCTGACGTTCGAGCCCATCCATCCTGACTTCGGCGCCAAGGTCAGCGGCATCGACCTGTCGCAGCCCCTCGACAGCGCGGCAGTTGCCGAGCTGCGTGTGGCCATCGACAGCTACTCCCTGCTCCACTTCCCCGGCCAGCAGATGTCCGACGATGCACAGCTTGCGCTTACCCGCAGCCTCGGCGAGCCCGAGCCGAACCATGTGGTGTTCGGCAAGACGGGCAAGGTCGAGTACTTCGGCACGATCGGCAACGTCATCGACGCCGACACCAAGCGGGACGAGTCACACCCGCTGACCCACAACCAGAAGGGCAACAACCTCTGGCACTCGGATTCGTCATTCCGGCTCGTGCCGTCGTATGTGTCGATCCTGTGCGCCTACGAGGTGCCCGGCGAAGGTGGCGAGACGCTGTACGCCAGCCAGCGCGCCGCCTACGCCCGGCTCAGCCCCGAACTGCAGGCCGAGATCGACGACCTCGTGGTGCTCCACGACTACGTGTTCAGCCGGACCAAGGTCGCCCCGGTGGATCCGAACCACGCTGCGTCGCTGCCGCCGATCCCTCAAAAGCTGGTGCGCACCAACCCGAACAACGGCCTCCGGAACTACTACGCCGGTTCGCACGCCCGGTCCATCGTCGGCTGGCACGGCGTCGACAGCCGGCGCCTCATCGACGAGCTCAACGAAGCCGCAACCCGCTCACAAGACGAGTACGCGCACCGCTGGAGCCCCGGCGACGTCGTCATCTACGACAACCGCTGCCTGCTGCACCGCGGCGCCGGCTACGACGCCGACCGCTGGCGCCGCTACATGCGCCAAACCCGCGTGCAGGGCGCCGGCCCCACCCTCGACGAGTAAGGCCGCTGCCCGACGCCGCAGCCAACTCAGCCAGCGGCGGCGGCGGCGGCAATCGCTGCTTCGGGCACGCCGGCGGCGCGGGCGCCGCCGCAGATGCTCTCCCATGTCTCGGCAGGCAGTGTGATGCCGTTGGCCATACGGTGCTGGCGCCGTTCGTGCTCGACATCTCCGGGCAGCTTCACGGGCTGATCCGGATCGATCGCCGCTGCCTCATAGAACCAGTCCAGATAGTCGGCCGCAATGCCGTTGTAACCGTCGTCAGTCTCGCCGACTGCGGCATCCACCTGGGCCGGGTCAACGTAGACCGAGAGCATTCCGTTGGCGAAGCGAACCCGCCGGGGTCCTGCGGTACCGGTGCCGGTCAGCGCACCAGCCAGCAGCTCGCACATCACCGAGATGCCCGAGCCCTTGTGCTCGCCCATCGCCCGCAGCGCACCCGGGCCGTCCATCGAGTTGGGCCGCTGACCCTCCTCGAACGTGTACAGCACCCGCGGATCGCCAGTGATCTCGCCGTCGCCCGACACCAGGGCGTTGCTGGGGACGGCCGGTCCGCCGTGCAGCGCCACCATGGCCTTGCCCTCGGCCACGACTGACGTGGCGAAGTCGTGGATGACCGGCCGGCGACCGGCCACGGGCGCCCCGTAGGCGCACGGGTTGGTGCCCATCCGTCGCGCCTTGGCGCCGAACGGGGCCACCAGCCGGCTGTTGGCCACGTTCACGAAGTGCACCGAGACCAGGCCATCGGCTGCGGCCATCTCGGCGTACTCGCCGATGCGACCGAGGTGCCCGGCGTTGCGCAGCCCCACCACGGCGACGCCGAGTTCGGAGCAACGCTCGATGCCCAGCTCGACCGCGGCAGGCCCGACGGTCTGTCCCATGCCGTACTGGCCGTCTACCAGCAGCAGCGCGCCGGAGTCGATCAGCACCTTGAGCTCCTGGTCGGCGAGCTGAATGCCGTTGGCCAACAGATCCACGTACAGCGCCGAACGGATCACGCCGTGGCTGTCGTGGCCCGCCAGGTTGGCGCCCACGAGACTGCGACCGATGCGCTCCGCTTCGGCATCGGAGCACGCAGTGTGGCGGAAGATCTCGGCGATGAAGCCGGCGAGACGGTCATGGTCGATAACCACGTCGCTGTTCGCAGCGTCGTCGGTTGTGCTGGATTGGCTCATCGCCGCAGCGTACGCCGCTCCCCTGGCTCGTTTCCGCACCGGAGCACGGCGATGCAACCAGCCGACCTCACTCCCGCATTGTCGCGACGCTCCACATAGGCTCGCCCGGCGTGAATGCGCCTGACCGATCGGCCGCCGCAAACCCGGCGGAGCACTACGACGTGGTGGTGGTGGGCGCAGGCAATGCGGCGATGTGCGCAGCGCTCGCAGCGCACGAGGGCGGCGCCCGGGTGCTGGTGCTGGAGCGGGCGCCCGAGGCCGAAGCCGGCGGCAACAGCCGCTTCACAGCCGGTGCGATCCGTTTCGCCTACGACGGCGTCGACGACCTGCGAGCGCTGATGCCCGATCTCACCGACGCCGAAGTGGAGATGACCGACTTCGGCACCTACACCGAAGAGCAGTTCTACGCCGACCTGTGCCGCATCTCCGACTACCGATGCGATCCCGAACTGGCCGACATGCTCGTCACCCGCAGCAGGGACACACTGATGTGGATGGCGAGCCACGGCGTGCGCTTCGCACCGATCTGGGGTCGCCAGGCCTTCAAAGTGGATGGGCGCTTCACGTTCTGGGGTGGGCTCACGGTGGAGTCGGTTGGCGGCGGTGAGGGTCTCGTGGAGTCGCTGCGGGCGGCGCTCGGTCGGAACCAGATCGACCTGTGGCACGAAGCCGCGGCACGCTCGCTGCTGACCGACGACAGCGGCGCTGTCCGGGGTGTTCGCGCACGCTGCAGTGCCCGAGTGATCGACGTCGAGTGCAGCGCAGTCGTGCTGGCAGCCGGCGGATTCCAAGCCAACGCCGAATGGCGCACCCGCTACCTGGGTCCCGGATGGGACCTCGCCAAGGTGCGCGGCACCCGCTTCAACACCGGCGACGGCATCGCAATGGCGCTCGACATAGGTGCGATGCCGTACGGCAACTGGAGCGGCGCCCACGCCGTGGCGTGGGACTACAACGCTCCTGAGTTCGGCGACCTCGCTGTCGGCGACGGCTTCCAGAAGCACAGCTACCCGTTCTCGATCGTGCTGAACCAGGACGGCCAGCGCTTCGTGGACGAGGGCGCCGACTTCCGCAACTACACCTACGCCCGCTACGGACGTGAGATCCTTGCCCAACCAGGGCACTCGGCTTGGCAGGTTTTCGACGCCAGCACCGATCACCTGCTGCGCGACGAGTACCGCATCCGGCAGGTCACCAAGGTGACCGCCGACAGCATCGAGGAGTTGTGCGCGCGCATGGAAGACGTGCACACCGAGCGAGCGCTGGCGACCATCAGCGAGTTCAACGCAGCGGTCGACCGCAGCGTCGGGTTCGACCCCAACGTGCTCGACGGCCGCCGCACGAGGGGCCTCAGCCCCGACAAGACAAATTGGGCGATGCCGATCGAGACGCCTCCCTTCACTGCGTTCCGGGTGACGTGCGGCCTGACTTTCACGTTCGGCGGGCTGCGCGTCGACGAGACCGGCTGTGTGATCGACACCGACCTGCGGCCGATCAAGGGCCTGTATGCCGCGGGCGAGCTGGTGGGCGGGCTGTTCTACGGCAACTACCCCGGCGGCTCGGGCCTCTCAGCGGGTGCCGTGTTCGGCCGCCTGGCGGGAAGCTCCGCCGCAGCGCACGCAGCCGGCTGAACCGCCGCAGCCGGACGGGCGGCGGCTCCCCGGTGGGCGGTAGCGTCCAATCGCTATGTCTTCCTCGCCCAACGACTCTGGTTCGAAGATCGTCTATACCCACACCGACGAGGCTCCGGCGCTGGCCACCTACTCGCTGCTGCCGATCATCACGGCATTCACCGACGCTGCCGGCGTCGACGTCGAGACACGTGACATCTCGTTGGCAGGACGGATCATCGCGGCCTTCGGTGACGTGCTCGAGCCGCACCAGCGAATCGGCGATGCGCTGGGCGAACTCGGCGAGTGGACCCAGGACCGCGGCGCCAACATCATCAAGCTGCCGAACATCTCTGCCTCGGTCCCCCAGCTCAAGGACGCCATCGCCGAGCTGCAATCGAAGGGCTATGCAGTCCCCGATTACCCCGACGACCCCGCCAACGCATCCGAGCGCGAGATTCGCGAGCGCTTCGACCGGGTGAAGGGCTCGGCGGTGAATCCGGTGCTGCGCGAGGGCAACTCCGACCGCCGCGCACCCCGCGCCGTCAAGGAATACGCGCGCCAGTATCCCCACTCGATGGGCGCTTGGTCGCTGCAGAGCCAGAGCCACGTGTCGACGATGTCCGGCGGCGACTTCCGCTCGAACGAGCAGTCAGCCACGGCAGGCGGAGCAGGCTCACTGAGCATCGAGCATGTGGATGACGAGGGGAACGTGCGCCTGATGCGCAAGGTCCCGGTCGGTGCCGGCGACGTCGTCGACTCCACGTTCATGTCGATCGCCGCGCTGCGCGAGTTCCTCGACGGCCAGATCGCCGACGCCCGTGCCCAAGAGGTGCTGTTCTCGCTGCATCTCAAGGCCACCATGATGAAGGTCTCCGACCCGATCGTGTTCGGCCATGCAGTGCGAGCGTTCTTCGCACCGGTGTTCGACCGGCACGCCGAAGCGCTCGCGGCCGCCGGCGCAGACCCCAATGACGGTTGGGCCAACGTGCTGGCTGCCGTCGAGTTGCTGCCTGCAGCGCAGCGCGGGGCCGTCGAGGCCGACATCGCCGCCACGCTCGCCGAGCGCCCCGGCCTGGCCATGGTCGACTCCGACCGCGGCATCACCAACCTGCACGTGCCGAGCGACGTCATTGTGGACGCGTCCATGCCGGCCATGATCCGGTCGTCGGGCCAGATGTGGAACGCCGAGGGCAACCAGCACGACACCAAGGCCGTCATCCCCGACTCCAGCTACGCGGGCATCTACCAAGCGGTGATCGACGACTGCCGCGCCAACGGCGCTTACGACCCAACGACCATGGGCTCGGTGCCCAACGTGGGCCTCATGGCCCAAAAGGCCGAGGAGTACGGCAGCCACGACAAGACCTACGAGGTGGACGCTGCCGGGACCATGCGGGTCACCTCAGAGTCCGGCGAGGTACTGATGAGCCACCAGGTCGCCGAGGGCGACATCTGGCGCATGTGCACTACGAACGACGCAGCCATCGGCAACTGGGTCGACCTGGCCATCGAGCGCGGTCAGCTCACCGGTGCTGCGGTCGTGTTCTGGCTCGATGCCGAACGGCCCCACGATGCGCAGCTCATTACCAAGGTCGATGCACGGCTGGCGGAACGGCGGGCCGGTGACGCCTCGATCGGCGAGCTCGATATCAGGACCTTGGCCCCGGCCGATGCCTGCCGCTTCTCGCTGGAGCGCATCCGGCGCGGGGAAGACACCATCTCGGTCACGGGCAACGTGTTGCGCGACTACAACACCGACCTGTTCCCGATCCTCGAGCTGGGCACGTCGGCCAAGATGCTCTCGGTCGTGCCGCTCATGGCCGGCGGTGGCCTCTTCGAAACAGGCGCCGGCGGCTCAGCGCCCAAGCACGTCCAGCAGATGGTGGCCGAGAACCACCTCCGGTGGGACAGCCTGGGCGAGTTCCTGGCCCTGGCGGTGTCGCTCGAACATCTGGCCCGTGTGGCCGCCAACCCCGTCGCGCAGCTGCTCGCCGACACGCTCGATGCTGCGATCGGCACATGGCTCGCCGAAGGCCGCGCTCCCAGCCGCCGCGTCAACGAGCCCGACAACCGCGCCAGCCACTTCCATCTTGCGAAGCACTGGGCCGACGAGATGGCCCGCCAAGGCGCCGATGCCGACCTCGCCGAGCGGTTCGCCCCGCTGGGGGCGGCATTGGCCGCCAATGAGAACCAGATCATTGCCGAACTCGTGGAATGCCAAGGGGTGCCGGTTGACCTCGGCGGCTACTACCTGCCCGACCCGGCACTCGCCGAAGCAGCAATGCGGCCAAGCGCCACGTTCAACGACATCCTCGAAGGCTTCCGCAGCGGCGGCTGACGCCGAGCAGCGCCGACGCTCAAATCAGGTATCGAGTTCGGCCAGCCCGCCGGGACCGAGCCGGCCGGTGTCGCGATAGGCCGCGAGCTTCTCCCGGCTGTCGGCGATGTCCAGGTTCGCCATGGTGAGCTGCCCGATGCGGTCGCCTGGGCCGAACGCTGCGTCTTCGACTCGTTCCATCGACAGGCGATCTGCCGCGTAGGTGAGCGCCGGGCCGCTGGTGTCGAGCACTGAGTAGTCGTCGCCGCGGCGCAGCCGCAGCGTGACCTCGCCCGAAACCGACGAGCCCAGCCAGCGCAGCAGCGAGTCGCGCAGCATCAGCGCCTGGGGGTCGAACCAGCGGCCCTCGTACAGCAGCCGGCCCAGCCGGCGACCCATCGTGCGGTAGTTGTCGAGCGTGGCTTCGTTGTGGATCGCCGACAGCAGCCGCTCATACGCGATGTGCAGCAGCGCCATCCCCGGTGCTTCGTAGATGCCACGCGACTTGGCCTCGATGACACGGTTCTCGATCTGGTCGCTCATGCCGAGGCCGTGGCGCCCGCCGATGGCGTTCGCTTCCAGCACCAGCGCGAGGTGATCGCTGCCCTCAGCGCCTGAGGCCGACAATTCCCGCCCACCGATGGCAACAGGCCAACCAGCCTCGAAGCGGATCGTGACGTCCTCAGTGTCGATTCCGACCGCCGGATCCCAGTGGGCGACGCCCATGATCGGCTCAACGATCTCCATCGACGTGCCCAAGTCCTCCAGTTGCTTGGCTTCGTGCGTGGCGCCCCAGATGTTGGCGTCGGTGGAATAGGCCTTCTCGGTGGGGTCCCGGTACGGCAGGCCGCGCGACACCAGGAACTCGCTCATCCCGGCACGCCCGCCCAGCTCGTCCACGAACGCCGAGTCCAGCCAGGGCTTGTAGATACGCAGACCGGCGTTGACCAGCAGGCCGTAACGGTAGAAGCGCTCGATGTCGTTGCCCTTGTATGTCGAGCCGTCGCCCCAAATGTCCACGCCGTCCTCGGCCATGGCCGCCACCAGCATCGTGCCGGTCACCGCTCGGCCCAGCGGCGTGGTGTTGAAGTATGTGCGGCCGGCTGTCGAGATGTGAAACGCGCCGCACTGCAGCGCCATCAAGCCCTCTCGCACCAGTTCGGCTCGGCAGTCCACCAAGCGTGCTGCGTGGGCGCCGTAGTCGAGTGCCCGCTGCGGCACCCCTGGCAAGTCGGGTTCGTCGTACTGACCCAGATCGGCCGTGTAGGCGCACACGAGCGCGCCACGCTCGTTCATCCACGCCACCGCCGCAGAGGTGTCGAGCCCGCCGGAGAACGCTATGCCCACCCGCGCCCCCACGGGAAGCTCGGCCAGCACACGCGAACCGCCAGCAGGCACAGGACCAGTCGACATAGGCCACAACGGTACGGCGTCCGGCCGCCACATCGACTGTGCTTTTCGACCGGCCCCACGCCGATGTTCGCCGCGTACTGATCGCGCTGCGCGTACGCTCCGCCACGAAGAGGTGACTCATGAGCGACGGCGAGGCGACAGGCACGATGAACGGCACCGCCACCGGCCATTCCATTGCCGGGCTGCTGAGCGAGATAGTGCGCATCCCCAGCGTCAACCCGCTGCATCACGGGCCGCGCTCGGGCACCGTCGCCGAGGCCGACATGGCCGACTGGGTGGCGGAGCGAGCGGCAGCGCTGGGCGCTGAGGTCGAGCTCCACGAGATCGAGCCCGGGCGTCCCAACGTGTATGCCCGCTTCGCCGGCCGCACAGAGCGCATGCTCGCCGTCGACGTGCATCTCGACACCGTCGGCGTCGAGCACATGGAAGGCGATCCCTTCGAGGGCCGCATCAGCGAAGGACGGGTCTGGGGGCGAGGCTCCGTCGACACCAAGGCGACAATGGCCGTGGTGCTCGCCGTGCTGGCCGAGATGGCTGCCGCCGGCCAGCAGCCGATGTGCACCGTCGAGCTGGTGGGCACGATCTCCGAGGAAGGCGGCGGCCTGGCGGGTGCGGGCGCCTACCGGGACCGGCTGCTCGAACGCAACGAGCGCCGCGAGCAGATCGTGGTCGCCGAGCCGACCATGTGCGTCCCGGTGTACGGCCACAAGGGCGGGCTCGGCCTCGAAGTCGAGGTCGAGGGGCGTGCAGCACACTCCTCCAAACCCCACCTGGGCATCAATGCGCTGTCCGCCGGCGCCCGCATCATCGCGGCCATCGACGCCGAGCAAGAGCGCTTGGCGAGCCAACGCGACGTCGGCGTGCTCGGGGCCGGCACGGTGTCGGTCAACGAGATGGGCGGCGGGCGGGCCCGCAACATCATTCCCGACCAATGCGAGCTGTACATCGGCAGGCGAATCGCCGACGGCGAGGACTACCAAGAAGAACTCGCTCGCCTCACCGACTTGGCGCGCGCCGCAGCGCTGCCTGCGCGGGTGAAGGTGGAGCTGGCGAACGGTCTGGGCGAGAACGCCTTCTTCCAGGCGCCCGGAAGCGATCTGGTCACCGCACTGGCGGAGATGTCAGGCCACAGCCCCGCCGTGGCCGATTTCGGCACGAACGCACTGCGTTACGGCGAGGTTGCCGACCAAATCGTGGTGTTCGGCCCGGGTTCCATCGATCAGGCTCACCAAGCGATCGAATGGGTTGAGATCGCCGAGCTCGAACGAGCGGCGAACGTCTACCGCCAACTGCTCGCCCGTTGAGGCTGAGCCGAAGGCGAAGCCGTGGCCCGAGCGGCCCATGAGCCCGCGTCCAATTGAGAATGGGAACAAGAGCGGGCAGCGCAGCGCGAAGCTGCAGCGCGATCAACTGGGACGGGCGGAGATGAAGACCGGGATCTCGCGATCTGTCTTGGCCTGATACTCAGCGTAGGGCGGGAAGGCTTCCACGCACCGTTCCCACCACGCCTCACGCTCGGCTCCGCTGACGAGGCGCACCGTGGTCTCAAAAGGCTCAGGCCCGTCCTGAATGAGCACGGTCGAATCTGCCATCAGGTTGTGGTACCAGCCCGGATGTGCCGGGGCGCCGCCCTTGGAGCCGACGATCGCGTACTCGCCCTCATGCTCAACTCGCATCAGCGGAACCTTGCGCACGAGGCCGGTGCGGTGCCCGACCGTTGTCATCACAATGATCGGCAAGCCGGTGTCGCGCAGCGTGTTGGCTTCGCTGCCCTCCGACGCCTCGTACGCGTCCGCCTGCTCCCGCACCCAGCCCCATGTGCTGGGTCCGTATTCGCCTTCGAACTTCTCGCTGTTTGCCATGCCGAGCAATCTAGGAGGCTGAGCCGAAATGCGTTCGCCTGACAGGTGTGCTGCACGCCTACGATCCACAGCGTGCAGATCATGTCCGCGCTGTTCATCGAGCATTTCGACATGCGCCAGGCCGCGGGCGGCGCAGCCCGCATCGATCTGGGCGGCGTTCACTTCTCCACGGCGGCTCCCGGACCGTTCCCGGTGACGATCACGCCCCACATGCTGGTGCTGGTGCGCTGCCCCGCGTCGCACACCGGACTGGCAGCGCTGGAGGTGAGATTCATGCGCGGCGACGAGCAGGTCGCGCGCAACGTGCAACCGCTCAGCGTCGAGCCCGGGAAGTTCGGCTACAACCTCGTGCAAGCCGAGCTGACCTTCGATGAGCCGTCGACGATCGAGGCCCACTGCCGCGTCGACCAGGGCGACGTGCTGATCGTTCCCCTCACCATGAACCCGCCCGCCGACGAGCCTGCGCCGCCGGCTGCAGAGCCGGCCACGGGCGGCTGGACCGGCACGCCCGCGCAGCAGGACGGCTAGGCCGGCCAGGCACGCATGCCGTTCACCGTCGGACTGTCCCAGCACGCCGATCCCGGCATCGCGACCGGCGAGATCGTGGGACGGGTGCTCGAGACGCTGGGAGTCCAACCCGATGTCGCCGTGCTGTTCACCTCGGGCGAGCACATGGGCAACACCGACGAGATCGCAGCGGCGGTGCTCGAGCTGCTCAACCCCGGTGCATTCATCGGCACCACGGCGGTCTCGGTGGCTGCGGGCGAGCGTGAGATCGAGGAAGAAACCGCCGCGGTGCTGTGGGTGGGAAGCCTGGGCGGCGGCAACGCGCCGCGGGCGCGCGCTGTCCGGCTGGGCGGGGTGCCCGATCCGGCTGCCGACGATGAGGCGCTCGCGGCCGCGCTCGACGAAGTGCACGCCGCCGGCGATCTCTCGATGATCGTGCTGGCCGATCCGTACTCCTACCCCGTCGATGCCGCCCTCGGGCACTGGGCCGAGCGCTGGCCCGATGTGAGCGTGCTGGGCGGGCTGTCGTCTGGGGCACCCATGCCGGGCGGCAACCGCATCGTCGTGGACGGCGGCGTGCACCGCGACGGCGCTGCGGCCCTGATCGTGGGTGGCAGCGCCACCGTGACGCACCTGGTCTCTCAAGGCTGCCGCCCGATCGGCCAGCCCTACATCATCACCGAGGCCGAGGGCAACGTGGTGAAGTCGCTCGGGGGCATGCCGCCGTTCGAGCGGCTGCAGCAGGTGTTCTCCAAGCTCGACCCCGCTGACCAGCGCCTGTTGCAGCGAGGGCTGCACGTGGGCCGGGTGACCGACGAGCGCAAGATCGACTTCGAGCGCGGCGATTTCCTGATCCGCGGCGTGCTCGGCGCAGACCGTGAGAGCGGCGCCATTGCCATCGGCGACGAGGCGCCGATCGGCGCGACCGTGCAGTTTCATGTGCGCGACGCCGACACTGCCAACGAAGACCTGCGCGCCGCGCTCGCGCACTCGCCGCAGACCGAGGGCGCCCTGCTGTTCACGTGCAACGGCCGGGGCACCCACCTGTTCGACGCTCCCCATCACGACGCGTCGGCGCTCGTGGACCAGACGTCGGCCGAGGTGGCCGGCATGTTCTGCGCCGGCGAAGTCGGCCCGGTCGGAGCGCGCTCATACGTGCACGGTTTCACCGCCTCGATGGCGCTGTTCTCTGACGCCGATGGGCAATGATGAACCCAGCCTCATGAATCCGGCGACATGAACACCACTCTCGAAGCACGGCAGATCAACACCATCCGGGCACTGGCGATGGATGCCGTGATGCGTGCCCGCAGCGGCCACACCGGCACGGCGATGGCGCTGGCGCCCCTGGCGCATGTGCTGTTCACCCGCATCCTGCGCTACGACGCCGCAGCACCAGATTGGCCCGACCGCGACCGGTTCATCCTGTCGGCCGGCCACGCCTCGATGCTCGTCTACGCCATGGCGCACCTAGTGGGCTACGGCGTCACGCTCGATGACATCCGAGACTTCCGCCAGCTCGGATCGATCACGCCCGGCCACCCCGAATACGGCCTCACGCCAGGAGTGGAGGTCACCACCGGCCCATTGGGGCAGGGCTTTGCCAACGCCGTCGGCATGGCGATGGCGGAGCGCGGCCTGCGCTCCCGCTTGGGTGCGGACTTGGTGGACCATCGCACGTTCGTGATCGTCAGCGACGGCGATCTGATGGAGGGCATCAGCCACGAGGCGGCATCGCTTGCCGGCCACCAGCAGCTCGGCCGCCTAGTTGCCGTCTACGACGACAACCACATCACGATCGACGGCAGCACCGAACTGGCGCTCAGCGACGACGCCGCCCGTCGCTTCGAGGCGTACGGCTGGCACGTTGCCGACCTCGGCGAGGCCGCTGAAGACACCGCCACTCTCGAGCAGGCGCTGCGCGAGGCCACGCTGGTCAGCGATCGTCCCTCGATGATCATCGTCCGCAGCCACATCGGCTACCCGATGCCGACGGCGGCCGACACCTCAGCCGCGCATGGCGCGATCACCGACGCGGACGAAATCGCTGCGGCCAAGCAGGCGATGGGCATGGACCCCGAAGCGACGTTCGCCCTCGACGACGACGTAGTGCAGGCATACCGGTCAGCCGGTGCACATGGCGCAACCGAGCGCGTCGAATGGGAGGCTCGGCTCGCGGCCAGCGGCCACGATCGCGGCTGGCTCGACGCGCTGTGGTCGGCCGGCGCAGTGAACGGCGAGATGTCAGATCTTCCGACCTTCGAGGCCGGCACCCAGATGGCCACCCGGGTCGCCGCCAATCGGGTGCTCGACGCGTCGCTCGACACCGTGCCCGCCCTCATCAGCGGCGGCGCCGACCTGACCGGCAACACCGGCACCAACGTGGCCGCCGAGGTGCTGTCGGCCACCAATCCGGGCGGGCGCAAGCTCTACTTCGGCGTCCGCGAACACGCCATGGGTGCAGTGGCCAACGGCATGGCGCTGCACGGCGGCGTGCTGCCGGCAGTCGGCACGTTCCTAGTCTTCAGCGACTACATGCGGCCCGCTGTGCGGCTGGCGGCCCTGAGCGGCGCGAAGACTGTTTTCGTCTGGACGCATGACTCGATCGGCGTGGGCGAGGACGGGCCGACCCACCAGCCGGTCGAGCACGTCGCATCGCTGCGGGCGATCCCGGGCCTGTGCGTGATCAGGCCCGCCGACGCCAACGAGACGTCTCAGGCGTGGCAGATCGCGGTCGAGCGAGCCGGCCCGACCGCGCTGGTGCTGACACGCCAGAACGTCCCCGTGCTCGATGGCACCGACCGCCCATCGCAGGTCGCCCTAGGCGCCTACGTGCTGATCGACACCCCGGCGCCGGCGGTGATCTTGGCGGGCACCGGCAGCGAGGTGCAGTGCTGCACAGCCGCGGCCGCACTGCTCGCTGCTGACGGCATCGCCAGCTCGGTGGTGTCAATGCCGAGCTGGGATCTCTTCGAGGCCCAAGACGCTGAGTATCGAGCCGCTGTGTTCCCGCAGGGCGTGCCGGTGCTCGGCGTGGAAGCGGGCTCGGCGATGGGCTGGGACCGCTACGCAGATGCCACCGTCACGATGAATCGGTTCGGCGCGAGCGCGCCGGGTGGCCACCTCATGGACCATTTCGGCTTCACCGCACCGGCCATCGCCGACGCAGCCCGCGCGCTGCTGTAGAACCTGAGCAGGCACGCGCACAGGAAGATCTTGATGACCGACGGCGGCAACGGCAGCACTATGAACGGGCGCTTACAGGGGCTGTACTCCGAGTGCGGGCAGAGTCCGTGGCTCGACAATCTCCGCCGGGGCTGGATCACCGGTGGCGAGCTGGACGCCTGGGTCGAACAGGGCATCCGCGGCCTCACGTCAAACCCGTCGATCTTCCAGAAGGCCATCGAGTCGTCGCCTGACTACGACGAGCAGTTCGGCGACCTCGTGTGCGGCGGCACTTCTGTTGATGACGCCTACTGGCAACTGGTCACCAGCGACATCCGGGGCGCCCTGAGGGCGCTCGAAGGGGTGCACGAGGCATCGGGCGGCACCGACGGATTCGTGTCAGTCGAGGTGGACCCGTCGCTCGCGCACGACCAGGCGGCCACCACCCAAGCTGCCCGGGATCTGCACGAGGCCATCGCACGACCGAACCTGATGGTGAAGATTCCCGGCACGCTCGAAGGTCTCGGCGCCATTCGCCAGATGATCGCCGAGGGCCGCAGCATCAACGTGACACTCATCTTCTCGGTGGCTCGCTACGAGCAGGTGGCCGAGGCCTACCTGAGCGGGCTCGAGGATCGAGTCGCATCCGGCGCCGCGGACCTGGCGGGCGTGGCCAGCGTGGCCTCGTTCTTCGTGAGCCGCACCGACACCGAGGTCGACCGCCGGCTCGACTCGGTGGGCACACCCAGCGCGTTGGGCCTGCGAGGGCGCACCGCCGTGGCGCAGGCGCAGGCCGCCTACGGTCGCTTCGGCGAGATCTTCAGCGGGCCGCGCTGGGAACGCCTCGCAGCGCTCGGGGCCCAAGTGCAGCGTCCGCTGTGGGCGTCAACCAGCACGAAGAACCCGGCCTATCCCGACACGCTGTATGTCGACGAGCTCATCGGCCCGCACACCGTCAACACCATGCCCGACGACACCCTGGCGGCCTTCTGCGATCACGGCAAGCTGCGTCGCACCGTCGACGCCGACCAGTCCGCGGCCAGCTACGTGCTTGATGCCGTCCAGGAGCACGGCATCGATCTCAACGGCGTCGCCGACACGCTCGAGGCGCAAGGCGTCGCCGCATTCACGAAGAGCTTCGACGAGCTGCTGGTGTCGCTGCAGACGAAGGCCGATTCAATCGCCTGACGGCTCGCCAGGCAGACGCGCTCGCCTGAATCGCGCAAGCTGGGCGGGTCGGTTGCAAACCGAAACTGACTGCCGTAGTGTGCGCGGCCGTGAAGACGGTCACGGGCCAGCCGAGCTGCTCCATCCAGGCGACCCTCGACATCGTGGGCGACCGCTGGACGCTGCTCATCCTGCGTGACCTGTTCCGCGGCGTGCGCCGCTTCAGCGCCATGCAGCACGACCTCGGCATCGCTCGCAACATGCTCGCCGACCGGCTCGGCCGTCTCGTAGACGCAGGCGTTGTCGCCAAGGAGCCTTACCAGCACCGACCGGTCCGGCACGACTACGTCCTGACTGCCAAGGGCCTCGACCTGTCGAACAGCCTGCTCGCGCTGATGGCCTGGGGCGACCGCTGGTGCCACGACGGCGATGCGCCCACCGTGCTGGTGCACGCCGACTGCGGGACACCGCTGGAGATCGCTACCCGGTGCCCCGCCTGCGACGAGCCGGTGAGCCCCACTCGCATCCGCAGCCGGTCCAGCCGCAGCGACGCGTCGCTTCGCGACCAAGCGCCCCCCGAGGGGCTGAGCGGCCACGAGGTCGCCGCTGCCGCCACTGCCTTTCAACAGCAGCCCACGAACGGAGGGGCCCTGTGACCATCATCGAACCGTCGCGTGGCGTGGACGATCCGGCGGCCAACGGCGCGTCGCCCAACGGCGCTGCCGTGGCCCCGCAGCCCTCGGCGGCATCGCTGGCACTGGCTGCGCTGCCGCTCGGCGAGCTTGCCGAGCAGGCAGCGGCCGTGCGCGACCAGGCGTTCGGCACGCGGGTGACCTACAGCCCGAAAGTGTTCATCCCGCTGACCATGCTGTGCCGCGACAAGTGCGGCTACTGCACGTTCGCACAGCCTCCCGCCCGGCTCGACTCGCCGTACCTGACCCCCGAGCAGGTGTTGGAGATCGCCGCCAGCGGTGCCCGGGCGGGCTGCCACGAGGCGCTGTTCACCCTGGGCGAGCGCCCCGAGCTGCGCTACCCCGCAGCGGCGGACTGGCTTGCCGAGCACGGCTGGGACTCCACCGTCCACTACCTGGTCGAGATGTGCCGTCTCGTGCGCGACGAGACCGGGCTGCTCCCCCATGCCAACCCGGGCGCCATGACCGCGAGCGAGCTGGCGGCGCTGCGCGAGGTGTCGCCCAGCCAGGGGATGATGCTGGAGTCGCTGAACCCCCACCTCGACTGCCACCGGGGATCGCCCGACAAGGAACCGGCTCGGCGGCTCGCCACGCTCGAAGCCGCCGGCGAGGGGGCCATTCCGTACACCACCGGGATCCTCGTGGGCATCGGCGAGTCGCTCGCTGACCGGCTTGCGGCGCTCGAGGCCATCGCCGCCAGCCACGCTCGCTGGGGTCACATCCAGGAAGTGATCGTGCAGAACTTCCTGCCCAAGGCGGGCACGTCGATGCACAACATGCCTGCGTGCCCGCCCGACGAATACGCGCAGGCCATCGCGCTGGCACGGCTGATCCTGCCTGCCGACATTCACCTGCAGGCTCCGCCGAACCTCACCGAGGACTTTGGTGGGCTCTTGGAATGCGGCATCGACGACTGGGGCGGCGTCTCGCCGATCACAGCCGACCACGTCAACCCCGAGCGCCCGTGGCCGGCGCTCGATCGCCTGCGGGAAGTCACCGAAGCGCGGGAATTCACCCTCGCTCCCCGGCTCACGATCTACCCGGAATTCGCGCTGCAGCCCGAGCGCTGGCTGGCCGAGACCAACCGGTTCCCGGTGATGGATCGCTCCGACGCCGAAGGCCTCGGCCGTGACGACCCCGGCGGCCAGATGCCCGAACGCACCATGGAGAACCTCAACGCCGGCTCCGGCGCAGATGTGCTGGTGGCCGACGAGAACTCCACCCAGTGGTACTCAGGCGGCGCCGGTCACCTCCCCACGAACATCATGGGCGGCCCCTCGCATGCCCGCGGGGCTGTGCGCGAGGTGCTCGACGGGGTGATGGCCGGCCAACAAGTCGGCCATGAAGAGATCGTCACCCTGTTCTCCGCACGCGGACCCGAGGTGGTCGCCGTCGGCGAGGTGGCCGACGAGCTGCGCCGCGAAGCCGTCGGCGACATCGTGACCTGGGTGCACAACCGCAACATCAACTACACGAACGTCTGCACGTTCAAGTGCAAGTTCTGCGGCTTCTCCAAGGGACCTCTGTCGCTGAACCTGCGCGGCACGCCCTACATGCTGACGCTGGCCGACATCCAGGAACGGGTGATCGAGGCCGCCGAGCTGGGCGCCACCGAGGTGACGCTGCAGGGCGGCATCCACCCCAGCTTCGACGGCGATTACTACATCGACGTCTGCCGGGCCATCCACGATGTTGTGCCCGACATGCACCTGCACGGGTTCACGGCCCTCGAGGTCATCGAGGGGGCCAAGCGGCTCGGCGAGTCGCTCGTCGATTACCTGATGCGGCTCAAGGAAGCGGGGTTGAAGTCGCTGCCGGGCACTGCTGCAGAGATCCTCGACGACTCGGTGCGGGCGGTGCTGTGCCCAGACAAGATCAACACTGCCGAGTGGCTCGAATGCCACGAGGCGGCTCATGCCGTGGGCCTGCACTCGAACATCACGATCATGTTCGGATCGATCGAGCATCCGGAGAGCTGGGCGAATCACATCGTGGCCACCCGCGAGCTGCAGAAGCGCACGGGCGGGTTCACCGAGTGGGTGCCGCTGCCGTTCGTGCACATGGCCAGCCCGATCTACCTGCGCAAGGGCGCCCGGCGGGGCCCCACCTTCCGTGAGACGCTGCTGATGCATGCCGTGCCGCGGATTGCCTACCGGGGGCTCATCGACAACATCCAGGTGTCGTGGGTGAAGATCGGACCGCCGGGAGCCCGGCAGATCCTGCGGGCGGGCGCCAACGACATGGGCGGAACGCTCATGGACGAGAACATCTCGCGTGCTGCGGGCGCGCAGCATGGCCAGGGGCTCACCGAGCAGGACTTCCGCTATATCGCAGAACCCCTCGGGCGTCGCACTCGCCAGCGTCTCACCGGCTACCAGGACGCCGACGGTGCCCCCGAGGTGCGCAGCCGCATCCTGCGGCCCACCGACAACGCCACCGACCGCAAGCTCATCCCGCTCGAATCGCTCGGCAGTCGCGTCTAGCGACTGCGCATCAGGCACAGCAGTCACGTCGAGCAACTGCTCGCGCCCGATTCCTGCGGGTGCTGGGTGGGGCGTACGCTGCGCGGTGAGATGAAGGCTTCTCTTGGGCGCTATGTGGCAGCCGGTGTGCTGCTCGTGGGCGTCGCGCTCATCGTGTGGACCGCCGTCGACGCGCCCGACGACGGCTCGGGCGTCGCCGAGGCCGTCAACGCGCAGTCCGCGACATCGCAGACCGCGCCGAGCGAGGCACCGCCGACGACGGCAACAGTTGAGGCTGCTCCGCCGGAGCCGGTGACAGCGACGACTGCCGCTCCGGTGCCGACGACAACGACCGAGGCGCCCGAGCCGATTCCGGTGCTTGGCACCGCCTTCACACTCAGCAAGCTCGACGGCTGGCTGAACACCGGGGCCACATCTCTGGAGGAGATCCGGGCAGACAACGAGATCACGGTGGTGCAGTTCTGGACGTTCGGCTGCCGGAACTGCAAGAAGACGCTCGACGCGTTGGCCCAACTACACGCGGACTTCCGGGATCGAGGCGTGGAGGTCGTGGGGGTCCACTCCCCCGAATTCGGCTACGAGGCCGATGTCGACAACATCATCGAGGCCGCTGCCGAACTCGGCGTGGTCTGGCCGATCGCTCTCGACACCACCAAGTACAACTTCCACGTCTGGCAGGAAGGCCCCACCGGTTACTGGCCCCGCGTCTATGTCATCGACAGCGACAACCAGATCCGCTTCGATCGCCGCGGCGACGGTGCGCACACCTACCGGGAGCTCTACGCAACCGTCGAGCGACTCCTCGCTGAGGCCTGACCGGCGGGCCAGCGGCCATGAGCACCATTTTCGACACCCTCACCGAGGGCATCGGGGTGATCACGTGGGCCTGCACGCTCACGGCCCTGGTGCCGGGGCTGGCGCTGGTGTTCGTTGCCCGCAGGGCGCGTCTCACAGTGGCGCTGTACTACACCGCAGGCGCTGCGTTCCTGGCCTGGGCGCAGGCAGCCGGGCACTGGTGGGTCTCGGCGCGAGGTGCAGCCGTGGTGATCGCCGGCGTCGTCGCCGCCGGCACCTACTCGGCGGCATGGCGGGCGCCTGGCCATTCGTCGCCGCTCGCCACCGGCGCAGGCCTCGTGGGCGGCGCGTTGGCAGGCTGGCTGTGGCGGCCTTGCGTCGGCGAACTCCTCGGCGACATCCTCAATGACGCCTCCACTGCCGGCCCACGCACGCTCGGGCTGATGTTCATCTACATGGTCGGCGTCTTGCTGCCGCTGCTGCTCATTGCCACGGCTCCCTATGCGGTGCCGGCTGTCGGCAGGCTGCTGGACCGGCTGCCGTTCGCCATCGCCGGCGCCCTGGTCGGCGCGGCCTACGCCGTGGCCTTGGCCATCGGCCAGTACGACGACCTCATCGGCGAGCTCTACCGCATCTCGAGCGGCAACTGAGCGGCCTGCTCGGTCAGGGCCGCTCATCAGCCGCTAGTCGTCGAACGCCTCTGACGCTCCCATCGACTCTCGCAGGATCGAGGCGGCCTTGATCGTGGCACGACGAGCCCGCG
This sequence comes from Acidimicrobiales bacterium, assembly GCA_009843525.1. Lineage (GTDB taxonomy): Bacteria > Actinomycetota > Acidimicrobiia > Acidimicrobiales > Poriferisodalaceae > Poriferisodalis > Poriferisodalis multihospitum. Next base: position 62,787 of record VYDH01000036.1, on the reverse strand, counting down.
TGACGCTTCGTTCGAGCCGGGCGCGTTGGTCGCTGGTGTCGGCATCGGCGAGGGCGCCCTGCAGCAGCTCGATGCTGAGCTCGGCGAGTCGTTCGGCTGTGTCGTCGAGACGGTCTGCCAGCTCAGCGATCTCGTCATTCATGCCTGCGTGCCGCCATCCAGGTGCTCGGCCACGATCTCGAGCGGGTGGCGGACGTCGAGGCCCACCGCTCGCAGGTGCAGCGTGCATCCGGGGTTTGCGCTGGCGACAACGCTCACACCAGTGCGCTCGATGGCGGCCAACTTGCGCTCCCGTACTGCTCCGGCGACCTCGGGGTGCTGCTGGGAATAGGCGCCGCCTGCGCCGCAGCACAGGCCCTCGTCGTCAAGCTCCGCAATCTCGACATACCGCCCGAGCACAGCGCGCACTGGCAGATGCGCCTGCTGTACGTGACGCAGGTGACACGGATCCTGCACTGCTACCCGCTCCCGCGGCGTCGCGTCGCTGGCCATCGCGTCACTGGCGCTCGGACCGTCGGCATCCGGTGAGGTCGCCGCGCCCTCCGGCAGGTCGTCGATCCGCTCTGCCAGCCATTCGTGCACATCCTGCACGCGTCCAGCGAACTGGTGGGCCTCTTCGGTGCCCAGTAGGTGACCGTATTCCTTCATCGTGGCGCCGCAGCCAGCCGAGTCGATCAGGATCGGAGCCTCACCGGGCAGCGCCGCCATCACCCGGTGAGCGAGTCGCCGGGTGTCGGAGGCCAAGCCCGCGTGGAGGTGCAGCGAGCCGCAGCAGGTGGCCTCCGCCGGCGGCAAAGCGACGCCGGCACCGGTTGCCTCGATCACGGCCTGCACGGCCCGGTGGGTGTCGCGCATCCACGCGTCCATGACGCATCCGGTGAACAGCCAGACATCGTCGCCGCTGGCGGTGAGCGGTGCCTGGCGCACCGGCACACGCGGCAGCGAGGCGGTCATGGCACCGAGTTGGCGAAACGGGCGTGCACGGCCCAAGAGGCTCAACAGGCGTATCAGGCCGAGCCGCTGAGACAGACCCAGCAGGCGGGATCCGAACCCGAGCAACCGGGGCATGCCCAATGCACGGTAAGCGAGCCGCCGCAGGCGAGGCTGGTAGCTGGTCTGGGATGCCAACGCCTCACGGGTGGCCTCCATCATGTGCCCGTAGTGCACGCCCGCCGGACATGCTGTCTCACAGCCGCGGCACTGGATGCAGGCGTCCATGAACTCCACAAACGCTGCATCGGCCTCGCCCCGCTCGGCGGCATCGCGCATCATGGCAATACGCCCCCGCGGCGATGCCGATTCCTCACCGGTCACGCGGTAGGTCGGGCAGTGCGGCAGGCACATGCCGCACGCCACACACGAAGCGAGCGTGTCGCTGTCGATATCGAGCTGCAGCGGGAAGGAGTCAGAAGAACTCACCATGCCCTCCGGCCGGGATTGAGCCGGTTGTCGGGATCCAACCGTTGTTTGAGCTGGTCCATCAGCACAGCATTGGCCGGCGCGACCGGTGCAGCGGGCACTGGTTCGTGCCGATGCACCAGACCGATGCCGACCTCGGCAATCCACCCGCCCGGCCTGCCGGCGAGCGCTCGCAGGTCCGAGGGCCGCATCGACTCGCGCCCGGCGGCGGGGATCGGCGGCCCGCCATTGGTGACACAGAAGCCCAGCGGCTCGACCTTGGCAGTCTCTGCAGCGACATCGGCTGCATCACCCTCCAGCAGGATCCAGGCGTGCGATCCGTTCCACAGGATGCTGCTGGGCCGGTACAACAGGTCGAGCGCCACAAAGGGATCGCCGTCGCCCTCCAGCCATTGCGCGGCAGGCGGCACCGGCAAGGTCCGCAGTATCACCTCGGCCAGCAGACCGAGCGTTCCCAGCGAGCCCACCAGCAGGCGGGCCAAGTCATACCCGGAGACGTTCTTCACCGTGGGGCCGCCCGCAGTGACGACCTTGCCGGTGGCGTCAACGTGACGGGTCTGCAGCACGAGATCGCGCACATGCCCGTAACGAAGCCTCCGGTGTCCGCTGAAACCGCAAGCCAGCACCCCGCCCACGGTCGCCGCGTCATCGGCAGGGTCGAGCGGCACCATCTGGCCGGTTTGAGCGAGATGCGCCGCCAGCTGGGCCACCGTCGTGCCGGCACCGCAGCGAACCGTCATCTCCGACGGCTCGTGTTCCCACACGCCCGCAGGTGATCGGACCTCACGCGTCCCCGCAAGCGGGACGCCGCCGACGTCCCAATGAGTTTGGGCACCCACCACCGTGACCGGATCGCTGATGCCGACTTCGCCGGCAAACGCAGTCACCTCCGCTGCAATGTTCGCAGCCAGGCTGGCCCCGGTATCGGCCGACCCGGTGCTCGCTGCTGCCGGCGGCGAGCCGGCGCTGCTGGGCTGCGAACTCACACCCAGGCACCTTCGGGCACGTGCTGATGGAACGAATCACTGCAACGTGAGCCGGTCGGGATGATCTTGAGGGGGTTGGCGAGGCCGTCGGGATCGAACGTCTCCCGCACCACGTCCTGGGTGTACATGTCGTGGGCGCTGAACAGCATCCCCATGTAGTCGCGCTTCTCCAATCCGATGCCGTGCTCGCCGCTGAGCACACCGCCGGCTTCGATGGAAGCAGCAACGATGTCACGGCCCGCTGCCTTCACCCGCTCGTCCACACCGGGTTCACGCCGATCGAACGCCAGGATCGGATGCAGGTTCCCGTCGCCGGCGTGGAAGACGTTGACGGCGATCAGCCCGTACGCATCAGCGATCCGGTACACCTTCTCGAGCACCTCGGTGAGCTTCGAACGGGGCACGACCGTGTCGTGGAGGTAGTAATCGGGCTTGATCCGGGCGACGGCACCGAAGGCGTTCTTGCGTCCCTTCCACAGCAGCGCCCGCTCCTCGTCGTCGGCCGCGACACGCACGTGGCCGACGTGATGCTTCAGCGCCACCTCGCGCACGATCTCCACACCGGCGTCGACTCCGCCCGGCAGACCGTCGAGCTCCACTAGCAGTACCGCCGCGGCCCCGGTCGGGTAGCCGGCGTGGGCGAACGCCTCCACGATCTCGATGGCGCGCTTGTCCATCATTTCCAGGGCCGAGGGCACCAGCCCTGCGGCGATGATGGCACTGACGGCCGCCGAGCCTTCGCTGACATCGTCGAAGTCGAGCAGCAGCGTCCGCACAGCAGGCGCGTTCGGCGTCAGCCGCACTGCGGCCTTGGTGGCGATGCCCATGGTGCCTTCGGAACCCACGAACAGTCCGCGCAGGTCGAATCCCGCCGGCTCCGCCTCCACACCGCCCAAGATGGCGGTGTCGCCGGAGGGAAGCACCACCTCGAGCGCCGCGATGTGCGCCGTGGTCACGCCGTACGCCAAGCAGTGCGGCCCGCCGGAGTTGTTGGCGATGTTCCCGCCGATCGAGCAGACCTGCTGGCTCGAAGGATCGGGGGCAAAGTGAAAGCCCTGCGGCGTCAATGCTCGCGACAGATCCAGGTTCAGCACACCGGGCTCAACCCATGCCACCCGGTTGTCGATGTCAACCTCGATGATGCGATCCATCTTCGCCGTGGCAATCACCACCGGCCTGCCGACGGGCACTGCGCCCCCGGCTAGGCCGGTGCCTGAGCCTCGCGCCAGGAACGGCCGGCTGTGACGACGGCAGACACGCACGATCCGGGCGACTTCGGCGGCCGACTCGGGCAGGCACACGATCGCCGGCGGGCTGCCCTCGATCGAGCCGTCCCGGCTGTACAAACCCCGCTCGAAGTCGTTGTCGCGTGCACGGTCGCCGAGCACGCCACGCAGGTCAGCAAGCAGGGCCGCATCAGCCGCGTCGTCCTCAGAAATCACGCCCCGACCGTACCGTAGGCTCGGCGCGGATGGCTTCTGATATCGGCGTGGGTCCCGATGGCTGGAGCTTGGGCGACGACTCTCGGGAGTGGCTGTCGCTGGAAGATCCGCTCGAACATCGCACATGGCTGTTCGATGTGACGTTCCTCGCCAGCGCCTGGACGTGCATCTACGGCGCCGGCTGCCCCGGCATCGACGGCGACCCGGCCCCCGAGCTGGAGCTGGGCTGCTGCACCCATGGCGCCTATCTCAACGGCGACGACGACCTCGCGCACGTCCGGCAGATGATCGCCGAGCTCGACGCCGAGCTCTGGCAGCACCGCCGCGACCCCGCAGAGGCGCTCTGGCAGGACAGCGAGGGCTGGTGGCGCACCCAGGTAGTCGACGGTGCGTGCGTGTTCGCGAACCGGGCTGACCACCCCGCGGGCGCGGGCTGCGCATTCCACCTGCTGGCTGAGCGCACCGGCCGGCGGCCCATGGACACGAAGCCCGAGATCTGCTGGCAGGCACCGCTGCGCCGCGAAGACCATGAGACCGTCACCGGCCACGTCTACACGATGGTGCGGGAGTGGGAGCTGCGCGACTGGGGCGGCCCCGACACCGACGTCGCCTGGTGGTGCACGTCGGCGGCCCAGGCCCACGTCGGCAGCGAGCCTGTGTTCAGGGCGCTCTGCGACGAGCTGACGGCGATCTGCGGGCCGACGATCTACGCCGAGCTGCGCACCCAACTCGACCAGCGCACAGCCTCGACCCAACTGCTCCCCCACCCAGCCGTCCGCCGCGCTAGCGGCTAGCTAAGCGCTCTCGCGCTGGGGGGCCCCGGTGTTGGCGTCGGACTCAGGGTCGGCGTCGGCATCGAAATCGGCGTACTTGGCCTCGAGATCCGAATAGTCGTCGTACTTGTCGGCAAGGTGACCGTACTGATCGTCGGGCGCCGATTCCTCGTCGTCGAACTCCACCCCGAAACGGTCGGAGTTGTCGAAGTCGTAGTCCTCGATGGTGAACCGCTCCGCCGTGGCCCGCTGGAACTTGCGCGCCTCCTCATAGCGGCGATGTCGACCCTTCTTCACCGGCTGGCTCCTCGTGCTCGACTGCGAGGCCTCGCTTGCCTGCATCCGGATATGCCCCCATCCGCGCCGGAGAGGGCATCTGTGTTCTACGAAGTGCCCTGCCACCCTACCGTTTGGGGCGCGATGCTGCGTGTCATTGGGCTGCGTGTCATTCGCACTGTTCAGGCACCTTGCGGGGCCGCGACTCGAGCTGCAGGCCGGCCGACGGATCGAACGCAAGTGCGGCCTCGCCAGCCAGCAGCGACCTGATCCCGTCGCCCACCACTTCGGCCCTCCAGCCCGAGCTCAGCTTCGAGGCCGGATCGCCCGCGAGCAGCGCGGCGATGTCCGAACGGGTCGCCAGCAGGCTGCGATCGATGCCCTCGGTGCGTGCCACCTCGTCGACCCAGGCGCCCACGAGGGGAACGGCCGGCTGCAGTGCCGCATCCACGTTGGGCCCCGCCGGCAGCGCACTGGCTGGGATGTCGCCTGGCGCCATGTCGAGACCGCGCTGCACCTCAGCCATGATCCGGTCGCCAGCCGCGCCGCGGAACTGGCCGCTGTCCACCCCCCGCAAGCCGCCGAGGTCATCGATGCTGCGGGGGCGACGCTGAGCGATCGACAGCAGCGCCATGTCCGACAGCACGAAGCGCACCGGGATGTCCCGCTCGCTGGCCGTTCGCTCGCGCCAGGCGGCCAGCCGGTACGCGACCGCTCGCTGGGGCCCGCGCAACTGGCGTGCCCCCTTGATCCGGGTCCACGCTTGGGCAGGATCCGGCGGCGGACCGGGAGGTCGGCGCCACTGCTCGCACTCGTCGAGCGCCCATTGCCAGCGATCCCGCGCCGTCAGGCGGGAGCGCAACTCGTCGAGCAGGGGGATCAGGTACGCCACGTCGTCGGCTGCGTAGCGCTGCTGAGCCGGTCGCAGCGGCCGCTCGAACCAGTCGGTCAGGCGGTTGCCCTTGGCCAGCCGAACACCGAGCAGGCGGTCGGTCAGCGCCGCCAGCGACGGTGTGCTCATGCCCAGAAAGCCAGCGGCCACCTGTGTGTCGAAGAGCTTCGACGGGATGGCGTCGCACTCCTGGGACAGCACCTCGATGTCCTGCGCGCACGCGTGCATGACCACTAGGACATCGGCCGCCAGCACAGCCCCCAGCACTGCGACATCGGTGGTGGTGGGATCGATGAGCGCGATCCGCTCGCCGAACGCAATCTGCACCAGCGCCAACTGCGGTCTGTAGCTGCGCTCACGGTGAAACTCGGTGTCCACGGCCACGCAGTCGGCCGCCAGCAGATCGACGACCAGAGCGTCGAGATCCGCTTGCGTGTCCACCCACTCGTACGGTGATGCATCCCGGCGAGACGAGTCGCTGCGGCGCCGATCGCTGCGAGACGATTCGTGGCGAGACGAGCTGCGGCGAGGTCGGTCACGCGAGGGTGCCATGCGCGTCAGCCCGCTCCCGGCTGGGCCGCTTCACGAGCCGCCAATGCTGCTTCGGCTGCAGCGAGATCGGCAGGCGTGTTCACGTTCAGCACATCGAACGGGTTCACCGGCACGGTCGGGACGCTCTCGATGTCGAAGGCTTCCTTCGGCCCTCGCGCACCGGCCTGCAGCCCTGCCCTCAGCATCGAGAGCGACTCGCGGGCATAGTGGCCGATGAGGGGCTCGGGGCGGTCGCTGTGAGCCAGCACCACCGGCGCGGCTGTGCTGCGAGCGCGCTCAACCAGGGTGGCAAGCAGCTCAGCAGGCACCGTCGGCACGTCGGTTGGACAGACGAGCACATCGCCGTGGCGCTCCAGCGCATCGATCAGGGCCGAGAGAGGCCCGGCTCGCGGCGAGCTGTCGGGTTCGGCCACGAGCGGCGGCGGCGGACTGCCGCCCTGCGCCACGACAGGGTCTGCTCCCGCGGCCGAGAGCGCATCGGCGACCCACAAGGCCAGCGGCCGGCCCGCCAGTTCGAGGCCGGCCTTGTCGCTGCCCATGCGCGTGGATGCGCCGCCGCACAGCACGATGCCGGCGGGCTTCACGCCTGCGGCCACTCACCCGTGGACGGCTCGCCTCCGGGGTCGAGCTGCATCAGGAAACCAGCACACCGGTCTGCCTCGTCGTGTTCGCCGATGGCAGCTGCGCACCGGCCCAGGCCCAGCAGCGACCACAGGAAGCCAGTGTTGGTGTGCTCCGCCCAGCGGACGTAGCCGCTCCCCCGCCAGCCGGCGGCGCGCAGCGCGTCAAGTCCCCGGTGGTATCCCACCCTGCAGTAGGCGTACGCCTCGATGTGGCGGCCCTCGCTCGCCGCCCAGCGCCCCAGTTCCGCCCAGGCCTCCAGCAGCCGCGGCCAGCGGGCTGCCACCTCCGCTAGCGCAGCACCCTGTTCAGCCGCTCCGAGAGCCATCGCCGCTTCCCATGCCGCAATGGCGGCCGGAGGGGCCGGATCCAGCACCGTCTCGGGCAAGCCGCCCGGACGCAGATCTATAGGTGTGGCCGCCATGCGTGGAACCTCGGGAAGCGTCGTATCAGCCACTTGGACTCTACTGAGCGCCTTGCCGTGGGCTCGGGAGCGATCCCCGGGCACCGCGGGGGCGCTGCGTACTCTCTGTTGGAGTGCTGCCCGAATGGCTCGATGCCGACCGCTTGAGCATCGCTCTGGTCGGCGGGATCGCCGCATTGGCCGTGGCGGCCTTCGTTGCGCTCCGGTTGATACGCCGGCTGGTGCTGGCCGTGCTCATCTCTGCTGTGCTGGTGGGCGGAGCAGCAGTGCTGGCCGTGCAGTGGTCGGGGCTGCGGGACTGCCAGGAGACCTGCTCTTGCGAGGTCTTCGGTCGCCCGGTGCAGGTGCCCCAGATCCCCTTGTGCGGGCCTGACCGCATCGACCCCTCCCGCATCGACGTCGATATCGACATCGACACAGGTTGACGCCTATCGGCTCAGCTTCCGTCAGGGCACGCGCATGGCGCGCAGGTTGTCGGTGGCGTGCGACTCAGGGCTCGAGCCCGACACCACCACCACCATGTCGCCGCTTCGCACCACGCCGGTGCGTGCCGCCGCGTGCACCGCCTCAAGTGCCGACTCGGCCGGGGTGAGGCGTTCGCCGAAGACCAGCGGGCGCGTCCCCCAAGAAAGCGAGAGCTGCATCGCGGTGCGAGGCTCGGGCGTCAGGCCCAGCAGCGGCATCGACGGGCGGAACCGGGCCATGCTGCGGGCAGTGAACCCCGAGCGGCTCAGGCAGATGATGGCCTGTGCACCCAGCTCGGTCGCCAGCCTCGACGCCGATTGGGTGATGCCGTCAGTCACCCGCAGGTAGTCGGCAGCACGTTCATCCAGCCTGCGCACCGACAGCAGCCGGTTCCACCACGCCTCGTAGTCGAAGCGCTCGTCAGCTCGCTCGGTGATGCGAGCCATGGTGCGCACGGCGTTCACGGGATCGTGGCCGATGGCCGTCTCGCCGCTCAGCATCACAGCGGACGTGCCGTCGAACACTGCGTTTGCGATATCGGAGGCCTCCGCCCGTGTCGGCACCGGCGAGTGCAGCAGCGATTCCAGCATCTGTGTCGCGGTGATGGCCGGCCGGCCATGCGCGACACAGGCCTCGATGATCCGCTTCTGCAAGTGCGGCAATTCCTCGATGTCGCACTCCGCGCCCAGGTCGCCACGCGCCACCATGACTGCTGATGAGGCCTCGATGATCCCGTCAAGGTTCTCCACGGCTGCATTGGTCTCGATCTTGGCGACCAGCAGCGGACCGCGTGGGTGAGGTTCGACGCCCAAGCGTCGCATGTCGTGTGCGGAGCGGACGAAGGACAGCGCGACCATGTCGGTGCCCAGATCGATGAACGCGTCGGCCAGCTTCAGATCCTGCTGTGTGGGCGTGCTCATGCGCAGCTTGGACGAGTCGACATGGAGGCCCGGCCGGCCTTCGAGATGCCCGCCATGCAAAACGCGGGTCTTGAGGGCATTGGAGGCACGGTCCTCCACCACCAGCACCACGTTGCCGTCGCCGAACGACAGCCGGTCGCCAGGTCCCACGTCGGTGAGCAGGCCCTCGTAATCGACGACGAGCCGGTCGGCCGTGCTGGCGTCGCCGTCGATCGCGAGCGAGAGCACGGCGTCTTCGGTGACGTCGCAGCCGCCTTCGGGGAACGGCTTGCAGCGCACCTTGGGGCCCGGCAGGTCCACGAGGATCCCGATATGCCGGCCCGAGTCCTTTGAGACAGTACGCAGCCGCCGGAACGTCTCGACCTGCTCGTCAAGCGTGCCGTGGGCGAGCCCGAGACGCCAGACGTCGACGCCCGCTTCGATCATGGCCGTCATGGTCGCCTCGTCGTTGCAGGCTGGCCCGACGCTGGCGATGATCTTGGTCCGTCTTGCCATGTGCTACCACGGTACCGCTCTCGTCAAGGCAGCCAGCCATGGATTTCGCCATCTAGGGTCACCCGCCGTGGAACTCGTCTTCGTCCGCCACGGCCAGCCAGAACGTGTCGTGCGACACGACGGTCAGCCCGCTGATCCGCCGCTGTCGGAGATCGGCCGTCAGCAGGCCGCTGCGGTCGCCGGGTGGCTCGCCGAGATGGGCATCGACGCCCTGTACGGCAGCCCGATGCGGCGGGCGCTGCAGACGGCCCAAGCGATCAGCGACGCCACCGGCCTGCAGCCGACGGTGCGCGACGGGCTGAGCGAATTCGACCGTGACTCCCCCGCCTATGTCCCGATGGAGGTGTTGAAGGAAACCGACCGGGAGCGATGGGACGAGCTGGCAACCGGCTCGTTCAGCGACGCAGAGCGCTCGGCTCAGTTCATCGCCACGGTCAACGAGGCGGTGGACCGGATCGTGGCCGACCACCGCAGCCAGCGGGTGGCGCTGGCGTGCCACGGCGGCGTGGTGAATGCGTACCTGGCGCGCTGCCTCGGATTCGAAGCGGACACCTTCTTGAAGTTCGACGTCGACTACACGTCGGTCACACGAGTCTTTGCGTCCAGCCACGGCCACCGCAGCGTGCTGTCCGTCAACGAGCGCACCCACCTGCGAGGCCGCCCAGACCTGGCGATCGGCCTGTAGCCCGCGCTGGTGGCCTTGGCCGCACGGCTGCTCGCTGGCCTAGTTGAGCTGGGCCCACAAGCGCGTCGCCGCGTGCCGCAGGTGCTCGCCGTCGCGGCCGCCGAACCGGTCTGCGGCGTCTTCCAGCGCTCGTGCGCCCTCGTCGGGCCGTCCCAGCGTCGCGAGCGCTTGGCTGAGGCGCAGGAACTCGTCGGGCGGGCAGCCCGGCAGCTTGGTCAGCAACTCCAGCACCGCCAGCAGCGACGGTGCATCGGGCTGGCGCAGGTGCAAGGTGCGCAGGTTGTTCAGCATGCGCAGCAGGATCGCCTCAGGCGGTGTCGGCTGCAGGAAGGAGTCGTCGAATGCCTGGCGTGACTCGAAGCGGGCGAAGATCGCAGCGGCACCGGCCCGGTCGATGAGGCGACCTTCGAAGGCGTCGATGAACATGCCGGCATCCGGCGTGCCCACCAGGAAGTGCCCGGGCATGCCGACCCCGTGCAGCTCCAGTCCGGCACGGCGTGCCACTTCGATGGTCACGACAGCGAGCGTGATCGGGATGCCCAGCCGCCGCGAGACCACCAGGTCCAGGTAGCTGTTGGCAGGATCGGCGAATCTCCCGCGGTTCGGGCCGAAGCCCTCGGCGCCGAAGAGCAGATCGACGACAGCTTCGGGGATGGGTTCGCGCACAGCGGCACCGAGACGATCCAGTTCGGCCAGCGCCGCTGCCTCATCAACCGGATCGGTCCGGCAGTGAGCGGCGATGGCTAAGGCCGCACGGTCGAGCGGTACCGGCTCGGTGGCCGCCCACTCGGCGAAGGCGTCCGCTGGCGACAGGTGATCGCCTGACTGGTCTTCTGCCCATTCGCCATCTGACATCGCCGTGACGGTAGCGGTGACAGCGCTTGGCGCCATCTAGGCAGCGGCACCGCGCCAGCCCATGGTTCTGGTAAGCGAGCAGCGATACTTGCACTGTGACGTCGCGACATCCGTACCTGGACGGACCGGGTCCGGTGCCGATAGCCCACCGCGGCGGCAGCGCGGTGTGGCCGCAGAACACCATGGCCGCCTTCGAAGGCGCCGTCGGCCTCGGCTACCACCACCTCGAAACCGACGTGCAAGCTACCTCCGACGGGGTGCTGGCCGTCTTCCACGACGATGAGCTCGCCCCCACCTCCGACGGCACCGGGCGCATCTCGGAGATGACCTGGACCGAGGTGTCCCGGGCACGGGTCGACGGCGAGCCGATCCCCCGGCTCGAGGAGCTGCTCGACGCCTTCGACGACGTGCGCATCAGCATCGATCCCAAGACCGACGACGCCGTCGAGCCGCTCATCGAGGCACTGCGGCGGCCGGGCGTGCTGGAACGCGTGTGCATCGGCTCGTTCTCCGACGAACGGCTGGAGCGGGTGGATCAAGCCTTCGGCGACGCAGCGTGCCTGAGCTTCAGTCCGCAAGAGATCGCTCGCCTCCGGATGCTGAGCATCGCGGGACTGCCGGCGCGGAAGCGCCGCCCGACGCGGGCAAGGTCGGCCGGCCGCACGCCACCCGACCGTCCCTTCCGGGGGCGAATCGCGTCGATCCCGTTGCGGCGGGGTCCGATCCCGCTGGCAACCCGCCGGTTGGTCAACTATGCACATCGGGCCGGATTGGCTGTGCACGTGTGGACCGTCGATGACCCGGTTGAGATGGGCCGCCTGCTCGACATCGACGTCGACGGCATCATGACCGACGAGCCCAGAGTCCTGCTTGACGTCATGGCGAAGCGGGGCGCCTGGCCCGCAGACGACGGGGCCGGCGCATGAATGCCCGTGCCATCGATGCCGGGCTGATCGACGAGCTGACGGGAATCGTCGGAGCAGCACACGTCCTGCAGGACCCGGAGATGACCGCCGGCTACAGCATCGATTGGACCCGCCGTTTCGCTGGCGCGACGCCTCTGGTGATCCGACCTGGCGACACCGCCGAGACCGCCGCCGTGATGAGTTCGCTGGCAGCTGCCCGGGTGCCCGTCGTGCCCCAAGGAGGCAATACCGGCCTCGTCGGCGGCAGCGTGCCGCTCGCCGGTGAAGCAGTGCTGTCGACACGGCGGTTGAACATCTGCGAACCGGTGGACGATCTCGCGTCGCAGGTGACGCTGGGTGCCGGAGTGACATTGGCCGATGCCCAAGCGCACGCGGCCTCGTCGGGCCTCAGCGTCGGCGTGGACCTTGCAGCGCGCGACTCGGCCACCATCGGCGGCATGGTCGCCACCAATGCGGGCGGCATCAACGTGCTGCGCTACGGCGCCATGCGAGCCCAGGTAGTCGGCATCGAAGCGGTGCTCGCCGACGGCACGGTCGTGAGCCACCTGGCCGGCCTGGAGAAAGACAACACCGGGTACGACCTCGGGAGCCTGCTGGCAGGCAGCGAGGGCACGCTCGGCATCATCACGCAAGTGCGCCTGCGACTGCACCCCACCCAGCCTCAGCGCGCGACCGCCCTGTTGGCGTTCGAGACAGCAGCCGATGCCGTCAGCGCAGCCGCTGCGCTGCGCCGCAGCGTCGCCTCGCTGCACGCGCTGGAAGCTGTCTTCGAGGGGGCCATGGCGCTGGTTTCACGCCACCTCGGCGTTGCCCCGCCGGTTGGCAGCCTCGGCGACGAGTCGCATCGCAGTCCGGCTGGCGACGGAGCGTGGCTGATCGCCGAAGCCGCGGCGCGAAGCGATCCCAGCGATGAGCTCGGCGCTGCAGTCGAAGAGGTCGACGATCTCGTCGTCGATGCGGCGGTGGCGCTCGACCCCGCTGCCCGCCAGCGGCTCTGGGCCTTCCGCGAGAACGTCACCGAAGCGATCTCGGCAGCCGGCATCCCGCACAAGCTGGATGTGACGCTGCCCGCGGCCCGCCTCGCCGAGTTCGTCGACGGCGTGCCCGATGTGGTCCGCGCCACGGATCCCGACGCCCAGCCGCTGCTGTTCGGCCACCTCGGCGACGGCAACGTGCACGTCAACGTGCTGGGTCCCGGCGGTGCCGAACCGGCCGACGAGGTGGATGACGCGGTGCTGCGCTACGTCGCCGAACTCGGCGGCAGCATCTCAGCGGAGCACGGCATCGGCACCGCCAAACTCGCCCAGCTGCATCTCAACCGCAGCAAGGCCGAGTTGGCTGCCTTCGGCGCCATCAAGCGGGCGCTCGACCCGGCCGGACTGCTCAACCCCAACGTCCTGCTGCCCTGAGCGACAGTCGGTTCAGCCTCTAGCGTTCGAGGGGTGAGCCGATCCCGACCGCAGGTCCCGTTCGCCACACGGCACGCCCGCAACGGCATGGTCTGCACCGTCGACCATCTCGCGAGCGACGCCGGCGTGTCGCTGCTGCGCGCCGGTGGCTCGGCGGCGGATGCAGCAGTGGCGGCTTCGGCCGTGCTCGCTGTGACCACCCAGCACATGTGCGGCATGGGCGGCGACCTGTGGGCGCTGGTCCATCACGCCGACGGCACAGCCCCCGCGGCGCTCAATGCGAGCGGCCGGGCCGGCAGCGGCGCCGATCCCGACGCGCTGCGCGCCGAGGGCCGCACACGGATGCGCTTCCGCAACGACATCCGCAGTGTGCCGGTACCGGGATGTGTAGACGGGTGGCTGAGCCTGCACGAACGGTACGGGCGCGTCCCACTGGCGGAGGTGCTCGCCCCCGCTATCGACTTCGCGAGCGGCGGCTTTCCGCTCTCGCCCCACGGCGCAGCGGCCGCGGCATTGCTCGACGGCGTCGCCAACACCGACGACTACTCGCCCCAGAACCGGCCGGGAGATCTCATCAGTCGGCCCGGCGTCGCCGCTGCCCTGCACGAGATCGTCGTCGGCGGCCGGGAGGCCTATTACGAAGGCGGCTTCGGCCGCGACCTCATCGAGCTGGGCAGTGGCGAGTACACGACGGCGGATCTGGCTCGATCCCAGGCCGACTGGGTGACGCCGCTGCAGACCGACGCCTGGGGGCACCGCCTCTGGACCGTGCCGCCGAACTCGCAGGGCTACCTCACGCTCGCCGGCGCGTGGATCGCCGCCGGTTTGGAACTGCCCGCAGACCCCGACGATCCGCTGTTCGCCCACCTGCTGGCCGAAGCTGCCAAGCAGGCAGGATGGGATCGGCCCGCGGTGCTGTCGGCCGACGCCGACGGTGCGGCGCTGGTTGCGCCCGAGCGGCTCGCACCCCGCCGCGCCGCCATCTCGCCGGATGCGGCGGCGCCGCTCGGCGCCGGCACCGGTACCGGCGACACCATGTACCTCGCGGCGGTGGATGACGACCGCATGGGCGTATCGCTGATCCAGTCCAATGCGGGCGGCTGGGGCATCGGGCTGTGGACCCCGACGCATCGGATCAGCCTGCACAACCGGGGAATCGGCTTCAACTTGGTGGAGGGCCACGCTGCGGAGTACCGACCCGGCCGGCGCCCCCCTCACACGCTCGCTCCGGCCATCGTCCAGCGCGCAGACGGGTCGCTGCGCTCAGTAGTGGGCACGATGGGCGGCGATGCCCAGCCTCAAGTGCTGCTGCAGGTGCTGGCCCGGTCGCTGTGCGCGGGCGAGGAGCCGGCATCGGCCATCGGATCGGGCCGCTGGCGGTGGGGCGCTGCCGAGGGAACCGGCTTCGACACGTGGGCCGATCCCGGCAATCTGCAGCTGTACATCGAGGGTCATGCGGCATGGGCGGGCCCCGACGGCCTCGCCGATCTCACCGGGCGGGGCCACCGGGTCGGCACCGACGGTGCACATGACAATTCGTACGGCCATGCGCATCTCATCGAGGTGCACGACAGCGTGCTTGCGGGGGCGTCGGATCCCCGGGCGCTCACCGGCGGCGTCGCCGGCTACTAGGAGCGAACGCTCAGCCTCAGTGCGGCAGCGGTTCGGCCACCTCCAGCCGGGAGGGGCCGAGCGAGCGGGCGACGAAGAGGGCCGCGTACGCACGGTCGCGCAGATCGGCCGCTTCCAAGGCGTGGGTGGGATAGCTGGCCACGCCCATCGAGAGTGTGACGCCCGTGTGATACGAGCGTGCGGCCACTTCGCGGCGCACCCGATCAGCGGCCCACACTGCTCCCCCGTGCGGCGTGTCGTCGAGGACAGCGGCCAGGATCCCGTCGGTGCAATGGCAGACGGTGTCCGATTCGCGCAGCGTGCCTCGCACCAGACGTGCCGCGAGCCGCTGAGCGACCCGGGCCTGCGTACTGCTCAGCCCCTCGAAGCCATCGACCTCGAAGAACACCACCGACAGCGGCTGGAGAGCCCGCCGGGCCAATGCCAGCTTGCGGTCGAGCAGGACCGCGAAGACGCGCACATCGGGAAGTCCCGTCACGGGATCCAGCACAGAGTCGAATACGCCGGGGGTAGAGCCCCCGGCGCCATGGCGAGCCATGGAGCGCCAGAGTGCCACTGTCGAGCGATCCGCACAATGCCGAACCGTCAGATGGCGACCGCCGACGGAACTCACGGCCCCTCGCGTCTGGACGGGCTCAGCGTCGCCACCGCGTCCGATGTGCGGCTCCGCACTAGCGTCGGCGCATGCGCATTGCACGACATCTTGTGGACGGTCAACCCGCCCTGGCCGTGGTGACAGACCAGGAAATAGCAACGCTGGAGAGCGACCACACAGACCTGCCGACCCTGCTCGAAGCGTGCGACGGCGACCTGACGACCGCAGTCGAAACCATGTCGACGGGCCCCGCCACGCCGCTCAACGAAGCGAGTCTGCTGTCGCCGGTGGGCCGCCCGCCCACCATCCTCGCCGTGGGGCTCAACTACCGGGCCCACGCAGCCGAGGGCGGCCGTGAGCCCCCAAAGGTGCCGATCATCTTCAACAAGCACCACCACTGCATCATCGGGCCGAACGAGTCCATTCACCTGCCGGCGGCCGCGCCGGACATGGTCGACTACGAAGGCGAGCTGGCCATCGTGATCGGGCGGGCTGCACGAGCCGTGTCCGCCGCCGACGCCGCCGACTACATCGCCGGCTACACGATCATGAACGATGTCAGCGTGCGCGACTGGCAGCGCGCAAGCCCCACGATGATGATGGGCAAGTCGTGGGACACCCACGGCCCGTGCGGACCGTGGATGGTCACCGGCGACTCCATCGACCCGCACAACTGCCGCTTGGTCACGGAAGTGAGCGGCGAAGTTCGCCAAGACGCCAAGACCGACGATCTCATCTTCGACTGCTACGAGATTGTCGAGCATCTGTCGACAGCGTTCACGCTTGAGCCGGGCACGATCATCGCCACGGGCACTCCCGAAGGAGTGGGAGCGTTCTGGAAGCCGCCCGCGTTCTTGAGCGACGGCGATGACGTGTCCATCACGATCGAGGGCATCGGGACGCTCACCAACCCGGTAATCGCCCAACCCACCTAGAGCTGCTGGCCCAGGGCAGTCGTGATGCGGTCCTCGACGGCGACGACGCCAGATTCTGGCACACCCGACATCAGGCAGCGGTTCGAATTCGACTACTCGCTGGACCCCGGCAGGTCGCTCGGGCGCGTCGGCGGAAAGGGCGCCCTAGGCCCCGTGTTCTACGACGGACCCGACATCTGGCGCACCCGGGACACACCTGCGGGCGAAGCCACGCTGCGCATCACGCGCTCGGGGCACATGGCAGATGTGGCCGGGTGGGGACCAGGCGCCGAGATCGCTGCGGCGGGTGTGCCGGCGCTGCTCGGCGCCCATGACGATCCCACTGCGCTCGTGCCCCAAGATGCCGTCGTAGCCGGCTGGATGCGCCGCTGGCCCGCGCGCCGGCTGACCGCCACCGGCACGATCTGGGAGCACGTAGTGCCCACTGTCTGCGGCCAGAAGGTGCCGGGGTTGAATGCCAAGAACTCGTGGCAGGGAATCCTGCGGCGCTGGGGCAGGCAACCGCCCGGCCCCATCCCGAGCGCTCTGCGACTGCCCCCGACGGCGGAGCTGATGGCCTCGCTCGCCTATCACGAGTTCCACCGCTTCGACATCGAGCGTCGTCGTGCCGAGGCGATCATCGCCGGTGCCCGCCGCGCAGCGACGCTGGAGCGGTTGGCTCAATGCCCGCCGCAGCAGGCACGTGAACGCCTGCAGAGCGTCCGGGGAATCGGCCCGTGGACCGCGTCGATCATCGTGCTGCTCTGCCACGGCGATCCCGACTCGGTGATCGTCGGCGACTACCAGATCCCCAGCTACGTCACTTGGCACCTAGCCGGCGAACGGCGCGGCGACGACGACCGCATGCTCGAACTCCTCGAGCCCTACCAAGGCCAGCGCGCCAGAGTTCAGGCACTGGCCAAGTCAGCCGGCCCACCCCCACGCCACGGCCCACGCATGCCCTTGCAAGACCTGCAGAATCGCTAGCGAAACGCGTTCTCTACGGCAGCAATGCCACGGGAACTTCGACGATCTTGGCGCGCAGGTACTCCCCCAGTGCCTTCGCCTGCGGATCCTGCCGCGTCGACGCCGCCACACCCTCCTCCAGCAGCCCGTGGAAGATGAAGTTGAGGCTCCAGATGTTGGGCAGGTCGTAGCGATCCACCCGGTGCTCGGCGGCCTCGGGCATCAGCTCGGCAAGTCGCCCGACAGTCAAGAAATCCGACAGCCACCAGAAGGCCTCAGCCGAGCGGGCAAAGACGCCCAAGTTGGCGTTCGGCCCCTTGTCTCCGGACCGGGTGCCGAACAGCGTGCCGAGCGGCACGGACCGCGTCGGCCCGCCGGGCGGCGCCACTCGTTCGGCCGGAGCCGCCTCGCCCCTGTCGGATCGGGCCTGAGCAGACGAGATATCAGGTGGGGTGCTGTCGACCACCGTGCGGCGACCGTCCACCACCACCTGCATCGGAACCAGCGATGCGTCCACGAGGGCGGGCCAGTACACGCCGAAGGGCTGGCCCGCCCCGGGGCCTCCGCCGGTGCCGAACATCCCGGGAATGGAGCACAGGCCGATCTCGGTGCCCGCATTCGAGAATGCTCGGCCGACCTTGCGCTCATCAGGGTCCTTCACGATGATCTTGTAGACGGCGACGGCCTCCTCATTGGTGCCGGGGTCGGCCTTGTGGGTCGGCAGGAACTTGCGCACCACGGTCTCGTAGTCGTCGGGTTCGTAGGGGCAGGCATGCCAGAACTGGCGCTCGATGAGCTCCGCCTTGGCCTCGATGTCCAACCCGGTCAGCCCGATCGAGATCTGGTTGCGGAAGCCGCCCTGGTAGTTCATGGCCACCTTCAGCGTGGGCGGCGCCGGCTCGCCCCGGGTGCCGCTGATGCGCACCCGGTCTCGCCCGATCTGGTCCAGCTCAATGGTGTCGAAGCGGCTCACCACATCGGGGTTCATGTAGCGCTCGCTCTGGATCTCATACAGCAGTTGGGAGGTGATCGTGCCCACCGAAACCTCCCCGCCGGTGCTGGCGTGCTTGCCGATCACACTGGAGCCGTCCGCGGCGACCTCCGCCCACGGGAACCCTGGGTAGGTCATGTCGGCGATCTCGGTGAAGAAGCTGTAGTTGCCGCCCGTGGCCTGCCCGCCGCACTCGATCACATGCCCGGCAACGATGGCGCCGGCAAGCGCATCCCAGTCGTCACGAGTCCAGCCGTGATGCCATGCCGCAGGACCGGCCACCACGGCTGCATCGGTGGCTCGCCCGGTGATGACGATGTCTGCACCCTGGTTCAGCGCCTCGACGATCCCCCAGCAGCCGATGTAGGCGTTGGCGGTCACGATTCGATCGGCCAGCTCGCCGAGGGGCTGGCCGGTGTCGAGATGGGCAAAGTCGTTGCCGGCTGCGATCAGCTCCCCCAACCGGTCGGTGAGGTCGTCACCGTCGACATAGGCGATGGACGGGCTCAGACCCAGCCGGTCCGCCACATCGGCCACGGCGTCGGCGCACCCAGACGGATTGAGACCGCCGGCGTTGGACACCACCTTGATGCCCCGGTCCAAGCAGGTGCCCATGACTTCCTCCATCTGCGTGACGAAGGTGCGGGCGTAGCCGGCGCCGGGTCGCTTGGCGGCGATGCGCGACAGGATCAGCATGGTCAGCTCGGCCAGCCAGTCGCCCGTGAGGGCATCGATCGGGCCCCCAGACACCATCTCCCGGGCGGCAGACAGCCGGTCTCCGAAGAAGCCGCTGCAGTTGGCTATCCGGATGGGCGGTGCGGTGGTCGTGCTCATGTTGGTGGAACCTCTCGTCGCTGGCGCTTGTTTCCCGCTCTTGTTCGCTTCGCTCACGGGCCGCTCGGGCCACGGCTTCGCATGCCGGCTCAGCCTCTGGGCTCCGATGCAGGGTAGGTCACCGCTCTGCGAGACTTCCGGCCATGGCAAATCCTGTGCTCCTGCTTCACGGTTTCACCGGCTCGGTAGCGAGCACCTGGCAGCCGACCGGCATCATCGATCTGCTGTCCGACGGCGGCCGTGAGGTCATCGCGTGGGATCTGCCCGGCCACGGCTCGGCCGAGAAGCACCACGACCCAGCCGGCTACGCCGACATGGAGGCCAAGCTGGTGGAGCGGCTCGCAGCTGAAGTCGGCGAGCAGACCGTCGACGGCGTCGGCTTCTCCATGGGATCACGCACGCTGCTGGCTATGGCGGCTATGGCACCCGAACGCTTCGGCCGCCTGGTGGTCTCGGGTGTCGGCCGGAATCTGTTCGAACGCGACGACGAGCAGGCCGAGCGCATCGCACGCGGCGTCTCCGGGGAGGCCGAGGCTGATGACGTGCACGCCCAGACTTTCGCTCGCTATGCCGCCGAGCCGGACCAGGACGGCCGAGCACTGGCTGCGTTCATGCGCCGCAAGCACGCGCCGCTCGGAGACGACGAGTTCGCACGCATCACCCATCCCGTGAGGGTCGTGCTGGGCACCGAGGATTTCGCCGGCCCTGCCGACCCGCTGCTCGACGCCCTGGCGGACGCCTCGTTCACCGGGCTGCGTGGCTGCGACCACTTCGCCACGCCCAAGAACTTCGGCTTCATCGACGCGGTGATGGAACACCTCGAGGTTTTCTGAGCCCTGCCGCCCGCAGCCGAGCCACCAACTCACGGCTGTTCACAGCAACTGCTCCCGCTTGCAGCGCCAGCTCTCGCTCGGTCTCATCGACGTCGTAGTGATCACCCTGGAATGCAGCCCGCCGCTTGCCTATGAGCGCCGCGAACCGGTGCAGCTCGTCGTAGCTCTCGTCGGAAACGAGATGAGCCCAGCGGCGGCCGCGCCATGGCCAGCGGGCCTCGTCAACCAGGATTGCCATCGGTCCAGCTTGGTATATGACTCTCCGGCCGCGCTGGACAGCGGGACGAAATAGGCTTGCCTTCCCAACGAGGCGCCTGACGGGGGGAGGCGCGGTGTGATTGGGCAGTTCCAGCGCGCACGACGGCCATCTCGGGCCTTGGCGCGCGCTGCCGCAGCCGCCCTGCTCGCTCTCACCGGGATCGGTATCGGCTCGCACCAGTCAGCGCAGGCGACCGAGGTACCCGTCGACATAGCCCCGGTCAGCCAGCACCTCAACGCATGCTTCCCCGAACCGGCGCTCCCGTGGCTTCCGTACATGGGCCCCGCCATCGAAGGCGCTCTCATCTATGACGACTGGATCGCCTCGATCATCACCGCAGGGCAGGCCTGTGAACCGCTTCGCGTGCCGCTCTTCGGCGAACTCCGCATGCCGCTCGCCGATCCCGTCATGACCTCGGAGTTCGGCCCCCGCTACCACCCAGTGCGCAAACGGTGGCTGCCGCACACCGGAGTCGATCTCGTCGACCGGGAGCGGCGCTGGCGCGTACCCGTCCTCGCGTCCGGCATGGGGAGCGTCATGGCCACCGGGAGCTTCGCTGCGTACGGCCGGTCGGTCATCATCGACCACGGACACCGGGTGGCCACGGTCTATACGCACCTCAGCAGCGTGAGCGTGCGTGAGGGTGACAAAGTGGAGGCCGGCGATCGGATCGGGCGGCTGGGGTCGACCGGGGCAGTCACCGGCCCGCACTTGCATTTCGAGTTGCGTCTGGGCGGTGCTGCCGTGAATCCATTGGACTACGTCGCACCTTGGCCCGAGCCGCCCCCGGGTCACGCCTGAGGTTCACCCGTGTCGACCGGGTTGTCCGTGTCGTCAGCTACATCTTCCCCGTCCTCGTCCTCGTGGGTCTCGAACAACTCGGACTCGATGAGCTCGTGCCGCTTGATGTACGTCGACACGAATGCCTGAACCGTTGCGGCCGCCGGCACGGCGAGCAGTGCGCCAGCCGAGCCCAGCAGGGCTGCCCCTACCAACACGGCCCCGAAGGCCACCGCAGGATGGATGTTCATGGTGTGGGCGGTCACACGCGGTGCCAGCAGGTAGTTCTCGATCTGCTGGTACGCGAGCACCACCACGGCCACCCAGAGGGCTGAGATCGGTTCGTCGAGCAAAGCAATGAGCAACGGCAGCAGTCCCGCCAGGTATGTACCGACGACCGGCACGAATTGCGAGAGCACGCCCACCCACATCGCCAGCGGGATCGGGAACGGCACACCGATGATGGCGAAGGCCGCCCAGTGCACCAGGAATGCCGCCATCGCGAGCAAGGTCCGCGAGTAGATGTAGCCGCCGGTCTTGTCGATGGCCAGTTCCCAGCCACGCATCACAGCGGCCTGACGAGCGGGCGCCAGCGCCGAGCAGACCAGGCGACGCAACCGCGGGCCGTCCGCAACCAGGTAGAAGGTGAAGAGCGCAACGGTCAGCATCTGTATTGCCACGTTCACCACTGTCGAGCCGACCGACACCAAGTTGCCGGCGACATCACCGAGCAGCGATGCCGCGCTCCCGCCTTCGGTGAACTGGGCTCTCAGGTCGTCGGTGCTGATCTGAATGCTGAATTGGTCGTCTGCCCACCGCTCGATGTCGGCCAGATAGCCGGGCGCCGCGTCGATCAGCTTCGTGATCTGGTCGGCCAGCACCGACGCCATCGCCGCGACGAATCCAGCGACAGCCACGGTGAACGCCAAGAAGACAACCGCTGTGCCGAGCCCCCGCTTCCAGCCCCGGCGCGCCAGCCAATTGACTGCCGGTTCCATCGCAAACGACAGGAACAGCGAGACGAGCAGTACCACCAGGAGGTCGCGCAGCTTGTCGATCAGCCACGCAGCGGTCGCGAGGCCGACCACCGCCGCCATGAGCAGGCCGATGGCGCGGGGCACCCAGCGCGGCATCCGGTCACGCTCGGGCAACCGCAGCTCCGCCCTGCGCCGGGCCTCACTTGCCACGATCGCCCCCGTGCCCGGCGCCCATCGCGTCGAGAACCGCTGGGTGCAGCACACCATTGGTAGCGACGCCGTTGCGGTTGCGGTACTCGAGCCGGCCAGCGACGTCGGTGAAGGCCCCGCCGGCCTCGGCCAAGATCACCGGCATCGGCGCCAGATCCCAGGTCTCGCACACCGGGTCGATCATGGCCTCAGCCTGACCGGTCGCCACCAGGAAGTATCCGTAGGCGTCGCCCCATGTGCGCATCATCGCGCCACGAGAGCGCAATGCCTCGAATTGGATCGGCTCGAAAGTGTTGTAGTCGGAGGTGTTCACGAGCGCCCCGCTGAGGTCAGGGTGATCGCTCACCGAGCAGCGGTGGTCGTCGAGCCAGCAGCCCGAACCCCTCCCGGCGGCGAGCGTCTGCCCGAGCACCGGCAGGTCGATGACTCCCACCAACGGTCCGTGAGGATCCACGAGCGCCACGAGCGTCGCGTACAGGGGGACGCCCCGCACAAAGCCCCTCGTCCCGTCGATGGGATCGACGATCCATGTCCGGCCGTCGGGCCGGATCGAGCCGCCCTCTTCCTCGCCGAAGATCGCATCGTCGGGAAACAGCTCAGCGATCCGGTCGCGGACGAGGCGCTCTGCCGCCCGGTCGGCTTCGGTCACCTCGGTGCCGTCGCGCTTCCAAGTGACGCCGAGATCGCGCCGGCCGAACCATCGCAGCGTGAGCGCGCCGGCTTCGGTAGCGATATCGCGGACGGCCGCGACCAGTGATTCCCCCGCCGGGCCGCCGTCTGCCTGCGGCGCACTCACTCGCCGCGGCCTGTGCCTTGCCACGGCAGCCGTCGTTGCCGCGGGGCCTCATCGGCCTCATCAACGATGTCGGGACTCAGCGGGAAGTTCAGCACCGGCACAGGGAGCTGCCGGGCGATCCGTTCCGAAGGCAGCAGGACCAAGCGTGAGGCGCCCGTCGGCGGACGCTGGGAGAACAGCACCACCAAGTCAGCGTGATGCTGGCTGCGCGAGCGCACCACCGCACCAGTGAAGCTCTCGTTGCGCAGCGAGCGGAACTCGAAGTCGACATCGCGGCTGCCGCAGAGCTCGCCGATCTTGACAGCGTGCGGCTCGTCACGCTCCCCCGGCATCAGCACGACCAGCGACGACCGCCATCGCGCCGCTTGATCGATCAGCCATTCGGGCAGCTCCACCGGGACCGGCGCCGCTACCAGCACACGATGGGGCAACTCGAACTCCTCGGGGGCGGCGCCGTTCTCGTCTTCAGAAGACGACCAGCCGCGCAGATCCCGGGCAACCAGCAGCGGCCCGACCAGCTCGAACAGCACGACGGCGCCCAGCACCACCGTGGCGGCCTCTGCGCCCGGGTCGCCGAGCCGCTCCGACGCGATGACCGCCAGGCCCACGGCAACGCCGGCCTGCGGCGTCAGATTGACCCCCAGTCGCAACGATCTCCGCCAGCCCAGGCCCCCCACCAATCCTCCGCCGAGACCTCCGACGATCTTGGCTGCGACGCGCACAACGATGTACGCGACACCCACCAGACCCACCTTGGGCACGTCGGAGAGGTGGATCGAGGCGCCGGCCAGCGCGAAGAACAGGAGGTACAGCGGCTGCTCGATCGTCTTGATCGTCCGGAACAGTCGCACCGAGAACGCCTGCGGCGACACCGTCGCCGCCGTGGCGCCGGCAACCAGCGCAGCCAGCGGAAGGGAGATGTCCAACCAGCCGGCGATGGTCCACCCGATCACAATGTGCACCAGCACAAACAGCAGGAGCTCGCCGGAGGTCTCGATCTGGAACCCGAGACGCGAGATGAACCAGCCCCCGAGCAGTCCCAGCACCGCGCCGCCGATGCCGAGCTGCACGAAATCGAGCACGGCACCGCCGACATCGGCAGCCTCGTCGGAGAGCACCACGGCAATGGGCAGGACTGCCGCGAACGTGGTGGTGGCCAGCGCATCGGACACCGCGTGGGTGCCCACGATGCCGGTGGGATAACTGCCGCGGGCGCGCACTGAGCTCACGATGTGTGCGATCGTCATCGGGGCACCCGCTCCCGCGAGCGCTCCCAGCACCAGCGCCACAGGGCGGTCAGCTCCCAGCCTGCTGGTCACCCAGAAGACCGCGACTGCGCTCAGGGCAAATTGGACCACACCAGTGGTCAGCGTCCAACGGGCGGCGCGCAGCGCCCGCACCGAGACGCGCTCGCCGATCACGAACATGAGCACGGCCAGCGCCACCTCTGTGACCGGACGCAGCGCGATCAGGGAGGGCTCGTCGATCAGGTTGATTGCCGGCGGCCCCGAGGGGCCGAGCAGGGCGCCGACGATGAGGAATGCGACCAGCTCGGGCAGGTGGTGGCGTGCCAGCAGCCGGCTGGCGAGGTATGCCAGCCAGGCGAGGACCGCGAACGCGACGAGCGTGTCGTTCACTGTCGCGTCACCGCCCCGGCAGGCGCCAGAACCATGTGCTCAGGGAGTCGATCAGCTCCCAGATGACTCAGACCCAGATCAATCAGAAGCAGCCGAGACCGGCTCGAAGTTGGGGTCGCGCTGCTCCACGAAACTCTGGACGCCTTCCTTGAAGTCCGGTCGTGTGAGCGATTCCCGCATAAGCGCGTTGGACTCCTCCAAGGCGTCGCTCCGTGCCTCATCGAGCTGTCCCCATACCTGGCGCTTGATCTGGGCCATTGACCACGGAGCGCTGAAACGCCCCAGATCACCCGCATAGCTGATTGCCTCGTCGAGCAACTCGTCGGGCGGGAAGACCCTGCTGACCACTCCCATCTCCTTGGCCTCGTCGGCCAGGAAGACGCGGCCCGACATGAGGATGTCGAGCGCATTCGACGGACCGACGACGCGGGGCAGCATCCATGAAACGCCGTGTTCGGCAATGAGGCCGCGGCGCACGAATGCACTCGTGAACTTGGCTCCCTGGGCCGCGAATCGGACATCGCACATCATGGCGTGCACGAAGCCCAGCCCGGCGCATGCCCCGTTGATCGCTGCCACCACCGGCTTGGGGATGGACAGGGCGTAGTCGTGACGCTCGTTGCGCAGGCGGGGCGGGGCCTCATCGGGGCCCTCGCCTTGCCCGCTGCTGATTCCCTGCAGGTTGTCCATGTCGGCCCCGGCGCAGAAGCCCCGACCTGCCCCGGTCACGACGATGGCTCGAACGTCAGGGTCGGCGGCGGCCTGATCCAGGGCGTCGAAGTAGCCGGTGCCCAGCTCGCCCGTCCAGGCGTTGAGGCGTTCCGGACGGTTCAGCGTGACAACCGCCACGCCGTCGTCAACCTCGTACAGCACTGTGTCATTGGTCTGGCCGCTCATCGGGGTCCTCCTTGTTGATTCCGATGCGCCAAGCGCATCGGTGCTTGTGCCGACGCATCGGGTCGCATCGGTGCAGACACCGTCGCGGCCACGCTACTCGCGCTAGTTGCGAGGCATCTCTTCGACGATGACAGTGTCCATCGTGTCGCCGACGGCGATGGCAAGCGCCACGTCCATCCCCTCGGTCACGTAGCCGAACAGGTTGTAGGCAGGCTGCAGCTTGGCGCGGCAGTCGTCGATGCAGATGAAGAACTGGCTGCCATTGGTGTCTGGCCCCGCATTGGCCATGGCCACGGCACCGAGCGTGTAGTCGCCCTTCACGGGCTCGTCAGCGAATCGGTACCCCGGGCCGCCACGGCCAGATCCCTCCGGGCAACCGCCTTGGATGACGAAGTCGGGCACGACTCGGTGGAAGGTCAGCCCCGTGTAGTAGCCGTCCTGTGCCAGATTGACGAAGTTGTTCACCGTCACCGGGGCGAGCTGGGGGTCGAGGTCCATGACGATGCGGCCTTTGGACGTGTCGAGGGTGACACGCCAGATCGCATCGGTGTTGATGTTCATTGCAGGTGCAGAAGCCATGAAGCAGCGACGCTACCCGCCACGGGTGCGCCCGCAGCGGAGGCGGCAGAACCCTCTGCGACCAGCGATCCAGCAGGTCGCAACGTCGCCGAGTCTCCTGCCGCCTCCGCTGCTATGGCATCTGTTACTAGCAGCTCCGGCCAGTCAGTCTGTTGAACGCAGGGTGCGGCCGGCGAGTGCGCCGGTGTGCTCGCCGTCGCGCATGAACACCTGCCCGTTCACCAGCGTGGCGTCATAGCCGTCGCCACGCTGGATGTAGCGGCCCGCGCCGCCCGGGAAGTCGTACACGTACTCAGGACCAGACAGCGACAGGCCATCGACGTCGATGACGTTGATGTCGGCGAACCGGCCGGCTTCGAGCCGGCCCCGGTCGACCAGCCCGAACAGGTCGGCCGTGTCGGAGGTGATCCGGCGAATGCCCTCAGGCAGCGAGAAGAACCCGTTGTCCCGCACCCAGTGGCTCAGGAAGAAGGTGGGCTGGCTGGAGTCCATGATCTGGCCGACGTGGGCGCCCGCGTCGGCGAGGCCCATCACGATGGCGTCGTGGCTGAGCATCCGCTCAATCGCATCGAAATCCTGGTTGAGCACGGGAAGGCTCAGCATCACGGTTCCGTCGGAGCGATCGGTGGCATCCAGGAACAGCTCCACCGGCGAGACGCCGGCTGCCGCAGCCTGCGCCTCGAGCGTGCCGTCGGGCCCGATCCGGTAGTTCGGGTTGACCGCATCGAGCAGGTACAGGCGGCTCAGGTCAACGAGCGAGTTCGCCATGCCGGTCGAGTTCTTGTCCGACGAGTTGGCTTCGGCCACCAAGGCTGCACGGGTCGCAGGATCGCGGATCGCCTCGAGGCGACCGGCCACGTCAAGGTCGCGCAGCGAACGCCACGTGTCGCCCGCCCGGTCCCACGGCGTGCGGTGCTGGATTCCGAGCACGACGCCGATGGCACGGCAGGTGGTCTGCGGTCGCAGGTTCGCGCCGGTGGCGTTCTGCTCGCTGACGTAGCCGAGCACGAGGTCGCTCATCTCTGGCTTGCGAGCCGAATACACCAAGCCGAAGGTGCTGGGCTGGCCGCTGCGCCGCGTGATCTCGCCGAGCACTTCGATCTCGTGACGGCCTCCGGCGAAGTCCGGCCCGGCAGCCTCGAAGCGAGGCGCCGACTCGAACACGCCGCGGCCGTGGCGGCCGAGCACGTCGCCGAAGGCGTACAGCTCGTTGTCGTCGGCGAAGGTGCCCGGGATCGGGCGTCCGTCGGGCGTGCGATGGAGCAAGGTGCGCGACGTCGAGAAGCCCAACGCGCCCGACCCCATCGCCTCGTCCACCAGTTCGCACATCGCTGCGATCTCCGACCGCGAAGCAGGTCGCTCGTCGAGGCTGTCGGGGCCCATCGTGTGCCAGCGGACAGCGACATGCCCGACCATGCCGCCGACATTGAGGCCTTTGGGCATGCCGTCCAAGAAGGCCAGATACTCGCCGTAGGAACGCCAGTCCCACGGGAGGCCCTGCATCATCGACTGCTTCGGGATGTCCTCGACCGACTCCATGACCTCGGCGATGTACTCGATGTCTTCAGTCTTCACCGGAGCGAACGTGACCCCGCAGTTGCCCATGACGACCGAGGTCACGCCGTGCCAGCACGAGCTCGAGCCGATGGGGTCCCAGGCGAGCTGCGCGTCGAGGTGCGTGTGAATGTCGACGAATCCGGGCGTGACAACCTTGCCGGCAGCGTCGATCTCTGTGCGCCCCGACGCAGTGACCTCGCCTACCGCGGTGATCCTCTCGCCGTCGATGGCAACATCGGCGATCTTGGCATCGCTGCCGGTGCCGTCGACCACCAATCCGCCTCGAATGACTGTGTCGTGGGACATCGCGCGCTCCCGTTCGTGTGAGGTACCCGTCGCGTGAGCTTACGTCCACCGGAACTCCCCCCGCCGTGTCTCTGCACAGCGTGTCTCCACGCCCCGCTGCTGGCTTCGGTACTCTCGAATGGATGCCGACTCCCCAGAGGGCTGTGACTGGAAGGGCGACTGCCGTGCACCAACCCGACTCCCGCCGAGACGCTGAGCCGCGAGGCAGCACCGCACGCTGGCGTGTGCTTGCGGCAGCTCTGGCCGCTGCGATGCTGGTCAGCGCCTGCGGCCTGCTGAGCGACGACGACACCGACGCGACCACGACCACCGCCGCTGATGACGCGATGATGTCGGACGCCGACGATGAGCCCACCACGGTCGTGACGGCCGCGCCCACGACGACAGCGGCCGGCGATGACATGTCCGAGGACGAGGGCGGTCCCGACGTGACCGTCGAATCGAAACTGTCGACCGCCGGCTTGGGACCAGTGCAGATCGGGCACTCGCTCGAGGACGCCCGGACCGCCGCCGGTTCCCTGATGATCGCCGTTCCGGGCGGCTCAGACGCCTGCCGCTACTACACGGTCCAGAACGGTCCTGAAGGCGTCCGGTTCCTGGCCGTCAATGCCGAGATCGTGCGCGTCGACATCGAATCCGGTCCGATCACGACGATCTCGGGCTACGGCATCGGCTCCACCCGGAGCGAGATCATCGAGGCCTTCGGCGACAGGATCGAAGACGGGCCCGGGCTCTCAGCGATCCAGTACGTGCCGGTGGACGCCCCTGACATCGACAAGCGCGTGGTGTGGGAAGTCGACGAGGCGGGCGCGGTGATCTCACTGCGAGCCGGGCGGCTCCCCCACATCGAGCCCCGGGTGGCCTGCACCGGCTAGGCGCAACGGCCTGCATCTATGTGACCGCTGCGGCGGCGACAGGGGCTAGCGATTCGCCACGTCGCCAAGATTGCGGATCACGTCAATCCACAGCTGCGTGCTGAGTGCGAGCGAATCGACGTCGACTCGCTCGTCGTTGCCATGGAAGCGCAGCATGAAGTCGTCGGAGTTGACCCGGTTGCTGAACAGGCCCGCCCCGTAGGCCACTGCGCCCATGAGACGGAAGAAGCGGGCATCGGTCGCGCCCACGATCAGCTGCGGGATCACCGGCGCGCCCGGGTGTGCCTTGGCGACGAGCTCGCTCAGCAACTGCCACATCGGCGTGTTGGTCGGTGAGGAGCTGGCCGGATCGTCGTGGAGGTGCTCGATCTCGACCTCGTCGAACAGCTCGCCGAGTGCCGCCCGCAGGTGCTCATTCACCTCGACGGGGTCGCCCGGTGCGGTGCGGATGTCGACCTCGATCTCCACCTTGTCAGGAATGATGTTGGTCTTGTTGCCGCCGCCCACGACATTCGGGCTGAATGTGGTGTGGCTGCATGCGTGCAGATGGCGGGCGAGGCCCGGTGAGTCGATGCCGGCCACGGCGTCGTAGACCCGGGCCGGGTCGAGCAGCGCTTCGCGGGTTTCGTCGTCGACTCTCAGTGTTGAGACATGGTGCTGCCACATCTCGGTGAGCTGAGGTGCCGGGCGGTACTCGGCAATGCGGCGCACGATCTCGGCCGCCTTGATGAGGGCGTTGTCGGTGCCGAACGGCATCGAACCGTGACCGGGTGTGCCGCGCACGGTGAGTCGTCGCCAGCCGATCCCCTTCTCGCCTGCTGCAAGGGTGATCTTGGTGCCCTGCGGCGTGTGATTCGGCATGCCGCCGAACTCGGTGAGCACGTAGTCGCACTCGATGGCATCCCAGTGGTGCTCGGCCATCCACTTGGCACCGTAAGTGCCGCCCGCTTCCTCGTCGGCGACGCCGAAGTAGATGACATCGCCCTTCGGCCGGTAGCCGCTGCGCACGATGTGACGGAACGCCACCGCCATCGACGAGGTCAGGTTGAGCATGTCGACCGCCCCGCGTCCCCACACTTCGCCGTCCACCAGCTCGCCGCCGAACGGATCGCGGCTCCAGCCGTCGGCGTTCACCGGCACCACGTCGGTGTGACCCATCAGGCACAGCTTGGGCGCCGACGGGTCCGTGCCCGAGATGCGGGCCACCAATGACTTCCGGCCCGGCTCGGACTCGAAGCTCTGCATGTCGACGCCAGGACCTTCCAGGTATGTCTCCAGCAGGTCGCTGTTGCGGACCTCCTCGCCCGATTCGACCCTCCCGTCGTTGACACAGGCGTTGCGGATCAGCTGCTGCAACAGCTCGATGGTCTGGTTGGTCAGCGCTGGATCTGTGTGGTCGAGGTCGCCCATATGGCGATGTTACGACTGCGCCTGCACCCCGAATGGCGAGCCAGCGATCTTGGTCGCAGGTGCACAGCCACGGCTACGGTGAGCGCCATGAACGCGGCAACTGACACATCCGCCGGCCCATCGACGGCTGTCGATCTTGAGACGTTCAGAGCGACGACGGCTGCATTCCTGCGCGAAGCCGTCGAAACGGGCGTGGCGTGCCCTGCGTACGGCGCGATCCTGGTGCCTGCGCTGCATGCAGAGGCCCGTGTCTGGCAGCGCTACTGCTACGACCACGGCTGGGCCGGGCTGCATTGGCCGACCGAATACGGCGGTCGCGGGCTGACCCGGGCGCATACCGGCGTGTGGATGGAGGAGTGCGAACGCGCAAGCGTTGCCCCCTACCTGAACCTGCAGGGGATCGTGCTGGCGGGCGAAGCCATCATGCGCTCCGGCACCGAGCGCCAGCGTGAGCAGTTCCTGCGCCCGATCCTGACGGGCGAGGTGCTGTGGTGCCAGCTGTTCAGCGAGCCCGGGAACGGCTCGGACTTGGGCGGGCTCACCAGCGCTGCGGTGCCCGACGGCAGCCACTTTGTGCTGAACGGCCAGAAGGTGTGGTCGTCGAACGCCCAGTTCGCCGAGTACGGCATCTTGATGGCCCGCACCGAGCCCGATGCCCCAAAGCACCGCGGCATCAGCTTCTTCCTGCTCGACATGACGCTGCCGGGCATCGAGGTGCGGCCCATCAAGCAGATGACCGGCGACAGCGAGTTCTGCGAGGTCTTCTTTGACGACGTCGCTATGCCCGCCGACGCACTGCTCGGCGAGCGCGGTGGCGGCTGGGGCGTCGCCATGGCGGTCCTGGAAGACGAGCGCGGCGGTGCCGGCTCGTCCGGGGTCATCAGTCTCCGCAAACGCCTCACCAAGATGATCGAAGCGGCAGGCGATGCGGGGCCGCTGGGTCGCCAGTCGCTCGCTGAACTGCACGCCCGGGGAAACGCGCTGGCGGCGCTGATGGAGCTGCACGGCGCTGATCCGCTCATGGCGCCAGTGGCCAAGTTGGCAAACAGCGAACTCGGGTACGACGAGGTCGCCATCGGCGCCAGCCTGCGCGGCGCCGAGGCCATGCTCGCTTCGGACGAAACCGAGGCATTCCTGTACGCGCCGGGCATGCGGATCGCCGGGGGCACCAGCGAGATCCAGCGCAACATCATCGGCGAGCGGGTGCTCGGCCTGCCTCGCGAGCCCTCCCCCTAAAGTTGGCGGGCCGGTCGGCGTCACACGGCCGGAACACAGCCCTGCGCAGAGCACAGAGTGGCGAGGGAGCCGACATGGCGGTTGCAACCGAGGCTGAACGGGAGGAATGGCGGGCCGGCAACGCGGTGAGTCCCGACCGAGAGCAAGCGCACTTCGGCGCGGGCGTCCCAGCCGCCGCCGATCTCGCCATCGATGAGATCAACCCGCTGAATCCTCATCTGTTTCGCGAGGATCGCTGGCACGATCACTTCGCACGGCTGCGTCGGGAAGATCCCGTTCACCTCAACGAGCTGGGATCCGCAGGACGCTATTGGTCAGTCACGAAATGGGCCGACGTCCGCGAGGTGGAGAGCGACGACGAGACGTTCTGCTCGGCTCACGGCATCACCATCGGCCCGCCCACAGACACTGATCTGCCGCCGACGACGCCGCTGAACTCTTTCATCACCATGGACGCGCCCGAGCACCGCCGCCAGCGCCGCACTGTCCAGCCGATGATGGCCCCGACCAACCTGCGAGACCTCGAGTCGCTCATCCGGGAACGCGCGACGAAGGTGCTCGACTCCCTGCCGGAGGGCGAGACGTTCGACTGGGTCGACACGGTGTCGGTCGAGCTCACCACGCTGATGCTGGCAACCCTGTTCGACTTCCCGCTGGAAGACCGCCGCAAGCTCACCCGCTGGTCCGACCTGGTCACCACCATCCCCGGTCCGGACGGGATCGTCGAGACCAGCGCCCAGCGGCGCGAGGAGTTCGCCGACTGCCTCCCGTACTTCGAGCGGCTGTGGGAAGAGCGGCGGAGCAACCCCGGCAACGACATGATCTCGATGCTGGTCCACGGCGATGCCACCAGCCACCTTCCCGCCGCAGCCCACCTCGGCAATCTGATCCTGCTGATCGTGGGCGGCAACGA
Organism: Acidimicrobiales bacterium; assembly: GCA_009843525.1. Lineage (GTDB taxonomy): Bacteria > Actinomycetota > Acidimicrobiia > Acidimicrobiales > Poriferisodalaceae > Poriferisodalis > Poriferisodalis multihospitum. The sequence continues at coordinate 30,450 of VYDH01000036.1, read as the reverse complement.
CACCACACGCAACACCATGTCGGGCAGCGTGTACGCGCTCAACAAGTACCCCGATCAGTACGACAAGCTCATCGCGAACCCCGATCTCATCGCCGGCTTCGTCCCGGAGATCATCCGCTGGCAGACACCGCTGTCGTACATGCGGCGGACTGCCACGAAGGACTGCGAGGTCGGAGGCAAGCAGATCCGCAAGGACGATCAGGTCCTGATGTGGTACATCTCGGCCAATCGAGACGAGGAGATCTTCGGCGACAATGCCGACGACCTCGACATTGAGCGTCACAACGCCGCCAGTCATCTCTCGTTCGGCTACGGCTTCCACTACTGCCTCGGCAGCCGGCTGGCCGAGCTGCAGCTGCGGGTGCTGTGGGAGGAGATCCTGCCGCGCTTCGAGCGCATCGAAGTCCAAGCCGAGCCCCAGCGCTCGCTCTCGTCGTTCATTCACGGCTACACCCACCTCCCCGTCCAAGTCACCCGGCGGTAGCCGCGACCGTTGCTGCGGCTGAGCCCAACCCCCGAAGGAGTCCTCACATGACCGTGAAGTTCTGCTGGTTCAACCTCATGCCATGGCCCGATCTGCCCGACGACTTCAAGACCGAGCACCGGTCGGTCTGGGTGGACATCGACGGCTCGCTGTTCGACCCCGAGCGCGCCAACGGCGTCTACCACGAGTACATGGACCAGCTCGAGTTCGCCGACGAGCTCGGCTTCGACGGCATCGGCGTCAACGAACATCACCAGAACGGCTACGGCATCATGCCGAGCCCCAACATCATCGCTGCCGGCCTCGCCCGGCGGACCTCGCAGGCGGCCATCTGCGTGATCGGCAACTCGATCGCGCTGTACAACCCGCCGCACCGGGTGGCCGAGGAATTCGCCATGCTCGACTGCCTCAGCGGCGGCCGGCTGGTGGCCGGTTTCCCGGTGGGCACCCCGATGGACACCAACTTCACCTACGGGCAGATCCCGGCACTGACCCGCGAGAAGTACTACGAGGCCCACGATCTGATCATGGAGGCGTGGACCAATCCGGAGGTGTTCGCCTTCGACGGCAAGTACACCCAGCTGCGCTACGTGAACTGCTGGCCCAAGCCCATCCAGCAGCCCCATCCGCCGATCTACATCCCCGGTGGCGGCTCAATCGAGACGTGGGACTTCTGTCTCAAGAACGACTACAACTACTCCTACCTCAGCTTCAACGGGTACCTGGCGGGCCAGACGCTGATGGACGGCTACTGGAACCGGGTCGGCGAGATGGAGAAGTCCATGTCGCCAGGCCGTGCCGGGTTTGCCCAGATCATCTGCACGGCGGCCACCGACGCCGAGGCGGAAGAGCTGTACAGCGAGCACATGCTGTACTTCTTCAACCGCTGCCTGCACGTGTTTCCGGGCTTCGCCGACCCGCCCGGCTACCGGACGGTCAAGACGATCCAGGCGGGCAAGCTGGACCAGTTCCGCAAGGAGAACCAGGAGCTGTTCAAGCGGCTGACCTGGAAGGACCTGGTCGAGGGCGGCTACGTGATCGCCGGCTCGCCTGACACCGTGCGCGAGCGCATGGAGGACATGATCAAGCGGTTGCGCGTCGGCACCGTGTTCTGCCTGCTGCACATGGGGAACATGCCCGACTGGAAAACCCGCTACTCCAGCCAGCTGTTCGCTGAGAAAGTCATGCCCGGCCTGCGCGGCATCTGGGGCGACGAGTTCTCCGACGCGGAGGACTGGTGGTGCAAGCCGATGGACGACCGAGTGCGCCCCGAGGACACGATGGCCGACGCCCGCCGCTACCCCGAGGCGCCCAAGGGCACGATGGCATGAGCGCAACCGATACGGCACCTGCGCCGGCCTTCGAAGAGGTTGTCATCACGACTCGGCGATCGGTGACCGCACCGGTGCGCGTATACGAGCCTGCCGATGTGGATACCGCGGGCACGGCGACCGTGCTGGCACTGCACGGCGCGGGCGGCTGGCTGCCCGGCGAGCCGGTGCTCGACGGCCTCGTCGCGGCCGGTCTGCGCGTGGTGGCACCGGTGTGGCCCGCTTGGAGCGAGCACGGCGACGAAGACTGCCTGTCCGATATGCAGGACTTTGCCCTGCACGGTTGGGACGTGGCCACCGAGATGGGTTTGCTCTCGGGCTCCGGCTCAGGCGAGCTGCACCTGATGGGTCACTCGATGGGCGGCATGATCGCTGCGGAGATGGCGGCACTGGCGCCTCAGTCGGTGGCTCGCATGGCCTTGCTGTGCCCGGCGGGGATGTGGCTGGGCGACCACCCGATTCCCGACATCTTCGCGATGCTCCCCTACCAGCTCGCCGAGGTGCTCTTCGCTGATCCCAACGTGGGCGAGGAAGTGCTGACCGGCGGTGCCGACTTCTCCGACAACGAGACGCTGACGCGGTTCATGGTGGCGCGTGCTCGCCAGCAGGGCATGGCCGGCAAGATCCTGTTCCCGATCCCCAACCGGCGCTTCTCCGAGCGGGCCTACCGGGTAACGGTGCCCACGCTGCTGGTGTGGGGCCGCCAAGACCGGCTGATCCCGCCTGCGTACGCCGACGCGTGGCAGGCGGCACTGCCCGACGCGACCGTCGAGCTGGTCGACGGCGCCGGCCACATGCTCCCCTACGAACAACCGGCAGCCGTCGTCGCAGCCGTTACGTCCCACCTGACGAACTGAAGGGCGCCGCAAGGAAGGCAGCAGCTTCGGCGAGTGCTTGGTCGGCCTCGGGCAGGTCGTGGTAGTGCCACGTGTGCCACATGTGCTCCCAGAGGTCGAGCGTGACGTCGACGCCCGCGGCCCGGCGGTGCAGCTCAACAGCCTGGACCGCCAGCGGCTCATCCGCCGCTGCTTGGACGAGCACGGGGGGCAACCCGCCGAGCTCAGCGCGTAGCGGCGACAGGCGAGGGTCAGCTGGATTGGCGCCGCCGACGTAGTGATCGATGAGACGTCGTCCCTCGCCGTCGACGAGTGGGCTGCCGGGTACGGCAGCGTGGTCGAGCAAGGGACTGAACAGCGCGACCGCTGCCGGCCGAGCGCCTCGAGCGGTGGCCATCACCGCAGCGCTGAGCGCGAGCGCTCCACCGGATGAGTCGCCGGCGAGCGCCACCGGCACACCGTCGGCAGCAGGCGCGGCTGGCACATCACCAGCGGCAGGAACCGCCGACCCATACTCGGCAGTCAGCGCCTGGTACACGGCCAAAACATCGTCAAGGGCTGCCGGGAACGGGTGCTCGGGCGGTTGGCGGTAGTCCGCCGAGACCACGCGCAGGGTCCGGCCCAGACGAGCGGTGATCGGGATCGCCACTGCGGCGCTGCCCAGTACGTAGCCGCCACCGTGCGCATAGAGCACGACCGGGGCGCCGGAATTTGGCGGTGGGCCCGCGACGAGGCACGGCACACCTCCGATTTCCTCCCGTCGGTGCGGCACCTGCGGATCGTCGTCTTCGCCCCAGAGTGCATTGGTCTCGGCTCGCCAGCGCGCTACCGCCGCGTGATCGGAAAGATCGGGCATCGCGATCGGCACTGATGGCTTGCGTCGCGCCTTGTAGGCCTCAGCCTCAGACGACAGTCGATGCCGACGGATGAATGGCGCTGCGTCTGCGCTCACGCTGACCAGTTGATGGTGCGGGCGCAGCGGTACTGCCGCGGTGCCCGACTAGATCTCGTGCACATGGGCGGTGACGGAAGCCACAGCTTGCGCGCTGTAGGCCATCGGGATCAGCTCGCAGTCCAGCCAGGCCTGCCGCTGGTCGAGGTCGTGGCCGCTGCCGCGCACGCCCGACACGCCGTGCGGCACCACCCAGCCGGAGTTGTCCCAGTCGCCGAGGTCGAATGCGTACCGGGCAACAGAGCCGTGAATGGCCCGCTCGCCGGTTTCGGGCGCTGTGCCGCCCTGGCGAACGGTGTCACCGTCGCCGGCGCAGCCGTCGATCGGCGGATGCAAGCCACGCGCCGCGGCAAGAGCCGACGCAAGCGGGTGGGGCGACGCCATGCGATGCACCCGGCCCCACGTCCATTCGGTCGGGTCGTCGCCAAGCCGCTGCGACAGCTCTGCTGCGGTTTCGTCCACACACGCGCTGGCCGCCATACGGCGGCCGATGGGATTGTCCAGCCCCGGCACCGCGTCGAGATTCCGCTCGCAGAGCATTCGTGTGGCCGCGCCCGCCGCCATGCGGCTGGCCTCCGCAGCAGGAGGCCATCCGGCCGCGCCGAGTTCGGCGCCCGCAATACCGAGCCGCTCGACAATCGCCTCGATGAGCCGGCGCCTGATGACCGCGTAGATGGTTGCCGGGGCCGAATCAGCGGTGACGCGCTGATCCCACGCGGCCAGCATGTCGAGCAACCCGTGGGACAGCTCGTGGCCGCACTCCACCGCATATTCGATGATCAGGCCAAGCACCTTGGGGGCGACAAGCGAGGTCACGTCACCGTGGACGGCGCTCATGTCGGCCACTGTGGCATCCGTCATCGGCGTCAGCAGCTCACAGATGCGGTCGTGGCGAGCAGGGCCGGCGAAGTCCAGCGAGATGTAGGGACCGCCGTCGGCGGTGCGGTTGTTGGCCGTCACCAAGAAGCCACGCTCGGGATCGACCCACTGCGGCAAGTCTTCGAACGGCACTGGCTGCAGGCCGTCCCAGGCGAACCCGTCGGTTCCGGGCACCGGTGTCCAGCGGCTGGCCGGAGAGCGCTCGACGACACGCCCCCGGATCTTGAAGGCGATCGTTCCGGCCCGATCAGCCGCCAGCAGGTTGTTCACGGGCAGCACCCACGGCCGGACGGCCTCGATCAGCTCAGCCGTCGAGCCCGCAACCAGCATTGGCCATAGGGCATCCAGCGTTGTGTCGGCGCCGAACATGCCGGTCCACTGCATCGAGAGCGCCACGCCCTCGGCAGGGTCGCCGAGTACCACTGGGCCCCTCGGCGTGGAACCGCAGAGCACCTCGACCGTGCCCTCGCCCCGGATGTCGAGCTGCTCGAATCGCCACGGCACCTCCGTTCCGTCAGCGAGCCGATGCTCTGGGCCGTCGGCACCGCTCGGGCCCGGATGACCGTCGACGAAATGTTCGACGAACACGTCGGTGTCGTCGCACATGCCGTGGGTGATCCCCCAGGCAACTTCGGCATTGTGGCCGAAGTGGGGAAAGCCGGGAACGCCGGGAAAGCCCATGCCGGTCGCGTCGAACTGATCGCAGCGCAGGTGGCACTGGTGGTACACGTTCGGGAACTCGATGCCGCGGTGTGGGTCGCCAGCCAGCAGCGGCTTTCCGCTGGCGGTGCGCTCACCGCTGAGCGCCCACGAGTTGGAGGCGCCGTCGGAGTCCATCGCGGCCGCCAGCGCCGCCATGTCGGCTGCGCACGCATCGAGCACGCTCGCTGCATCAGCCAGCAGATCGGGTCGCGGGCCGTCTCCGGGCACCATCGCCGCATCGGCCTCGATGTCGCCGACCGTGGCCATCACAGCTTCAGGGCCGGATTGGGCCATGATCCGCCCCCGCCACAGCTTGCGGGTGAGGGTTCCCATGAAGATGTGGCGCAGCTTGTACACCGCAACGCAGTGCCACGGCTCCCATGGTTCCGGCGGGGCTGGGTGATGCTCGAATTCAGCCGGGAGCGCGTCCTCGTGTGTAGCGAGCCATCGGTTCACGCCCCGCGCATAGGCCTCGCACATCGCCTGGGCACGCGTCTCCAGCGCCCAGTAGTCGGCTTGGGCAATCGCGGCCAGGCCGAGCCGGCGGAAGAAGGCATCCTCCCGGGCACCGGCCATCCCGACCACCTCAGCCCAGCGCCCCAGCGCCCGGCGCCGGTCCCACTCCATCTGCCAGATCCGATCGTCGGCCGCCACCCAGCCCTGCGCCTCGAACGCAGCCTCGGCCGACGGCGCCTCAGCATGGGCGATGCCCCACCGGTCACGCCGGACCGTCACGCCCAGCGCGCCAACGGCGCCGCTGCCAGGACCATCGCTCTGTGCCATGCCGGTCACGCTAGAAGGCCGAAGGCCACGCGTGGCCAGTCCCACGCGATCGATCGCTTGCAGCGCGAGCGCATGCGCGTGCCGGATGTACTGCTCACGGCCGGCGACCGCGGAAGCGCTGTGTCAGATCGCGTCGGCGAGAGCGCCTGGGAGATCGGGGTGGCTGAATGCGAAGCCGTCGTCAGTGAGGGCGTCGGGCATGACCCGTGTCGAGTCGAGCAGCAGTGCCTGACCCATCTCGCCGAGTGCTGCTCGGATCGCGAACCGGGGTGCCGGCATGAACGACGGGCGTCCTAGCGCCGCGCTCAGCGCACGCTGGAAGTCTCGCTGGCGGACGGGATTGGGGGCCGTCAGGTTGAACGCCCCACTGGCGTCACTGTCGATGAGGTGACGGACGGCCCGCACCTCGTCTTCAAGGCTGATCCAGCTCCACCATTGACGGCCGGATCCCAGCGGACCGCCGGCACCAAGCCGCGTGATCTTTGCCATCCGCTTAATGGCCTCGGCCCCGAGCCCCACGACGAGACCGGTGCGGATGCGCACCAGCCGCACGCCGGAGTCGGGAATCGGCACCGCTGCGCGCTCCCAGCGCATGCACACGTCGGCCAGGAAGCCGTCGCCCGGCAGCGACCACTCGGTCAGCTCCTCCTCGCCCCGGTCGCCGTAGAAGCCGATAGCCGAACCGCAGACGAACACCGACGGCTTGGCGTCGAGTTCACCAATGACCCGTGCGAGCAACCGCGTGGAATCGACGCGGCTGGACATGATCGCCGCCTTGCGCGCCGCCGTCCACCGCCCCCCGATGCTCTCGCCCGCCAGGTGGACGATGGCATCCAACCCCTCAAGCGCAGATGCGTCGATCGCCCCAGCAGCTACATCCCAGGCAATGGTCCGGGCGTTCGCAGTGTCGGGGCCCTCGTGGCCAGCCGGAGCGTCAGGTCGCCGGGACACGCCCAGCACCTCATGACCATCAGCGCGCAGGCTGGCCGCGAGCGCGCTGCCGATCAGCCCTCGAACACCCGTGATCGCGACTCGCATGCGGTCCATGGCTTCCATGATGTCGCGCCCGGTAGCCCCCGCATAGACGCGGGCTTCGCTGTTCGGCCTAGCGGCCCAGGGCTTGTTGCTCGGGCTACCGACCGACGAAATTGCCGGGGCGGCGTTCGCTGACGGCCTTCATGCCTTCGCGGGCGTCTTCGGTGCCGGACAGGCGGAGCTGCTCGGCGGCTTCGCGCTGGGTGACCTCGCGCACCTTGTCGCCGAGGCCGAGCCGCAGCGTGGCCTTGATGGCCCGCACCGCCAGCGGCGCGTTGGCAGCGATCTCACGCGCCACCTCGATGGCGCGGTCGCGCACCTGATCGGCGGCCACGCACTCGTCGGCCAATCCCAGCTCCACCGCCTCGTCGCCCTTGTAGCGCTTGGCGCCCAGCAGCACCTTCGCGGCGCGCTCGGGGCCCAGCAGCAGCGGCATGGTCACGCTCATGCCGAAGCCCTGGTGAATGCCCAGCGAGGCGAAGTTGGCGCAGAACCGCGCTTCGGGGCAGGTAATGCGGATGTCGGGCACCATCGCCAGGCCCAGGCCGCCGCCGATGGCGGGGCCGTGAATGGCCCCGACAATTGGCAGGGTCACGTCGAAGAGCCGGCCCGACCCCTGGTACAGCTGCAGCGTGGCGCTGCCGCCGACCTTCTCTTCGGCACCGCCGCCGACGCCCTCGCCGCCCAGGTCGGCGCCGGCGCAGAACGAGCGGCCCTCGGCCGCCAGCACGGCACAGCCGATGCTCATGTCCTCTTCCAGCTCCACCATTGCGTCGGCAATGTCGTGCACCTGGCGGTAGCTCAGGAAGTTGTGCGGCGGGCGATCCATGACCACCAGCCCGACGCGCCCGTCCCGCTCGATCCTCAGTCCGTCTGCCATTGCCCCGTCTCCGATCACCCGGTCTGCTGACCCGGTCTCTGCTCGCTCGGCGGCTCACGCTAGTGGTCGCCGAACTAGCGTGACCGTTCGAACACGGCAGCCGGAAACTCCGGGAACTTCACGGCCGCCGTGCACACGAGGGGGCAGCCGTGACTCAGACCGACACCGCCGACGCAACGAACGAAACCGCAGCGCACGTGCGCACGGCGTCCATCGACTGGGACGAGCTGCTGGCGCGTCTGCAGTCCGTGCTGCGCATCCGCACGACGCCGATCGGCATGAAACTCTTCGAAACGGTCGAGGCGATGAATGAAGTGCCGCGCGTGCGCCGCCCCAACGCCATCCACACCACCGATCAGATCGTGGGGATGGCGTGCCGGCTGAACTGGACCGTCGGCATCACCATGGACGACCTGGTCGGCGCGCAGTGCGGCGCCGTGATCGGGCTGCACCCCCAAGACGACAAGTGGCTGTCGGGCGACCGCATGGCCGGTGTTTGGTACGAGACCCTGGAAGACGCCTCCGCGCACCAGCACGCCATGGACTTCGTGCCCTACGGCACCTATGAGGCGATGGTGGTCTCGCCGCTGTCGTCGAAGCGGCTTGACCCGCCCGATGTCTGCATGATCTACGCCACCCCGGCGCAGATGATCATCTTTATCAACGGCCTGCAGTGGCGCGAGTACAAGAAGCTGGAATGGGGCTGCGTGGGCGAATCGGCCTGCGCTGACTCGTGGGGCCGGGCACTGCGCACCGGCGAGCCCAGCGTGTCGCTGCCCTGCTTCGCCGAACGGCGCTACGGCGGCGTGATGGAAGACGAGCTGCTGATCGCGCTCACGCCCGAAGACCTGGTTGTTGCTGTGGAGGGCATGGAGGCGCTGGCGCGGAACGGCCTGCGCTACCCGATCCCGCCGTACGGCATCCAGACTGACGCCCGCGCCGGCCTCGGTGCCAGCTACGACTGAGCACGCCGGCCGACCAATCTGATCAAGCGCAGAACGAACACAGACAGGGGACAACGTGGCACTGCAACCGACCAAGGAAGGCTTCGACTTGGGCATCGTCACCAGCAACGGTGACGAGATGCTCGCGTTCTACCGCGACGTGCTCGGACTGGAGTTCGAGGCGACGCTCAACATGGAGCAGGTGGGCATCGCCCAGATGCACCGGCTGTGGGCAGACAAGAGCCTGCTCAAGCTCGTGGTGCCTGTGGCCGACGTGCCGACGGGGGCCACCGGCGGCATCACGGGTGCCACCGGGCTGCGCTACTTCACCTTCAACGTCGGCAACTTCGAGGACGTCATGACGGCCTGCGAGGACGCCGGTGCCAAGATCATCTGGCGACGGCTGGAAGCCCGACCTGGCGTGGTGGTCGGCATGGTCGAGGATCCCGACGGCAACTGGGTCGAATTCATCGACAACCCTGCCTGATTGTCGGAGGCCCCGCAGTGCCTGAACCTCAGCGGAAGACAATCAACCAATTGCTGGACGAGGCGCGCGCGGGACTCAAGCGTCTCGCTCCTGCCGAGCTAGCCGAGCTGATGGACACCGGAGGCGGCGGCGAGCCGCAGCTGCGTGTCATCGACATACGGCCGCGAGATGACCGGGAAAGGACCGGCGTCATCGAGGACTCCGAGCACATCGGGCAGCTGGTGCTGGAGTGGCGCCTCGACCCGGACTCGGGCGCTTCGGAGGGAACCGCGGCGCACCTCGATGACCATCTGGTCATCGTCTGCAACCAGGGCTACAGCTCGAGCCTTGCCGCGGCCCAGTTGCAGCAGTTGGGTTTCGCTCGGGCCACCGATCTCGACGGCGGCATCGAAGGCTGGATCGGACACGGCTTGCCCGTGCTGCCGCCGCCGGATGCCGGCGGCGGGCACGGCGCCTAGTAGCGCAGCGCCTGACCGGACACAGGGATTATCGAGGCGATCTCAGCCGGTGGGCGGCGCAGGCCGCTCGCGCAGTCTCGTGATGACGTCGGCCATGAAGTCGTCGTCCTGCGCGCCTGGGATCACGAGTCGCCCGTCGAACAGCCAGCTCGGCGTGGCGCTGATCCCCCACTCGTTCGCACGGGTCATCGACGCCCGCAGCGCAGGCAGCAGCTCGTCGTTGGCAACGACGCGCCGCAACACATCAGGGTCGATGGCCACGTCTGCCGCCAGGCTGACCAGCACTTCAGCATCGGCGACATCGAGCTCATCTTCCCAATAGGCCGCATAGAGCCGGTCGTGATAGCGCTCGGCGGCGTCGGGGTCGGCATGCTCGACGGCCAGCGCGGCCTGGTGTGCCTTGGCGCTGTTTCGCAGGCGCTTGGGCACCACGAACGTGATGCCTTCGGCCTCGGCCATCGTGGCGATCCGCTCGAAGCTCATGCGGACATCGACGCCCTCGAGCGGCACTTCGGGATGGATCTCGTACGCCAGCCAGGTGATGTCGAGGTTGTGCCGTTCAGCCAGACGGACCGCCCGGGCCCGTGCCAAGTGGCACCACGGTCACAGGTAATCGGACCACACCAGCACCGACATCGCCTCAGCAGTCGTCATCGCCCGACCTCCGTGGCACATCCTCGCACACCGGCTCCTGCGGCTCGGCGGGATCACAGGCCGCCGGGTAGGTTGCCGCGCATGGACTTCACCATCCCCGCAGACATCGCGCAGCTGCTCGACGACCTGGACACGTTCATCGACGACGTCATCAAGCCCATCGAGAACGAAGACGACAACATCCGCTTCTTCGACCACCGGCGAGAGGACTCGCGCACAGACTGGGAACGCGAGGGTTTGCCCAACGCCGAGTGGGAAGCGCTGCTGGTTCGGATGCGCAAGGAGGCCGACAAGGCGGGGTTCCTGCGCTGGCACCTGCCGAAGCGCTTCGGCGGCAGCAACGGCACCAACCTCGGGATGGCCATCATCCGGGAGCATCTCGCCCGACGCGGCCTCGGCCTCCACAACGACCTGCAGAACGAGAACTCGATCATCGGCAACTTCCCGACAGTGCTGATGATGGAGCGCTACGGCTCAGAAGCGCAACAGGAGTACTGGATCCCCAGGATGCTGGAAGGCCAGGCCCGCATCGGGTTCGGCTTGACTGAGCCGCTGCATGGCTCAGATGCCACCTGGATGGAGACCACGGCCGTGCGCGACGGCGACGAGTGGGTGATCAACGGCGAGAAGTACTGGAACACCGGCCTGCACCACGCCACCCACGACTACATCTTCGCCCGCACCTCGGGGAACCCCGGCGAGGGGCACGGCATCACCTGCTTCATCGTCCCGGTGGACACCCCCGGCTTTGCGGTCGAGAAATTCATGTGGACGTTCAACATGCCCACCGACCACGCCCATGTCCGGCTGACCGATGTGCGGGTGAGCAACGACGACATCCTGGGCGCCGAAGGCCGGGGCCTGCAGACGGCGCAGCTGTTCGTGCACGAGAACCGGATCCGCCAAGCGGCGTCATCGGTGGGCGCCGGGCTGCACTGCATCGACGTGGCCGTCGACTATGTGAAGAACCGCACCACGTTCGGCAAGCCGCTGGCGCAGAACCAGGCCATCCAGTTCCCGCTGGCTGAGCTGTACACCGAGGCCGAGATGACCCGGGCACTGATCTGGAAGACCGCTTGGCAGATGGACGAGGGCATCGACCACATGGAGATCACCGACAAGGTGGCCATGTGCAACTACCGCGGCAACCGGTTCTGCTGCGATGCGGCGGATCGGGCCATGCAGAGCTGCGGCGGCAACGGCTACGGGCGCCATATGCCGTTCGAGCACATCTACCGGCACCACCGCCGGTACCGGATCACCGAGGGTTCAGAGGAGATCCAGATCCGCAAGGTCGCCGGCAAGCTGTTCGGCTTCGCCGGCAGGGCGAAGGGCTAACGCCGTCAGTCGTCGAGGCGGGCGGTGGCTTGGCCGGTGAGAACTGGCCGGTCGTCCTGGTTGGTGGTGGTGATGGTGAGATCGACCACCTTCTGGCCGTCCTCGTCACGGATGTCGGCAACCTCGGCCTTGGCGGTGAGGGTGTCGCCCGGCCACACTTGGCTGGTGAAGCGCACGCCGTAGTAGGTGAGGCGGCCGTCGCCCACGAAGTTGGTGACCATGCGGCCGGTCATGCCCATGGTGAGCATGCCGTGGGCGAACACCGTGGGGTAGCCGGCCACCTCGGTGACGAACTTCTCGTCGGTGTGGACGGGGTTGTAGTCGCCCGACGCTCCTGCATACTGGACGATCTGGGTGCGGGTGAGGTCGTCGACGATCTGCTCGGAGTAGCTGTCGCCGACGCTGAGCTGCGATGCGCTGAGTGCCATGTCTGTCTGCCTTCCTAGTCCTCGATGACCTTCTCGGTGACGACGCCGACGCCCTTGGCCGTGATGACCAGCTCGTCGTCCTCATCGCGGTACTCGGTGACGGCTTCGGAGAACTTGAGAATGCCTGCCCGCTTGGACTGCTTCTCCCACCGCTCGCCGTCGTAGGTGACCGTGTGCAGCACGTCACCGGGCTTCAGATGCCGGTGATAGGTGAAGTGCTGCTCGGCGTGCAGGCCTCCTGCCGCGGCACCGGACTGCTTGTCGCCCTCACGCTCGTCTTTGACGTCGTCGCCATCGGCTTCGGACAAGTCACGCACCAAGGTGCCCGAGGCGGTGCGGCCGCTGCCGAACCACTTCTTGTCGGGTTTGGGGCGCAGGAAGTAGTCGGGGTCGAATTGCGCACTCGACTGGGCGAAGGTCGGCGGCGCGATGATCGAGCCGACCTCAGTGCCAGCCGCGTATTCGGGGTCGCTGTAGATCGGGTTCGTGTCGCCGATGGACCTCGCGAACATCAATATGTGCGAGGCCTCCACGGGAAATCGCTCGACTGCCATGTCCGGCTCCTTTTGCGGCAGGTTGCGTCAGATCGCCGCCGGACCATGATGGCAGCCACGCACGCACGGCGCAGCCGAACCGCTCAGGCCAGAGCCTTCGCCAATGCGCCGCGGACGGCGGCCGGATCCTCGTTCATCATCATGTGACCGGCTCCGGCAAGGTGAACGACGTCGCAGTCCGCGAAATCGGCGATCAGCGCCCCGGCCGCTCGGGGCGGCGTCATCTTGTCCTCGCTGCCGACGATGACCGTGACCGGGCACTGGACCCGGGCAGCGACGTCGCCGGCCTCGTAGGCGGCGCAGGCAGACAGGTCGGCGTGGATCACGCCGTCATCGGCCCGTTCCAGCAGGGCCACGCTGCCGCCGAGCATCCACAATCCCGGCGTGGGGTTGGTAGCAACGTGAGCGCGGTTGCCGTGTCCCCATGCCGTCATGAGCTCTGGTGCCAGCAGCTCGTTGTTCTCGGCTGCGCCCAGCAGCGCCGGATGGACGGGCATGCCGGCGGCAGTGCCCAGCAGAACCAGCCGGGCGATGCCATCGGGATGTGCCGCGGCCGCCTCGGTGCACACCAGCGATCCCATCGAGTGACCCACCAGTCGGACTTCGTCGCAGCCAAGCTGCTCGCGCACGGCCGCGATGGCTTCGGTGAGCCAGGCAGCCATCTCGGCGACCGAACCCAGCGGCTCGCCGTCGCTGTTGCCGTGACCCGGCAGGTCGATGGCGAGCGGCGTGTAGCCGTGGTGCGCCAACCAGCGGGTCTGCAGCTGCCACACCGTCCGGTTCATGCCTGCGCCATGCACGAGGAGTACTACTGGCGCTTCAGCTGCTGACGCCGCGTCGGGAACCACGCCCCCGGCGGCCACACCGACGGCCTGACCGCGGACATCGAGCGAGAAGGCTTCGGTAGCTGTCATCGGTTCAGCCCTTCTGCGATGCCCGCAGGGCGCGGGACAGGTCCGAGATGATGTCGCCCGGGTGCTCGAGGCCCACCGACAGCCGCACCAGGTCCTCGCCGACGCCAGCAGCGACCAGATCCTCAGCGCTCATCTGCTGGTGGGTGGTGCTGGCGGGATGGATCACCAGCGTCTTGGCGTCGCCCACGTTGGCGAGATGGGAGGCCAGCCGCACCGCCTCGATGAAGCGCCGTCCGGCCTCGCGGCCGCCTTCGACGCCGAAGCTCAGGATTGCGCCGGCGCCCCGCGGCAGCAGCCGCTTGGCCAGCTCGTGGTCGGGGTGCGACGGCACCGACGGGTGGCTCACCCAGCTCACGGCGTCGTGGGAGGTGAGGAACTCGATCACCGCCTCGGTATTGGCGACATGGCGGTCCATGCGCAGAGGGAGAGTCTCAACGCCCTGCAGCAGGTGGAATGCCACCGCCGGGCTCATGGCGGCGCCGAAGTCGCGCAGACCCTCCGCTCGGGCCCGCATCGACAGCGCTTGGGGACCGTACTCGTCGGTGAAGGCGATGCCGTGGTAGCCCGCATACGGCTCGCTGAGCGTCGGGAACTTGCCCGAGGCGGCCCAGTCGAAACGGCCGCCGTCCACCACGACGCCGCCGATCGCCACGCCATGCCCGCCGAGGAACTTGGTGGCGCTGTGCATCACGATGTCAGCGCCCAGCTCGATGGGCCGCATCAGGTGCGGCGTGGTGAAGGTGGCGTCGAGCATCAGCGGCAGGTCGGCCTCGTGCGCCACTGCGGCCACGGCCGGGACGTCGAGCACCTCGATGTTGGGATTGCCGAGCGTCTCGGCGAACAGCACCTTGGTGTTGGGCTGTATGGCCATGCGCCACGCATCGAGATCGCGGGGATCCACGAACGTCGTGGTGATGCCGAAGCGGGGCAGCGTCAGGCTCAGGATGTTGTGAGTGCCGCCATAGATGTTGCGGCTGGCCACGATGTGATCGCCCGCTGAGGCGATGGTGGCGCACGCCAGGTGGAACGCCGCCATGCCGCTGGCCGTGCACACCGCGCCGACGCCGCCCTCAAGCGCGGCGATCCGCTCCTCGAGCACGGCCACCGTGGGATTGGAGATGCGGCTGTAGATGTGGCCGGGAATCTCCAGGTTGAACAGGCTGGCCGCCTGCTCGGTGTCGGTGAAGCTGAACGAGGTGGTCTGGTAGATCGGCACGGCTCGCGCCCCGGTGGTCGGGTCGGGCCGCTGGCCGGCGTGCAGCGCCAGCGTGTCGAAGTGCAGGAAATCCGGCTCGACCATGGGTGCCTCCGGGGGTCGTCTGCCTGCATTCAAGCACTGCTTTGCTATTGAGCGGCTCGAATCGCTTCCCAGACGCGCTGGGGTGTGACGGGAATGTCGATGTGGGTCACGCCGAGGTGGGCAACGGCGTCGATGACGGCGTTCTGAACGGCGGGCGGGGCGGCGATGGCCCCGTTCTCTCCGATGCCGCGGGTGCCGAGCTCATTGCGTTCGGTCGGCGTGCCGAGCCGGGCGGTGTCGATGGGCGGCAGATCGGCGGCGGCCGGGATCAGGTAGTCCACGAGCGTGGTGGTGCGGGGCGTGCCGTCGGCGTCCCACTGCCCCGCTTCCATCAGCGCCTGGGAGATGCCGGCGACCGCGCCGCCGTGCTGCTGACCCTCGACCGATGCCTCCGACAGCATCCGCCCGCAGTCGTCCACGGCAGCAAACGCCAACAGCTCGACGCGGCCTGTCTCGGCGTCGACCTCCACGACTGCGGCGTGGGTGCCGTAGGGATGGGTCACGCCGGCGCTGCGCTCGGTGACGGTTGCGCTGATTCCCTCCGGCGCCGCAGCAGCAATGTCGGCCCAGCTGGTCAGCCGGGATGGCACGCCGGCAACGTGCGCGCCGTCGGGGGTGAGACTGATGTCGTCGGGGCTGGCTTCGAGCAGTTCTCCGGCCACTTCGCAGATGCGCGCACGCAATTCGGTCGCGGCTTCGGCGATCTGGCTGCCCAGCACCGACGCGGTGCGCGAACCGCCGGTCACCCCGCCGTACGACGATGTCGCCGAGTCGGCGTCATTCACCCGCACGGCGCCTTGGGCGATCCCGACCCGGGCGCTCGTGATCTGGGCCCACAGGCTGTGATGCCCCTGGCCGTGGCCGTGGCTGCCGCAGGTCACCAGCACGCTCCCGTCCGCGCCCAGCTCCATCGAGGCGTAGTCGGGGTCGTCGCCGCTGCCTGCGCTCTGGCTGTAGCAGCCGTAGCCGATCCCGATCAGTGCCGAGCGGCTGCTAGCGGCCCGGCGTTCGGCTGCCATCGCCTGCCAGCGCTCGACGTCGATGAGTTCTTGGGCTGTGTCGAGCGCACGGTGCGGGTCGCCGCTGTCGAGCACGATGCCGGTGCCCGTGTCGAACGGCAGCTCGTCGGCACGCAGCAGGTTCCGGCGGCGGACATCGGCGGGGTCGAGGCCCAGCTTGCGGGCACCGGCGTCGATGGCCCGCTCGAGCGCAGCGTTCACCTCGGGCTGGCCGGCGCCGCGGTAGGCACCGGTCGGCGGGGCATTCGTGACCGCGGAGCCGATGCGATAGCGCAATCGCGGCACCCGGTACAGGCCGGTGCTCTGGCGGTAACTGGCCGCCGTCAGCATCGGTGCCATGTGCGGGTACGCGCCGGCGTCGCACCACATGACCACGTCGATCCCGACGATGCGGCCGTCGGGGTCGAAACCCATCCGGATGCGGTGCCGCTGGCCCCGCCCGTAAGGCATCGAGACGAACTGCTCCTGGCGGCTCTGCACCCAGCGCACCGGGCGTTCCAGCAGCTGAGCGGCTCGTGCCGCCACGAAGAACTCCGGCACGGGGTCGCCGCGGCCGCCGAACCCCCCGCCGACCTGCGATTCGCGAACTCGCACTGCCGTCACCGGGATGCCCAGCAGGCGCCGGTACAAGTACGGCGCGCTGTGCACGCCTTGGCCGGTGCTCCAGATGTCGATCTCGCAGTTGGGCGACGCCCCCTGCGCCAGCGGCGTGCCCCGGATCAGCTCGAACGGAGTTGCGACGATGGCGCACGGCTCGATCGGCAGCGACGTGATCCGGTCGTTCTCGCAGACCAGCTCCACCACGCACTGAGCGCCGGCGCAGGGATCCTCACCGGGTGCGGCTGGGGGCGCAGCAGCGTCGTCGAGCACCGTGGGCGGTGACAGGAAGCCGCCGCCGTCGGGGGGATCCAGCGGTCGCACCACGTTGGTTCCTGCATCGGGAAACAGCAGCACGTCGCCGGCTGCGGCCTGCTCGGCGTCGATGACCGCCGGCAGCTCGTCTATCTCGACGGCAACCAGCTCAGCGGCGTCGAGGGCGTGCACGGGCGAGTCCGCCAGCACGACAGCGATCGGCTCTCCGACAAACCGGACGCGCTCGGTGGCCAGCAAAGGCCGGGCCATCTGGCCGCCGAGCGTGGTGGCCCGGTAGTACTCAAGCGGCTCCAAGCCCAGCCCCGCCGCTTCGAAGACCGCAACGACGCCCGGCGCCTGCTCGGCCTCGCGCAGATCCACGTTGCGCAGGTCGCCGTGGGCCACCGTCGAGCGCACAAACGCGGCGTGCAGGCAGCCGTCGGGCAACGGCAGATCGGCCGTGAACGTCGCCTCGCCGCGCAGCATCGGCAGATCCTCGGAGGCAAGTCGCGCCGTCGCCATGGGTTCACCGTAGTGACGCTGATTGCGTTCTTCGAGCCGAGCCGGAACCCTCAGTCGGCCGCCGCAGGCTGCGTGCCAGCGCTCCCAAGCGTGGCGAGCTCGGCGGTTATCTCTGTTCGGTGCTCGTCCAGGTAGGGAGCTCGGCGCATCGGCACGTCGACGCCTCCGACGAGTGAGCCGAGCTGGATCATCGGGCCCCACTCGGTCTCGGGCAGCTCCACGACGTGGCTGTTCTGGAGTGCGACCGCTGCGCCTACGAAGCCGCGCCGCTCGGCCGGCAGGTCGCTGGTGCCTTCCGGCGTCGTCTGGTGCCAGATCCACTCGGGGCCGTCGGCATCGAAAACTTCGAGGTAGGTGCGCTCGGGCCCGGCGCCCCGGTAGTCCATGCCGCCCTTCTCGGCGGGCGGCCGCCCCTCGTACTGCACGAACTCGGCTGCCTGTGCTGCAGTGACGGTCTGGGTGAGCGACGTTCGTACTGTCCGGCCCTCGCCGTCGGCCAAGCGCCGGTAGAGGGAGCAGAGCACGCCGAACGCGGCGATCATCGGCGTGGCGGCGTCGTGCACCGGCACCGTGAGGAACACCGGCTCCTCGTCGCCGCCTTGCGCCGCCATGATCCCGCCCAGAGCCTGCAGCAGAGGATCGAACGCCGGCACCTCAGCCATGGAGTCATCACGTCCGTAGCCGGGGCTCTTCACCAGCACCGCGTCGGGGCGGATGCGCCGCAGGTCCTCATCGGCGACGCCGAGGCGTACCGCGACGCCGGGGCGGAAGTTCTCCACGATGACGTCGGCGCCGGCCACGAGTTGCGCCATGACGACGTGATCGGCAGCGGCTTTGAGGTCGAGGCAGATCGAGCGCTTCGATTGGTTCCAGCCGTTGAAATACGGGCCGAGCACGCGGAATGGATCGCCGCCGGGCTGTTCGATCTTGATGACCTCGGCGCCGAGCATGGCCAAGTGGCGGGTGATGACGGGTCCCGCGATGAAGGAGCTGAGATCGACCGCTTTGACGCTCCGCAGCGGTGCGGTGCCCGGCACCCAAGGCTCCGATTCTGGCTGGGCCGGCCATGCACCTGTTTCCAGCTCGGCTTCGACTGCGGCGGTGTGTTCGCCTAGCCGCGGTGCCGGCTGCAACGCAACCTCGTCGCTGCCGTCGATCCACATCGGCTGGGGCGGCGTGCGCACCGAGCCGACTTCAGGATGCTCAACGGTCGTGTCGAGTCCGTTGACCCGCGCGAGCGCTGAGCTCATGAATTCGTCGCGGGTCTGGGTCGGCTGGCAGGGCACATCGTGAGCGCCGAAGATCTCCAACCATTCGTCGAGCGGGCGGGCCGCGAAGGCGTCTTCGAGTATCGGCGTGATCTCTGCCAGCGGCTCAAGATCGAGCAGGCCCCACGGCGGGTCCGGGAACCGCTCGTCGCCCAGCAGGTCTTCGCGGCCGATGGCTCGCAGCATCGCCACGTAGAAGGGATAGGTGCCGCAGGCCACGAACATCCAGCGGTCGTCGGCGGCCCGGAACAGCCGGTACACGGGAAGCCGGCCAGCCGAGCCGAGCGGGCAGGAGCCGTCGCGGTCGAGGTCGGCCATCTCGGGCACTTCGAAGTCGCCGATCTGCATGGCGCCCGAGCCGGACACCTCCGAAACGGTGTAGGTCGGTGCCGACCCGTGGGCTCGCCGTGCGTACAGACCCGCTGCGGCTGCCATCGCCCCGAGCATCCCGGCGCCATAGGAGGCCAGCGGCACCACCAACTCGACAGGGCCATCGGAGTAGCTGATCTGGTTCCAGCCGATGCCGGTCACGGCGGCTACCTGTGACGGGGTGCCGGCGCGGGTCGCGTACGGTCCCTGGTTGCCCCATGTTGGGCACGAGATGATCACGGCGCTTGAAGCATGTCGCCGCACGGCCGCGGCAGTCGGAGCGTCGGGCACGAACACGACGTCGGCGCCGGCAAGCAAGCCACCCAGCAACGGCGCTGTCATCGACGCCGCCGTCGGCCGCAGGATGCCGGGCAGCGACGCCGGTGGCCCGTCGACATCAGCAGGCAGCAGCGCGCGTTCCCATTCGACGCCGTCAGGCACCAGGGAGCGCTTGTTGCGGCTTACCGCGTGGAAGCCGGGATCGGCGCGGTACGGGTCGCCGCCGGGCGGCTCCACCTTGACCACATCGGCGCCCTGATCGGCGAGGAAGCGCGCGGCGTACGGCCCGGCGATGCCGGTGGTCAGCTCCACGACCCGCACACTGTCGAGGCAGCGGCCCGGGGCGTTGCCGTCTCGGGCTACTGCATATGTGCTCACCGGCGCGACTGTAGGTGGACGGCTCGGCAGTCCGCCCGATGCACCGCGCTCGGCGCAGTTGAGCCAATGCGGGCGCAGCGACGGCCAGGGCTGCTCCCCGGTCACTGCGGCCCGAGCGTCGTACGATGTCCCTCGTGACGACCACAACCGATGCCACCGCCGACCCATTCACCGAGATCCCGATCCCGCAGGCGCCGACGTTCGACACGATCGAAGCCGAGCGGCAGCACCGCAAGGAGCGCCTCGCTTCGGTGTACCGGGCGTTCTCGCTGTTCGGCTTCGAGGAGGGCGTGGCTGGCCACGTCACCGCACGCGACCCCGAATGGACCGACCACTTCTGGGTCAACCCGTTCGGCGTGGGCTTCGGCCAGATCAAGGTGTCCGACCTGCTGCTGGTGGATCACGACGGCAACATCGTGGAAGGGCGCTACCCGCTGAACCAGGCGGCCTTCGCCATTCACAGCGAAGTGCACAAGGCCCGGCCTGACGTGATCGCCGCGGCGCATACCCACTCGCTGTATGGCAAGACGTGGTCGAGCCTGGGACGCCTGCTGGACCCGCTCACCCAGGACGCCTGCGCCTTCTACGAAGACCACGCCCTGTTCGACGACTTCACCGGTGTGGTGCTCGACACCTCCTAAGGCAAGCGCATCGGCCAGGCGCTCGGCAGCTGCAAGGCGGTGATCCTGCAGAACCACGGGCTGCTCACCGTCGGCCAGACCGTGGACGAAGCTGCGTGGTGGTTCATCACCATGGAGCGCACCTGCCAGAGCCAGCTGCTGGCTGAGGCTGCCGGCACGCCGATCCCGATCCGCCACGAATCGGCCAAGCTCACGGCGTCGCAAACGGGCAGCCCGCTGGCCGGCTGGTTCAGCTACCAGCCGATCTACGACAAGGTCCTCGAGCGAGATCCCAGCTTCCTCGACTGAGCGTCGGCGCCGTCCCGGCGCGGACGTGCACCGCCTACCACTCGGCGGCGATGTACTGCGTCTCGCAGAACTCGTAGATGCCCTCGCTGGCACCCTCGCGGCCCAGGCCCGACTGCTTCATGCCGCCGAAAGGCGCCGCGGGGTCCGACACGGCACCGCGATTCAGGCCGATCATGCCGGCCTCGATGCGCTCGCTCACCGCCAGGCCCTTGGCCAAGTCCTGCGTGTACACGTAGCCGATGAGGCCCATCTCGGTGTCGTTGGCGGCTGCGATCATGGCGTCGGTATCGGTGAAGCTGGAGATCGGCGCGACCGGCCCGAAGATCTCCTCGCGGGTGATGGGTGCGCCAGCTTCCACGCCACCGAGCACGGTCGGCTCATAGAAGAAGCCCGGCCCGTCGATGGACGCGCCGCCGGTGACCGCCGTCGCTCCCCCGTCGACCGCTGAGCGCACCAGACGGTCGATGTTCTCCACGGAGGCGGCGTTGATCATCGGTCCGCAGGTGACGTCGGGGTCGCTGCCGTTGCCGACCTTCATGGCACCCATGGCCGCCGCCAGCCGTTCGACGAACTCGTCATGCGCCGGCGCTTCGACGAAGAAGCGGTTGGCCGCCGTGCAGGTCTCGGCGGAGTGGCGCATCTTGGCGACCATGGCGCCGGCCGTGGCTGCTTCCAGATCGGCGTCGGCGAACACGACGAATGGGGCGTTGCCGCCCAGCTCCATCACCACCTTGAGCACCCGGTCGGCGCAGCGCTTCAGAAGGACACGGCCGACTTCGGTGGAGCCGGTGAACGACAGCATGCGCACTGCCCGGTGGTCGACGACGGCGTCAAGCCAGGCCCCGGAGTTGGCCGTGGGCACCAGATTGACGACGCCGGGCGGCACACCGGCTTCGCCCAGCAGCTCCGCTACTCGCAGCGAGGTGAGCGGCGCTTCCCGGGGCGGCTTGATGACCACCGCGTTGCCCGCTGCGAGAGCCGGGGCGAGCTTGCGGGTGATCATCGCGGCAGGGAAGTTCCACGGTGTGATCATCGCCACGACACCGACGGGAGGGTGACGGGTGATGATGCGGTTGGCGCCCGAGGGGGCGACGCTGATCGAGCCGTGGATGCGCACCGCCTCTTCGGCGTTCCAGCGGAAGAACTCGGCGGCATAGGCCACCTCGCCGATGGCGTCGGCGCGGGGCTTGCCGTTCTCCAGCGTGATGAGGTCGGCCAGCTCGTCGGTGTGCTCGATCAGGATCCGGTGGGCGTCGCGCAAGATCTCCGAGCGGACGCGAGGCGCCGTGGCCGCCCAGCCGGGCTGCGCTGCGGCAGCCGCGTCGCACGCGGCGACCGCATCGGTTGGCGTCCCCGCCGCGACGCCGGCGGCAACGTCGCCGGTCGCCGGATCGAGCACGTCGATCAGCTCGCCGCCTGCGGCGCCGTGCCAGCGTCCTCCAATGAGCATCTGCGTTTGCATCGCGCCAGCATCGCAAATCGACCGTTCGCTGCGCGCCATCGCAACCGGGCCTCGACGCTGCAACCATTCACGCTTCGGCAATACCGCGGGGTTGCCGCTGAGCCGAGGGGTCGCTCGCAGTGCCGCAACAGCCCGCTCTGCTGCGAGTCCGGCCGGTCAGTCGCCGTAGTGCAGCAGGCCCTTCTCACCGGCGCGCATCTCTTCGACGGCACGCTGCGCATCACCGATCGCGCCTTCGAGCTGGGCGATGACGGCGTCGCGGTCGGAGGTGAACTCCAGCTCGTCGATCAGATGCGCCAGGCGATCCTTGCTCCGCCATGCCGCGAACTTGGCCCACTCGGTCCACAGCGTCTCTGGGTCGTCGATGCCGATCAGGTCGGACGTGCGACTCTGCTCGTCGACAGCGGCACCGGTCGCCACGTAACCGTTCACCATCGAGATGCGCTCGCACATCTCGTCGAGCGGGCCGGCGCGGTGCACCACCATGTCGCCGTGCAGCGCCACGGCATAGCCCGGTCCGGGAAACTCGGGAGCGACGGTCCGCTCAGTCGGGACCTGCTCGCCAGCCTCGGCCAGCGCTGCGGCCTCGTGCTTGGTGCCCCCGAACCACTCGAAACGCCCGCCGGCAACCTGCGCAGGATCAGTCACCGCCAGCACGTAGTCGAGCGGCAACGTGTCGTGATGCCACTTGTCGATGCCCACGTCGATCCGCGACGGCTCATAGTTGATGTGGCCGAGGTGCACCGGCATCGGATGCGGGGCGATCTCGATGCCGTAGATCGCTTCGAGGTGCGCTGTCACCTCGGGGCTGAGGCAGAGATCGCGCAGCCAGCGTGAGCGGTAGCAGCCGCCGCGCACAGTCCGCTCGATGCGCTCGCCCGCCGGGCGGATGAAACAGCGCAGCCGCCGGGCGGTCTCCAGCATGATCGCCGCACCCTCGTCGCTCAGCATCCGGAACGGCGACGACAGCGCCACCGGTGTGGCCTTCGTGGCCATCTCGGCGGTGTCGTAGCCGAGGTCGGCCAGCATCAGCACCTCGGCGGGTTCCTCCAGCTGCAGGTGCCGCTCGGGATCGAACGCCGGCTCGCCGTCCAGCCACTCATATCCCCGTGGCTGCGTCTGCGGGAACGGAACTGCCTCGCCCATCAGCGCCTGCCCTGCGAGTTGACCTTGGCAGCAACGGCAGCCAAGTGTTCGTCGTTGGCCCGACTGGCTGCGATCTCGGTGGTCACGTAGCCGGGGTACGCCTCAAAGTACCGGTCACCACGGGCCGTCGTTCCCGACTCAGGGCTCGGCTGCAGGCCGGCAGTCCGATGCAACGGGATGACCTTGGCGTGCAAGTGATCAATCATCATCCCCTCGAACACGATCGCGCAGCGATCAACGTCGTCGTATGCATGCGCGATCTTCGCCGCAACATTGCGGGCTGCCTCGAACAGATCCGCGGCCACCTGGCTGCCGGCGCGCGATACGTCGCTCGGGAAGTGCTCCTTGGTGATCACCACGCTGAAGCCTTCGGTATTGGGGAAGATGTCCAAGAAACCGAGGTGGCGTTCGTCCTCGTAGACGACGTGACACGGCTCAGCACCCGCCGCGATCCGGCAGAACACGCAGTTATCCAAATTGCTCATGGCTACGACGGCATCCGCTGATCCGGTCTGAGCGCTCGGAAGGGTGACCTAAAGCAACTGCGACCGACTTGAGGTACGGCGGTGCGGTCGCCGCTACCGCGCTCCGCGCTTCTCCGAAATGCCTGGATTGGGCCGTCTCGGACGGGGAGGCACCGGCCGCTTGGCCTGCGGCTTCGGGGTCTTTTTTG
This sequence comes from Acidimicrobiales bacterium, assembly GCA_009843525.1. GTDB lineage: Bacteria > Actinomycetota > Acidimicrobiia > Acidimicrobiales > Poriferisodalaceae > Poriferisodalis > Poriferisodalis multihospitum. Next base: position 6,594 of record VYDH01000036.1, on the reverse strand, counting down.
TGCTCGACGACGTTCTCTTAGCCACGGGCGGCATCTCCCAGCACGACGATCACACCGACGACTTCTACGGGCAAGAATAGCAAGCCCCTGTTGAACCACTTGAGCCGCTCGCTGAGCTGACCACGGTTGAAGTCAGCTTGATCTCCGAGCCAAAGCGCCAGCTCGCGATGCAGCTCCGGCAAGTCAGCAGGCGGATCTCCCTCCAAGTACGAGCCGACTATCACGCCTGCATCGTGTACGAACTGGCCTTCCATCGGTCGCCAGATCATGACCGTCGCTAGCACAATGCCGAAAAACCCCAAGACAGCGACGACTACGCCGAGCACTCCCAATGGCCCAATCGCGGCCGAGCGATCATCGGTGAAGTACAACCCTGCAGCGAGCCCGCCCGAGACAGCTGCAACCGACAGCAGCGCGCCCGCCCGGTCACGCGTCTCGCGAAGCGTCGACGCTTGCTCGGCTACAGCGTGGAGCCCTGCTTCATAGGCGAGTCGGTACCCGTCAGGGTCACCAATGACAGCCATCGACGCAAGCTAACCCCGCTTTGGGTTCTACCCGTGGGGATTTTCTGGAGTTTCCCGGATGTCGTCGAGCATCCAGATGCCGGCTATCGCCAGTGGTGTCGTGAGCCTCGCCGGCTTTGCCGGCGGCTATTCGAATTCAGCGGATTGGGCGTTGAGGCTTTGAGCGTTTTCGCTGACTGTGCGGCGGGTGCCGTCGTCGTAGCCGTCGGAGCGGCTGGCGCGTAGCTCGAGTTCAAGTTGGACCTCTGGTCCGAGGTGAGCCGCTATGTGCTCGAGGATGTCACCGAGCTGCTGTGCGCCTCGGACTCTGTCGAGCTGGAACTGGGCGTAGAACTGAGTCGGTTGCTCCGGTGCTCCTTCAACTGATCGTTCGTCAGAATCAGTGCGCTCCGCGGGCACTGCCTCGGCGGTGACACGAACAGTGGGCGTGCCCGCAGTGATCGTGGCCGAGACATCGACAGTGTGCGCCAGCTGTTCTGGGTGGACCAACAAACCGCTCGCCGTCGGAGTGACGTGCTGCGCGGTGTGGACGCCGACCCAGCTGTCACCGTCATGTGCCTCGGCGTAGGCGAAGGTTTCCTGCTGCCAGTTGAGCTTTGACGCGCCATCGCTGACGGCATGGTCGAGCACGTCACGGGACGTAAGGCGTGGCATGTACGGGTAGCGGGCGTACGCCTCCCACAAGTCCCCTACGGAGACATCGCCTCGCTCGGTCCACAAGTTGTGCCTGTCGAGGTCCATGCGGACCCGGACACCGGCATAGCGGCCGATCAGCTTCTCCTCCGTTCTCAGCTTGCGGCTGATGCGCTCGCCGATGTCGCCCGATGTCGAAGCTCTGGTCGACTGCCAGTCGATGTCGGCTGTGCCGGGGGCTCGTGATGGCACGAGCACCTGGGTGAAGGTCTCCGCAATCAGGCTGTCGACCTGCTTGGACGCGTCTGCCAGCTTGCTGTCGGCCTGCTGCTTCTGCTGGAACGTGAGATCCAACGACTCGTGTTCCTTGACGATGGATTGCCACGCGAGGAACGACCGCGCCGCTCCGCGCAGCTCGACAAGCCGGTTCGCGGCTGCGGCTACGAATACCAGCAGGTTCTGATTCAGCCTGGGGCCGGCATCACGCTGGGCGACGATGCGCTCGGCCAGCTTGATGGCGGGCGAATTCAGGTCCCCGCTCGAGTGGGTGGCGTCGGGTTCGAGCACAACCAAGTGCGTGCCGTCGTCATTGTCCGGCACGTCACCCGGTCCGGCTGCGAACGGGTGCACGGCCACGAAATTGCCCCGGTCACGTTGGGCCGCGATGCGGTCGCGGACCTCGTCGTCGGCGTCGCGATCGCTGTAGTTGGACGCGGCCCTGTCGGCCGCGATCCGGGTGACGTTCGGAATCAGCGAGTACCAGTACTGCAATCCGTCGACGTACAGGTGCGTGGCCTGATCCGAAAGTCGACGCAGTGCGTCGGCGAATTGGCCCGTGGGCTCGCCCGGCTGGACGCAGCCGAGCACCACCGACTTCACGTCGACACCGCGTTTGCCGTCAGGCCGTGGCGCCGAGCCCATGTACACGGTGCGGGCCGCTCGCCTGGTTGCCGACAGCCGGCCGAAGTGCGAGAACGCCGTGTCGATGCGCAGCGGAAGCGCATTGGGCCCGTCAACGTCAGATTTGATGACCGGGTCCCAGCCTTCCTCCAGGTACTTCTTCAACTCGCTCGCAACGCCGGCGGAATCCATGGGCAGATTGCCGGGCATGATCAGCAGTGACTGGTCGCCCCGCTGCCACAGCTGCGAGATCGCGATCGCCATCAGCCGCAGCACCCCACGGGTCCGCTGGAACTTGTCGAGTGCCGACCAATCCTCGAAGAGACGGTCGAAGAGCTCCGGGTGGATCGGGTACGAGAGCTCCATTCGCCGCCGGTAGTCGGCCTCCCCCTTGCCCAGCGGAAACTCGCCGGCGGCATCGTGGTACATCTCGCTGAAGGCTCGAATCACGCCGTCACGCACCCGTGCGTGCTCCGGTGAGATCGGGTCGAACAGCCGTCGTCGCACAATTTCGAACGATTCATCGGCAGAAGCCGGCTGCCAAGGCGTTGCCGTGCGGTCGACAACGTTCTTGAGCCGCTCCATCGCAGTGTGGCCACGGGGCCCGCCGGTCTCGATGTCCGACGCGGGAATCGTTACGAGCACCACGACGTTGTCTGACGCAGCGGCGGCCTCGGTGAGCGCTTGGGCGAAGGTGAATTGGGTGTCGAAGTCGCCTGCAGCGACGCGTCGCCCATCGGCCCCGGCGTCGGGCAACTGCCGGGCATACGCCACCCACTCGTCGATCAGCACTACAGCGGGGCCGTACCGCTGGAACAGCTCGCGCAGCTTCTCGCCCGGGTTGGTCCCGGCCTCGTCGTCGGTGCGGACGAGCTCGTAGCCCTCCTGGCCGCCGAGCTGGTAGGCGAGATGCCCCGACATCGTGTGCAGCGCCGTGTCGGCGCCCACCCGCTTGGGGTCGGCGACCGACATGACCTGCCCCACGAGCACGGCTCGGTTGATCTTCGGCGGCAGCTCGACCTCGGCTTCGGCGAGCATCTCCGAGACGCCCGACAGCCTGGCCGTCGGCACGCCCGATGCCAGATGGTGCAGAGCGATCATGCTGTGGGTCTTGCCGCCGCCGAAGTTGGTCTGCAACTCGATGACCGGCGTGCCGCCGTTACCAGACAGGCGCTGGGTCGCCCCGACCAGCAATTCGCGCAACCCGACCGTCAGGTACGTACGGGCGAAGAAGGCCTCCGGGTCCTGGTACTCGTGATCGGCTGTGCCCTGGGACACCTCGTACAGATCCGCAGCGAATTCGGCTTGGTCGAACCGCCCTGTCTGCACGTCGCTGTGGGGGGTGATGACCTCCCGCCACGGCGTCAGGCCAGCCTGAGGCTGACCCTCGGTGGGCTTGGCGGCGGTGCGGCGCCGCTCTGAGCGAGCTTCCTCGTCGAACATCTGCCGCATGAGGTCACGGCGCGAGTTGCGAATCTGCTGGCGTTGATCGGTGTTGCCGAACGCCTCAAGCAGCCGCTCCATCGAGTCGAGCGCTCGGGCGGTGTCGTCGGTGGAGAACTGCTGCTTGTGCGCCCAGTTGTTGCGAGTGTCAGCCACCTCGAACACCAGCGACCGGATCGACGGCGAGAAACCGTGCCCGAAGATCTCGTTCCATGTGGCCTTCATGCCGCTCAGCACGAATGCCACGTCCGACATGGTGCCGCTCTCGCGAGCGCTGCCGTGCATCTGCTGACGCAGCTGGTCCAGCCAGTCATTGCCGTAGAAGCCCTGCCAAGTCTGCTCGCACTTGGGCCGCAGCCCGTCAGCCAGCAGGTCAAGTGCCTTCGAGACCCGCTCTGCGTTCGCCATCACCATGGAATGCGCACCTCTCGACGACCGACAGCACTAGCAGCCGCCACATCATTCCACCGGGTTGTCACATCTCGCGCCGCCACGGTGCGCCGTGTCAGCGGACTCGCACCGATGCCGTGAACTCTCTCAGCCTTCGAGTGTCACGCCGGACCGACGGCCGGAGGCACGATGGCCAAGTGCAGTGCATCGACCCGGTTCACGACAGCGCGCAGGTCGACACGCAGTTCGTCGATGCGGCGGTCCACAGCGTCAACGCGCTTGTCGACAGCATCAATCTTGGTATCGACCGCGTCGAAGCGGGCATCAACTGCATCGAAGCGGTAGTCCACTGCGTCGAAGCGAACATTGATTAGTTCGACAACCCCGTCGATGCGGCCGTTGACCCCGTCGATCCGGTCGTTGACGCCCCCGAACCCCCACTTGATGATGGCCCACACGCCACCAGCGAATGCAATGGCGATCGTGACGAACACGGTCAGCAGCGGCGGCACGCTCGACCACTCCATGTCATTGACCTTACGCGCCTGATGGAGCGACACAAACGAGTTTCCGGCACCGCCCGATCACGCCCACTCGATCCGCGGAGCGGCGAGCGGAATGGGCGAGCCCGTGATCTTCACGCGCAGCTTCCGCAGCGAGGACTTGGCAGCAACCAGATTCGCCTCGAGCACCTCGGCACGCTCGCCGCGGCGCTCCGCTGCGTATCGCAGCCATCGAGGAAGCGCCGAATCGAGGGTAGACAGCCGCTCCTCGCCGAACTCGAAGGCATCGCCCGGCTCGCCGAATTCATCGAACGGGTCGTAGTCGCCGGAATCGTCGCCCTCGGTCCACAAAGGCAGGAACCGCTCGACAAACGTCTCGATCTTCGGAGGCGTCCAACGCAGCACATCTGTGTCGCGACAGGCCTGTGAGAACATCGTGGCCGCCACCACGAACCCGCCCAAGTCCATCTTGTTCTCTCCCAGCGGGACGGGCAGCGCAACAAACCCTCTGATGACATCAGCGACGTGTTCCGCTGTATCGGCGTCGCCTTCAGCATCCTTGCTGCCGCTGCGCTCGCCGCCCGGGAGAGCTTCGATCCGCTGGCCCACCAGCATGCGCAAGTCGATGTCGGCGTCGAGATCAAGATCATCGCTCTCCCACCAGTCCAGTACCGCTTCGTCCAAGTGGTCGATGCCTCCAACGAGCAGTTCCCGTGCCTCTGCCAAACAGATCGTTTCGGCGGCGAACCCGGATTCGGCGAGTCGCTGCGCCGACTGTCCCGCCGGTGCTACGGCAAAGTCGTGCGCCATGCCCCAACCGAACGGATGGAGGCTGACGCACACTTCATGAGCCGATCCGTCCGGCCGTGCGTACTCCACGACCAGTGTCCAGTACTCGTCCCATTCGTCACGAAACTTGACGGCGCTGACCGGTTCGGCTGCGCCGAGCGATGCCGCCCATTCGGGCGCCGCCACGCCGTCAGCCCGGAGGCGACCCAGTACCTGTCTGGCACGGTCGCGAACCGTCGCAGGGCCGTAAGCACTCATTCCGGCGGCAATGACCGCTGCAGCCGGAGATCCGACGGTCTCGGCATGCGTCAGCACCGCTGAAGCTCGCACACCGAAGGGGTTCCAGTTCGAGGTGAGATGCATGCCGATCGTGCACGACACCGAGATCTCTGTTGCGATCAGGTCATCGCCGTCGTGCGTGTCGATGCAGTGCTCGATGTCAGCGACCAGCATGGCGAGTTCTCGCGTGGCTCTGTCATTGAGAACGGGCCGCTGACGGCCAGACGCAGAGCGCTGGCTCGTGCGACCTTGAGTGCCCTTGGGCGTCACACGCCCGCCATGTCGTGACTTCGGTCGCGCCATCGGCGGAGCGTAGACCCGCCGCCGCCGCTGCCCGCGGACTTCCGAGGTCGCAGCGGACGACTCAGCGAGAACGGCACCTGCCGGCATGGCCGACTGGGAGAATGCAGCGTCCGTTGACGCGTTTCATGCGTCTGTCGCATCGGGGGCGCCGGCCAGCGATGCTGGCAGCGGCCTGCGCTGCGTCCGCTGACGCGAAGCTGTCGGTTCGTGCGATGGCTTCTTCCAAGACGGCGAAGCTCAGCATGGGGCCGAGAGCAAGATGGCTCGGCTCCGAGAGATCGATGCAGCCGGCTTCGCCGAGACGTTCGGCGTAGTCGCTCAGCGCAGCAGGGGCGATGCCGCTTTGGCGAGCCAGGTCGACCCGTGCGATGGCACCCCCCGCACGCCCCAGCGCTTCCATGATCAAACGCTCTGTTTCGCTGAGATCGCGCCATGTGGGCCGGTACAGGCGTGCCTCCATAGCCCGTTCTGTGTGCACAGAGGCGTCGTCTATGTGGTCATGGCTGATTTGGCGTGCGGGCGCACCCGAGACCAGCCATGCGTGATGGCCGAGAAGTTGCATCTTGTAGGGCAGCCCGCCTGAGAGGCCCGCCATGCGTGCTATGACGCCGTCGTCGCAGCGGACATCGGAGTCGGCGAAAATCTCGGCATAGAAGCGATGCGCTTCGGCTGTTTCGATTGCTGAGACCCATTCCTGTTCGCAGCGATGGAAGAACGTCATCTTGCGGTCCTGCAAGATCGTGTAGCGCATGTCGACGAGGCCGGCGCCGATGAAGGTGGCGTCCTGTCGGCGGTGTAATAGGGGGTGGGCGTAGGTTCCTTCAGCGAGA
>VYDH01000005.1:41320-82732 GCA_009843525.1 Acidimicrobiales bacterium | reverse complement strand
CGCTACCGACAACCCCCAGAACCGGAAAACGTCCCAGATACTTGACACGGAACAGCGGCGCAGCGTCGTGTCCGACACCCGGCACTCCAACAGGATCTCCACAGACACCCACGAGCAGCCCAGCACCAGCCGCCAGACGATCCCCTGCAGGCACAACCGGTCGCACCCCCGGGGCCGGTGACAGCCCAACGGGTGACGGTCCGGCGCACGAGGCAAAAGCGGCTCCACCGCCGCCCAGATGACATCCACCACAGCCTTCGTCAGAGCGCGCATGATGAGCAGGCACCTCCACCACGTCGTCAGTTCGCCAAGCACCCCGCATCACAGCGGGCCCGACCCGACGACTGGTGGATGGTCGCCTATCCGCGCGGCCTCTTACAGCGCGCCGCGGACGCGATCACCCAGCTCATCTTGGAGCCCGCCGCCAAGCGGCCCTCAGGCGCGTCGCTGATCGTGGTCGCCGACTACGACACGGTCAGCCACCAGCTCACCGGCGGACGGCTCGGCGACGGTACACCGATCCCAATTGGGGAAATCGCCAAGCTCGCCGTCGACGCCGAAGTGCTGCCTGCGATCTTCGAGGCCGCTACGGGCGACCTGCGCATGGGACGCAGCCGCCGCACGGCCACCGATCTCCAACGCGCCGCCTTGGCGCTGCGCGACAAGGGCTGCGTGGGGTGCGGCATCGCCCCCGAACGCTGCCAGCATCACCACATCGACCACTGGCAACACGGCGGACACACCGACTACGACAACCTGCTCACCGTCTGCCACCACTGCCACAACGACAAAATCCACCTACAAGGCCACACCCCCAACTGGCACCCCGGCAGCCCCACCCAACCCGGCCAGCCACCCAACCCCGGCCACTACGAACTCGAACCGCCCACAGCGCCGCTCAACGGCACCATCACCGGCTCCAAGAGCCGCGCGGAGCCGCCAGGACCGCGAGCACCCCCACACTGACCACGGCGGGCGCCGCCCCGGCCCCAGGAAGCATCGGGCAGCTACGGGTCCCCCACTGAGTCCTGCCGGGTAGCCCGCAGCAGGCAAGTCGGTCTGTAGACAGCACACGCCCTGACTCGAACTCCCTTGCCCGATCCCGGGAGGGACGAAGGAACAGGCGCAGCTCGGCAGGCTGCGGAGATGCGCGCCGGGTGGGCGGACTGCAGATAAGCGAGCCGGATGGACAGGGGCTAGCTGGCTGCTATGAGGGCGGCGTAGTGGTCGCGTACTTGGGCGGGTCGGTGGGCTCGGACGTAGTCGGGCTGTTGGGAGAGCGCCAGGTCGAGCAGTTCCAGACGATCGGGCGTCTGCAGCCAGGGCACCGGCACGTACAGGGGCAGGTCGAAGCGGCGCAGCTCCCCCAGACCGCCGTAGATGGCTCGCTGGTACGCCGCCCGTTCGGGCCAGTCCATGTCGTGGGGGCCGAAGCCGACGCCGCAGTCGAGCAGCAGCCGCTGGGTGACGCCTGCCTGGCGCAGCCGTTCGATGCGCGACGCGAACCACTCGACCATCACCGTGACGGGATCGCCTCTCACGTCACGCACGCTGCGGAAATCCCGCCCCAGCATGAACGGCAGCACCACGGTGACCTCGCGCTCTGCGGCGAGCTCGATCATCTCGGGTGACTGCAAGGCGTCGCCGGCATTCAGCACGGTTGCGCCCGCGTCCAAGGCTCGACGCGCTACCTCGGCTTTGCGGGTGTCGATCGCCACCTCCGCTCCCAGCGACAGCAGCCCGCGCAGCGGTCCTTCGACCCGCTGCCACTCATCGCCGGGGCTGACCTCGTCGCTGCCGGGCGTGGAGCCTTCGCCGCCGAGGTCGAAGTGATCGGCGCCCTCGGCCAGCAGCTCGGCCCCGCGGGCGGCAGCTTCAACGCAGCCCGCTACGACAGAGAAGTCGGCCTTCGAGTCCGGAGAGGCGTTGACCACGCCGAAAATCTCCACGGCCGCAACATAGTCACGGCGCCGCGGGCCGCACCCGTGTCGGAGATTCAGGCGAGGTCGGGATGCAGCAAGGCCTCGTCCGAGGGCCGGATGTTGATCACGTGACCGACCTGCGGCGGCAGTGGCAGATGCTGATGTGCTTCCCAGATCTCGCCGAGTCGCCGGTAGGGCTCGTCGGCCATCAGCCCCACGCGCCGAGACGGGCCGTCGATGTGCAGCGACATGACCTCGCAGGTGGCCACCAGGTAGTCATCCCGGGTCTGAGTCATCGCCTGGAATGCGTGCACTCGCTTGCGGTCGAATCCGAGAAGTTGAGCCGAGATCACGTACGGCTCATCCAGGCCGATCTCGCGGACATACGTGATGTGGTTTTCGGCGGAGAACGTGGTGATGTCACGCACTTCACGATGTGCGGTACCCATCCCGATGTAGTCCATCCACGGCGCGATGGCGTCGTCGAACGCCACCAGGTAGTAGCCGGCGTTGAGGTGGCCGTTGTAGTCGATCCACGCCTCCTGCACGGTTCCGCCGAGCACTTCGACCGGCGCGCGAGAGACCGCGTCAGTCGGCTGCGGGCTCAGAGTCTCAACGCTCATGACTGTCCGTTCGGAGAGATGGTCTCATCGGCAACCGGCCAGAAGACCTCGGGCGGGGCATGCCGCAAGGCGGTGGCACGCGGCAGCGATTGGGCCGCCGCCAATGCGTCTGCGGCCGGCCTGATCATTCGAGGAGCCAGCTCCCCGTTCGACCCACCGGCAGCTGATGGTTGTGGCACCAATGGACGGGGCGGCGCGGCCTCCAGCGGGACGGGAACCGGCAGAGGCTGCGCGCCGGGCGGCCCCACATAGGTCGGCAGCGGAACCGGATGGCGCGTCATGGGCAGCAGTACCACGACGCCTACCGCTGAAATCACTCCCGATATGAGGATCGGCAGACCGATGCCGCCCGTTGCATCGGCGGTGAAGCCCATCAGAGGCGGACCGATCAGCGCCCCGGTGCCGGAACTGAAGAAGAGCATTCCCATGACGGCACCGAGACCCGCCAATCCGAACAGGTGAGCGGTGACGTCACCGAGCAGCGCCACGAAACCGCCATAGGACACACCGAGTATTGACGCAAAGATGATCAGCAGGACGAACTTCGCTTCGAGCCCGCCCACTCGAGTTGTCACGAGCCAGAGCGCGTAGGCCACCGGTAGCCCGAAGAACGCGATCTTGAGCAGCCGGACCGAGCCCAGCGGCCGGGCGAGGCTCGTGAGCGCCATGCGCCCCACGATGCTGGAGAAGCCGATGATGGTGAACAGCGCTACTGCGGCTCGCGCCGGGAGGCCGTCGTCTTGGGCGAATGTCACCACCGAGCCCAACGACCCGATGACCGCCACCGTGAAGAAGACGCCTGCAGCGGCCATCTGCCAGAAAGGAGCGGATCGCACGACCAGGGAGAGGTGACGCTTTGCGTCGCCCATTTCCATCTTCGGCGGTCGCTTGATCATCAACAGCGCTGTCGCGAAGATCCCCGCGGCGATCACCGTCAGGATCTTCATGCCGCCTCGCCATCCATGGATCTCGAGCAGCCATTGCGCCAGCGGCGCGAAGAGCATCGTCCCCAGCCCCGAACCGGTCGCCACGAGACCCTGAGCGACTGCCCGATGCCGGGCGAACCACATAGCGGTGAGCGCAAACAGCGGCGCGTTGAACAGCCCTCCCCCGAAGCCCAAGCCCACGCCGAACAGCACATAGCCGTGCCACAGCACCGACACCTGCGACATCGCGAAGAGCCCGCCGCAGAACATCGTTCCCCCCACAATCAGGAGAGGCGCGATGCCGAAGCGGTCATACAGGCGACCCGAGATCACCGCGCTGCCAAAGAACAGGAACACGGTGATGCCGAATACGAGACTGATCGGGCCGTGGCCGGTTCCGAACTCCTCCGCCATGCTCTTGGCGAACGCGTTGAAGCTGTAGATGGTCCCGAACGCCGCCATGACGCTGAGGGCCGAGCCGCTGGCCGTGACCCAGCCGCGTGCTGAGTCCAGGTGCGTGGGACCGGGGGCCGTCACTCTCGCGAGGCTACGGCGGGGGCACGGCCGGTGCGGAGGGAGGCTTCAGTTCGGCTGCCCGTAGCTGAAAGATGTACGGGAGGACTCAGCCGAGCAGTGACAGGTCGCGCACCGCGCCCCGGTCGGCGCTGGTCGCCATGGCGGCATAGGCCCGCAGGGCCGTGCTGACCTGGCGTGGCCGGGCCTCCGCCGGCTGCCAGCCTGCGGCGTCCTGCGCGATACGGCGCCTTTCCAGCTCGGCATCGTCAACGGCCAGGTTGATCGTGCGGTTCGGAATGTCGATCTCGATGATGTCCCCGTCTTGCACCAGCCCGATGAGCCCGCCCGACGCAGCCTCCGGCGAGACATGGCCGATCGACAGTCCCGAGGTGCCGCCGGAGAAGCGGCCGTCGGTGACCAGTGCGCAGGCCTTGCCGAGACCCTTCGACTTCAGGTACGACGTGGGGTACAGCATCTCCTGCATGCCCGGGCCGCCCTTGGGGCCCTCATAGCGCACCACCACGACGTCACCGGCCACGACCTCGCCGTCGAGAATGTGCTCGACCGCTTCGTCCTGGCTTTCGACCACATGAGCCGGGCCGGAGAACACCCAGATGGACTCATCCACACCAGCGGTCTTCACCACGCAGCCGTCGGGTGCGAGGTTGCCGTACAAGATGGCCAGCCCGCCGTCGGCGGAGTATGCGCTGTCGACCGAGCGGATGCAGCCGCGTTCGCGGTCGACATCCAGCGTGCGGTAGCGCTCGGACTGGCTGAACGCCACCTGTGTGGGGATGCCCGCCGGACCGGCCCGGAAGAACTCGTGGAGCGACGCATCGTCGTTCGTCGCCACGTCCCAGCGGGAGATGGCATCGAACATGGTCGGCGAGTGCACCGTCGGCACCTGATTGGCGATGAGCCCGGCCCGATTCAGCTCGGCCAGGATCCCCATCACGCCGCCGGCGCGGTGCACGTCTTCGACGTGGAAGAACTCCGACGCGGGCGCCACCTTGCAGATGTTGGGCACCTTGCGAGACAGCCGGTCGATGTCGGCCATCGTGAAGTCGAGCTCCGCCTCTTGGGCGGCGGCCAGCAGGTGCAGGATGGTGTTGGTGGAACCGCCCATCGCGATGTCGAGCGTCATCGCATTCTCGAACGCCTCGAAGCTGCCGATGGACCGGGGCAGCACCGATTCGTCGTCCTCCTGGTAGTAGCGGCGGCACAGCTCCACCACGAGGCGCCCTGCCTCCAGGAACAGCTCACGACGGTCTGAGTGGGTCGCCACCACGGTCCCGTTGCCGGGCAGCGACAGGCCCAGAGCCTCGGTGAGGCAGTTCATGGAGTTGGCGGTGAACATGCCCGAGCACGAACCGCACGTGGGACAGCCCGACCGTTCCATCTCGGCCACGTCCTCGTCGCTGACCGAGTCGTCGGCGGCTACCACCATCACGTTGATGAGGTCGACCTTCTGCGTGGCCAGCTTCGTCTTGCCGGCTTCCATTGGGCCGCCCGAGACGAACACGGTGGGGATGTTCAGCCGCATGGCGGCATTCAGCATGCCCGGTGTGATCTTGTCGCAGTTCGAGATGCACACCAGCGCGTCAGCGCAGTGGGCATTCACCATGTACTCGACGGCGTCAGAGATCAGATCTCGTGATGGCAGGCTGTAGAGCATCCCGTCGTGGCCCATGGCGATGCCGTCGTCGACGGCGATGGTGTTGAACTCCTTGGCCACGCCCCCCGCAGCCTCGATCTCACGCGCGACCAGCTGGCCGAGGTCTTTCAGGTGGACGTGGCCGGGCACGAACTGGGTGAACGAGTTGGAGATGGCGACGATCGGCTTGCCGAAGTCCTCGTCGGTCATGCCGGTGGCTCGCCACAATGCTCGGGCCCCGGCCTGATTTCGGCCCGCTGTGGAGGTGACAGATCGGTAGCTCGGCATGGGTTCAGCCTACGCCCCGGCCGGCTGTTCGCTTCACCTGAACGCCCGTACCCGAGTTCCCGCCCGCACCGCCGCAAGGGTCCATGTTCTGCATTCATGACGGCCATTCATGGCACGATCTTGGCCCGATTCGAGGGCGAAGTAGCCTGCGCAAACCAATGGACCCGCATGACCAGGCAGCGCCGAGGGACACGATCCTCATCCGGGTGACCGGCCCCGACGGCCCGGGCATCACCACCGACCTGCTCAGCCTGCTCTCGAATGCGGGCGCTGACGTGCAGGACATGGAGCAGGTCGTCGTCCGCCGCCAGCTCACTCTCGGACTCGCGATCACGGTGCCTGCAGGCCGAGACCTGGTCAAAGAAGTGCTGCTGTTCGGCTACGAGCGGGGCTTGGAGATGAACTTCGAGGTCGTCGACGCCACGCCGACCCGGCACGCGGAGCGCCTCGTGGTCACTGCTCTCGCTCCCGAGCTCAAGCCCGCGGACCTGTCCGTCGTGACCGGCGCCATCGCCACCAGCGGCGGGAACATCGATCGCATTCACCGGCTCTCCCGCTTCCCGGTCTGGAGCTACGAGTTCCTGGTCGAGGGTGCCCAGAGCGACAAGCTCCGTACCGACCTGATCGAGGTGGCCGCCGAACGACGCATCGACATCGCCGTGCAGCCTCACGGTCTGTCCAGGCGCTCGACCCGCATGATCGTGATGGACGTCGACTCCACGCTCATCCGCAACGAGGTCATCGATCTGCTGGCCGCGGAAGCAGGGCATGAGGCGCGCTCGGCCGAGCTGACCGCGGCCGCGATGGCCGGCGAGATCGACTTCGAGACGTCGCTGCGGCAGCGGGTAAGGCTGCTGGCCGGCCAACCCACCGAGATCATCGACTCTGCGATCATCCACATGAACCTGACGCGCGGTGCCCGCACTTTCGCCCGCACGCTGAAGCGACTGGGCTACAAGGTGGCGATCATCTCCGGCGGCTTCACCCACTTCACCGACCATCTGGCGAAGCGGTTCAAGTTTGACCACGCCTACGCCAACGAGCTCGAGATCCGCGACGGCCGCCTCACCGGCGAAGTGGTCGGCGATGTGATCGATGCAGAGGCCAAGGCGCGGCTGCTGCGGCAGCTCGCGTACATCGAGGGCGTGCCACTGGAGCAGATCGTGGCGGTGGGCGACGGCGCCAATGACCTCCCCATGCTGACGGCGGCCGGGCTCGGCATCGCCTTCAACGCCAAACCGATTTTGGCCGAGTCGGCCGACGCCACCGTGAACGTGCCCTACCTCGACGCGATCCTGTTCATGCTGGGCGTCACACGCGAAGAGGTCGAAGCCGCCGATGCCTCCGCGACCCCGCTGAGCGCTGAGCGGCCGCTGTCGAAGCTGTTGCCCTGACGTACGTTGCCGCGACGACTGCTGCAGTGACATTCATGCCCGCATGTCCGATGTTGGGCGGCTCGCGCAGGTAACTTCGGCCTCATGGCCGAGGTGACGATCTACCACAACCCGCATTGAAACTCTTCCCGAAACGCCTTGGCGGTCGCCGAGGAAGCTGGGGTCGAGGCCGACGTCGTCCTGTATATGAAGACGCCGCCCGACCGGGACACGCTCGAACACTTGGTGTCGATACTCGAGGACCCCGTCGAAGATCTGGTGCGTAAGGACTCGCAGTTCAAGAAGCTGAACCTGAACGCTGACGACTACGTCGGCAATCCCGACGCAGTGGTGGAGCTGCTGAGCCAGCGCAAGGCGCTCATGCAGCGACCGGTGGTCGTGCGCGGCAACCGGGCCATTGTCGGACGTCCGAAGGGTCGCATCGCCGAGCTCCTGGCCGACTGAAGCTGAGCCGGACCGGTTGATGACTGACGCCAACAGCGGCGTACGTACCCCGCTGTTCGACCTGCACACCGAACTCGGTGGCCGGATGGTCAACTTCGGCGGTCATGCGCTGCCCATGCGCTACGGCGACGGCACCGTTGCCGAGCACCGCGCCACACGCACGATGGCGGGACTGTTCGATGTCAGCCACATGGGCATTGTCGAGCTGCGCCCCGCGGCCGGAGACGACGTGCCTGATGTGGCAGCCTGGCTGGAACGCCGCGTACCGGGCGCTATCACGAGCCTCGCATCGGGACGGATGAGGTACACGCAGTTCACGACGGCTGCAGGCGGCGTGCTCGATGACCTGATCGTGTCGTGTCATGCCGATTGTCTGCGCATTGTGGTCAATGCGGTGCGCACCGACGCCGACCTGTCGATGCTGCGGGAAGCCAACGGCGGCGACGACGACGGCCGTGTGCGCATCGAAGTCCGCACCGATCTGGCGCTCATTGCGCTGCAGGGGCCCGCAGCCGTCGACGTGCTGGATCGCTGGGCGCCGGCAGCCGCAGACCTAGCGTTCATGTCGACCTCCACGCTGCCGATCGACGGGGTCGAGTGCGAGGTGTCGCGCTGCGGGTACACCGGCGAGGACGGGTTCGAAGTCGCCATTCCTGCGAGCGAGGCGACCCATATCGCACGGCTGCTGTTGGGAAGCGACGAAGTGTCGCCGGCAGGGCTCGGCGCCCGCGACACGCTGCGACTCGAGGCAGGCCTGCCGCTGGTCGGCCACGAACTCACCGAGGCGACGACCCCGGCCGAGGCCGGACTGGGCTGGTCGATCCCGAAGCGCCGGCGCGCCGAGGCCAGCTTCCCCGGCGCGGAGATCATCACGGCGCAGCTACGTGACGGGCCGCCGCGCCATCGGGTCGGCATCGCAGCCACCGGCCGCCGGCCGATTCGCGACGGCGCCGCTCTGAGCACCTCCGACGGCACCAGCGTCGGCATGGTGACCAGCGGCGGCTTCGGCCCTACCGTCGAAGCACCGATCGCCATGGCCTACGTAGCGGCCGAGCACTCGGCAGACGGCACAGAGCTGTTCGCCCAGGGCCGCAAGGGTCCTGAGCCGTGCCAGGTCGCCCCGCTGCCGTTCGCGGAGCACCGCTACTGGCGACCGTCGTGATGACAGACGGAGCTATGGCACTGACGATGAACGAGACCGCACGAGGCCCCTTGCACGGAGGCATGGCGCATGAGTGAACCCCCGGTACCTACGAGCGCAGAAGGGGCATTTGCAGCACGTCACATCGGCCTGCAGCCCGACGACGTCGCCGTGATGCTCAAGCGCCTCGGGTTCGGCTCGCTCAGCGACCTCATCGATGCCGCCGTACCAGCCGAGATCCGGATCGACGAGCCGATCGTGCTCGACGGCATCGACCGTCCCCTTGCCGAGACGGAAGCCACTGCGGCGATGCGCTGGCTGGCCAATGCCAACACGCAGGTGCACTCGTTGATCGGGCTGGGCTACTACGGCACGCTCACGCCCGCAGTCATCCGGCGCGGCGTGCTGGAAGACCCGTCGTGGTACACGGCATATACGCCGTACCAGCCCGAGATCTCCCAAGGGCGGCTCGAAGCGCTGCTCAACTACCAGACGATGGTGTGCGACCTAGTGGGAATGGAGATCGCCAACTCATCACTGCTCTGCGAAGGCACTGCGGCTGCTGAGGCAATGGCCATGGCCCGCCGCATCACGCGCAGCGGGCCGGACTGCTTCTTCGTCGATGCCGACTGCCATCCCCAGGTCATCGATGTGGTTCGCACGCGTGCCCAGCCGCTCGGCATCGACATCGTGGTGGGCGACCCGGCCACCGATCTGGCACCTGCCGAGGTGTACGGCGCGTTGCTGGCCTACCCCGGCAGCAGCGGCGCTGTCCGCAACCTTCAACCGGTGATCGAAGCTCTGCACGGCACGGGCGCGATTGCGGCCGTCACGGCCGACCTGCTCGCATGCTGTGTGCTGCAGCCACCCGGCGAGCAGGGCGCCGACATCGTGGTGGGCAGCTCGCAGCGCTTCGGTGTGCCGCTCGGCTTCGGCGGTCCGCATGCGGCATTCTTGGCAACCAGCGAGAAGCACCGCCGCTCGATGCCGGGGCGGCTCGTGGGCGTCTCGGTGGACGCAGCCGGCAGGACCGCCTACCGGCTGGCGTTGCAGACCCGTGAGCAGCACATACGGCGCGAGAGGGCCACCAGCAACATCTGCACCGCCCAGGTGCTGCTGGCGGTAGTGGCCTCGATGTATGCGGTGTGGCACGGCCCTGACGGCCTGGGCGAGATCGCTGGACGGGTGCACCGGCTGACAGCAGCACTCGCCGCCGGCCTGCGCAACTCGGGCTTGCGTGTGCGCAACGACACCTTCTTTGACACGCTGACGGTGGAGGTCCCCGCCGCCGCCGATGAGGTGCTGGCGGCAGCGCTCGCAGCGGGTTTCAACCTGCGCCGCGTCGACGCCGACACGGTCAGCATCTCGCTCGACGAGACCTGCGACGAAGCGACGGCCGCCCACCTCCTAGGTGCATTCGGCACTACCGCGGACGGCAGGTCTGCCGATGTCGGCACGGTGGCAGAGCTGGCCACGTCGGCACCGTCGGGTATCGCGCGCGAGCTACGGCGCACCAGCGAATTCCTCACGCACCCCACCTTCGGTTCGTACCGCTCTGAGACCGAGATGATGCGCTACCTGCGCCGTCTGGCCTCGTTCGACGTGGCGCTGGACCGCTCGATGATCCCGCTGGGCAGCTGCACGATGAAGCTCAACGCCGCGGCGGAGATGACACCGATCACCTGGCCGCAGTTCGCCGACATCCACCCGTTCGCGCCGAACGACCAGTGGGAGGGCTACCGCCAGATCATCGCCGACCTCGAACGATGGCTGGCGGCCATCACCGGCTACGACGCCGTGTCGTTGCAGCCCAACGCCGGCTCCCAGGGCGAACTGGCCGGACTGCTCGCCATCCGGGGCTACCACGACGACCGTGGCGACACCCACCGCACGGTGTGCCTCATCCCCTCCTCCGCGCACGGCACCAACGCCGCGTCGGCCGTGATGGCCGGCATGCGGGTGGTAGTGGTGGGCTGCACCGACGACGGCGATGTCGACCTCGACGATCTCGACGCCAAGATCGCCGAGCACGGCGAGGAGCTGGCCGCGTTCATGGCCACCTATCCCTCCACGCATGGCGTCTACGAGGACGGCATCCGGCAGGTCTGTCTCAAGGTGCACGAAGCGGGCGGGCAGGTCTATGTGGACGGCGCCAACCTCAACGCCCTTGTCGGGCTCGCCGCACCTGGCACCTTCGGCGCCGACGTCAGCCACCTCAACCTGCACAAGACGTTCTGCATTCCCCACGGCGGCGGCGGGCCGGGCATCGGGCCAGTGGCGTGCCGCCTGCACCTGGCCAAATACCTGCCCAACCACCCGCTGGCACCCGATGCGGGCCCCGAGACCGGCCCAGGCGCCATCTCATCGGCGCCCTGGGGCTCTGCGGGCATCCTGCCGATCCCGTGGATGTATATCGCCATGATGGGCGTGGAGGGCCTCACCCAAGCCACCCAGACGGCGATTCTGTCGGCGAACTACCTCGCCTCGCGGCTCGGCGAGCACTTCCCGATCCTGTACCAGGGCCGCTACGGCCTCGTAGCGCACGAGTGCATCGTGGACCTGCGGCCGTACTCGGAGTGGGCCAGCGTGGACGACGTGGCCAAGCGGCTCATCGACTTCGGCTTCCACGCCCCGACGATGTCGTTCCCGGTTGCGGGGACGCTGATGATCGAGCCGACCGAGAGCGAGTCGCTCACGGAGATCGACCGGTTCTGCGATGCGATGGCGACGATCCGATCCGAGATCGACAGGGTTGCGCGCGGCGAGTGGCCCGCTGATGACAACCCGCTCGCCAACGCACCCCACACAGCCATCGACGTGCTGGCCGACGAATGGGATCACCCCTACACGCGTGCCGAGGGCGCGTATCCGGCGGGAACCAAGGTGGCGACGCTCGTTGCCGACAAGTACTGGCCACCGGTCAGCCGCATCGACGGTGCCTACGGCGACCGCAACCTGATGTGCGCCTGCCCCGACCCCCGCGCCTTCGAAACTGACTGACCTCGGCGCGCCTAGCGTTCGGGCATGGCACGAGTCGATCCTTCAGTGCTGGAGATGCCGGACGATGCTGCGGCCGGCACGATGCCGTACTTCTCCCACATCGACACGTGGCTGCGCGCCGAAGTCAACGGGCTCACCGAAGAACAGCTCGACCTCGACGACCAGTCTCCCGACCGGGAGCTGATGTGGTGGTCGATCCGGCGGCAGATCAGCCACATCGCCTGGGTGTCGCTGATCTTCGCGAAGCGCCGTTGCGGGCTGCTGCTGTGGCCCGACGGCGACATTCCCGAACCGATCGTGTGGTCGGAGCATCACCAGGGGCGCAACAACAAGCACGGGCTGCGGCTGGATCCTGGGTTGTTCTGGGACGTGCCCGATCTGCTCGACAAGCTGGACCTGGGCCTGAGCTGGATGCGCTACGTGGTTGCTTCCCATCCGGTGGAGACGTTCCGCGAGATGGTGGAGTCGCGTCACAGCACGCTTTTCTGGGATGACGCCATCACGGTGCTTCCCCGGGGGGCTTGGCATGATCCAGGCGACGAGCGGATGATCGTGAACACGCTCGAGTGCGCGATCTGGATGCTCTTCTACGAGATGGCTTCGCACATCCGCTCCATCCAGCGGATCAAGGAGATCCAGGGGTTGGCATCGGCTGTCGATCTGGCGCGCTTCGGCTACCTGCGTCTCCCCCACTACTGGGGCGAGACCGACGCGCCCGCGCCCAGCATCACCAAGCTGTAGCCCGCGCGGACCCCGAAGCAGTCGACATGGCGACACCGAAGATCATTCTCGACTGCGATCCGGGCCACGACGATGCGGTGGCGATCCTGCTCGCGGCCCGCGAGTGCAACGTGCTGGCGATCACGACGGTGTCGGGGAACGCACCGCTCGAGATGACTACGGCAAACGCGCTGCTGTTGTGCCAGCTCGCCGGGCTCGACATTCCGGTGCATGCGGGCGCAGACCAGCCGCTGCTGGTGCCCGCAGCCCACGCGCCGCGTGCCCATGGGGCGACCGGACTCGACGGACCGCCGCGCCCCGACGTATACCTCAAGGCTGCGAGCAACGACGCAGTCGACGTGATCATCAAGACAGCGCGAGCCCACGACGACGTGTGGCTCATGCCAGTCGGGCCGCTCACCAACATCGCGCTGGCCATCCGCCAGGCGCCCGACATCGTCGAGCGGGTGGCCGGAATCTCGCTCATGGGCGGCGCTATCGGGCCGGGCAATGTCACGCCGACCGCCGAGTTCAACATCTGGGCGGATCCCCATGCTGCCCAGATCGTGTTCGCCGCCGGGGTGCCGCTGGTGCGCATGGCAGGGCTCAACCTCACCCACCAACTGTGCGTCGGGCCCAGCGAAACCGCCGCTCTGCGGGCGCAGAGCGGCATCGTGCCCGAGTTCGTGGCGGATCTGTTCGACTTCTACCTCGCCGGCTACCGCGAACGCGCCGGATTGGATGCCGCACCCATGCACGATCCGTGTGCAGTGCTCGCCGTGACGCACCCCGAGCTGTTCACCTTCGGCAACCGCCATGTCAACGTCGAGACAACCGGCAAACTCACGCGCGGCATGACGGTGGCCGACGAGCGGCCCGGCACCGACGCCGTGCCCAACTGCGAGGTCGCGTACAGCATCGACGCCGCTCCAGCGCTCGAACTCATCATCGACGCCATCCGCAGCTACGGCTAAATTCCATTGCTCGAGACGGCAACGAGACACACCATCGGGGACGGTCTCGGTACCGTTGCCGCTGTGCCCACCGACAGCACTGCGAACAGCCCGGCGTTCCGGCTGAGCCAGTACAGCCATGGTGCGGGCTGAGCGTGCAAGCTCGGACCCTCCGAGCTGGCGCAGGTTCTGCGCCATCTGACTCCCCCGTCGCACCCGGATCTGGTGGTCGGCACCGATACCAGTGACGATGCCGCCGTGTGGCGGCTTGACGGCGACCGGCTGCTGGTGACGTCGACTGATTTCTTCGCGCCGATCGTCGACGATGCGCGCACGTGGGGGCGCATTGCGGCCGCCAACGCCGCCAGCGACATCTACGCCATGGGTGCCAGCCCGCTGTTCGCCCTCAACCTGGCGGCTTGGCCCCGCGATGTGCTCCCATTGGACTTGCTGGGCGAGGTGCTCGCCGGCGGTGCGGATGCCGCGGCAGACGGCGGCTGGGTGGTGGCCGGCGGTCACACGATCGACGGGCCAGAGCCGGTCTATGGCATGTCGGTCACCGGCACCATCGCATCTGCTGCCGGGGAAACAGGTCTGCTCACCAATGCCGGCGGCCGGCCGGGCCAGACGCTCGTGCTCACCAAGCCGCTCGGCACCGGTCTGCTGGCGACCGCGCTGAAGCGTTCCGGCCCTGAGGCCACTGAGCCGGGCGGTGATCTGCATGCGGCCTATGAGGCCGGCGTGGCCGAGATGTGCCGACTCAACGACGCAGCCGCCGCCGCAGCAATCAAGGCGGGAGCCACCGCGGCCACCGATGTCACCGGCTTCGGACTTCTGGGACACCTCACAGAGCTCGCCGCGGCCAGCAACGTGAACGCCGTGCTCGATGCCGGCGTAGTGCCGCTGCTGCCCGATGTCATCGGGTTCGCGACCGGCGGCTTCGTACCCGGCGGCACCGGACGCAATCTGGATCACCTCGCTGAGCGCCTCGACGGCGGTGACGAGCTCACCCGCACCGTGCTCGGAGACCCGCAGACCTCGGGCGGCCTGCTGTTCAGCTGCGACCCCCAACGCGCCGTCGGGGCAATGCGCGAGCTGCGCGGCAACGGGCACGACGCCGCAGTGATCGGCGAACTCACGAGCGGCAGCCGCGGCACGATCACGATTGCCGGTGCCGTCGCCGGAGGCACCGCCCTAAACGCCGACTGAGGTTCACCGTGGTCGCGTCAGCTAGCACGACCAGCCATCGGGCAAGCGCAGCGACCGCCGCCGTATCGCTCTCGTCGTCAGGGAGCACGCGGCAGCGGGGCGTGTTTCCCGGTTCATTCAACCCGCCCACCACCGCCCATCTGGCCATCAGCGAGGCCGTGGTCGGTCAGCACCGACTCGATGTACTCGTGTGGTCGGTCAGCCGGGTGGCACTCGCCAAGGAAGACGTGCAGCGCCCGCGGCTCGCCGACCGCATCGCCGTGCTCGAAGAGGTCGCCGCGCCGATCGACTGGCTGGAGATCGATGTCACCGACGCGCAGCTGCTGTCGGACATCGCAGCCGGCTTTGACGTGATCGTGATGGGCGCCGACAAGTGGCAGCAGATCCACGACCCGGTGTTCTACGGCAACGACCCAGCACAGCGGGACGCGTCAATCGCTGCACTGCCGGCGGTGGCGATTGCCGCCCGGCCGCCGCACGATTGCCCCGCCGAACTGGTGCTCAACCTGCCCGACTGGGTGGGCACCGTGTCGAGCACTCAGGCCCGCACCACCGACCCGGCGCTGATGGCACCCGAGGCGGCTCGCTTCGATGCCGAGACTGGAGCGTGGACCGACCCGGCGCGCTATGAGACCTGGCTGGCGCGCCAGCGAGGAAACTGAGCAACGTCATGGACGAGATTCTGGACGTGGACCTGCTGGCCTTCGAGCACGGTTCGCCGACCCGGCGCAGGGCGGTTACTGACGGCGTCATGGCCAGCCTGCGAACCGGCTTCGTCTATACCGCCCACGACCTCTCGGGCGGCCTGCTCGACGACGCCTACGACGTGCTCGGCAGGTTCTTCGCGCTCGATCCCGATGCCAAGAGGCGCTACGTCGACGCGGAGTCCTTCGGCGCACGCGGCTACACCGGAGCGCTCACCGAAACGGCCGCCATCTCCGACCTGCCCGACTGGAAGGAGATGTTCAACTGGAGCGACCAGCCTCCGGCCGGCCACCCGCTCACCACCAGGTATGGGCGCTGGTACCGGCCGTCGATCTTCCCCGACGCCGACATCGCCGACGCCGGCACCATCCTCACCGAGTTCCACCGGCGGCTCGTCGATCTGCAGCGGCGCTTCCTGCGCGTGATCGCTGAGGGCATCGGTGCCCACGAGACCTACTTCGACAGGATGACGACCTACGGCACGCACCTGTCCCGGGCCATTCACTACCCGCCGATGTCGAGCGCCCCGAGCGGCGGCAGCGAGGGCCACATCTGGGCGGACGAGCACGCCGACATCAACCTCATCACTGCCCTGCCCAGAGCGACCGACCGCGGGCTGCAGGTCCGTATCGATGGCGAATGGATAGATGCGGCGCCGCCGCATGATCACGTCATCATCAACTCGGGGATCATGCTGGAGCACGTCACCAATGGTCTGATCGGTGCCGGCTGGCATCGCGTCAAGGCCGACCCCGACCAGCACGACAGCCGCCTCAGCGTGGTGCAGTTCTGCCACCCCCGCCCGTCGACCATCCTCACGCCAGCGCCTTCGACGGTCACGCCAGAGCGACCCTGCCGCTATGAGGCAATCTCGGCCGAGGATCGACTCGAAGAGGTGATCTGGGAAATCAACCTGATCCCCGACGCCCGCCGCATCGATTGATCGCGGCAGGTTGAATCAGGCCAGGCCGCCCGGCTAGAGCTCGAGCAGGGCGTTCTCGATCACCTCGGTCAGCGCCGGGTGGATATAGAACTGCCCGTGGGCCATCTGGTCGACGGTCTGGCCGAACGACATGCCCTGGATCAGCTGCTGGACCAGAGTCGAGGCCTGCGGGCCGATGATGTGGGCGCCGAGCAGCTCGCGGGTCTCCGCGTGAGCGATCAGCTTGGCGAAGCTGGTGCTGTCCTCCATCGCCCAGCCGTAGGCGGTATGGCCGAATGGCTTGTTCGCCACTGAGATCGGCAGACCAGCTGCACGTGCGTCCCGCTCGGTGAGGCCCACCGACGCGACCTGGGGGTGCGAGAACACCGCGTGGGGCACGAGTCGCTCATCCACGCTGCGCATCGGCCCGGCTGCCTGATCCTCGGCCACCAGCAGGTTGTGTCTCAGCGCTCGCACCTGCGCGTTCGCGAGGTGCTTGAGCTGGATCTCGCTGGACAGGTCGCCGAAGGCCCACACGCCCGGCGCCGAGGTGCGAAAGCACTCATCGGTCAGCACGCGACCGTCCCGGTCCTCCACCCCTCCGAGGTCGAGCGCAAGCTGGTCGCCATTGGGCACCCGGCCGGTGGCCACCAGCAGCACATCGGCTTGCACCGACTCGGCACGGCCGTCGCGGGTGAACTCGACCGTGTAGGAATTGCCGCGGGCACTCGGCGAGCCGTCGGCGGCATAGGCGAAATCGCCACGGGCCCCCTCCCCTGTATCGCCGCCGCCACTGACGCTGGTCACCGTCGCGCCGAGTCGCAGGTCGAAGTGGCGCTCTGCCGCTGACGTGAACGCAGCAGACACATCGTCGTCCTCGGCTCGCAGCAGCCGCTCGCCCCGGTTGACGACGGTGACGTTGGTACCCAGTGCCGAGAACACGTAGCCCATCTCGCACGCGATGTATCCCCCGCCAAGCACGATCATCGACTCCGGCAGGGAATCGAGCCGCATCACCGTGTCGGACGTGTGGAATGGCACGGTTCCGAGACCTCGATAAGGCGGGAGGTACGGCCGGGCACCGGCGCCGAGCACGATGTGGCGGCCCGAAACCGACTCGGTAGAACCGTCGTGCATGCGCACAGCCAGACGCCGGTCGCTCACGAAACGCGCGTCGCCCTCGAACACGGTGATGTTGGGGCATTCGGCGCCGATTCGATAGCCACGTCCGCCGTCGGCAATCGGATCGATCCGCCCGAAGACGCGATCCCGAATGGCGGGCCAATCGGCGCTGTCAAAGCTGGCGGCGATGCCGTAGCTGCCCGCCGTCGCGATGGTGTCTGCGACGTCAGCCGCGTATACGAACATCTTGGAGGGGATGCACCCCACGTTCAGGCAGGTGCCGCCGAAGACGCCCCGTTCGACGATCGCAATCGACCAGTCGTCGAATTCAGGGCCGGGGATGGAGTTAGCCGAGCCGGTTCCGACGATGACCAGGTCGAAGTCTGACATGGGCGCAGTCAATCAGCGCCGGCCACGCCGGGCGCATTGCTGGCCGCGAGGCGCCGCACGCCTCACACGAGTGCTTGGTACACGAGGGCCTTCAGCTCCGGCCGGATCGGGTGGACGCTCGACGGCAGCAGCTGCGTCAGGAACACCAGCGTGATGTCCTCGACCGGGTCCACCCAGAATGCCGTCGACGCAGCCCCTCCCCAGGCGAACTCGCCCTTGCTGGAGACAACCTTGGCCTTGGCGGGATCGAGCACGACCGAGAACCCCAAGCCGAAGCCGACGCCGTCGAAGGCCGCCTCGGAGAACAGCGCCCGGCCGCACTCGGTGAGATCGGTCCCGCCGGGCAGATGATTGCTGGTCATGAACTCGAGGGTGCGCCGGCCGATGACCCGGGCGCCGTCCAGCTCGCCGCCGTTGCGCAGCATCTGGGTGAAGCGGTGATAGTCCCCCATGGTCGACACCAGGCCGCCGCCTCCCGAGAGGATCTTGGGCGGCCCGAGGTAGGCCGATGTGCGCGGATCGTCCATCAGCGTGCGCGCCAAGCCCGGATCGTCGGCGCGGTATGCCGGCACCGTCGGCCCCGTGTTGCCCGCTGGGTCGCGCGCCGCCAGCGCGGTTGTCGTGTAGTTGGCCGCGAATCGCTCGACATCGGCAGGAGGCACTTCGAAGCCTGTGTCGACCATGCCGAGCGGCCCGGTCACGTGCTCGATGAGGTACTCGTCGAGCGATTGGCCCGAGACGAGCTCCACGACACGGCCCAAGACGTCGGTGGAGTAGCTGTAGTTCCACTCGGTGCCCGGATCGAACAGCAGCGGGAGTGCTGCGAGGGCTTCACAGGTTTCCTCGAGGTTGCCCGGGGCGCCCCAGTTGAATCCGTTGGCCCGGTAGAGCGCGTCGACCTCGTTGGCGAAGTGGAAGTCATAGGTGAGCCCGGAAGTGTGAGTCAGCAGGCTGTGGACGGTGAGGGCGCTTGCCGGTTCTCGTGTCTGGTACTGCATCACGTTGCCGCCGGCGAAGACGCGTGCATTTGCAAACTCCGGAATCCAGCGAGAGACAGGATCTTTCAGCTGGAAGAACCCCTGCTCGTAGAGCTGCATTGCAGCGATCGACACGATGGGCTTGGTCATCGAATAGATGCGATAGATCGTGTCAGGCGTGACCGGCAGCGATCGCTCGCAATCCCGCTGGCCGTAGCGGTGCGTGTAGGCGATCTGGCCTCCACGCGTCAGCAGCACCGACACACCCGGCAGACGCCCGTCGTCGACATATCGATCGAGGTGCGCGGCGATGCGGCCCAGCCGGCTGGCGTCGAAGCCCACCTCCGCCGGCTCGACGGCTGGCTCGATGTCTGAGGTGATCGATCCCATCGCTGCCCCTGTCTCTGCTGCTCGCGGCGCTGACATCCTCAGGCCAGATGTCACCGGGCCGCAGGCTACGGCGCAGGCACTTGCCGACGGCTCTGTCAGCGAATCTCGGGCAGGTTCAGGACGCAGCAGCTGACGGTGGCCGCGGCCGGGAGCTGTTCAGCGGTCGCGATGCCACGCTCGACGACCGCTGCGGCCAGGTCGGGGTCGGACCAGCTCGAGACGGTCTGGAAGCCCCGCTCCTCATAAACCTCGACGGGTTGACCGCCCATGAAGCTCATCACCGGCCTCAACGACGGCGACGCTTTGGCGACCACGGCCGCCACGCCCGTGGAGGCCGCCCACTCCAAGAGGTGGTCAAGCAGCCCGGCCCCGATGCCCTGACCGAAGTAGCGGCTGTCGCGGTCGTCGGTGTCGTCGAGCTGGCCGACGTGGTAGCAGAAGACGCTGATCGTGCCGGGGGGAAGGCTCGGTGCCCGGTCGTCGAAGTCCATCCAGTACAGCGGGTCCCAGATGCTGTCGGGGCTTCGCTGCCCCCCGATGTATTGCCGGAACTGCAGTTGGCCGACGTGGCGGTCTCCGTCGAACGCCAGGATTGCTGCAGAACCGAGAGTGGCGATTCGCGCGTCCAGCTCGCCGGGCTCGCCCATGCAGCCCACAGGCACCGAGCCGACATCGGAGGCCGCCATGGCTCGGTAGGCGATGTTGCGCGGAGCTGGCACCGCCAGGTCACCTGTCATCGGGTATCAGGCTACAACGCCAGAAACAGATCCCTAAACTACACAGAAAATATGGAAATAGATGCAAAATAATGCTCTTGACAGCAGGTAAGCAACCACTACTAGAGTGCCGCAGACCCGCCGGGCGCTTGGCCATGTGACCAGGGCTTCCGGCATCAGGCGACGCAGCGAGAGGTGAAGTACCCATGATGACTACGCATGAGTTCTGTTTGTTTGTCGATGGCGCCGACCTCACCGTTGCATCGACAGTCGAGCGGCTAGAGCGCAGCGGCTTCTCCCACCCGGCCGCCGGGGCCCACGGCGGGGTCCAGGCGCTCGTGTTCTCGCGTCAAGCGGAGCGTCTCGTCGATGCGGTGGGCGCTGTCGTCACAGCGGCCGAGGACATTCCTGGGCTCTGCGTGGCCAGAGACGTTCGAAGCGACGCCGTGCCGGTGTTCCACCCGAATTCGCTGAAGCTCGCCGCATCCTGCACGGTGGCTGAACCGCCCGACGTCGCGGACGCTGCACCGAACGGCGGGCGATGCGCGGTCGTAGAGTCTGGCGATGTGGATGTCGGCAGCAGGCGATATGGCTGACGAGCAACTCCTGTCGCGCTTGCTGATCGTCCGCCATGGCGAGTCGGTCGCGATGGCCGAGGGGATCGTCGGCGGACCCCGGGGATGCCGGGGCCTCACTGACCGGGGCCGAGCTCAGGCCGCGGCGCTGCGCGACAGATTCGCTTCGGGCCGCGAACCCGAGGTGCACGTTGCGTACTCCTCGCCGCTGCCCCGGGCTCGCGAGACCACCGACATCGTCCTGCCGGCACTGGGGAACGGACCCGAGCACGGCAAACTCGAGGTTCATCTCCATGACGACCTCGAGGAGATGCGCCTTGGGCCTGCCGACGGCATGACGTGGGAGGCGGCACGCGAGCGCTTCGGGTTCATCCAGCCAATGGACCAGCCGTACACGCCCGTGGTGGAGGGCGGCGAGAGCCGTGCCGGCTTCCGCCACCGCGTTGCTCAGGCACTCAACGACATTGCTGCGGCCCATGTGGGCAAGACCGTCTTTGTGGGATGCCACGGCGGTATCTCCTCTGCGGCAATGGCGATGGCATTCGGCATCGCGCCCAGCCATCGCGGTGTCGGCGTGGTCACTGCGGTAACCGCCATCACCGAGCTGGAATTGCTCGAATTGAACGGACGACGCCTCTGGCAGGTGCGGCGATTCAACGACGCCGCTCACCTCGCCGCGGTCGAAGCGGCCTGAGGGCATCCTGCTGCCTCCCGGGCGGACGCGCCCGCCCGCCCAGCCTCTAACTTGGCGCATAGGCAGCGAACTGCGGGAATCTGGAGGACCAGATGCTGGTCGAGCGAATCGAAGCGAAGTGGATCGACGCGTTCTCGTCGGTATTCGAGATGTGCGGCGTCGAGCCGCCCCAGACCGCGGCGATCTTGTCGGAAAGCCAAAGCCGATCCGTGAACGTGAACCTGGCCGAACTGGCATTGGACCGGCTCGGCATGCCCCCGATTCATGTCGTGGTGCCCACGCCGCGCCAGTCGGCACCGGTACCGGTGAGATCGACCGGGGCGTCCGACGCCATCGCGGGCTCAGCGGCAGTTCTGGCAGCGCTCGGCGCGGTGGACTTCGTCGTCGACTGCACGGTGGAGGGGCTGCTGCACGCCCCGGAGCTTCCGAAGATCCTGGGCGAGGGCACCCGGGTCTTGATGGTCTCCAATGAGCACCCCGAAGCCCTCGAGCGTCTCATACCGGAACCGGACCTCGAGCCGAAGGTCAAGGTCGGCATCAAGAAGCTGATCGCTGCCTCGGAGCTGCACGTCACCTCGGCGGCAGGAACCGATCTGATCGTCGACGTCAGCGGGGCACCCTGCGGCGGCGGCTGGGGTTACACCGCCCGGCCCGGCACGATCAGCCACTGGCCCGGCGGGCTCTGCTTGGCCTTCCCGAAGGCCGACACCGTCAACGGCACCATCGTGATGGATCGCGGCGACATGAATCTCACCTTCAAGCGGTACATCGAATCGCCGGTCACGCTGCAGATCCGCGACGACTACGTGGTCGACGTGGAGGGTGCCGGAACCGATGCCGCGCTCTTCCGCAGCTACACCGACGCATGGGGCGACCGCGAGGCGTACGCCACCAGCCACGTGGGGTGGGGCATGAACCCCGGCGCTCGCTGGGACACCCTGTCGATGTATGACCGGAGCCAGACCAACGGAACCGAGCAGCGAGCCTTCGCCGGCAACTTCCTCTACTCAACCGGGGCCAACGAGCACGCCGGCCGGCACACGCTGGGCCACTTCGACCTGCCGATGCGCAATCACAGCGTGTTCCTCGACGGCGAGGCAGTCGTCATCGACGGCCAGCTCCAGGGCGAGCTGGCCTGAGCCGGCCCAGCGGCGGCCTGTCCGCATCTGGTCACCCTGCGGGCTGCTGGCACGCATTGTGAGCGACACGGCACCGCTGTCGGTCGGGGCCGACCTCGCGGCGCGAGTCGAACGCTGGGCTCAGCATCGACCTGATGCGCCCGCAGTCGCGTTCGAGGGTGTCGAGCACACCTACCGCGAATTCGCCGATCAGATCGCCGAGACTGCCGCCTGGCTGGCCGCATCAGGCATCGGCGACGGCGACCGGGTGGCCTGGCTCGGTCCCAACCGGCCAGCGGCGCTGCGGCTGATGCTCGGCTGCTCCTGGCTCGGCGCCGTCTACCTGCCGCTGAACTCGCGCCTCGTGCCGCCTGAGCACCAGTGGATCCTCGACCACGCCGAGCCGCGCCTGCTCACGGTGGACTCGGCCTTCGCCGACCACGCGGCACGGATCGGCGCACGCTGCGACGTTCACGTGATGGCAGATGAACCGCGGGTCGGCAAGCCGGACAGCTCCGCCGGCCAAGCCGCCGCTGCCGGTGCCCCGCCGCGAGTCGGCACGCCGGAACATCCGGTGCTACTGGCGTACACATCGGGCACGACCGGGCACCCCAAGGGCGCCGTACTGGACCAGGCGGCCATGGCAGCCAACGCGGTCAACGCCACCCACGCGCACGATCTCACGAGCACCGACCGGGTGCTGACCACCATCCCGCTGTTCCACGTCGGCGGGCTGAACATCCAATCGCTCCCTGCACTGCTCGGCGGGGCGGCGGTACGGCTGCAGCGCGCCTTCGATGCCGGACAGTTCCTCGATGACGTCGAGGAGTGGCAGCCGACCTGGACCGTGCTGGTCCCCGCAGCGCTCGCCGCCGTGTCGGCCCACCCGCGATTCTCTGAAGCAGACCTCAGCTCGCTGCGCGGCATCATGACGGGCTCATCGCCGGTGCCCGCAGCCGTCACACGGCCCTACTTCGATCGCGGGCTGCCGGTCGGGCAGATCTACGGGTCCACCGAGACCGCCCCGATTGCGGTGCACTTGCGCTGCGACGAGGCGGCCGGCCATCCGGGCTCGTGCGGCAAGCCGTCCACGATGTGCGAGGTGCGCATCGTCACCGATGCCGGGACCGACGCGGAGCCAGGCGAGCACGGCGAGCTGTGGGTGCGGGGGCCGAGCGTGCTGCGGGAGTACTGGCGTGACGCGGAGGCCACAGCCGAGGCGCTGCGCGACGGCTGGTTCCGCACCGGCGATGTGGGCCATGCTGACGGCGACGGCTGGATCTTCATCGACGACCGGCGCACGGACATGATCATCTCCGGTGGCGAGAACATCTATCCCGCGGAACTCGAAGAGGTGCTGGCTCGCAGCGACTTGGTGGCAGAAGCGACGGTCGTGGGTCTGCCCGACCAGCGCTGGGGCGAGGTGCCCGTGATCGTGGCAGTGCCTGCGTCAGGCGCCGTAGGTGCACCCGACGCCGACGCCGACGCCGATGCCGATAGCGACACTGCTGCCCAACTGCTCAGGTTGTTCGACGGGCGGCTTGCACGCTTCAAGCACCCCAAGGCAGTGTTCTGGGCCGACCAGCTTCCCCGCACAGCGCTCGGCAAGGTCCGCAAACACGAGGTGCGAGCAATGCTCACCGAGAACAACGGAGTACACCGTGCCCAATGACGTCGCCTTCATCGGACTCGGCGTCATGGGATACCCGATGGCCGGCCACCTCGCTGCGTCCGGTCACCAAATCGCTGTCTTCAACCGGACCGCGAGCGTCGCACAACGGTGGTCGGGCGACCACTCGGGTCGAGTCGCCGCGACGCCGGCGGATGCGGCCAGCGGCGCCGAAATCGTGTTCATGTGTGTCGGCGCTGATGACGACGTACGAGCGGTTGCGTACGGCGATGACGGGGCATTGGGGGCTATGAGCGAAGGCTCTGTGCTGGTAGATCACACGACCGCCTCGGCCGATCTGGCACGAGAGCTGGCTGCCGCCTGTGCCGAGCGAGGGGTGGGCTTTGTGGACGCGCCGGTGTCCGGCGGCGAGGCCGGGGCACAGGGCGGCATGCTCACCGTCATGTGCGGCGGTGATGGCGGAGACTTCGAGCGGGCTCGCCCCGCGATGGACGCGTATGCCAGAGCGGTCACGCTCGTCGGGCCCGCCGGGTCAGGACAGCTCACCAAGATGGTCAACCAGATCTGCATTGCCGGGCTGGTGCAAGCCCTGTCGGAAGGCCTCGAATTCGGCCGCCGTGCCGGCCTCGACCTCGACGCAGTACTGGAGACCATCTCGAAGGGCGCGGCGGGGTCGTGGCAGATGTCCAATCGCGGTACCACGATGACCGCAGGCGAATTCGACTTCGGCTTCGCTGTGGACTGGATGCGCAAGGACCTCGGCATCGTGCTCGCCGAGGCGCAGCGCAACGGCGCGTTCCTGCCGGTCACCTCACTCGTCGATCAGTTCTACAAACGTGTCCAGGAACTCGGCGGCGGACGCTGGGACACCTCGAGCCTCATCACCCTCTTGCGCCCCCCAGGATCTCCCTGACTCGGAGACGGTGTGTGACCGGTACCGTGCGGGCCCGTGACACACAGCGACCGAATCCTGATGGGCCCGGGGCCTTCCAATCCCTATCCCGAGGTGATGGAGGCGTTCACCCGCCCGGTACTGGGCCACCTCGACCCGGAGTTCATCGCCCTGCTGGACGAGACCAACGACCGGCTGCGGACTGTGTGGCAGACGAACAACCTGCTCACGTTTCCGGTCAGCGCCACCGGGTCCGCGGGCATGGAAGCCGCGTTCTGCAACTTCGTCCAGCCTGGCGACACTGTCGTCATCGGCGTCAACGGCGTTTTCGGCACGCGCATGTGCGATGTAGCAGCACGGTGCGGTGCCGACGTCGTGGCGGTGAACGAGGAATGGGGCCGCGCCATCGATCCGCAGCGACTGATCGACGCCCATCCCTCACCGAGAATCATCGCCGTTGTGCACGCCGAAACGTCCACCGGCGTGCGCAACGACATCGCGCCGCTCGGCCAGGGCAAGGGCGATGCTCTGCTGCTCGTCGACTGTGTCACCTCTCTGGGGGGCATCGAGGTCGACATCGACGGCTGGGCCGTCGACATCGCCTACAGCGGCACGCAGAAGTGCCTCGGCGTGCCCCCCGGCCTCGCGCCCCTCACTGTCAGCGATAGGGCGCTGGAATCGCTCGTCGAGCGGCCCCAGAGCTGGTACCTGGACCTGAACATGATCCGGGCGTATGTCGTAGGCGAAGGCGCCCGCGCCTACCACCACACCGCACCGATCTCCATGCTCTATGCGCTGCACGCCGGCCTCGGCGCCGTACTCGACGAAGGGCTCCAGAACGCATGGACTCGTCACCAGGCCTGCGGCGACGAACTGCACGCGCGCCTGCCCGAGCTCGGATTCGGGCTGTGGGCCCAAGAGGGCCACCGCCTGCCCGAGCTCACCACTGTCACTCTGCCGGACGGCCTCGACGACGCTGCCGGGCGTCGTGCCCTGATGGACCGCTACGGCATCGAGGTGGGCGGCGGGCTCGGACCCGTTGCCGGAAAGGTGTGGCGCATTGGCTGCATGGGGCACACGGCCCGGATGCGCAACGTCAGGATGCTGCTGGGAGCGCTGGAAGAACTTGTGAGCGGCTGAGCGCCCGGCGGCCTGATGGACCGCCACGCCCGCTCAAGGCGTCGGGTGCAGTGGCAGCAGTTCCTGGCCCAGCGCAGCCCGGTAGGTGTTGTGGAAGTGGTGCAACGCCGGCTCGTTGCGCCCGAACACGACATTTTCGAGCGCGCCGCTGTCGGCCGAACGCTGCTGGCTGGCGCTCATCACATAGTCCTCGTCGCGGATGACGTTGCTGAATGCCCGCGACGCCTCGGCCATGAAATCGAACTCGGCGTCGTCGCGAGCGATGCCGGGCCGCAGGTAGAAGGAGATCTGGCTGGTGTGGCGGCCGGGCTCGGTCGGGTGGGGATAGGCCCGTACCAGGAACAGCACCTCGCGCGACGGGATGAGCTGCACGTTCGGGAACAGCCAGTACACCGGCAGTCCATAGCGGGTGATGTCCCACTCCGACGGCGGCCGCTCACGTGCGTCCTCGATGGAGCGGCGGCACAGAATCAGCCGGTGATGGCGCCCGAACTCGTCGTAGCACTGCACGTTGCCGTAGAAGTCATTCGACAGCGTGTCGGAGTGCAGCACGGGGAAGTGGTAGGTCTCGCCGAACGTGTCCATGGCGAGCTTCCAGTTGCAGCCGACCTCGTAGGTATCACAGCCCAGCCACTGCAACTTGCCGAAGTCCCAGCCCGCGAAGTCGGCGGCGAGCTCGTCGCCCAGCAGCGCATCGGGGTCGAGCGTGCCACCGGGCTGGGGGTGCACCCACAGCAGGCCGTGACGCTCGACCGCTGGCAGCTCCACCAGCCCCAGGTCGTCGCGGTCGAGCTCGCCGAAGTGATCCGACTTCGGCAGGCCCACAAGCGCGCCGTCGGCGTCGTAGGTCCAGTTGTGGAACGGGCAGGCAAATCGGCGCTTGCGCCCGCGCGGCTCGGCCTCGATGACCACGCCGCGGTGGCGGCAGGAATTCACGAACGCCCGGAACCGGCCGCTCGGCGATCGCACGAGCAGCATCGGCGTGCCCAGATCGTCTTGGGTCATGAATGAGCCGACCTCGGGCAAGTCGCCCGACAGCCCCACCATCTGGGGGTGGGTGTCGAAGAACTCGCGCCGCTCGATGCGTGCGAGCTCGCGGTCGGTATAGGAGGACGTGGGGTTGTAGCGCACGCCGCCGGCATCCACGTTGGTGCCGGAGTCGAGCCGCGCCAGCAGTGTCTTGATATGGCTGACCTGTTCAGCGTGCTCCACGGTCGGCAGTATGCCAGCACGCGGCGCCGCAGAACAGCCGCTCAGCGAAGCCAGTCGTTGAACTCAGGCTGCCGCTTGGACAGGAAGGCCGAGACACCCTCGGCGGCATCGGGCAGGTGATCGGTGATCGCCGTCTTGGAAGCGATCTCGTCGAGGGACTGTTCCCACGTCATCTCGGCAGCCAGCAGGATCGATCGCTTGAGCATGCGCATCGCCACCTGCGGTCCGTCAGCCATCTCGGCTGCGAGTTCGGCGGCCGCAGCAGGAAGCTGCTCGTCGTCGACCACATCGTGCACCAGCCCGAGCTCGTGTGCGGTGTCGGCATCCACGATCCGCTTGCGCATCATGAAATCGGTCGCTCGAGCGACACCAAGGTGCTGCACCAGCAGCCACTGGCCCCCCTCGTCTGGCAGCAGGCCGAAGCGAAGCGTCGCCGATCCCATCCGGGCTGATCGTGCCGCGATCCGGAAGTCGCATGCAAGGGCGAAGCTGAAGCCTGTCTGGATCGCGAAGCCGTTGATGGCCGCGACCGTCAGCTTGTCCAGACGGCGCACAGCGGTGTTGACGGCCTGGGAGATCGTCCGCAGGCTGTTGTACGTGCCAGCGGCGTTGTGGTGCCCGCCGAAGATTTCCGGCGTTGCCGAGGGATGCTCCGCCTCATAGCTGCCCAGGTTGTCTCCGGCCCAGAACGCCCGGCCCTGACCAGTAAACAGCAGTACCCGCACAGCGTCATCCATCTGAGCCTGGGTGATCAGCTCGATCAGGTCGCGCTTCATCGAGTGGGTCGAAGCGTTCATCGACTCGGGCCGGTTGAACGTCACCGTCAGCACTCCGTTCGAGTCCAGCGCCTGCTCGAATCCGAAGTACTCGGTGTCCAGGTAGCCGGCTTGTTCGCTTGACATGGTTCGTTGCCCCCTGCGCCAGGTGATCCGCTCCGAAGCGGGTCGCATGCTGAACCTAGTGAAAAGGCGGACCGATGCGCCGATCTGCTGCTCGGTACGCTGCCCGCCGTGGCTCCTGAAACCGGCCGCGCAGGCGAGGCGCCGCCTGCGCCCATTGCCCCGTTTGCTCCGTTCGACGGCGTGCTCATGCTGCGACTCGACACCGAGACGCCTGCAGGCGACCGCACCTACTACGTCACACCGTTCGTCACCGACGGCGGCCGGCTGTTCGTGTTCGATGAACCGGGCGATCGGAGCGATGCCCTCGAGGAACTGCTCGTGGGCAATCGCACAACGATCAGCTCCGCCTCCACCGGCGAGCTGAGCATCGGCGCCGTCGGGCGCTACCCGTCGTCGGAGGAGGAGGCGTGGGCGCGTGACGCCTGCTCGGCGCGCTTCTTCTACGACCAAGCCTTGCAGGACCTCGCCCAGCTCGGCGGGCTGGTGACGCTGCACCCCGCCTGAGCCTCCACTAGCGATCTAGGGTTCCGGGCGTGCGCACAGCCATCGGGTTCGGAGGGCCGGCGTCGGGCAAGCGGCGCGACTGGGACGATCAGGTCGAGTTCCTGCGGGAGGCCGACCGCCTCGGCGTCGACATCCTGTGGTCGGCTGAGGCATGGGGCATGGACGGTGTCAGCACGCTGGCCTACCTCGCTGCGGTGACCGAACGCTGCCAGCTCGGCACGGGCATCTTGCAGATCTCGGCCCGCGCCCCGGTCATGACAGCGATGACCGCGCTCTCGCTCGCGGCCATGACCGGTGACCGGTTCATCCTGGGGCTCGGGGTCAGCGGGCCGCAGGTGGTCGAGGGCCTGCACGGGGTGCGCTTTGGCGACCCGCTGGGACGGCTGCGCGAGACAGTGGACATCTGCCGCCAGGCCTTTGCCGGCGAGAAGATCGCCTACGACGGCCGCCACCATGTGCTCCCGCTGCCAGGCGGGCAGGGCAAGTCGTTGCGACTCGCGCAGCCCGCCAACGATTCGATCGAGATCTGGCTCGCGACCCTCGGTCCCAAGTCTCTGCGCTACACCGGCGAGGCCGCCGACGGCTGGGTCGGCGTGTGCTTCGTGCCGAGTCGCCCCGAGGTCACCTGGGGTCAGGTAGTGGACGCAGTTGCAGCCGCAGGACGCCCGCCGGGCTCGGTGGCCTGCCAGGCCGGCGGCGCAGTCGAGTTCGGCGACGATCTCGACGCCCTCATCGAGCCGCGGCGACCTGGCCTTGCGTTCACGCTGGGCGCCATGGGATCGGCCACCGCCAACTTCTACAACGACGCCTACCGCCGAGCAGGCTTCGAAGAAGAGTGTCGCCACGTGCAGCGCCTGTGGCTCGACGGCGACCGGGCCGCAGCAGCGGCTGCAGTCCCGGATCGACTCGTGACTGAGACCAACTTCTTGGGCACCCACGAACAGGTCATGAACCAAGTGCGGGCGTACCGAGACGCCGGCGTGGATGTCCTGCGCCTGCAGCCTGAAGGGCCGACCGCCGCAGCCCGGCTGGACACGCTGGCGGCGATGATCGACATCGTCCAAGCCGTCAACGCCGAGCCCGCCGGGGCGACCTGACTGGGGCCGGCCGTGTCACTACCGTGGTGCACATGACTGGGCAATCTGAGACTGGACGCGCCGTTACGTTCACCGAATCCGAGTTGCGTGAGCGGTTGACGCCGATGCAGTACCACGTCACCCAGGAAGCAGGAACCGAGCGTCCGTTCACCGGCGAGACATGGGACAACCACGATGTCGGCGCGTATCACTGCATCGTGTGCGGTGCTGAGCTGTTCGACTCAGCGACGAAGTTCGAGAGCGGTTCGGGCTGGCCCAGCTTCACCCAGCCTGTTTCCGGCGAGGCTGTGGACACCGAGGTCGATCGCTCGTACGGCATGATCCGCACCGAGGTGATGTGCAAGGCCTGCGGGGCGCACCTCGGCCACGTGTTCCCGGACGGTCCCCGTCCGACCGGTGACCGGTTCTGCATGAACTCGGCGTCGCTGCAGTTCGCGCCCGCCGAAGAATCGGGCTGAGTTCGCTATTCCAAGTCGAGGCTGAGCTGGGTGGCGATGGGCTCGTCGGGCAGCAGCTTCACGACGTCCGCGTCGAGTTCACGGCGAACGCCCGCCACCGGCAGCACGGTCAGCATCGCCGCCTGACCCTGGCGCAGCAGGCTGAGCACCCGATCATCGTCAGCCCACAACACGTCGCTGCCGCTGATGACAATGTTCGCCGAGGCAACCTCGCCGCCGAGCTGGTTGCGCAGATAGTCGAACGCTCGGGCAATCGACTTCAGGTCGATGCCTTGGTCGCGCATCTTCTTCGCGATCTTGAACTCGACGAGGTCGTTGTAGGAATACCGGCGCCGAGAGCCGCTGCCCTCGGCCTGAGCGACTGATGGTTGCACCAGGCCCTTGCGGGCCCAGTGATCGAGCTGGCGGTAGCTGATCCCGACGATTTTCTCAGCCTGCTTGCTGGAGAATCCCTCGACAATGGCTCCTGCCACCTCCGGCGCGGCCTCGCCAGACACGTCGGCACTCGCCGAGGTGGCGGCAGGCTGTGACGGCGCGCCGGCTTCTTGCGACGTCGTCGGCACAGGGTCGGAAGCTGGTTGCTGGCCGGCCATCGGTATCTCCTCTCCTGCGTGGGTCACACGCAGCAAATCACACCCTGCGAACTACCGGGCTGTGATCTGCACGTTCACAAAGCGTACGGGGACCAGTCGCGCCAGCGCAAGAGGCCCCTCAGGACGAGCATCGAACAATCGATCGGCCACAGCGGCGGTGGGGCCGCCGCGCCTCACTCTTTTTCGCCGGCCTCCGCCGCGGGACCGAAATCGTCGGGCTGCACGTCGTCCAAGAACTGCTTGAACTCGTCGAGGAGCTCATCGGGGTCGACATCGTCGGGGGGATCCGCGGGGAGCTCGATGATCTGCCCCGCTTCGTCCAGCACCGACTCGCTGGCGAAGATGGGCGTGTCGGCCCGCACGGCCAGTGCGACGGCATCGCTCGGCCGGGCGGAGATCGTGTGGGTGTCCGAGCCGATGGTGACCTCCATCTCGGCGAAGAAGGTGCGATCGCGCAAGTCGGTGACTGTCACCTTGACCAGCGTCGCTCCGAGGACATCCAAGATGGCCGCCATCAGGTCGTGCGTGAGGGGCCTCGGCACGCGAATCTGCTCGATGCCGCGATAGATCGCCTGAGCCTCGGGGGTATCGATGACCACCGGCAGCACTCGCTGAGAACCGCCGGTCTCACGCAGCAACAAGAGCGGGCTCTGCGAGGGCATCTCCACCTGCACGCCAAGAAGCTCCATCTCGACCATGTCCGCACACTACTTCGGCCCTTGCGAGCATCGAGCCCGGAGTGACCTGGTGCTATTGCCGGTAGCGGCGCAACGCCTCCCCCATCACCACCGACCGCAAGCGCTCGCACAGCGCCGTCAAACGGCCCAAGGACCGCAGCGCGTCGAACTCCGCCGACGCGCCGCCGGCATGCAGAATCGGCTGGATGCCCTGCTCGAACATGGAGGCATCCCGCGCCGCGGCATTGCGGATGACACGCAGGTGGCGAGCCTGCAAACCGTAGGTGGCGAACTCGCGCGAGATGCGGGCAATGAGCAGCGCACTGCTGCCGTAGCGCAGCTCAGGCGGTTCCAGGCCCAACGAGGCCTGCACTGGGTCGGATGGTGTTGCGCCGGGCTGTGGCGGCGTCAGCCGAGTCGCGTCGTCATCGGCGAGCGGCACGAGCAACCCAAAGTCGGTCAGCTCAGCGATCTCGTCAAGGGTGAGCCCGGTCTCGGCACTCAGGTCGGCTGCGCTATAGGTTCGGGTGTCGTCCTCTGCAGCCCACGGCAGTCCAGTGCCACCAGGAGTCGGTATCTCGGCCGGTTCTCTTGCCCGGACGGCGGGCTCTCGGTTGTCGAGGTCTTGGTCGCCCGCATCTGGGTCGACGGCCCCGTCGTCAGCCGGCCTCCCGCCTGTCAGACCGGCTGCATGTCCGCCAGCTTCTTCAGACTCAGGCGCTGTCTCAGCGGCGGCTGGCAACTCGACGGGCTCGGTGACGCCGATGCCCCAGATGTCGGCCAGATGCTCGCCGCGATCGATCCGTTCGCCGATGATGCTGAGCGGCAGGTACTGATCGCGTTGACGGGTGAGGATCCAGCGCAGCACTTCGATGTCGTGGGATCCGAAGCTGCGGTAGCCGCCCGGCGTGCGGGCAGGCGAGATGAGCTTGCGATCTTCGAGGAACCGGATCTTGGAATCGGTCAGATCGCTGAACTCGGGCCGCAGCAGCGCAACGACCTCGCCGATCGACAGCAGGGCTCCAGGTGGGGACGGCTCGGACCGGGCGCTCACAGCCCAATAGAGGAAATCAGGTACAGCAGCTTGAACTTGCCGACCTGCAGCTCGTCGCCGCTGTGCAACGTCACCTCGCCATCGGTGCGAACGCCGTTGATATAGGTGCCGTTCAGCGAACCCACATCCAGCAAGATGTGGCCTGCTGGGCCCAGTTCGAGCACCACGTGACGGCGTGACACGGTGATGTCATCCAAGAACACATCGCTGTCAGGGTGGCGACCGACGGTGACCCGGTCGCCGGCCAGCTCGAATCGCGTCCCTGAGCGGTGCCCGGAGGTGACCACGAGTTCGGCCTGACCACGGTACGGCGGGACCTCGGTGACGCCGACAGCCGAGAGCACCTCAGTGGGCGCATCGGCAGTCGAGTCGAGGCTCGTCCCGCAGGCCGAGCAGAAGCGTGCATCGTCGGCGTTCGAGTACCCGCACCTTCCGCAGACGATGGCCATGACGATCAGACGTCCTCGGCGATCAACGCGGCATAGCCATCGGCATCGAGCAGAGCCTCCATCTCGGCGGACGCCTGCACTGCGTCTTCAGTCGGCGCGATGACGCAGATCCACCCGTCGCCGTACGGCGATTCGTTCACCAGCTGCGGCTCGTCCTCGAGGGCGACGTTCACCTCGACCACCTCGCCCGAGATCGGGGCGAAGATGTCCGAGACCGACTTGGTGGACTCAATCTCGCACATTGGCTCGTCGGCAGTGACCTGAGCGCCGACCTCGGGCAACTCCACATACACGACATCACCGAGCGCATCCTGTGCGAAGTCGGTGATGCCTACCTGCACCCCGCCATCGGCGGGGCGCACCCATTCGTGATCGCTCGAGTAGCGAAGCTCGGCGGGAATCTCCATGCTCGCGAAGCTACCGGATGGCTGTCGCACAGATAGCTCAGCCGCTGGCGCTGCCGGCACGCCCCTCGCGCACGGCATCGAAGGCCTGGGGGATGTAGCCCACCGCCGACCAGTAATGGATCGGCAGGCCGGTCGCAACGAATATCCAGGCTGTCACTCCGAAGGCATCCGCCACGCCGATGTCGCTGTGGGAGGCCAGGAAGCACGGCACGGCGAACATCATGAGAAACGTGCCGGTCTTGCCCCACCAGGTCACGTCGATCTTGCGAGCACCAAGCGCCCCCAGCACCAGCGCCGCCACGGCGACCACTC
The DNA here is from genome assembly GCA_009843525.1 of Acidimicrobiales bacterium. Classification (GTDB taxonomy): domain Bacteria; phylum Actinomycetota; class Acidimicrobiia; order Acidimicrobiales; family Poriferisodalaceae; genus Poriferisodalis; species Poriferisodalis multihospitum. Next base: position 49,006 of record VYDH01000005.1, on the reverse strand, counting down.
CCTCACGGAACAGTGCCAGCACCGCGATCGGGAGCGGCAGCGAGCCATCGGCGATCATCACGACGAGCGCGACCAGCAGCAGCAGTCGATCGGCAGTGGGGTCCAGGATCTTGCCGAGCTCGGAGACCTGGTTGAAGCGACGCGCCACCCAGCCGTCGACCCAGTCGGTGGCACCGAGAGCGCCGAGCAGCAATGCGGCAAACCAGCGGTCCTCGGCACCGAACACCAGCCACACGAACCACGGCAGGCAACACAGGCGAGCCAGGCTGATCAGGTTCGGCACGGTGAACGGCCGCCACCCAGGGTCGGGGACCGGCGGCGCGTCGGAGGCCTCGCTCACGCGGCTCACAGTACTGAGATGCAGTCGGCTCAGCCTCTTAGGCTGCGCGCATGAGCTCCGGCGCATCCTTAGGATGCGCGCGATGAGCACTGTGTTCACGCGGATCATCGAAGGCGAGCTGCCCGGGACGTTCGTGTGGCGCGACGACCGCTGTGTTGCATTCCTGTCCATCAATCCGCTGTCGCCGGGTCACACGCTGGTCGTGCCTATCGCCGAGATTGACCACTGGCTGGACGTCCCGGCCGACCTGCAGTCGCACCTGTTCGATGTGTCCAGACGCATCGGCCAAGCACAGATGCAGGCTTTGAGACCCGAACGCATCGGTCTGGTGGTCGCCGGCTTCGAAGTGCCTCACTGCCACATTCATGTGTGCCCGGTGAACTCGATGGCCGACATGAACTTCGCCCGACCTCTGCCCATGGCCTCGGCCAAGGATCTGAGCGAGTCCGCCGAAGCCATCCGCGCTGCACTCGGCACTATCGGCTGAGCAGACCGGTATGCCCACGGCGCGAGGCGCCGTTGCGCGCGCGGGGCGCAGGGCTCAGAACAGCCGTTCAGGCGAGGTATCGAGAGGGTCTGCGGGCTCGATGAGACTCGCGTCGCTGTTGCGGACGTTGCCCACCGCGCGACCGACCTGATGCGAGCGCAGGATGCCCTCGGCAGCGGGCGCGCACATGGCCACCAGCGCGTCGACGCCGTCATTGGCAGGGTCAAGCCAGGTTTCCCACTGCGAACGATCGAGCAGCACCGGCATGCGGTCGTGAATCGGCGCCATGAAGCTGTTCGCGGCAGTGGTCAGCACCGTTGCCGAATGCAGGGCCTGGAGTGGACCGGTCGGGGCATCTGCGTTCGCTCGGTCGGCGGCATCACCGGCAGGGGGCGGCGACCAGCGTTCCCACAGGCCCGCCATGGCCAGCATGGCACCGTCGGCGCGGGTGATGTAGTGCGGAAGCGGGCGCTCGTCACGGGGTGTGCCCTTCGGTGCTCGAGGCCACTCGTAGAACCCGTCGGCAGGAACGATGCAGCGACGCCGCCTGAACGCGCCACGGAACGAGTTCTTCGCTGCCGCTGTCTCCGACCGTGCATTGAACAGCGGCGGGCCCTTCGCAGGATCCTTGGACCATCGAGGCACGAGGCCCCACTGAAACGTCTCGATCCGGCGGGCATCGTCGTTGCCCACGACCGCCACGATGTCGGTCGTGGGTGCCACGTTGTAGCTGCGAGGTGCGTCGAAACCCGGAAGCGAGGTGTCGAAGTGCGCCGCAATCTGCTCGAGACTGGCTGCTGAGACAAACCTCCCGCACATGTGCCGAGCGTAGGTCGGTCGGCTCTCAGCTTCGGCATGGAGCGCGCGAGGCTTGCCTACCGAGTGTTGATTTGCATTCAGATCGATGCAGGTAAGCCTTTAGCTTGAGTTGCATTCGATAAAGTGCGTATTGGCAAAGTGGACTTAACGCATTGAAACGAATGCACTCTGTGGCCTAGGCAGTTGTGCATCGGATACAATGCACAAACGATCCGGCGAGTGCAACCACCCATGCCAGACGACCCTGCACAGCACACACCAGCGGCCGGCGTCGAACCCGCCCGTCCACGGCTGCCTATCGACGTGTACTCGGTAGAAGGCATCGGCGCGGCCATCAGTCGCCTGCGCCGCCAAGCCGGGCTCTCCCAGACCGAGTTCGGTGCCTTGGTGGGCGCCTCACGGCCGTGGATATCCGACTTGGAACGGGGCAACTTGCGCGGCGGCCAACTCGACACAGTGCTGAGCTGCATCCACGTGCTGGGCTACCGGCTCGTGCTCGAGGGCATCGACAGCAAACCGGCCATGCTCGACGACCTCAAGAACGCCATGCGCCGCGGCCCGCTCGCCCGCCGCCCGCTCCCACCCGGCGACGCTGCCAGCCCTTCGGAATGACCGAGCCGCTCGCGGTGATGCTGGACGGCAGAGTGATCGGCATGATCGACCGCAGCGCGACGCGGCGCGGCACCGTCTCGTTCGCCTACAGCAACGATCATCTCCACAGCAGCGCTCGCCCTGTCCCATTGTCGCTCAGCCTGCCGCCGACCCGCCAGCGGCACGCGGACGGCAGCGTCGAGACGTGGTTTGCGGGCCTCTTGCCGGACAATGCGGATCTGCTCCGGCACTGGCAGCAGGTCACCGGCGCCGCGTCGACAGCTCCGCTTGACCTGCTGGCTACTCCGATGGGCCTCGACTGCGCTGGCGCGGTGCAGATCTGCCCCACGGCACTGCTGGATGCGGCGCTGTCACGCGGCGGCAGCCACGAACCGCTGAGCGCCGGAGACGTCGCCCGGCAACTGAGTGCCATCCGGCAGCGAACGCACCTCGCAACCGGCACATTCGCTCCCGGCTATTTCAGCCTCGCAGGCGCTCAAGCCAAGATCGCGCTGCATCTCCACGACGGCATCTGGCATCAGCCGAGTGGCACTGCCGCCACCACCCACATCTTGAAGCCCGCTGTCTTCATGACCCAGCACCAGGCCGTCATCGAGCATCTGAGTATGGCAACTGCGCGCCGCTTGGGCCTGCCTGCGGCGAACACGTCGGTCGCGGTCTTCGACGGCTACGACACGATCATCGTGGAGCGGTACGACCGCCGCCGCGTAGGCGGACGCGTCCTGCGACTGCACCAAGAAGACCTGTGTCAAGCCCTCGGCCTCGCTCCCTCGCTGCGCTACGAGCAGCACGGCGGCCCCTCTCTGCCGCAGGTCGTCGCGATGCTGCGCCGGCACTCCACTTCACCCGCCGACGACCTCGCCGACCTGATTGACGCGCTGATCTACCAGTGGGTCATCGGCGCCCCGGACGGCCATGCCAAGAACTTCAGCATCCTGCTTGACGGCGCCGAGGTGCGCCTGGCCCCCATGTACGACGTCTGCAGTGTGCTGCCGTACCTCGCCCTCGACGAGACCGTCGGCCACGCGTTCGCGCTCGGCGGCAGCCACTCCGTCGCCCCCGAACAGGCTGCAGCACACTGGACCTGTTTCGCCCATGACGCCGGTCTGCACGCCGACGACCTTCTCGCACGCCTCGCCGACATCGTCTCAGCGGTACCCGACGCCTGTGCTGCCGAAGCAACCCTGCTGAGCAGCAACCACGCTTCCTCCCCGCGAGTCAGCCTGCTTCTGGAACGCCTCACTGCCCGCGCCCACGCCTGCCTGCGCCAACTCGGCTGATCCCGCCCCACAGACTGCCGACGTCAGCATCCCACGGCTTCAGATGCGGCTTGAGCAGCGTGCCCTCACACAGCCGTCTGGGATGCAAAATTATTTGAATCATCTGTAATAAATCGAAATGATCTATTTCCGTGGGCTATACGGAAGATCTTTGGACGGTGATGCTCTCTGACGACGGCACCGAACTTGCCGAAGCGCTCGACCGTCTCGCCACGAACGAGGTCGCTTCGGGGATTGCTGCAGCCGAACTCGGACTGAGCCAGCAGTGCTTGAACAACGAGCCGGAAACGACGATGGATGCCGATGCTGAGTGAACCGCCTCGAGACGCAGCTACGGCCGATGGCTCACCGAACCGGCCGCGGTATCCCGGGGGCGTCCGACGGCGTTGGCCCGGCAAGGCGCAGCATCGGTACTGTTCAGTGAATGCGCGCCACACCTCAGCCGTCCGCGAATTGTCGATGAGCACATCGGAATCCGCAGAGCACGGGCAGGTCGATCTTCTCGCGATGCTGGCGGAGCGGTACGAGTCACCGCAGGTCCGCGGTGCTGCGTTCGAACGGCTGATGCAGCGTGCTTTGCAGCGCCATCCCGACGTATACGGACCGCAGCGCTTCGTGCAGGTGTGGCGCTGGGCTGAATGGCCCGAACGCGAGGCACTTGGATACGGAGCTGACATCGGCATCGACCTCGTCGCTGAGCAAACGGAAGCCGCGGGCGGAGGCCTGTGCGCAATCCAGACCAAGGCGTACGCCACGGGCCGTGTCGACAAGGGGGCGGTGGATTCGTTTATCTCGGCCTCGGCCACGGACGATTTCACAGCGCGGTTGCTGGTGTTGACCGCTCCCCCGACGGCGCAGGCCCGATTGATGATCGAGAAGGCGTCGCCGCGTTGTGAGGTGCTGCACCGCAGCGACCTGGAGTCATGGCCGGTCAATTGGGCCGAGTGTCTAGATGATCCGGCACGCCTGCGCTTCGCCGCAGAAGATCGCCATACGCCGAAGCCGTTTCAGGCTGAGGCCGTGGCGAAGGTCGTCGCGGGGTTCGCGGAGAACGACCGTGGCAGGCTCGTGCTGCCCTGCGGAACAGGCAAATCCGTGGTGTCTCTGTGGGTTGCCGAGCAGATGGCCGGTATCGGCGGCCGCGTGCTGTATCTGGTGCCGTCGATCGCCTTGATGAACCAGACCATGCGCGAATGGGCAAGCCAGCGCGACCCCGCCATCCCGCATCGCTACATCGGCGTGTGCTCGGACACTCGCGCGGGCCACACAGCTGAGGACGCCCCGCTGGTGGAGTTGGCGATGCCGGTCACGACAGACCCCGAACGCATCACCGCACAAGTGACAGCGACCGACGCCTCCGCGATGACCGTGGTGTTCTGCACTTACCAGTCGCTAAGCCTCATCGCCGATGCCCAGTCGGATGCGAGCCTGTTCGGCCCGGCCCCGGCATTCGACCTGGCGATCTGCGATGAAGCGCATCGCACCACGGGCATCGAGGAGATCGCTGCCCGCAAGCCAGCATCGGGTGCTCAGCGGACCGTCACGCCGTATTCGCTGATTCATGATCCAGGCCGGGTCCGTGCCGCGAAGCGGCTCTACATGACTGCAACTCCTCGCGTGTATACCGAATCGGCTCGCAGCCGTGTACAGAAGGCCGCGGGCAGCTTCGACGTGTACTCGATGGACGACCCAGCGGTATACGGCCCCGAGATGTACCGCATGTCGTTCGGCGACGCAGTGGAGGGCGGACATCTCACCGATTACAAGGTGCTGGTCATCGCCGTGGCCGAGAACCCGGTGCTCGACGCTTACGACAACATCGCCATCGACGACGAGCACCAGTTCAAGATTCACGACGCAGTGCGTTTCGCCGGGTGCTGGGACGGCTTGGCCGATCCGACCACCACCACCCCCGACGACCGCGTCACCGGTGCTGTCAACCATGACCATGCGGCCCAGCGGGTCATCGCCTTCACCAACCGCATCCGCAATTCCCAACTCGTCGAGCGCTACTGGAACCCGGTGATCGAAGCAGTTGCTGGCGCTGTCCACGGCCGCTCCCCGAGCGGAGGCAACGGTGCCGCATCCGAGTTGCTGGCCTGCGACATCCGCCACGTCGACGGCAACAAGAATGCGCTCGAACGTGCCGACACCATCGCGTGGCTGCGAGCCGGCGACCCCGAAGGCGCCTGCCGGATCGTCACCAATGCCCGCTGCCTGAGCGAGGGAATCGACGTCCCCGCGCTGGACGCTGTGATCTTCCTCGAGCCGAAGCAGTCCCAAGTCGACGTGATCCAAGCGGTCGGGCGGGTGATGCGCCGCGCTCCCCGCAAGGACGTCGGCTACGTGATTCTCCCGGTGGTGGTGCCATCGGGCACCAGCCTGCTGGACGACGCAGTGCTGAACAGCTCCGACTTCAAGGCCGTGTGGAAGGTGCTCAAGGCGTTGCGCTCTCACGACGAGCGGCTCGACGTGCTCATCAACACCGCCGACCTGACCGGCAAGCCGCCCATCACCGTGCTGCCGAGCGGGCTCTGCGGCACCTGCGGCACAGCGGACAGCGACTGCGAGTGCGACCAGGCCCGGCTCGATGACGCAGCGAGTGTGCGCGCCGGCCAGCAGCGACTGCCGTTCGAGCACGCCATTGCCTCGCAACTGGTGAAGGCCTGCGGCGACCGGCAGTACTGGGATCGCTGGGGCCGCGAGGTGGCGCGCATCACCGGCACAATCACCAGCCACGTCCAGACGGCGGTCGGCGCCGACGCCGATCTGGCCGCCACCTTCGATCGGTTCGCCGAACAGATGCAGGCCACGGTGGGCGGCACCGTGGCAGCCCGCGACCTCGCCGCCTTGGTCGCCCAGCATGTGGTGACGATGCCAGTGTTCGAGGCGCTGTTCGCCGGCAGCGGCTTCGCCGACCGCAACCCCATCTCGAAAGCGCTCAATGAGCTGCTCGACGAATTCAAGGCCGCCGATGTCCGGCTGCGCGACGAAACCGCGGACTTGGATCGCTTCTACGACAGCGTCCGCAACCGTCTCTCCGGCGCAGCCGACTCGGATGCCCGCCTGAAGATCATGCTGGAGGTGTACGAGTCGTTCTTCAAGGAGGCCATGCCCGCGGAGATCACCCGCTTGGGGATTGTCTACACGCCTGTCGAGCTCGTGGACTTCATGCTGCGCTCGGTCGACGCCGTACTGCGCCAGGAATTTGGCCGCGGCCTCACGTCGGAGGGCGTGCACATCCTGGATCCGTTCACCGGAACTGGCACGTTCATCAACCGCCTGCTGACGCAGCGCAACAGCGACGGCGAGCCGTTCATCGCCGACGAGGATCTCGCCCGCAAGTTCGTCAATACCCACAACCCGCTGGTGCCCGGCGGCAGCGTGCAGGAAATCCACGCCAACGAGATCGTGCTGCTCGCTTACTACCTCGCAGCAATCAAGATCGAGGAGGGCTACCGGGAACGGACCGGCGGCTACGAGCCGTTCAGCGGCATCGTGCTGACCGACACGTTTGCCCACGACCCATCTGTGCTGCCAGGCACCGGCACGCTCGGCTACAACAGCGCCCGGGCCCACCAGCAGAACGAATTGCCAATCCAAGTCATCATCGGCAACCCGCCTTGGTCGGCGGGCCAGAAGTCAGCCGGCGAAGACAACCCCAACGTCGAGCACCCCCACATCGAACAGCGTGTCCGCGACACCTACGGCCGCCGTCACCGCGAAGTCACCGGCCGCGGTGCCGGAGGCAGCGCCGCCGGCAACCTCTATGTCGAAGCCATCAGATGGGCCTCCGACCGGCTCAACCAGCCTGAGGGCGACCTTGCGAAGCCAGGCGTGATCGCGTTCATCCATCCCAATTCGTTGTCGAACGCGCCGTCGCTCGCAGGCATGCGTGCGGCACTGCGCAGCGAGTTCACCTCCATCTACGTCGTCAACCTGCTCGGCGACGCCATGAAGTCCGGTGAGGAGTTCAGGCGCGAGGGAGCCAAGCTGTTCGGTGCCGGATCGCGCAACGGCGTGCAACTCACGATTCTCGTCCGCAACCCGGCTTGCGACGGGGGGGGGGGGGGGGGGGACGCCCGGGGGGGGGGGGGGGGGGGGTTCCCCGGGGTGAGCCGCCGCGCCCAAAATGGAGGCGGGTTGGC
>VYDH01000005.1:0-41310 GCA_009843525.1 Acidimicrobiales bacterium | reverse complement strand
GGGGGGAGGGACTCCGCGGTGCTTCGGTATGCGGAGGTTCCCGAGCGTTCCAGCCTGCGCCAGAAGTTCGACTGGATTGCCGAGCTCGCCGATGTCACCAACGAACGTCTCGTCGAGGTGCCGGCCAACGAGTCGCATGACTGGGTGAACGTGACCGACGGCAGCTTCAACGAGCTCATGCCCGTCTGCGAGATCGGGCACAAGGGCGACGATCCCGCGAGCGTTGTGAGCGAACACGCATCGGGCATCAAGTCAAACTGCGACGTGTACGTCTACTCGTTCTCGCGCGACGAACTCGCTCGGCGCATGCGGCTGCTGATCGACGCCTACAGCGATGTCCTCGAACTGGTCGAAGCCGGCTGCGACGTCGACGAATGCACAGCGAACGACGATCTCGCCCACATCAAATGGACAGGCACCCTCAAGCAATCGCTGCGCCGCCGAGAGGAACTCGTCTTCGACGAGGGCCGCATCCGCGAGGTGCTCTACCGCCCCTTCACCAAGCTCTGGCTCTACGAGGATGCGCGCATCCTCTCGTCGGTCAAGTCGATTGCCAACATGTTCCGGGACGATCACGAAGACGAGAGCACCGAGAGAGAGAGAGAGAGAGAGAGAGAGGAATCTCGGTCAGCAGCCCGTCGAGCAGGACCCGATTCTCAGCGCTGGCGGTCAGACAGCGCATCGATCTCAACTGCCTCGACGGAGGAGCGCGCTTCGCTCCCAAGACGAGGCCCTGCTGATGACGACGCCATCGAACCGGACCGTGATGGCAGTTCTCGCCACAGCGACGCTGCCCGACCTGCACGCGCTGGATCCGGCTTGCCGCGCAGCGCCTCGGCGGAAACGGGCGGCACCCCGGAGCAGAACGTGAGCGGTGTCGAGGTGCTGCTGGTGACGTCGCCGAACAATCGGGCGATCTTCTCGGCCTTGGCGACCTCGTGCCCGGCCGATCTCAGCGCCTGCGGCACCAATCAGCCCACCCGTGCCATCCCACGACGGCGGCAGTCGTGAGCGAGACCCTCGACTTGGGATTGCCTGAAGCCAGTGCGGATGCCGACACCGACAACGTCAGCGATTGGGCGTTGGAGCAGTTCCAGGCCACGTACGGCCCCGAGATCACCAAGGACGACATTTGGGAGTACCTCTACGGCATCATGCACTCGCCGCACTGGCGGATGGACTACCGGCACGATCTGCAGCGCAACCTGCCGCGCATCCCGCTCGCCGACGACTTCGAGGCGTTTCGGTCGGCTGGTCGCGAGCTGATGGACCTCCATGTCGGCTACGAAACGGTCGACGAATACCCCGTGCAGTGCTTGGTGGACGGCGAACCCGACGACGGCGCCGCCGACCCCGGCGCGTACCGGATCGAAGGACGCATGCGCTGGGATAAGCGGCCCGACGGCAACGACGACCCGGCCGTGCTCATCATCAACAACCGATGCCGCCTTGTCGACATCCCGCCGGAGACGGTGCGCTACACGGTGTCTGGCCGCACACCGCTGCAATGGGCCATCGACAGCCTGCGAGTCAAGCACGACAAGGCGTCCGGCATCGTCGACGATCCCAACGGCTGGCGCGACTGGGCCGATGAGCCGTTCAACCTGATCCGCCATCTGCGACGGCTGGTCAGGGTCAGCTACGAATCAGCACTCATCATCGCCTGGCTGCCTACCTCACGCCCCGGTGAATCGCACCGGTACGAACCCGGCCCTGTCACGCTGGCCGACATCATCGAATCCCAAGGCAAGGGCCCGCCGCTCGACGACCCCTCTGAGGTCTTCTACACCGAGGAAGAATTCATCGCTCACCTTGAGTCGATTCCTTTCGACGACTCGCCCGAGTGACGACGGCTCGTGCCGACGTTTGTCTCATCAGCACGATTTCGCCGCGACATCGCGAAGCTCACCAGAGCGCAGCGGCGACAGTTCTACGCTTCCCTCGCGGTCTTGATCGCCGATCTGCACGAGATGGAGGCCGGACGGCGACACGAATTTCGCCGCAATCTCGTCAAGAAGCTGCACGGCGAATCGAACCTGTTCGAGTTCCGCTGGGCCGACGACGGCCGGGCGACCTTCAGGTTCGGCGACGAACAACGGCCCGGGCTACGGCACGTCGAGTGGCTTCGCTGCGGCACCCACGACATCTTGCCGTGACCGCTCCGCCAAGATCAGCATCCCCACCGCACGACGGCGCGAACGCTCAGGAGGGAATCACCGACGGCGAGTCGCCGGATCAGCCGTCGTCTTCGAATTCCGACCGGGGCACACCTGACTGACGGATGATCGACAGCAGCGTCCCAGTACGCAACTCCTTGTGCATCGGCACTGGGACCGTCACTGATCCGTCGGCGCCGAGCTTCTGCATCGCCACATGGCTGCCTCGCCGTCGAACCCTGACGAAGCCGTGAGCCGCAAGAATGCGGCAGGCCTCCTGTCCGGACAGAACGCGCAACCTACCCAACGGCGACCTCGATCTGAGTCACGTACACCTCGCCACGCGTCCTTCGGCGGATCTCATCGGCCGAGGCAGTCTCGAAGAACAGCGCCAGCGCCTCAGTGAGGTTCTCGCGTGCCTCGGCAACCGTTTCGGCTTGGCTGGCCACATCGACTTCAGGGCACAGGGCCACGTAGCCGTCCCCATCGCGTTCGACAATCGCCGTCAAGAGCCTGTTCATGCTTTACCCCTAGCAGGAGCCTGTCTGGGCACAGAATACGTCCGCAAGCAACCATCGGCGGCGACGAATTTCGATTGCTGACGTACCCGCTGTCCCGACAGGTTGCAACAGCGGTCCGCGTGCCGGGATTCAGACGTAGGTGGAGCCCTTCATGGCCCCGCGGTCCTGGCGGATCTCCACATTGACCAGTGCCGGCAGGCCCGAGTCGAAGGCTCGCTGAAGCGCAGGTGCGATCTGGTCAGGCTCGGTCACGTGCTCGCCGTGGCCGCCCATGGCCTCGACCACCTTGTCGTAGCGGGTGTAGTTGAGCTCGGTGGCCACCACCCGGTCCTGGCCGTAGAGGCCAGCCTGCGGGCGCAGCATCTGGCCCCACGCAGCGTCGTTGCCCACGACTCCCACGATGGGCAGGCCGAATCGCACGGCAGTGTCGTACTCGAAGCCGTTGAGCCCGAACGAGCCGTCGCCGTAAACGATCAGTACCCGCTTGTCCGGGTGCGCCTTCTGCGCCGCCAGCGCGAACGGCATCCCGACACCGAGCGTGCCAAGCGGTCCCGGGTCCATCCAGGTGCCGCGCCTGGGCACCCGGATCACCTTGGAGGCCTGGGCCACAATGTCGCCGCCGTCGCCGATCACGATCATGTCGTCGGTGACAGCGTCGGCGATCTCGCGGCACAGCCGCAGCGGGTCGATCGGCACCTCGTCGCTGTTGAGCTCGGCACTGCGGGCCTCGTCCAGCTCGATCTCGCGCGTGCGCAGCGCCGCAAGCTGTGCGTTGGCGTCCACGGTCACGCCAGTGGCCTTGAACACGTCGAGCAGCGCATCGAAGTTGGCACCGAGGTTGCCGACGAGACTGACATCGGCGGGGCGGTTCTGGCCGATGAGCGTCTCGTCCAGGTCGAGCTGCACGATGCGGGCGTCTGCGGGGATGGCGCGGCCGAACTTCATGCGGAAGTCGAGCGGCGTGCCGGCCAGGATCACCACGTCAGCGGCTTCGAGTGCTTCCTTGCGAGTGAGCGAGAGAAACGACGGGTGATCCCAGGAGATCTCCCCGCGCGCCATGCCGTTCACGTAACACGGCACAGACGTGGCATCCAGGAATGCCGCCAACGCGTCGCCGCCTTCGCTCCATTTCAGCGCCGTGCCGGCCATCACGACGGGTCGTTCCGCTGAGGCGATCAACTGGGCTGCCTGTTCCACCAGAGGGGCTGCAGCGGCGGCGGCCACCCGGTAGTCGCGAAAGCTGGGCACCTCGACGGCGTCAAGATCGACCCGCCCGTGCAGGATGTCCATGGGTATCTCGAGGAAGGCCGGGCCGGGCACGCCGCTGAGCGCCGTGCGCACGGCCAACTCGATGTACTCGGCGATGCGGCGGGTTTCCCCGCACGCACCTGACCACTTCGTCACCGGCCGCATGAGCGACACGTGGTCCATCTCCTGCAGCGAGCCGCGGCCGGCGTGCTTGAACGGCCCCTGTCCGCCGAAGACCAGGATCGGCGAGTTGGCCCGCCAGGCATTCGCCACGCCGGTGACGCCATCGGTGACCCCGGGGCCAGCGGTGAGGATGGCCACGCCCACCTTGCCCGGGTGCAGGCGCGCCCACGCATCGGCGGCATGCGTCGCTGCTTGCTCATGGCGGACGTCGATCACGTCGATGCCCTCGTCGAGGCAGCCGTCGTAGATGCCCATGACGTGCCCGCCGGACAGCGTGAACACACATTCCACCCCGGCCGCCTTCAGTGCCCTTGCGGCGAGCTTGCCGCCGTGGGTCTCGGTGGCCGTCACGCCCAGCGCTCGCCGTTCCTTGCCGCTCATGTCGTTCTCCCCCTGCGCCAGCACGTGTTCGATGCTGCTGGCCTACGCCAGCACGTGTTTGATGCTGCTGGCCTACGCCAGCACGATGTTCACCAGCTTGCCCGGTACGGTCACCACGCGCCGGATGTCTGCGCCGGCGGTGAGCTGGGCGATGCGTTCGTCGGCCTTCGCTGCGGCTTCGAGATCGGCGGGCGAGATGCCGGCATCGACCGTGATCCGGCTGCGGACCTTGCCGTTCACCTGCACGGGCACCTCGATCAACTCGGCCGCCAACAGCGCCGGATCGGCCTGTGGGAATGGTGCGTAGACCACCGTGGTCGTATTGCCCAGCTTCGACCACAGCTCCTCGGCCAGGTGCGGCACCAGCGGCGCCAGCAGGCGCACCAGCACGTCGGCGACAGAACGGGGCGTCGCGCCGCCCCGCCGAGTCAGCTCGTTGTTCAGCTCGGTGATGCGCGCGATCGCCGAGTTGAAGCGCAGATCCGACATGGCATCGGTGACCGCGTCGATGGTTCGGTGCACTAGACGCTCGAGGTCAGCGTCGGGTTCGACATCGGCGACCGTGATCTCGCCGGTCTCCTCGTCGACCAAGCTCCGCCACACGCGCTGCAGCAGCCGGTGAGAGCCGATCACCGAGTGGGTCTCCCACGGACGGCCCTGATCCAGCGGACCCATGAACATCTCGTAGGTCCGCAGCGTGTCGGCCCCATACGCGCTGTAGATGTCGTCGGGCGTGACCGCGTTGCGCAGCGACTTGCCCATCTTGCCGAAGTGACGGGTGACCTCGACATCACCCCAGAAGAACGTGCCGTCCCGCTCGACCACCTCCGAAGCCTCCACGTACACCCCCCGGCTGTCCTGGTAGGCAGCCGCCTGGATGTAGCCCTGGTTGTACAACCGGCCGAACGGCTCGGGACCGCTCACGTGACCCAAGTCGTACAGCACCTTGTGCCAGAAGCGCGCATACAGCAGGTGCAGCACGGCATGCTCCACACCGCCGACATAGAGGTCGACACCCCCGACCCCGCCATCGGGGTCAGCCATCCAATACCGCTCCACCTCGGGATCCACCAGGGCGTCGTCGTTGGCGGGATCGAGGTAGCGCAGGTAGTACCAGCACGATCCGGCCCACTGGGGCATCGTGCTCAGCTCACGGCGGTATGCGCGCTCGCCGTCGCCCAGGTCGTAGGCGGCGGTGGCCCACTCGGCGGCGCGGCCGAGCGGCGGCTCCGGATCCGACGATTCGTCGAGCGCTCGGGGCGCCCAGTCGATCAGCTCGGGCAGCTCCACCGGCAGCTCGTTTTCGGGCACCGCCAGAGGAAGCCCCGTCTCGTCGAACACGATCGGGAACGGCTCGCCCCAGTAGCGCTGCCGGCTGAACAGCCAGTCCCGCAGCTTGTAGGTGACCGTGCGGCGGCCGCAGCTCCGCTCCTCCAGCCAGTCGCAGATGGCGTCGATGGCATCGGCCTTTTCCAAGCCATTCAGGAAATCGCTGTTGATGGCCGGACCGGGACCGTCGTAGGCCTCGCCGTCGAACTCTGGCGGCGGCTGCACCGTGCGCATGATCGGCAGCCCGAACCGGACGGAGAAGTCCCAGTCGCGCTGGTCCTCTCCGGGCACCGACATGACCGCGCCCGTGCCGTAGTCGATCAGCACGTAGTCGGCGACGAACACCGGCACTCCCTCACCGGTGGTCGGCACCCTGCAGTTCACGCCCAGCCACACACCGGTCTTGTCGCGTTCGGTCTGGCGCTGCAAGTCGGTCATCGCTGCTGCCTGGGCCCGGTACGCGTCGAGGGCCTCACGGGGCGTAGCGGCACCCCCGGTCCAGCGCTGATCGGTGCCAGAGGGCCACACGTCTGCGACCAGCTCGTCGACGAGCGGGTGCTCGGGCGCCAGCAGCATCGCCGTCGTCCCGTAGATCGTGTCGGGACGGGTGGTGAATACCTCGATGGCTGGGCCGGAGCTGTTCGCATTGGAGATGGCTGGACCGGAACTGCCGGGCTCGGCGTCGGTCGCGAAGCTGATGTATGCGCCTTCGCTTCGGCCGATCCAGTTGCGCTGCATGAGCTTGACGCTCTCGAACCAGTCCACCCGGTCGAGGTCGGCCAGCAGCCGGTCGGCATACGCCGTGATGCGCATCATCCACTGCTTCATCGGGCGGCGGAAGACCGGATGGTTGCCCCGGTCGGACCGCCCCTCGTTGGTGACCTCCTCATTGGCCAGCACCGTTCCCAGCGCAGGGCACCAGTTGACCGGTGCTTCGCCCAAGTAGGCCAGGCGGTGCTCGTCGAGCTCGGTACGCCGCTCAACGTCGCTCATCCCGGCCCACACAGCTCCGCTGGTGGTGGCCTTCTGCCCCTTCTCGAATAGCTCGATCAACTCCGCTATCGGGCGGGCTCGCTGCGCGTCGGTGTCGTACCAGGAATTGAAGATCTGCAGGAAGATCCACTGCGTCCAGCGGTAGTACGCGACATCGGTCGTGGCCAGCGATCGCTGGTCGTCGTGCCCGAGCCCCAGCCGAGCCAGCTGGCGCGACATGTTGGCAATGTTCCGCTCCGTATTGACGCGGGGGTGCTCACCGGTCTGGCGGGCATGCTCCTCAGCCGGCAGGCCGAATGCGTCGTAGCCCATCGGGTGCAGCACCACGTAGCCGCACATGCGCTTGAAACGTGCATACACGTCGGTGCCGATGTAGCCCAGCGGGTGCCCCACATGCAGTCCCGAACCCGACGGGTACGGGAACATGTCCATGATGAAGAGCTTGTTCTTGTTGGTCGCCGGATCCGCCGGCGACGTGCCGGGATTGGGTGTGCGGTAAGTGCCTTCGGCTCTCCACCTCTCCTGCCAGCGCAGCTCGATCTCGTTCGCCATCTCGGCGTTGTAGCGATACGGAGGGAGCTCGCTCCCCTCAGCTGAATGCGCGACAGCGACATCGGCCGATGAGGGGGAATTCATGCGGGAAAGGATGCCACGGTCACCCGCAAATCACTAAGAGAGAGCCACATTCCCGTCCGGAAGGTGACCGCTACCCTGCGGACCGTGGCCGAGACGTCCCCATCGCAGCACGACACCGCGCTCAGCGATCCTGGCTTCGCGGATGTCTCCGAGAGCGACTGGGAGGCCGCGGCCGAAGGCGCGCTGCGGGGCGAGCCGCTGTCGTCGCTCCACTCAACGCTGCTCGACGGCATCGAGACCGCCCCGCTGTACACCGCGCATCGCCACGGCACCGAGGCAGATCCGTCAGGCTTGCCCGGCAGTGCACCGTTCACCCGAGGCGCCGCCGCCGCAAGCGGCGCACTGGGCTGGGAGGTGCGCCAGATCCACGACGTACGACTCGCGGGCACGCCCGATGCCGTCGCCGTGGACACGACATCGGGCGTGGATGCCGTTACGGTCGCCCGGGGCTGGGACGCCGACGGTGATGCCGTCGCACTCGCGGCAGGCATCGGCGATGCGGCCGGCGCCGGCGTGCCGATCCACTTGCAGTCCGGCGCATCGCCCGTACACGCCGCGGCACTGCTGGATGTCTTCGACCGTCACGGTGTGGAGCTCGCAGACCTGCGCTCGTGGCTGGGTCTCGACCCGATCGCGGCGGCCGCAAGCGGTTGGCACTGGGCCAATCCGGGTGACTGCGCCACGCTCGACTCCTCCATGTGCAGCGCAGCACGCAGCGCCGCCGAGATTGCGCAGCGCTCGCCTGGGGCGGTGCCGCTGGAGGCTGACGGATCGGTCTTCACCGATGCCGGCGCGAGCGACGCCACCGAGCTGGCTGCGATGCTCGCGACCGGGGTGGCGTGGCTGCGGGCACTCTGCGACGACGCCGACGGGCCGGGCTTCAATGCGGATGCGGCTGCCCGTCTGCTGGGCTTCACGCTGTCCGCAGGACCCGACGCTTTCCTGGTCACCGCCAAGTGCCGGGCGCTGCGGATGTGCTGGACCCAGGTGCTGGGCACCTGCGGGGTCGACGGTGCCAGCGGCGAGGCGCCGCCGATGTGGCTCCACGCCGTCACCGCGACGGCCATGCTGAGCGCTGTTGACCCGTGGGTGAACATGCTGCGCGCCACCACGGCGACATTCGGCGCTGCGAACGGCGGCGTCGACGCCATCACAGTCCGCCCCTTTGACGCCGTCAGCGCCGGTCAGGCATCGAGCAGCCTGGGGTGGCGCGTCGCCGCCAACACACAGCTGATCCTTCGCCACGAGAGCCGCATCGGATCGGTCATCGATCCCGCCGGGGGAAGCTGGTACCTCGAAGACCTCACGCGCAAGCTGGCGCACGCAGCCTGGGACCGCTTCGGGGAAATCGAAGCAGCCGGAGGAATATGCGCTGCGATGGCCAGCGGCGATCTGGAGGCATCGATCGCCGCCGAACGAGCGCTGCGCGACGAGCAGATCGCCGCGGGCCAGCACGTGCTCGTCGGCGTCACCGACTTCGTGGACTCGCAGGCTGCGCAGGATTCGGGGGCGAGCGTCTCCGCTGGCGAACCGGCCGGCACGCCTACGGTCGGGCTGGGCGTGCACCGCTGGGCAGCGCCCTACGAGACTGGGACGAATGACGAAGCTGTGACGGGAGATGCAGGGTCATGAGTGTCATCGGGGACTTCTCGAACATCCAGCTTGATGACACCGGGCCGGCACACGGAGGCCCGAACGGCGCGAGCGGCCCTGGATCTTCGCCACTGCCTGAAAGGTCGGCAAGAGCAGAGTGGGCGGAGCGATTCGCCTCCGAAACCGGCCGCGCCCCGGCTCCCAGCACCACGCCCGAAGGCATCGACATCGCGCCGCTGTACGTCGCAGCGGACGTCGCCGACCTGTACGACGGCGAACCAGGCGCCAGCGGGAACGTCCCCGGAAGGCGCACATACCTCGACGGCTACCCCGGCTTCGCCCCGTACCTGCGCGGCCCGTACCCGACGATGTACACCAACCAGCCGTGGACGATCCGCCAGTACGCCGGATTCTCCACCGCCGAAGACTCCAACGCGTTCTACCGGCGCAATCTGGCCGCGGGGCAGCGCGGCCTGTCGGTTGCTTTTGACCTTGCGACCCACCGGGGCTACGACTCGGACCATCCCAGGGTGAGCTCAGACGTGGGCATGGCAGGTGTGGCTATCGATTCGATCCTGGACATGCGCACGCTGTTCGACGGCATCCCGCTCGACCGCATGAGCGTGTCGATGACCATGAACGGCGCTGTGCTGCCGGTGCTGGCGCTCTATGTGGTGGCCGCCGAGGAGCAGGGGGTTGCTCCCGCCCAGCTCACTGGGACCATCCAGAACGACATCCTCAAGGAGTTCATGGTCCGCAACACCTACATCTATCCGCCTCAGCCCTCCATGCGGATCATCAGCGACATCTTCGAGTTCACCTCCGCCGAGATGCCTCGCTACAACTCGATATCCATCTCCGGCTACCACATGCAGGAGGCCGGGGCCACCGCCGACCTCGAGCTGGGCTACACGCTGGCCGACGGCCTGGAGTACCTGCGCTGCGGCATCGGCGCCGGCATGGGCATCGACGACTTCGCCCCGCGCCTGAGCTTCTTCTGGGGCATCGGCATGGACTTCTTCATGGAGGTGGCCAAGCTGCGGGCTGCCCGGCTGCTGTGGGCCAAGCTGGTCGCCGGCTTCGAGCCCCAGAATCCACGGTCGCTGTCGTTGCGGACCCACTGCCAGACCTCGGGCTGGTCGCTCACTGCCCAGGATCCGTACAACAACGTCGTGCGCACCTGCATCGAGGCCATGGCCGCCGTCGACGGCCACACCCAGAGCCTGCACACCAACGCTTTCGATGAGGCGTTGGCGTTGCCGAGCGACTTCAGCGCCCGCATCGCCCGCAACACGCAGCTGTTCCTGCAGCACGAAGCCGGCGCGACCCGGGTGATTGACCCCTGGGGCGGGAGCTACTACGTGGAGCGGCTCACCGCCGAGCTGGCGCAGCGGGCTGCCGCCCACATCGACGAAATCGAACAGCTCGGCGGCATGGCTCGCGCCATCGAGGCCGGCATCCCCAAGATGCGCATCGAAGAAGCGGCGGCCCGCACCCAGGCTCGCATCGAGGCTGGGCAGCGCACGGTTGTCGGGGTCAACCGCTACAGGTCTGAGCTGTCCAATGAAGTCGACATCCTGCGCGTCGACAACGCCGAAGTGCGAAGCGCCCAGCTTGCAAAGCTGGACCGTCTGCGAGCCGACCGCGACGCCGATGTCGTGCGACGCTCGCTGGACGCGTTGCGCGAGGTAGCCCGCAGCGGCGAGGGCAACCTGCTGGCCGCATCCGTCGACGCGGCGCGCTGCCATGCCACCGTGGGGGAGATCAGCGCGGCGATGGAGGACGCCTTCGGGCGGCACACTGCCCAGATACGCACGATCAGCGGCGTGTACGGGAGCGAGATGGCTGGCGACAGTTCGGGCGACGCAAGCGACGGCAGTACCGGTCCGATGGCGGCCGCCGTCGATGCCGTACGCAAGCGGGTTGCTGCTTTCGGCGAACAGACCGGGCGGCGGCCGCGCATCCTCATTGCGAAGATGGGCCAGGACGGCCATGACCGGGGCCAGAAAGTGGTGGCCACCGCCTACGCCGACCTCGGCTTCGACGTCGACATCGGCCCCCTGTTCAGCACACCTGCCGAGACAGCTCGCCAGGCCGTCGAGAACGACGTCCACGTCGTCGGCGCCTCATCGCTCGCCGCGGGCCACTTGACGCTGGTGCCGGAGCTGAAAGAAGCGCTTGGCGAACTCGGCCGGCCCGACATCCTGATCGTCGTCGGCGGCGTCATCCCGACCCAAGACTTCGACGCGCTGCGCACGGCCGGTGCCGCCGCGATCTACCCGCCTGGAACGGTCATCGCCGAAGCCGCTGCCGAGATGCTCGACCTGCTCGAAGGAGCTGGCTAGAGCCCTGCCACGGCCGCCGGCTCAGCGATGGCGACGTCCCACGTTGCGGACCTTCTTCTTGGCCCGAGCGGCGCGGTACGCCGAGCTGGACGCCGCTCGCATGCCGCGCGGCGCGGCCGCGAGCCGCGCATCGGCTTCTTCCAGGTGGCCGTGGTAGCGGCGGTGCACCCACAGCTTCTCGTCGCCGATGACGATTTGCCCCCACGCCGAGCCGCGGATGTCGAACGGCGCTGTGCGCTCGATGCGGTCGAGCAGCTCGACCGGCTTGGCCGGTCTCAGCGCCCGGGTGCGCATGACCACGATGTCGGCATCGGTCAGTGCGAGCAGGCGGTAACGCGACATGGTCAGCACTGCTGCTGTCGCGAAGACTGTCGTGGAGATCAGGCTGACCTGCACCCACGGCAGATCCACTGTCAGCACGATGCCGGCCAGCGCCGCCACGCCGATCACCAGCATCGAGAAAGGGTGCAGCCCGCCCTGCGCCGGCACGAGTGCGTGCAGGTGGTCGCCTTGGTTCAGGTACTGCTCGGCGGGGTGAGAACGGTCCCCCGTGCGCATCCGCTTCAGCAATCCCACCCGCACATTGTGCCCGAAGTGCCGGTCCGCGCAGGCAGGCCGTCGCCGTGGCTCCCGGTACCTTGCTACCGATGGCTGAAGTCAATGTCGCTGAGCTTGCCGCCGGCGTGCGCGCCTGCGACCGCGCCGCCGTCGGCCGGGCCATCACACTCGTCGAGTCCCGGCTGGCAGAAGATGCCGAACCGGCCCAGGAACTGCTCGCCGAGCTATTGCCGCACACCGGCGGTGCGCACCGAGTGGGCATCACCGGTGTTCCCGGCGTGGGCAAGAGCACGCTCATCGAGACGCTCGGCACTGCGCTGACGAGGCAGGGTCACCGGGTGGCCGTGCTGGCCGTCGACCCGACGTCGGCGCTGCACGGCGGCTCCATCTTGGGCGACAAGACCCGCATGACATCACTGGCCAATGACCCGGCGGCATTCGTGCGGCCCTCGCCCACAGCCGGCCAGCTCGGCGGGGTCACTCAGATGACCCGCGAGACCATCAGTGTGCTCGAGGCGGCAGGCTTCGACGTGGTGTTGGTGGAGACCGTGGGCGTCGGTCAGTCAGAGACGGCCGTGGCCAGCATGGTGGATTTCTTTGTGGTGCTGATGCTGCCGGGCGCCGGCGACGACCTGCAAGGCATCAAGAAAGGCATCCTGGAGATCGCAGACCTGATCGCGGTCAACAAGGCCGACGGAGACAACGTCGAGCGGGCCGCCAACGCGGCACGCGACTACCAGCTGGCGCTGCACATGACCAAGCCGGCGTCGCCGACTTGGACTCCCCCGGTGATCACCTGCTCAGGTCTGACCGCAGACGGCCTCGAGACGCTGTGGGACCACGTGGCCGAGCACCGCCGGCTCATGTCGGCATCGGGCGAGCTGGCAGCCCGCCGGGCGGACCAGCGGGTGCGCTGGATGCGCGCCATGCTGACCGAGCGCATGCGCGCACGGCTGACGACGCGTGCTCAAGACCTGCTGGCCGATCTCGAAGACGAAGTGCGAGCCGACCGTCTGACGCCGACCGCTGCGGCGGACCAGCTGATGGCAGCCTTCGACGGGTCGGCTGACGCCTAGAAGTCCTCGTCGAAGGCGACCTCGCCTTCGATGCCGACTTGGTAGGCGGCGACGGTGCGCTCGAAGAAGTTGGTGAGCTCCTGCACGTCCTGCAGTTCCATGAACGAGAAGGGGTTCTTGGAGCCGAAGTTCTTCGGCAGCCCGAGCTGAGCCAACCGTTGATCGGCCACGAACTCCAAGTAGGACCGGGTGTCGGCGACGGACATGCCCGCCACGCCGCCTGACAGCACGTCGCGCGCGAACTGCGTCTCGACGTCGACCGCCTCGACGATCATCTCGCGGATCCGATCGGCGAGATCCTGGTCGAACAGGTCGGGCTCCTCTGAGCGGATCGTCCGCACCACCTCGAACGCGAAGTTCATGTGCGCCGACTCGTCACGGAACACCCAGTTCGTGCCGGCCGCCAGCCCGTTCAGCAATCCCTTCGACCGCAGGAAATAGACGTAGGCGAACGCCGCGAAGAAGAACAACCCCTCGATGCACGCCGCGAAGCAGATGAGATTCAGCAGGAACGCCTTGCGGTGCTCGGCGGTGGAGAGCTGGTCGAGCGACCACACGCTGTCCATCCAGCGGAAACAGAAGTCGGCCTTGGCGGCAATGGAGGGAATGTTCTCGATGGCCGAGAACGCCGCCGCTCGCTCGTCGAGATCAGGGATGTAGTGATCCAGCAGCGTCAGGTAGAACTGCACGTGCAGCGCTTCCTCGTACAGCTGCCGGCTCAGGTACATGCGAGCTTCGGGGCTGTTGATGTGCTGGTAGAGGTTCAGCACCAAGTTGTTGGCGACGATCGAGTCGCCGGTGGCGAAGAACGCCACGAGCCGGTTGATGAGGTGCCGCTCGGCCGGCGCCAGCTTGCGGTTGAGGTCGACGATGTCGTCGGAGAAATCGATCTCCTCGACCGTCCACGTGTTGCGGATGGCGTCGCGGTACATGTCGAAGAACTGCGGGTACCTCATCGGGCGCAGTGTCAACTCGAAGCCAGGGTCCAGGATGTTGCCGCTGCGGGCAGCGGAACCGGCGCCCGGGCTGGTCTGCGACTCGCCGTCTGGAAGCGGCTCGGGCACCAATTCGGGCGCTGTCTGCACGAGTGCCATGGGGATCCTCTGTCTGTGTCAGGTGGTTCGGCCGATGAGCTCGCGACGCCTCATTCGCAGGCTTCGCAGGTCTCGGGGTTCTCCAGCGAGCACGCCACGGCCTCGGCGGCTGCTGTGTCGGGCATGGTCGAAACGGTGGCCTCGGTTGCAGTGCCGCCGTTGGGCCGGCCCGCATTGCGCTGGGCGCCATTGCTGCCCGATGCGCCGTCAGTCGTGGTCTGGTTGATGCGGGTAGCCGGACGGGAACGCAGGTAGTAGGTGGTCTTCAGGCCTGATTTCCAGGCGTGCATGTACATGGAGGAAAGCTTCCCGATGTTGGGGCTCTCCATGAACAGGTTCAGCGATTGGCTCTGGTCGATGAAGGCGCCTCGTGCGGCGGCCATATCGATGAGCGCCCGTTGGGGCAGCTCCCACGCAGTGCGATACACCGAGCGGAGGTCATCGGGTATCTCGGCGATGGCCTGCACCGAACCCTCGGCCATCTTGATCTTGTTGGCCATGGCCTCGCTCCACAGGCCACGCTGTTGCAGTTCGCGTACCAGATATCGATTGATCTGCATGAACTCGCCCGACAGCGTTTCTCGCTTGAACAGGTTCGACACCTGCGGCTCGATGCACTCGTAGCAGCCAGCGATGGACGCGATGGTGGCAGTGGGCGCAACTGCCACCAGCAGCGAGTTGCGCAACCCGTGCTGGCCGATCCGCTCGCGCAGCTCGGCCCAGCGCTGGGGTTGGGACGGCTCTATGTCCCAGAGGTCGAACTGCAGCTCTCCCCCAGCGGCTCGCGTCTCGCCGAACGCCCCGTGCGGCCCGTGCTTACGAGCCAGCTCGCAGCTCGACCAGACCGCCCAGTAGTAGATCTCTTCGGCGATCCGAGCGGCAATCTCGACCGCCTCAGGCGAGTCGAAGGCCAGATTGAGCTGGAAGAACACGTCCTGCAGGCCCATGACGCCGAGCCCGACCGGACGCCAGCGCTCGTTCGATCGGGCGGCCTCGGGCGTCGGGTAGTAGTTGATGTCGATGACGCGGTCCAAGTAGGGCACCGCGGTGCGCACGACCTCTCCCAGTGCGTCGTAGTCGACAGTTCTGCCGCCATCTGGGCTCTCCCGCACGAACTTGGCGAGATTGACCGAGCCGAGGTTGCAGACCGCCGTCTCGGCGTCGCTGGTGACCTCGAGGATTTCCGTGCACAGGTTCGACAGATGGATGACGTTGCCGGGCTCGCCGGTCTGGTTGGACTTGGCGTTCGAGGCGTCCTTGAATGTCATCCAGCCATTGCCGGTCTGGGCAAGCGTGCGCATCATGCGGCTGTACAGCTCGCGGGCTGATACCTGCCGCTCGTACGAGCCGGCTGCTTCAGCTTCCCGGTACGCATCGGTGAACTCGTCGCCGTACAGGTCGGTGAGATGCGGTACCTGCTTGGGATCGAACAACGACCACTGCCAGTCGTTCTCGACCCGGCGCATGAACTCGTCGGGCACCCAGTTCGCCAAGTTCAGGTTGTGGGTGCGCCGGGCATGGTCGCCGGTGGAGTCCTTCAGCTCCAGGAACTCCTCGATATCGGCGTGCCACGACTCGAGATACACACATGCAGCGCCCTTGCGCCGGCCGCCCTGGTTCACCGCCGCAACCGACGAGTCGAGCGTCTTGAGCCACGGCACGATGCCGTTCGACAGGCCGTTGGTGCCGCTGATCAGCGAGCCGCGCGACCGCACCCGGTGCCAGCCCACCCCGATGCCGCCAGCGAACTTTGACAGCTTGGCGATGTCGGAATAGCGGTCGTAGATGCCCTCGAGCGAATCGGTGGGGCTGTCGAGCAGATAGCACGACGACATCTGCGGGTGGGCCGTGCCCGAGTTGAACAACGTGGGCGACGACGGCAGGTAGCGCAGGCTGGAGATGAGCTCGTAGAACGCGATGGCCTCTTCGGCTGTCTGCGACAGACCGCAGGCAACGCGCAGCAGGAAGTACTGCGGGTTCTCGATGACCGTCCGGCGCTGCGGATGCCGCAGCAGGTAACGGTCGTACACGGTGCGGAGCCCGAAGAACTCGAAGTCGCCGTTGCGCTGCGCTATGACCGCATCGTTGAGCTTGCGGGCGTTTGCAGCGACGAATGCCACCACATCGGGATGGATGAGTCCGCACTCGCCGCCTTCGGAGATGGACTGACTGAACGAGTAAATGTTCTGGTTCCGGACTTCCTTGTCGATGTAGGTGGCCAGCAGGCGGGCGGCCAGCTTCGAGTAGTTCGGTTCCTCAGAGATCAGCGCCGCGGCCGTGCGAATCGACAGTTCGTCGAGCTCGGTGGTGGTGGCGCCGTCATGAAGACCAGAGATGGTCCGCGTCGCAACCCGCATGGGATCGACACCGGCCAGTTCGGTGGCGCAGCGCTCGACGGCGCGGACGATCTTGTTGACATCGACGGCCTGCATGGAACCATCGCGCTTCTGCACGCGCATTCCGGGAGTGTCCGCTGCGTCAGCGTGATGTGAGATGTCGACGGCAGATGCATCGGTGACGGTCATCTGCCGGCGCCTTGACCTAGACAGGCACCGAGATGCGCTGTGCGACGTGTGGTGATCATGCCGGTCTCCGTCCCTCTCATCCCGCCGAATGCAGTGCCGTCCGAGTGCTTGGGAGCGACGGCAACTGCTCAAATCACACTGTCGTAGTTACACAGGTGTGAGGAACAGTTATAGCGCGCCCGGATAGCTGCTGCGCGCCTTGGCCCGATCCCCTGCCAACTGGCGCAGTACGAGGCCGCCGGCGGCGCGCCGCCGCGCGGTCTGTCCGCGTCGGCACTGCCCACCGGTCATCCCTCCCCGCGGAGATGACACACTGCTCGCGTGTCGAATTCCCCGAAACGCATAGTCATCGTCGGTGCGTCGCTGGCAGGTGCGCGCGCCGCGCACAGCGTGCGCGCTGCGGGTCATGACGGGCCGCTGACGCTCATCGGCGCCGAGCCGCATCTCCCCTACGACCGGCCTCCCCTCTCCAAGGAGTTCCTCACTGGCGATCAAGACCCCGGAACGCTGGCCCTTGACCCGGATGGCGCCTACGACGACCTCGATGTAGAGGTCATGCTGAGCACCCACGCCGTGGGGCTCGACACCGACGCCCGCGTCGTCATGGTCGCCCCGGCGGCAGGCGGGAACGCCGAGACAGTGCCGTTCGACGGCCTCGTCATCGCGACGGGCGCAGCGGCTCGACCGCTGCCCGGCGTCGGGAACATGGCAGGCGTGCACACACTGCGGACCCTCGACGACTCGATGGCCATCCGGGAAGGTCTCATCGCCGGCGCACGGGTCGCCGTGGTGGGCGGCGGCTTCATCGGTTCGGAGGTCGCCGCTTCTGCGGCGGCTCGCGGCTGCGAAGTGACGGTCATCGAAGCGGCCCCGGCCCCGCTGGTGCGCGGGCTGGGTGCCGAGATGGGCACACGCGTCGGTGCCCTCCACGGCCACAACGGCGTCGAGCTGCGGCTCGGCGTCGGGGTAGACGGCGTGCTCGGAACCGATCAGGTGGAAGCCGTCGCCATGGCGGACGGCAGCCGGATCCCCGCCGACCTGGTGGTCGTGGGCATCGGGGTGGTGCCCAATACGGCGTGGCTGGAGGGCTCGGGCCTGCAGGTCGACAACGGCGTGGTCTGCGATGCGACGCTGTGCTGCGGGCCCCCGGGCGTTTACGCCGTCGGCGACGTGGCACGGGCGCCCAACGGGTGGCTCAGCCCGTGGCACGGCGACCGGCCGATCCGGGTCGAGCACTGGACCGCAGCGGTGGAGCACGGCATGGCAGTGGGCCGCAACCTGGTGGCCCCCGCAGAGGCGCAGCCCTACAGCTCTGTTCCATTTGTCTGGTCGGATCAATATGACGCCCGAATCCAGATTGCTGGACATCCCGACGCCGACGACGACGTGGAGGTGCTCGTCGGATCGGCTGCAGACGACCCCGATACGGGCAGTCCGGATTCAGGCCGCTCCTTCTTGGCCGGTTACCGGCGCAACGGCCGGCTGAGCGGAGTCATGGCGCTCGACGCGATCAGGCCGTTCGTGCGATTCCGCCGACTCCTGGCAGCTCACCCATCGTGGGACGACGCGCTGGAGCTTGCGGCCACGCTGAACTGATGCGTGCGTACCGCGTCGGCCGCGGACCTCAGCTGACGGTCTGGTCCACCTCGTCACGCTCGGCATAGAAGCTCATCAGACCGGCGATCTCGGCCATCTCGGGGATCGGATCGGGATAGGACCACACGATGTCCTCGTAGCTCTGACCCTTGACTGCTACTGACCAGTAGCTGGCATCGCCCTTCCACGGTCAATGAGTGGACAGCACAGTCGGGTGCAGCAACTCCATCTTCACGTCTGAAACCGGCAGGTAGTGGCGCGGCGGGAGCCGTCCTTCGGTCAGCACCAGAGCCGAGGTCGAATCGGCCACGACCACGCCGCCAACCCGGACGGTGACCCGTCCCGGCTCCTGCAAAACCGAAATCTCGGGCTTGCGATGTTCAGTTGCCGTCTCGCTCATCAGCGCTCCCCTTCGTCGGCAGCGTGTCGCTGCAGGCCACATCATGGCACTGCGCTCACTGACGATGATGCGTTCGCTGCGCCGGGCGCCCTGATCGAGCACAGATCAGTTGATGATCTTGAGGCCGAGCAATTCGCACAGATAGGGATGCTGGCTGCGGATGCGGTCCTCCACTGCGTCCATCCTCGTGTCGTCGTTCAGTGCCTGCAGCAGCAGGAGCTCGAATGCCGGCAGTTCCAGGCTGCCGCCGACCCGCTCGAGGAAGCCGATCACCGCGGCGGCGCCGGATCGCTCCTGGAATCGCCGCAGGGCCGCGTCGTCGGTGCCCATGATCTCGCACGAGCTGAAATAGATGATCCGACTGCCGGCCCGCCCATCGAGCACGTCGGCGAGTTCCTCCAGGGTCACCTTGGCGGAGCCGCTCAGCCAGAGCTCTCCAGGTTTGCCGTGAAATCCGAAGTGCCCGATCTGATAGTCGCAGTAGCGCTGCTCTGTCCATTTGCGGACGTAGTAGAAGGGCTCGGGCGCGGTGCCGATGTCGCGCCGGATGAACTTCAGGCCGCTGAGCTCGCGGACGGTCTGCAGGAGCGTGGCCACGCCGAACTGCTGGCGGAGATCCGCATCGGAGTCGTCGCCTTCAAATGCGAAGACTCCTGTGGCGAGCCGCCGTGACACCCTGCCGCCCGGAGCAACCGCTGGCACACCCTTTGCCATGACAAACCCCGCTGTGGTCGGGCTGAGAGGATTTGAACCTCCGACCCCTGGTCCCCCAGACCAGTGCGCTAACCAGACTGCGCCACAGCCCGTTCCGCAGGCACGATACCGGCTGGGTTGAATGGACAGTTCAACGTCGAGCCGCTCAACTGATGACGCCGGCGAACCACTGAATCAGCCACACGACGCCTTCGACCGCACGCCAGCCCAAGTACACGGTCGCCATGATGACGACGAGCCAGAAGTGCCACGGCGCCCCCGAACGCCGCTCCTGGGCCTGGTCGCTTTCGCTGCTCCTGCGCCTGCCGGGATGACGAGGTCCGTCTGGAAGCGGGCGGCGATTCTGCCGCTGGGCGGTCGAGGCCGCTCCGCGTCTGGACAGCGGCCTCATCGTCGGCGCACTCGCAGTTTGAGCGGCGTCTTCGCTAGGCCCAGCTCTTCGCGCAAGCGGCGCTCAAGATATCGCAGGTAGGTAGCTGGGAGCTCCCGGTTGGCGAACAGCGTGAACGTCGGCGGCTGCGTTGCGGCTTGGGTGGCGTACAGCACCCGTGCTCCGCCTGGCGCCGGCTGTGCGGACTGCGCGAGCTGGACGATCTCGTTCACCTTGGCAGTCGGCGCTCTCGATTCGTATGCCTCCATCGCGGCGGAGACCGCGGGCACCAGCCGATGCACGCCCCGACCCGTCAGCGCGCTGATGCGCAACACGGGTGATTCGCCGACGAAGTGCAGGCGACGCGCCAGCTCCCCCAAGACGCCTTCACGATGCTCGGCATCCAGCGTCTCCCATTTGTTGAGCAGCACCACGATCGGGCAGCCAGCAGCGTCGATGCGCTCGGCGAGACGCTGGTCCTGTGCCGTCACTCCTTCAGTGGCGTCGATGACCAGCAGCGATACGTCGCAGGCATCGATGGCCCGCAGTGCCCGCAAGTTGGCGTAGTACTCAGTGTCCGCGTCCACCCGGGCCTTGCGGCGCATGCCCGCGGTGTCCACGAACCGCACCGGGCCCGCCTCGGTTTCCACAAGGGTGTCGATGCTGTCGCGGGTCGTGCCGGGCCGGTCGTGGACGACCGACCGTTCGTCGCCGATGAGCCGGTTGAACAGTGTCGACTTGCCGACATTGGGCCGGCCTACGATCGCCACTGCGGGCACGGCCGCTTCGCCCTCGACGAGGGCCTCGCTGTCGCTGATGGATTCGTCACGGTCTGGCGTCGCCCTCTCGGCAGCACTCGCGACTGCGTCGAGGCGGCCGGGACAGCTGCCGGAGTCGGCGTCTGAATCAAGGTCGAACAACTCCAGCACGCGATCGAGCACATCGCCGACGTTGCGGCCATGCAGGGCGGACACGGCCCAGGCTTCGCCAAGCCCCAGGCGGTTGAACTCCCACCGGCCATCATCACGGGCCCCGCTGTCGGCCATGTTGGCAACCACCAGAGTCGGCCGGCCGCTGCGGCGCAGCATGGCGGCGATACGAGCGTCGGGCTCGGTGATGCCGACAGTGACATCCACTACCAGCAGCAGCACGTCGGCATCGCCCATCGCGCGCTCGCTCTGCTCGGACACCTTGTTGTCGAGCGTGTCGCCGTATGCAGACCACCCGCCGGTGTCCACCACGACGAAAGGGTGCCCTCGCCAAGCGGCCTCGGCCGCCTTGCGGTCGCGCGTCACGCCGGGTTCGGGCGCCACCACGGCATCGCGACGCCCCACGAGCCGGTTGAACAGCGTGGACTTGCCGACGTTGGGCCGTCCCACGATGCCGACGACGGGCAGACCGACGTTCATCGCGAGACACCTGCTGGGTGAGTTGCAGTGCCGCGCGCCGGAGCCGCATCGGACTGGGCTGAGGCCGAAGCGTCGAGCAGCTCCCGCAGGGCGCCGCCGTTGGTGGGGATGACCTCGACGAGCCGGGGCAGCTCGGCGGGTGTCATGCCGTCGAGGAACTTCCCGCCCGACAGGCAGACATCGGGCAGCAGGTAGCGATGCTCGACCGGCTCGGCGGCCAACACCGCGGCGATGTCGACGCCGGCGAGCAAGCCAGTCACGCCGATGTTGCCGCCGAAGAACCGGTTGGGCACTTCGATGACCCGTGCGCGAGGCGCACTCCCCTTCTGTTGGGACGTGGCATGGGCGTGCCACTGACTCACCAGGGGTGCCAGCACGGCAGCTCCGTAGCTGCCCGTCAGGATCCCGATGCGCTGCCTGGCGGGCTCGCCGTCGGTCGGGTGGATCGTTCGAGAAGGGCCATGACGGGGTGATCCCCGCAGTGTCACGGCCACTGGTGTCGACGTCGGCCCGCGACTGAGCGGCAACCCATCGACGTCGATCTCGCCGCTGCGGTTTGCGCCATGTCCGGGCATCCGCACTGCGCGGTAGCCCTCCGCCGGCGCCCCGTCCACCCACGAGAAGAATCCTGCGGCCGGCGCGCGCTGCCTGATGTCCCCGTTGGGCATGCCCGCACCGGCGGCCCAGAACTCCCGCTCGAACGCCCTCGCCATGCCGATGCCGTCCTCGTGCATCGGGAAGTCGCCGTAGGTTTCGGCCGCAGGAAAGGGTCGGTCGGCGAGCAGGTAGTACTCATCCGCAGCGAACACCAGACGGCGACCGAGCACCTCCACACAACGCTGCTGCCATCCCTCGCAGAGGTCCACGACTGCCGCCGCTTCGGCCGCAGTGTGAGGGCGCATGGCCGGCTCCCGCTGGTGAGCGCTGACCCCCAGCGGTACCACCGCCAACGTGGCCAACGACGGGTAGCGGTCGAGCACGCCTGCCAGCGTGTCGGCCAGCACCTGCCCGTCGTTCACGCCCGGGCACACCACCACCTGGCCGTGAACCTCGATGCCGCCATCGAGCAACGCGCTCAGCCAGCGCAGGCTTGTCGCGCCACGCGGATTGCGGAGCATCCGAGCCCGCACCGCTGGATCGGTGGCATGAATCGACACATACAGCGGTGACAAGCGCTCGTCCAGCACCCGTTCGAGATCCAGCTCGGTGAAACGGGTAAGCGTCGTGAAGTTGCCATACAGGAACGACAGCCGGTAGTCGTCGTCCTTGAGATAGAGGCTCCGGCGCAGCCCCGGCGGCAGCTGATAGATGAAGCAGAACTCGCAGTGGTTGTCACAGGTCTGCACCCGGTCGAAGATCGCGGCATGCACCTCGGCGCCGAGCGGGACGCCGGCGTCTTTCGGTATGTCCATGGCAATCTCGTGCCCGTCGCGCAGCACGGCCAGCGTGGGATCGGCCTCATCGAGCAGCAACTGCCAGGCGATCACGTCGGTCGGAGCAACACCGGAGATCGACACCACCTCGTCGCCAGGGGCCAGCCCGGCGATCTCGGCCGCCGAGCCGGGCTCCACCGCCACCACAACCGGCCGGTGGCCGGAGGGCGCGCGGACGGGCTCACGTCCTCGTTGCTCGGCCATCATTTCCCGCTCTTGTTCGCTATCGCTCACGGGCCGCTCGGGCCACGGCTTCGCCTTTCGGCTCAGCCTCAGGGTTCAGGATAGGAACCTCTCACACCGTCGGTAGCGTCACAGCCGTGGCTGTGGACCGGGTGCTGCTGGCGGCGCCCCGTGGCTTCTGCGCCGGCGTCGAAATGGCCATCAAGGCGCTCGCCTGGCTCGTTCGCTCATTCCCGGCGCCGGTGTACTGCTACCACGAGATCGTCCACAACCGCCTCGTGGTGGATCGCTTCGAGCGACTCGGCGTGGTGTTCGTCGACGACGTCGCCGAAGTGCCGGCCGGCCGGCCGCTCATGCTCTCAGCGCACGGTTCGGCACCCGAAGTGGTCGCCGAGGCCCGGCGGCGCGGCGGCTACGTGGTGGACGCCGTCTGCCCCTTGGTGACCAAGGTGCACCACGAGGTCCGCGTACGTGCCGGCAAGGGCTACCAAGTGGTGTACGTCGGGCACGAGGGCCACGACGAAGCCGTCGGCACCATGGCCGTGGCGCCCGACGCCATCTCGCTGGTCTCCGAGCCTGCCGACGTCGAGGGGCTCGACGACACCGAGGCACCGGTTGCGGTGCTGGCCCAGACGACGCTCAGCCATCGTGACTGGGCTGATGTGGCCGACGCTGCCAAGGCACGCTTCGGCGACGTCTGGATGGCAGGGCGCTCGGATCTCTGCTTCGCCACCACCAATCGCCAGAGCGCCCTCGAGCGGCTCGCACCCGACTGCGACGCTGTCGTGGTCATCGGGTCGGCCAACTCCTCCAACACCATGGCGCTGGCCAAGGTCGCGGTCGAGTCAGGCTGCAAGCGCGTGCTGCGAGTGAACGCTGCAGCGGAATTGCCAGACGACCTGCGTGGCACCATTGGAGTCACAGCCGGGGCATCAGCGCCCGAAGAGTTGGTGGACGCCGTCATCGAGCGGCTCGCGCCGGCTCGAGGCACCACCGAGGTCACCATCACCGACGAGGACGAGTACTTCCCCCCGCCCCGCGAGCTGCGAGACCTCCTGGGCGCCATGGAGACCGCCGTTCATGCCAGCCTCGCCGTGCCCGAAGACGCCCGAATCCGTGCCACCGACCGCTCAACAGCCGCCAGCAACGTGCTATCCGCCCTCGCCACCAACTCAATCAGCGCCGAGTGAGCCCTCTACCGCTTGACCCGACAGCCCCCACCGACGCCCGTCGGCCAACAGACCCCAGCCTGCGGGACTGCCGGAGTACGCTGGGGTCGTGAATCGGCTCACGGTGAATCACCATCAAATGGGGGGCCTGCCCTGTATTCGGGGCCTGCGAATCCCCGTAGCAACGGTGGTCAACATGATCGCCGACGGAATGACCCCGGACGAAGTGGTCGCCGAGCTGCCGCCGCTCGAACTCGAAGACGTGGCCGCGGCACTGCGGTTCGCTGCGGACACCGTGTCCGATCGTGAGATCCTGCTTCAGCCCTCCGCGTGAGGTTCCTGATCGATCAGAACCGATCACCCCACTTGGCGGGTTTGCTGCGCGATGCTGGTCACGACGCAGTGCATGCGATCGAGTTAGGGCTGGAACGCGCCGCGGACAACGAGTTGCTCTCGCTCGCCGTCGAAGAACACCGCATTGTGGTGTCGGGCGACACCGACTTCGGAATGCTGCTGGCGACGATGAGAGCGGCCGCGCCGTCGGTGGTGCTGTTTCGAACCCGTCACCTGTCCCGAGCAGAGCAGCAGGCCACGGTAATGCTCCGACATCTGGAGGAGATTGGCGACGACTTGGAACGAGGCGCTGTGGTGGTAGTCACTGACGATCGCATCCGGGTCAGGCATCTGCCGCTGATCGACGGCGGCTGAAGGCGTCGTCCGCCGAGGTTGACGGGGCGCGCCAGCCCGGTAGTCTCGGCCGCCCAGCAGCCCGAACTCCCAAAATGGCGAAGGCTCACATGATCGGAGCCGTGCCCCAACTGTCGGCTCATGAGTGCGGCTGGGCCACCTCAGATTCGTACACGGCTGAGACTTGGTCACCATCGAAGTTGCGGATTGCGTCCCGAACGGCCGGGACCTGAAGATCGAGCACAGCCAACTCACCGTCGCTGTTCGCCGCCAGTGACTCGATGCGCACGTACTCGTTGCCGTACTGCTCGGCATAGTCGACCAAGGCGTGCAGCTTGGCCTTTGAGTCGGACAGGTGACCGCTGTGGGGGTCGATGATCGACGCGCCGAGCGAGCCGTCGGATCGGCGTGAGACAACGATGAAGTCAGGTAGCAGCGTGGCCCAACCTCCCGTTTCCGTTGCGTGCGCGATGCGGAGGGCCGCGGGGCTCGTTCGTGATGGGTTCCGGTACCAAGCCACGAAGGTCGCATCGTCGATCTCGCGTTCGATGACCGTCCGTTCCCACGTGTTGAGGTCGAGCGGAAAGTGGCCCGATTCGTCCGAGTAGATGTGACCCCGGTAGGTCGGCAGATCCTCGCCGTCGCTGTTCTTGGTCGAGGCAGAGAGGTTGTCTCTCAGATCGATCGTCACACGCTCCGGCGACGATGTTTGTTCTTGCACCCGCCGGTAGGCGTCGCGCTCGGCGCCGGTCGTGTTCTTGATTGCCCTTGCCGACTTGGCCAGCCGCTCCTGCACCCACTTTGTCGCCTCGGCCTCTACTTCGTCATTGACGCCATCGATCATCAGCAGCGCCGCTGTCCGAACCCTCAAGTCGAGAGGATCTTCGCCGGGGTTCTTGCCGACCAGGTAGGCGAAGTAGTCGACGCCGACGCCCTCCTTGAGTCGGTTCACGATCTTGCGAGTGTCGCGCTCGATGTCGGCTACGTGGGTCGCGACCTGCCGCGTCGCACTCCCCAGTTCCTCGCCAACGATGGACATCTTGGCTCGGAGGAGCTCGGCCGTCTCCAAGTCTTCGACATTCTGCTCCACCTGTTGAGCGTGCTGGGCGGCAAGGCCGTCGAGCTTGGCCATCAACGACTTGGTGAGGTCGGCACCGGCGCTCGGCATCAGCGCATCACCGCTCGCTGTGTCGGTCAAGAGTCGAGCGAGTTCTTTGGCGCGGCGCAACGGGTTGGCCAGCACGTCCGGTGCGGGCAGCGCAGGCAGTTCATGGATGACGTCGAACGCGGCGGCGTCGATGTTCGGATTGCGCTCGAACACCTTCGGCACCTGTGCGACAGTTGCGCCGACGCGCAGATCCCCGTTTGCCCTGCCTGTGCCCTCGAGCTCTGCCTTGATGGAATCGAGGGCGGATCTGTCGAAGTGTGGAAGAAAGCAGGCAACCGAGTTCAACGCATCATCCGTCGTCACACGATGAGCCAAGGGTGAGCGGACCATCCTGCCGATGATCTGGGCGATGTAGGTGACGTCCCTTGCTGGCCGCTCCGAGTAGAGCACCTCGGCGCGTGGGCAGTCCCACCCGGTCGAGATGGCCTGCTTGGCCAGAACGACTCGTACGTCCGTGTCGTTCTGGATCGATTCCGGAGGCACCCAATCAACCGCTCGGCTGCCAAGATGCAGCCGCTCGTGCTCGCCGAAGACGTGGGCGACGGCACTCGGTCCGAGTCCGGGCCACTCCGACTCGATGACTTCGATCAGTTCGGTAAGCGCGGCCTCCGAGGCCTTGTCCGCAACCTGTACGACCAAGACCGGCAGCACTTCGGGCTCGTCCTGTGCCGCGGAGTATGCGGCCCACCGACGCTCATATTCGAGAGTCGATTTTGTCGCCTCACGAAGCAGCGTTGTGCTGAACGTCCCCTGCTCGCCGGGTTCGTCGACGCCTATCTCGTCCTTCACAAGACCGGAGGCGCGCACCTTGTCGATGTCGACCTCGACAAACGGGTACATCGTCCGATCAGTCACGCCCTGCATGGCCGTCGTGAACCGATCGATAGTGGCGGAGATCCCCCAGACCACCGGCATCGGCGGGTTGGAGCCTTGGGTGCCGGTGACCAAGCGTTGCACGATCGTCTTGCGATCACTTGCCGTCTTCATGCCGCGATGCGCTTCGTCCAGCACCAAGCAGAGGTCGACATCCCCACCGCTGATCGTGTTCGCCAGAACCTCCCACATCGAGAACTGCCGGAGGTTTCGGCCGCCCTGAGCGAGGCCGCTCGTCTTCGACAGCTTCTGGATATTGAGGAAGTAGACGCGTCCGGCGCCGAGCGCCGAATCCAAGAAGTCATTGTCAAGGACGGCCAGCCTCGCCGGATGCAGCAGGTCCGACCCGGCGAGCATCTTGTGGCGAGTCTGGCGGTTCAGGGCGGGGTCATCCGTAACCCAGAGGAACGTCGCCCGCAGATCGGCATCCACACCCAGGTCCGATGAGCCGTGCAAGACCGCCTCGATGACCGCCGTGGCGATCACGGTCTTGCCCGCTCCGGTGATCGCAGAGAGTGCGAAAGCGGAGCGGCTGCCGTCTTCCTGCCAATCACGCCGCGCGCGACGCAGACGATCCAAGCAACCGACCGCCGCTTCGTGCTGATAGTCGAGCAACTTGTAGCGCACCAGCTCACCACCCTCGGTTGATCGCGAACGTTGTCAGATAGTTCTCGTACAGCCGAACCGCCGCCACCTGCTCCGGCAGTGCCGCCGCGATGCCGGCAAACGTCGATGGCGAGTCCGTGACGATGAACGCCGTCCCGGCAGTCGCGGGCAGCCGGTGGACAAACGCCCTCCACTGGTCCGGGTTGAACAGCACGCCGTAGTGCGCGGTGAACGCATACGGCTTGGGTTGGCCTGCCGCATCGAGGCGCTGATCGAGCATCGGGCCGGCTCCGCCTGACCGCATCCATAGCAATGGCGCAACGGACATGAACGCGCGGTCCAACTCGACCGCGACCGGGTCAAGATAAGTGAGCTTCAAGAACTCGACGTTCTCTTCGAACCCCTCAGACATCGGGAACTCGTCGGTGAACTTATAGCTGCCGGTGATCGATTCGCCTGCAGGCGTGAACCCCGTGACAGCTGCTTCCACACGTGGCCGAGTGATGTGCTCGAATATGCCGCGCTCTTCCCAGCGGGAGTCCCCTTGATGGTGGCCGGCAGAGCGGAGCAATTGTGCTTCCTCGGCCGAGACTTCGTTGTTGGTCACCAGGATGGACTGACGCTGGCCTCCGTCTTGTTTGTTCAGCCGCATCACGGCATGCGATGTCGTTCCTGAACCCGCGAAGAAATCCAGCACGACCGCATCGGGCCGATTCCCGACACAGATCCGCAGAGCGTCTTCCACTGCGTACAAAGACTTTGGAAATGGGAACTCGCGATCAGGCAGCAACGTGCGCAGTAACGCACTGCCGTGCCAACCGGAGTGATGCGCCGGCCGATTCCAAACTGTCTTGGCCACGGTGCGACGCGGTTCGGCGTCATCCGCCGGCTCGACGACTACAGCCCCCTGCTCGTCGGTACCTACGACACGCACCTCGTCGGAGTCAATGCGTCGCAGTACAGATCTTCCGAGATACCAGATCGTGCCCCGACCATCCTCGCCCCACTTCCCGACTCTCGCGTGGCCGTTGGCCACGAGTTCGCGGAGGTAGTCGGGGGAAGTGCGCCAACGGCCCTCCGATCCATCGTTCTTGATGGGCCAGACAGCAACTACCCCCGGTGGAATCATCCAACTCGACCTGGGGGCTGTGACTGGCTTGGGCTCACCGGTGCCACAGATTCTCCCGTTCTCCCGACTTATGAATACGGGGTAGAAGAGAGCCGGAGAATCCCTGCGCCGCGAGTTGGTACCGCTGCGCAGGAGCGACTCCCACCGGACCTTCGACGGGTTTCCGGACGGCTTCTCGTTGAGGAGGTCGTCCACCGTCGGAACGGGCTCGGCTCGACCAATGAACACGAAGTAGGCGAACTCGTTCACTCGCGCGAGTTCTTGCTTGCGCGCCTGACCCGGGGCATTGATCACGATGGACACCATCTGGATCTTGGCTCCTTGAAAGATCTGTTCAAGCAGCATCCCCAAGCGCGGGAACTCCTTCTCGTCGATAGTGACGACCAGAACGGAGTCATCTGGATTCAGGAGTTGTTTGGCCAGCTTCAGGCGACGCTCCATGAACGCAAGCCATTTCGAGTGCCGGTAGCCGTCGTCGGCGTCGACGTAGTCGTTGTCGTACTTCCAGTCGCGCGCGCCGGTGTTGTACGGCGGGTCGATGTAGATGCAGTCGACTCGCCCCGCGTGGGTGAACTGGAGTGCCTCGAGCGCGTGATGGTTCTCCGCGTTGATGACGACGTGAGCGGGCTTGCCGTCACCACGGTCGATCGAACCGAGACGAGTGAGGCCCGGATAGATCGCCTGCCCGAAGTCCGCGACGACAACGAGCTCGCAGATGTCGACATCCTCGGTCGAGCCGCCCGTTCCGATGAGCGTCGCCGACCCGTCCTTCACGCGACCCACGAGACGCGGCTCATCATCGGCATCGCGATGCACCACTCGGACACCACGACGTATCGGATGATCCGGCAACCGCACACGCTCAGGAAGGTGAGACTCGAACACCAGTCCGAAGGACCGCTTGGCCTTCACCCGTTGGATCGCCGTGTGGAGGTCGGCGCGCAACGCTGCGTCGTCCACCTTTTCGAGGAGCACGTCCAACTCGTCGGCCATGGTCAGCCAGTTCCCAGCACAGTTGTTGGATCGTACGTTGCCCTGACGCCCGCGCACCGAAGTGCTGAGCACTTCTGAAAGGAGCGTCGCAGCAAGGCGCTTCCCTCAGCGCAGGTTGGGGGTGCCGACGGCGGCTTGGGCTTGGTCGTAGAGCGCCTGGATACGCTCGCGCAGCTCCTCGGTGAGCTCGCGTATCGCTCGTCGCGATGCCCGGCCACTCGGTCCCAGCGGCGGTGGGTCCATCGGCTCGCCGACGATGAACTTGATCCGGCGGGGGTACATGAACTTGGCGCCTCTCGGCATGGCTGCGGCAGTTCCGCCAATGCCGACGGGCACGATCGGGACTTGCGCCCGCGCCGCCAGGTACACGGGCCCGTCCATGAGCGGCAGCACCCGCGGGCCGTCCTTGCGCTCGCCCTCGCCGAACATCACCACCGGCCCGTCGCCATGGGTCAGGGCATCCAGCGCGGTCCGCAGCGCAGCCCGATCGGGTGCGTCGCGGTTCACCGGGAAGCAGCCGATCGTCGTGAACAGCCAGCCCGGAAAGCGGTACTTCCACATCGAGTCCTTGCCCATGACGCGCATCCGGGCAGGTATCGCTGCATGGATCGGCGTGTCGATGTAGCTGCGATGGTTGGGCACCCATACGCACGGGCCATCGGGCAGGTTCGCCAGCCCGTCGACCGAGATACGGTTCCACGCCCGGAAGACGCCCCAGATCGCGTACTTCATGATCCTGTAGACGGCCATGTTGAGCGGCCCGTCGCGCAGATCGGTCTCGGGTCCGTCAGGTCCGCTCATCGGCCCTGAACCGAGCTGGGGCGGATCGGGGCCTGGAGCCCGGCTGTACGGCGGTACAACTCGGCGATCGTCGCGACGGCCTCATGCTGGGACAGCTCGCTCGTATCGACAATGACCGCTCGGGGTGCCACCTGCAGCGGCGAGTCGGCCCTGCCAGAGTCGAGCCGATCCCGCTCGCTCAACTCCGCGGCCAAAGCTGCGACAGCTCCGTCGTCGTGACTCGCATCGTCGACGCCGCCCGCCGAGTCGGCCTGCTGGGCGAGGCGACGGCGGGCCCGCTCCGCAGGTGCAGCAGTGAGGAATACCTTCAGCAGAGCGTCAGGGAACACCACGCTGCCGATGTCGCGGCCCTCCATCACCCCCCCGCCGACGAGGCTCGCCCAGTCGCGCTGGCGTCGGGTCAGCACCCACCGCACCTGCGGGTTGGCAGCAACGACGCTGACGTTGCGATCCACCTCTGCGCTGCGTATCGCCGCCGTGGCATCGGCACCGTCCACGGTCACGCGCTGGGCGTCGCTCACGGTGGAAATCTGGATATCGGCATTGCGGGCAATGCTCGCCACCGCTGTGAGGTCGGCGAGATCGACTCCAGCTTGCAAGGCCGCCCACGCCACGGCCCGGTACATCGCGCCCGTGTCGAGGTAGTCCATCTCGAGCTCGCCGGCGACGGCTCGAGCCACGCTGGACTTGCCGGAGGCGGCGGGACCGTCGATCGCGATCACCGTCACCTGCGACTCCGGGACTGGTTCCGGCGAGCCCCGCAGCGCCTCGATGACATCGAAGAAGTCGGGGAACGTCTTGGCGACGCAATCGGGATCGTCGATGTCGATCCCGGCCACACGCAGGCCCATCAGCGACATCGCCATCGCCATGCGGTGATCGCCGTGACAGTCCACCAGACCCGCTCGAAGCCCGAAGGGATTCGCGTGGATGGTGATGCCGTCGTGCTCGGCCACGGCGTCGACGCCGCGCTTGACGAGCTCGGTCGCCGTGTTGCCGATGCGGTCGGTCTCCTTGCGGCGGATGAAGCCGATGCCACCGATGGAGGTCGTGCCCTCGGCGAACGCTGCCACCGCAGCCAGTGTCTGGGCGGTATCGGAGAAGTCGCGCAAGTCGAATGAGCCTGCCTGCAACGCTCCGCTCGGCGGCCTACCGACCGCTATGGCGTCGTCGCTGACGGTGACGTCCGCTCCCATCTCGCCTAGGACCTCAGCGAATCGCACGTCGCCTTGGATGCTGTGGCTGCCGAGCCCTTCGACACGCACCTCGCCGCCGCACAGCGCCGCCGCGGCCCAGACGTAGCTCGCAGCGGAGGCATCCGGCTCGATCACGTAATCGGCGGCCCGGTAGTGGCCCTCGGTCACGACGAAGCGGTCGGCACTCGGGACGGTCACGATGGCGCCAAAGGCCTCCATGACCGCCACCGTCATGTCGATGTACGGGCGGCTGACGGCGTCGAATTCGGAATCGATCTCCACATGAATGCCGCCACGCAGGGGGCCGGCAAGCAGCAGACCGCTCGCGTACTGGCTGGAAGCATCGGCCCTGATTCTGATATGGCGCAGGACGGCAGCGTCATCGTCGGCGGGCGCCGACGACACCTGGACCGGCAAGCAGCCGTGCTCGCCCAGCTCGTGCACTCTGGCACCCAGCGAGCGCTGCGCCGCCAGCAGGTCATCCTGGGGACGTGCCCGCAGCTGGGGGTCCCCGTCGAGCAGCCAGCGGCCGCCGAGAGCTGCGACCACGGGCAGGATGAAGCGGGCTGTCGTTCCTGATGAACGCGCGTGCACCATGACCGGCTCATCTGGCGAACTGGGGAAGCGAGATTGCGCACCGCCGATGCCATCGATGACAAGCCGACGTTTGCCGCGATTCACCCGCACTACCGCACCGAGGGCAGTGACCGCTTCGATCATTGCATCGGTGTCATCTGCGAACAGAACTCCGTCGAGCGTGCTGCGTCCGGTGGCCAAGGCCGCGCACAGCACGGCCCTGTTCGTGATGCTCTTGGAACCCGGCAGCAGCGCCGTGCCCGACGCACCGTTGGTGAAAGGGTCGATGACCCCGATGACCCGACCTGCGCTCATGCCAGATCGCGCGTGGTGGGGTGGTAACCCTGCCCTGCCAAGGCCGCGAGAAAGCGCTGCGCCTCGGTGCGTGCGACTACGAGCACCAGCACGCCCTCGGCGCCCTCGGGTGAGTGAGCCACCTCGATGTCGGCCACGTTCACGTCGCAGTCCGCCGCGAGCATGGTGATCGCCGCGATCTGGCCCTTGCGGTCCGGGATCGGCACCCGCACTTCCAGCAGCTCCTGGGGCCGCACATAGCGCGACGGCAGGTTGGTGCGAGCGCGCCGCGCCTGTGTGAGCACGGCCCGCAGGCCGTCACGGTCCGCTCCCGCCACTACCTCGCGCATCTGCGTCAGACGCTCTGACAGTTCGTCGAGCACGCTCACGATGGCATCGCGGTTCTCGCCGCAGATGTCCAGCCAGATGCCGGGGTGGCCAGCGGCGATCCGGGTCATGTCCCGGAAGCCGCCGGCAGCCAGGCGCAGCAGCGGCGCGTCATCGAGGGCTCGATCGTCGGCGAGGCACATCAGCGAAGCGGCGGCGAGGTGCGGCACATGGCTCACCACCGCAACGAGGGCGTCGTGCCGTTCGGGCGTCATGGTCACGACGTCAGACCCGAAGCCCGCCAGCACTGCCTGGCAGGCGCGCAAGGAGCTGTCGTCGGTGGTCTCATTCGGCGTCAGGGCCCACACCGCGCCGGCGAACATGTCGGGGTTCGCGCCTTCGATGCCGTCTTGTTCCGAGCCGGCCATCGGATGGCCCGGCACGAAGCGAGCATCGGCGATCGCCTGGGCGACCGGCGTCTTGACGCTGCCGGTGTCGGTCACCACCGCGCCCGCAGCAGCAGTGTCGGCGAGGGCGAGCGCGACCTGCTCGGCCAGCATCGCCGCGGGCACTGCCACCACACAGAACGTCGCCTCCGGGTCGGTGCCCACGGCATCGAGACAACCGAGCTCGAGTGCCCGCTGCGCGTGATCACCGACGGCGTCGCGCCCCGTCACATGCCATCCCGACTTTCGCAGTGCCGCTGCGACGGATCCGCCGATCAGGCCCGTGCCCACCACTTGGGCGCGGCCAGACGGCTCGTTGGCGCGCGGCGGCGCCGCTGCGCCGGCAGGCGACGGCAATTGCGTTGTCTCGGCGGAACTCGCGGCCACGCAACGAAGGGTACCGATGGCTCTGATCGTCCCCGGTTTGGGCCGGCGAGATTCCTGATGGGCTCCGGCGGCTCAGTCGGGCGGCGCCAGCCCGGCGACATGGGCCGCCAGTTCCGAACGGAAGGCGTCCACGGCGGCCATCTTGATGTCCTCGTAGCCGCGGACCAGCTCGGCCAGCCTGGCGATGGCGACGGCCTGTTCATACCGGGCCGCGCCTGCATCCCGTTCCAGCGCTTCGAGCGCCGCGTCGAGCGCTGCCCGGTACTCGCCAGGCAGCTCCCGCTCGGTCCGGCGCACTTCAGTGTGACCGAACGGATCGCACCATCGTCCCCGGAGGCGCTTGCCTCGCGCCAGCAGCGCGAATACTGGCCGCCACGCCGTCGAGAACCGGATCTTGCCGGTACGCCCCAGTGCACGCAGCAGCGGTGGGTGCAGGCTCCACGAGACCGTGCCGCCGACGGACGCAGCCAATTCCCGTGCCGCCACGTTCGCCTCAGGATCGGACATAAGCCGGGCCACCTCGTACTCGTCCTTGTAGGCCATCAGCTTGAAGTGCCCCGCGGCAGCAGCCGCAGTCAGCCGGCCGGAGCGGTCCCCCGCCGCCCGATCTGCCCTCGCCACGCGTTCGACTGCGTCGAGAAACTGCGCCGCCAGCTTGTCCGACTGGTATGCGCACAGCTCGGCTGCGTACTGGCGCAGTGCCGCACGCAGCCCATGGAGATCTCCCGCTGATACTTCGCCGGCCAGCCCCTCGGTCAATTCGTCGATGCGGGCCGCCACGCGCTCCGGCACCGCGATGTCAGGACCGGTGTCTGTGGCGATGCTCGCGTCATGACCCGCTGCGCTCACGGTGCCCTGCGCCGCGGCCGCGGTCACCATGCCCGGATCGCAGATCATCGTCCGGCCCCAGCGGAATGCAGCGAGGTTCTGGTCGACCGCAACGCCGTTCAGCTCAATGGCCGCCTCCACGCTCGCCGGCATGATCGGCAGCGCGCCCGCCTGGACGGCCATGCCCACGACAAACACATTCGCTGTCACCGCCGAGCCGCAGAGCGCAGTCACCAGCGAAGCAACATCGGCCCAGTGCTGCCTGCCGTCGACGGTGACCGCAGCGACCCGCTCAAGCAGCTCGGAGGTCGCAGGCATGTCGATACTCGGATCGGCGACCATGGCACCGGTCGGCGTCGGCGATGTCGACCCGACAACCATCGTCCGGGTCGGATCGGCGACCTCGAGTCCTGCCGCCGATGCCGCTACGAGCAGGTCGAACGCCACGATCACGTCGGCCTGACCGCTGCCGAGGCGTGCCGTGGCCGGCCCGCCGATCCGCTTCAGCCGCAGATCGCCCACCACAGTGCCCGCCTTCTGCGACAACCCGATCTGGTCGAGACCTCGCACCTCGAAGCCATCGAACATCGCCGCCGTGCCGAGCACCTGGTTGA
Source organism: Acidimicrobiales bacterium (assembly GCA_009843525.1). Taxonomy (GTDB): domain Bacteria; phylum Actinomycetota; class Acidimicrobiia; order Acidimicrobiales; family Poriferisodalaceae; genus Poriferisodalis; species Poriferisodalis multihospitum. The sequence goes on along the minus strand of VYDH01000005.1, from coordinate 6,473 downwards.
CCGTCACCACGCCGGTCCCGCCGATCCCGCACATGCGCACCGACATCTCGTCGGGCCCGACGAGCGGCACCGGATCGGGCAGCTCAGCAGGCGGCTCGGTTCGAGCGCCATCGCCGGAACCGTCGTTGCCGCCCGTCGGCTGCTTGCGCCGCAGCGGCGCCAGCATCTCGCGCACCGCGGTGCGGAATGGCCCCGGCTCGGTCACCGTCATGAACGATGGGCAATCGCCGTCGAGGCACGAGTAGTCGAGGTTGCACGACGTCTGATCGATGCGGGTCTTGCGCCCGAAGAAGGTGTCGACGGGCTGCACCGACAGGCAGTTGCTCTTGGCACCGCAGTCGCCGCAGCCCTCACAGATTCGCTCGTTGATGAGCACTCGCTTGGGCGGCGTGGGCTGTGAGCCGCGCTTGCGGCCCCGCCGCGCCTCGGCTGCGCACTGCTGATCGTGGATCAGCACCGTGACGCCGTCGATGCCGGCGAGCAGCTCCTGGGCCTCGGTCAAACGATCGCGATGCCACACCTCGACACCGGCGGGCACCGCACGGCCGCGATAGGCGGCAGGGTCGTCGGTGGTGATGAGCACCCTGGCCACACCCCCCGCCAGCAGCCCGGCCGCCACGTCGGGCACCTCCAGCTGCCCAGCGGGATCCTGCCCGCCCGTCATGGCGACAGCCCGGTTCCACAGCAGCTTGTAAGTGATGTTGACGCCGGAGGCCACCGCGCCGGCGATCGCCAGCTGACCGCTGTGGAAGTAGGTGCCGTCACCCAGGTTCTGGAAGATGTGCTGCGTCTCGACGAACGGCGACATGCCGATCCACTGCGTGCCCTCCTGGCCCATGCACGTCAAGCTCACGATGTCGCCGACCCGCTCCGGGTCCATGAACAGTGCCATCGTGTGACAGCCGATCCCGGCGCCCACCACGGCACCGTCGGGCACCTCGGTCGAGCGATTGTGCGGGCAGCCCGAGCAGAAGTACGGCGAGCGGCTCTGCTCGGGGGGCAATGCGAGGGGAAGCTCGATACGCACGCGTTCCGGCTGGCGCGGCACCAGCCGGTCACCGATGCGACCCTCCAGCCGCCCGCGCAGCGGCCCGATGAGATCGTCTGCGGTCAGCGCTCCGTACGAACCGAGCAGCGTCCGGTCGTACTCGTCGGTCTTGCCGACGATGCGGGGATGGTGCGATTGGTTGTAGAGGGAGTCTTTGAGCAAGGACTCGATATTGGGGCTCTTCTCTTCGATCACGAAGATCTCCGTGACCCCGCGGGCGAAGTGCCGGGCCCGATCGGGGCTGAACGGGATCGGCATGCCCATCCGCACGAGCCGGACGCCGGACTCGGCGACCGATTCATCGCTGTCGAGGCCCAGCCGCCGCAGTGCCTCACGAACCTCGCGGTAGGTGATGCCTGAGGCCACGATCGCAATCCAGGCGTCGGGCGGATCGACCGTGGCGTCGTTCAAGCGGTTAGCCGCGGCGTACGCGATGGCGAGCTCGTAGCGGACCTCGACGATCTCGCGCTCGATGTCGACCGTGTGGGGCGTGAGGAGATAGCCGTCGGGCCGGTGGCGGAACGGTTCGCCGTCGACAAGCGGGATAACCGGATCGAATCGGTCAGGATCCAGCAGGACCGTCGCAGCACCGTCCGCCACATCGGCCACGATCTTGAGGCTCGTCCACAGCCCCGTCGTCCGGGACATGGCGATGGCATGGCGACCGAGATCGAGCGCCTCGGCGGGCGTGCCCGGGTAAAGCACCGGGATGTGCAGGTCGGCCATCGACCCAGCCGAGCTCGACGGGATCGTGGAGCTCTTGGCGGCGGGGTCGTCGCCGGCAATGGCCACCGCGCCACCGCGAGGATCAGTGCCCGCGAAGACAGCATGTCGCAGCGCATCGGTCGCGCGGTCGACGCCGGGCGCCTTGCCGTACCAGAGCCCGACGACGCCGTCGTAGGCGGCATCGGGTCGGGTGGTGGCCAACTGGCTGCCCATGACAGCAGTCGCAGCCTGATCCTCGTTGACGGCCGGCGAATGCACGATCGGCAGATCCGTCGCTTTGCGGGCAGCCGCCACAGCGGCGTCGTAGCCGCCGAGGGGCGAACCCGGATAGCCCGACACGAACGCCGCCGTGCGCAGGCCCGCACGCCGGTCGGCCCGCAGCTGTTCGATCGGCAGGCGAGCCAAGGCTTGCAGCCCGGTCATGAACGTGGTGCCGCCGTCGTCGGTGTAGCGCCCCGACAGCCGGTACGTCTCAGCGAGGCTCATCTGTGCGCTCTCTTGTGCTGGCAACGGTTCGGGACGGTCATGCCACAGGCCCTTCGTACGTCACATCCATTGTGGTCGCTGCTTGTGGCACAGCGAAGACGCCGAACCGCACCCCGTGCCGGCCAAGACGCAGCGCACTGCTGCGCGGGCAGGTGCGCCTACCGGCTCAGCCTCTTGGCGGCGCGGTGCAGTTCTCGGACCTCGTCGGCAGTGAGCGGTCGGTGTTCCCCGGGACGCAATGCCGGATCGGTGAGCGACCCGATGCGCGTGCGCACCAGTCGCACGACCGGATGCCCCACGGCATCGCACATGCGCCGGATCTGGCGGTTGCGGCCTTCGTGTATCACGATGCGCAGCACCGACGGCTGGGGCATCGAAACCACGGCAGGTGCTGTGGGCCCATCGTCCAGCGCGACGCCTGTGCGCAGCTGCGCTAACGCACCGCGTGCTGGCATCCCGTCCACGTGGGCGAGATACTCCTTGGGGACCCCCCAGGACGGATGCGTCAGCCGGTGCGTCAGCTCGCCGTCGTTGGTCACGATGATCAGCCCTTCGGAGTCGGCATCCAACCGCCCGACCGGATACACGCGAACTGCAGCAGGCACCAGATCGGTCACGCAGCGCCTCCCCCGGTCGTCCGATGCTGCACTGAGCACGCCGCGCGGTTTGTTCACCAAGTAGTGGACCATCGCTGCGTCCCACGTGACGACCGCACCGTCGACCTCGACCAGATCTGCCGGTTCCGCTCGGTCTCCGACCCGGGCGATCGTGCCGTTGACCGTGACGCGTCCCGCGGCGATCAGCTCCTCGCACCTGCGACGGCTGGCAACACCGCAACGGGCCATGACCTTGTGCAGCCGCTCGGCCTGTTCTTGTTGGCCGTCCTGCGGCACTGCTAGCCGTGCTTGTCGGCTGCGAGGCGATCCATGGCCTCCATGGCATCGCCGTCGACGCGCAGCTCCGCCAGCGACGGCAGGTCGTCGAGGCTGCGGAGGCTCAGTCGCTCCAGGAAGATCGGCGTTGTCCCGAGCAGGGCAGCATTGCCCGGACCCGGATCACGCGCGACCTCGGCGATGTAGCCCTGATCTGCGAGCGTGCGGACCACGCCGTCGGCGTTGACGCCCCGGATGGCGCTGATCTGCGCCCGTGAGACGGGCTGCTTGTAGGCGACCACGGCCAGCGTCTCCATCGCTGCTGCAGACAGGCGAGCCGATCGGCGGCTCCCCACGAAGCGTTCCACGTACTCCGCGACTTCTGCGGCGGTCTGCAACTGGTATCCGCCAGCCACCTGCATCAGGGTGAAGCCACGCTCGGCCTGTGCGTACTCCCGTGCCAGCTCGTTGCAGACCGCTTGGACCGACGTCGCCGGGGCCCCGATGACCGCAGCCAGCACCTCGGCTGGCACCGGCTCGGTCGCGACCATCAGCACGGCCTCGATGGCCGCGTACAGCACGTCGTCGTCGAGAGTCCGCTGCTCACCGGGCCGCATGTCGCCGGTCTCGATGCCCGTGGTGCCCTCTGCGTGGCCGTTCTGCGACATCGACGAGCCATTGACCCTCTGGTTGCGCCCCGACGGCACAGAGGGATGGGAGGGGGGCTGCGAGGGGAGATGCGCCGAAGTCCTCGACGCAGGCGAGCCAGGAGACTGCTCCGGCGGCGCAGGCGGATCGGCAACCGTGCGTCCCTCATCGCTGACCAGCCGCAGGCCGCGCGCGGATTCGACCGGCGGGCGCTGCTCGCTCACAGAGCAACTCCGCCGCAGCGGCCCGCCGCTATCTCGAGACGCAAGCGTCCGACGGCCGATATGACCGCGCTCACGCGGCGTCTTCCCCGTAACCGCCGGCCGCAGCCGGCACTGCCGCGCCGTCGCCGATCCAGTCCACGCCGATGTCGCCGAAGCGTTCGGCTTGGGTCAACTCGACGAGCCCCGATCCGAACAGCTCCAGCACGGCCAGGAAGTACACGACCACCACGATGCGCTCGGTCACGTCGCAGGTGAGTTCACGGAAGGTGGCCGTGCCCGTGTCAGCAAGCTGCTCGATGATCTTGGCCGCGGCCTCGTCGACCGTGATGCCGGCTGCCCTCAGGTGGCTGACATCGACGCGCGGCACCGGCCGCGGCGCAAGCACCCGTTCCATCGCCGCAGTGATGTCGTCTCGTGAGGCGCCGGCCAGCAGGTCTGGCGCGAACACCAAGAATCGTTCAGGGGGCCCCGCCGTGCGGGGCCATTGCAGCGCCGCGGCATCCCAGCGTTCGCGCAGCAGCCTCGCTGCGGCGCCAAACGTGCGCCCCTCGACCAGCCGTGCCAATGCCGCATCGCGCAGGCCGTAAGCCGCCAATTCGTCCTCCAGGTCCAATTCGACCGGCGGGGCGGGCAGCAGCCGGCGGGACTTCAGCTCGATCAGCGTCGCAGCCAGCAGGGCGAACTCGCTGGCAGCGTCCATGTCGATCCTGCGGTCACTCGCAGGCGCACTGACAGCCTCGCTGCGCGGTGCACGGTCTGCAGTGTCGGGGAATTCGACTGCGGCCATGACGGCGACGAAGTCGTCGACCAGGCGCGTCAACGACACCTCCCAGATGTCCACCTCCTGGGACACGACCAGCTTCACCAGCACATCCAGCGGGCCCGCGAAGGCCTCCGTGCGCACCTCTTGGGCCACGCGGCCCGAAGGTACCGCGGCATGCCTGCGGGGCCCGGGATATTTGGCGGGTTTATTCGGGCGCTACCCGGTACCGTCCGGCGCCATGACACGAGTGCTCTCGGGCATCCAGCCCACCGGCGACGTTCACCTCGGCAACTACCTCGGGGCGCTGCGCCAGTGGGCGATCGACCAGCACGATGCCGACGCCTTCTACTGCGCCGTCGACCTGCATGCCGTCACTGTCCAGCAGGATCCGACCCAGCTGCGCGAGGCCACCCTGGGCACGATGGCCACGCTGATCTCGGTCGGCCTCGATCCCGAGGTTTGCACCCTGTTCGTGCAGAGCCACGTACCCCAGCACACGGAGCTGTCGTGGCTGCTGGAGTGCACAGTGTCGCTCGGCGAGCTGCGCCGCATGACTCAGTTCAAGGACAAATCGGCACGCTCGGAAGGGGGCGAGATGGGCGGCGACCACGTCTCCGCCGGTCTGTTCACGTATCCGGCGCTGATGGCAGCGGACATCCTGATCTACGACGCCGATCGAGTGCCGGTCGGCGACGACCAACGCCAGCACCTCGAGCTGACACGTGACGTGGCGCAGCGGTTCAACTCCCGCTACGGCGACACGTTCGTTATCCCTGAGGCTGCCATCCCTACGGTCGGCGCCCGCGTCATGGATCTGCAGAATCCCACCTCGAAGATGTCCAAGTCGGCCGAGAGCCCCCAAGGCTCGATCGGCATCTTCGATGATCATGCCGACATCGCACGCAAATTCGCCAGGGCCGTGACCGACTCGGAGTCCGAGGTGCGCTACGACCCCGAGGCCAAGCCAGGAGTGTCGAACCTGCTGTCGATCCTGAGTGCCGCAACGGGCCGGAGCCCTGCGGACTCTGCGGCGGGCTACAGCCAGTACGGGGCTCTCAAAACCGATACTGCGGACGCGGTCGTCGCCATGCTCGAGCCCATCGCCGCGAAGAAGGCCGAGCTCGACGCAGATCCCGCTGAGCTCGCCCGCATCATCGCCGCCGGTGCCGACAAAGCCGAGGCCGTGGCGTGCGGCACCTTGGCCCGCGCCAAAGAAGCGATGGGTTTCCTGCCGAAATAGCTGGGGCGAGCCTCTGACGAGCGCACGCAGGCGAGGCCAGACAGGGCGTCAACGCGCTCACAGATCGCGGTGCATGCCAGGAAGTTTCCTGAAACTAGCGCGCGCGAATGTTTGCATTTGACTGCATACGAGTGTATGCTCTCTTTATGTTCGGCGATGTCGTGCGAGAACTCGCTCCCGGCTACGGGGAAGCGCACGACGACGGCAACCGCACGACGTCTGCGTGGCCCGGTGCTGGGTCGGCGTGGCCGGGCGAGGCAGCGGTGTGGGCCGACGGCGGCGATGCGAATGGCCGTGCGGACTGCTCCGGCACCGGTCTGGGGACGTTGAGCAGTCAAGAGCTCAAGGCGTTGGTGGTCGAGCTGGCGGACAAGCGTGCTCGTGCCGAGGGCCGCTACCTGGCAGCAGTCGGGGGTGTGTCAGATGTTCTGTGTAAGCGGGGTGGTCGGTGGTGATGTTAGAGCGG
>VYDH01000007.1 GCA_009843525.1 Acidimicrobiales bacterium | reverse complement strand
CTTCAGATCAAGGACAAACAAAACCCTGTCCCAAGAACCCTGACACGGAACAAGTTGTCACACCCTCCTGCGAGGATTCTGGACATGACAACACGGCGCCGGGTGAGCTCACGAAGGCGCGAGCCGTGGGGACCGGACATAGCCGGAGTGCTGGTGTGCCTCGTGCTGGCGGGGACCCTCGGACTCTCCGCTGTGGGGTTCCTCGTCCTCTGCATGGTCGCCGCCGCCGTTCACGGTTGCCTGCAGGGCCGACCTGACCGGCGCAGGCGGCTCATCGCGTGGATTCGTACTCGCTTCAGCATCCCCGCCACGCTCATTGGCGCAGTCGTCGCCCTGCTTGTGGGATTGCCGCCTGCGTGGATGTTCACCTTCGCGCTCGCAACCGGTGCAGCGGCCCGTTGCCTCCAACGCCGACCGGAACTGCGTACACGCATCACCGGTGCCATCGGCAACTGCGCCAGCAGCGCTGCGCGATGGCTCAAGCGCCGAGCCAGGCGACGCAGACGCCGCTGAATGTCTGCGCTGTTTGTTGGCCGAGACCATCGCCACGGCAGCGTCAGCATGGACGCTGAAGCCGTCTGCCCCGACTGCGTCGAGCTGCGCAGGGTGGACATTGACAATGCGGATTCCCGGACCTCCCCAGTACGCCTTGGCAAGGAGCCGGCCGGTGGCCCGGTGCACCCACCTCACCTCGTTGTGCTCATTGACCGAGACATCGGTCGGCCCCGGGTCGGACGTTTCGTCCGGCACCGAGAACGAGAACACAATGCCCGCGGTCGAATCGGTAGCAGCGTTCAGCTGGCACAAGGTCGCGCCGATGTCCTGATTCCGAGCACCCGGATTGTGGCTTTTTGTACGCGGCGTGACCGTCGGCTCGCCGGTCGCCCCGGCAGTGTTGAGAGGGGCGGCATCTAGAGTCGTGAGATGAGCCAAGCAGCCGCTGGCTGGGACTTCTGGGTGGATCGCGGGGGCACCTTCACCGACGTGGTGGCGCGCCGGCCCGACGGCAGCCTGGTGACGCACAAGCTGCTGAGCGAGGATCCGCGCCGCTACGACGACGCTGCCACGACAGCCATTGCCGACCTGCTCGATGTCCCCTGGAACGAGCCGCTGCCGCCCGAGCGCATCAGGTCGGTGAAGATGGGCACCACGGTGGCCACCAACGCGTTGCTGCAGCGCCGCGGCGTGCCGACATTGTTCGTCACCACGGCCGGCTTCGGCGATGTGCTGCGCATCGGGTACCAGACCCGGCCGCACCTGTTCAAGCTGGACATCGTGTTGCCCGAGATGCTGTATGCGGAGGTGCTCGAGGTCGACGAGCGCATGGCTGCCGATGGCACGGCGCTGTGCCCGCTGGACCTGGATTCTGCAGCCGCCGGCATGGCCGCGGCCCGTGAGCGGGGCAGGCAGGCAGTCGCCATCGTGCTGGTGCACGGCTACCGGTATCCGTCCCACGAAGCCGCGCTCGCCGCTGCGGCCCGCGAGATCGGCTTCTCTCAAGTCTCGGTCAGCCACGAGGTGGACCCGCTGGTCAAGATCGTTCCCCGCGGCGACACCACCGTGGCCGACGCCTACCTGTCGCCGATCCTGCGCAGCTACGTCGATGCTGTTGCATCGAGAATCGGCACCGCAGCATCTTCTGAAGGCCCGCAGCTGCAGTTCATGCAGTCCAACGGCGGTCTGGCCGATGCCCGGCGCTTCACCGGCCGCGACGCCTTGCTGTCAGGGCCCGCCGGCGGTGTGGTCGGCATGGCCCGCATCGCGCAGGCCGCCGGTTTCGAGCGTGTCATCGGCTTCGACATGGGCGGAACGTCGACCGATGTCTCACACTTCGCCGGCGAGTTCGAGCGAGCCAATGAGACCGAGGTCGCGGGCATCCGGGTCCGCACACCCATCATCGACATGCACACGGTCGCGGCCGGCGGCGGCTCGCTGCTCACCTTCGATGGCAGCCGCCTGCGGGTAGGTCCGGAGTCGGCCGGCGCGAACCCCGGCCCGGCCTGTTACGGCAACGGCGGACCGCTCGCGCTCACCGATGCCAACGCCGCGCTCGGCGTCATCCGGCCCGAGTACTTCCCTGCGGTGTTCGGCGCCGATGGCACGCAGCCGCTCGATGTAGCGGCGTCTGTCAGCGGCATCGCCTCGTTGGCTGACCAGATCGCGCACTCCGCCGGCGTCCGGCGCAGCACCGCGGCGGTGGCGTTCGGGTTCGGCGAGATCGCGGCGGAGAACATGGCCAATGCGATCCGCAAGATCAGCACCGAGCGAGGCCACGACATCACCGCCTACACGCTGGTGTGCTTCGGCGGTGCGGGCGGCCAGCACGCCTGCCGGGTGGCGGACCGACTGGGCATCACCGCCATCCTCATCCACCCGCACGCCGGGGTGCTCTCGGCACTCGGCATCGGGCTGGCAGATGTCACCGACCTGCGCTCGGAACCCGTCGAGGCGGCGCTGGACGAGGCGCTGATCGCTGGGCTCGGTGAACGCCTGGCGGCCGCCAGTCCGGCGGCCATCGAGGCCGTCGCCGCCGCGGGTGTGCCAACCGATCGGATCGAGGTGACCGGGCGTCTCGCCGTTCGCTACCGGGGCTCGGACACGACGCTGGAAGTGCCGTTGGCAAGCACGGCCGATGATGTTGCGCGCGATTTCGCGGCAGCGCACCGGACGAGGTTCGGCTTCAGCCCGCCCGGCGAAACGAACTCTGTGACAGCGCTCGTGGTCGACGCGTTGCACATCGAGGCCCGCGGACGCGCCGTCGATCCGCCTCCGGCGACGCCTCCGGCCGGCGACCGCGACGCTCTGGTGTCCACGCACACCACCTGGATGAGCGCAGGTGTGGCGCAGGCCGATGACGGAGCGTCGCGTGACGGCGCGTCCCCGCACACTTGCGCTCCGTGCGACACGCCGTTCTGGGATCGCACGGCGCTGGCGCCGGGTGCTGTCATGGCCGGCCCGGCGGTGGTGGTCGAACCGAACGCCACCACGGTGATCGAGCCCGGTTGGCAGGGCACCGTCACCGACCGCGGCGACCTCGTGCTGGAGCGTGTCACCGCACGGCCGACGAGCGTCGCCATCGGCACCAGCGTCGACCCGGTGCAGCTCGAGATCTTCAACAACCTGTTCATGAACATCGCTGAGCAGATGGGCGTGGTGCTCGAGCACACCGCGGTGTCGGTGAACATCAAGGAGCGGCGCGACTTCAGCTGCGCGCTGTTCGACCTCACCGGCGAGCTCGTCGCCAACGCACCGCACCTGCCGGTGCACCTCGGCTCGATGAGCGAATCCATCCGCACCGTCATCGAGCAGAACCCCGACATGTCGCCCGGCGACGTGTTCGTGCTCAACAACCCTTACAACGGCGGCACGCACCTGCCGGACGTGACAGTGGTGCGGCCGGTGTTCGACGCCGCAGGCCACGAGCGCATCTTCTATGTGGCCTCCCGCGGTCATCACGCCGACATCGGCGGCTGCGTGCCCGGATCGGCGCCGGCCGACTCCACCACGATCGACGAGGAGGGGCTGGTCCTGGACAACCTCCAGATCGTGACCGAGGGGCGCTTTCTCGAGGACAAGGTGCGCGAGGTGCTCGCCAGCGGACCGCGGCCGGCGCGCAACCCCGACCAGAACATCGCGGACCTGCGCGCCCAGGTGGCTGCGTGCGAGCGAGGCGCAGTCGAGCTGGCGCGTATCGTCGACTACTACGGCCTCGACGTCGTGCACGCCTACATGAGCCACGTCGCCGACAACGCCGAGGAGATGGTGCGCCGAGTCATCGACGCACTCGATGACGGCAGCTACCGGATGGAGCTGGACGACGGCAGCGTGATCTGCGTGCGCATCTCGGTGGATGCCGACCAGCGCAGCGCGGTAGTCGACTTCGCCGGCACCAGCGGCCAGCATCCGGGCAACTTCAACGCCCCGGTGGCGGTGTGCCGCTCGGCGGTGCTCTACGTGTTCCGCTGCATGGTCGACGACGCCATCCCGCTGAACGCCGGCTGCTTGCGGCCACTCGAACTCGTGGTGCCCGATCCGTCGATGCTGTCGCCCCACCCGCCTGCAGCGGTCATCGCCGGCAACGTCGAGACGTCCCAGCAGATCACCGATGCGCTGTTCGGCGCGTTGGGCGTGGTGGCGGCCTCACAGGGCACCATGAACAACTTCATCTGGGGCAACGACGCTCACCAGTACTACGAGACGATCTGCGGGGGAGCGGGTGCCACGGCGCGGCGCCCGGGTGCCGATGCGGTGCACACGCACATGACCAACACCCGCCTCACCGATCCCGAGATCCTCGAACAGCGTCACCCGGTGCTGCTGGAGCGCTTTGAGGTGCGCCGAGGCTCGGGCGGCCGTGGGGCGAACGACGGGGGCGACGGCGTCGTGCGACGCCTGCGCTTCGGCGAGCCCATGACGGCCAACCTGCTGTCGAGCTGCCGGCGGATCGCCCCGTTCGGCGTCGCCGGCGGCGAGGACGGCGCGCGCGGGCGCAATCTGCTCGAACGGGCAGATGGCACCGTCACTGAGCTGGCCGGCTGTGCCCGGGTGGAGGTGGGCGAGGGTGACGTGATGGAGATCCACACGCCTGGAGGCGGCGGTTACGGCACGCCGAGCGGCAATGGCGAGTTCTCGACTCTCAACAGGAATGGTGCGAGTGATGAATGAACAGGTGCTGACGCCCGAGCGAGCCGAGCTCGTGGCCCGGATGGCCGAGCTGGGGCCTGCATTTGCCGAGCGTGCGCCCAAGTACGACCGCGATGCCAGCTTCCCGCGCGAGAACTGGGCCGATCTGGCCGATGCCGGGTTCCTGGGCCTGTGCGTGCCCAAAGAGGTCGGCGGGCTGGGTGCCGATTTCGTGGGCTACGCGCTCGTGGCCGAGGAGATGGGTCGGCACTGCGCCACCACGGCATTGACGTTCAATATGCACACGGCGACCGCGCTGCTCTCGGGCCCGATCGCCGACGCCTTGCTGGCCGGCGAGCGCGGACGCGAGCTGGATCCCGACGGGGCCATGGCCGCGCACCTTGCCGAGACCCGCCCGCACCTGTGGGAAGGCATGACTCAAGGCACCGTTATCCATTCCCAGCCGTTCTCCGAGGGCCAGGCGCCGGGTGCCCGATCGGGCTTCAGCACCGTGGCGGTGCCCACCGAGGGCGGCTATCGCGTGACGGGCCGCAAGATCTTCGCTTCGCTGAGCGGTGCTGCTCACGTGCACAACGTGCTGGCGGTGGTGGAGGGCGATCCCCACATCCGCCTGCTCGGCGTGCCGGCCGATGGCGACGGCGCGGAGATCGTCGGCGACTGGGATCCGATCGGCATGCGCGGCACCGACTCCCGCACGCTGGTGATGGACGGCGTGTTCGTGCCGGCCCGCAACGAGGTGCTGCCGCCGGGCATGTTCAACGCGATGGTGGAGCGCTTCCCACAGTTCTACATGACCTTGTCGTTCAGCTATCTGGGGCTGATGCGGGCCATCCTGGATGCCACCCGCACCTACCTGCGGGGCGAGTCGGGGGTGAAGGCTTCACGCGATCATCCGATCAAGCAGACCGGCTGGGCGCAGCTGCAGCTCATCTACGACCGGGCGCAGTCGCTGACCTACCGGGTGCTCAGCGAGCTCCGGGCTGATCCCAGTCCCGAGGAGCTGCGGCGGGCGCATGTGGCGACGGTGACCACGATGGAGAGCGCCCCGGAGATGGCATCGCTGGCGTTGCGCACCTGCGGCGGGCGATCGCTGCTGCGGCCCGGCCGTCTCGAGCAGCACTACCGCGATGCCCGCTGCGGGGCCACGATGCTGCCGTGGAGCACCGAGGAGCTGCTGGTGCGCCTCGGCCGCAACGGCCTCTACAACGAAGTGGCCGACGACAGCTGAGCCGAATCAGCGTGATTTTCGATCTACGCACGCGTCAGCCGACGGAGCGGGTCGTCATCGCAACGTAACGTCGGGCGTGGAACCCTCGAGGGGCGCGTGGCGTTGTGTGAATTGATGACGAATCCACCCAAGCGCACCAAGACCGGACGGATGCTCACGGTGATGGTTGCCGTGAGCCTGTTGGCCGCAGCTTGCGCCAGCGATCCGAGTGACAGCGCCGCCGACGAGCTGCCGCCGGACACCGCTGAACCCACGACGGCCACCAGCGCGGGCGATGCCGAGCCCGACCCCGACGTGGCGGACGCGGCCGGTGCCGGAACCGACGACGACCCGGCTTCTGCCCCCGATGAGCGAGTTGCCGAAGACCCCTCTGAAGAGACACCAAGCAGCGATGAGCCCGGCACCGATGAGGCCGACACCGCGGTGACGGCAGCGGCGTTGCGCCAATTCGGCGAATGCGACGCTGTGCTCAGCTACGTGCAGGAGCACGCGGCCCAGGCTGTCGGCCCGTGGGGCCTCGACGACGGCTTCGGCATCGCCGGCGAGGTGCTGGAAGCCGAGGCGGCCGCCGATGATGCGGCATCGGTCGGCGCTGGGTCGCTGCAGCCCGGGGTCGACTACAGCACCTCCAATGTGCAGGAGGCGGGCATCGACGAGCCCCATGTGCTCAAGACCGACGGTCGGCGCATGGTGGTGGCAAGTGAGAACCGGGTGCACGTAGTGGACGTGACCGGCCCGGCGCCGGTGCTGGTCGCCACGCTCGAGATCGGCGACCACTGGATCTCGAATCTGCTGTTGCACGGCGACCGCGTGCTCGTGTTCGCCTCGCAGTGGGACGTCATCGTTCCGTTCGCCGAACCGGGCGACACCGCTTCCGAGATCGAGCCGACGTCGTCGTGGGGGCCGACGACCGGGATTGTCGAGATCGATCTTGCCAGCACAACCCCTCGCGTCACCAGGCGCCTCGACATCGAAGGCGACTACGTCGGTGCTCGCCTGACCGATGGCGTGGTGCGAGTGGTCACCACCTCACGCCCCCGTGCGATTCACTGGGCCGTCCCCGAAACGGCCGACCTCGGCGCGCAGGAACGGTCGGCTGGGATCAACCGTGATCTCATCGCCGGCACCACGCTCGATGACTGGCTGCCGCGCTTCGTCTTGAACGACGCCTCCGGCACGGCCGTCGCAGGCGGGCGCCTCGTCGACTGCGGTCGCGTCTGGGCACCCCCGCACTACGCAGGCCCGGGCACGCTCAGCGTCACCACCATCGACATTGCTGCCGACGGTCTGGCCGGGGCGATGGACACCACGACGATCATGTCCGACGGCAGCACGGTGTACGCCTCGCACGATCACCTCTACGTGACCACGACGCGCTGGCACGACTGGGGCGTCGAGCCGGCAGGTCCCGGCGACGGCACACCCGTCGAGACCGAGATTCACATGTTCGACACCAGCGGGCGAGCCACGAGCACCTACGTCGGCTCGGCGTCTGTGACGGGCACGGTGCTGAACCAGTACTCGATGTCTGAGCACGAGGGCCATCTGCGCATCGCGACCACCACCGCCCAGCCGTGGTGGACCTGGCGCGCAGAGGTCGCCCCCGAATCGGAGAGCCTCGTGACGGTGCTCGCGGTCGGACCCGACGGCCTCGCAGAGGTCGGCCGCGTCGACGGGCTCGGTGTGGGCGAGCGGATCTTCGCCGTGCGCTACTTGGGCGACATTGCCGCTGTGGTGACCTTCCGCCAGATCGATCCGCTGTACCTGCTCGACCTGTCCGACCCGACCGCGCCCGCAGTGCGCGGCGAGCTGAAGATCACCGGCTACTCGGCATACCTCCACCCGCTCGGCGATGACCTGCTGCTCGGCGTCGGCCAGGAGGCCACCGACGAGGGCTTCACCGTGGGCACCCAGGTGTCGCTGTTCGACATCGCCGATCTGGACCGGCCGGAGCGCATCGCACAGTGGACCGCGCCGGGCGGCCACAGCCAGGTGGAGTTCAACGCGCTCGCCTTCCTGCATTGGCAGCCGAGCGAACTGGCCGTGCTGCCGCTGAACCAGTACCCGTTCGACGACAGCGGCAGCGAGCCCCCGTTCCTCGGCGCCGTAGCGCTGGGCACGGCAGGCGCGGAGCTCACCGAGCGAGCACGCCTCAGCCACGCCGACCCGCCGGTGCGCAAGTGCCGCGAGTCGCGGGAGATCCTGGTCCGACCTGATGGCACCGAAGAGCCCGGCCCGTGGGAGCGCTACTGCTGGTTCGACACCGACTGGCAGGCGCAGGTGACCGCCAGCGCCGTGGTCGGCGACCGGCTCTACCTCGCATCGCACAGGGCGCTCGAATCGGTCTGGCTGGAGTCGCTGGAGCGTGCCTCGCTGCTCACCTGGGCCCGCTGACCGACAAATCCGGGCGCGATCTGCGCACGCATCGGCCATAGTGAGGCCGTGACCGGGGCCGAAGATCCATCAGAGCAACCGATCGTCGTGTGGGACGGTGCGCCGAACCTGCACAACCCGCTCCTGCTGGTGGCGTTCGAGGGCTGGTTCGACGCCGGCGAATGCGCCACTGGCGCGCTCACGTGGATCCGTGAGCGAAGCGAGGCACGGCGGGTCTGCCATATCGACCCCGAGGAGTTCTTCGACTTCCAGGAGAGCCGCCCGCATATCGAGATCGCTGCCGACGGGGAGCGACGCATCCGCTGGCCAGAGATCGAGTGCCACGTCGTGCCGGCTGCCCCGCCGCACGACCTCGTGCTGCTGTCGGGCATCGAGCCGCGGATGCGCTGGCGCACGTTCTGCGAGGGAGTGGCGGAGATCGCCCGTGGACTCGGCTGCCAGATGGTGGTGACGCTCGGGGCCATGGTCGCGGGCGTGGCCCACTCGCGGACCGCCTCGGTCAAGGGCAGCGCCGCCAACGGGGAGCTGGCCGCTCGCCTGGGCCTCGACAGCCCCACCTACCAGGGCCCCACCGGCATCATCGGCACGCTGCACGACGTGCTGGACCGGGCTGCGTTTCCTGTGGTGTCGCTGCGCGTGGGGGTGCCCCATTACGTCGCGGGCCCGCCGAATCCCAAGGGCACGCGGGCACTGCTGGCCCATTTCGAGACCGTCACCGGCGTGCGGACCGGGTACCGCGAGCTGGACAGCAGCGTGCAGACGTGGGAGCAGCGGGTCGATGAGGCGGTAGCGCGAGATCCCGAGATCGTGGCGTATATCCGGCAGCTCGAATCCGAAGCAGACCGCACTGCGGAGGAGAACCTGCCGAGCGGCGACGACATCGCGCTGGAATTCCAGAAGTTCCTGGCCGAGCAGCGCGAGTCGCCGCCCGGCGAGACGCCCCCGGACGAGACAGCGCCCGACAATCGAGACTGAGCGCAGCGGCCCGCCGGTCGCAGAACTCGCAAAATGCCGCCGTTGGCGCGCAGTTGCCGTCGTAGGGTTCTGACATGGGCGGCAGCACGTTCGGGGAGCGCTTCGCGGTCACCACGTTCGGCGAATCGCATGGCGGGGCGCTGGGGGTGATCATCGACGGCTGCCCGGCGCGCATCGAGTTGAGCGAAGCCGATGTGCAGGTCGATCTCGACCGCCGCCGTCCCGGCCAGAGCCGCATCGTCACCCAGCGCCAGGAGGCCGACCGGGTGACGATCCACTCGGGAGTCTTCGAGGGACTCACGCTGGGCACACCGATCGGCATGACCGTGGCCAACACCGATGCTCGGCCTGGCGCATATTCCGAAATGGCCACCAAGTACCGGCCGAGCCACGCCGACTACACCACCGAGGCCAAGTACGGCATCCGCAACTGGCAAGGGGGCGGGCGTGCATCGGC
This sequence comes from Acidimicrobiales bacterium, assembly GCA_009843525.1. Lineage (GTDB taxonomy): Bacteria > Actinomycetota > Acidimicrobiia > Acidimicrobiales > Poriferisodalaceae > Poriferisodalis > Poriferisodalis multihospitum. The sequence goes on along the minus strand of VYDH01000007.1, from coordinate 10,809 downwards.
CCGTGAGACCGTCGGCCGGGTTGCGGCGGGCGCGGTGGCTCGCAAGATCCTGGCAACGGTTGGGGTGGAGGTGCTGGGCTGGGTCAGCTCGGTGCGCGACATCACTGCCGACGTCGATCCCGCGGAGCTGACCCGCGACGACGTCGAGGCCGACCCGACCCGTTGCCCTGATCCCGCCGCCGCAGCCCGCATCACCGAAGCCATCGACGCTGCCCGCCACGACGGCAACTCGCTGGGAGGCGTGGTGGCCTGCGTGGCGCGTGGCGTGCCGCCGGGCTTGGGCGAACCAGTCTTCGACAAGCTCGACGCTGAGCTTGCCGGCGCGGTGATGTCGCTGCCGGCTGCCAAGGGCATGGAGATCGGCAGCGGCTTCGCCGGCACGCTGATGACCGGTCGCACGCACAATGATGAATTCGCGCCCGGCCCCGACGGACGGCCGGTCGCCGTGACCAACCGCAGCGGCGGCATCCAGGGTGGCATCAGCAACGGTGCCGACATCGTGCTGCGCGTGGCCTTCAAGCCCACGGCCACGATTGCCTCCGAGCAGAAGACGGTCACGAACGCCAACGAAGCGACCGTGCTGGCCGCTCGGGGCCGGCACGATCCGTGCGTGCTGCCGCGGGCGGTGCCGATGGTCGAGGCCATGGTCTGCTTGGTGCTGGCCGACCACCTGCTGCGCCAGCAGACCACCCAGCTCGCCGCGCCACCGTCTTCTGGCTGACGGAGCGCCGATGGACGCCGCCCAGATCGCGCTCGTCGCGGGCGCGGGCGTGGTTGCCGGCGTGGTGAACGCAATGGCAGGCGGCGGCTCGCTGCTGACGGTCAGCTTGCTCACGGTGGTCGGCGATCTCGGCGGGCTGACGGCGAACGGAACCAACCGGATCGGCGTCGTGGTCCAGAATGTGGCGTCGGTGGCGGGCTACCGCTCCGAAGGCGTCTCGGGGTTGCGCCGCTCGGTGCCCGTGCTCATCCCGGCCGTAGTCGGCTCGGTGATCGGCGCCTATGCGGTCTCGAGCCTGCTGAGCGACACGGCCTTCGAACGCGTCTTCGGCATCTTGATGGTGCCGCTGCTCATCCTCAGCCTGAAGCCTCCCAAGGCCCGCAGCGAGCACATCACCTGGCCGATGTGGCTGACCGTCGTGGTGTTTTTCTTGATCGGTGCCTATGGCGGTGCGTTTCAGGCCGGCGTGGGGCTCGTGCTGGTGTTGGCGTTGTCGCACGCCGGGCTCGACTTGGTGAACGCCAACGCGGTCAAGGTGGTGGTGATCGCCGTGCTGACGGTCGTCGCGGTGCCGGTGTTCATTTTGAACGACCAGGTGCACTGGGGCTTCGCCCTGATCGTGGCGGCGGGTTTCGCCGTGGGCGGCTGGCTCGGTGCGCGCTGGGCGGTGCGCAGCGGCGAGCGGCTGATCCGCCCGGTCCTGGCCGTCGCAGTCCTCGGCCTCGCCGGCCGCATGATCGGCCTGTACTGAGAACTCGACGGCTGGGCGCGTAGGGTCACGCCGTGATATTCGAACTGGACGCCGAACGGGTTCGGAACCGCCCGGGCATCAAGTGGGGACGCGAAGGCCCCGACGTGCTGGCGGCATGGGTCGCCGACATGGACGTGGAGCTGCCCGCAGTCGTGCTCGACGCCGTGCGCGAGCGCATCGACTCGGGTGGCCTGGGCTACGACTTCTACGACCAGCCGATCCCCGTGCTGCGGGTCTTCGCCAAGCGCATGAGCGAGGCGTTCGGCTGGCAGGTCGACCCGCTCGACGTCGTGCGGGTGCACGACGTGATCCAGGGCTTGGAGCTGGCCATCACCTACTGCACCGAGCCCGGCGACGGCGTCATCTTCCAGACGCCCGCCTACCCGCCGTTCTTCTCCAGCGTCGAGGGGCACGGGCGCCGGGTGGTACCCAATCCGCTCATCCGCCACGACGACGGCTGGCGGCTCGACCTCGACCACTTCGAATCGGTGGCTTCGGCGCCCGATGTGACCGCGGTGATCCTGTGCCAGCCGCACAACCCGTGCGGCATGGTGCTCGACGCCGACGACATCGCTGCGGTGATCGACATTGCCGAGCGCCACGACCTGGTGGTGATCTCCGACGAGATCCACTGCGACTTGGTGTATGCGCCCCGCCGGCACCTCCCGGTGGCTTCGGTCAGCGAGCTGGCCTCGGAGCGGACCGTCACCGTCACCGCTGCCACGAAGTCGTTCAACATGGCGGGCCTGCGCATGGCGTTCCTGCATTCGGCGTCGTCGCGCTACGGCCCGATTGTCAAGAATATCCCCAAGCGGCTGATCGGCGGCATCGGGATCCTCGGGCAGGTCGCCACCATTGCCGGCTGGACCGAGGCGCTCGACTGGCTGGACGAGCTGGTGGCCGGCTTGGACAGCAATCGCCGCCTGCTGGCGGAGCTGCTGGATGAGCGGTTGCCCGAGGTGCAGTACCGGCCGCCCGATGCCACCTACCTGGCGTGGATGGACTGCCGCGAACTGGGCCTGGGCGACGATCCCGCTTCGGTGTTTCTGGGGCGGGGTCGCGTGTACTTGAACTCCGGGCTGGACTTCGGGCCCGAGGGCGCGGGCCATGTGCGGCTGAACTTCGCCACCTCCCCGGCCATGCTCGATGAGGCCACCGCTCGCATGGCCAAAGCCATCGGCCGCTAGGCAGCGCTCGCCCGCGGCGGAGGCGGCAGGACCCTCGGCGACCAGCAATCCGGCTGGTCGCAACGTCGCCGATTCTCCTGCCGCCTCCGCCGCTATGACGTGGGTGCCGTACCGTGCATGCGCTCAGTCGTCGGCGATCTGCTCGGAGTCGCCTTTGCGGGCTTGGTGGCGGAGCACGAGCGTGTAGCCGACAATGGCTACGGCGGCGAAGCTGAACCACTGGAACGTGTAGCCGAGGTGCGGTCCGGCGTCGAGCTCCGGCGGCAGGGGCTGGGGCACCGCAAGACCGGGCATGTCCGCTCCGAGTTTGATCCGCGAGCCGCTAGCGCGCCGTGCGCTCACGAGCTCGAGATACACCGGTACGAGGTCGAGCGTGGTCTGCTGATCGATGCGTTCGACGTCTGTCCTCGCGAGCGAATCCAGCCGTCCTTGAGCTGGGTCGGACGGTCCGAACAGGCCTCGCTCCTGGCTGACGCGGACGCGGCCAGTGATCTGGCTGGTTGGTCCGAGCCGGGATCCGACGACGCCGACCTGGCCTTCGAGCCACGCTGCACAGGCCCGCTGAGGCAACCACCCTGCCGTGAAAAGCACGCCGAATGGCTCAGAGTTGTCACGGGATGTTGCCGCCGCCGGCAGAGCAATGTGGCAACCGGCCTGGCCGTTGAGACTGCGGTTGCGGATCAGCACGCTGTCTTGCCAGTCGAAGCGCTCCACCTGCAGGGTCACCAATCGATGCTCGAGCTCGTCTGCGAGATCCGCGTCCGACACAGCCTCGAGGAAGCGGTCGGCGTCGAGCGGTGGCATCTCCGTTCGCTCGGCGATAGCGGCGTTGCGGTCGCTCACTTCGTTGTGGCGACTGAGCTGCCAGAAACCGGCGATCACGAAGATCACCAGCAGGCCGCCGGCGAGCGCGTGGCCGGCCAGCCAGATCGGCTTCCGGGCGAAGCTGTACACGGCCTGAACCTATTGGGACTGCTGCTGACGACCCCCGCGCACCTCGACGCGGGTGATGTCGCCTGCTGGCTCGAAGCCCAGCACCTGGCCGAGGAAGGACAGCTCGGCTTCGAGCGCCGCCACAATGTTGGGCCCGCGCCGGAAACCGTGCCCCTCGCCCTCGAACAGCAGGTAGGCGTGCGGCACGCCCGCATCTGCCAAGGCCGCCACCACCTGTTCGGACTGGCTCTGGGGCACCACCCGGTCCTCGGTGCCCTGCAGCACGATCATCGGCGTCCGCAGCTGGTCGGTTCGCCAGATGGGCGATCGCTCCCGGTACAGGTCGGCCTGCTCGGGCCAGGGACCGATGAGCCCGTCGAGATACCGGGCCTCGAACTTGTGGGTGTCGCGGGCGAGGGCCTCGAGATCGGCGACCCCGTAGCGGGAGATGCCGGCAGCGAACACGTCGCTGCCGGTCAGCGCGCACAGCGTGGTGTAGCCGCCGGCCGAGCCGCCCTTGATGACCAAGCGCTGGGAGTCCACAGCACCCGCGGCGGCCAGGTGGAGTGCCGCGGCGATGCAGTCCTGCGTGTCGACGACACCCCACTGGCCCCGCAGCAGGTTGCGGAAGGCGGTGCCGTATCCGGTGCTGCCGCCATAGTTCACGTCCACCACGGCAATGCCGCGGGTGGTCCAGTACTGGATGCCCAGGTCGAGCGAGCTGCGGGCCGAGCCGGTGGGCCCGCCGTGGCTGAGCACCATGAGCGGCGGTGGATCGTCAGGCTGTGCGGTCACGGCTGAGTTGGCAGGCGGGAAGAAGAACGCGTGAGCTTGGCGTCCCTCGTTGCTGTCGAAGGTGAATGGCTCGGGGACCGACACATCGCTGGGCTCGAGTGCTGATGGTTCGCTCGCGCTGAGCTGGCGGTGGGTTCCGTCGGATGCGATCTCCATGACAGCTGCGCGGCGGGTCCAGCCGGCCGCCACGGTGACGACCGATCCGCCGGCCGTGACCACCAGGCGACCGAAGTCGGTGAACCCGCTCGGAATCTCCTCCAGCTGCCCGTCGCGGATGATGCCCAGGTGGCCGACACCGCCTGAGGTCCAGGTGCACCACAGCATTCCGTCGATGCTCCAGCCGTAGGTGGCCTGCGCGAAGACCCATGCCGGCACGCCGAACTCGCGGCCGTGCTCCCCGCCGGCCGCTGCGTCGCCGAGCATTGATTCGGTGGCACCCGTCTCGGTATCAACGCGGTGGATCGACCACCAGCCGTGGACATCGGTGACGGTGTGCAGCTCGCCGTCAGGGCTCCAGGCCGGTTGGCTCAGGGCGGGGCCGTCGACCAGTACCCGGTCGGTCCCCGGCACCGCCATGCCGCCGTCCAGGTCCACCAGGTGCAGGCGCACATGGTCCCACGGCATGTTGGGGTGATCCCAGCTCAGGTAGGCCAGTGCGCTGCCATCGGGTGACGGTCGTGGCGACGAGTAGAAGTCGGCGCCGGTGGCCACCACGCTGACCGTCCCGTCGAGGTGGATCGCGACCAGCTCATTGCGCGGCTCGTTCCCGGTGCCGTCATGGGATTCGCGCACCCATGCGCTGACCGGGCTGACGGCCGCGCCGCCAGGACTGCCGGGCGGTGCGGGCACCAGCGCGGGGTCGGCGTATCGCAGCCCCCGCGGGATGTCCGGTTCTGGCGTCACCGCACGCGGCGCGGCCGCTCCCGTCGCGTCGAACAGGCGCACCCGGTGGTCGCTCATGCAGCTGGCCAGCACGAAGTGGCTGCCGTCGGCTGCTTCGAACGGCAGCCAGGCGCCGCCGCCGTATTCGTGGACGGCGGTGCGGATGTCTGCCTCCGCGGAGTGGGGAACGTCGACGGGCCCTGCACCGGGCTCGTTGAGTCGCACCCGCACCACGGAACCTCGCCCGTGGTCGAGGGGTCGCTCTTCGACCCAGTAGGCCCATGCGCCGGCTATGCGCGGCTCGGTCCGTCGCACAGCACCTGCGGCAACATCGGCCGCCTGCAGCGGCGACGGCCACGCACCATGCAGAAAATCCCCGGTGTTACTGGGGTATCGGGCCGCATCATCTTGACAATTCGATGGCGAACTCATAGGTTCCTCATTGGTTCAGACGAGCCGTCGCGGTCACTCGCAGTGGGCAGACTCCGCGGCGGCGTGAGCGTGCGCTCCGGGTTTTCCACCGGCCCGTGACGCGCCAGTGGACCGGGGGAGCGCCCACCAACTCCCTCGGTCCACACATGCCCGTATGGCCATTTCTCAGGAATCTTCCTCGACCGTGGTGGCCGGATCGTGCTGGGCGAGGATGCTTGTCAGCGACAGCTCAGTGGCACGCAGGCGCCCTTCACAGTGCGCGATCAGCAGCGAGGCTCGTTCGACCTTCGATGCCAGCGTGTCGATGTCGACATCGTCGTTCTCGAGGCTGGCCAGGATGGTTTCGAGCTCGGCCATTGACTCGGCGTAGCCACCGAGGTCGCCGTCATGTGTCACAGCATCGGTCATGGGTTCTCAGTCCCTCAGGTCGGCGGTCTCGGTTGTCGGTTTGCCGGCCGGTGCGCTCGCCTCCGCACTGACCGTGCTTGCGAACTTGACGCGGGCTGTCTCGGTGACGATCGTGTCGCCAGTGGCTGGCATGTCACGCACGATGCTGCCGTCGGCCGCTCGCGTGATCGAGAAACCCCGGGCCAAGGTTCGCTCGGGCGCAACTGCCGACACCAGTGCCGATGCAGAACGCAGCTGAGCCTTCGCGGTGCCGAGGCGGCGCGCCGAGGCCCGTTCCAGCCGGGGTCGCAGGGCACGGAGCGACACCGTGCCGCGCTGCACATGGGCATGACTGCGCTGCAGCGACCGGCGCGCGCCGACGAGCTTGCCGGCAGCAGTGCGGCAGTGACGCTGCGTGTGGTGGCCCAGCCGTAGTCGGGCCTCGCCGAGCCACGCCCGCGGGCGGGCGAGACGGCGTTCGGCCAGCAGGCGCAGCACAGTTCGTGCCGTCGCCAGGCGTTCGTCGAACGCAGCCACATGGGCAACGAGCGCGGCGGCGCAGGCGGTCGGCGTCTTGGCAGCCGTGTGCGCTGCTTGGTCGGCCACCGACGTGTCGATCTCGTGGCCGATCCCGCAGAACACCGGCAGCGGGCACAGCGCGATGGCCTTCGCCACGCTCGCGAGGTCGAACGCCAGCAGGTCGGTGCGGTCGCCCCCGCCGCGCACCACAGCGATCACATCGACCTCGGCCCGCCCGAGCGTGCGCAGCGCCGCCACTAAGTCGGCCTCGGCCGTGACGCCCTGCACCCGGGCGTCGCACAGCAGCACTTCGAACGCGTACCCGCTCGCCTTGAGCTCATGGACGAAGTCGGCGTGGGCCGCGCTGCCGTCGGCCGTGACGAGCCCGACGCGCAGCGGCACCAGCGGCAGTGGCAGAGCGGCATTGCGCCGAAGCAGGCCCGATTCGGCAAGCTCGGCAAGGATCCGCTCGCGATCGGCTGCGAGCACGCCGAGCGTGAAGTGCGGGTCGACGCCGCTCATGATGAGCTGCACCTGCCCGCTGCCGGCGTAGTACTCCACTTCGGCGCGGATGCGCACCTCGATGCCGTCGTCGAGTGTCAGACCGCCTGCTGCAGCGAGGTCGCGGTTCACCAGGCGCTGGCGCCCCTTGAACAGCGCCACCCGCATGCGTGCGCCCCGGCGATCGTTGCCGGAACCGGGCTCGATGAGGTTGAAGTAGATGTGGCCGCTCGCCGCCACCGAGTAGCCGATGATCTCGCCCCGCACCCAGACCTCGCCGGGAAAGGCCCGCTGGATCGTCTCGCCGACGGCGGCTGTCAAGTCCGAAACCGACCATGTGCCGTCGGGCTGGCCTGCCGGGTCTCCGGCCGCGGCCCTGGTGCCTTCGACAGCGCTGCTCACGGCTCTGAGGCTGTCACGAATTCGTCCGCGTCGCGACCGAATTACCGCTGGTGACGCGGGCCGAGGGCCAGGCGTTCAGCCGCGCAGCCGTCGATAGGGTGCGCTGCGGAAGGTTGCCAGAGCGGACGAATGGGGCGGTCTCGAAAACCGTTGTGGCCTTCGGGTCACCGTGGGTTCGAATCCCACACCTTCCGCCATCTGCTGGCGCTGGCAAGCGCCGCGTGACAGCGAGCAACCGTTCAGCGGTAGTTGCCGAAGAAGTCGCTGAGCAGCTCGCCGCACTCCTCTTCGCGCACACCGCCCACGACCTCGGAGTTGTGGTTGAAGCGCGGGTCCACAAGCAGGTTGTAGAGCGTCGCCGTGGCGCCTGCCTTGGGGTCATGGGCCCCGAACACCACCCGGGACACCCGGGCCGCGAGCACCACCCCGGCGCACATGGGGCACGGTTCGAGCGTCGTCGCCAGGGTTGCGCCGCTGAGCCGCCAGTCGCCGATGACCGCGGCTGCATCGCGCAGGGCCAGCACCTCGGCGTGCGCGGTGGGATCGTTGGTGGCCTCGCGCTCGTTGTGGCGCGCAGCGATCACCTCGCCGCCGACGATCACCACAGCGCCGACCGGCACCTCGCCCGCCGCCGCAGCCTGCCGGGCCTGTTCCAACGCCAACTCGATGGCTGTTTCGTCCGTCACACCAGCAGTGTGGCCGCTGCTGCGCGGCGTCAGGCAGCGGTTTCAGGCGGCAGTGATGCCCCGCCGCCTCTTCGCCCGCTCGCGCATCCGGGCGTGGGCCTCGGGTGTGCCGTCGTGGAAGGTGCCGAACAGCTTGTCCAGCGGCACGGGCCGGTTGCCGTAATTGCACTCGAAGTAGCGATGGTGCAGGTGGTGGAAGTAGTCGGCTCCGGCCATCGTCGGCCCCTCGCGCTTGCCGATCTCGAAGCGCTCGAATCCCGAGTGCGAGAACGAGGTGGCCACAGCGTTGGACAGCAGGGTGAGGATCAGGATGAAGGGGTGAGCGGGCACCACCCACCACAGCACGATCATGCTGAGGTACATCATGTGCTCGACGGGGTGCATCGACAGCCCGCTCCACGGCCCGGTGTTCACGTTGCGGTGATGCAGGTAGTGCACGTGGTCGTACACCCAGCGCATGTGCAGCACCCGGTGGATGCAATAGAAGTGCACCACCGACCACAGCGACGCGATCACCGTGAGCGCGCAGATGTAGGGCCACCAGGTGCCCCACTCCACCGACGGAATCCAGTCGTTGGCGTAGAACCACAGGGTGAGCGCCTCATATGCCGACCACACGCCGCAACCGCTGACCAGGCACCAGAAGATGTTGTCGCGGGTCTGGTTGTTCCACAGGAACGCCCGGTTGGTGGTGCTGAGCCATTGGCGGTTGTACTTGTAGCGCTGCTGCTGCACCCGCCGGACGTACAGCGCAGCGTGCAGCGTCCCCGCGACCAGCGTGAACAGCACCGCGTTGCGGACGTAGATCTCCAAGATCCACCTGGGGTGCAGGCTGGCCATGCGCTCCATGGACGGCGTGAAGAAGTTCCACACCACTGCCGACATCGCCACCCACAGCAATCCCTGCGGGAGCATCATCAACGAGATGTGCCGAAGCGTCGCCAGCGGCCGCGGCGGCCAGTCCAGGATCGTGGACACCGAGATGGGCAGGTCCGGCTCGTAGCCCTTGGCGTCCCTGACGGGCAGCCCGGAACTGGTCATCACTGCTCAGTCTGACATGCGGAGAGTGTGGGATTCGAACCCACGGAGGCCGATGAAAGCCTCACACGCTTTCCAAGCGAGCCCATTCGTCCACTCTGGCAACTCTCCGTACCGTTGCAGGGATCGCACGACGATCCCTGCGAAGCAGGCGTGTCACCGTCTGGCGAGGCGGCCAGGCGATCTGCGGCACACAACGAGGTCCGCTGAGAGCTGCTGCCTCCCGGCCCTGACTCGGTTCACGGGTCGCCGTCGCACAGGACCCGGCCGCCACGTCAGACGGCGACACGATCCGAACGATAACCGCAGAGAGCTTGGCCGCCCAACCAGCGGGCGCAGCCACCGGCTGGACTCCTTAGGATCGCCGCGAGATGCAGCACCAGTCGCTCTACCGGAGGTTCCGTCCTCAGCGGTTTGCGGAGGTGGTCGGACAGCCGCACTTGGTCCGAGCCTTGCGCAACGCCGTTCGCGAAGACCGCGTCGGCCACGCGTACCTGCTGAGCGGCCCCCGCGGCACCGGCAAGACGTCGACTGCCCGCATCCTGGCCAAGGCCCTCAACTGCGAGGCGCTCACCGACGACGGGGAGCCCTGCGGTGCCTGCGACAGCTGCACTGCCGTTGCCGCGGGCACCTCGATGGACCTCATCGAGCTCGACGCTGCCTCCAACAACTCGGTGAATCACATCCGGGACATGACCGAGAAGGCGGCCCTGGTTAGCTCCGGGCGGCGCAAGGTGTACCTGCTCGACGAGGTGCACATGCTCTCTGCGGCGGCGTCCAATGCGCTGCTCAAGACCCTGGAGGAACCGCCGTCGCACGTCGTGTTCATTTTGGCCACCACCGATCCGAACAAGGTGCTGCCCACCATCCGCAGCCGCACCCAGCAGTACGAGCTGTCGCTGGTGGGTGCGGACGAGATGGCGCCGCATGTGCGAGCCATTGCCGAAGCGGCAGGTGCGCCGGTTGAAGATGCCGTCGTCGACTATGTGACCGAACGGGGTGCCGGGTCGGTGCGCGATGCGCTCTCGGCGCTCGACACGGTGCTGGCGGCCGGCGGCATCCCCGACGATCGCGCCGATGTGAACGCGCTGGTGCAGGCGCTGGCACGCGCCGACCTGGCCGCGACGCTCATCGCCGTGGCCGAGGCCACGGCCGCTGGCGTCGACGCCCGTGATCTGGCCGAGCGCACCGCACGCCGCCTGCGTGACATGTTCCTGGTGGGCGCAAGTGTGGAGCCCGCTGAGCTGCCGCAAGCCGACATCGTCTCGGCGCGAGAGCTGAGCGACGTGATGGGCCGCCGCAGAAACGTGCGGGCACTCGAGGCGCTCGGCAGCGCCCTGGCGCAGATGCCCCAATCGGCCGACCGCCGCCTGACTCTGGAAACGTCGCTGGTGGGCCTGCTCGCCGACGAAGCGCTAGGTGCTGGAGCGCCCGAGGCTGCGCCGCCCGCCTCAGCGCCAGCCCGTGGCGGCACCGATGGTGCAGCGCCCCCCGTCGGCGGTCCCGCTGCCGCCCGAGCTGCCATGGCCGCGACCAAAGCCCCGCCCTCGCTCGACGCCCCGAGGAGCGCCGCAC
>VYDH01000038.1 GCA_009843525.1 Acidimicrobiales bacterium | reverse complement strand
ACCCCCCGAACGGCCATCCGATCCACAATCAGCAACAACTAACCGAACAGCCTCTACGACTACACGGTGATGGGCGGCAGCCAGAGCCCGCACAACCATCGCAAGGTGGACCGGATGATGGAGGTGGCCGAGCGCAACCGCTGGCCGGTCATCTTCTGGTCGGAGGGCGCCGGGGCCCGGGCCACCGAGCTGTACTACGCCAGCGGCACGGTGACCACCTTCATACAGCTCGCAAAGATGTCGGGACTGGTGCCGATTGTCACGATCCTGTCGGGACCGAGCTTCGCAGGGCAGGCGAACATCGCCGGCACCTCCGACGTGGTGATCGCAACCAGGGACTCGACGATGGGACTGTCGGGGCCGCCGCTGGTGAGGTCGGCGACCGGCGAGGATCTGACCCCCGAAGAACTCGGCCCCATGTCGCTGCATGAACGGACCGGTGCTGTCGATCTGGTGGTCGACGACGAGACAGCGGCCCTGCAGACAGCTCGCAGGTACCTGTCGTACTTCACCGACGTGGCAGCTCCCCCGCCGCCGGTCGCCCACGACCAGACCCCGTTGCGCACGATGGTGCCCGAGAACCCCCGGCGCGCCTATGACGTGCGCAAGATCGTGGAGATCCTGGCCGACGAAGACTCGGTGATGGAGCTTCGCCCGCTCTTCGGGCGATGCCTGTCGACATCGCTGTGCCGCATCGAGGGGCACCGCATCGGCGTGCTGGCGAACAACCCGATGTTCGGTGCCGGTGCCATCGACTCGGAAGGCTCGGCCAAGTTCTCGCGCTTCGTCGAGCTGTGCAATGCGTACGACCTGCCGCTGCTGTTCCTGTGCGACACCCCCGGCTTCATGATCGGCACGGCTGCGGAGAAGTCTGCGATCGTGCGTCACAGCGCCCGCACCCTGGTGGCGATCAGCGCTGCCGACGTGCCGATCCTGGGCGTGATCCTGCGCAAGGCGTACGGCCTCGGCTACTACGCCATGGGCTCCGACGCTCTCGACCCCGACCTGTATGTCGGCTGGCCGACTGCCGAATTCGGCGGCATGGGCCTCGAGGGCGCGGTGAATATCGTGTACCGCGACGAACTCGAGGCTGCGCCCGACGACGCAACCCAGCGCGAGATCCGCGATCGGCGCGTCGCAGAATGGAAGGAACGCAACACCGGCCTGGAGTTCGCCCGGTCGTTCCTGCTGGACGACATCATCGATCCGGCCGAGACGCGCGACCTGATCGCCCGCCTGTTGGCGACGTTCCCGGCGCCGGCACCGCGCGAGGGGCGCAAGCACCCCATCGACCCCTGGTAGCCGCCCCGGCCGCTACTGCTGCTGCTGTTGCTGTGCGGCCTGCTGCTGGGCCGCCCCATCCGCGGGAGGGCTCACCGCGACTCGGGCCTGCCGGCGGATCGGCTCGGTCACCATCGAGACCGGTGCCGTCGGCTGGGCGATGATCACCTCCGCGTCAACCTTGGCGTCGGCCGCTCCGTTGAACACCCCGCGCACCGGCGGGACATCGTTGTAGTCACGGCCGTAACCGATCACGACGTGGCGTTCGCCGACGAGCCCGCCGTTGGTGGGGTCGAGCGCATGCCACCCGTAGCCGGGCACCGCGGCCTCGATCCAAGCGTGGGTCTGCACCGAGATGCCCGCCGAATCCGGATCGCCATCAGCGTCGTGGTCGGGGCGTGTCTCATCGAGCGCAAACAAGTAGCCCGAGACGTAGCGCGCCGGGATGCCGGTACACCGCAGCATTCCCACCGCAAGGTGCGCGAAGTCCTGGCAGACCCCCCGCCCGCCGTCGATCAGCTCCTCCAGCGTCACGCCGATAGCGGTCGAGCCTCGCTCGTAGGTGAGCACCGTGGGCACGGCCTGGGCGACCGCGAGCACGCGCTCGCACACGTCATCGGCTGCACTGCGGACGGCCCACGAGGCCACCTCGTTGACCAGTTCGCCCCACTGCACATGCTGGGACGGAGCGAGATACTCGATGTGGGAGTTGACGAACTGCTGATCGTCCAGCCGCTCGCAGCTCACCGGTGCGGGGGTTTCGTCGGTCGGGGTGGTCTCCACCGATGCCTCGGCCAGCACCAGCAGGTCGTCGTGCGACCCGCGTATGCCCAGGTGGTCGACCGTCGTGCCGAAGTAGTCGCGCATCTGCAGCACACGGGTCGCTGGCGTTGTGGTCAACCGGTACGACAGCACTCGCTGGCGCAGATCGTCACGGGGCCTCACGCGGATCTCGTTCTGCGACTCCGACACAGGCTCGGCGTAGGTGAAGTGCAGCCGGTAGGCGATGTCGAGCCTCATCGCGGCCTGCCCGTGCCGTCGCCGGGCCGCACGAACTGTGCGTGGACCTCGGCGAAGCCCGATCTGGCCACCGTGCTGGCATGCACATCGCCGGCCAGCTCGGCCAGCGACGAGCCCAAGTACGACAGCTCGGCCTCGGGTTCGGCGAGCAGCTGGTCCAGCTCGCCGTACTCCAGGTGCGCCCGCAGCGCGCCGGCGCGCCGCCGGGGCGTCGCCACCGCTCCCGCGGCTGCCGCGAGGTCGTCCAGGCGCTGCTCCACCCTGCCCAGGCACCACAGCACCGAGCGGGGCAGGTGCTCGTGCTGCAGCAGGAACTTCGCCACTGCGTGCCACCCGGGCGAGTGGCCGAGCTCGCGTTTCGCGGCCTGCAGAGAATGTGTGAACGCCAGCAGCCGGTTGCCGTCGAAGACATCGCTGCCGGTCCCGAGGCCCGACTTCAGCAGCTCGACCGTCAGGATGGACCGCTCGAGCAGCCGGCCCGCTTCCATGAACGCGTAGCCCTCGTCACGGCTCATCGACTCGGTCATCACGCCGCTGAGCGAGCGGCACCCCCGCCGGGCGGTGATCACCGACATGCGCGACACCTCGCCGCCGGTCTGCTCCCGGGCGGCAGCACCCACCGATTTGGCGCTCTGCATCAGGATGTGGAGGCTGTTGGCCTCTTCCCACAGTTCCACCGGGATGCGATCGCGTACGATGCGCAGGTTCTCCCGCACGGCTTGGACGGCCGACACTACCGAGCCGGGATGCGAGTCGTCCGAGACCAGGAAGTCCATGACGGCATACGGGCCGGTGCCGACCTGCGCGGCGACGAACTCGTCCTGCAGCCCCAGAGCCTGCACCAGCCGGCGCGACGCCAGCCGGGCCTCGGTGGCCTGGCGGTGCATGACCGCGTTGGTCTCCACAGACACGCAGCGGGCGATGGTGTCGGCCCGCTCCAGGTAACGACCGGCCCACAGCAGGGAATCGGCGTGGCGGGCCAGGATCATCGGGCGGCGTCCTGTGCCGAGGCGCCGTTCGAGTGGGCGCCGTCGGCCAGCACCCAGGTGTCCTTCGAGCCGCCGCCCTGCGAGGAGTTCACGATCAGCGAGCCCTTGCGCATGGCCACGCGCGTCAGGCCGCCGGGGAACACCTGAGTCCGCTCACCGGTGATCACGAACGGCCGCAGGTCGAGGTGGCGCGGCTCGAGCACGTCGTCGCACAGGGAGGCCAGCGTCGACAGCTCCACCACTTCCTGCACCACCCAGTTGCGCGGGTCGCGCTCGATCTCGGCCCGTGCGTCCGCCAGCTCCTCATCGGATGCGTCGCGGCCGATGACGATGCCGTAGCCGCCCGACTCGCCGACGGGCTTGATGACCAGTTCGTCGAGCCGGTCGAACGCCGCCTCGCGCTGGTCGGGTTCCCACATCACGTAGGTCTCGACGTTGGGCAGGATCGCCTGCTCGCCCAGGTAGTAGCGAATGAGGTCGGTGACGTAGGGATGGATGGCCTTGTCGTCCGCCACGCCGTTGCCGATCGAGTTGCACACCGTCACCGTGCCCGCGCGCATGGCGCCGAGCAGCCCCGGCACGCCCAGCGTCGAATCGGGGCGGAACGAGACCGGGTCCAAGAAGGTGTCGTCGATGCGGCGGTAGATCACGTCGACCGGCACCAGCCCCTCGATGGTGCGCAGGTACACGACATGCTCGTCCACCACGAGGTCGGGACCTTCGACCAGCTCCACGCCCATCTCGCGGGCGAGGAAGGCGTGCTCGAAGTAGGCCGAGTTGTAGATGCCCGGCGTCAGGATGACGATGAGCGGCTTGTCGCCGGACCCGGTGGGCGCCACGGATTCGAGTGCCGTGCGCAGCATCCGGCCGTACTGGCTCACCGGTTCGACGGTGTGGTCTTCCCACACGCGGGGAAACGCCTTGGTCATCGCCGCCCGGTTCTCGATGACGTAGCTGATCCCGCTGGGGTTGCGCAGATTGTCCTCCAGCACCCGGTACTGGCCCTCGGCATCGCGCACCAGGTCGATGCCCGCGATGACGCAGTGGGCGTCGTGGGGCACGCTGACGCCGAAGGCATTGCGCTCGAATCCGTCCGATGACTGCACCAGCCACGCAGGCACGACGCCGTCGGCCATCGCTGCGCCCTCGCCGGTGTAGATGTCGGCCAGGAACCTGTTCAGCGCGGTGACGCGCTGTGAGAGGCCCCGCTCGATCTCGCGCCACTCTGCTGCGGCGATGAGCCGGGGGAACAAGTCCATCGGCCAGGTCCGCTCGGTGCCTTGCGAATCGCCGTACACGGTGAAGGTGATGCCCTGGCGGCGGAATTCCTCTTCGATGATGCCCTCGCGGCGCCGCAGCTCGGCCGTGTCGAAGTTGGAGAAGCGCTCCACGATGGCCGCATAGAGGGGCCGGACGGAGCCGTCGCGGTCGAACGCTTCGTCATAGGCAGGGAACTCGGCGTCAGGCTTCCGCAGTTCCGCCATGGCCCATTTGATAGCGCGTCAAGGTATGTGCCTGTGTCATCAACGGTCGTGACCCGCTTGGGATCGGCTCTTGCCGGCGTTGAATCCGACCAGCGCTCTCAGCGCTCAGCGATGGTTTTCTCCAGCATGTCGATGGTCTCCATCGCGCCAAGGCACTGGGCGACTGACGCGTTGGGCTCACGCCCCTCGGTGATCGCCGAGATGAACTCCCGGTCCTGCAGCTCGATGCCATCGCTGGAGATCGCGACGCCCGCCAGGTCGACAGGGTTGTCGTAGCCGTCCACCAGGTCGTCGTAGCGGGCGATGTAGGTGCCGTTGTCGCAGATGTAGCGGAAGAACGTGCCGAGCGGACCGTTGTTGTTGAACGAGAGCGACAGGGTGCACAGCGCCCCCGACGGCACGCTCATGCCGATGGTCATGTCCATGGCGATGCCCAGCTCGGGGTGCGTCGGCCCCTGCTGTGCCCATCCGGCGGTGATCGGCTCGCCCGTCTGGTAGCCGAAGAGATCGACGGTGTGACACGAGTGGTGCCACAGCAGGTGATCGGTCCACGTGCGGGGCTTGCCCATGGCATTGCGGTTCTCGCGCCGGAAGAAGTACGTCTCCACCACGAGATGCTGCAGCGTCAGCTCGCCACGGCTGATGCGGTCGTGCATCCACTGATGGCTCGGGTTGAAACGTCTGGTGTGGCAGACCATCGCGGTGACGCCGGTCTCTTGCTGAGTCCGCACCAGCTCGGAGCTGTCGGCGAGATTGTCGGCCATCGGGATCTCGACCAGCACGTGCTTGCCCGCCCGCATGGTCTGGATGGCTTGGGCTGCGTGCATCTGTGTCGGGGTTGCGAGGATCGCCGCATCGGCGTCGAGCGCCAACGCTTCGGCCAGGTCGGTCGTCCACCGCTCGATGCCGAACTCGTCTGCGAACGCCTCAGTGTCGTCGGCGAGGCCGCCCACTATGGCGACCACCTCGACATCGTCAATCCGCTGCAGCGCAGCGATGTGCTTGCGCCCAATAGCGCCCTCTCCGGCAAGGATGATCTTCACCGCACTCCCCTGTCCGCTGGCGGCCCCGACCCTAGGCGGACCTTGTGACGATTCCGATTTGATCGCTCGGCGCAAACAGACCTACCGGGCAGAATCTGAAGTCAATAGCCTCGGTTGGCCGAGGGGGCGCCATGGCGACGACACGCGACTACGACGACATTCCTGGGACGTACGTCTTCGACGGCCGGCGGTCGCAGCAGGGCTACCACCTGAACATGTTCTGTATGAGCCTGAACGCCGAGGCCAACCGGGAGCGATTCCGGGCAGACGAGGCCGCCTACGTCGACGGGTTCGATCTTTCGCCTGAGCAGCGCCAGGCGGTCTTGGAGCGGGACTGGCTGGGGATGCTCCAGCAGGGCGGGAACATCTACTACACGTTCAAGCTGGCGATCTTGGACGGGCTGTCGATGCAAGACGTCGGCGGCGCGATGTCGGGTGTCAGCGGTCAGGAATTTACGCAGATGATGATCGACGGCGGCCGGTCAATCGAGGGCAACCGTCGCGTCGGCGAGTCCGCAGCGACAAGCGGCTCTGCAGGGGGCACGCCATGACCACAGTCGTCGGCGGCATCGGCACTTCACACGTCCCCGCGGTCGGGGCTGCCATCGACCACGGCAAGCAGGACGAGCCTTACTGGCGCCCCTACTTCGAGAAGATTCAGCCGGCCCGCGAGTGGATGGCCGCACAGCAGCCTGATGTCTGCATCGTCGTCTACAACGATCACGCGTCGGCGTTCTCGCTGCAGCTCATCCCGACCTTCGCTCTCGGCGTAGCGGCCGAGTTCCAACCAGCGGATGAGGGCTACGGACCCCGGCAGGTCCCGACGGTGCAGGGACATCCCGAGCTGGCCTGGCACATTGCGGAGTCGCTCATCGGCGACGAGTTCGACATCACCATCGCCAACGAGATGGACGTCGACCACGGCCTCACGGTGCCGCTGTCGGTCATGTTCGGCGAGCCCGACGCTTGGCCGTGCCGGGTCATCCCGATCTGCGTCAACGTCATCCAGTACCCGCCGCCGTCAGGCAAGCGATGCCTCAGTCTCGGGCGGGCGATCCGGCGAGCGCTCGACAGCTACGCCGGTTCCGATGCCGACTCGCTCAAGGTTGCCGTCTTCGGCACCGGCGGCATGTCGCACCAGCTCCAAGGGGAGCGGGCCGGCTTGGTCAATGCAGAGTTCGATCTGGCGTTCATGGACGAACTGGTCGCCGAGCCCGACACCGGCTGCCTGCGCCCCCACACTGCATACATCCGCGAGGCGGGCTCCGAGGGCATCGAGCTGGTGATGTGGTTCGTGATGCGGGGCGTGCTCGACGATGAAGTCGACGAGGTGTTCCGCATGCATCACGTGCCCACCTCCAACACCGGCAACGGCCTGCTGATCCTGCAGAACGCCAGAGGCCGAGCCGCTAGGCGAAGCCGTGGCCCGAGCGGCCCGTGAGCGAAGCGAACAAGAGCGGGAAGCACGGCAGCGCTAGACCTCGAGCGGCAGACCGACGTACTGCTCGGCGAAGGCGATCTGGGCCGACTGCGACGTGGACAGGTGGTACAGCTCCTGCTCCTGCGCGCGCTGGTCGAAGTCGCTCATGTCGGGGAACCGGTGCAGCAGCATCGTGAGCGACCACGAGAACCGCATGGCGCCCCACACCCGCCGCGACGCCATCTCTGAATAGCTGTCGAGGTAGCCGTCGTCGCCACGCTGGTAGTGATCGACGAAGGCCCGCGCCAGGTAATGCACGTCGGAGATCGCCAGATTCAGGCCCTTGGCACCGGTTGGCGGCACGATGTGCGCTGCGTCGCCGGCCAGGAAGAGGCTGCCGTAGCGCATGGGCTCGGAGGCGAAGCTGCGCAGTGGAGCGATCGACTTCTCGATCGACGGTCCGGTCTCGACGAGCGCCGCCTTGTCGGCAGGGATGCGAGTCAGCAGCTCAGTCCAGAAGCGGTCGTCGGGCCAGTCGTCGATGGTGTCAGTCAGCGGGCACTGCACGTAGTACCGGCTCAGCATCGGGTTGCGCATGCTGCACAGCGCGAAACCCCGCTGATGGTTGGCATACAGCAAGTGCGGCAGCGGCGGGGTTTCCGAGAGGATGCCGAGCCAGCCGAAGGGATAGTCCTTCTCGAACTCGGTGCGGACGCTGGCCGGGATGGCGGTGCGGCTCACGCCATGAGAGCCGTCGCAGCCAGCCACGAAGTCGCAGTCGATGCGCTCGCTGACACCGTTGGCCACGAAGGTCACCGACGGCCGGCGGGCGGGGTCGCTGATCTGTACGTCGTGGGCCTCGAAGATGATCGTGTTGCCCGCTGCATCTACTGCCTCGTAGAGATCCTCTTGGATGTTGGTCTGGCCGTAGGCCATCATCCGGCGCCCGAGCAGCTCATGGGAGTCGATCGACAGCATTTCCGAGCCACGCCACGCGATGTTGATCGTGTCGTGGACCTGGCCCTCGCGGTCCATGCGCTCGGCCAGCCCCGCATCCCGCAGGATCTCCACCGAGCCCCATTCCAGGACGCCAGCGCGAATGCGTGCCAGCACGTAGGCCCGTGACTGCTGCTCCAGCACGACATGGGAGACGCCTGCTCGGCCCAGCAGGTGCGACAGCAGCGTTCCCGCCGGTCCGGCACCCACGATGACCACCTGCGTCTTCATCCGCCGTCCCTAGCCGAAGTCGTAGAGCGTCTCTGGATTGGTGACCAGGATGAGGTTGCGGGTCGACTCGTCGGGGGCGAACGCCGCCAGGGTGTCGACGAGATCGCCGTCGTCGGGCATGTGGCGCACGTTGGGATGGGGCCAGTCGGTGCCCCACAGGATCCGGTCTGGTGCAGCTGCGATGAGCGCTTGGGCGTAGGGCACGACGTCGTCATACGGCAGAGTTCCGCCGGCGGTGAGCCGCTCGGCGCCCGACACCTTCACCCATGCGCGCTCGTCCCTCATCAGGTCGAGCAGCGCCTCAAATGGCTCTTGGCCGAGCCCGGCGGCAGCGTCGACCCGGGCCATGTGGTCGATCACGTACGGGCAGGGCATCCGGTCGAGCAACTCGGCGTAGCGCGGCAGATCCTTCGCATCGAAATGCAGCACGATGTGCCAGCCGAACGGCTGCACCCGGTCGACGAGGCGCCAGAACACGTCGAGCTCGGGCGCGCCGCCGAGGTGAGCGACGAAGTTGAAGCGGGTGCCGCGGACCCCGGCATCGTGCAGCGCGCCGATGTCGGCCTCGCCGAACGACTCGTCGATCATCGCCACGCCGGCATAGCGGCCCTTGCCTCGCACGAGCGCGTCCACCATGGCGGCGTTGTCGGTGCCATGGCAGCTTGCCTGCACGAAAACGGCCCGCGACAGCCCGAGGCGCTGCTGCAGCACCTCGAAGTCGTCGATGCCGGAATCGGGCGGTGTGTAGGTGGCTTCGGGGGCGAATGGGAACCGGTGCGCCGGGCCGAAGATGTGGCAATGGGCATCGGTGGCGCCCGGAGGCGGTGTGAACGCCGTGGGAGCGTGCGGCTCGGGGTGCGGCGGCAGGATCGTGCGTGCCTTCATTCGCTATCGCCCGATGAGGCGCTCCTGGGAAAGACGATGCCGTCGAACAGCTTGCGGGCTGTGCGGACGATGCCTGAACGGCCGACGACGGGGCCTGTGGGGCCGTCTGCGAGCTCGACGCGGGCGATGAACGTACCGGTGGGGTGCTCGATCTCGACAAGATCGGGGTCGTCACCGGGCTCCAGGAGCTCTGCGCCGACGCCGCCCGGCAGGCGCAGGGCAGTGGCCACGCTGACCGCGCCCAGCACACCGATGGCCTCATGACAGCGGTGCGGGATGAACGTGCGGGTGCAGATGTGGCCGCCCGCCCGAGGCGCGGACACCAGCGTCATCTTCGGCACGGTCGTGGTGCTGACGTCGCCCAGTTTCATCAGCTCGCCAGCCCGTAGGCGGATGTTCTCCAAGCGTCGCCGGAACAGCTCGTTGGCCTCAAGTGCGGCTGGCGATTCGGCGCCGGCGATGCCCAGAGCAGCCGCCCGGAGCACAACCGTAGGCATGCCGTTGTCGATGCAGGTTGCTTCGATGCCGTCGATCGCATCGGCGACGGCACCGGTAGGCAGCAGCGCCCCACACGTCGAACCCGCGGTGGCCTCGAAGTCGAGACGTACCTCGGCCGCCGTGCTCGGCACGCCGGAGATCGCGGTGTCGCCGTCATAGACCGGAAGTCCCACGTCAAGCGGGAAAGACGCCGTCGCGACCGAGTCGCTGTTCGCCATGCGAATCCGTACCTCAGCCCCGGCGCCGCTGACGGCGACGAGTCCGCGCTCCACTGCGAACTGCCCCACACCAGCCAGCAGGTTGCCGCAGTTCTGCCGGTCGTTGACCGAGCCATCGTCGACGCCGACCTGCAGGAACAGGTAGTCCACGTCAACGTCGGGGTCAGACGATGGCGACACCAGCGCCACCTTGGACGTCAACGGATGCGCGCCGCCGATGCCGTCGATCTGGCGCGGGTCGGGCGAGCCCATCACTCGCGCCAGCAGCGAATCACGCTCGTCGGGGTCGTCGGGAAGCTCGCCGGCGACGAAGTAGGCGCCCTTGGAGGTGCCGCCCCGCATGACCATGCAGCGAACGCCCGAGGCTGCCGGGTCATGAGGGCCTGCACTCACTCGATCCACTCCACGCCGAGGTCGATCAGCTTCTGGCGCAGCCCGTACATGTCGAGCCCCAGTTCGCCTGCTTGCAAGCGGGCACGGCTCACCGTTTCGTTTTCCAGCCGGGCGTTGGATTGCTCGAGCGCCCAGTCGGCTTCGCTGCGGGGCACCGCCACCACGCCGTCGTCGTCGGCGCAGATGACATCGCCCGGTTCGATGATGACGCCGTTGATGCTGATGGGAACGTTCACCGAGCCTGGGGTGTTCTTGACCGTGCCCTCGCATGACACGTGCCGGCTCCACACCGCGAAGCCCATGGCACGCAGGTCCAGGGTGTCGCGGACTCCGGCGTCCATCACGAGGCCCACGACGCCGCGAGCCATCAACGACGACGCCAGCAGGTCGCCGAACATGCCGTGCGTGGACGGTGCCGTGTTGGTGACGACCAGCAGGTCCCCCGGTTGGCAGATCTCCACAGCGGCGTGAATCATGATGTTGTCGCCGGGATGCGACAGCACAGTCACCGCCGAACCTGCGACCTTGGTGCCCTGCTGGATGGGACGCAGATCGGGGCCGAGGTACCCGCGGCGGCCGATGGCCTCGTGCACGGTGGCGGTGCCGGCATCGCCCAGGCCCACGATGACCTCACTGTCGGCCCGCTCGATGGTGCGCTTCACGACATGTCGGGCCGCCATCATCCCTCCCGGTCTGCCGCCGCTGCGGCGCTCTTCTGGGCTTCCAGGGCCCCAGCCAGCCGCGGGTACACCCGCAGGGCATTCTCGCTGAAGATCATGCGGCGGGCATCGTCGCTGATGTCGGCGGCGTCGATGTAGCGCTTGGTGTCGTCGTAGTTGAAGCCCGTGGTGGGGTCGATACCGCGCACCGCGCCGACCATCTCCGACGCGAACAGGATGTTCTGCGGCGGGATCACCTCGACCAGCGTGTCGATGCCGGGCTGGTGATACACGCAGGTGTCGAAATACACGTTGCCCAGCAGCGACTCGTCGAGGGGCCGCAGGCCCATGTCCTGGGCCATGCCCCGGAACCGACCCCAGTGATACGGCACCGCACCCCCGCCGTGCGGAATCACCAAGCGCAGGCCGGGGTGGTCGGCGAACAGGTCGCTCATCATCATCTGAACGAACGCTGTGGTGTCGGCACCCAGGTAATGCGAGCTGGTCGCGTGGAAGTTCGGGTTGCACGTGCCGCTGACGTGGATCATCCCGGGCACGTCCAGCTCGGCCATCGCGTCCCACAGCGGCCACCAGTACGGATCGCTCAGCGGCGGGCCGGTCCAATAACCACCAGAGGGGTCGGGGCTGACGTTGCAGCCGATGAAGCCCATCTCTTCGACGCAGCGGCGCAGTTCCCGCACCGAGCTGTCGATGGGCACGCCGGGCGACTGCGGGAGCTGGCAGACCGGCACGAAGTTCCCCGGAAAGAGGTCGCAGACCCGGCGGATGAGGTCGTTGCAGTGCTCTGACCAGAACCGGGAGGTGTGCTCGTTGCCCTCGTGGTGGCCCATCCACGACGCCCGCGGCGAGAAGATCGTGAGGTCTGAGCCGCGCTCACGCTGCAAGCGAAGCTGGTTCTGCTCGATGCTGTTGCGGATCTCGTCATCGCTGATGTCGAGCACGCCTTTGGCGCCGACATGTACCGGATCTGACTGGAGCGCAGCCCGCTGCGCGTCGCGGTACTCGCCCAACTGCTGCGGGGCGGTGGTGTAGTGGCCGTGGCAGTCGATGATCACTGCAGCCTCCTCCCGCTGAGATTTCCCGCATTGGTCACGCCGGCACACTCGCGGCGCTTGCCCTGTTGGATTCCGGAGGCGACCATATTCGCTAGGTCGCGACAACCGATCCAACTCGCGTCTCAGGAACGCCAGAGAACAGGCTGCCGCGGCTTCCGCTGTTGCCGATCTGCAAGGCTGTGCCGGCTATGAGTGCTCCCTTGGCCGCCCATCCCAGCACAGTCTCTGAGGCCTTTCTGACTGTGCTCGCCGATCGCGGTGTGGAGTGGATCTTCGGCAATGCGGGAACGGACTTTGCCCCGGTCATCGAAGCGCTTGCTGCGAACGCCGACGGTCCGCTGTCCATGCCTCGAACGGTCGAGGTTCTTCACGAAACCGTCGCGACCTCAATGGCGCACGGCTACTGGCTGATGACCGGACGGCCCCAGTGCGTGATGGTTCATGTGAACGTGGGCGTGGCCAATTCCTTGATGGGGCTGATGAACGCCTCACGGGGCCGGGTGCCGATCCTGTTTGCCTCGGGCCGCACGCCCATCACCGAGCAGGGCCGACTGGGGAGCCGCAACGCTCCCATCCACTGGGGCCAGGAGATGTTCGACCAGGGAGGCGTCGTCCGCGAATTCGTGAAGTGGGACTACGAGCTACGCGCCGGCGAACAGGTGGTGGATCAGGTTGACAGGGCGCTGGCGATTGCACAGGCCCAGCCCGCCGGCCCGGTGTACTTGAGCCTGCCCCGGGAAGTGCTGGCCGATGCGCTGCCCGAGGGATTCACGCTGGGCGAGCGCAGCGTGGAGTCACCGGCGCCGCCGCATCCCGACCCGGCGGCGGTCGAGGCTGCGGCTCGCCTGCTGGCCAAGGCTGAAACACCGCTCGTCATCACGTCGGGAGGCGGGCCTGATCTCTTCGACGCGCTTGGACCGGCAGCAGACCGCTTTGCGCTGCCAGTCGTTCAGTTCTGGCGGACGAGCGTGGCGATCTCCACCGAACATCCGATGTACGCGGGCGAGAACCCAGCCGAACTGCTCGGCAAATCGGACTGCGTCGTCGTGATCGACTCGATGGTGCCGTGGGTGCCCAACGCCATGCGACCCCGTCCTGATGCCCGCCTCATCCAGATCGGCCCCGATCCGCTGTTCTCCGGCACGCCAGTGCGATCGTTCCGCAGCGATGTGACCATCACCTCTGCGGCCTCGGCCGGTCTGAAGGCGCTGGCCGCCGAACTCGACCGCATCGGGTTCGCGGATGCCGATCCGACCCAGCGCAGGCGCGCGGCACTCGTCGCGGAGCTGCGTACGCGCCGGGATCGGGAGGTTGCGGTCGGGCAGGATCCGGGCGGCCAACCGATGTCGCCTGAATTCATGAGCGGCACGCTGAGCGAAATCATCGGCAGCGACGCAACCGTCGTGAACGAACTCGGCTTGGCCCCGGCAGTGATGTCGTTCAGGGGACCGCGCAGCTTCTTCGGTCCGGCAATCTCGGGTGGTCTGGGATGGGGCGGCGGCGCCGCTCTGGGTGCCAAGCTCGCCGATCCTTCCAGGCTGGTGATCTGGGCCACGGGCGACGGGTCGTATGTGTTCTCCAATCCGCTCGCTGTGCACCATGGCGCGGCGTCACTCGGGCTCGGATTGCTGACCGTCATCGCCGACAATCGAGTCTGGAACGCCGTTCGCCGCTCAACGCTGGCGGTGTACCCCGAGGGTGCCGCCGCGCAGGTCGCAAGGATGCCGCTCAGCTCCCTTGAGCCAGTGCCCGATTACCCGAAGCTGGTCGAGGCCTACGGCGGCCACGGACAGCATGTCAACGAGCCAGATGAGCTGCGACCTGCGCTTGAACGAGCCATCGACATCTGCCGCTCAGGTCGCCAGGCCCTTGTCTCGGTCCACGTCTCCTACCCCGACACCGCCATCCACTAGGCCGGCCGCTCTCGCCGCGGCGGAGAATGCTCTCTGAGTGGTTGGTGGGCGCTCGCCGCAGCGGTACTGCCGAATCTCCGTCGAGCCACACGGCGTATGGCGCTGGACACGGCGCGAGTTGCTGGGGCGGCGAGATCTCCCGGATGCAGCATGCTGAGCTGAATGATGTCGTCGCTGTCAGCGAGAGGCACCGCGCCGAGGCCCTGGCCCTTTCCCACGATCTCGAAGGTCATGTTCGGCATGATCGTCACGCCGAGCCGCGCCGCGACGAGACGTCGAACGGTGTCGTGATTGAGTGCTTCGCCAGCGATTCTGAGCGGATACGGGCGCAGGTACTCGGTGGCGAGGTCCCGCAGGGTGTAGCCGGGCTGCAGCGTGACGAACGGCTCGGAGGCCACTATCTCCCGCGTGACCGGCAGTCCATGCAGCAACGGGTGATCCTCGTGCGCAACCAGCATCAATCCGCTGCGCGCCAGAGTCTCGACCCGCAATTGAGGCGAAGCATCAACCGGGTGAGCTGCGAGGCCGATGTCGAACGTGCCGTCATGCACACCGTCAGCAACTGCCTTTGAGGTCAGTTCTGCGACTTCCACTTCGAAGGCGGAATGATCGGATTGGACCATCCGCACGGCTTCGGGCAGGAGCCCGGTCAGGGCAGAATTCACGGCCGCAACTCGAACCCTTCCGAACCGTCTTCCGGCAACTGCAGCGGCGTGCTGCTGAGTGGATTCTTCTGCGCGAAGGAGACTCCTGAGGTGCGGCAGCATCGCCGTCCCGGCATCTGTCAGCGTCGAGCCACGCGTCGTCCGCCGGAGCAGTTGGGTCCCGAGGCTTTGTTCGAGCTTCTTGACGTGCACTGAAACCGCCGGCTGCGACAGATGCAGCGCGGATGCGGCCCTCCGGAACGACCCCTCGCGCACGACGGCATCGAAGCAGCGGACATCAAGCAGGCCGAGGCGGCCACGGGCCATAATCAAAAACTATCACGACATAATTAGAGAGTTCCTTTGCTGATGAAGCGGCCGACATACGGTCATCTGCGGGAACTCAATGCCGCAGGCCGCGTTCGCCGATAGGGCCCGCCTTCTGTGTCGGAGCGCCCGACGGGTCCATTCGGGGCTCACGAGTTCTGGGAGAGAATCATGCACACTCGACTCTGGCGACTGCTCGCCCTGCTCCTCGCGGCCGCTCTCGTGGCCTCGGCCTGCGGGGACGACGCCGACACGAGCGACACGGGGACAGCCGCAGCTGACACCGCTGCCGCAGACTCCATCGAGACGGCCGATGACGACGCCATGGACGACACGGCGAGCGACGTCGACTCCGATGACGGCATGGACGAGGATCCGGCAGCAGACGCTGCGGCAGACGAATCGGCCGCAGACGACACGGACGACATGTCGGACGAGGCGGCGGAGGACGACATGGACGACATGGTGTGCTCCGAGATGCACGATGTCGTCGCAGCCACGGTGAACCCGAACGACTTGCTGAACTATGCGCTCCAGAACGGGCTCTTCGAAGCCGAGTGCCTGAACGTGTCGCTCGCCGAAGGGTTGAACGGGCCGGGAATCGTGGCCGGACTCGCTGCCGGCGAGATTGACTTCGGCTTCGTTGCTGCAGTGCCTGTGGCAACGTCGGTCACCAACGCCGCCCAGCCGATCCAGATCGCCTCGGTCCGTACCGCCGCCGTGGCGGGCAACGACTTCCTGGTGCTTGTCGCCAACCCAGCATCGGGCATCACGAGTCCCGCCGACTTTGCCGGCAAGAACATCGGCATCCGCTCGCCAGGCTCGCTGTGCACGGTCATCATCAAGCAGGCGATGATCAATGCAGGGGTCGCCGATCCGAATTCTGCCGCCACCTACATCCAGGGCGAGTCGAACGGCGATCTCAAAGAGAAGCTGTTCGCAGGAGACATCGACGCGACCTGCTTCACCTATCCCTTCGCCGGCGGCGTCGTCGGCGACGATGCCGTGATCGTCGGATCGACGCTGTCTGCCTACCCCGACGGCATCCCGGTGGGCGTGACCGCCGTCAGCGACGGGTTCGCCGCCGAGAACGCAGATCTTGTCGAACATTGGAATGCAGCGCTGCGAGCAGCGGCTGCGTACGCCAACGAGGACGAGGCGCGCTGGCGGGCGCTGCTCCCAGACATCACGTCCATGAATGCTGAACAAGCAGCAACATCAATCCTGTCGCTCAACGTGGGCGGCGGCCCAGTTGACGATTGGGACTTCGGCCCGATCTTCGCCACGGTCGAGGCGCTCGGGCTCACCGAGGGCCCGGTCGATGTGGAGAACGTCTTCGACTGACGAACTGACCATTGATGATGGCCCGGGCTCATGGTCCGGGCCATCATCAATGGTTGTTGCGTGCCCGAGGTCGCATCGCCAAGGTCGGTGACGAGATGACGACGAGATGTCGACGCTGATCGCTGGCGTCCGAACGCGGACGCCCCAGATCCTCGTCTTCGTGGCGGTCGCTGCGGCATGGAGTGTGGGGTCAGGCATCGTCAACAAGGAAACGTTCCCCTCGTTCACCGATGCTGTCGCGGCGCTCGGCCGTCTCGTTCAGGACGGCAACTTCTGGCACGCAGTTCGGGCCACAGCGCTGGGCTGGGCGATCGGTCTCGCACTGGCAATCGTGCTCGGCGTATCCATCGGGCTCGCCATCGGACGATCGTCGTTTCTTGCCGACTCGACGCTGGGCTTCCTGGACTTCCTGCGGTCGATCCCGGGGGTGGCGCTCATCTTCATCTTCCTGGGCCTGTTCGGCTCAGCGGTGCGAATGAAGTACGGCCTGGTTGCCACAGCGGCTGGATTTCCGGTGATGATCCAGTCGGTCTACGGCGCACGGGCGATGAGCGCGACGCTGCACGACTTCGCGACCGCGTACCGCATCGGCCCCCGCGACCGCCTGTTCAAGCTGGCCTTGCCGTCGGCGATGCCATTCATCATCACGGGCATCCGACTCGCGGCTTCGATCGCCCTGACCGTCAACGTGGCAGCCGAGTACTGGGGATCAGCGCCGGGAATCGGCCGTGAAGTGGTGATCGCGCGCGGGGACGACCTGTACGCAGAGGTGTACGCCTTGATTCTCGCGGCGGGCGTTCTCGGAGTCCTGCTGAATCAATTCGTCGGCTGGCTTGACCGCACCACCCTGGCGTGGCATCCCAGCAATCGTCCGGTGGCGTCATGAAGGCCGTGGAGGCCCGCACCGGTCGGGCGAGCGTCCACGACGCGCTGGTCCCAGTTCGCACACCCCAACGGCTCGTCGCCGCACTCTTGCTGGACTACGCGGTCGTCCTGTTGTGTGGCCTCGTCGGCGGTGTCATCGGCCTCGCCGCCGGGAGACTGTTCGACGTCGACGTTCCGACATCGGGGATGATGCTGGCGTCGATAGCAGCAGCAGCCGTGCACGTGTACAACCGAGTGCTTCTGGTGGGCCGTCGCGGGTGCTCGCTCGGACAGGATCAGGCGCAAATCCTGATCCTGGACTCGGCGACGGGAACAACGGTGGGCCTAGCGCGGGCTGCTGTACGTGAGGCGCTGTCGCTGCCGTTGAGAGCCGCTGCGCTGGCCGTCGTCGTCATTGTGTTGCGAATCGTTGGCGGGGTGATCGACGGCGCACTCGACGGCTTGCTGATGGTGGTCGCGGTGGCGGGCGCGAGCCTGTTGTTCTGTCTGGGAATCTGGCGTCTGGCCGCAAGCAGCGCCGGCCAGGCGACCATCGGGTTCTTGAGCATCCACGACCGCGCCGCCAGGACAGTGCCCGTCGATCGGGGTGTTGTCGGCGCGAGCGAGGACTTCGGCCCTGCTGGTGTCCACGAGCGAGTAGCCAACGCGGCATTGAAGACGTGGGTTCCGGCGACGCTGTTCGTGGCCTACTGGATCGGCGCCCTCAGCTGGCCGTGGCCGAACCGCGACCGCACCTGGCTGCCCCCGGCTTATGAGGTATGGCAGTCCCTGACGGGGTTCTGGTGGTTCGAGCGGTTCGGCTCCGACATCCTCCCGACGCTGTGGACGATTGCGCTCGGCATCGGCGTGACCCTGGTGCTCGGAATCGCATTCGGGGTGCTCATCGGCTCGAGCCGCCGAGCAAGCGCCACGACTCGGCCGCTGCTCGATTTCATCCGCAGCATCCCGAAGATCCTGCTGATCACGCCGATTGTGGCCCTCGCGGGCAGTGGCGCGACCACGAGCGTCATCGTGATCATGTCCGGCGCGCTGTGGCCGCTGCTGCTCGGCGCCATGGACGGCGTCGCTGGGGTGAGTCCAGCCGTACACGACCTCGCAAAGTCCTACCGGATCAACCGCCGGGACCGCTACGCAAAGATGATCCTGCCAGCGGCTGCGCCGAACATCTTCGCCGGATTGCGGACGTCGGTGTCGATCGGCGTGATCCTGCTCGTGGTTGTGCAATCGGTGGGCGAGGCACGCGGCATCGGTTTCCATCTCCGCGCCGAGAACGAGGCCTTCAAGTTCGACAACATGTTCGCCGCCGCCACGATGCTGGGTGCGCTCGGATACCTGCTGAACGTCATCGTCACCCAGTTCGAGAAGCGCATTCTCCACTGGTTCTATGCAAAAGGGACGGATGTTTGATGACCGGCGACGAATCCCGCCATGAACTCCTCACGGTGTCCAAGGTCGACAAGATCTTCCAGACCGACAAGGGGCCGCTGCATGTGCTCGACCAGCTCGACTTCAGAGTCGGTCCGGGCGAGTTCGTTTGCCTGCTCGGCCCGTCGGGCGCCGGGAAGACGACTCTGCTCCGTGCTGTAAGCGGGCTCGATCTGGCCACCTCGGGTTCCGTGCGACTCGAAGGAGTCGAGGTCACCGAACCGCCCGAGCACATGGCATTCGTGTTCCAGGACTATTCGAGATCGCTGCTCGCTTGGCAGACCGTCGAAGAGAACGTCATGCTGCCGCTGCGGAGGTCCCACAACCGGGCCACCCAGAAGCAGAAGGCTCACGAAGCCTTGGCCTCCGTAGGACTCGCCGGGTTCGAGACGTCGTACCCATGGCAGCTGTCGGGTGGCATGCAGCAACGCGTCGCCATTGCGCGCGCACTTGCCTATGACGCCCCCCTCATGATCATGGACGAGCCCTTTGCTGCCGTCGACGCCCAGACTCGAGCAGAGCTTCAGGACTTCATCCTCGAGCTTCACGCCGCGTCAGGCAAGGCCATCTTGTTCGTGACTCACGATGTCGACGAAGCCGCGTACCTGTCGGATCGGATCGTGGTGCTCACCGCACGTCCGGCGACCGTCAACGACGAGATCCGCAACGACCTGCCGAAACCCCGTGACCAGATCGTCACCAAAGGCCTGCCGCGGTACAACCAGATTCGCGCCGAGATTCTCGGCCTGATCAAACACTGAGGTTCGGACATGCCGACGCGAGTCACGATTACCGGCACGGGAAGCCCGCCTGTGGTTCCACATCGCGCGGGCGCAGGTGTCTTGGTCGAGTACGGCGACACTGTCCTGCAATTCGATGCGGGCCGGGCCACCGCACTGCGGATCGCGGAGGCAGGTTCCCATCCCGCCCGACTCAGCGCGCTCTTTCTCACCCATCATCACAGCGACCACATCACCGGCGTCGTCGACGTGATCTTCAGTGCCTGGCTCAACCGGCCGGACTCGGTGAACCTGACATGCGTGGCGCCCAACGGGCCGTGCATTCGCTTTCTCAACCGCATGCTTGAGCCCTACGACGACGATCTTGCCGTTCGCGTCCATCACAGCGGCAGGGCCTATCCGGCACCGGTAATCACCGGTTTCGATGCGACCACGGCGCCCACTGTCGTCTGGGAGCGAGACGACGTCCGCGTGCTCTCCCGAACCGTGCATCACCATCCCGTCGACCCTGCCGTGGCCTACCGGGTCGAGACCCCAGACGGCGCCGTGGTCATCTCCGGCGACACCAGAGTCTGCGACGAAGTCGAGGACTTCGCACGCGGATGCGACGTGCTCGTACATGAGGTATTCCGCGTTGATGCATTCGTAGAACGATCGAACGATCCGACCGCGCGGACGATCGGCGACTACCACAGCGATGCCGTCGCCCTAGGCGCCATGGCGAAGCGAGCTGACCCGGGGGTCCTCATGCTGACCCACCTCGTCCCGGCACCCCGAAACCTCGATGAGAAGCGGCAGTTCGAGGCCGAAATCCGTCAAGGCGGTTACGAAGGCCATCTCATCGTGTGCGACGATCTCGACGCGATGGAGTTCTGAACATCTGAAGGGCTGTGACGATGACGAGTGCGAACGGCGTTGCCACCACCGTGATCGAGGCGAATGGGCTTCGCTTCACTGCCGATGTTGCGGGGCCGGCTGACGGCCAGTTTGTGCTGCTGTTGCATGGGTTCCCCCAGACCCGGCACACGTGGCGTGCCGAGCTGCCGGCGCTGGCGGCGGCTGGCTTCCGGTCCTGCGCTCCCGACCAGCGCGGCTACTCGGCGGGTGCACGGCCTGAGGGCATCGACAGCTACCGCACTGAACTGCTGGTAGCCGATGCGCTCGCGATCGCGGACAGCTTCGGCGCAGAGCGATTCCACGTGGTCGGGCATGACTGGGGCGGCGCATTGGCGTGGTTCATCGCCGCGCACCACGCCGAGCGTGTCTACTCGCTGAGCGTCATCTCACGGCCGCACGCTGCGGCCTTCGTTGCGGCGATGCGCGACGACCCCGATCAACCGCACCGCTCGCGGCACCACCGCGCATTCCAGAAGCCCGAGGCAACCGACAACCTGCTCGCGGACAATGCAGCGCCCTTGCGGCGGGCCATGGCTCACGGCGCGGTGCCCGACGCCGACATCGACGCCTACCTGGCCACGCTGGGCGAACGCGACGCCCTCGATGCAGCTGTGAACTGGTACCGAGCCATAGGGAGCTCGCAGCTTCAGCCGGCCGAGACACCACCGGTGAGCGTGCCGACGATGTTCGTGTGGGGGAATCAGGACGCCACGGTGGGCCGCATGGCAGCCGAGAAGACTGCTGATTTCGTGACCGGCCCGTATCGCTTCGCCGAACTCGGGGGTATCAATCACTTCGTCACCGACGAAGCGCCTGGCGCGTTCACCGGGTTGCTGCTGGCCCATCTCGCCGAGCACGGCGGCACCACGGAACGGCAACCTGCGTCGAAGGGGTGGGCGATACTGGACTCGAACCAGTGACCTCTGCCGTGTGAAGGCAGCGCTCTAACCATCTGAGCCAATCGCCCGCGGGCCGACGATGATAGGCGCTGCCGGAGCCGGCGAGCGCTCGGCAATCCGCAAGGAGACAGCCCAGTGAGCACAGACTCGTACCACACCGCACCGGAACGGCTGGCTCCCCCGCCGCCCGGTTGCCCGGTGCACGAGAGCTGGTCGCCGCTCAGCGAGGAGTACCTGGCCGATCCGTACCCCATCGCCGCACGCCTGCGCGAAGACCACCCGGTTTTCTACGCCGCCGAGATGGGCCACGTCGTGGTGACGCGCATGGCCGACATCGAGGCGGTGTTCATGGATCCCGACACCTACGCCTCGTCCAACGTGCAGGACCCGATCTTCCCCCTGGCGCCCGAAGCAGCAGACGTGCTGTCGGCAGCCGACTATGACCCCCAGGCCGTCATGTCGAACCGGGCCGAGCCCGACCACGGGCGCATCCGGGTCCACACCCGGGCCGGCTTCTCGGTGCGACGCCTGCGGACGCTCGAGGACTACATGCGCTCGCGAGCGACTGAGCTGATCGACGAGATGCTGGCGGGGCCCGCCCCAGCCGAATACGTGAAGGCGGTGGCGTTCCCGCTTCCGGCGGAGATCGTGTTCCGCTTCATCGGGTTCCCGGCCGACGACGACCTCATGCTCAAGTCGTGGTGCGTGAACCGCAAGGCATTCGCCTGGGGCAAGCCCACGCCCGCCGAGCAGGCCCACATGGCCGAGGGAATGCTGGCCTACTGGCGCTACTGCCGGGAGTTCGTGGCCGAACGCCATCGCAATCGCACCGACGACTTCTGCTCGGAACTGCTCGATGCGCACGATGCCGACCCCGACCCCGAAGGCGGCACCGGCCTCAGCTACCGCGAGGTGGAGTCGATCATCTACGGGATCTCCTTCGCGGGCCACGACCCGGTCACGAACCTGCTGTGCAACACGCTGCGTTGCCTGCTGCCGCGGCGCGACCAGTGGGACGCCCTGTGTGCCGACCCCTCGCTCATCCCCACAGCGGTGGAGGAGACCCTGCGGTTCGACTCCAGCCAGGTGGCCTGGCGCCGCGTCACCACCCGTGACACCGAGCTTGCTGGGATGCACTTGCCGAAGGGAACGCGCGTGTTCCTGAACTTCGCGGCGGCCAACCGGGAGCCCTGCGCGTTCGCCGACACCGAGCAGTACGACGTCGACGACTACGACTTCACGCGGCCCGACCCGCATCGCCACATCAGCTTCGGCAAGGGCATCCACTTCTGCCTGGGGGCCAACCTTGCTCGCATGGAGGCCCGAATCGCGCTGGAGATCCTGACCCAGGTGGTGCCGTCGCTGCGGCTGCCGCCGCAGGACTACCAGACGTTCCCGAACATCACCTTCCGGGGACCCGAGGAACTCTGGCTCGACTGGGACTGACCAGCCCAGCGGCGGGCAGGCCGATCAACGGGTCAGCGCGACCACACCTCGGCGGGCACGTGGACCGTGCCGGACATGATCTTGCGCGCGGTGCGGGTGACCCCGCCTGAGAGGATGCGTACGTCACCGCGTGCGTGCTCGATGGCCAGCGCAACCGCCAGCGACCCGCTCGGGTGCTCGATCTGCATGTCGATCAGCTCAGTTCCATCGGCAGCATTGCCGACTTCACGACCAGCCGCATCTTCGGCCGATGAGCTGCTCAGCGCCGCTGCGACCGTGCCCGGCACGGCTACGGCCGCCGCCACGCAGATGCCGCCCGAGACCGCGTGGGCCGGATGGCACTGGGTGGGCGTGAAGTAGCGAGACGTGATCGTGCCGCCGTGGCGGGCAGGCGACAGCAGGCCGAACTTGGGCACCACGCTGCGGGACACATCGCCGAGACCCATGCGCCTGCCGGCCTCCCGACGGATGGCCTCCATGGCGGCCACGAAGTCGGCGTCGGCTTCGAGCTCGGACGGGGCCTCATGGCCTGACTTGCCCAGATCGGCCGCTCGCACCATCACCATCGGCATGGCCACATCGATCAGCGTGGCCTCGACGTCGACGGCGCCGACGCTGACTGTCTCGCTGACGCAGCCGGTCGGCAGCATCGAGCAAGTCACCGAGCCCTCGATGCCGCGGAATCGCAGCTCCACCGGCGCGGCCGTGCCGTCGACGCCGTCGATCGCACAGTCGCCGCCGTAGGTCAGCTCACCGCCGGGCGTGCAGCAGACCACATCGATGAAGCTGCCGGTGTTGACGTTGCGCACCACCAGCGAGGTGGTCGGGTCGCCTGCGGGGACCAATCCGTGCTCGATGGCGAACGGGCCGACGCCGACCAGCATGTTCCCGCAGGTGGGCTTGGTGTCCACCGTGCCCCAGACCGGGTCGACCTGGGCGAACAGGTAGTCCACGTCAGCATCGGGATGCGACGACGGTCCCACCACGGCTGCCTTGCTGGTCACCGTCGTGCCGCCGCCCAACCCGTCGATCTGGCGACCGGTCGGACTGCCCATGACTGCGGCCAGCACCGCATCGCGTAGCTCCAGTTCGCAAGGCAGATCCTCAGCAGCGAAGAACGGACCCCGTGACGTCCCGCCCCGCATCAGCACGCACGGAATCGCTCGCTGCTCGATGGCCACAGCCTCAGCCTGCCACCCCTAGGACAGCGCTGGGCCTGAACCCAGCGGCGGGCTCGATTGTGCGAGACGGTTGCTCAGCCCACTGCGGGGATACCGGCCATGGCCTCCGCGATGGCCTCGTCGCTCAGGTCGACATCGGTGAGCGCGCCCGACAGGTACGCCTCATACGCCGGCAGGTCCAGGTGGCCGTGCCCGCACATGGCGGTCAGAATCGTGCGCTCGGTGCCGGCCTGCTTCGCCGCCTCGGCCTCGCGCAGCGCGGCGGCCAGGGCGTGCGTGGGCTCGGGCGCCGGCACGATGCCCTCGTTGCGGGCGAACTGGATCGCGGCAGCGAAGCACTCCTCCTGCGGGATGGCCAGCGCCTCGACGAGGCCGAGCTCGTAGATGTGCGACAGCAGCGGCGACATGCCGTGGTAGCGCAACCCTCCGGCGTGGATCGGCTGGGGAATGAAGCTGTGCCCCAGCGTGTGCATCTTCAGCAGCGGCGTCATCATGCCGTGGTCGCCGAAGTCGTAGCGGTACTCGCCCCGGGTGAACGTGGGGCAGGCAGCCGGCTCGATGCAGCGGATGGTCGGGTCCATCCGGCCGGCCAGCTTCTCCCGCAGGAACGGCAGCGCCAGCCCGGCGAAGTTCGAGCCGCCGCCGGTGCAGCCCACGATCACATCGGGCGTCTCGCCCACCTTCGCGAGCTGCAGCAGCGCTTCCTCGCCGATGACCGTCTGGTGCATGAGCACGTGGTTCAGCACGCTGCCGAGGGAGTAGCGGGCGTTCGGGTCAGCAGCCGCGGTGGCGACCGCCTCAGAGATCGCCACGCCCAGCGACCCGGGATGGTCGGGGTCTTCAGCCAGCAGCGAGCGCCCGTACTCGGTGGCCTCCGACGGGCTGGAGTGCACGCGGGCGCCCCAGATCTCCATCATCGTCTTGCGGTACGGCTTCTGGCGGTACGACGCCGCCACCTGCCACACCTCGCACTCGATGCCGTACTGCGCCGTCGCAAACGCCAGCGCCGATCCCCACTGCCCCGCTCCCGTCTCGGTGGTGAGCTTGGTGACGCCCTCGGCGTGGTTGTAATGCGCCTGCGGCACGGCGGTGTTGGGCTTGTGCGAGCCGGCCGGGCTGACGCCCTCGTACTTGAAGTAGATCTTGGCGGGCGTGTCGAGCGCGGCTTCGAGCCGACGGGCCCGGTACAGCGGGCTCGGCCGCCACAGCCGGTACACGTCGAGCACGCCGCCGGGGATGTCGATATAGGACTCGCCGGAGACCTCCTGCAGGATCAGCCCCATGGGGAACAGCGGCGCCAGGTCGTCGGGCCCGATCGGCTCGAGGGTGCCCGGATGCAGTGGCGGCGGTGGCGGTGCCGGAAGATCGGGCACGACGTTGTACCACTGGGTGGGCATCTCGGATTCGTCCAGGACGACCTTGGTGGGGCCGTCGCTGCGGTCAGTGCTCATGGCGTTTTCCTTCCGGTCCGCCTGCCAATCGTGCGGCCAGCGGCCGCGTGCGCGCGGACTGTACCCCCAAGCTGAGAATCGCTTGACCCCCAGCGCCCATACTGGGCACTCCTGCAGTATGAGAAATCACAAGGCGGCGTGACATGAAGCTTGCAACAGGAGTCGGCTACTGGGCGGCTGGACCGCCACCCGATGCGTTGGAGACGCTGCAGCTCGCCGAGCAGCTCGACTTTCACTCGTTCTGGACCGCTGAGGCCTACGGGTCGGACGCCCTGACGCCGCTGGCGTGGTGGGGCAGCCACACCGAGCGCATCGGCCTCGGCACCGGGATCATCCAGATCTCCGCGCGCACACCGGCCGCCGTCGGCATGGCGGCGATCACGATGGACCACCTCAGCGGCGGCAGGTTCATCCTGGGCCTCGGCGTCAGCGGCCCCCAAGTCGTCGAGGGCTGGTACGGCCAGCCCTACCCCCGCCCGCTGGCCCGCACCCGGGAGTACATCGAGATCGTCCGGGCAATCCTCGAACGCGACAAGCCGGTGAGCTTCACCGGCGACCACTACCAGATGCCCTACCCGGGAGGCATGGGCCTCGGCAAGGCGCTGAAGTCCACCGTGCACCCGCTGCGGGCCGACGTGCCCATCTACCTCGGCGCCGAGGGGCCCCGAAACGTGGCCCTCGCAGCCGAACTGTGCGAGGGCTGGCTGCCGCTGTTCTTCGCTCCCAAGGACAACCAGTTCTACGTCGATGCGCTGAACGCCGGTTTCGCCGCTGCGGGCAAGCCGCTGATCGGTAACGACGGTCGCATCCCCGCCGATGCCGACTTCGAGGTGGTGTGCCCGATGAGCGTCGTGCCCGACGACGACATCGAGCGGGCAGCGAATCGGATCCGCCCGATGCTGGCGCTCTACATGGGCGGCATGGGCGCCCGCGACGCCAACTTCCACTACGACGTCTTCTGCCGGATGGGCTACCAGCACATCGCCGACGAAGTGCAGGACATGTACCTCACCGGCCACAAGCAGGAAGCAGCGGGGACCATCCCGATCGAGCTGGTCGAGGAGGTCGCGCTCATCGGCCCGATGGACAAAATCGCGGCAGACCTGCGGCGCTGGGACGACACCGTGGTGACGGTGCTGCAACTCTCGGGCCCGCCGACGCTGCTCGCGGCAATGGCCGAGCTGGTAGCCAACTGAGAGGCAGCGAATCATGGACTTGACAGGCAAGCTGTCGGTGGTCACCGGCGGGTCGGGCGATATCGGACGGGCCATCTGCGAAGCGCTGGCCGCGGCCGGCGCCGACGTGATAGTGACCTACGTGGGCGATCAAGAACGGGCCGAGACCAGCGCCGGGCTGGTGCGTGCGGCGGGACGTGAGGCCAGCATCCTGCAGCTCGACCAACGCGACGAGGCCTCGATCAACACAGCCGCTGCTGCGATCGCCGAAGGCGGGCGCTGCGACGTGCTGGTCAACAACGCTGCGTGGAACATCGGCATTCCCTTCCGGAATCTCGAAACGCTGGACTCGGCCACCTGGGACCGGGTGCAGGAAACCAATCTGCGCGGGCCGTACCTGCTGACACGAGCACTGGCCGAGCTGCTGGGAGCCGATGGCGGCGGACGAGTCGTGAACATCGCCTCGGTGGGCGGTCTACTGCCTGGATCGAGCAGCATCGCGTACAGCTGCTCGAAGGCGGCACTCATTCATCTCACCCACTGTCTGGCCGTAGCCATGTCCCCGGCAGTCACCGTCAACTGCGTGGCGCCGGGCCTCGTGGAAGGCACCCGCATGGCGGCACGCCTGCCTGACGAGATCTCCGAAGGCGCCCGACGGGCATCGCTGCTCGGCCAGGTGGGCAGCCCGATCGACATCGCCAACGCCACCGTGATGCTGTGCGAAGCCGAGTCCATCACCGGCCAAACCGTGGTGGTCGACGGCGGCAACCCGGCCGCCATGAATTTCGGCTGAGCCGCCCCGCCGGCCCCAGCTACCTCACCGCCACACCATCGACGGGAGATCGCCATGACCGCTGCCGCGAACGGCGCTGCAGCGCAGCCCAATGTGCTGTTCATCATCACCGACCAGCAGCGAGCCGATCATGTCGGGTTTGCCGGCAACGACGTGGTGCGCACGCCACACCTCGATTCGCTGGCGGCGCGAGGCATGGTCTTCGACAACGCGTGGGTTGCCAACCCGGTGTGCATGCCGAACCGCTCCACGATCATGACTGGACGCATGCCCAGCTCGCATGGTGTGGTGTTCAACGACCGCTCACTCGAGCCCGGCGCCAATACCCACGTCCGCCAGTTCCAGCATGCGGGCTACCGCACAGCGCTCGTCGGCAAGTCGCATCTGCAGCACGGCATGTCCCGCAATGCAGTGATCCCGTCTGATCTGGCAGGCGGACCGGTCGACGAGTACTGGCCGAAGGGCTGGGACACCCTCGAAAACGCCGATCGCTATCTGACCGGCGCCCCCGAGTTCCCCGACAGCTTCTACGGGTTCTCCCATGTCGAGCTCGCGATCGACCACGGCGCACGTGCCAGCGGGCATCACCTGCTGTGGGCACTGGACCGCGGCGGACGCATGGAAGACCTGTACACACCGCTGTCCGCCGAGTCGCCGTTCCGCCGCAGGTCGGATCGCTGGTGGCAGGTTTACGAGCCGCCCTACGACCCAGAGCTGCACTCCAGTTCGTTCGTGGCCGACCGCACCATCGCCTTCATCACCGACGCCGTGAGCGCGGGCGAGCCGTGGCTGGCGTGGGCCTCGTTCCCCGACCCGCACCACCCGATGTCCCCGCCCGGCGAGTGGTTTGGACGGCACCGGCCCGAAGACATGGAGCTGCCCGCATCAGTCGACGACCCGATGGACCGCGCCCCGCGCTACTTGCAGGCCATCCACAGAATTCACCCCCGCGATCAGCGCCACTGGGTGGCGCCGTGCGGCGTGGCGGGCGACCACGACCTGCTGCGCGAGGCGATCGCTGCCACCTACGGCATGATCGAGCTGATCGACGACCGTGTCGGCAGGATGCTCGCAGCGCTCGATCGGCTGGGCCAGACCGACAACACGATCATCGTGTTCACCGCCGATCACGGCGACATGATGGGCGATCACGGCCTGATGCTGAAGGGCTATATGCACTACCGGGGCACGCTGGCAGTGCCGATGGTGATCGTTGATCCCCGGCGCAAGCCAGGCCGCACCAGGTCGCTGGCGGGCAGTATCGACCTCGGGCCGACGCTGATGGAACTCGCCGACGTGACGCCCTTCGAGGGCATGAGCGGACGCAGCTTGGCACCGGTGCTCGATGACGCGTCGGCTGCCGTGCGCGAGGAGGTGCTCATCGAGGACGACTTCCCTGGCGCGCTGGTCACCAAGGCTCGGTTGCCCGCGAAGACCCGCTCGCTGGTGACCGACGACATGCGCCTCACGCGTCACAGCAGCGGCGAGGAGCAGCTGTTCGACACTGTGGCTGACCCCGACGAGGTCGCCCCGCTCGGACGCAGCGACCCAGCGCGCCGCGCCGAGATGTATGAACGCCTCGTCGAGGCGATGATGGAAGCCGACGACCTCGCCCGCGGCATGCCGATGGCCGTCAACGGGGCCACACGCGCCCCCTCACGCGCCGACTCCGGCAGCCTGTCCTGGTAGCCCCGGCACGGCCCCTCGGCGGTCCGGTCCGCGTGGCATGCCCACGCGCCCTATCGCTCCCATAGCCTGCGGCGCTATGCCGACGGACAAGCTCGTGATGGATCATGTCGCTGTTGTCAGCGAACGCGCTTGGGACAACGTGATCCGCTACAGCCGCGACCTGGGCGGCCGCTGGATCGGCGGTCCCGACAACGACCCGGCCTCGCAGGCGGGCGACGACTTCTACTTCTGCCAAGTGGCGTTCGGCGGCGGCGCGCGGGTCGAGATCCTCGAGCCGCTGGAGCACCCCGGCAGCGATTTCCTGCACCGCTTCCTCGCCCGCAACGGCCCCGGCCCGCACCACTTCACCTTCAAGACGCCCGACTTCGCCGACACCGTCGGAGCGCTCGGCGACGCCGGCTACAACGTCATCGGAGTCAACGAAGAGAACCCGCTGTGGAAGGAAGCGTTCCTCCACCCCAAGGACAGCTGGGGAATGGTCATCCAGATCGCTTGGGCGGGCGGCGATGGCTGGGACGACGCCCCGCCATTGCCGCCCACTCGCCACGGGCGGCCCACGTCGCTGGCGACCGTGGTCCACTTGACGTCCGATGTACAAGCTGCAGCCGCGCTGTTCCGAGGACCGCTGGGCATGGTGCAGACCGACGAATGGAAAGACCCCAATATCGGAACCGGAGTGGACCTGCGCTCGGGCCCGTGGAACCTGAAGCTCATCCAGCCAACCGACGCCAACTTGGCCCACTGGATGGGCAACCGGCCCGGCCGCCTGCAGCTCTTGCACTTCCAGCTCGACGACCCCGGCCTCGTCCCCGGCGCGCAACGAGTCGGCGTGTGCGGCGCCGGCGAGCACCAGGACGCGATGTTCATCGTGCCGCCAGAGCACAACCTGGGCGTGCGTCTCATGCTCACCGAGCGCGGCTGACAGCAACTACTCCGCAGCAGGCGGCTCCCAGCGGTCTACGGGCACCAGGCAGAGGCGGCGGCCAGCGATCGGGGCTGGGTGCGCGGCAGCATCAGGATGACGGCAGCGGTCGCTGGCGGACGTTGTGATGATCTCATCAAGCACACCGTCGGTTTGCGGCCAATCGCACGCGACCGTGAACAGCGTGCCATCGGGATCAAACCAGAAGCACTCTCCCACCTCAAGCGCAGCAACCCTCGATTGGTCCACGTTGTCGCTGGCGGTCATATACGCGCTGGCCACGAATATCACCAGGCCCACCACAGCGATCGCCAGCCACGGCAGCACCCGCACCACCAGCGCCGCACTGCGGTGCCGGACCACGAAGCCGCCTGGACCGCCAGGCTCAACGGTGGTGGCGCCGCCGTCAAACCACGGGTCGCTGGGCTCGTCGTGACTGGCGCCGCCAGCTGCCGCGCGCTCGGCCGGGCTCGCTGGGGGCGAAGGTTCGGACGGCCGCGGCGCTGCGGCAGCGCGCTCCTCGTCGTAGGAGCGGCGCGAGTCGGCGGAACCGAGCACGCGCCACGCTTCGTTCACGGACCGCATCCGGCTGTCGGAACGCTCGCTCTGGGCCTCTGTGACATCGCCGCGCTGATCGGGATGATTGGCCCGCGCCGCTCGGATCCACGCTCGCCGTATCGCGGCGGTGTCGGCGTCCGGGCGTACTCCCAGCGTCGCGTAATGATCGGGCAGTTGGGCCACCGGTGGCCTCCCATCGGTGACGCTACTTCCGCTCGTCGAGCGCTACGCCGCTGACCGGGATTCCTGCGCGCGCCTGTCAACCCGGCCTCGCCAGAACACTGTTCGCTAACGTCGCGTCCCGTTCACCCCGCAGTTCCCGACCATGAGGTCGCATCGCCATGACGAACAGCCAGATCGATCCCCGCACCCCCGTTCTTGTGGGCGCTGGACAGTTCAAGCAGCGCCCCGAGGTTCCGGTCGACGCGCTCGAACCGATCGCCATGATGGCCGAGGCACTGGCCGCGGCTGCGCAAGATGCTGGCGCACCGGCACTGACCAGCCGCGCCACGCACACCTGGGTCGTAAAGGGTGCCTGGCCTTATTCCGACCCGGCCGCGTTGCTGAACGAACGCTTCGGGGCCGCCGGCACGACCGGGCTCTCCACCGACGGCGGCAACACGCCGCAGTCGCTCGTGAATGAAGCCTGCCAGCGCATCGGCGCCGGCGAGGCCGACATCGTGCTGATCGCCGGAGCGGAAGGCATCTGGAGTCGACGCCGGGCGCGTCGGGCAAACCAGCGCATTCCCTACACCGACCAGACCGATGTGTGGCCTGACGAGTATCTCGGCAAGGACGTCGTGATGAACAACGATGTGGAGACCGAACGCGGCCTGAGGGACCCAATCTGCCTCTACCCGGTCTTCGAGTCGGCCTTCCGGGCGTCGCGAGGCGAGTCGATGGACGGCCACCGCGACCGCGTTTCCGCGATGTGGGAGAAGTTCAACC
Organism: Acidimicrobiales bacterium; assembly: GCA_009843525.1. GTDB lineage: Bacteria > Actinomycetota > Acidimicrobiia > Acidimicrobiales > Poriferisodalaceae > Poriferisodalis > Poriferisodalis multihospitum. The sequence goes on along the minus strand of VYDH01000038.1, from coordinate 57,938 downwards.
AGGCAGCGGTGGCCAACCCGTACTCATGGGTACGAACGCCCATGACGGCAGAGGAGATCCGCAACCCGAGCCCCAGCAACCGGCTCGTCGGCTTCCCCTACACGAAGTCGATGAATTCCAACTGGGACCTCGACTTGGCCGCTGCGCTCATCGTGTGCTCCGCAGAGGCGGCGACGGCCGCTCGGGTGCCCACCGACCGCTGGGTGTTTCCCCATGCCGGCACAGACGGGCGCGACACCGACTTCGTGTCCAACCGGGGCGATCTGCACAGCTCCCCCGCCATCCGAGTGGCGGGCCGACGGGCGATGGAGCTGGCAGGCGTGGACGTCGACGACATCGACTACGTCGACCTGTACTCGTGCTTCCCCTCTGCGGTGCAGATCTCTGCCACCGAGCTGGGCCTCGGACTCGAGCGCGAGCTGACGCTCACCGGCGGGCTCACCTTCGCCGGCGGGCCGCTCAACAACTACGTCACCCACTCCATCGCCACGATGGCCAACACACTGCGCGAGAACCCAGGCAGCATCGGGCTGTGCTCGGCGAACGGCGGCTACCTCACCAAGCATGCGTTCGGCATCTACTCGACCTCGCCGCCCTCCGGCGGCTTCCGCCACGAAGACTGCCAGCATGAAATCGACCAGTTCCCGTCGGTCGAGTTGGATGACGGCTACAGCGGCGACGCCACCGTCGAGGCGTACACCGTCATGCACGGCCGGGAGGCGCCCGAAGTGGCCTTGGCGGCGGTGCGAACGCCGAACGGGCGGCAGTGGGCTCGCAGCACTGATCCAGCGCTCATGGACGAGATGACCCAGACCGAGTTCATCGGCACCGAGGTAGTCGTCAGCGACGCCTTCGAGTTCGCACCGGCCTGAGCGCGGGCGCGGGCAGGCGTCCACACGACGCCTGCCCGATGCTCACATGTTGTCCACAAGCCCCGCCTGCAATTAGCGGCGAGCTTGCTGGACTTGGCCGCCCCCTTGTGGACAGTGACGTCGATTGCGTACTCTCACGGGCGCAGGGTGCTTCGCCCCATGGTGCCTTGCATTGACCGCACAGGGGCTTGAGCCGTCATGTCCGCCGCCAACGGGGCCCGATCATCCAAGCGCTACCTCAATCGAGAGTTGTCTTGGCTGGACTTCAACCATCGCGTCCTGGCACTCGCGCGTGATCGAGAGTTGCCGCTTCTCGAGCGCATCAGGTTCGTGGCCATCCACGCGTCGAATCTCGACGAGTTCTTCCAGGTGCGGGTGCCCACCGTGCTCGACTCCATCGAAGCCGGGGTTCGCCAGGCCGGCGCGGACGGCCTGACCCCGCGAGAGCAGCTCAAGGGGATCCGGGCGGCCGCGGCCGTGCAGCTCGGTGATGCTTCGTCGCTGTTCGAAGACGAGCTGCGGCCGGCGCTCGCTGCAGAAGGGATTTCTTTCGTCGGGGTCGACGATCTCGATGCCACGAGCCGCGCATGGATAGCCGAGCTCTTCAGCGAGCAGGTGTTCCCGGTACTGACCCCGCTCGCAGTGGATCCGGCTCACCCCTTTCCCTACATCTCGGACCTGTCGCTGAACCTCGCCGTGTTCGTCGAGCACTCGCGCAGCGGGCCGTCATTCGCCCGGGTCAAGGTGCCGCCGATCCTGCCGCGCTTTCTGGCCCTGCCCGACGAGAACCGCTTCATCACGCTGGAATCGGTCATCGCCGGGCACCTGGGAGACCTGTTCCCGGGCGTGAAGCTGCTGAGCCACAGCACGTTCAGGGTCACCCGCGACGCGGATCTCGACATCGACGACACCGAGACCGATGACCTGCTCAAGCACATGGAGCTCGAGTTGCGGCAGCGGCGCTTCGGCGGTGCCGTGCGACTCGAGGCTGCGCCCGACCTGGGCGACGACGCGCTGGACATGCTGACCCGAGAGCTGAAGCTGACCCACGACGACGTGTACACGTCTGCCGGACTGCTCGGCCTGTCAGATCTGTTCGAGCTGTACCGCATCGACCGCGACGATCTCAAGACACCGCCCCACAGCCCGAGGACGCCGCTGCCTCTGCGGGCAACCACCGAGGCCGGTGCGCTGCTCGCCAGTGGTACCGGGGACCGGCGGGGAGCCGTAGAGGAGTCCGAGACCGGCGTCGACTTCTTCGATGTCCTCAAGCGCCAGGACGTCTTGGTGCACCTGCCCTACGAGTCGTTCACGACCAGTCTCGATGCGTTCATTCGCCAAGCCGCCGACGATCCAGACGTGCTCGCCATCAAGCTGACCATGTACCGGACCTCGGAGCGGACTCGACTCGTCGATTCGCTCATCCGGGCTGCCGAGCGCGGCAAGCAGGTCGTGGTGGTCGTCGAGTTGAAGGCCCGCTTCGACGAGCACGCCAACATCGAGTGGGCACGCATCCTGGAGCGCGCGGGCGTGCATGTGGCCTACGGCGTCGTGGGTCTGAAGACCCACTGCAAGCTCGCGATGGTGGTGAGGCGTGAGCCCCGGGGAATCGCCCACTACTGCTTCGTCGGCACCGGCAACTTCAACGCCGACACGGCCCGCATCTACGAGGACTTCGGCCTGCTCACTGCCGACAGGGACTTTGCAGCCGACGTGGCCGCACTGTTCAACTCGCTCACCGGCTACAGCCGCAAGACCGACTACCGCAAGCTGGCCGTGGCGCCGCACAGCCTCGGCCAGTCGTTGGTCAAGCACATTGCAGCCGAGGCCGCCGAGCCCGACGGCCACATCTTCATGAAGATGAATGCCATCGTCGACAGCGAGGTGATCGACGCCCTCTATGAGGCGTCACAGCAGGGGTGCCGCATCGACCTCGTCGTGCGAGGCATCTGCTGTCTGGTCCCCGGCATCGCCGGCATGAGCGAGAACATCTCGGTGCGCAGCATCGTGGGCCGCTTCCTGGAGCACAGCCGGGTGTACCGGTTCGGCAATCGCGACCGGGGCTACACGATCCTGCTGGGCTCGGCCGACGCCATGCCGCGCAACCTGCGCTACCGCGTCGAGGCACTGGCGCCCGTGGAGGCGCCTGCGCTCATTAGCGAGCTTGTGGATCTCACCGACATGTACCTCGACGACGGCATTGCACGGTGGGAGCTCGGCAGCGACGGCGAGTGGACCAAGCACTGCGGCACCGATCTGCACCATTCGATGCTGACCCTGCACGCTGACCGCCGCGGCTGAGCACAGCTGCGGGAGCTGCGGAGGCGGCAGGGGACTCGGCGACGTTGCGACCTGCCGGATCGCTGGTCGCAGAGGGTCCTGCCGCCTCCGCAGCGGGCGCACTACTGGCTCTGGAACCTGGCTGGTAGCATCTTCTGCGTGATTCGCGTCTCGACTCACACCGCACTGCTTTCCGCTACCGGACTGCTCCTTCTTACCTAGGCGAGGACCGCACAGGTCCTCGCCCAACCTCCTGCGCCTTCGGGCCAGGGGGTTTTTTCGTGGCCCGAACACGACCGATCCACCCGAAACTCACCGATCCGATTCCCCAGAACCCCCAAACGACCGCCCCAATCGCAGGAGATTCCCATGGCAGACGTCAAGCGCATCAGCGCCCAGCAGCCGAGCTCGATGCCGTACCGGCTCTATGACACCTACGCTTTTCCCGCGCATCTGCCGGACCGCACCTGGCCCGACAAGATCATCTCCGAGGCGCCGCTGTGGTGCTCGGTAGACCTGCGTGACGGCAACCAGGCCCTCATCGACCCGATGGACGTGCCGCGCAAGCGCCAGATGTTCGAAGTGCTCGTCGAGATGGGGTTCAAGGAGATCGAGGTGGGGTTCCCGTCTGCCTCGGCGCCCGACTTCGAGTTCTGCCGCATGCTCGTGGAGGAGGACCTGGTACCCGACGACGTCTGGATCCAGGTGCTCACGCAGAGCCGGCCCGAGCTGATCGAGCGGACCTATGAGTCCATCGCCGGGGCCAAGAAGGCGATCGTGCACCTGTACAACCCGACCTCGGAGCTGCAGCGCCGGGTGGTGTACCGGCTGGACAAAGAGGGCATCCGCGACATCGCCATCTCCGGCACCCGGCTCTGCAAAGAGCTGGCTCAGCGCCATGACGGCGGGGCGATCCGCTTCGAGTACTCGCCCGAGTCGTTCACGGGCACCGAGATCGACTTCGCGCTGGAGGTGTGCAACTCCGTCAGCGCCGAATGGGATGCCACCGCCGAGGATCCGATCATCCTGAACCTGCCCGCCACCGTGGAGATGGCAACCCCGAATACCTACGGCGACCTCATCGAGTACTTCCATCGAAACGTGGACAACCGCGAGGCGGTGGTGCTGTCGCTGCACCCCCACAACGACCGCGGCTGCGGCGTGGCGGCGGCAGAGTTCGGTGTGATGGCGGGAGCTGACCGGGTGGAGGGCACCCTGTTCGGCAACGGCGAGCGCACCGGCAATGTCGACATCATCACGCTGGCGATGAACCTGTTCAGCCAGGGAGTCGATCCCGAGCTGGACATCAGCCACATCGACCACCTGCGCCGCATCGCGGAGTACTGCAACCAGCTTCCGGTGCATCCGCGCCACCCCTACGGCGGCGACCTGGTGTACACGGCGTTCAGCGGCAGCCACCAGGACGCCATCAAGAAAGGCTTCGAAGCGCTGGCAGACGACTACGACTTCTGGGAGGTGCCTTACCTGCCGATCGATCCGGCGCATGTGGGGCGCACCTACCAGGACGTCATCCGCGTGAACAGCCAGTCAGGCAAGGGCGGCGTGGCCTACGTGATGAAGAACAGCTTCGGCCTCGATCTGCCGCGCCGGCTGCAGATCGAGTTCAGCAGCGTGATCCAGGCGATCACCGACGAGGGCGGCGAGATCCTGCCGGAGGCCATCAAGAAGACCTTCGACGAGACCTACCTGCATGCCGAGTCGCCGTACACCTACCTGGGCCATCGCAGCTACTTCGACTCTGAGTCGTCCGACGAGTCAGAGGTGGAGGCCACCATCAAGGGCCCCGACGGCGAAGTGCGCGCGAAGGGACGCGGCAACGGTCCGCTGTCTGCCTTCAAGACCGCTCTGGCCGACGCGCTCGGCATCGAAGTGAGTCTTGTCGACTACCACGAGCACGCTGTGGGGGCAGGTGCGGATGCCACTGCTGCGGCCTATGTCGAGATCGAGACACCCTCTCGCGACGTGTACTGGGGCGTCGGGCTGCACGCGAACATCGTCACCGCCAGCTTCCGAGCGCTGCTGTCGGCCATCAACCGCTCGCATCCTGGGCCCGACTCGGAGGTCCTCGCCCGCTGAGCCCGCTCTCGAGTTTCGCCGGCGGCAGCCTGTTCGGCAGCCGCGTCGGTGATCCGCCGGCCGACGTGCTGGCGCTGCATGGCTGGGGCCGCAGCCACACCGACTTCGACATGGCCCTGACCGGGCTTGTCGAGTCGCGAGGAACCGCCGGCGCCATCGCCCTCGACCTGCCCGGTTTCGGCGCCAGCCCAGCGCCGGAAGCACCGTGCGGCGCCGCCGGCTATGCCGAGATGGTCCGTCCGGCGCTCGACGAATGCGGTCCGCGGGTCGTGCTGATCGGCCACAGCTTCGGGGGGCGGGTTGCGGTCGAACTGGCCACGCGATTCCCAGACGCTGTCGCGGCGCTGGTGCTGTGCGGGGTGCCGCTGCTTCGACGAGCCGACCGTCCCACAGCGCCGCCAGCCCTGCGTTACCGCCTGGCTCGCACGCTGCACCGGCGCGGCTTGTTCGGCGACGAGGCCATGGAACGCATGCGGCAGCGTTTCGGCAGCGCCGACTACCGGAGCGCGACCGGAGTCATGCGAGGTGTGCTCGTGACGGTTGTCAACGAGACCTATGAAGCTCAGCTCGGCGAGATCTCCCAGCCGGTGGAACTGGTGTGGGGCCGTGACGACGATTCGGCACCAGTGGACGTAGCGCGGCGGGCTTGTGGAATCCTCGCCGACGCCCGGCTGACGGTTCTCGACGGCGTGGGGCACTTCGTGCCGACGGAGGCTGCACCGTCGCTCACCGATGCCATTTCACGGCGCCTCGACGTGCTGTGACAACCTCTGAGGCGCGTGCCTAGCGAACGACTGCCTGCGAGCGGGATCCGATGAACCAGATCGTGCTGTGGACATCAGTCGTGGCCGGCATGATCTCGGCTGCTCGCTGGCTGCGGGTGGCCCAGCGTGAGCACTACGGGGTCGGACGAACGTCGCGATTCGCCCGGCGCTGGTGGCTGCTCGACCGGAACAATCGCGTGCTGGCACTCGCGGCTGCGGCCGGCGTGGTGCTGAGCGGCACGTTCTGGTGGGCGCCGGCGATTACTGCGGCCGCCGTCGCGGTCGGTCCGCAGGGCCTCGATATTCGGGGACGATCAAGCCTGCTGGCTTGGACGCGCCGACTCGCCACGGTGGCGATCACCCTGGCGCTGCTGTGGGCGGTGCTGGTGGGTGTGGGACTGCTGACCGGACTGGCTGAACCGGTGGTCGCGGTGCTGCTCTTCGGCATGCCGCTGTGGGTAGATGTCTCGCTGGCGATGTTGGCTCCGCTCGAAGCCGTGCTGTCTCGTCGCTGGGTGCACCGCGCACAACAGCGGCTCGACGAGGTTGATCCGGTGCGGGTCGCGGTGACGGGTTCGTATGGCAAGACCACCATCAAGGGTTACCTGCGCCAGTTAGTGGAGGGATCCCGGGCAGTGGTGGCGACGCCGGCCAGCTTCAACAACACCGCAGGGATCTGTCGCAGCGTCAACGAGCACCTGGTGCACGGCACCGAGGTGTTCGTCGCCGAGATGGGCACCTTCGCCGTCGGGGAGATCGCCGCCATGACCCGTTGGGTGCGCCCCTCGGTGTCGATACTGGCCTCCATCGGCCCGGTCCATCTCGAGCGCTTCGGCAGCCTCGACCGCATCGTGGCCGCCAAGGCGGAGATCTTCGCAACGAGCCGCACGGCGATTCTCAACGTCGACGCCTACGGACTCAGGGCTGAAGCCGACCGCCTGGCCGCTTCTGGATTGCGGGTCATACGGTGCTCCACGCAGGACCCAGACGCCAACGTGACGGTGCTGCCGGTCAATGCGACTGTCGATGCTCCAGCCAGCGCATTCGTGAACGAGGCCGCCGTGACGCGTCGCATCACGCTGTTCGGACGCGAGATCGCCGTCGGACCGCTCGGCGGCGCAGCGCCGGCGAATGTGGCGTGCGCCGTAGCTGCGGCGTCGGTCCTGGGAGTCTCCGATGCCGACATCGCCAGCCGCCTCGGCGACCTGCCGACGCCCGAGCACCGCCGCACCGCCGGGCGCAGCCCCGGGGGCGTCATGGTGATCGACGACACCTACAACTCCAACCCGGCAGGGGCACGCGCTGCCCTGTCGATGCTGGCCAACACCGAGGCCAGCCGGCGCGTGGTGGTCACGCCGGGCATGGTCGAACTGGGCCGCAGCCAGGCGCACGAGAATCGCCAGCTCGGCGAGCACGCCGCGCAGATTGCCGACGACGTGATCATCGTGGGCCGCACCAACCGCAGAGCCCTGCTGGGCGGCGCCGCCGGCTGGGACCACGCCACGGCACGTCGCGCGACACGGGGCCGCAACGCGCGCAACCTCATCCACGACCGCACCGGCGACCGTGCCACCGTCCGCCTCATGCCGACACGCGACGACGCAGTGCAGTGGGTGCGGTCACACCTGGGCGACGGAGACGCCGTCCTCTACGAGAACGATCTTCCCGACCACTACCCCTGATCGCTTCCCCGCCATGAGAACATGGCCCACATGACCGGTGTTGGTGTCTGCTTCGGCGGGCCGTCGCCCGAACACGACATCTCGATCCTGACGGGGCTGCAGGCAGTGCACGCGCTCGCCGAAGCCGGACGCGACCCGGTGGCGCTGTACTGGTCGCCCGTCGGCACGTGGCACGAGGTGCCGGCCGATATCGAGGCGTCGGCCTTCGCCGACGGCCTGCCACGCTCGGCATCCGGAGTCGAGCTGGCAGCCCACCCCAGCGGAGGGTTCGTGCGGTCTGACCGGCGTCGCCGGCCAGTGCCGGTTGACGTCGTGGTCAACTGCTGTCACGGTGGCCCCGGCGAGGACGGCGGCTTGCCGGCCCTGCTGGACCTCACGGGACTCGCGTACACCGGTCCCGGGCAGCGCAGCGCTGCCATCTGCATGGACAAGCTGGCATTCAGCGGAGCCACCGAAGCCGCCGACCTGCCCACGCTGCCCCTTTGGCTGCTCACCGACGAGTTGCCCGGCGACGACGCAGCTACGGAGCTGGCTGACGGACCGCTCATTGTGAAACCGCGCTTCGGGGGATCGTCGATCGGCATCGAGATCGTCGCCGACCTCGCCACAGCGCGGGCGCTGGCGCGGTCGTCGCCGCTGCTGCGGGACGGAGCAGTCGTGCAGCGCTACCTCGAAGACATCATCGATCTGAACGTCTCGGTGCGGACCTGGCCAAAGTTGCGGCTGAGCGCCGTGGAACGGCCGCTGCGCAGCGACAGCACGATCTACACCTACGCCGAGAAATACCTCACCGGCGGAGGCGGCATGGCGACCGCGCCCCGCGAGCTGCCGGCCGTGGTTCCAGAGCCAATCGAGACAGCGCTGCGTACCGCAGCGACCGACGTGAGTCATCTCGTTATGGCTCGATCGGTCATGCGCATCGACTTCCTGTGGGACGGCGGCGATGACCCGGCCGGTTTGTGGGTGAACGAGATCAACCCGATTCCCGGCTCGCTGAGCTGGTACTTCTGGTCTCACGAGGGCGACAGCCTCGTCCGATTGCTTGACGACCTCATCGCCGAGGCACTGGATGGACCCACGCGCCACTTCATGACGCAAGGCGCCGACGGCACAGCCCTGCGCTCCGTGGGATCTATCGCCGCGAAGCTGGCGTGACCAGCAACAACACAGGCAGCCTGCTCATTGGCACCAAGCGTCAGTAGGGGTTAGCAGCCAGTGCCACGCAAGCCAGTGCAATGGTAGTGAACCCCACGCCAGCCCGGTTACCGGCTTCGATCCGATTTGCCGGGCAAAGGCTAAGGACGCAGCCATCGACCCGCAAGCAACTGTCCAGCCGTACGGGGTGTTCGCTGACTCGTGGAGCGGGTCGCACACCTCAAACATGTCTGTCAGCCAAGGAGCGAGGAATACTGCAATCGAGACAGCGGACAAGAGAGCCACAGTCAACAGCCAGACCGCCACCCCCTCGGCGGACCCCAAACTGTGCAGAGCACGCAGGGACCGCTCCCGAAAGGTGGCGACTCGGCTCACCAGTTGCAGAAGTTGACGAACCAAGTGAACGGATTGTCGGTGGCTACGCGGTGGCCTTCGAGGTCCCACGAGCGACCCGCGAGCGGACCGACGGCTGCATGGCACAGGAATTGGTCTTCGATGGCGTCCCAGCTGCGCACGTAAATGCCGTGCGGGCCCCCGCTGCTGATGCAGTTCGCCAGAGCGTCCCAAGCCCAGCCGTCGGTTATCGGGTCGCTTCCGGCGATAAAGGTCCGATACAGCCATGTGGGCTCGACATGGATTCTGGTGTAGTCGTCGTTCTGGTAGTTGAAGGTGTAGCTGACGTGATGGATGTAAAACGATCCGCAGTAGTGACCGTCGGTGCCGCGCCCGACAGTGAAGGTCCAATTGCCGGTCCCGCCCGGTCGGGTTTCCGGCAGACGCGAGAGCACTGCCGCTGATGGCAGCTGCTCGACAAATTCGGGATCGGCGGGCGGTGGAGCCTCCCCGACCTCAGGGCAGCTGTCGTCCTCGCACTCCGGTGCGCGCTCGGACGATTCTGCTTCAGGGATGATTCCGTTCTCTGTCGCAGATGACGGCATAGCCATCAGAGTGACGTTCAACGACACAGCCAGGATGATGGTGACAACCGGCGCAGCAAGAATTCGGGGTGTCCGGGGGCTGACCGGGTCGCCGCGGGCAGACCCGACGAGGGCCTGATGGTGGAGTCGCATTGTTCCTTCCTTTCGAATTGTGGCTCGGACTCATGCGATGCGCGGGAGTCCTCCTGTCAGCGACCATACGCCTCTCTCAGAACACGGAAATCACACACTGCGTTAGAAAATTGGTCGATACGCAACGTCGGGTCTGACATGCCTGATCTGGCCCAACACCTCGTTCAACTGTTCGGCCAATCGCATCGATGCGAGGAGTTGGGCCGGCGAACGCGAACGAGCCAGCAGACTGATGCAGATGTCCCGGGGTGCATTCGTCTCTTGCGTTGCCGCCACGCTGCTGCTGGCCGCCTGCACCTCATCGGAACCCTCCGCTGATGCCAGCGGCAGCACCGACGCCAGCTTGAGCGACTGTGAACACGCTCGTCTGGCTGCCGCCCTCGGTCTGAGCGACGCCGCCGAACTGTCGCTGCCGCTCGACCCTGCCGACGAGCCGCTCGCCGACATCGCCCGCGACATCTGCGCGCTCGACACCGGCGCTCCACGATCCACGACACCGGCGGACACCGGGGTGCCCTCCCCTGCGCAGGAGCGGGATGCTGCCTTGCCCGCAGCGCTGGTGCGCGCGCCTGCGCTCTTCGATCCAGACGACAGCCCACCCGGAGATGATCCAGCACTTGACGAGCTCTGGGTGGTGTGCGGACAGGGCTCGGCCAGCGCCTGCAATGCCTTGCTGTACGAGTCGCCCGCGGGCAGCGACTATGAGGCCTTCGCATTCAGCTGCGGGGGGCGCGAGAACCTGCACTGCAGCGTGTTGCTCGGCGATCCGGGCGCCGACGCCGGCCTGCTCGGCATCGAATTCGATGCCGAGTCTCCGGCGCCGGGTAACATTCCCGAATTGGACGGCTGGTGGGCGGCGTGCGCCGACGGCAGCAGCCGCGCCTGCGCGCAGCTGGTGCTGTCGGCACCAGGCGGTTCGGCCTACGCCAGCTTTGGCTGGACCTGCGGCGGCCGCACCACACGAGACTGCGTCTTGCTGATGGGCGACGACGGCGCTCCGCCAGCACTGGCCGGCCGGTCGCCCCAGGATCCGCCACCTGGCGACGACGAGTACCTGGATCAGTTGTGGCAGCGCTGCGGCGCCGCCGACGCACCGGCATGCCGCGACCTGGCCACCTTCGGACCCCCCGGAAGCGACTACGAGCGGTACGCCCTGTCATGCGGCTGGCGAGCCGTCAGGGCGTGCGCCCGACTGTTCGCCGAGCTCTCCGCGACCTGAGGCGTGGGCGAATTAGGGGGTCGTGCGCGTATCTGGCGCTCGTTGGGGCTAAACAACACGTCGTGATCGCCGACGCGTTGGCCGCAAAGCGCATCGCCATCACCGGTGCAACCGGTTTCTTGGGCACGGCGCTCGTCGAGCGGCTGCTGCGCTCGGTGCCCGATTGCGAGTTGGTGCTGCTGGTGCGGCCGGGCCGTCGCACCGACGTGAACCGGCGCGTGCAGCGCGAGATTCTGCGCAACGACGCATTCGAGCGTCTCCGTGCTGCGTGGGGCAGCGACTTCGACGAGATCTGCAGCCGGCGCATCACGGCAGTGTCCGGCGATGTGAGTGTCGACAGCCTCGGCCTCTCCCCCGGCGACCTCGAGCTGCTCTGCGGCTGCGACGTCATCATCCACGCTGCCGCCAGCGTCAGCTTCGACAGCCCGCTGGACGCATCGATCGAGACCAATCTCCTCGGTCCCAACCGATTGCTCGAGGCCTGCCAGTCCCAAGGCGCCACACCGCATTTCATCGCGGTGTCGACGTGCTATGTCGCCGGGAATCGGCGGGGTTCAGCGGCCGAGGTGTTCCTAGCCGACACACCATTCTCGATGGACGTCGACTGGCGCGCCGAGGTGTCCGCCGCACGCCGTACCCGCGCCGATCTCGACGCCGCCAGCCGCTCCCCCGAGCGCCTGCGCCGCTTCCATCGTGACGCGCGTGAGGAACTCGGCCCTGCGGGCCTGCCGCTGCTGGCCGCCAAGACCGAGCAGTTGCGTCGGGAATGGGTGGACGCCGAGATGATCACCGCCGGCCGCAGCCGCGCGACCTCGCTGGGATGGCCCGACGTCTATACGTATTCGAAGGCGCTGGGCGAGCAGGCGCTGGTGGAGCTGCAGGGCGATGTGCCCATCTCCATCGTTCGCCCGTCCATCATCGAATCGGCCTTCGCCGAACCGTCGCCGGGCTGGATCCGCGGCTTCCGCATGGCCGAGCCGCTGTTCGTGTCGTTCGCCAAAGGCGAGCTCGACACCTTCCCGGGCTACCCCGAAGGCATCATCGACGTCATCCCGGTCGACATGGTTGCCGCAGCGATCATCGCCGTCGCGGCGCGGGGCCCGGTGCCCGAGCCGGAGATCTTCCAGGTGGCCTCGGGTGCGGTGAACCCGCTGCGCTTCAAGGTGCTGACCGAGACGACCATGCAATGGTTCCAAGACCACCCCGTCTATGACGCCAAGGGTCATCCCACGGCCAGCACCCAGTGGAACTACGCCGGAGCGAGCGGCCTGGAAGAGCAGCTCGATCGGGCCATGTCGCTGTTCAACACAGCAGAGAAGGTGGTGCACCGCCTGCCGATGCGAGGCCGCAACGACTTCACCATCCGGCTCGCGCAGCGGCGAGCCGGACTCGAGCAGATCCGCGATTACGTCCTGCTGTACGGCGCCTACGGCAAATGCGAAGCGCTGTACGAGATCGACCGCACGACCGAGCTGTGGGAATCACTGCCTGCTGCCGACCGCGAGCGCTTCGGCTTCGACCCCCGGGTCATCGACTGGGCCACCTACATCGCCGACGTGCATTTGCCGACCGTCATCGCCCAGGCACGCGTCAAGACCACGCCCCAGCCCCGCACCGGGCCCAGCCGCAACGAGCGCTTGCGCGCCGCAGTGCTGGACCCGGCACGCCATTTCGCCGCATTCGACCTCGAGAACACCCTGATCGCCAGCAATGTGGTCGAGACCTACGCATGGCTCGCAACCCGACGGCTCGATACTCCCCAGCGAGTGCGCTTCGCCCTGCGCACCCTCGCGGAGACACCCGGCCTGTGGCGAAGGGACCGCCGCGACCGCACTGATTTCCTGCGCTACTTCTACCGGCGTTACAGGGGTGCGCCGGTGGGCCAGCTCGACGCCGATTCGGCGGAGATGCTCAGCCACCTGTTCTTGACCAAGGCGTTTCCGGCAGGGCTGCGACGGGTGCGTGAGCATCGAGCCGCCGGACATCGCACGGTGCTCATCACCGGTGCGCTCGAGCTGGCGGTCCAGCCACTGGCGCCGTTGTTCGACCACATCATCGCAGCGCGCATCGACAGCCGCGAGGGGCGCTATACCGGCGAGATGATCGACGTGCCGCCCACCGGCGAGGTGCGCGCCCAGATGATGGTGGACTGGGCAGCGGAGGAAGGACTCGACTTGGCACAGGGCGTGGCGTATGCCGATGCAGCTTCGGACATGCCCATGCTGGAGGCCGTGGGCTATCCGGTGGCGGTCAACCCCGAGACTCGGCTGGTGACCATCGCTGACAAGCGGGGATGGCTGTGCGAAAACTGGGAGCGCTCCCCCGGCGGCCCCCGGCCCCTGCTGCCCATAGCGCCGCCGTTCCGGGTTCGCGCCAACACCGACCGGCTGGACCGCACGCACCGGTCCCGCAGGGCCCGCGCCGCAGGGTCACTACGGTGACCGCGCGCAAGGGCCTTGTGCTCGAGGTGGATCGCACAACTCCGCCGATCCTGTTCCACCACGGCGAGGGGCTCCGCCTGGAGAAGCTGCCCGTCGGCAGCCGGGTCGTGTATCCCAACGAGCCGCTGGACCCGGTGCGCGATCCGGAACGCGCCATCGCCGAGGCTCTGGCCAATCCGCTGGGCGATCGCGATCCCCTCGCCGCATACATGCAGCCGGGCATGAAGCTGACCATCGCCTTCGACGACCTCTCGCTCCCGCTGCCCCCGATGGCCGCCCCCGACATCCGCGGCCGGATCATCGAGCAGGTCCTGGACATGGCGGCCGCCGCAGGCGTCGACGACGTCGAGCTCATCGCCGCACTTGCGCTGCATCGCCGCATGACCGAAGCAGAGCTGCGCCACGCCGTCGGCGACCGCGTCTACGACGCCTTCGCCCCCCACGGCCAGCTCTACAACTTCGACGCCGAGGATCCCGACGCGCTCACGCACCTGGGCACCACCGACGCCGGCGAGGAGGTGGTGATCTCCAAACGCGCCGCCGAGTCGGACCTGCTGGTGTACGTCAACATCAACCTGGTGTCGATGGACGGCGGCCACAAGAGCGTCGCTACCGGCCTGTCGCCCTACACGGCGCTGCGCCACCACCACAACGTGCACACGATGCTGCACTCGACATCCTTCATGGACCCTGAGAGCTCGGAGCTGCACACTCGTAACTGGCGCCAAGGACGCCTGCTGGCAGAAGCGGGTGTGAAGGTGTTCCAGATCGAGACGACGCTCAACAACAACGAATTCCCTTCGCCGTACGACTTCCTGAAGCGCCGCGAGTGGGAGATGACGCCGCGAGACCGCATGATGCTGATGGGCACCAAGACGGCGCTCGACCTGATGTCGCGCCGGCAGGCCCGGCGCATCTTCCAAGGCATCCGGGCGCCGTACGGGCTGACATCCGTGCAGGCCGGCGAGGTCGAGGCCGTGCACCGCCAGACGCTGGAGAACGTCTACCGCCAGCACCTGGTGCGGGTGGAGGGCCAGACCGACGTGATGACGATGGGGCTGCCCTACATCTGCCCCTACAACGTCAACTCGATCATGAACCCGATCCTGGTGGCGTGCCTGGGACTCGGCTACTTCTTCAACCTGTACCGGGGCAAGCCGCTCGTCCGCCGAGGCGGCGTGGTGATCATGACGCACCCCACGCCGTGGGAGTTCCACCCGGTGCACCATCCCAGCTACATCGACTTCTTCGAAGAGGTGCTCGCCGACACCACCGATCCGGAGGTCATCGAGCATCGGTACGAGAAGCGCTATGCCGAAGACGAGTGGTACCGGCACCTGTACCGGACCTCGTACGCCTACCACGGCGTGCACCCGTTCTACATGTGGTATTGGTGCGCGCATGCGCTCGAGCATCTGGGCGGGGTGATCATCGTCGGAGGCGACAAGGCCGCCACCCAGCGCATGGGCTTCCGTTCGGCTTCGACGATGAATGATGCGCTCGAGATGGCAACCGACGTGGTCGGGCGCGACCCCTCGATCACTCATTTCCATAATCCGCCCATGCTGATGGCCGATGTCGTCTGAGAAGCCGGGGATCTCCCACCTCGGGGCCAAGCGCGCTCAGCGCACGAGGGCGTCGGTGACTCGCATCATGCGAGGCGCCGACTTCCCGCTGCGAGCGGCCGCAACCCCTCAGGGTCAGACGCCTCTGCCGGTCAACGCCGGCGCGAACTATGACACTGACTGGGCTCGGCGCTTCCCGGCTCGGGTTGCCCGCCGGGTTGCGCGGGACACGATTGTCCGCGCACTGGTGCGCTATTACGCCCAGCCGACGATCAAGGGCGTGGACCGGCTCAGCGAACTCGACGGTCCGGCGGTGTTCGCAGCCAACCACCAGAGCCATGTCGATACCGCGGTCATCGCCACCTCCGTTCCCGAGCCGTGGTGCAACCGGCTCGTGGTCGGCGCTGCGGCCGACTATTTCTTCGGGAACCGGGCGACCTCGGCGATCTCTGCACTGTTCGTCGGCGCCATCCCCATCGAGCGAACTGCACTGAACCGCCGGACCATCGACAAGGCGGTGACGCTGCTACGCGGCGGCTGGAGCTTGGTGATCTATCCGGAGGGAGGTCGCTCCCGCGACGGCTGGGGTCAGCAGTTCCGGCCCGGTGCGGCCTTCCTGGCCAAGCAGGCGGGCGTACCGGTGGTGCCCGTGCACATCCGGGGCACCTTCGACATCCTGCGCAAAGGCCGTGCGTGGCCCAGGCGAGCCCGCTCGGTGATCAATTTCGGCCGCCCGCTGAGCTTCGACGAGGGCGAGAACAACCGCCGCTTCACTCGGCGGCTACAAGCCGCAGTGGAGGGGCTCGCGGACGAGACCGCCACCGGCAACTGGTTCGCGGCCCGCCGGCGCCTGCACAGCGCCGACAGCCCGGGTCTCGAGGGCCCCACGGCTTCGGCATGGCGCCGCCGCTGGGCGCTTACCGAACCCACGCGGCCCGATGAAGCCTCTGCCGCCACGGCAGCCTCAAAGCGCCGCTGGCCCTACGTCTGACCAGTCACGCCAAAACCGAATCCGTGGCCTGAACGGCTCGTATCGTTCGATTCATGCAGTCGCTGGAGTCAGCACACGGCGCGATGGGGCACGACCCGGCCGCTGTGGAAGGACGTCACCTAGCGCCGGGCACCGTCCGCCGAGCAGCGGCTCTGGCACTGCCGTACCGGATGATGCTGACGGGATTCCTCGCAGCGCAACTGCTCGGAGCACTGGCGTTCCTGGTGCCGCCGATCCTGTTCGGGCGCATCATCGACGAGGCCATTCCAGCGGGAGACCGGTGGCAGCTCAACGTGCTGGCAGCGATCATCGTGGCAGCGGCGTTCTGCGAGGCCGGCCTGTCGTTCATCGAGCGCTGGTGGTCGGCGCGCATCGGCGAAGGGCTCATCTTCGACCTGCGAGTCGGCCTGTACGACCACGTGCAGCGGATGCCGATCGCGTTCTTCACCCACGTGCAGACCGGGTCGTTGATCAGCCGCATGAACAACGACGTCATCGGCGCCCAACGGGCGTTCACCGGCACGCTCAGCTCGGTGGTGTCCAACACGATCGTGCTCGCCACGACGCTCGTGGCCATGCTGGCACTGGAGTGGCGCCTGACGCTGCTCGCGCTCGCGCTGCTGCCGGTGTTCATTGCACCGACGAAGCGAGTGGGCCGACGGCTGCAAGCGTTGACGCGCCAGAGCATGGAGCACAACGCAGCGATGAACACCGTGATGACCGAGCGCTTGAATGTGGCCGGCGCGCTGCTGGTCAAGCTGTTCGGGCGGCATGACATCGAGCGGGCTGGGTTCAGCCGCTCGGCGCGGACCGTGCGCGACATCGGCGTGCGCAGTGCGCTCTACGGGCGAGCGTTCTTCATCGGCCTCAGCCTGGTGGGGGCCGTCGGGGCCGCGATGCTGTACTGGGTCGGCGCACATCTGGTGATTTCGGGCGCGCTCACGGTCGGGACGCTGGTGGCCATGGGGTTGATGGTGGTGCGGATCTACATGCCGCTGACCAGCCTCACGAACGCCCGGGTCGACGTGATGACAGCGCTGGTCTCGTTCGAGCGCGTGTTCGCGGTGCTCGACCTGCCGAACCCGATTGACGACCGCTCAGACGCCGTCGAGCTCGACTCCGTGGACGGGCGGATCGAACTGCGCGACGTGACCTTCACCTACCCCGCCGCCGACAGCCAGATGCTGCTCGCGCTGGGCGGAGCACCTGCAACGCCCCAACAGCACAGCGACACCGCGGCGGGACCGGTGCTCGACAGCGTGTCCGCAGTCATCGAGCCGGGCCAGACGGTTGCGCTCGTCGGACCGTCAGGCGCTGGCAAGACGACTCTGGCTGCGCTGATTGCCAGGCTGTACGACGTCGACAGCGGCGCCGTGTCCATCGACGGGCACGACGTGCGCGACGTCACGTCAGCATCGCTGCGATCTCACATCGGCGTCGTCTCGCAGGATCCGCACCTATTCCACGACACCATCGCGGCCAACCTGCGCTATGCGCGACCGGGCGCGACCGACGAGGAACTTGCCGCGGTTTGCCGGGCGGCGCACATCGACGAGCTGATCGGGAGCCTGCCGGAGGGCTGGAACACTGTCGTGGGCGAACGCGGCTACCGGCTCTCCGGCGGCGAGAAACAGCGTCTCGCAATTGCCCGGGTGCTGTTGAAGCATCCTGCGATCGTGGTGCTCGACGAGGCCACCAGCCATCTCGACAGCGAGAACGAGGCGCTGGTGCAGAGCGCGCTCGCGACGGCACTCGCCGGTCGCACCGCGGTGGTCATCGCTCACCGACTCTCGACCATCGCCGATGCCGACCAGATCCTGGTGCTCGATCGAGGGCGTCTCGTCGAGCAGGGTCGCCACCTCGAACTGCTCGCCGCAGAGGGTCTCTACGCAGACCTGTACCGCACGCTGGTTGGGACTGATGAGCCTGCTGGCGTCGCCTGATACCCCCTCCTCACGCTGGCGGCGCTGCTGCTGGGCGATTGCCGCCCTGACACTCGGTCTGACGACCCTTGTCTTGCCGCGCCCGCTCGGAGCGGCAGTCGCCGAGTCGAACGCTTGGATTCGCGAGCCGATCATGGGGCCGTGGGCGCCTCCGCCGGACCTCGACGAGCCCGTGTCGCGCTGGCAGAAGCCGGCGCCCGCAGGCTTCGACTCGCTGTCCTTCCCGCACTTCACCGGCCTGGACTTCAACGAGCTGTTCACCACGGCAGAGCTGCCGAACTTGTCATCGATCTCAGCCCCGCCGACGATCACCGACTCGGCCGAGATGGACGAGCAGGTCCGTTCCGAAGCCGTCGAACGCGGCTACCAGCGCCGGCCACTGCCAGCCGACTACGCACTGATGCGCCTTATCGACGATGGCTTGGCGCTGCAGCGTCCCGCCGCCGTGGCGTGGCGAGCCCTGGAGCAGGACGCTGCCGAGCACGGCTTCGAGCTGGAGTTGAAATCTGCCTACCGCGGGCACCGGTACCAGCGAGCGGTGTTCCTGCGTCCATTCGAGGCGCCGTATGAATTCGATGACCTGGCCGAGCGCCTGAAGATGTCGGCGCCGCCTGGATACTCCAAGCACCACACGGGATACGCGATCGACATCGGCCAAGCGGGGCACGCTCACTTCGGTTCTTCGCCCGCCTACGAGTGGATCTCGGCCGACAACTTCGCAATCGCCAAGAAGCACGGCTGGATCCCGAGCTACCCCCCTGACGGCGGCCGGCAGGGACCGGTACCCGAGCCATGGGAGTTCACTTACGTCGGTGTCGAGGCGATCCTGTGCTTTCACCAGCCCCCCGCCGGCGATGACCCCCTCTGCACCGCCTGAACGACCACGCCAGAGGCTGAGCCGAATGGGCGAGTAGCGTCTTGCGGATGGCTGAGACAGGAACCGAGCAGCGTGAGATCGACCCTGATGTCCTGAAGAAGCTCGCCTTCCAAGTGTGGACGTACAAGAAGGGCGAGATGGTGTCGGCGATGCTGCACATCGGCGACCAGCTCGGGCTGTTCGCAGCCCTCTCGGAAACCCAGCCCGCTACGAGCCACGACGTGGCGAAGGCGACCGGCCTCGCCGAGCGGCTGGTGCGAGAGTGGCTGTACGGCGTGGCCGCTGCCGGCCTCGTCGCCCACGACGACGGTGCCTTCTCGTTGTCACCCGAGGCCGAGGCGCTGCTCGTCGATGAGGAGGGCTCGCTGCACTTCGCCATGGGCGCCTTTCGCGGCGGGCTCGGCGACCAGGTCCTGGACCTGATCCTCGACTCGTTCCGCACCGGCATCGGCATGACCTACGAGCAGCAAGGTCCCCGCGCAGCTGCCGGCCTCGCCCGCACCACCGGGCCGTTCAGCCGCCAGAATCTCACCTCGGTCATCCTGAACGGCCTCGACGGCGTCGTGGACAAGCTGGAACGCGGCGCCAAGGTGTTGGACGTCGGCTGCGGAGCGGGCGTGTCGGCCTGCTTGATCGCGCAGAAGTGGCCCAACACCGAGGTCGTCGGCTTCGATCCGTCGGCCATCGCCGTTCAGCAGGCGACCGAACGTGCCGAGGACGAAGGTTTGGAGAACACGACCTTCATCGAGGCCGGAGCTGCCGATGTGCCCGCCACCGGCGACTTCGATCTGGCGCTCACATTCGACTGCCTCCACGACATGCCCCGTCCCGACGTGGCGCTGGATGCCATCCGGGCTGCGCTCGATGCAGACGGCACGCTGCTCATCAAGGACATCCGCTCCAAGGGCGACTTCAACCTCGACCAGCGCAACCCCATGCTGGCCATGTTCTACGGATTCTCCATCACGAGCTGCCTGCAGTCGGCGCTGAGCGAGCCGGGCGGCATGGGATTGGGCACCCTCGGTCTCTATCCCGACAAGGCCCGCGAGATGACTGCAGCCGCAGGCTTCACACGCTTCACCGAGCACGACTTCAACGACGCCGCGAACCTCTACTACGAAGTCCGCCCCTGAAACCTCGCCCATCGCGAACGTCGGGGGGAACCGGCATCGGAGACAACCGCAGTCAGGATCTCCGCTTCGAGGTACTGCCGATGGCTGACATTGCTCGCGTAGTGCCGCAGCAGCCGCAGCGCGGCATCACGCTCGATCGTGGTTTCCATCGTCTCGGCCTCAGGCTCGGCGAGCAGTGCGATGCGTTCTTCAAGATTCTGCCCATCGCTCGGCGCGCTCACGAACTCCAGCTCGATTCCTGACCGGATCCTTCCCAGCGCCACCCGCACTCGCCGCGTGCCATTCAGCGATCTCGACGATGCATGCTCGCTGAGGACGGCGAGCGCCTCCTCGGCTGCAGCCTCCAATCGCTCGACGCTGTGTTCGTCACAGCCCTGCCGCTCGGCGAAGTCGGTCACGAAGCGCCTCAACTCCCCCGTGCTGCGGGCGCTGAGCTCAACCTCCAAGCTCGCCCGGCGCCCTATGAGGCTGTTGAGGATGGCCGCAACCACCAGCACCAGGCTCCCGGCGGTCAGGCCGTTCTGCGACACGGCGTGCCACACGGTGTCCGGCGGAAACGACATCACGCCGAATTCGACACACAGCCCTACTGCCAGCGGCAGCAGGATGACCAGCGCATCGCGCGTGCTTCGCAGGCGCTGCACAGAGCTGATCACGACGCGCAGTACCAGCGGGATCAGGGCGACGATGACGTAGGCGGCCAGTATCGGACGCGGGATCGCCACGGCGATCGCCCGCAGCTTTGGGACAAACGCCGCCAGCAGGAAGAAGCAGCCGGCAATGGTGCCCATGCGGCGCGACGCGCATCGGGTCTGGTTGATGAAGGCGGGGCCGACGCCGGCAATCGTGACCGGCAATGACCCGGCGGCACCCGACAGCATCGTTCCGACACCCATGCGCCAGTTGGCGCGCTGCACTTCACGGAAGTCCAGAGCACGAGAGGTGCGCCACGAGACCATCTGCGTGTTCGACGAAATTCCCTGCATGCGGACGAGGATGGCGAAAGACACGATCAGGAAGGAGGGCAGCATCGAGGCAAACGTGCCGTAATCGATGCCCCATCCCGGGCTGCTGCCAACATCCGCGAAGCCGATCCATGCAGCGTCAGCAACAAGTTCGAAGTCGTAGGCACCCAGGCCGGCCGCGACCCCCAGCCCGACCACCAGTCCCAGTGCAGGTCCCCAGATCCGCCACGGCCGCGGGCCCCACACCGAGATGAGCACGATGGTGACCGCCGTCCCAACGACGCTGACCGGCACAAACCAGTCGAGGCGCTGCTCCACGGCGCTGCCGGCGTCGGCGAGCACCGGCACCAATGCCGCAAAGGCCAGAATGAGGACCGTGCCGCGCACCTGCGGCGTCACCAACCGTCGCAGATACGACATCCGCAGGCCGATCGCCACCTGGAACAGCCCGGAGACCACCACCAGAGCCGCCAGTGTGGCCGGGCCCCCGCTTGCCAGCGCCAGAATGCAGAACGGCAAGCTGACCAGATCGACGGTGGCGACATAGAGGCTGTCGCTGCGCAGCCGTCCCAAGCGCACGGTGAGCGCCAGCGTCGTGAGACCGCACACCACCATCGATGCCACGACGGCTCGTGCGGCCACCGCGTCGGATTCTCCGGCGAGCTGAACCACGAGGGCCGGAAGGATCGCCAGCGGCACCACCATCAGCAGTGCAAGTTGCCCGCCGAGACCCGCGACGATCCTTCGGGTTGGAGCCTCATCAGGCTCGTAGGTCGGTGCCAGCGGGGCACCACCCGCAGTCACGCCCATGACCCTAGTAAGCACAACTATCCGCAGGCTCGGCCGAGAGTCCGGCGTGAGCGAGAGCGGCGCAGCTCCGGGAGTGAAGCCGGGGTGAGCCTCTAGATTGAAACCCCCGCCGGCGGACGCCGTACCGCCCCCGCAGTAGCGGACGCCTGCCGGCACTCTCGCCCACGAAGAGGGAGTTGTCCATGGCCGTTCACGCGAGGACTCCGATTGAGCTGATCGAAGGGGTGTACGCCGGGCTGGCCGATGCCGTGGCATTCGGACGTGAGCGGCTGGGCCGCGCGCTCACGCTGTCGGAGAAGATCCTGATTGCGCACCTCTCCCACCGTGACCAGGAACTCGAGCGGGGTGCTTCCTACGTCGACTTGGCACCCGACCGCGTCGCCATGCAGGACGCCACTGCACAGATGGCGTGGCTCCAGTTCATGACTGCGGGGCTGGACGAGGTGGCGGTGCCCACCACCACCCACTGCGACCATCTCATCCAAGCTCGCGAGGACGGCAAGCGCGACCTGCTCGCCGCTTCGGAGAACAACGAGGAGGTCTACGACTTTCTCGAGAGCGTGTGCGCCCGCTACGGCGCAGGCTTCTGGAAGCCGGGCAGCGGCATCATCCACCAGGTTGTGCTCGAGCAGTACGCCTTCCCCGGCGGGATGATGATCGGCACCGACAGCCACACGCCCAATGCCGGCGGGCTGGGCATGGTGGCAGTCGGCGTGGGCGGCGCCGACGCCGTCGATGTCATGACCGGCTTCGCCTGGAACGTGCGGTGGCCCAAGGTCATCGGCGTGCACCTGGTCGGCGAACTGTCCGGCTGGAGTGCGCCGAAGGACGTGATCCTGAAGGTGGCGGAGATCCTCACGGTCTCCGGCGGCACCGGGGCGATCGTGGAGTACTTCGGCCCGGGCGCCGAATCGCTCAGCGCCACCGGCAAAGGCACAATCTGCAACATGGGCGCCGAGATCGGCGCCACCACATCGCTGTTCGGCTACGACGCTGCGATGGCCCGCTACCTGTCGGCCACCGGGCGATCTGGGGTGGCCGACGCGGCCGATGCGGTCGCCGAGCACCTGCGGCCCGACGACGAGGCGATGGCCGACCCTGGCACCCATTACGACCAGGTCATCGAGATCGACCTGTCGCAGCTGCGGCCTCACATCAACGGCCCGCATACCCCCGACCTCGCCCGCGAGGTATCCGCCCTGGGGGCGGAGGCCCAAGCCGAGGGCTGGCCGCTTCAGATCAGCGCAGCGCTCATCGGCAGCTGTACCAACTCCAGCTACGAGGACATCACCCGGGCCGCCTCGATCGCCCGTGATGCCGCTGCCAAGGGGCTGCGGGCACGGACACAGCTGCTCGTGACCCCTGGCTCGGAGCAGGTGCGGGCCACCATCGAACGAGACGGGCTGCTCGCCGATTTCGAGGCGTTGGGCGCCACCGTGCTGGCGAACGCCTGCGGACCCTGCATCGGCCAGTGGGACCGCTCCGGCGACGAGAACTACGTGCCCGGCCAGGCAAACGTGATCGTCACGTCCTACAACCGCAATTTCCCCAAGCGCAACGACGGCGATGCCGCCACGCTGGCATTCGTCACCTCGCCCGAGACCGTCATGGCGTTGGCGCTGGCGGGAACGCTCGACTTCGATCCCGTCGACGGCGTGCTGCACACCGATGCCGGGGAGCCGGTCACGCTGCCGACGCCGGTGGGTGTCGAGCTGCCGCCGGCCGGCTTCGATCCCGGCGAGAGCGGATTCGTGGCCCCGCCGGCTGACCGGGGCAGCGTCGAGGTGCGGGTCTCACCGACGTCGGACCGCTTGCAGGTACTCGAGCCGTTCGACGCGTGGGACGGCAACGACTACGCAGATCTCCCGGTGCTGGTCAAGGCCAAGGGCAAGTTCACCACCGACCACATCTCCATGGCCGGCCCGTGGCTTCGCTACCGGGGCCACCTCGAGAACATCTCGGGAAACCTGTACCTCGGTGCGGTGAATGCCTTTGACGGCTACGACGTGGGGCGCGGCAAGAACCAGTTGACCGGCGAGACGCAGCCGTACCCGGAGATCGCGAGGGCATACCACGCCGCCGGCGTGAACTGGGTGGTGATCGGCGACCAGAACATGGGCGAGGGCTCGAGCCGCGAGCACGCCGCCATGGAGCCGCGCTTCCGGGGCGGCCTGGTCGCGCTGTGCCGCAGCTTCGCCCGCATCCACGAGACCAACCTGAAGAAGCAGGGCATGCTGCCGCTCACGTTCGCGGACCCCGCCGACTACGACCGCATCGATGAGGACGACCGGATCTCGGTGGTGGGGCTCGCCGATCTGGCGCCGGGGCGCCCCGTCACCGTCGAGGTGCGCAAGCCGTCGGGCGACACGTTCTCATTCCAAGCGAACCACACGTTCAGCAATGACCAGGTGGAGTGGTTCAAGGCCGGCTCGGCGCTCAACATCATCCGAGCCTCGCTCTAGCCGGGCCTGTGAACGCGAGGAAGCCGGCCCGGGGGGAGGGCCGGCTTCTTCGCTGAGGTCGCTGGGCGTGGGGGACGCTTTCGACCTATCGCCGGTCGGAGCGGGGGCTTCCGATCCGGCACTCGCCCGCCTGGGTGGGGGGACACCGTGCGGCGGTGCGATATGTGGAGCGGTGTGGGGTAACCGCTCACGAGCAAATTACCCCGGGTCTTATTATCGGGCCAGCAGTTAGCGCAGATAGTTTCAATCTCTTTTGGAGATGGACGGCAATCGGGCGCTAGCGTGGCCGCATGGACCTGAAGTACCTCGACGCTCTGGCTGCGGTTGCTGCACACGGCCGGTTCTCAGCAGCGGCACGAGCGCTGCACACTGTGCAGTCGAACGTGTCCAGCCACGTCGCAAAGCTGGAGGACGAACTGGGCGCTGTGCTCGTGGATCGCGCTGCGGGGTCGTTGACGCCCGAGGGTGAAGTGGTGCTTGCGCGTACCAAGCGCATCAACGGCGAGATCGCAGCCATGCGGGCTGATGTGGCGTCGATGACGTCGCATGTCACCGGCGATGTGCATCTGGGCATCATCGGCACCCCCGGCCGCTGGCTGCTGCCGCCCTTCCTCGACGAACTGCGTCGGCACCACCCAGATGTCGACGCCACGGTGGTCGACGCCACGACCCTGGCGCTCACCCGCTTGCTCGAGGGCGGCGAGCTCGATCTTGCAGTGGTGAACGCCCCGCTCGATCACGAGGAGCTGGTGGCCACACCGCTGTTCGCTGAAGAGTTCGTGGTTATCGCCCCCACCGGGCACGCGCTCGCGGCGCTCGGCGATCGTGAGGTGAGCTTCGCCGAACTCGAGCAGCACGAGCTGCTGCTCGGACCGCCTGGCTCGGTGATGCGCATGCTCATCGATTCGGCTGCGGCACGGCGCAGCGTGGCGTTGCGGACGATGGCACAGCTCGACGGCATCCGGCTCACCGCCACCCTCGCGTTCCAGGGTTACGGGCCGGCCATCGTGCCCATCACCTCCATCCCCGTCTGGACCGACCGGGGCGACTGGAGCGTGCTGACGGTTGCCGATCTGCCGCCTCGCCAGGTTGCGCTGGCCATCCGTCGCCGCGGGATGCTCTCGGCGCCGGCGGCCGCGGCCCGCGACATGCTGCGCTCGGTGATCCGCAGCGTGTCCCGTCGCATCCCCGGCGTCACTGCCACATAGATTGACGGCAGTGGACCTGCAGCTGCGCGCCGGTGCGAGCGGACATGTCACGGCCGGCATCACCACCCTCGGCGAGCGGACGGCCATGCTCATCTCTGCCGACAGCCCTCACCGGCGCGGGGCCCTGTCGCCAGCCGACAGCGAGACCATCGTCGCAGGCCTGCAGACGGCGCTTGCAAAGCGCCTGCCGGTGGTGCTCATGCTGTCGTCCAGCGGCGCCGACGCGCACTATGGAGTCGCGGCGCTGCACGGCTGGGGCGAAGCCGCGCGGGTGCTCGTGCGGTGCTCGGGAGTGGTCCCGGTCTTGGCTGGAGTGACAGGGCAGGCCATCTCGGGCATCGCCCTGCTGATCGGGTTGTCCGATGTCGTCGTGATGTCCGACGACGCCTATGCCTTCGTGAGTGGCCCCGTTCCGGTGCGCGAGATGACCGGCGTGGCCATCGGGCCCGACGAACTGGGCGGTGCCCCGATTCATGCCAGCGCCTCGGGGACTGCGTCTGCCGTGACGTCCACCGAGGGTGTGCTCGACATGCTCACCGAGATCCTGAGCTATCTGCCGCCGCACTGCGACGAACTGCCGCCGCGCATCGAGACTGGTGATTCACATGAGCGCCTGACCCCCGCCGCAGGCGAGATGCTGCCGTCGCAGCCGACGGGGGCCTACGACGTGCGCGACATCATCATGGAGCTCGTCGACGAGGGCTGCCTCACCGAGCTGCGGGCGGGTTGGGCGCCGAACCTCGTCACGGGCTTCGCCACGCTGGGCGGTTACTCGGTGGGCGTGCTCGCGAACCAGCCGATGAGCATCGCCGGCACGCTCGATATCGCCGCCAGCCAGAAGGGCGCCCGCTTCGTCAACTTCTGCGATGCCTTCGGCCTGCCGCTGGTCACCTTGGTGGACACGCCCGGCTTCTACCCCGGCAAGGACCTCGAATGGCGCGGGATGATCCGCCACGGTGCTCAGCTGGCCTTTGCTTATGCCCGCGCCACGGTGCCACGGGTGGCCGTGGTGCTGCGCAAGTCCTACGGCGGCGCCTACATCGTCATGGACTCCAAGACGATGGGCAACGACGTGTACCTGGCGTGGCCGAGCGCCGAGCTGGCGGTGATGGGTGCATCACAGGCGGCGCAGATCCTCCGCCGCGGCGCCGATGACGACGAAATCGCCGATTACGTCACCGACTACGAGGACACGTACCTGAATCCCTACGTCGCCGCCGAACGCGGCTACGTCGACAGTGTCATCGACCCCGCCGACACGCGCCGCGAGCTCATCGACACGCTCGGCATGCTGGCCACCAAGCGCGAACGGCTGCGCCAGCGCCGCCACGACAACGCCCCCCTCTAGGCCCTCGGATTCGCGGCGGAGCGACATATTGGGTACATTCGGCGGCGCGAACAAGGGGGACTGATGGCAGACGACAGCTTCACGATCACCGACAACCGCACGGGAGAATCGGTGACCGTCCCCGTCGTCGACGGCACCATCTCGGCCGCCGCACTGCGCGAGCTGGACCGTGGCCTGTGGTTCTACGACCCCGCCTACCTCTCCACGGCCAACTGCGATTCGAAGATCACCGAGATAGATGGCAACGAGGGGATCCTGCGCTACCGCGGCTACCCCATCGAGCAGCTCGCCGAGCAGTCCAGCTTCCTCGAGGTGGCCTACCTGCTGATCCACGGCGAACTGCCCACCGAGGCCGAGGCGGCCGAGTGGATCCACCACATCACGTTCCACACCTATGTGCACGAGGACATCACGCGCTTCATCAAGGGCTTCCGCTACGACGCCCACCCGATGGGCACGCTGGTCTCCACCATCGCCGCTCTGTCCACCTTCTACCCAGAAGCCAAGGACATCGACGATCCCTACACACGGCTGGTCCAGATCATCCGGCTGATGGCCAAGATGCCCACGATGGCGGCGTTCACCTACCGCAACCGGATGGGCCTGCCGTATGAGTACCCGGTCAACCACCTCACCTACACCGGCAACTTCCTGCGGATGATGTGGAGCGTGGCCGACCCCGACTACGTGCCCGACCCCACGCTGACGCGCGCCCTCGACGTGCTGTTCATCCTGCATGCCGACCACGAGCAGAACTGCTCCACCACCACGATGCGCACGGTCGGATCCAGCCGGGCCGATCCGTACTCAGCGGTGGCAGCAGCCACCTGCGGGCTGTATGGGCCGCTGCACGGGGGCGCCAACGAGCAGGTCATCCGGATGCTGCACGAGATCGGCAGCTTCGACAATGTGGCTGCGTACGTGGAGCGGGCCAAGTCCGGCGATGTGCTGCTGCAGGGCTTCGGGCACCGGGTGTACAAGAACTACGACCCGCGGGCCAAGATCATCAAGGAAACCGCTGATGCGGTGTTCAAGGTGACCGGCCTGAATCCGCTGCTCGACATCGCCATGAAGCTCGAAGAGGTGGCGCTCAGCGACTCTTACTTCAAGGATCGCCGCCTGTACCCGAACGTCGACTTCTACTCCGGGCTCATCTACGAGGCGATGGGCTTCCCGCTCGACATGTTCACGGTGCTGTTCGCCATCGGGCGGACGCCGGGCTGGCTGGCGCACTGGGTGGAGATGCTCGGCGACCCCGAGCAGAAGATCTACCGGCCCCGCCAGAAGTACACCGGGCCCGACCAGCGCGACTACGTGCCCATCGAGAACCGCTAGTCGTCTCTGCGCCGCTGGGCGCTGTAACAGCGGTGCTGGCTCGGGTTGCTAGGCGATGTCCAGCAGGATCTTGCCGATGTTGGCGTTGGTGGCCATGTAGGTGTGCGCCTCGGCGATGTCGTCGAGCGCGAAGCGCGAGTCGATGATCGGCCGCAGCGATCCGTCGTCGAAGCGAGGGAGCAGTTCGGCGCAGAATCGCTGATTTGCGTCGATCTTCTGCTCGATGGGCCGTGAACGCAGCACGGTCCCGATGAGCGCCGCCCGCTTGGGCAGCAGCGCGCCGAGCGCGAAGGTCGCTTTCGGCTCGCCCATCACGCCGACTTGGATGATGCGTCCCTGGACGCGCACCGAGGCAATGTTGCGGGCCAGGTAGTCGCCGCCGATCACGTCGAGCACCACGTCCACGCCCTGGCGGCCCGTCCAGGCTGCGATCTCATCGGCGAAGTCGGTCGCGGTGTAGTCGATGACGAGGTCGGCGCCGAGATCGGTGCAGGCCGCCACCTT
Source organism: Acidimicrobiales bacterium (assembly GCA_009843525.1). GTDB lineage: Bacteria > Actinomycetota > Acidimicrobiia > Acidimicrobiales > Poriferisodalaceae > Poriferisodalis > Poriferisodalis multihospitum. The sequence goes on along the minus strand of VYDH01000038.1, from coordinate 29,217 downwards.
CGACGTCGAGCAGGTGACCGCAATGCGGGCGCCGATGGCCTTGGCAATCTGGATGGCGGCGGTGCCCACGCCCGACGCGCCGGCGTGCACTAGCGCGCAGCCGCCCGAGGTCAGCCCGCCCTGGGTCACCAGGGCATCGTGGGCTGTCATGAACACTTCCGGAATGGCTGCGGCGTCGCGCAGCTCGACCCCGGAGGGGACGCACTGCAGCATGCGCTCATGGGTCACGACCTGCTCGGCTTTCGCCCCGCCCGACACGATGCCCATGACTTCGTCACCCACCGACCAGCCCATGACGCGCTCGCCGAGCGCGGCGATGATGCCGGCGAACTCCAGGCCGGGAATCTCGAACTCAGGCTTGGGGCCGGGTGCTGGGTACAGGCCCATCCGCTGGAGCAGGTCGGCGCGATTCATCGCCGAACAGGCCACGTCGACGAGCACTTCATCGGGTCCTGGCACCGGGTCTGGCACGTCCTGCACCCGCAGGACCTCGACGCCGCCGTATTCGGGTATCACCACTGCACGCATGGGCGGCGACGGTACTTGGGAAGTCGTTACCCTGCGAGCCCGTGCGTCGAGATGCCGTAGTTGTGCTGGAAGGCGCGAGGAATTGCCGTGATCTGGGCGGCTATCCCGCAACGGGCGGCCGCCACGTGCGGCCGGGGGCGCTGTTCCGCTCCGACCGCTTGAGCACGCTGACCGACGACGATCTCGACGAGCTGGGCAGCCGCGGCATCCGCACGGTGGTGGACTTCCGTGCCGGACCCGAGATCGAGCGTGACCGCTCGCGGCTGTGGCCCGGGGTGACCTCGCACATCTCGCTGCCGGTGGGCGACACCGTGGACGGCGACATCAGCATGGTGGACCAGATCTTCGAGGGCCGGCTGCGGTCGGTCAGTGAAGACGACATGGCCGGGCTGTACCTGCAGATGATCGGCTCCTACGGCGAGCGGTTCGCTCAGCTCGTGGCCATTGCCGCCGACGTCGACCATCTGCCGATGCTGTTCCACTGCACGGCCGGCAAGGACCGCAGCGGCATCGCATCAGCGCTGCTGCTGGAAGCGCTCGGTGTCGCCCGCGAGACCGTGCTGGACGACTACTGCCTCACCAACGAGCTGCGATCCCACCAGCGCATGGCTGAGCTAGCACCGGAGTTCGCGAAGATGGGCATCAGCATCGACGACGTGGGAGCCATTCTGAGCGCTCCACGCGGCGTCATGACCGCAGTGTTGGCCGACCTCGATGTCCGATTCGGTGACGTCGGCGCGGCGGCCCGCGACAGCCTGAACGGCAACACGACGGACGAAGGACCGCAATCCGGCGTAGTGGGATACCTGCTTGCCCACGGACTCGACCCAGCGGCGCTGGAGATGCTGCGGGCGAACCTGCTGATCTGAGAGCGCTGCCGGCGAGCGCCCCCTAGAGATCAGTGCGGTACAGGTAGCGAATGTCCCAGTAGCCATACAGCGTCGGCGTGGTGTTGCCGAACACGTTGCGTACGGCGCCCAGTCGTTCGCCGAGCGTGGTGTAGATCAAGGGCACGTTCGCCGCGGCGATGGCCTGCGCCTCGCGATAGAGCCGGACTCGCTTGTCGTGATCGAGTTCTTGGCTGGCCTCGATATAGAGCCGGTCGATCTCGGCTTCCCAGTCGGTAGCGGGTTCGTCTTGGAACGGATGCCACAGATGCAACGACTGGGAGCTGTGCCACAAGCCGATGCCGCTGTAGGGATCGGAGCCCCCAGTGAAGCCGATGACCATGGCCTCCCAGTCGTAGGTGGTGGTGAGCTGCGACACCAGGTCTCGGAATTCGATCGCCTCGTAGGTGACGTCGAGACCTGCCTCGGCCATTCCGTCCCGGATGATCTCTGTAGCTGCCTGGCGCACGGCGTTGCCCTTATTGGTCACCAGCGTGAACGAGATCGGGTTGCCGAGATCGTCCTCGCGGATGCCGTCGCCGTCGGTGTCGATCCACCCCAGGTCATCCAGGAGATCGTTCGCCCTGTCGATGTCGTACGGGTAGCGACGCACATCGGGGTTGTGGAAGTCGCCGGCGGCCGGGCTCACTGACGACCACTGCTCGTAGCCCAAACCGTGCTGGACGCCGTCGATCATGGCCGCCTTGTCGAGCGTGTGGGCCACCGCCTGACGGAAGTTGACGTTGCCGAACCAATGCAGCTTGGCCGGGTCGACGAACGGCTCGCCTGCGTCGTTCGAGCGCGGATTCTGGTTGAAGGTCAGGAACGTGGTGCCGAAGCCAGGGCCCCGGCGATGCAGGGCGAAGTTCTCGTCTTCCTGCAGCGGTTCCAGCAGCGCATACTCCTCGCCCAGCACACCGTGGAAGTCCGCGGTGCCGTCGCGGAACAAGGCCAGCTCGGATGCCAGATCTGGCACCACGATGTGCACCACCTGGTCCAGGTACGGCAGCTGCTGGCCGTCAGCGTCGGTCTGCCAGTAGTGCGGGTTGCGCTTGAAGACGACGCGCTCCTCGGGTGTGTATTCGCCGATAGTGAAGGGGCCGGTGCCGACGATCTCGGATGGATCGGTATCGATGTTCCAGAACTCGGTGAAGGTGCCTGCGGTGATGGGCGCTTCAAAGATGTGCTTGGGGTAGATGGACGTGCCCATCGAACGCAGGAACGGTGCGAACGGCTGGGGCAGCACGAACTCGACCGTGTGGTCGTCGAGCGCTGCCACCGTCATCTTCGATGTCTCCCACTCTCCGTCATCGTTGAGGTAGCGGAACTCGAAGGTGCCACGGCTCGACGCGTTGAAATCGTCGTTGTAGATGACCCGGTTGAACGTGAAGTCCACGTCGTGCGCCGTGAAGGGCGTGCCGTCGTGCCACCTCACATCGTCACGCAGGCGGAACACCCAGCGCAGCCCGTCATCAGAGCGTTCCCACGACTCGGCCAGCAGCGGCTCGACCTCGTCGTCCAGCCACGAGGTCTCGGTGAGGCCTTCGAAGAGGTAGCCCAGGACATTCGACGAGCCGGCGTCGTTGGACAGCGCCAGATTCAAGGTCAACGGCTCAGAAATCGTGGCCAGCGTGAGTGCGCCGCCGTGAGTGCCGACTTCGTAGGAGAACTCATCAGCGTTTCGGCGCAGATCCTCCACGATCGCACGGGTCATCGCCGTCGCGGCATCGAGGCAATATTCCAAGCCGAGGCTGCCGAGATCGTCGGCCAGGAAGTCGGCATAGCGCCATTCGGCGGGGATGCAGCCGCTCAGCTTGTTGGTGGCGCCGAGCATGACCTGCTCGAGGTCGGCAAGCGCTCCGAGCCCGGGCGGGATGGAGCCGGTCAGCTTGTTGCCTTGCAGCCAGAGCCGCCTGAGGCTGGCGAGCCCGCTGAACTCAGGCGGGATCGGGCCGGTGAGCTGGTTGCCGTCGAGATAGATGCGCCTGAGCTTGGTGAGGTTGCCCAGTTCGCCCGGGATCTCGCCGGTCAACTCATTGCCCCGCAGCCACACTTCGGTCAGCTCGACGAGATTGCCGAGCTCCGCGGGAATCTCGCCGCTCAGCTGGTTGTCGTCGAGGTCGAGCCGTGCGAGCTTGACCAGGTTGCCGAGCTCGGCGGGGAGGGGGCCGGTGAGCTCGTTGTGCCACAGGTTGAGCCGCGTCAGCGAGCTGAGCTTGCCGAGTTCGGGCGGGATCTCGCCGCTCAGCCGGTTGTATCGCAGGAACAGGATCCGCAGGTTCGCCAAGTCGCCGAATTCGGCAGGGATGGGGCCGTCGAGGTCGTTGAAGCTGAGAGAGATGCGTTCGAGATTGGCCAGGACGCCGAGCTCGGGCGGGACATGGCCGGTCAGGGCATTCCTCGAGAGGTCGAGGTTGACCAGCGAGTCCAGTCTTGCCAGCTCTGCGGGGATCTCGCCGGACAACTGGTTGTCGTGCACAACGAGGTGCTCGAGCCTCGCCAGCCGAGCCAGGCCCGCCGGCAGCGTCCCCGTGAGCGAGTTGCGGCTGAGATCCAAGCTCTCGAGCCGGCCGAGCTTGCCGATGCTGCCCGGAATGGACCCGGTCAGCAGGTTGTTCGCCATTCGCAAGCTGCGCAGCGCAGCGAGGCGGGTGATGGCGACGGGCATCTCGCCGGACAGGCGGTTGTTGCTCAGGTCGAGCTCGCTGAGCTTGGCGAGGTTGGCGACCCCCGCCTTCAGCGGGCCGGACAGCTCGTTGTCATTCAGCCGCAGCTCGCGCAGCTCGGTCAGGTCCCACAGCGCGTAGGGGATCTCCCCGTAGAGAACATTGTCGCTGAGATCGAGGTACTTGAGTTGCGTGAGCGCACCCAGAGCGCTCGGGATCCGCCCGGTCAGCAGGTTGCGGTCGAGACGCAGTTCAGCGAGGTTCCCTGCGTCCGCGAGCGCAGCGGGAATGGCGCCTGAGAGCCGGTTGTCGCTCAAGTTCAAGACTTGGAGCTTGCCGAGCTCACCGAGCCGTCTCGGGATTGTGCCAGAGAGCTGGTTGCGCTCCAGCCGGATTTCTTTGAGCCGGCCGAGCCGGCCCACGCCGGCGGGAATCTCCCCGGTCAGCTGGTTGCCCTCCAGCCGCAGGTAGCGCAGTTTGTCCAGATCGCCCAACTCGGAGGGAATGGGGCCAGCGAGCTGGTTGTGACCCAGGCGCAGGTCTCTGAGTTCGTCGAGCCGGCCCACGTCGACCGGAATCTCCCCGGACAGCCGGTTCTCGCTGATGAGCAGATACTCGAGGTCGCCGAGGTCGCCGATCGCGGCGGGGATCGGCCCGGTGAGCTCGTTGCGGCGCAGGTCGAGCGTGATGAGCTGCGACAGATTGCCCACCTCGTCGGGCATCTCGCCGGAGAGCGAGTTGTCGGACGCATCGAACCACGTGAGGCTGGAGGCGTCACCGATCTCGGCAGGAATATCGCCGGAGAAGCTGTTGTTACTGACGTCGAGCCACTCCAGCTCGCCGAGCTGGCCGATCTCGGCGGGAATCTCGCCCCAGAACAGGTTGTCGCTGATCACCAGGCGCGAGAGCTGGGACATCTCCCCCAGTTCGGATGGCAGGGGGCCCGACATGCGGTTGCCCCGCATGTCGAGCACACGCAGGGTGTCGAGCTGCCACAGCTCGGCGGGATTCCTGCCCCACAGGGCGTTGTGCTTGACGTCGAGCAGCGTCAGATGGGTGAGCTTGCCGATCTCGGCGGGGATCTGGCGGTAGAGCCGGTTGTTCTGCAGGTCAAGTTCCCGCAGGCTCCTCAGCCCGCCGATGCCCCGGGGAATCTCGCCGTGGAGGCCGTTGTCTGCCAGGTCGAGGCGTCGCAGGTACGTGAGCTGCCCGATGGATTCGGGAAGCTCGCCCGACAGCCCGTTGGATGGCAGTTCGAGCCGCACCACCCGCCCGTCGCTGTCGGTGGTCACGCCGTGCCACTGGCCGAGCGGCGCCGCCGAGCCCCACAGACCGTTGCGGTTCCAGGTATCCCCGCCGGTCGCAGCGAACAGCGCTTCGAGCGCTGCACGGTCCGACCGCTCGTCGTCGTGATCGCTGGCGGCTGCCGGAACTGCGAACTGCAAGGCCAGCACGACGGCCATCGAGATGGCTGCTGCCCGGGTCGAGATGCCGCGACGGGCTCGGATCATGTGCACGTCCTCGTGTCAATCAGGCGGGGCTTGCGGACGAACGCGCAGGGTACAACTCGGCCTTGCCGACACTGTGGAGCCTCCCTGCTCCGGTGCTCGGCCTCCTAGGGTCTCAGCGATGGATTACCGCTGGCCCCAAGAGCTGACCGATCTCGCCGACGAAGCAGCCGAGTGGGTGCACGAGGCGACTGCCGACCTGTTCACCATCGACGACAGCTGGCTGGTGGGCTATTCGGAGGAGTTCACGCTGCGGCTGGGCGAGCGCGGCTGGGTCGGCATGTGCTGGCCCGTCGAGGCCGGCGGCGATGGGCGGCCTGAGGTCGAGCGGTTCGTGGTCACCGAGCAGCTGCTGCTCGGGGGCGCGCCGATGGCCAGCTCGTTCTTCCCCGATCGCCAGATCGGCCCGGTGCTGCTCACCTATGGCACGCCCGAGCAGCAGGCCCGGTTCCTGCCAGAGATGCGTGCGGGGCGATCACGCTGGTGCATCGGCATGTCGGAGCCCGACGCGGGCTCAGACGTGGCTGCGATCGGCACGACGGCGGTGCGAGACGGCGACCGCTTCATCGTGAACGGCCAGAAGATCTGGACGAGCGGCGCCGCCACGGCGAACTGGTGCTACTTGATCTGCCGGACGGATCCCGAGGCCCCTCCGCACAAGGGCATGAGCGAGCTGATCGTGTCGATGGACACTCCGGGCATCGAGGTGCGGCCCATCCGCGACGCCTCGGGCGACGCCCACTTCAACGAGGTGTACTTCGACGACGTGGCAGTGCCGGTCGAGCACCTGGTGGGCGAGCTCAACAACAGCTTCTCCCAGACCATGCGCCAACTCGAGCACGAACGGGGCGGCATCGACCGGCTGGCGTCCAACCAGCGCCTGTACCTCGACATGAAGGACCGGGCCGACACCTCCGATCCGCTGGTACGCCAGCGAATGGCCCGCATCGAGACCGGCTACCGGATCGGCCGCGACATGGTGCTGCGCAACGTGCTGCGCCAGACGCCCTTCCCCCAGTACTCGGCGGTGACCAAGACGTGGTGCACCGAGTTCGAGCAGGAGGTATCCCGCTTCGTGGGCGACGTGGCAGGGGCCGAGACGATGCTGGCCAACCGGGTCTCACGCAACGTGGTGTACGCGCCCGCTTACACGATCATGGGCGGCACCACGCAGATCCTGCGCAACATCATCGGCGAGCGGATCCTGCGGCTGCCCCGCGAGCCTCGCGGCTGACGGCAAAGGCCCGCCGGGCCGGGGCTACGACTGAGGCGCAAAGACCCAGCTGTTGGGCTCCTCGCCAGTCTTGATGCGGCCTGCGGTGCGGCCAGCGAAATGGGTGCCGATGACAAGACGGCCGTCGGCCCATCGGGGGTAGGCGTCGAGGCGGGTCGCGGTGGAGCTGCCGTCGCGGCTGTAGTCGGCGCTGGAGGCGAGGTCGGGATGCGCGAACTGGAGTGGGTGGTGCGTCATGTCCCCGGTGATGACCGCCCGCTCGCCCGCAGACTCGATGATGACGCTGACATGGCCAGGAGTGTGTCCAGGCGTCGGCTCGAACCAGACCTCTCCATTGATGTGGTGATCAAGCGCCACTAGGTCGCCGAGGCCAGCGTCCATGACCGGTTCCACCGAGTCTTCGAACACGGGGCCGTAGTCCTGCGGCTCGGCGCGCCAGTAGTCGAACTCCTTTTGTGCGAACAGGTAACGGGCGTTGGCGAACGTGGGCACCCACTCGCCGTCGACGAGGCGCGTGTTCCAGCCGACGTGATCCACGTGCAGATGGGTGCAGGCCACGGCGTCGATGGTCTCGGGGGCGAATCCGGCGGCAGTGAGGTCTTCGAGGAAGGGCGTGGAGAGCTGCTCGAACGGCGGCGCGCCGGGACGCGACTTGTCGTTGCCCGCGCAGGTGTCGACAACGATGCGCATGCCCTCCGATTCGATCACCAGCGAGTGCATGGACAGGCGCATGCGGCCGTCGTCGGTGACGAAATCGGGCCGCAGCCAGTCGTAGTCGTCGATGAGGTCGTCCGCTCCCGGCAGCAGGACCGAGAACGGCCAATGCACCTCCATCTCAGAGACGCGTGTGATGCGGACATCGCCCACCGTCCAGGTGATTGGCTCGGGCGTTTCGACGGTCGGCATCGTTGGGACTCCTCGTTGCAGCGACGGAGGCGCAGCGCCGCTCCCCAGTCGGTTCGACCGGGCGACGTTGCGGAGCGCCCGCGACACGCCACACTATTGCCGCCTTGCCGACCCCTGCCGTGCGAATCCATGAACGAACCCGACCGATACACCCCTGATCCGAGCGATCCCACCCGCAGCGAGCGCTTCCGCGAAGCTGCCATCGCGGCCGAACTCGAGACCGGTGAGCGCGAGCCGACCCGTCAGAAGGCCTGGCGCAGTTCGATGCTCCGGCTGGTGCGGATGGGCTTCGGGTTCAGCGTGGTGGTGCTCGGCATCATCATGATGCCGCTGCCTGGCCCGGGGATGCTGGTGGTGGCCGTGGGCTTGGCGATCCTGGCGAGGGATGCAGCATGGGCCGATCGCCTATTGCGCAAAGTGCGCGAGCGATTGCCGTCCGACGCCGACGGCAGGCTGCCCCGCTCGACCATCGCAACGATGGTCCTGCTGGCCGCGGCGGGCATCGCCGCCTCCATCTGGTTCACGGTCGGCGACATCAATCCACTCGACGTGATCCTGTTCTGGCGCAACTGAGGGCAAGGCCCTCAGTTCCTTATGTCGCGAGCGGGCGCGAAGCGCCTTCGCTCGCAGAAATATGGACGGGCGTTGATACTTCGCTGAAGAAGTCGTTGCCCTTGTCATCCACCACGATGAAGGCCGGGAAGTCTTCCACCTCGATTTGCCAGACCGCCTCCATGCCGAGCTCGGGGTATTCGAGCACCTCGACCTTGCGGATCGAGTCCTTGGCCAGCCGGGCCGCCGGGCCGCCAATGGAGCCCAAGTAGAAGCCGCCGTAGCGAGCGCACGCCTCGATGACCTGGCGAGACCGGTTGCCCTTGGCCAGCATGACAAGGCTGCCCCCGGCGGCCTGGAACTGCTCCACGTAGGAATCCATGCGCCCCGCCGTCGTGGGGCCGAACGAGCCCGAGGCGTAGCCCTCCGGCGTCTTGGCAGGACCGGCGTAATACACGGGCCGCTCGCGCAGGTAGTCGGGCAGCCCCTCGCCGGCGTCGAGGCGTTCCTTGAGCTTGGCGTGGGCGATGTCGCGGGCCACTACCAGCGTGCCGGTGAGCGACAAGCGGGTTTTGACGGGGTGCTGGGTGAGCTGGTTGCGGATGGCGTCCATCGGCTGGTCTACGTCGATGGGCACCACCCCGGTTGACAGCTCCTGCTCCTCCGTCTCAGGCAGGAAGCGGGCGGGGTCGGTCTCGAGCTGTTCGAGGAAGATGCCGTCGGCGGTGATGCGCCCGAGTGCCTGGCGGTCGGCCGAGCACGAAACGGCGATGCCGACGGGGCAGCTGGCGCCATGACGGGGCAAGCGCACCACCCGCACGTCGTGGCAGAAGTACTTGCCGCCGAACTGCGCGCCGATGCCGAACTCGCGGGTGAGCTCCAGAATGCGGCCTTCCCATTCGAGGTCACGGAAGCCGTGGCCGGCCTCGCCGCCGGCGGTCGGCAGTGTGTCGAGGTACTTGGCCGACGCGTACTTGGCCACCTTCACGGCGAATTCGGCCGAAGTGCCGCCGATCACCACTGCCAAGTGGTACGGCGGGCAGGCGGAAGTGCCCAGCGTGCGCAGCTTCTCGTCTAGGAACCGGGTGAGGCTGTCGGGGTTGAGCAGGGCCTTGGTCTCCTGGAACAGGAAGCTCTTGTTGGCCGAGCCGCCTCCCTTTGCCATGAAGACCAGCTCATACTCGTCGCCCGGCGAGGCGTAGATCTCGATCTGGGCGGGCAGGTTGTTGCCGGTGTTGCGCTCGGTGAACATGTCGAGCGGAGCCATCTGCGAGTAGCGCAGGTTCGACGTGAGAAAGGTGTCGGCAACTCCCTGGGAGATGGCTGCGGCGTCGTCGAAGTCGGGCTCGTCTGCGGTGCCAGTGAGCACCCGCTCGCCCTTGTGGCCCCAGATGATCGCCGTGCCGGTGTCCTGGCAGCTCGGCAGCACTCCCCCGGCGGCGATGTTGGCGTTCTTGAGCAGTTCCAAGGCGACGAACCGGTCGTTGGCCGAAGCTTCGGGGTCGTCCAGGATTGCAGCGATCGAGGCCAGATGGCCGGTGCGGAACAGGTGCGAGATGTCTCGCATGGCCTCAGCAGTGAGCAACCGCAGCGCCTCGGGCTCAACCTGCAGGAAGCGCCGACCCGCGGCGGTGACAGTTGAGACATGGTCGGACGTGAGGTGCCGGTAGGTGACGTCGGCAGGGCCCGTGGGAAGCAGTTCCACGTGGGCGTAGGTGCTCATTGCCTCATGCTACGGACGCTCGCACGCTGGCGAGCCGACCACACCGGCACGTCGGGATTGCGACGCTTGCGAGCGGTGTCGGCGCGTGAGCGGATCTTGCGGCGAGAATGGCGTCGTGGCGGGCGTCGAGTCAATCAATGCGATCACGTTGCGGACCGCCGACATGGCCGCATCGGTGCGGTTCTACGAGGCACTGGGATTCCGGCTCACCTACGGCGGCGACGAGGCGCCGTTCAGCACGCTGCGCAGCGGCGAGTGCTTCGTCAACCTCATCGCCGTGGACAACCCTGCGGGGGCCGAGACCGGTTGGGGCCGGGTGATCTTTCATGTCGACGACGTGGATGCGCTGTATCAGCAGGCAATCGATGCCGGCCTGACCCCGCAGGCCGAACCGAGGGACGCTCCCTGGGGTGAGCGCATGTTCCCCATATTCGATCCCGCAGGACACGACCTGAGCTTCGCCAAGCGCATCCGCGCCTACGAGGTCGATCACCCCGAGCTGTGATCCCGCCGACACGACGAGCGCGTACCGTCGGGGCGTGAGCGAGGGACTGTTCGAGGCTGCCGGCGCGGAGCGTTTGGCGCGCCGGGCGCCGCTCGCCGCACGGCTTCGCCCTCGCACGCTCGACGAGATCGTCGGCCAGGACCATCTGCTTGCCGCCGGGCGGCCGCTGCGGGAGCTGATCGAAGCCGATCGCCTGTCGTCGGTGATCCTGTGGGGCCCGCCGGGTACCGGCAAGACCACGCTGGCTCGGGTGGTTGCCGCATCGACCGCCAAGGAGTTCTGCGAGCTATCGGCGGTGAACGCCACCGTCAAGGATGTGCGCGAGGTCATCGCGGATGCTCGGTTGCGGCTCGGCGAGCATGGCCGGGGCACGATCCTGTTTCTCGACGAGGTACACCGCTTCAACAAGGCGCAGCAGGATGCGCTGCTGCCGGCGGTCGAGGACGGCCTGATCGTATTGATCGGCGCTACCACCGAGAACCCGCACTTCGAGGTGAACCCGCCGCTGCTGTCGCGTTCGACGCTGTTCCGGCTAGTGCCGCTTGACGACGCTGCGCTGCGCACCCTCATCTACCGGGCGTTGGAAGCCGAAGGTGCCCGGGGCGACGCTGACGCCATCGACCACATCGCTGCCCGCAGCGGCGGCGACGGGCGCCACGCACTCACCAGCACCGAGGTTGCGGTGGCGCTGGCCTCCCGCCGCGAGGAGGCGGAGGCTCTTGAAGCCATTGAGATCAGCGGCGCGGCCCACGCTGCCCCTGACGCATCTGCCGGGAACACTCGCGTCACGCTGGCCGATGCTGAGCACGCCGTGGATGCCAAGGCAGTCCGCTACGGCGCCGACGGTCACTACGACACCATCAGCGCATTCATCAAGTCGCTGCGCGGCTCCGACCCCGACGCCGGGCTGTACTGGCTGGCCCGCATGCTCGACGCAGGCGAGGACCCTCGCTTCATCGCCCGCCGCATGGTCATCTTGGCCTCGGAGGACATCGGCATGGCCGACAGCACGGCCCTGCTGGTGGCCGAAGCTGCCGCCCGAGCGGTCGAGTACGTAGGACTGCCAGAGGCTCAGCTCAACTTGGCGCACGCCGTCGTGCGCCTCGCCACCGCCCCCAAATCGAACCGGGTCACGGTCGCACTGAGCCGGGCCAAGACCGATGCCCGTTCCGCCGGCGCAGGCGAGGTGCCGATCCACCTGCGAGACGCCCACTACCAGGGTGCCGCGTCGCTCGGCCACGGACAGGGCTACGTGTACCCGCATGACGACCCGAGCGGCTGGGTTCCCCAGCAGCACCGGCCCGACGAGGTGGCCGGCAACGTCTACTGGGAACCCTCCGAGCACGGCCGCGAACGCGACCTGCGCCCCGCAGCGCCCGCCGAGCAATCCGGCGAACCGGCCGCCGACTGACCACAATGGGGGCGTTATGAGCGCGAACGCAACAACACTGGGCCTCACCGAGGTGCCCATCGTCGAATACGGCGATGTCGAAGACGACATGGTCGCCTACCGGGCAGCCGGCACCGAGCGGGCGATGCAGCTCGGCAACCGTGGACCGATCCGCTTCACCGACAGCGGCGACCTGCATCCAGAGATTGCCGAGGCCTACTCGCGCTGCGGCTTCTACGTCTTCACGGGCGTGCTCGGCGCTGAGGAGCTGGCGGACATCGAGGCTGACGTCATCGATCTGCTCGACCGCTGCCCCACCGGCCCCGATTCCGAAATCGACCGGCACGGCCGCCCAGCGCTCGACGCCGGCCGCACGGGCAAGGCCATCTCGTTCGTCCGCCCGCTGTCGGATCCCTATGGCGGCACCGATGTCGCCCACGGGCGCCATCCGTTCAAGATGTTCGAGCCCGCAGCCCCCGATGGCGCGCCGGAGTGGGTGGTGCAGGTCATCAGTGGATCGCTGCAGTACTCCGAGGCCTGCTTGCGGGTGTACGCGCACCCCGGCCTGCTGGGCGTCGCACAAGCGCTGAACGGTCCCGACTTCACGCCGTTCAACGAGGTGGTGTGGATCAAGCATCCGGGCCTCGGCGGCTCGGTGGCATGGCATCAGGACGGCTGGACGCACTGGGACCACCCCGAGCTCGACGAGGGCACGCACGGCTTCAACTTCATGGCCCAGCTCTACGGCTGCGATGCCACCAACGGCCTGTGGGTGGTGCCCGGCTCACACCGCACGGGCAAGCTGGACATCAAGGAGATGTGCCAGGCGGCAGGCTCAGACCGGCTCCCCGACGCGGTGCCGCTCATCTGCGGACCCGGCGATGTCGCGATCACCAGCCGCCAGGCCATCCACGGCTCGTTCGCGAACACGTCTGACCGGCCGCGAGTCACCATCAATTTCGGCTTCCACCGCCGTCGCTCGGTGCTGGGCGTACGCAGCGGCGGCGTCCACAACCCGATCTCGCTGTACGACGAGGCCTACATCGCCGAGCGCTCGCGGGTGATCGGCTGGGCGATCGATGCCCGCAACAAGCGCCTCGGCGACGAGACACCGTTCGTGTACGAGCCCAACGTCGGCCGCGAGCAGAAGTTCGTCTGGGACGACGACGCCCGCGAGGCCATCAAGGACTACAACCTCAAAGACCTCGGCATCTAGTCGTCGAGGGCGAGCACGGCGCTTGGGCCGATGAGCAGCTTCACGTCGGCGCCCACGGCCGGGCCGTGCGGAGTGATGGCGTCCAACGTGGTGGCGACCCCGCCGATGTCCGCTTCCAGCCGCAGCTCGTAACGGTCGCCGCGGAAGCGACGCCGGGCCACCGTGGCCGGCAGCTGCGCCATCGCGGCGCCTGTGAAGTCCGCGCCGGCGCCGTCATCAACCACCACCTCGATGCGGTCGGCGCGCAGCACAAAGCTGTCTGAGCGACCGGTTGCGCTGGCCAGCTCCGGCGGCACCTCGGAATCGAACACGTTGGTGTGACCCAAGAATCGGGCCACCTGGGCGGTTCGAGGATCGGTCCATACCTCTTCGGGCGTGCCGATCCGCAATATGCGGCCCGACGCCATCACCGCGATCCGGTCGGCCAGCGCAAATGCCTCGTGATGGTCGTGCGTGACGTGAACGGCGGTGACGCCGACTTGGTCGAGCACGGGGCGCAGCTCGTTGATGAGCCGCTCGCGCAGCAGCCGGTCCAGCGAGCCGAACGGCTCGTCCAGCAGCAGCACTCTGGGTTCGGGGGCGAGCGCCCGTGCCAGCGAGACGCGCTGCGCCTCGCCGCCCGACAGCGTGGCCACGTCGCGGCTCTGGAAGCCCGACAACCCGACCAGCTCAAGCACTTCAACCACTCGCCGGCGCCGTTCTGCGAAGGGCACTCTGGCCATGCGCAGCCCGAACGCCACGTTGCCCTCGACATCGAAGTGCGGGAACAGCACTTCGTCCTGGAACATCAAGCCGATGCCGCGCTGGTCGGGGCGTTGGCCGGTCAGGTCGCGCCCGTCGAGCTCAATCTGGCCGGCGTTGAGCGGCTGCAGCCCCGAGGCGGCCCGCAGCAGCGTCGTCTTGCCGCAGCCCGACGGTCCGAGCAGCACCACCATCTCACCGTCGCCGACGGCGAGATCCACCCCGTCCAGCGCCCTGAAGCCGTCGAAATGGACGTGAGCACCCGTGATCCGCAGCGTCCCGCCGCCTCGACCGTCTGCCATGTGCAAGACGCTACGCATTCCCCGACGCCTGCCTGAACAGGTTTCTTGACGCAAACTGATGATTCGCGAAGGGAAGGCCTGGGGAATGACGGAGAGGTTGAGCGGACGGACGGCGTTGGTGACGGGAGCAAGCCGCGGCATCGGCGAGCACTGCGCCCGGGCACTGGCACGGCACGGTGCGCGGGTGGCACTGGCGGCGAGGACCACCGACGATCTGGATCGGATCGCGTCCGAGCTGCCGCACGACCCAGTGGTGATCCAAAGCGACCTCGCCGAAGCCGGTGCCGGGGCCGATCTGGCCGCCGCCGCGGTTGACGCACTCGGCGGGGTCGACATCTTGGTCAACAACGCAGGCCGAGGTGAGCTGCGCGAACCCGGCGGCGACCAGGCAGTGCTGCAGCTCAACTACTTGGCGCCGCTGGAGACCACCCGGGCGCTGGCCCGCCAGATGGGCGAGCGCGGGCACGGCTCGGTGATCCACATGTCGTCGATCGCCGGCTCAGTCGGTGTGAGCGAACTGCCCACCTACGGGGCGACCAAGGCCGCTCTGGATTCGCTCACCCGCTCGCAGGCAGCCACTTACGGCCGATTCGGCATCCGGGTCAACGCCGTGGCGCCCGGTCTGATCATCACCGAGATGTGGGCTGCAGGCCGCGAGATACCCGGTCTCGCCGACGGCCTCGAGCGCCACATCGCCTTGGGCCGCTGGGGCGTTCCCGAAGAGATCGCCGACGTGGTCGCCTTCCTCGCCAGCGACGAAGCCCGCTACGTCACCGGTCAGACCATCACCGTCGACGGCGGCTACCAAGGCGTCACCGCCTGGGCCAACTACCCCGCCACCAGCTCGTAAGCGCGTCAGCTCAGATTGCTCGAAGCATTTCGCCCCGACAGCGAAACCCAGTCGTCGAGGCGAACGGGAGCAGCCAGCTCGATGCCGTGACGGCGGTAGGCGGCGGCGACCGACGAGGTCTGCCCGGCGGATATGCCGCTGATGGCGAGCCGGCCACCGGGAGCGACTCGCTCGGCAATGTCGCCGGCCAGCGGCACCAGGACACCGGCGGTGATGTTGGCGAAGACCACATCGAATGTGCCGAGTTCGGCCTCGCCGACAGGTGCCCCGCCGCAGCTGGCCGCTGCGGCGAGGCCATTGCGGCGGGCATTGGCCTCGGCCGCCGACACTGCTGCCGGCTCGATGTCGATGCCTAGCGCTTCGGCAGCGCCCAGCCGAGCCGCCACCAGCGCCAGCACCCCACTGCCGCACCCCACGTCAAGCACTCGCTCGCCGCCGGAGATGTGCTCAGCAATCCAGCTGGCCAAGAGTCGGGTGGACGGGTGGGTTCCCGCTCCGAACGCCTCGCCGGGGTCGATCTCGACCACCATCGGAGCGTCGGCGTCTGCCCACGGGAAGCAGACGGCCAGCTTCTCGCCGACCTGCACCGCACGGTTGCGGTTTTGCCAACCCACGGCGTGCGTCTCGTCGGTCGGCCCCAGTACGGCGGCGTGACCATCGGCACGCAGATGCGCCACCGCTTCTCGCGCCGTGCGGTCGTCGGTCACCCGAACCCGACTCACCCACCGGCCCCGCCGCAGCCGTTCATGCGTCACCGCCAACGCCGCTGCCGCCAACCCCTCTGGCAGCGATGGACTCGGCAGGCCGCCACCTGGTGCTTCACCGCCGCCAGCCTTCCCCAACGGCGCATCGTCGGCGAGAACGACGCACGCACCGCCGTAGCGCTCGTCACCCCACAGCGCAGCCGGCGGCTGCGGATCGCTCACCCCAGCATTCTCGCCATCAGACCGTCATGACGCTGCGTTCGGCCCGTCACAACCCATCGCTAGGGTGGTAACCAGCCGACGGAGGCCACACAGGGTGGGTTCCGCCAACCACCTTGGGGGTGATCGGTTTCGACTTTGACGGTTGAAGTGAGAGAAGCGAGCCGTGGTCTCCGGATCCACGAAAAAGAGCCGGAAACAAATACAAACGCCAACGTCGATCAAGACGATCTGGTGCTCGCAGCCTGATCTCAGGTTGTGAGTTCGGCCCGGTAGCCCCCGTCCTGCGGGCATCGGTGCCATCATCTGCAGGGCTCGCCCGCCGCCCGTGCCGACGGGGCGGCGGGGACACGCACAGACGGCTACGGCGACTGGCAGGGTGTCGCTGCCCGCCATCGCCCGACAATCCCCCAGCGACTGCGCTCGGAGAAGACTCACCGAAACGTTGAAGGACGCGGGTTCGATTCCCGCCACCTCCACGCGGGCTGGTCAGCGCGACGAGGACGCGATGCGGGCGGGCCAGGCGTCGGCGTTCAGGGCGGCGTCGCTGCCGCCGTCCATGAACACCACCGATCCGCAGAAGAAGCCCGCTTCGGGCGACAGCAGGAACGCCAGCAGGTTCGCCACGTCTTCGGGGCGTCCCGCCCGTTCCTGCGGGATGGGGTAGATGTCGCCGAGCGACAGGACGACTTCGATCATGTCTGCCGTCATGGGCGTGTCGATGAGCCCCGGCGCCACTGCGTTCAGGCGGATTCGGGAACCGGCCCAATCCGGGCTGACCGCAGTGCGGCGAACCCATCGAGCCAAAGCGAGCTTGCTGGCGGCATAGGCCACGATGGGTTCAGTACCCGCCAGCGCACGAGCCTCGGCTTCGTCGTCTCCCAAGCAGGCATCCACCAGATCCTCGGGCAGATCGGGCATGGCGGTGCTGGAGTTGGAGCTGACGGCGATTGCTGAAGGATCAGCGCCGTTGGCGAGCAGCGGTCTCAGCCCCGCGATGGTGGCCACTGCACCGAAGTAGTTGATCGACACGACCTCCGCCGGGTCGGGTCCGGAGATCCCTGCGCCCGCCACGAGGCCGTCGATCCGCCCGCCACTGGCGGCGGCGATCGCATCGATCATCGCGCCGCGGCCCTCGGCCGTGGACAGATCGGCGATGACCTCGGCGTCCCGGAGATCCACCCCGATCACCTCGTGGCCGTCGCGCACAAGCCGCTCCCTGGTCGCTTGGCCGATCCCGCCGGCTGATCCGGTGATGACGATCTTGCCCATCCGAGTTTTCTAGCTGGAATCGAGCGAGACCCGGGGGAGCGACTGCGCTCGGAGAAGACTCACCGAAACGTTGAAGGACGCGGGGAGGCCGTTGGGGCGATGCGACGAGCCCCTGAAATCAGTTGGTCTGCGTTGGAGACTCGTCCGCTTGGTTTCTTGCGAGCTTGCGGCGCATGTTGTCGGCGAGCCGCGGGGCGGCACCGGGTATCGACCACGGGCACACAGCGATGCAGATGCCGCACCCGTAGCTGACGGCAAAGTACGGCAGGCATCGGTCGAAATCGACCGCCCATTTCTCCGTGCCTCGCACAAGGCGCTTGTCGGGGGCGATGGCGTCGGGGGGGCAAGCATCGGTGCAGACACGACAGCCGCTGCAGAATTCGTCGACACCGAAGGTGTCCGGAGGCGTCGCAACGAGCGGCGCATCTGTCAGCACCAGCGCCAGCCGGAACGAAGACCCGAGTTCGCTGTTGATGATCGAGCCGTGCTTGCCGAGCTCCCCGAGCCCGGCGGCGATCGCTGCGGGGACCATCTGCATGGGTCCCGCGCCGGGGCCGCCATGGCCGACCGCTTCGAATCCTCGGCTGCGGATCCAGTCGGCCAGCGCCCTCGCCGCAGCGGTTCCCCGGTTGTATTGACGGTGGACCTCCATGGCCGAGGTGTACTCGGGCGCGGTCGCCAACTCGCCGTGGTCCATCGCGACGGCCAGCAGGATTGCCCAGGGAAGGTCAGACTCGCGGCCCTCGAAAAACCACTCGCGTCGGGCGGCCACGACCGCCACCAGTTCGACGCTGTGGCCCTGCTCGCTCGTCGCAAACTCGGTGATGTCCGCTAGCCGTTCCGCCGGCGTGCGATCGATCCTGTGCGGATCGACCGGCGCAGGCTCGTGGCGGTCATCGGTTCGCAGCACCGTGCGGAGTTGAGGATGAGCCATGAACTCCTCGGTCATGCGCTCCTGGACCGGGCCGTGGGCGATTGTGGCGGGATGAGCCCACATGACCAGCGTCGGCTGCCGAACCTCAGATGAGCCCCAACCGTTCAGCTCGTTGCCCGACACGTCGCCCATCAACTCGACGATCTCGTCCGGGGCCTCCCAGACCGGCGTCCGACGCTCCATCCGCCGCAGCCGCTGCGGCCTGGCTGGCGGGCTCTCTCGTTCAGAAGTCACCGGCCCGCTCCCTGCGCGCTCGACCCCTCCCGATGCCGCCTCCTGTCGCTGGTGCAGATGGCCTTTGCCGCATCCTGCCCATCGCGCGGCCCATCACCACGCCCCGACTACGTCGCCCACAAACAGCCAGCAGCTCACGGCTACGGTCACTATCAGCAGCGTCCACTCTGCCGCTTGCCGCCAGCGGCTCTGCTCGTTCATCGGCCAATCACCAGCTTCGACGGATCAGCTCCCGGGGCCGGCAACGCCGAGGTAGGAGTGGGCGGGATCGGCGCGTGGGTCACGGCGGGTCCACTGACCGGCTTCGACTGCGCTGAAGAATTCCGCCGCCATCTGGTTGAACGCGGCAGGCTCCTCCAGGTTGATGCCGTGGCCGGTACGCGGTGCGATCCACAGGCCGGCCCTCGGCAGCACCCGCTTGAGAAAGACATTCGTCTCGATGACCGGGTCGTCCTCGTCGCCGACGGCCAGCAGCACCGGAACGTCCAGCTCGCGCAGCTCGGCCTCGAAGTCGTACAGCGATGGGCGCCCCGCCTGGAAGTTGCGCATGGTCAGCCCCGAGCCGACGGCCGAATGCTCCGACAGGTACTGCTTGAATTCCTCCCAGCCCCTCGGGTCCTTGTTCTGGAGCTGGACCCGGGTGGCACCCACCGCGAGCCGCTCGGCGGCCACCTCCATCCCCTCGTTCATCATCGTCTCGGCCGCAGCGCGCACCTCGGCCAGGAACGCCTGACGGGTGTCGCCGAACGCGCCCGACCCGCCGCTGGCGAACAGCAGCGACGTGACCCGCTCCCGATATCGCAGCGCGAACATCAGGCCCGTGTAGGCACCCATGCTGAGACCCACGATGTGTGCACGCTCGATGCCAAGGCTGTCGAGGACGGCCCGCAAGTCCTCCCGCTCGCGCTCGAAGGTGTACGCCGCGTCGTCCTGGGGCACCTCCGACGGCGGATAGCCCCGGGCGTTGTACGCGATGCATCTATGGCTGCGGCTGAACCGCCGGATCTGGCCCTCCCACGTGCGGCAGTCGGCGGCGAACTCGTGCAGCCACACGATGGGATGCCCAGCGCCGGCTTCCTCCGCATACAGCTCGACTCCGTCTCCTTGGATCATCGGCATGACGTCGAGCGGCTCAGACGCGGGCTTCTGCGGCGTAGGCCTTGTTGTACCGCTCCCGGCAGATGTAGAACTCGTCGGCGCTCTGGAAGGCCTCGTGAGCGATCAGCAGGTCCAGATTGCGCCGTACGAGACGATCAGGCGCCACTCGTGTCGCCAGCACTTGGATCGCCCCGTAGCCGACGGGTCCGGTGCCCTCTGCGGTGTCCCGGCCGTGCGTCACACCGAGCAAGTACTCGATCTCATCGAGCATGGCATCGAACAGCGTGTCCTCGGTGGTCCTGGGGATGAACTCGTCGGTCATCGAGCGCAGCGTCATCCACAGCCGCAGCGAGGCTTGGATCGGCGCTTCGTCGGGCTTCTTCAGGCGGTCGCAGTTGACCAGGTAGGTGACTCGCCCGACCCTGCCGTCCTCCTCGGCCCGCACGGTCCCGATGATCCTCGCGAGCGGATCGATCCGATCTGCAGCAGCGCCGCCGAAGGCCACGGCGTAGATCGCCAGCAGCGTCACGTGGTGCTGCAGATTGATGTCGGGCCCGCCGTCAGAACTCGTGTACGGGATCCGGTTTGCCAGCAGGCGCACGGCGTGTGCCCAGGCCTTGTCGTGATCAGCGCAGTTGGAGAAGTACGCGCCGGTGACGAGCAGCCCGATCAGATCAGCCGACGCGTGCTCGTAGGCCCGCAGGCACTCGTCATAGCCCTCGCAGTCGGCGCTGCGTAGGGCATCGATGGTTCGCAGCGTCTCGTCGCTGACGAAGTCGTGGAGATCGATGCGGCACGCCGGATCGGCCAGGAGTTCTTTGAGTTCGGCCACAGTGGCCGTATCGGGCTGTGACGTCACGCGGCCAACAGTACTGCGCGCACTTCTGGGGGCTTTGCGCGTCGTTCGAGTCCACGTCGCAGCCCGAGCTGCCGGCTGTGTGATCGATCAGGACTGCTGCTGCTGAGCGCGGGCCACCTTGAGCAGATCGATCACGGCCGCTTGAGCGGCGTCAGAGTCCGAAAGCGGAGCAGGAAACGGGACCCGTGCCATCCGGGGTCCGGCCGGGGTGGCGGCACGCAGTGTGAGCCCGTACCGATCGATCCCCACCATGGTCGCCTCGGTCGCGTCGACGAGCCCAGCCTGCACCTGTGCATACATCAGGTTGGCGTCGGCGTGGTCGTCGTTCATGTGCTCGATGATGCCTGCGGCAGCCTGCCACAGCGGGTCCACGCCCGAGCCGCAGTAGCCGTCGGCCGCCACCCAGCTCATGTGGCCGAAGCCGCCCACGTAGCGGCACTGCTCCACATCCAGGCGCCAGAACGAGAAGTCGGTGAAGTCCGCGTAGTAGGCCGCGTACGGGTGAGCTTCGAGGTAGCGGTCGCGTAGCTCGCCGGGGTCGTCGAGCACCCCCAGACGGCCCACCAGCGTCAGCCGGGCCCTGCCCAGCGGGTCGCCGTCGCCGGCGCTGTCGACGATCAGCATGCTCGCACGCTCGTCGCCCCGAGCGTTCACCGTGTGCTCGGCCATCTCCGAGATGAGCACGACGGGATTGCCGGCGTCGTCCGCGGCGTAGGACACCACGCTGCCGTAGGGGTATCCCTCGGCCGTCAGTGTCGAGAGGCTGGCGATCTTGGCGGCCGCCACCAGCGTGCGCGACAGCTCGGCGTCGGTCGGAAACGACGAGGGGTCTCCTGCGATCGGGGGGCCGGCCTCGCCGCCGCCGTGCTCGGTAGGACGGGTCATGACGTTCGGTTTCTTTGTCGACTCTGGTTCATTGCTGCGAGTCCGGTCAAGATTGGCACGACGAGCAGGAAGATACCGATCGGTCAGCGTATGGCGCGCCCCTCGTTCAGAGCTGCGGATCGGCGAGAATGGCTGTGTGGCAGTGAGCGTGTGGTCCGATTTCACCTTCAAGCTGGCTAACTGGGCCAACCGCACGGCGATCCGATGCAGCGGCGGCCGCATCGGCTGGATCCACAAAGGCACGCCGATCATCGAGGTGACCGTGACGGGCCGGCGCAGCGGCGAGCCCCGCACCACGCTGCTGTCTGCAGTCGCAGAGCGGAATGGCGCATTCGTCGTCATCGGCTCACGCGGCGGCGACTCGAAACACCCGGCATGGTTCCTGAATATGCGCGACAACCCGTCAGTCACGGTTCGCAACCGCAGCGGCACGCGCCAGATGACCGCCCGCCTCGCCGAGGGCGACGAGCGTGTCGAGCTGTGGGAGCAGGTGACCGCCAAAGACGACCACTACCTCCGGTTCCAAGCGAGGACAGACCGGCAGTTCCCCATCGTCGTGCTCGAGCCCGCCGAAGCACCCGAAGCCGGGGACAGCTGAGCGCAGCCGGGCCGAGTTCGGCGAATGCTCAGCCGACGGTCGGGATCCTCCGCAGATGCACGAACCAGTTGGCCAGCGACACGGCGACGCCGCCGACCACATTGCCCAGCGACACGATTGCCAGGAAGCCGGCGAACCACGCCCCGTTCAGGCCGTCGAGCTGGGCCGACGAAAGCCCTGCAGCTGCGGCCACCTCAGACTGGCCCGAGAGCAGCATGCCGAACGGCACGAAGTACATGTCGGCCACGCTGTGCTCGAAGCCGCCGGCCACGAACGCCGAAATCGGCAGCACTACGGCAACCAGCTTGTCGATAAGCGAGCGGCCCGCCGTGGCCAGCCACAGCGCCAGGCATACGAACACGTTCGCGAGAATCCCCCGGGCGAACACCGTGCCGAGCCCGAGATCGATCTTGGCGTGCGCGTTCGTGAGCGCCGCGGCACCGAACGAATAGTCAGCGATCTCCCACCAGCGCGACGAGAACACCACCAGCACCACGGCCAAGGCGCCGATGAAGTTGCCCAAGTACACCGAGATCCAGTTCCGGATGAGCTGGCGGACGGTGATCTGGTGGTCCAGCAGCCCGATCACCATGAGGTTGTTGCCGGTGAACAGCTCCGCGCCGGTGATCACCACCAGGAACAGCCCCGTGGACAGTCCAATACCCATCAGGAGCCGGGTGGGGCCGAGGCCGAGGTTCGAGGACGCCGCAATGGTGTTGGTCAGCATGGCGCCGAGTGCCACGAACACGCCCGCCATCGCGGCCAGCACCGACATCGATCCGAAGCTCAGCGCTGCCCTGCGTATGGCCAGGTGCGACACCTGCGTAGCGATGTCTGACGGCGTCAACGGCACGACCGGATTGCCGGTTGGCACACGAGGCCCGCTCGGACCAGACATCAATGAGGACGCTAGTTCGTGGCGCCTCCGGGACCCGATTGAAGACGCGCCAGTGTGACGACGCCTCGAAGGGCTGGCCTACGAAGCGGCCCGAGCGGCGTCGAGCCAGGCGTCGACCGTGGTGCGGTTGTCTGCAATCCACGCCGTTGCCAAGTCGGCAGCTGCGGTTCCCTCGTCTTGTGCCACGTTGGCCAATGACACTTCGATCACCGACAGCGTCACAGCCTCGAAGAGTGCCTCGGCTGCTGGGTTGGCCTCGAGGAACTCAGTGTTTGCAGTGACGAGAATGTCTGCCGCCACCCAGCCGATCGGGCACAGGCCCTCAGCGTGGTCCGCGGCGGCGGGGCAGAGGTCTGACCCGATGACGGCATAGCCACCGGTCCCGTCGGCACCCCGCTGATCGTGTGCCTCGCCGCCCTCGAAGCCGGTCGGATTCGAGTCGTCCAGAATCTGCTCGACGCCCAGCCAGTACACGTTGTCGCCGGGCCGAAGCAGGGTGATGTACGCCGATGGAGTCCACATGTAGATCACCATCGGAACACCCTCATCCGCTGCGTCCACCGCCTGGGCGAACATTGCGTCGTAACCGGCGATCGTCTGCGAAATGTTGTCCCAGCCCGAGAACGCGATCTGCGACTCGATGATGTTGTCGCAGGTCCACGATTCGGTACACCCGAAAATGTCCGCAATGCCGTTGCCGGGCACCGGATCAGTCGCGTCGAACGCTGCGAGCGCGTCGGCATTGCGGTTGAGCTCGTCCATCGTGTACACGCCGAACTCGTCCGCGAATGACTTGGTGATCAAGAAGCCCTGGATGCCGCCAGCGATCATCTGCTCGCCGACAACAGTCAGATGATCGCCGACGAGCGAACTGTCGGGCAGCTCGCCAGCGAGCCACGACAGGTGCAGCGGGTACCAGCTGTTCGTCCAGAAATCCATCTGGCCTTCCGCCATTGCGACATAAGCAAGGTTGGGACCGAGCTCCAGCTCGGCGGGATCGGACACGTGGTATCCGAGTTCTCCGAGCAACTGGCGAAATATCTCGGCTTGGAAGTAACCGCTGTTCCAGTTCGCCCGGCCCAGGGTGACCGACACGCCCTCGCCCGGCGTCAGCGAGGCCTCATCGGGCACGGCAGCCTCTGTCGGCGCAGGTTCCGCGGGAGCCGCTGGCGCATCGCTGTCGTCGGAATCACCGCACGCAGCTACGAAGAGCGTCACAGCTGCGATCAGCAGCGAAATCTTGAAGAACTGCAAGTGCGTCACAGGGAAGCGCCTCCTCGTACGTGAGGTTGCGACGCCTCGAATCGCGAACACGCCAGCGCGGCGTCGCATCCGACTCTACGTCACGTTCTGACAGCGCCTGACTGCGATCCTTGGACCATCGCTTCGGCCGCTGCGTCGGCTGCGATGACCTCGAAGGTCATGTTGACGAGGCGCCAGTCGGGCTCCGCTGCCACAGCCGGCACGGGAGCCGGCACGGCCGCAAAGCTTGGCCGCACGCGGCGTGGCAGTCCAAGCGACGCAAACATGCCGACCACGGCAAGCGCCGCCGACAGCAGGAAGACGGGCGTGAATGACCCGGCCGCGTCGGCAATGAACCCGCCGAGCTGCGGCGAGATCATCTGGGCCACGCCGAAGCAGAAGGTGGTGGCCGCGAAGGCAGGCCCGTAGTCGTCGGCGGCGGTGTTGCTGACGACATAGACGGTCAGCACCGTCGGCATGGCGGCGAAGAGCATCCCGACGGCCACCGACAAGAAGATTGTCGGCACGAACCAGCCCGGCAGGATGAGCGTGGTGGTGATGGCCCAACCAGCGAACGACATCGCCAGCGTCCACCGTGCCCCAATGCGGTCGGAGAGCGCGATGAACAGCGGCCCGCCGAAGATCATCGCGGCGCCGACCAGCGTGAATGCCAGCGATGCTTGAGAGCTCGTCCAACCGCTGTCGTCTTCCAGCCGTGCGGTGAGGAACGAAATGACGAGCAGGTACAGCAGTCCGAAGATGACGAATCCGCTGACCATCGGCACCCATCCAGGCACCCGTCGCAGCGCGCTGAACCCGCCGATGCCGGTCCCCGACGCCAGCCGTTCTTGGCGGTGCCCGATGAAGAGCAGCACAACCGCGGCGACGACAGCGCCGATGATGAGCTGCACGAAATACACATTCCGCCACGACGCGTCTCCCATGGTCGAGCGAACGATGCTGGCCAGCTGACCCGCGAAAACGACACCGAGTCCCATGCCCGCCCCGAGAAACCCGACGGCGAGCCCGCGTCGCTCCGGTGCAATCGCGTCTGCGGTAACAACCGGAGCGGGGATCCACGTCAGCGCGCCGCCGAGGCCCTGCGCGAACAGTCCGACGCCCAGCACTGCCGGCCCCGGGGAGATGGTCGCGAGCGCTTGGCCGATGATCGCTAGTACTAGGCCGATCCGCATCACCGACAGCAAGCGGAACCGACTGGACGCGGCGGCGACGATCAGGCTGCCCACCAGATATGCCGCCATGTTCACGGTGGCAAGCGAACTCGCGACCGTGTTCGACAGGCCAAGGTCATCGCGGACTGCCGGCAGCAGTACCCCGTAGGTGAACCGCCCGAATGACTGGGCAACGGCAGCAACCAGCGCCATCAGGATCACGGCGGCCGCTCCCATCAGCCGGCGCTGATGGGTCGGAGCTTCACGGCCGAAGTCGGTCACGGGTGTCCATGCAACATGGAAACAGCGTCGGGCGCACGCGCATTTCGTGATCGGGGGTCGACGCAGGGTGCGACACTCTTGCGATGGCAAGCGTGGGCAACACCCGGCGCTGCGTGTTACGGCCGTTCAGCGCAGACCTTCACGGCACGGGAATCTCGTGAGCCAGGAGCAGTTCGCCAATCTGGTCGCCGTCGTCGCCACCGCAGTGACGTTCGTGCAGGTCGTGCCCCAGGTGGTGCGGCTGCTGCGCCTGAAGCGAACCGAGGGCGCCTCCCCCGCGTGGGCGGCGATCGGCATGGTGATCAACATCGGCTGGATCGCGTACGTGATCGCCGAGGAGTTCTGGGTCACGATCCCCGCCATTCTGGCTGCGATCGTCAGCTTCGGTCTCGTGCTGTTCCTGCTCTGGCGCAATGGCGCCGATGTGCGTGTCGCCGTCATCGCCGGCATCGTCGTGGGGGTGGCATCGGTGGGCTTGCAGCTTGTGGCCGGCTGGACCGTCCTGGGCACGGTGCTCGGATTGTCCAATGGCCTCTACCTCGGACCGTCGGTGTGGGCTGCGTGGCGGTCGTACGCCCCAGTCGGCGTCGCACCGCTGACGTGGGTGCTCACCGCCGGCGAAGGCATCTTGTGGGGGTACTACGGGGTGTTGGTGGCAGCGATCCCGATCATGGTGTACGGCAGCACGGCGTTCCTGCTCGCAGCGCTCATACTCCTGCGACTGTGGATCACCCGCCACCGCATCGCAAGCGAACTGGCGCCGCCCGACCCTTCGGGCGCGCCCTGACCGGCCTCAGGCGGGGATCGGGCAGGCCACGGCCCGGTAGGTGCGCAGCCGCTTGCGCAGCGTCCACACCAGCAGCGCCACGGCGGCCAACCCCACGATGGGCTGCACCGGCGCCCACCACGACAGCGCTCCCGAAATGCCCACGAGCGCCACAACGGCCTGGTTGCACACGGGACAGCCCACAGCGAGGAACGAGACCAGCCCGCCCCACAGCGTGGTGGTGCCCTGGCGTTCGACGGCGTCGTCGGTGCCGGTCTCGGCGCTCGACGGCGGCCGGATGGCGAAGATCAAACCGATCAATGCCGAGGTGATCGCCAGGATCACCCAGTCGAGCCACCGGGCTTCGATCGGCCGGCCGAAGATGGGCGTGTCGATCAGGTCCGACGGGATGCCGATGAGCGCGGCCGCAATGGCGCCGTACACCACGGCCCGCGGCCACACGGCCTTCGGCAGCTCCAGCAGATCCCTCAGCACCGCGGCGACGCTACCGCGCCGCGCCTCCGCCCCAGCCGCGCCACACTCGTTGGCAACAGAGCATTCGGGAAGAGGATCGGCACCGTGGCTCAGCATTCGTCATTGGATCCCCAGCGGACCTTCTTGCACCTCGCCCCCGGCGGTGACGCTGAGCGCCTCGACGCCACCGCGCCCGGATTCTGGCAATCGCTCGCTGAGCACGATCTTGACGGGCGCCTCTTCGGCGTCGTCGGCATGGACCAAGACAGCCACTGGGAGATGCACCCGGGCGGCGACGAGGTACTGGTCGGCTTGTCGGGCTCAATCCAGATCGTCCTGGACCTCGGCGACGAAGCCGAGCCTGCAACGCTCGAAGCGGGTCAGATGTGCATCGTGCCGTGCGGCGTGTGGCACCGGCTCGTCGTGAACGAACCCGGGCAGTTGCTCTTTGCGACCCCCGGGCCCACCACCCAGCACAGAAGCCTCACCGAACACACCAATCTCCGAACTGCTGCTCCCGAGTCATCAGCCTGATCGACGAGGCTCCGATTCCGCGCTATTGGGCGAGACGCTCAAGCAGTTCCTGATCACGCTCGATGAGTCGCCTCGCTCGGGCGGTGAAGTCATCATCAGCGCACACTCGATCGACCTCGGCGCGCAACGACTCGCGGTTGGACCGGTTCACGGTTGCCCCCCCGACACAGGCGATGGCCATCCCTCCGGAGCTCCGGCGAGCCGATCCTCTTCAGGCTTCGAAATGTTCTCATCGAGATCGTCATCGATCGAACGCTCGTCAGCGTCCGATCTATCGATCTGGGATGACTCCGGCTTCGGGCCAGCGAACGAAGATCCATCCCCTTCGGCACGAGAAACCTCGGCAGTCCTTGGCATCGCCTTGGGAGGGGGTGGCGCTGCCTTCCGCAGATTTTGCAGCGTAGTGCTATAGAACCGTTCGATCGCTTCGGTTACAGAGTCGGCAAATCCGAGCTTTCGGGTCGTGCGTCTCGACTGACCCATCTCGCTTCGTTGGGTGACTCGGAAGCGGGCTGGGGGATGTTGCCTGCCGCGCACAACGAGTGACGAATCTGTCCGAAGTTCTCCCAATGGCGCGAGCTCAGGGGTCTTCCCCCCGCGCGTGAAGCTCTCCACAATGAGATCGTCTGGAGCATCGCGCAGCTGGCGGACAAGCCATCCGACGCGGCCCTTCGCCCCCTTTTCCTCAGGTGCCGCAAACTCGGCCGACACCACGAGACGAGCCGACCGCAGGTCCGCAGTGATACTCAGGTCCGAGATGGCGTCCGGGATTCTCAGCCGTCCCTCGAGCACCCCTTCCTCGCACAGTCGCTGAGCGAACTCCTTCGTGCGCAGCCCCGGGCTCTGTCGGTGCGCTCGGGATACAACTTCCTGCACATCGGTGCCCAACTGGGATCCCAGACTCATTGCGTTGGAATGAAGCAGCTGATCCCAACGCTGGCAGACATCAGACACTTCGCGCGTTGGCCGCGGAAGCAAGCCATCGCGGGCCTTGTCCCGTACTTCAACCCAGTGTTCACCCATATCACCGGCGTGGATGATTCCTGAATTCGGGTGCTCGAGATAGCGGATGAATTCCGACAGCAACCACGCTTGCTCCGCGTCGTCGACACCGCTGTGAGCGTGCTCTTTGATGGCGTTCGCCAGGATCCGTGTCCAAGACAGATGATGCAATTGCACCTTTGCACCCGCCGAGGACTGCACACCATCTGTGGGATGCGCGCCCTCGAAAGCGGCCACTTCAGCAGAAATGGTGAGGACGCAGTCGTATCCCTCCTGACGCGCAAGTCGAAGGTACTTGTTGATCTGGTCAGCATCCAGCTTCGCCTCGCCCACCTTGACCTCAACCAATGCGGTGAAGGCGTGCTGTCCGGACCGCACGTGAAGCACACCATCCGGCCTGTGCTTTTCACCATCGGGTCCCTCGAAGCTGACTTCTGTAAACGCTTGGACCACTGCGCGATCTGCGCGGCTTGCTCCGATAGGCGTCAGCAACCGTCGTGACAGCGGGCGAACAACCGAGAGCACCGAGAGCAACGCCGATGTTGCGCGCAGCTCAGCTTCTCGTTCTCCTCGGATCCCCGAAACAGAGAACAATCGAGCTTGATGAGAATCGTCGAACATCGCGTTCCTCACACGTGAAGTCATTGACCGCCGACACAGTAGCGAGGCCATCGCTAGGCATGCACCGTCGATTCCGGTCGCATCGGGCAGCGCGAAGCTCTCTGGGGGCGGGTCCTTCAGCCCTCCTCGTTGCGTGAGATCGCGCTATGCAGAATTCGTGGCATTGCGTTCCGAGAGACGTCGAAGGGTGTCCATGGCCGAGACTGCCTGTGCGAGCTGGCTCTCCGTCAGTTCATGAGAAGCGAACATGTTCTCGACTCGATTGAGCAGTTCGTCCGGTGGCCTTGACTCTGACTGATCACGTGGCTTCGTGAAGTGCGCCGCGAGGTTGGCCGTCACAACGCCGAAACCCGTGATACCGGAGAGTGTCAGGTTCTCTGTGTAAGGGGGGGTCTGAGAGAGTCGGTTCGGTGAT
>VYDH01000019.1 GCA_009843525.1 Acidimicrobiales bacterium | reverse complement strand
AGACAACTCCACGCCACAGACACTACACAACGCGAGTTAACTTATGACGGACCCTCAGACCGTCACAGCCGGCAACGCCATTGAGGAGCCGTCCGACGCGACGAGCAGAGCAGGTACGGCCTCGGCGGAATCGACATCGCCCACGACCGCCCCGCACGCCGAAGGCCAGACATCGCCCACGTCCACGGTGGCGACATCAGGATCGGAGGCCCCGGACGCCACAGCCTCCACGGCATTCGACACTGTTTCTGACAGCAGACCGCTGCAACGCAGCTCCGGAGCGACCGGTGCCGGGCGACTCGCCGAGGCTGCACGAGTCTTGGGGCTGCTGGCGACATTGGCCATTGTCGGCGGACTCGCGTTCATGTCATTCGTCGGGAGAGACGAGTTATCAGAGCGAGTCCGGGTGCAGCGTGTGCTGCCCATCAGCGGAACCGTGCTGATCACCGCCGCGATGGCAGCCGGGCTGATCCAAGCAGTGCTTCTCGAAAACGATTGGGCCGCCGTCGTGTCTCTGGACGCGATCGCCGACGCCCTCACCGCGCCTTTCGGCATCGCAGTGGGCTTGCGCGTGCTCGGCGGCCTCGCAGTGCTCACCGCGCCTCGTCCCGAAGCGGAGGGAGCAGGCCGGGCTCGATTGCCGGCCGTCAGTCTCATTGGCGCAGCACTGGTGATTGCCTCGTACTCGTTCGACGGTCACACCGTCACCGAAGGCCCACGATGGCTGCACGCTGCTGCCAATGCAACGCACGTGTACGCAGCCGCCGTGTGGAGCGGGGGCCTGGCATTGCTTGCCGACCTGCTCGGGCGCCGTCGCGGCGGCGCCGACGTCGTCCGGCCGCTGATGCGTTTCTCGCAGCTGGCATCTGTGTCGCTCGCGATGACGGCGGTCGGCGGCACGATCATGGCGGTGCTGGTGATGGATCGATTCGCCGACCTATGGTCAACGGCGTGGGGTCGCCTGCTGCTCGCGAAGATCGCACTCGTGGCGGCCGCGGTGTTCCTCGGGACACGCAACCGCTGGGTCCACATGCCCGCGGCGACGCAGGTCTTCGGCCAGGCCCCTTCCGACGCTGCGTACGAACGACTGCGCCGAACCGTGGTCGTCGAGGCCATCGCGCTCGGGTGCGTCGGCATCGTCACGGCGTTCCTGGTCGGCGCCTCCGCGCTGTGACGAAGACCCTCGTCTCGATCCGCATCGCTATCGCCGCTCTCGCGGTTGTTGCGATAGCCGTCGCCTGCGGTGCCGATGCGAGTGATGCCGGCGAGAGCGCGGTCGCCGAACCGCTTCCTACGACCGCAGCCGCTGCGGTAGCGGAGCCTGCAGACGGCGTTGCCGCGTCGGTGCCCACAAGCGCAGGCACTGCGCTGGCAGTTCCCGACGGCGCAGCGGTCTACCAGCAGTACTGCGCCGAGTGCCACGGGATCGACCTGCGCGGCACCGACAAGGGTCCGTCGCAGCTCTCCATCATCTACGAGCCCAACCACCACGGCGACTACGCGTACCGCGTGGCGATACGGGAAGGCACTCGAGAGCACCACTGGTGATTCGGCGATATGCCTCCGGTCGAAGACATCACCGATCTCGAGATCGAAAAGGTGATCAGCTTCATCCGAGCTGAGCAGCAGCGCCTCGGCTTCGAGCAGTGACACTTCGTCGCTGCCACATGTGCTGAGGCGAACCCGACGATCTAATCTCCCTCCGCTGAGCGAACTAGGAATGCTCACGGTTCGCACCGATCACAGGAGGGATCATCGTGGCCAAGCGAATTCTGCTCACTGGAGCGTCGACGGGAATCGGGAATGCAACCCTGCAGCGACTCGTCGCAGCCGGCCACGAGGTCGTGAACCTCGACGTCAAGGATGCTCCTGAGGGCGCCGCCGAACATCACCACTGCGATCTGTCCGATCCCGCCTCCATCGACGAGGTCGTTGCCGGGCTTGACGGCTCGTTCGACGGGCTCGGCAACATCGCGGGGGTCGCAGGCAGCATGGGTGCCGAGCTGGTGCTGCGCGTCAACGTGTATGGCCTGCGCCACATCACCGAGACGCTGCTGGCGGCCGGCAAGCTCAACGACAGGGCCTCCATCGTGAACATCGCGTCGCTGGCGGGGATGGTGTGGAACCGCCACCTCGACCGCATTGCCGAGCTCGACGCCGCAGAGGACTTCGCTGCGGGCATCGAGGTCGCCCAGTCCTACGAGCGAAGCGGCCCGGCTGCATACACCCTGTCGAAAGAGTGGGTGGTGTCGTACACCAAGCACCTCGCAGGGCGCCTGGTGGGTCGAGGCATCCGCGTGAATTCAGTCAGTCCGGGACCGGTTGATACCCCTCTGTTTCCTTTCTTCGAGCAGGACACCGGCGCTGAGCAGATGGCGTGGCTGAACGAACAGGTCGGCAGGGTCGCCACGCCGGACGATCAGGCACAGGTGGTCGCCTGGTTGCTCGCCGGTGAGAGCGGTTGGGTGAACGGCATCGATCTGCCGGTGGATAATGGCCTGTCTGCCGGCATGACCGTCGGCTGGGCCAACCCCAAGGACTCGCCCGCGTCACGCTCGCGCCGCAGCTGACCTGCGGTCTTCAAGCCGTCGCCCGGAGGGTTGCCGCTAGTCGGGCTAGGACGTGGACAGCGGGCGCATCATCCCGGTCGAATCCCACGACACCGAGGCAGGAGTGGTGCGCCCCAGCACCTCCGGCTGCCGCAACGGAGCCGCAGTCACCTCGACCATGGTCGGCGTCATTGCCGCGGCGTACGGCTGACCGCTGGGCCGGTGAAGCAATAGCGTGATGGCGGCCTCGCGCTCGGCAGCGTGGCCGACTTATGGGGGTGCATGCATGACCTCTGCAACCGGGCTGGTGCTCACCGAGCCGCGATCGTTTGAACAGCGCAGCTTCGAGCTGCCCGATGTCGGCGCTGACGACGGCTTGCTGCGCGTCGAGGCCTGCGGCCTGTGCGGCACCGACCACGAGCAATACACGGGCCACATCACCAACCGGAACGCGTTCATTCCCGGGCACGAGGTGATCGGCGTGGTCGAGGAGTTGGGCGATGCCGCTGCCGAACGATGGGGTGTGAACGCCGGGCAGCGGGTGGCGGTCGAGGTGTTCCTGTCGTGCCGCAACTGCGACCAGTGCCGAGCGGGGCTCTACCGCCGCTGCGAGCGCAACGGCTTGGCCACCATGGTCGGCTTCACCGACGCCGACACGCCTCCGGGATTGGGCGGCGGCTACGCCTCGCACCTGTACCTGCGGCCCGACTCGATGCTGATGGCGGTGCCCGACGAGCTCGATCCGGTCACAGCGACGCTGTTCAACCCGCTCGGGGCGGGAATCCGCTGGGCGGTCGAGATTCCCGATACCCAGCCCGGTGATGTCGTGGTGATTCTGGGTCCGGGCGTGCGAGGGCTCTGCTCTGCGGCCGCGGCGAAGGAGGCCGGTGCCGGCTTTGTGATGGTCACCGGCCTCGGCGAACGAGATGCCGAGCGCCTGGCTCTCGCGCCTGCCTTTGGCGCCGACCTGGCGGTGGATGTCGCGACCGACGATCCCAACCGGGCGCTGCGTGATGCAGCCGGGGCCAAGGCCGACGTGGTGATCGACGTGACCGCCAAGGCACCGGCTGCGCTGGCACAGGCGGTCCAGCTCGCCCGTCCCGGCGGCACCATCGTGCTCGCCGGCACCCGCGGCTCGCCCGAGACACCGGGTTTCGACCCCGACCACATCGTGTACAAGGAACTGCGCATCTTCGGCGCGCTCGGCGTGGATGTCACCGCATACCGCAAGGCCCTCGACCTGCTGGTGTCCGGCCGTTACCCCTTCGAGGATCTGCCCCGCCAAGTCGCCGGTTTCGACGACCTCGAGCCCCTCATCCAGACCCTCGCCGGCGAACGCGCAGGTATGCCGCCAGTGCATGGCGTCTTTGCGCCCGAAATTGCCCATTCCTAGGAGCCGCCTCACATGAGCCGACCCACGTTCGAAACGTTCAATCAGGAATGGGCCGACAAGGTCATAGGCCGGGTCTCCCGCTCGGGCATCGACGGCTACCTGGGCATCAAGGCGGTCGAGTTCGAAGCCGGCCGCTTGGTGTGCGAGATGCCGGTCACCGACGAGCTGGTCACCCTCATGGGCACGATGCACGGCGGCTGCCTGTCAGCCATGTGCGACCACGTGCTGGGTGTGGTCATGTACCCCGTCATGCCGCCCGGCTATTGGGCAGCCACCACCGAGTTCAAGATCAACCTGCTCGCCCCGGTCACGGGCGGCACGTGCGTCGCCACCGCTGAGATCATCTCGATGAGCAAGCGGCTCGCCGTGTTGCGCGTCGAGATCGAGAACGAGGGCCGCATGGTGGCTGTCGCCCAAGGAACGACCACCATCGTTGCCCCGAAGAACCCCAGCTAGCACGGCTCTAGTCTGCGCTCATGCTCCAGATGCAGTCCACGGTCTCTGCAGACGGTCAGGTCTCGCTCTGCCTGGCGGAGGTCGACACGCCGACCTTGTCCGACCGCGATGTGCTGATTCGAGTCGAGGCCACGCCGATCAACCCCTCCGACCTCGGTCTGCTGTTTGGGGGTGCAGATGTCGCCACCATCGAAGCGAGAACGGTTGATGGGCAGCCCGGAATCACCGCCACCGTTCCGCCAGCGGCGCTGGCCGGACTCGCCGGCCGCATAGGCCAGTCGCTGCCGTGCGGCAACGAAGGGGCCGGCACTGTCGTAAGCGCCGGTTCGGACCCCGGCGCACAAGCACTGCTCGGCAAGACGGTGGCGGTACTCGGCGGTGCCATGTACAGCGAGTACCGGGTGATGCCGGCCCAACACTGCTTGGTGCTGCACGACGGGACGACGGCGACTGAAGCTGCGTCGTGTTTCGTCAACCCGCTGACGGCGTTGGCGATGGTGGACACCATGCGGTCCGAGGGCCACTCCGGCATCGTGCATACCGCTGCGGCATCCAATCTGGGGCAGATGTTGGTCAAGATCTGTCAGGCCGATGGGGTGGATCTGGTCAACATCGTGCGCCGACCCGAACAGGTCGAGCTCCTTAGGTCTCTCGGCGCGGGACACGTTTGCGATTCCAGCCAAGAGAGCTTCCACGACGACCTCGTTGCGGCACTGGTTGCTACGAAGGCAACGGTGGCCTTTGACGCCACTGGAGGCGGCCGGCTCGCTAATCGGATCCTCAACGCCATGGAGGCCGCAGCCAGTGCCGACGCCACGGCCACCTACAGTCGCTACGGCTCAACAACGCACAAACAGGTGTACATCTACGGCGGGCTGGAGCGCTCTGTGACGGAGCTGACTCGCACGTACGGCATGGCCTGGGGAATCGGCGGCTTTCTGCTTCCCAATTTCCTGGCCAAGGTCGGCCCAGCACGAGGCCAAGAGCTGCGTCAGCGTGTTGCGGACGAGCTCTCCACCACTTTCACCAGCAGCTACACCAAGCAGGTCAGCCTGGCCGCCGCGCTCGATCCAGCCGAGATTGCTGTGTACGCCCGTCAAGCAACCGGCGAGAAATACTTGATCGCTCCCCACACCTAGGACGGAAGGAGAAACGGAGCCAATGCCCGCACAGAGCCGACTCACGTACATCCAGCACATGGTCCTGATGATGGTGATCGCCGTCGTCGGCTGGGCCGTGTTCCTGGGGCTGTTCCTGCTGATCTTCACCGACAGCTACGAGCCGTCGGTTTCCCGAACGGTGTGGTGGGTCTGGCTGATCGTCGGCACGATCGTCACGTTGATCACGATGTTCGTGTGTTTCCGGGTGCTGCAGACGCCCCGGCAATGGCGAAGTTCAGCCGCGATCGCGCTGCTCGCCCCTGCGATGTGTCTGGACGCGCTGACCACCACCTACTTCAACGACTGGTTCGACCAGGGCATCCACGACGACACGGCGTACTCGGCCCTGATCCTGGGTGCGGCCGGCATCTGCCTGCTCGTCGCCATGGTTGTCAACAAACCCACCGCCGACAAGTCCTAACCCGCCGCTCGGGCGTGCGGCGGCGCAGCGCGCTGATCTGCCCGGCTGGTGGTGCCGGCAGGCTTGCCTGGGCCGCGTAGGTCATAGCGGGATGATGTCGATGTCGAGTCTGGCGGCGCTCGCGAGTGCCGCCAGATCGTCAGAGTCAGACGTCAAGATCCGGTCGCCTGAACGGCACAGCGCCACGAGCGCAGCATCGACGGCGTCATCCAAACCCGACCTCGCCAGCAGCACGCCGGCCGACCGGCCGAGAGCTTCATCGAGTGGCACTACTTGAGTGCTGCGCAGCGCCGCCGCTAGCCGAGCCTGCCGTCCGGTGCCGCCTCTCCACACCTGCGCGACGACCCCGCCGTGCGTTACCGGTGGTTGCCCTGTTCGGCGCGCACGACGGAAGAGCGCCCACGTCTCGGAGTCATCACGCTCCAGTGCTATGAGCCCCCCGGCGTCAAGCAGCAGGCTCATCGGACAAGCTCGGTAGACGCTTTCCCGCCCGAATGCGGATAGTCCGCCGAGAGGTCGAGCGAAGAGTTTCTTCGATCTGCTCCTCGGTAATGGGCCCGTACTCGGACTCATAGTCGGCTATCGCTTCGTCCATGGCCTTCAGAAGGCGGCGGTGCTCGCTCTTGTCTGCCATCGCCTGGTTCACCCAGGCACTCACCGACGAAGCGTCACCGTCGCTCACCGCAGAACGGGCTTCGTCAAGGAGATCTGCATCGATCGTCAAGGTAATCCGACGCTTCGTCATACCTTTATCGTATTCCGGCTGCATCCCGGAGAATCAAGGCCTGCAACGAGGGCCCGGCGTCGGCGGCACCAACCGACGACTGCTAGCGGCTGAGCAGGCTCTTGACCCGGCGGACGGCTGGCGTCCAGAACCACTCGGGCTCGGTGAATCGGCGGTAGTCCTCGCCGGGCAGATCCATCGGGTCGTAGTAGCTCTTGTCGGTGTGCTTGCGCAGGTTGTTCGACTTCTTCAGCACCTGCAGGTACGCGTAGACCGTCCCCTTGTGAGTCCATCCCTGCCGGTGGTAGTTCCAGTTGTCGGGCGCCAGCTCCTGTGCGTCAGCGAAGTGCTTCAGCGCCCGCTCGCTGTCGCCGACCGCCTCGAAGTAGAGCGCCAGCTTGAAGGTCGCTTCCGCCAGCAGTGCCTCGTCGTCGATGGGCTTGAGCCGAGAGGCGAGATCCACGCTTGACCAGACATGCTCGCTGTCGGCACCCCGTTCGATCCAGTCACGGGTGGCCTGAGCGAACGCGTTGTCGCCCAGCCGAACCTTGCCGAGGCCGAACTTGATGGTCGTCTCCGCCGGATACACACCCTCGTTGCTGCGGACGATCTGGCCCTCCTCGTCGATCCAGGCCGCCGAGGGCACATTCACCCAGCCGAACAGCGAGCTGATCCGGTGGGTCGAGTCGACGACGCAGCGATACGTCGGCGACGCACGGTCGAACCACTTGGCCACGGCATCCTCGCCGCCCGAGTCCTGCGCCACGCTGATCAGCTCGAACTTGTCCGGGCCGATCGATTCGTACAGCTCCTGCCAGACCGGCAGGCTGACGCGGCAGCCTCACCAGGATGACCAGGTGAACAGCACCACTTTGCGGCCGCGCAGGTCGGAGAGCCTCAGAGTGTTGCCGTTCCGCTCGACCATCTCGAAGTCGGGAGCGACGCCAGACTCCAGCCCGACGCGGCGAACCTCGGGCACCGACCCCACGCTCCACACTTCGCCGTCGCGCACGTACTTCTGGCCGATCATGTCGGCAAATGCCGAGTAGTGAAGCCACACCCAGTCCTCGGCGTCTGCGATCCACGCTTCCCGCTTGGCCTCCGGCAGCGGCACGCAGAGCTCGCCGAGGCACGCCCCTTCGGGCTTCAGCTGCCAGCCCGTGGCCTTCTGCAGCTCGTCAAGCCGCACCCACAGCTCGTCATGTGTGTCAGTGCGCTGCGCGACCTCTGTCGTCTGATCGTTGGCGAGGATGATCACGTTTGCTCCGCGAGAGATCAGGTTCCCAGGCTCAGGGAAGCGCTCCGCCTTCGGTCATGCCGAGCAGTATCTGACCGTACTGCTCGTAGACGACCGCAGACACCATCAGGTGCGACTGCACGGTGTAGATGTCCCGCAGGATGCGCTGCATCTCGCTGTCGTTCATCACTGCGCTCCCGCCGGTGAAGCGAAACAGCTCACTCACGAGATCGATCGCCTCGTCGGTGCACCACACTGCGGCAGCTTGAGCCTCGGTCACGAGGGCCGGATCAGGCGGGCCGTCGGCCGCCGAGTCGAACATGCGCTCAAGCGATTCGGCCATCGCCAGCGCGCACGCGTTCATGCGGATGGTGCCTTGACCGATAGTTCGCTGGAAGACCTGCCTGTCGGCAAGGCTGACGCCGCCGAGGTAACCCCGCTTCTTCTCGATGGCCGTCTCGGTCATCGTCTGCAACGCCAAGCGTCCGAGCGCATAGGCAAAGCTGCCGTGCTCGTTCACGACGTAGGCAGGCAGCCCGAGCCGCATGAGCGCTCCACCTCGCGGCGGCCCACCGCCGAGTGCATCGATGGCAAATCGATCGGGCACAAAGACATCGTCGAGCTCGTAGTCGCAGCTGCCGGTGCCTCGCATGCCGAGCGTGTGCCAATTGTCGTGCAGGATGACTTCACTGGTAGGCACAAGCGCCCTGATCACTGGCGGTCCGTCCGAAAAAACCGGCACCGCCACCCAGTCGGAGTGCTCAACGCCGCTGCCCCAAGCCCAACGGCCCGACACCCGGTAGCCGCCTTCGATGCGCCGTGCTCGGCCGCCGGCTCGCAGCGAGCCGGCCATGAACGGGAAACCATCCGCGAGCACTTCGTCAACTGATTCATCAGAGAGGCTTGCAAACACGCCGCCGGTCACGGCTGAGGTGATGAACATGCACCACGCGGCCGCCGGGTCGATCATCGTCACGGCCTCGATCACGTCCATCTGGGTGACCGGGTGCGCTTCGGCGCCGCCCACCGCCCGCGGCGACTTCATCTTGAACAGTCCCGAAGATCGCAGCGCCTCCACCGAGCTCGGCGACAGTCGTCGCAACTTCTCGGACTCGTCCCGACCGGCCGTCAGCGCATCAGCGACCGAATCGACCGCCGCCAGCAGGTTGGCCCGGTTGGCCTCCCGGTTCTCCGGAAACTCGTTCTCGTGGGCGCTCACTGCCCGCTCAGATCGCGTCGACGATGTGCTGGAGCTCGCTGAGGTCCCGGGACAGCAACGACTCTCGGATCTCGTCAGGCCGGCCTGCGAACCTCGGGTCGCACTGGGGGCCATTGAGATTGTGAACGCCGGACTCCTCCACGGTCGGGCCCCATTGGTTCCCGCCGTTGTCGCCCAGTTGCCCGGGATCGGTCATGTCGATCGTGTTCGGCCCATAGTCGGCATCCACCCGGTCGCCGTCGCACATGTGCTCGTGAACGTGGCCGTAGGGGTCATGCCAGTAGTCGTAGATCTGCGAGCCGTAGACATGACGTCCGACGCCCCACGCCAGTGCATAGGGCGCGCCCTCCGCGGCCCGCTCCCGGAAGTGCATATGACCCCGGAAGACGTCGTCCATGCTGAACACCTCGAACGCTGCGTGGCTGAACTGCGCCTCGGGGGTCCCGTCCATGAGCGGCAGCACCAGCATGCTGTGATGGTCGGTTTCAGCCGCGCCCCGATCCATCCGCATGAACTGGAACATCACATCGGAGCCCGTCGACTTGATGAGCTCCACGAGCGGCGGCGGGAAGTGCTCTTCGGCCCCCGGCGGGATGATCATCCGGGCTGCGTCGCTGACGAGCATGCCGAAGGTGTCTTCGAGGAAGCGCATGAAGGCCTGGTGCGATCCTGGCGGCACGGCCGTCACCACGTGACCGAGTCGGTACACCTCCGGCGGACCGGGGTCCTTCTTGATCGGGTAGCGATTGCCGCTGACGTCCTGCTCGACGCCTACTCGGTCGTCGACGCCGGCGTGGTTGTAGGAATGCCGGCCGCGCCTCGCTGCGAGCGATTCTGCCTGCTGACCGTGCACGGCTTCGAGCACGAATCCGGTAATCGGCTCGACGAAATGAACGCGCTTGCCGCCGCCGAGCTGACCCTCCGCACCGCCGATGTCGTGCACCGGCGAGCAGCCGGGAACAGCGGCGGCCAGTGCATCCAGGTCGCCTTCGGAATCCACTTCGAACGCCCAGCCCATGAACTTGGCTGGACCCCGGTGCACCACGTGGAGGAAGGGCGTCGGCTCGAGGCCTCTGGAGATCAGCACGTCGTCGTCTCGGTGCGCGACAACGAGACCGAAGTCGTTCACGAACGCCTCCATGGCATCGAGATCGGGCGCCGAGATACGGATGTAGGCGATGTCGACGGCCTTCACGATCGGCGTCGCCGTTTCGGGCAGTGTGGCGGCGTCAACCATGTTCCCTCCCGATCGCCGGCGTTACCGTAATCCAGCCGTTCTCTGGACGATGCGGGGCAGAGGCAGTCGATCAGCTCTCGATCGGCGGAGTGACTGCAGTGTCGGGCAACCAGTTGCCGTGGAATCCGTACGGCACGCGTTGCGGCAACGGCACGCGGGCCACTGCAGGGCGACTGAGGTCGCGGGCATCGAGAATGACCAGCTCGCTGCCATCGATCGTCTCGTCGTAGACGTAAGACATCAGCCAGCCGTCGTCCTCGGCGCTGCCCTCGGGATCAGGGACGAACGCGGCCTCTGCGCTCCCCCGCCCCGGACCGTGGTCGTGAAACTCAGCATTGCCGGTCTCGTAGTCGATCTTGAAGTTGGCTCCGGGAATGAGCCCATCGCCGACACCCACCGTGTAGCCGAAGCGATGTTTGCGGGCGGCCCGGTCGGCCCGGACCTGGGGGAACTCGTGGAACCGGTCGTCGATTCGCTTCTCGTCCACCCTGCGGGTAATGGGGTCGACGGTCCAGCGGTCGAGCGTGGGCCGGGAATCGCCGGCCGGGCCCAGCTTGTCGCGATCGAACATCTTGTCGTAGCGGCACAGATCGATCACGACGCGCCCGTCGCCGTCCTCGTAGGCATTCAGCGGGTGGAACACATAGCAGAGCCCGACATCGCACCAGACGATCTCGTCGGCCGTGCCCTCGCGGGGCAGCAGCCCCACCCGGGCCCCGTAGTCGGGATCCCATCGGAACGGGAACGACGCTTCCTCGCTAAGCGCGAGGTCCAGATCGACCGTGACAGGCAGGTCGTAGATCACGGCGTAGTTCTCGGTGAGCGACATGTCGTGGATCATCGACATGCCCGGCAGAGGCACATCGACCGTCTTGCGCACTCGACCGTCGGCGCCCACCACGACGTACTCGACGTGATCGAACAGGTCTTGCCACGCATAGCAGACCGCGTGCAGCTCACCGCTGCTGGGATCCAGCTTCGGATGCGCCGTGAATCCGGTCTTCAGCGTCCCAGAGAAGTCGTTGCGACACACTGTCTCCAGCTCGTAGCCGATCTCCACCGGCACCACGCCCGCTTCGACGAGCGCCCACGTCGTGCCGGCAAAGCCCCAGACGCTCGTATTCGCAGAGAAGTCGAGCGTGCCGACAGGCCCCGGCACCGCAGGTTCGCCCAGCGCCTCCACCACGTCCTGGCCACGTACCCAACGGTTGCGGTACCACTCGGCGCGGCCGCCCCGCAGCCGCACCCCGTGCACCATACCCGTGCCGACAAACCAGTGGCTAGTCGCCGGATCGGTGGGCGCGATCGGGTTCGGCCCGTTGCGCAGGTAACGGCCTTCGAGCGACGCTGGAATCTCGCCGATCACGTCAAGGTTGAACGCGGTGACCTCTTCGGACACTGGAGCGAAGTTTCCCTCGCTGTAGGTGTTCTGAGGCTGGGCTTCGGCGGTGTCTGTCATTGCGGGCTCCCAGATTGGTGGGCGGCGAGGTCGGTGTGGCGGCCTATCACGTTGCGGGTCACGGTGGCCACGTCGTCGTGCTCAAGGCCGTAGGCCCAATCGGTGCAACCTGTAGTGAACACCTCGCCGAGACCCCGCTTGAACCAACCCATCACCGCGGCACCATGTGCGAAGCGTTCCCTGTTCTCGGGCGTGTCACCGCCGCCGAGCCGCTCGGTCACCCAGTTGAGCTCACCGATGTAGCTGTCGGGCATCCCCGGCGGCGCTTCGGCGGTTTCCCACAGGTGAGCCGGCGCCGTGCCGAGTACCTCGAAACTGGCCGGCGAGCCGCCGGTGCTCCTGGCCACGGGCAACCCGTCCACCAGCTCGAGCTCGCAGCCGTCGCACTCGTAGCCGACCACCACTGGCTCGCCGCCCAGCACGTCGCCGGCAATCAGCCGCAGGCCGTCGAAGGCCCAGTGATCGGGCCGCCAGATCGTGTATCCGCCCGAGCCCTTCGGGGCCCGCCGGCAGTGGGCATAGCCGCCGCGAGTGAAGGACACGCCCGTCATCTCAGACTCGGGCCGGCCGGTGAGCGGGTCGCTCCACATGGTCGACACCGTGTGTTCGGCGTCGGTGCCCATCACCGGATCGAGATGGAAGTCGAGCTTGTAACCGATCACCCGGTCGTCATCGCCGAAGCGAACCTGCCAGAACGCTGTGTTCCCGGAGAAGAAGGCAGCGGCGCCGCCGGCCTCGATCCAGTTCTCGACGTGATCGCGCATGGCCTCGGTCCAGTACTCGTCATGGCCGATGCTGATGTACAGCCGCCGCCCGTCGAGCAGATCGGGCCGGGAGTGCAGGTCGAGGCTGGTGGCGTAGTCGAGGCTCACGCCGTTGCGTTCGGCCCAGGCGACGAACAGCCGCTCCCAGTTCGCCCACCCCGCGGCGGCCGACCAGTAGGAGTAGTTGTCGAAGTACTCGTCGACTTCGGACCGTGGCAGCTGCCCGAAACGGGCAACCCGGTACCGGTGTGGATCAGGCTTGTCCAAGAAGCCGCGTGGCAGCGGCCGATGCTGGGACGACTCGTGGCCGCCGGTGTAGAAGCTGGGCCCGCCCCAGTCGTTGTAGGCAGCCCATGTCGAGGTGGACAGCACCAGCAGCGTCTCGCTGGGCTCGGCGGCACGCACCACGAAGAAGGCTTCGGCAACTTCGCCGTCGCCGGCCGTCAGTCGGACGAGGTAGAAGCCGGGCTGCCAGGCAGGGTCGATGTCAATCGACAGCGATGGATCCCATCCGCAGCCCTCAGTGGCGCAGTCGCCGGGAACCGGCTGCTCGCCGACTGTGACTTCCCACGTTCCGGCAAGCTGCTCGGACGCACCGATCCGCAGCACCTCCACCCGGCAGGAGCCGCCGGTGGCGCTGACCATCAGGTCGACGGTGTCACCCGCGCTGCCGCTCTGCGGCCAGCAATATCCCGCGATCATGCGGCGACCGTAGTTGGCTCGTCGCCGTGGCGGTACGGGTGAGCGTGCCCTCAGTTGGCGTCGATGAAGTCGATCAGCACCTGTGCCAATTCGGGACCCTTGTCTTCCTGCAGGAAGTGGGCTGCGCCTTCGATGGTGACGTGTGCCTGGTCCTGCGCACCGGGCACCACGTGACGGAACGGCTTGTCGGCGCCCGCAGTCACCGGATCCTGGTCGCTGAAGCAGCACAGGAACGGCTTGTCGAACTGCTGCAGCACGCCCCATGCCTCCCGGTTCGGCTGGGCCTCGGGATCGTCCGGCGAGGTGCAGACGAACGACGGCCAGATGCGAGCGCCGGACTTGTACGAGTCGTCCGGAAAGGGAGCGTTGTAAGCAGCCACTACCGCCGGCTCAAGATCGGCGAGGCAGCCTCCGTTGACAATGTCGCCGATCGGGAACACCGGTGAGGTCTGGGAGAACTTCTGCCATGCCATGAAGGCATCGCTGGGCGAGCGGTCCCCGGTGGGCAGACCGGTGTTGGAGACGGCCACGCGGGCGAACCGCTCCGGCTGGGCCGTGACGAGCCTCAAGCCGATCAGCCCGCCCCAGTCCTGGCCGAAGAACGTGATCTCGCTCAGGTCGAGCGCATCGAAGACCAAGCTCGACATCCACGTCACGTGACGGGCGTAGCTGTAGTCGGACTGCTCGGCGGGCTTGTCGCTGCGGCCGAAGCCGACCTGATCCGGCACGACCACCCGATGGCCCGCGTCGGCCAGCGGCCGGATCATGTGCCGGTACAGGTACGCCCACGATGGCTCGCCGTGCAGCAGCAGCACCGGATCGGCATCGGGCGGTCCCTCGTCGATGTAGTGGACGCGCAGCGAACCGCCCTCGCCG
Organism: Acidimicrobiales bacterium; assembly: GCA_009843525.1. Lineage (GTDB taxonomy): Bacteria > Actinomycetota > Acidimicrobiia > Acidimicrobiales > Poriferisodalaceae > Poriferisodalis > Poriferisodalis multihospitum. The sequence continues at coordinate 8,316 of VYDH01000019.1, read as the reverse complement.
TCGGGAATGTCGGTGTAGTGGGGCTCGAAGTCGTACCCCGGAAGATCGGCGAAGCGCTCGTCGGGCGTTCGAAGGGTTTTCATGGTGATTGCTCCTCTTGGTCGAGTCGAGACTGGTCGAGTTCAGTGAGAACGACGGCTGGGTCGGCATCGGGCGGCGCAATTCGGCGCAGTCGCGCCGTGAATCCCAGGTAGTCCCACATGAGGTGCTCACCGTCGCGCCAGCGGCGTACCTCGATTGGCCCGGAGGGTCCCTCCAGACCGTGAGGGCGCAGCACGTGCACATGGTCCTCGAAGCTGGCGACCACGTGGATCTCGGTCGACTTGTCGAACTCCGCTACGTCGTGCACGCCATTGTCCAACGTGCCGTCGCAGCGCATGTCGTGGATGATGCCGGCGCCGGTCACCACCACACGGTCGGCGGCCTGCTCGATGCGCTGCACATGCCCGACGGCAGGGTGGCCGGGCTGCGCAGCGCTGTCCACGTACACCTCGACGGTCTGCCAGAAGCCCCGCAGATCGGGCGCGCCGTCGGACAGCGGCTCGGTGCAGCCCGCCAGGACCGGCGGCGGCCAATTCGTCCAGCCTCCCGCTGGCGTGTACGCGACGGGAATGGAGTCGGCGGTCAACGTCATCGTCGTGTCTCCTATTGGCGGGCCATCTCGGTGCGGGCTGCTGTCTCGACTTCGGACCGTGACGCGCCGCTGCGGTCGATCTCGACGGCATGCAGTGCGCCGCTGAAGGCAAACGGCGCCTCGTATCGCGGAGACACTGCCTGACCGTGGTCGAGACCGACGCTGGAGCCGATCGAGGAGATGATGTGCATCATGTAAGGAAGCTCCGCGCTCCCGCAGGGCTCGCCGTCGATCGCCAGCTCGATGACGCCTTCGGTGCGGCTCGTGCGCTGCACCCGCGCCGTCAGCACGCAGTCGCCCGCAGGCACCTCCAGCTCGGACTCGACGACGGTGTGCTCGCCGAACGAGTTGTAGTCCACCACCAGGCGGCCGTTCTGCACGAACACCGACATGCCCGAGTTGGCGTTGCCCGTCGCCCACAGGACGCCTGCGTCTTCGGCGCCGCGGCTCACCTGCGCGGTGAGCTCCCACGACCGGCCTGACGGCGACGCCGAGGCTGCCGAGGGAATCGGCGACATCGGCGGGCGGTAGCGGTAGCGCCGATTCGTCGGATGGGGCGAGTGATCGTCACGCCGGGCGACGAACAGCTCGATCATGCGGTCGTCCAGCGGCAGCACGCCGTGGCGCTCGGCTTCGGCCCACCACAGGCCGATCAGCTCGTCCAGCTTGCCGGGATGGGTCTCGGCGAGGTCGTTGCACTCGGACCGGTCCGATGACAATTCGTACAGCTCCCAGCGGTCGTCGTCGAAAGACTCTCCCTTGATGTGCCGCGTCACCGCCTTCCAGCACACGCCGTCCTGTTCGACCACGAGGGCGCGGGAGCCGGACTGCTCGAAGTACTGGAGCGTGTTGGTGGCCGGGGCGCCTGCATCGGCGAGCACGGGGGCGAACGAGTTCCCGGTAACCGGCAGCTGCGCGTAGCCACGGAGGACGTCGGGCGCCGCGATGCCCAGCAGGTCGTACACCGTGGGCGCCACGTCGGACACGTTCACGAACTGATCTCGTCGGGTGCCTCGCTGGTCGCCGGCGATGCCGGCGGGCCAGTGCATCACCAGGGGCACGTGCACACCGCCCTCGTGGGTGTTCTGCTTGTACCACTTGAAGGGGCTGTTGCCGCACTGGGCCCAGCCCCACGGGTAGTTGGTGTGCGAGTTGGGTCCGCCGATGTCGTCAAGGCGGTCCATGACGTCGTCTGGGTCGTCGACGATGCCGTTGAAGTACTTCATCTCGTGCATGATCCCGAACGGCCCGCCCTCCTGGGGGGCGCCGTTGTCGGCCAGCACGATCAGGATCGTGTTGTCGAGCTGGCCCATCTGGCGCAGCCCGTCGACGAGCCGGCCGATCTGATCGTCGGTGTGGTCCAGGAACGCGGCGAAGGCTTCCTGCAGGCGGCAGGCGAAGCGGCGATGGCTGTCGGGCAGCTCTGCCCACGGCTTCACGCCGGGGTTGCGGGGCGCGAGCTGGGTGCCTTCCGGTATGACGCCCTGCGCGAGTTGGCGCTCGTACCACCGCTGACGCACCACGTCCCAGCCTTCGTCGAAGCGCCCGCGGTACTTGTCGAGGTATGCCTGCGGAGCCTGGTGCGGAGCATGGGTCGCCCCGAATGGCAGGTAGGCGAAGAACGGCCGGTCGGGTCGCACGCCCTTGCTGTCGTTGATCATGCGCAACAGCTGATCCACCAGGTCTTCGCTGAGGTGGTAGCCGTCTTCGGGTCCGGCGGGCGGGTCGATGTGGTGGTTGTCGACCACCAGCTCGGGGTGGAACTGGTCGGTCTCGCCTTCGAGGAATCCGTAGAACCGGTCGAAGCCGCGGCCGAGCGGCCACTGTTCGAACGGCCCGGCCGCAGAGATGTCCTCGGTCGGGGCCAGGTGCCACTTCCCGCAGCAGAAGGTGGCGTAACCCTGCTCGCCGAGGACTTCGGCGAGGGTTGCTGCGTGATTGGTGATGTGGCCGAGCTGGTGCGGGAAGCCCGTGCGGTGGTTCGACACCGAGCGCATGCCGACGGCGTGCTGGGACCGTCCGGTCAGCAGCGATGCCCGGGTCGGCGAGCACAGCGGGGTGACATGGAAGTTCGTGAACTGCAGGCCGCCTGCGGCGAGCGCGTCGACGTGGGGCGTGTCGATGTCAGAGCCGTAGCAGCCGAACTGGGCAAAACCGGTGTCGTCGAGCAGCACGATGACGACGTTCGGCGCATCGGGACCCGGATGCGGCGACGGGGCGAAGTGCGGCTCGGATTCGGCCAGCGTGCGGCCGATGCGGCCTTCGAATGGGGCGGGCTGGATCGGATGTGTCATCGATGCTCCTGAGATGATGCCGGGAACGCGTTGGCGTGACTGCGCACGTCTACAGCGTGACCGTCGTGAGGTCGTCGCCGATGATCACTTCGCCATCGAAGTGCGCTGCAGCCAGCTCGACCCACTCCGGATACTGCTCGGGAGTGGGCGCCGGCACCATGTGAGTCAGCACGAGCCGTTTGGCGCCGGCGCGGGCCGCGGTCTGGGCTGCCTGCTCCACGTCGGAGTGGTAGTCGAGGATGTCCTGGAACATCTCGTTGGGGGACAGCCTGACGAGGTCGCTCCTGATGACCGTCTGGACGTAGGCATCGGCGCCTGCGGCCAACTGGTCCACGCCGACGCATGGGACGGTGTCCCCCACGATGGCGGCAACCGCGCCCTCGTGTTCGAGCCGGTACCCCAGCGTTGGCCGCACCGGCGCATGGTCAGTTGCTGCCGTGCTGATGTGAACGTCGTTGATGTCGAACGCGTCGCCGGCCTCCAGCTCGGTCACCTCGACCTGCGGCTCGTTGACCAGCATGTCGTGGTGGGCGATCCGGTAGCCGATGTCGGCCTCCAGCGCACCGAGCTGCCGCTCGACGAACTGCGCCGTGCCCGGCGGGCCGTAGACATTCAGCGTTGCATTGCCCTGGCTCATCACCCAGTGGGTCGTGATCACGTCGTTGAGCGCGCACACGTGGTCGCTGTGCAGATGCGTGATCAGGACAGCGCTCAGGAAGACCGGCAGCGAGCCGCCGCCGGCCATGCGCATCACGGTGCCGCGGCCGGCGTCGATGAGGATGTGGGTGTCGCCCGCCTTGACCAGCGTCGAAGGTCCCGCACGGTTGGCATCGGGCAGCGGCGATCCTGTCCCGGTCAGCACGATGTCCATGACGTTCCTCAGGGTGCCTTGCAGTCTCGGCCGAGCCTCGACGAGCCAGCGGCACCCTAGCATTCTTCTGCCAGTATTACTGCCAATACCTTTCGCCCATGCCTCATGTGGCATTCCCGGTATGGCATTCCTGATTGGGCATCGCCGGTCGAGCCTGTCGATATGGTCCGCTGACGTCTCACCGAGTTTGGGAAGGTGGACGAATGCAAGCACCGCGCCGGCTCCAGCGCCGCTTGGCTGCAGCGCTCGTGGCGGCGTCGCTGATCGCTGCCGGCTGCACGGGTGCGACCGACGATGGCGCATCCCCGACTGCGACGTCCTTCCCCGACGCTGCAGCTCCCACCACCGCTCCCCCGGCAGCACCCCAAAACGATGCCGAGGGAGCCCACGACGACGCCGAGGCCGATCCGCGCGATGCCTACTTCGAACTCGACCGCGTGCTCGACATCAGCATCGAGATCGCCGTCGAGGACTGGGACGTCCTGCGCAACCAGACCCGCACCCTCGCGGACGTGTTCGCGGAGATCGAGGAGTACGGCCTCTCACGCCCGTTCGCCAGCATCTACACCTGGTTCAGCGCCACGGTGACAGTCGACGGCGAGACGCACGCCGAGGTGGGCGTGCGCAAAAAGGGCTTCGTGGGCTCCCAGAGCTCCACCAAGCCGTCGCTCAAGCTCCGCTTCGACAAATACGTCGACGACCAGTCCCTTCTGGGCGGCATGAACCGCATGACGCTGAACAACAGCGTCCAGGACCCCTCGATGCTCAACACCTGCCTGTCGTACCGGGTGTTCGCCGCGGCCGGCAACCCCGCGCCGCGCTGCAACTTCGCCACCGTGTCGGTGAACGGCACCGATCTCGGGTTGTACGTACACGTGGAGGAGTTCAAGGCGCCGTTCCTGGCGCACCATTTCGGGAATGCAGAAGGCAACCTGTACGAGGGCACGGTCAGCGATTTCACGCCGGAGTTCCGCGGCACGTTCGAGAAGAAAACCAACGAGGACGCCGACGACTGGTCTGATATCGACGCCGTGGTCGCGGCCCTGGCGGATCCTTCCGACGCCGGCCTGAAAGCGCTGGGCGAAGTCGTGGACCTCGACCGCTTCCTGTCGTTCTGGGCGACAGAGGTGCTGGTGGGCCACTGGGACGGGTACGCCGGCGACCGGAACAACTACTGGTTCTACCGGGTGCCCGGCGGCCGGTTCGTGTTCTTGCCATGGGGCACAGACGGCACGTTCCACCTCTCCGATGACCCGAACCCCTTCGACAACATCTCCGACCCGCCGCCGTCGGTGCTGGCGCTGACCGCCATTCCCAACCGCCTGTACAACCACCCTGACTGGCGGGCCTCCTACGTCGCCCGGCTGAAGCTGATGCTGGACGACGCCTGGCACGAGACTGAGTTGCTTGCGGCGGTCGAAGAGATGGCCGCCATCGTGCAGCAGCACGCCCTGCCGGCCGAGGCCAGCGCTGCCGAGCAGGACACCGAGCGACTGCGGACGTTCATCTCGAAGCGCAAGGCCGAGATATTGGCGGACCTCTCGCCAGTGCCGCCGGAGTGGCCCGAACCCCAAGTGTCGGCGCCGTCTGATGCCGGATCGGGAACCGTCGAGGTTGCCTTCGAGACGACCTGGGGCACCCACCTGAACCCAAACCCACTCGGGCAGGGAACGGTCCACAGCCTGATGCTCAACGGCGCCCCTGAATCAGTCGGCGGCACCGGCGTGTTTGCTGGTGATGCGAACCCCGAAGAGCGTGTGCTGCTGCCGGGCGTCGACAACCCGACGTCGATTGTGCTCGTGAAACTCGAAGGCGACGGCTCAGTCAGCGGGATGTCGCTGGTCATCGCCCCCCGCCTGCTGGCCGGAGGCACCACGCTGGTCGTCGGCGAGGACGCCATCGCTGGGGGCATCTGGTCCATCCCGCCGGGAGCGTCGACACCGGACAGCTTCTCGCCCTTCACCGAAGGGGTGCTGGAACTGTCGGCCAGCGGAACGGCACCCGGCGCGGCTATCGCCGGCGCATTCTCCGGTGTCTTCGGGTGGTCCCCACCGGGGTCCGGCGATGCCGACGCCGGTACGCAGGGCCCTGACCAATCAGGTACGGCCCTTGATGTCGGTCTGGTCATCAATGAAGTGGCTGCCAAGGGCGACCCGCTCGACTGGTTCGAGCTTCACAACGCCTCACGAGTGCCCATAGCGCTCGACGGCTTCGAAATGGCCGACGATCTCAACGACGTCGGAAAGCGAGTGCCTTTCCCGGCCGGCACAGTCATCCAGCCGGGCACTTACTTGCAATTCAGCCTCGACAAGGAAGGCTGGCCCGGGTTCGCGCTCGGCAGCGACGAGGAACTGGGCATCTGGCTGCTCGACGGCACGTTGGTCGCCAGCGTCGACTGGGTCGAGGGCCAGTCCGGTGCCAATCAGAGCTACGCCCGTGTGCCCGATGTCACCGGCCGATTCGAAACGGTCGACATCCCCACTCCAGGCGCCGCGAACCAGCCGTGACGTGATGATCGTGCCGGCCGCTTGATCTGACGACCCAAACCCAATGGGCAGGCGGGCGCTCGCTCCTGAAACTGCTGACGCCTAGGCCGGTGTGTGCTCGAAGGGCAGGTTCGAGTATCGACTCTGGGTCACCGTCACCCGCAGCACCACCCGGTTCTCAAGGTTGTCCCGCATCGGGAACGGCTTGGACGTGTACTTGTGACTGATGGCGTCCATGGCGGCCATGTCGGGGTCGGGCTCGACTTCGGCGACGCCTCGCAGCTGCATTTCCTCGTAGGGGTTGTCCATGTCAACGATCGAGATGGCGACTCGGGGGTCGCGCAGGATGTTCTGGGTCTTCAGCGATGTCCGCCCGGTGGCCATGATCACCGTCGTGGAGTCGACGAGATCGATCCAGATCGGGTCGAGCTTGGGCGAGCCGTCAGCACGCACGGTTGCGAGGTGCGCGAAGTTTGGCCTGCGCACCAGTTCCTGCGCCTCTGCGGTCATGGCCTTCGGTTCTGGCGTCGTCATGAATTTCCTCGCTTCGTGAGCGGGTCGGTGTGCAGGCGCTCACCGTAAACGCAAGCGCCGGGGCACCGCCCGCAAGGTGACTCGTGTGTTACGGGGCGGATCTCGCTAGTCGACGAGGAGCGCTGACTCGACGCGTGCATCGCCGAGCAGGCGGCGCCCGTCGAGGAACGCGAGCTCGACGATGAACGAGAAACCGACAAGCTCACCCCCGCCGAGTGTGACGAGCCGCGCAGACGCGGCCGCTGTGCCGCCGGTGGCCAACACGTCGTCGACAATCAGCACCCGTATCCCATCGGCGACGGCGTCGGTGTGCATTTCGAGGCGCTCAACGCCGTACTCCAGCTCGTAGTCGGCACCCAGTGCGGAGCGAGGCAGCTTGCCCGGCTTGCGCAGCGGCACAAACCCGGCACCCAGCCGATCTGCCGCCATCCCGCCGATCACAAAGCCCCGGGCCTCAGGCGCCGCAACAAGCTCGACGCCCTCGTGCTCGAACGGTGCGACCAACTCGTCAACGCATGCTGCCAAGCCGGCAGGGTCCCCCAGCAACGGCGTGATGTCCTTGAACACGATCCCCGGCCGCGGAAAGCCCGGTACATCCCGTATCAACCCCCGCCACACAACGCGCCCCGCTCCTACGCGGTCACCGGAACGGTCAGTCATGGCGGTCGGGGATATCGACGAGGCGGCCTCTTGGGATGAGGCGTTCGGGGTCGTACATCGGCAGCGTGCAGAGCTCGCCGCGCAGCATGGTGCCGTCGTGCGACTCCACTCCGAGTTGGGTGCCGGGGCCGTCAGCGGGGTCATCCATGCGTGCAATGGCGACGCCGCAGCGCAGGTACGGCGACCAGGCGGTCGAGCACACCCGGCCGACCGGCTCGCCGTTGCGGTTGAGCGTGCGGCCGAGCTGCGCGATGTCCCCCTGCGTCCGCAAACCAGTGAAGATGTTCGCGGGGAGCGGGTCGTCGGCGTGTGACTTGCCGCAAAACTGGCCCTGCTCGTCGTGGGTGCCTTGCCTGGGACTCGTCGGCGTCGATGACTCGTTCCTTGGACTTGCCAGCTGCGGCCGGTCCGGAACGAGCGACGTGACTTCATAGGAACCTGTGCTGGCAGATGCCTCATCACTGTTGTGTCCGTCCCGTCCCGGCACGCGAGCCGCTTCGAGATGAAGGGCATCAGCATGCCAGACCAACAACAGGCGGTGATCGGCGGGATTGACTGCCACACCGACTTTCATGTCGCCGTCGCACTGGACCCGCTCGGGCGGGTCCTGGGCACCGAGGCGTTCCCGGCAACGAGCGCTGGTTACCGGTTGACCCACCGATGGCTCGCCTCGTTCGGGCCGGTCGCCGCGGTCGGCGTGGAGTCCACCGGTTCCTACGGCGCGGCGCTGACCCGTGCTCTGGTCGAGCAGGGCTGTCGGGTGATCGAGATCAACCAGCCGCGGGTGTGTCAGATGTTCTGTGTAAGCGGGGTGGTCGGTGGTGATGTTAGAGGCTG
>VYDH01000011.1 GCA_009843525.1 Acidimicrobiales bacterium | reverse complement strand
CAACTCCACGCCACAGACACTACACAACGCGAGTTAACTTATGACGGACCCTAAGCTGCGGCGCATAGTAAGACGCATCCAACCGAAGATCATCCGTTTCAAGAATCTCCCGCGAGGAAACGGTGAACGCGCTGTGTGTTTCATCGCCTACTTCCGTCGACGTTTGGTAGCTAGCGTACAATTCCGCTATCTTCCCGGTGTCATCGAGTAGCGTCGGGCGACCTTGATCATCTAGCTGCACTTCGCCCGACTCGTCACGAAGCACTAGGGGTTCGCCACGCCTGTCGTGACCGACGGCACCCACAATGCCCATGAAGATGGTGTACTGGTGAGTGATGTTCGGTATCTTCTCCGCAAAGAGCACGCTAGTAACGGTTCCAGTAAACGGCTGAAAGGTTTCCGGGGGTAGATCGACTACTGCCAGTATTCTAAAGTGAGAGAGTATCCAACGACGTATATTCCTTACCATCTTGTCATGGCCGTTCAGGATCTGCCTCGGCAGAACGATGGCCATCCTGCCACCGGGCCTCCCGTCCTCAGGAAGCTTGAGTAGTTGGTGACATCGCTCGAGAAATAGAATCGCTGGTTCTTGGCCGCCGCTTATCTGGTCGCCACGTTTATCGACGTCTTCGAGATCAAATGCAAGATCGTAACGATTGAGGGTTGCACGCGTCTCAACTTTGATACGCGATCCAAAGGGTGGGTTTGTGAGCACCACGTCAAAGCTGCCGTTGCTGACGCGGTCTTGATCTAGCTGAGACTCACTTGCTGGATCGGCGAGCGCGTCAGCTCGATAAATGCCAGCTTGTCCGTCGCCCATCAGGGCCATGTAGGACTTCGCAACGCGATACAGTAGCTCATCGATTTCTATACCGTGAATGAAGTTGCTTGCGTACTCTTTGGCCGAACTAGCAGCTCGTCCACTTTGCTCTTGATCCGCTAGCGATTCAGCCGCGTGAGTTACATGACGCAGTGCATACGAAAGAAAGCCTCCAGATCCACATGCCGGATCGATGATGGATTCGCGCTTCGCAATGCTTGGGTTAAGCATTTCAACTGCCATTCGTACTACAGCGCGAGGCGTAAAGAACTGCCCAGACTCTCCCTTCAGTTGTGGCCCAATGAAAACCTCGTACGCATCCCCCATGGCCTCGATGCTTGTATCTGGATGAGTTAATCCGAAGAGCTGTAACTCAGAGACAATGTATGCGATCCACCGGTCTTCATAACGAAGTTCATCTTTGCCAAACATCCCGCTGTAGGCACGGTCTGATTGAAGACGTCCAAACAAGCCTCGGATGCGATCCGCGATCTCACTGTGACCCTCGGCAGTCTGCATTTCGTCAACCGTCGCCCGAAAGCTGCAGTACTCGTTCCGCAAGTCGAGTTCATCGAAAAGTTTGCAAAAGAGGACCTTGATGATCTCGTGAGCAATGTCGGCTTCGCGCTTGAGCGGGCCTTCGCTGTAGAGACGATTGTGCAAGCGGCGCAAGACACCGCGAATATTGCGGACCGGGCGCAAATCACCCTTGCTGATGTGTCCAATGGACTCTAACGTTTCATTGTAAGCGGGGAAATTGGGTATCTGTATGAATGTCGTGGGGTCATTGCGCATATCTCGCCAGAAATGGCGCAAGCCTTGACTGCGATCTCTTTCGAGGCCGTCGAACCAAATGACGAACTCCGCTGTAGTCGCCGTGACATAGCTGAATGCTTGATCATCGAGCACTTCCCCCGGTGCCTTCGTCTCGACGATCGCAAGCAGGTTGGTTTGAGCGTGGTCGTCGGAGCGGAAGATCGCGATGTCTGCCTTTTCGCGGCCGGACTGTGATCCTCGTTGTATGGGGAATTCGATGGTCATGTGCTCCTTGGGGTAGCCCCAAGAGTCCACAAGCATCTCCTCCAGCGCCTGTCGCGATCGCTCTTCCGGCGTTTCTCGAAGCTGCCGTCCGGTGATGTAGTCCTCGATCACGACGAACCCTCGCTCTCGGTAGGTCTGACGTAGTGGTTCACGTCATCTGCTGAGGTTGCATAGATCTACAGGCAGGCTGTCACACGAATGGTCGGTGGCAGCGGAATCAGTACGTTCGTTCTGTCCACTCGTATCTGCGTGTGTGCTGCCCGCTCAGGCGGTTTCGGCGGGGCGGTCGGTGTTGCTCCATTGTGACCATGAGCCGATGTACACCTGCGGGCGGCCGAGGCCGGCGCGCTCCATGGCCAGGGCATCCATGCAGGCGCTGACGCCTGAGCCGCAGTACACGACGGCGTTGTTCGCATCGCCAGCCGCCTGCACGCCCTCGGCCCCATAGCGGGCGCGAAGCGTCGCAGCGGCGGCGAAGCGACCCTGGGAGCCGAGATTGTCTGTCATCGGCACGTTGACCGCGCCGGGGATGTGGCCGGGGCGTGGATCGACCGGCTCGGTCTCGCCGCGGTAACGGTCGCCTCCGCGGGCGTCGATCAGAACGGCGGCTGGGTCGGTTCCGGCATCGGCCGCAGCGTCGATGTCAACGAACGCCCCTTCTGGCCAGGCTCGCGCCGGGCACTCGCAGGCGGCTCGCGTGTTCGGTGCCGTCTCGGCAGCGCCCGTCCACGAGCCCAGTCCACCGTCGAGCAGTGCCGCGTCGTGGCCGAGCACTCGCAGCATCCACACCATCCGGCCCGCCGCGGTGCCGTTCAGGTCGTCGTATGCCACTACTGGGTCGTCGGGGCCAATACCCAGGACCCCCAAGGATGCGGCGAAGCTCTCGGCGGTCGGCAGCGGATGGCGACCATGGGCAGGCTCGCCGTGCGCGGACAGATGCGCGGCGAGGTCCACCCAGATGGCCCCGGCGATGTGGCCCTCGAGGTAGGCGTCATAACCGGACCGGCCGTCGAGATACCAGCGCACGTCGCACAGCACGATGTCGTCGCGGCCAGACAGCTCAGCGGCGCTCACCACGGGCGGCAGCGGAGCCATCAACCCTGCCCGAACATCATCAGCCATTGCTGCTCGCTGCGCGGCTTGAACACGTAGTTCATCTGGCGGGTCTGTCCCATGGTGGCGCTGGGTTCGAACGAGTACCGGTGACCGGGAAACAGCACGGCCGAATCGGGCACCTTGGCGAGCGTGTCGTGCAGCGACCGGTACATCGCAGCCGGGTCGCTGCCCGGCAGGTCCATCCGTCCGCAGCCGTCCAGGAACAGTGTGTCGCCGGCCACGAGCGCCCCGCCCACCAGGAAGCACTGGCTGCCAGGGGTGTGCCCGGGGGTGTGCAGCAGCTCGATGTCCACCGCACCCACCGACACGACATCGCCGGGGGCGTGCAACTCCATGTCGCTCATCGAGATGCCGGTGGTCTTTTGCACCAGCTCGGCCTCGGGCGCCTGCAGGTGGATCTTCGTGCCCTGGCGTTCGAGCAGCTGGGCGACGCCCTCGATGCTGTAGCCCATCATGTTCCCGCCGATGTGATCGGCGTGGAAGTGCGTGGCCAGCACGCCGGTGAGCTGCATCTCGTCTTCGGCGAGGATGTCGAGCAGGTCGTCGACGGCATACGCCGGGTCCACCACGACCGCCTCGCGAGTCTCCCGGTCGCCGATGAGGTAGGCAAAGTTCACCATCTGGCGGGCGATCGGGTCGCTGGTAGCGAAATCCTGTCCCGACAGCAGCTGGCGAAAATACAACCGGCTCTCGCCGGGCTGGCGTGCCTGCGGATCGTCGGCAGTGTCGTCACCCATGGCAGCGCACAGTACTCACCAGCCGCGCAGAACGGTACGCCCGCTGTCGGGCGGGTTGGCCCGTCGGGCGCGAGCACGGCAGTATGCGCCCATGAGCCAAACGCCTGCATCGCTGTCGGACTTCTACGAGATGGACGAAGTCCTGTCCGACGAGGAAACGATGATCCGCGACACGGTTGCCACGTTCGTGGCCAAAGAGTGGGACCCGATCGTGGGCGACCACTTCGAGGCAGGCACGTTCCCGATGGAGCTGATCCCGACGATCGCCGACATGGGCCTGCTCGGCATGCACCTCGACGGCTATGGATGCGCTGGCGCCTCAGCCATGGCGTACGGCGTGGCCTGCCGCGAGCTCGAAGCCGGCGACAGCGGGCTGCGCAGCTTCGTGTCGGTGCAGGGGTCGCTGTGCATGTTCCCGATCTGGCGCTACGGCTCGACCGAACAGAAGGAGCATTGGCTGCCGCGCATGGCCGCCGGCGAGGTCATCGGCTGCTTCGGGCTGACCGAGCCCGACCACGGCTCCGACCCTGCCTCCATGACCACCCGCGCCGTGCGCCGGGGCGACTCGTGGATCCTCAACGGCGCCAAGCGCTGGATCACCAACGCCGGACTGGCCGACCTGGCCATCGTGTGGGCCAACACCGACGACGGCTTCCGGGGCTTCCTGGTGCCGACCGACTCGCCCGGCTTCGAGGCCCGCAAGATCCAGAACAAGCTCTCGCTGCGGGCCTCGGTGACCGGCGAGTTCTACATGGATGACGTCGAAGTGCCCGAGTCGATGCGCCTGCCCGACGCGCTCAGCATCGGCGCGCCGCTGAGCTGCCTGTCCGAGGCCCGCTTCGGCATTGCCTTCGGAGCTGTCGGCGTGGCCCGCTGCTGCTACGAGCAGGCGCTCAGCTACCAGCTTGAACGCCCCCAGTTCGGCAAGCCGCTGGCCGGCTTCCAGATCAGCCAGATCAAGTTCGCCGACATGCTCACCGACATCACCAACGCCAACCTGCAGGCCATGCGGCTCGGCCAGCTCAAAGAACAGCACCGGCTGCGACCGCATCACATCTCGATGGCCAAGCGTCACAACTGCCGGGTGGCCATCGACACGGCCCGCACCGCCCGGGCGATGATGGGCGCCAACGGGGTCTCGACGGAGTACGCGCCGATGCGCCATGCAGCGAACATGGAATCGGTCATGACCTACGAGGGCACCGAGGAGATCCACGGGCTGATCCTGGGTCAGCAGATCACCAACATTCCCGCCTTCCGCTGACGGCGCGCCCGACCTCAGCACAGCTCACCCCCGCCTTCCCCGCAACAGCGGGTGCGTCATGGTTTCTCTACTGACACGGAACTGCAATGGCCCTGCCGGGAACGCCCGTGAGAAGATGGGCGTCAGCGGGGCAGACGACGCACTGTGCAGGCATCGGGAGGGGGAACGCTATGGCGGCTCCGATTGACCGCACTACCAACAGGTCCGCTGGCACTTGGGCACGATGGCTCGGCGTGGTCGCTGCGGCGATGCTTGCAACCGCGATGGTCGCAGCCGCGTGCTCCAGCGGCGACGACGACGCTGATGACGGCGACGCGCCAGCCGAAACCATCGCCCTTGCCAGTTCCCAAGACGAAGAAGCCGCTTTCGACGCTGACATGGGCGATGCCACGGCCCCAGAAGAGATGATGGATGCCGCCGAAATGCTCGAGATGGCCGACGACGGCATGGCCGAGGGTCCGGCGTCGAATGATTCGGGCAGGAGCGCCTTGGCAGCAGGCGTGCCCGCCGTGCCCGCCGACGTTGGCCGCGACATCATCTATACGGCGTGGGTCGCGGTCGAGGCTGCTGATGTGGCGGCGGCCTCAGCCCAGGCCAATTCGATCATCGAGGGACTCGGCGGGTTCATCTTCTCCCAGGACACCCGGACGCAGAACCGGGCGCGAACAGTTCTGACCTTCAAGGTCCGACCAGAGCAGTTCGCTACCGCACTGGACCGACTGTCCAACGTGGGCGAACTGGTCGAGCAGACCGTCAACGCCGAGGACGTCACCGGCATCGTCGTGGATATCGCCAGCCGCATCGCTACCGCCGAGGTGAGCGTCGACCGGCTGCGCGAGTTCCTGTCGCAGGCCACCGAGGTGGAAGGCGTAGCCGAGCTGGAGCGCGAGCTCTCGAACCGCGAGACCGACCTGGAACGCCTGCGCGGTCAGCTGCGCTCCCTGCGTGATCAGGTGGACCTGGCCACGATCACCCTCTCGATCACCGAGTCGGTCGAAGCCGTGCCCGACGCCTCGGTCATTCTGCGGGCCTGGATGGCCTACGACGACGACCCGTGCCTCGGATTTGGCGACTTGGCGGCACCACTCGATGGCGATGTGGGTTTCTGCTTCGAAGTGGAGAACGACGGCGAGACCACGCTGACCGAAGTGATGCTGGGCTCGAACGCCCTTCGCTTCAACATCGACGACATGATGGTGTCCGATGGCATGAGTCTGGAGCGCATCGAGCCCGGCGAACGCGCCGTGGCCACACTGACAGAGCCGATCTCCGACGGCCGTATCGCCGGGCGAGTGGCCACCCGCGGCCTAGAGATCGACATCCGCCTCAGCGCTGTCCCGGTGACTGCCGACGGTGCTGAACTGGCTCGGCTCGCCCGCGGCGCGACACTGCATCTCTACGTCGAGGAGGAAGATGCTCCACTCGGCTTCGGCGATGCGCTGAGCGGCGGCTGGAATGCCCTGGTGAGCCTCGCCACTGGCATCGGCCTCGTCGTGGTGGCGTTGCTGGTGTGGCTGCCGATCATCGCCGTCGCCTTGTGGCTGGCGTGGCGGTTGCTCCGGCGGCGCCGTACGCGACAGCCGAGCCGGGCAGCACTGATCCCCACGACCGAGCAGCAAGCTGACGACGACTAGCTCGGTGACTCGGCAGCACGGTTGCTGTCCTAGGCCGTGAAGCGAATCAGACAAATTCGGACAGACTTGATGGTGTCTGTTTTTGTCCGATACAGTTACGCCAGACTGCTCGCATGCAGGTCGAGGCCGTTCGCACCACAGGCATCTACTGTCGGGCGGATTGCTCGGCTGAGCCGCTGCCCCAGAACGTCACGCACTATTCCAACCCCGTGGCGGCCGAGGTTGCCGGCTTCCGGCCGTGCCTGCGCTGTCATCCAGAACGGCGAGCCGGCTCCCTGGCCGATCTCGACGTGCCCGCGCCCATCGGAGCCGCGCTGTTGCGCATCAACGACGGATTCCTGGACGCGCACGACGAAGAAGCTCTGGCATCGGCCGTCGGCTACAGCGGCCGGCAGCTTCGACGGCTGTTCGAGCAGCACGTCGGGGCGACGCCCACCACCATCGCCCGCTCACGGCGAGCGCACTTCGCGCGCCGCCTGATCGACGACACCGATCTGACGTTCGCCGAGATTGCCCGCGCCGCCGGCTTCGGCGGCCCACGGCAACTGCACCGGGCCATGACCTCGGTGTTCTGCTTCACACCGACCGAGCTGCGCTCCAAGCGACGCCGCGGCGAGTACGCCGAACTTGACGGGGGTCTGGTTCTGGAGGTACCCACCCTGGCGCCGTACGACTTCGGCACGTTCGTCACCCACCAGGAGTGCCGGGCGATTCCGGGCACCGAAGCCGTGGCCGACGGCGAAACTGGGCCGACATACGCGCGCAGCTTCAATGCCTGCGGGCACCCGGGCATTGCAGAAGTGACAGCCCCGCCGGACGGCGACGAGCACCTGCAGCTGCGACACGCCGAGCTGGCCCGGGGCGCCATGGAACGCGCCGCCCCGCCGGACGGCGACGAGCACCTGCAGCTGCGACTGCACCTGCCGACCTACGACTCGATCATCGATGCAGTGAGTCGGGTCCGAGCACTGCTGGGCACCGACGAAGACCCGGCACCGGCGGCCAGAGCGCTGGGAGACGACCTCGTGATCGGCCCGCTGGTGCGAACGGCGCCGGGGTTGCGCGTGCCGCGCTCATGGGACCGCTTCGAGACCGCCGTGCGGATCATCGTGGGCCAGCAGATTTCGCTCGCGGCGGCCTCGACGCTCAGCGGACGCATTGCCGAGCGCTTCGGCACGCCGATCGACCCCGTGCTCGAGTGCTGCGATGACGTTTTGGTGCCGCTCACGCACCTGTTCCCGGGCGCTGCAACGCTTGCCAGCGCCGGAGGGACGGGGTTCGCCGGCCTGGGGTTCACTCAACAGCGCATCGACACGATCGTCGGCTTCTCCCAAGCGGTTGCCGGCGGCGAGTTGGACCTGACCGCCTCGGACACGCTGACTGCCACCGTCGCCCGGCTCTGCGAGCTGCCGGGGATCGGCCCGTGGACTGCACACCTCATCGCGATGCGCGTGTTCGGCCATGACGACGCATTTCCTGCATCCGATCTGGGTTTGCGCCGCTCAGCTGAGCGCCTGGTCGGTCACTCCGTCAGCGCTCGCGAACTCGAGGCTCTCGCGGAGAACTGGCGCCCGTACCGTTCGTGGGCCGCACAGCACCTCTGGCATGCCAGTCACCATTCCGCCTCGAACGCTCGCTGACGTGCCCGTCCACAATCTGCCTCGTCCACACGACAAGTCCCCTTTTCGGAGACCGACCCAGGAGCCAACATGAGCACTGACACCCACTGGCATACGACCGTCGACAGCCCCATCGGGCCGTTGGGCCTGGTGGCTACCGCCGAGGGGCTGCGCGCCGTGTCATGGCGCGGTGACGAGACCTCCGTCAAGCTGCCCGAGGACATGGTCGAAGACCCCGACCATCCGATCCTGCGCCAAGCAGCGCATGAGCTCAGCGAGTACTTCGACGGCGACCGCACCAGCTTCAACGTGCCGCTCGACTTGCGCGGCACACCGTTTCAGGAGGCAGCCTGGCGGGCGCTCGGCGACATCCCCTACGGCAGCACCCGCAGCTACGGCGAGCAAGCCGCTCTCGTCGGCAGGCCCAGGGCTGTGCGAGCCATCGGCCAAGCCAACGGCCGCAACCCGGTGCCGATCGTGCTCCCCTGCCACCGGGTCATCGGCGCCGATGGCTCGCTCACCGGATTCGGCGGCGGACTCGACCTCAAGACCCAGCTGCTTCAGCACGAAGGCGCGCTGTAGCCGCGGCATGCACCGTCACACAAGGACCACGGGCGGGCAGCCCTGATCATGACGAACACTCAGCTCGTCACCGACGTCCGACGCGCGCTCGCCGAGCATGCCAACCCCGACAAAGCCGAGGGCATGCGCGCCTACATGAAGTCGGAGATGCCCTATCGCGGCGTACAGAAGCCGGCCCGCCGCAAGCTCCTCAGCGCACTCCTGCGCACAGAGCTGTTCGACGACAAGACGAGCTGGCAGAACACCGTTTTCGAGCTCTGGCGCAACGCCGAGTTCCGCGAGGAGCGCTACGTTGCTCTCGACATTGCCGGCGCGTCGAGATGCCGACCTTTCCGCACGCTCGACACGCTGCCGATGTTCGAAGAGTTCGTCGTGACCGGTGCCTGGTGGGATTACGTCGACGACATCGCCACGCACCGCTTGCGTGAGCTGCTCGAGGCATACCCCGGCGACATGTCCGGCCACATGCGCTCATGGAGCGGCGACAGCGACATGTGGAAGCGCAGGTCGTCGGTCATCTGCCAGATCAACAGAAAAGACGAGACCGATCTCGACCTGCTCTTCGATTGCATCGAGCCCAACCTGTCCCACACCGACTTCTTCATCCGCAAGGGCATCGGGTGGGCGCTGCGCTCGCTCGCATGGACCGACCTGCCGACCGTCGAGAACTACGTCGCCCGCAACCGCGACCGCATGAGCACACTCTCTGCTCGCGAGGCCCTCAAGAACGCCGACAAGATCCGGCGCTCTGCGTGAACCACCGCCTGCGCTGCCCCTGCCGGTGCAGTGCGCGAGGAGGGACTTGAACCCTCACACCCTTGCGGGCACAGGCACCTGAAGCCTGCGCGTCTGCCAATTCCGCCACTCGCGCGTGGGGCGAACAGACTAGCCCGCGAACCTCCGCTCCTACACTGGGCCGCCGTGGGTGGCGCCAGCCTGGTCGGCAGCGACGGACAGTGCCACGAACTGGGTTCTTCGACGATCATCGGGCGGCGTGACGACTGCGACATCGTGCTCGACGGGCCGAAGGTCTCACGACGGCACGCGCAGATCAGCGCCGGCGCAGACGGCCTGTTGCTGGTGGACCTCGCCAGCGTGAACGGCACGCTGCTGAACGGCGTCGAGATCACCAGCGAGCGCCTGACGCCCGGCGATGTCGTCACCATCGGCACCCACGAGCTGCGACTGGAGCTGGACTGATGTCCGAGCAGTTGGTGCGGCTGCTCGCGCTGTGCGTGCTCGTGTTGCTGTACCTGTTCTTCTTCCGTGTGATGCGCGCCGTATGGGCCGGTGTCGCAGCACCTCGCAATCACCTCGGCTGGAGGTCGTTGCGCACGCTGCGAGGCAACGGGCCGGCCAACGGCAACACGGCCCCGCAGCCGATTGCGCTCGTCGTCCGCTCGCCGCTGAGCGCCCAGGGAGAACGTCACCTGCTGGCTGACGCGCTGGTCATCGGGCGCGGTGCCGAGTGCGACGTGATCATCGACGACAGCTACTCGTCACAGGCTCATGCCCGTCTCTACCGCGACGGCAGCCAGCACCTGCTGGAGGATCTGGGCTCGACGAACGGCACATACCTGAATCGCCAGAAGGTCGACAACGCGACGGCTGTACGCATCGGCGATTTCGTGCAGGTCGGCTCCACCGTTTTCGAGGTCGGCACATGACCGGCGCGTACGGTGCCGCAGCACCGCTCAGCCGCGAGACTGCAGGGTCATGACTGCTCCCGCCCGCCAGATGCGCATTCGCTGGGGCGGAGCGTCGGATCGGGGTCTGCGCCGTGCCGAGAACCAAGACGCCATGTACGCAGACATCGGCCTGTTCGTGGTGGCTGACGGCATGGGCGGCCATCTCGGCGGCAGCGTTGCCTCAAGTCTCGCTGTGAAGACTGTCGCCGCGAACTCCCCCTCGACACCGGCTGAACTGCTGGCGGCGGTTCGCCATGCCAACCAGGTGGTGCATCACCGGTCCACCGCCCATGCCGACCTGTCAGGCATGGGCACCACGCTGTGTGCCATCGCCGTGGTGCAGCAAGACGACAACCGAGTGTGGTGCCTGGTCAACGTCGGCGATTCCCGCGTTTACCGCTACCAAGGAGGCGAGCTCACCCAGCTCACGATCGACCACAACTTCGTGGCCGAGATGATCCGGGCCGGCGACCTCACCGTCGAGCAGGCCGCCGACCATCCCCGGCGCAACACGCTGACTCGGGCCATCGGCGTTGAGCCGGACGTCGTGGTTGACGACTGGATCCTCGAACTCACCGGCAACGATCGCTTCCTGCTCTGCACCGACGGCGTCACCAATGAATTGGACGAGTCCGACATCTCCGAGCTGCTCGACATCGATGAGCATCCCTCAGACGTGGCACGCGCCCTCGTCCGGCAGGCCAATGACCGCGGGGGCCGCGACAACTCCACAGCTCTGGTGGTCGACGTTGACATCGAAGGGGTCGCACACGAGCCGACCTCGACGCAAGCCGACGGTCTGCAGCCCGACGGCAGCACCCAGCGAACGCCGAGACGGCGCGGCTGGCGGCGTCCCCGCTCACGCTGAGGCCTCCGCTGCGGGTCCGACGCCGTACCGAGGCAGCGCTCGCCGCAATGGCCGGCGTGGTGATCTGCACGACGTTCGCTGTCGCCGCGCTGGGCATGGAGCAGAACCCGGTCTGGGGCGGTGCCGGCAGGACGGGCGGCACCGAGTCGCTCTGGGGTACCGCCGGTTGGCTGGCCGCCGTCTTGGCCGGCGGCGCGGCAGCTCGCGTCGCCATCAGGCGGTGGGCGCCGAACAGCAACGAGATCCTCTTCGGGATCATCGGATTGCTCATGGGCGTCGGCTGGGTCTTCGTCGCGCGGGTCGATGTCTCGCTGGCATCGGAGCAGGCAGTCGCCGTGCTGCTGGGATTTGCGGCCATCACCGGAACCCTGGTCGCCGCCCGACGGCTCGACTGGCTCTTGGGTCGACCGGGCGTGTGCGGCTTCGTCGCTGCCGCGCTGCTCGCCGCGGGGAGCATCTCCAGTGGGGCCGATCTCTCAGCCGGCGCGTACGAGCCGCCACGCCAGTGGCTGCATCTCGGGTCACTGCTGAGCGTCCAGCCCTACGGTCTCGCCAAGATCGTCGTGGTCATCGCTGCCTGCGGACTCACGGCAACCGCCCCGCGCTGGCTCGGGCCGCGCTTCATTCCACATCGCCATGCCGCGGGTGCAAGCGCCGCGGCGGTCGGCGCGTGGGCGCTGCTCATCATCGGCACCGACCTCGCCTCGTCTGTGATCGTGTTCGCGGCAGCTTGGCTGCCGCTGTGGCTCGACGGAGACGATCCCGTCGGCAGTGACGTGCCGCCCGTTCCGCGAGCAACACGTGCAAGGGCACTCAGCGGGATCATCGTCACCTACGCCGTCGGCGTCGCTGTGCTCGCCACCGTGTACGACCGGTTGTCCGCACAAGTGCACTACTGGCTGAACCCCTGGACCGGTGCCGAGGGCGCGACTGTGGTCGATGCGGCCTTCGCGATCAGCGCCGGCGGCATCAGCGGGGTGGGCCTTGGACTCGGCGCGCCGCAGCACCTGCACGAACCGCACAGCGATTTCATCTTTGCCGTCATTGCCGAAGAGCTCGGCGTTCTGGGCGGCGCAGCGCTGCTCGTCGCATTCACACTGCTGGTCGGGGCCGGCGCGGGCATCGCCCAGCGGGCGCACCGAACCCATCGACTGCTGGCAGCCGCTGCAACGTCAGTCATCGGGCTGCAGGCACTGTTCACCATCGCCGGTGTGCTGCGGTTGCTGCCGCACACCGTGGGAGCTCTGCCGTTCGTGGCCCACGGGCACCTGGCGATGGTCGGCAACGGCATCGCCGTCGGGCTGTTGCTCGCCATCTCCAACGCCAGCGATGCCGCCCGAGTCGAGTCTCAGCAACTGTCGCAGGGCGCGCCGTGAGGGGGCGCATCATCCGGTTGACCGTCGCGCTTGCCGCCGGCTTCGCGGTCCTGCTGGTGCAGCTCACCAATCTGGGCTTCGTCTCCGCCGAAGGTCTCCGCAATCACGAGCTCAACACGCGTGCTGCGGCGGCGGCCGTCGGCAACCCACGCGGTGCGATCATCAGCGCTGACGGCGAGGTCCTCGCGCTCCCCATCGGACACGACGACACCGGTCGGCGGCTGCTCCGTGCGTACCCGCATGGCCCGCTGTACGCGCACACCGTGGGCTACCTGGGGCCTACGGCCGGAGCCAGCGGCATCGAGCGCAGCTACGACAGCGAGCTGTCGGGCACAGCTACCGGCATTGCCGTGCAAGAGTTGGCCGACCTGTTCGCCGACAGCGGTCGAGTGGGTGATGTTGTCCTGACCCTGAACCACGGCGTGCAGCTCACCGCGCGTGCCGCGCTGGGCGACCGTGACGGCGCAGTCGTCGTCATCGACCCGGCGACTGGTGCTGTCATCGCAATGTGGTCGCGCCCCAGCTTCGATCCCGACGCGCTGGTGTCGCCGGCGCCCGGCGCCGTTCGAGCCGGTGCCCGGCTTCCGGTGGCACGCGCCTACCAGCGCCACTACGCACTGACCGCCGACGAATCATTCGGCACGGCGGGAGCCGAGTTTCTTGAGGGTGCGCGCCGGAAGCCGGGTTCGACCGGCATCGATCTGTCCGGCGAGCCGGACGGGGCTGAGCCGGACGGCAGCGGCGATGACGCACCGGTGCGGTTGACGCCGCTGCAGTTGGCAGCGGCGGCCGCGTCGATCGCCAACGAGGGGATGCGGATGCGTCCCCACGTCGTGCACCGCGTCGACAGCCGCTCGACCGAGGGCGAGCCGTCAGCTCCCGACACGTCGGTCGAGAGCGCTCCACGCGATGCCGGACGCCTCTTCGAGACTGCCGGCACGGCCGGACTGCTGGCTCGCATGACCGCAGCGGCGCAGCAGGCCGCGATCAGCCTCGCCCCCACAGAGGGTGTCGCGCTTCCTGCAGCGATCGCGGCCGGCTGGCTGGGCGATCCGTCCGACACCGACACCCGAACCGGGAGCTGGGCGGTGCTGCTGGCCCCGGCAGATGCGCCCACTGTCGCCGTGGCGGTGCTGATCGAACCCGACGCCACCCTTGACATCGGCAATGGACGAGGCGGCGGTACCTTGGCAACGATGATCGCTGCGACCGCAGCGGAAGCCGCCCTTGCGCTGCGGGCGGTCCCCGAATCCGACCTCCCGTAGCCCGAATACTTCGCAGTCACCCCGCCGGTCCGACGGCCCGATCTGGCAGCAATTGCCCACCGCTCATGGCAGACACCGACAACCCAATCTTCGGCGGTCGCTACGAGCTGTTCAGCCGCATCGCGCGGGGCGGAATGTCCGAGGTATTCCTGGGTCGCGACCGCCTGCTCGACCGGCCAGTCGCCGTCAAGGTCCTGATCCCCGAGTTCGCGACCGACTCGTCATTCGTCGAGCGGTTCAGGCGTGAGGCTCAAGCCGCCGCGAACCTGAGCCAGCCGAACGTGGTCGGCGTGTACGACTGGGGCAACCACGAAGGCACCTACTACATCGTGATGGAGTACGTGGAGGGCCGAAGCCTCGCGGAGGTGATCCGCAGCGACGGCCCGCTGCACCCCGACCGGGCTGCAGATATCGCCATCGACATTGCCGCTGCGCTCGCATTCGCTCACAGCAACGGCGTGGTGCACCGCGACATCAAGCCCGGCAACGTCATGATCACCCAGTCCGGCCAGGTCAAGGTGGCCGACTTCGGCATCGCACGAGCGCTCGGCGGCGAGACCGACGACCTGACACGCACCGGATCTGTCATGGGCACGGCTACGTACCTGTCGCCCGAACAGGCTCAGGGACTGGAAGCGGATCCGCGCAGCGATGTGTACTCGCTGTCCGTCGTGCTCTACGAGGTGCTGACCGCGGGGCCGCCATTCACCGGGGACAGTCCCGTCGCTATCGCCTACAAGCACGTCCAGGAAGCGCCAGTCCCGCCGTCGCGCTACAACGCCGACGTTCCCCACGAACTCGAGGCCATCTGCCTGCGCGGGCTGGCGAAGGACCGCGCCGCGCGCTACGGCTCAGCCGCCGAGCTGCGCAACGATCTGCTGCGGTTCCGGGCAGGTCAGCCGACTCATGCCGCAGCAACCGACGTCACCGCCTATTTCCCGGCTGTGACAGCCGCCGCGCCCGAGAGCACGCCGCATACACCCCCTGCCGAGCCGGTCGCCGCGCCTTCGCCGCCCGCATATCAACAAACTCCTCCGGCACCGCCGGCGCCCCCGTACGGCGGAGTGCAGTACCCGCCGCAGTACCCGCAAGGTCCGCCGCCCGGCGCCGTCGAGCCACCGGACCGCACGCCGATGTGGATCACGCTGCTGGTCATCTTGCTGCTGGTGATTGCAGGGCTGGTGTTCCTGCTGGTCAACGACCGCGGCGAGCCGGGCGTGGTGACCGAGCCCGAGAGCACCTCCGATGTGCGGCTGCGGGTGCCCGGCGTGGTGGGCCTGCATTTCACCGAAGCCGAACGCGAACTCGCCGACGTGGGCTTCGAGCACGTCAGCATCGAGTTCTCCGAACGCGACGACGTCGACGAGAACGTCGTGTTCCAGCAGAATCCACGCGCCGGGCTGCTGCTCGCCGAGCCGAACGATCCCGACAATCCGATCACCCTGTTCGTAGCCGCGCCGCGCACCCTGATCCTGCTGCCCAACGTGGTCGGACGGACCTACCAAGAGGCAGAGGCAATGCTGGTCGCCGCAGGCTTCAGCGTGGAACGCATCGACGTGCGCAACGACAACTTGGCGATCGGATTGGTGACCGAGCAGAGCATCCCGAGCACCGAGCAGCGTCCAGCAGGCACGATCGTGACGCTGACGGTGTCCGCCGGCCGGGGTGAAGTCGAGGTGCCACGCCTGGCCGGCCAGACGATCGACGATGCCAGGGTCACGCTGGCCCGCCTCGGACTCGTCGACCGGGTGGAGCGTGAGTTCTCCACCGAATTCAGCGTGGGAACGGTGATCCGCAGCAGTCCCGAAGCCGCCGAGCCGGTGGAGCGGGGCAGCGTCATCACGCTGATTGTCTCTGACGGTCCAGAAGAGCTGGTGGTGCCAGCACTGGAAGACTTCGGCACCACGCTCGCCGACCGCATCGAAGCCCAGCTGCTGGCGCTCGGTTTCACCGTGAAACGCACAGCGCGTGAGGTCTCCAATCTCGACGTCAACACGAACGTCGTTCGCGACATCAGTCCTGAGCCCGGAACAGTGCTCATCGCCGGATCCGAAGTGGTCCTCCACATGTTCAAACCGCCGGCGGTGTTGGCCATCCCGAGCCTGCAGGCATTGGAGACATTCGATCCCGACGGAGTCGAAGCGACGTTGACAGAGCTGGGCTTCACGGTTGAGCGGCGCACGCAATCGGTAGCCGCGGGCGATCCCGCCGACGGGCAGGTCATCTCCCTGGATCCGCCTCCAGGCACCGACATCAGGATCAACTACGACACCGTCACCATCGTCATCGGCGAAGCCACCGCAGCAGAAGCCAACGGCGAAGACGCCAACGGCAACGGTTAGGTTGACCCGTCATGGCACGGCCCCGCAAGACCAGCCGCATCACGCCCAAAGGCACACGACCGCAGAACGCGCCAGCCCAGCAGCACAGCACCGGCAGCGACGCCCCCCAGAGCGCTTCGTGGTTCGGCTGGCTGATCGTGGCGCTGCTCGGAGTCGGCACGGCGGTGATCGTGGCGAACTACATGAGCTGGCTGCCGGGCAGCCCGGCGAGCGCATGGATTGCGGTCGGCTTGGGCATCGTTTTGGTGGGCATCCTGCTGGCCACGCGCTGGCGGTAATGACACAGATGTAACTTTCCCCAGCTTGTGGAAAACCTGTGGAGCTGTTGGCCCGCTGCGGAGGCGGCAGGCGATCCGGCAGGTCGCAACGTCGCAGAATCGCCTGCCGCCTCCGCTGCTCGTCAGTCTGCTTCTCACCGTGGGTCGCGTTACTCGTCGGCGTTGGCTATGAGATCCATGTCTTCGCTGCAGCAGCGAGGCGGCTCCGGGTGTTGTACCGGGGCGCGTGTCATGCGCATCTCGGTACCGCACAGGCTGCACCGGTAGGTAAGGCGCACCCGTCGCAACTCCCCCGGCGGGGGCGGCGGGGGAATCGGCCTCGAGAACGTGGCCATCATTCGCAGGCCGAGCCGGTACACGATGTAGATGAACACCAGCGAGAGCGGCACGGCCAGCCACAGGCTCACGTTCTCACGCTACTGGCGTGCACCTTTCCTGCCGTAGGGGCCCGACCGCTTGTGACATTGTTTGTCTTGTGCGGCCATCTGGAACTGAGCCGGGGGATTTTGTCGAATACGACATGGACCTCTACGAAGCGCAGCGGCGCAGCGCCATGCGGGCCGCGCTGGAGGCCAGCCGCGCTGAGCTCTCCGCTGAACTCGGCGTCGAACTCCGGGTCGCCAGCGAAGGCAATGAACTGGTGCTGGTGGACGCCGAGGGTGTTCGCTACCGGGCGAGCTTGAACCCCCGAGGGCGTCTGGTGCTGACCGCCGCCCGGAAAGCAAGCCTGCTCTAGCGCGAGGGCGCTGCCCGGAAGGCGCGTTCGAGCAGCGACGGCGCCGCCGGCTCGCGCTCGGGCTCTGGCTGGGACATCTCGGCCGGTTCGGGCCGGGACCTGGGCCTAAAGAGCGGCTCGGCACCGTCGGCGGCCACTGTGCTCGGCTCAGGCCGGGCCACGACCGGTTCTGGCGCGGGGGCCCGCTGATCATCGAGCACCCACCCGACCGGAACCTTGATCCGATCGGCGTGCGCGCGGCACAGCGGCATGATCATGTCGCGCTGGCGGGAGGTGCCGGCGATGGTGGCCGCGTCGAGGTCGTAGAGCCACGCCCTCGTTCCGGGCACGTCGTAGCCCAACCCGGCGGTGGCCGTCTCGGTGCACATCCCTCGAACACACTGCAACATGGGTTCCGAAGGTACCGGCGCGCCATTCCTCGCTAGGGGATGGGCGGAGCGCGGCTCAGGCCGCAGCCCGGTGCCGTTGGACCGATCTCGGTAGGGTTCACTGCGCCAGCGGCAGACCTGCGGCTGGCGAGCACACGAGGGGAGCAGCTGTGGTTGGCGGAGCATTGAAGTCCGCGAGCATGGACGATTTCGATCTTCGGATGTCCACCGAGGTCGAGCCGCTGTACGAAGCGGTCAAGGCGTTCATCCGCGACGAGGTCGACCCCATCACCGAGGAATTCCACCGGATGGGCGAGAACCGCGAAGACCGCTGGAGCTGGGCACCCGGCCAGCTCGAGCTGCTGGACGGCGCCAAGGCCAAGGCCCGTGAGCAGGGCCTGTGGAACTTCTTCCTGCCCGACGCGGACACCGGCGAAGGACTGAGCAATCTCGACTACGCCTATATCGCCAACGAGCTGGGCAAGAACCGGCTGGCCTCGGAGTGCCTCAACTGCTCCGCGCCCGACACCGGCAACATGGAAGTGCTCGAGCGTGTCGGCACGCCTGAGCAAAAGGCGGAATGGCTGGAACCGCTGCTCGAAGGCAAGATCCGCTCTGCCTACGCCATGACCGAGCCAGCGGTGATGAGCTCGGATGCCAAGCAGGTGCAGACCAACGCCGTGCTCGACGGTGACGAGTGGCTGATCAACGGCGAGAAGTTCTACATCTCGGGTGCGGGCGACCCGCGCTGCAAGATCATGATCACGATGGTCCGCACCAATCCCGATGCGGACACCTACAAGCAGCAGTCGCAGATCCTCGTGCCGATCGACGCGCCCGGCGTGGAGATCCTGGGGCCGATGCACGTCTTCGGCGCCGACGACGCTCCGCACGGGCACATGCACATCCTGTTCAACGACGTGCGCGTCCCCAGGGAGAACATCCTGCTCGGCGAGGGTCGCGGCTTCGAGATCTCTCAGCTGCGGCTGGGCCCGGGTCGCATCCACCACTGCATGCGCTCGATCGGCTCGGCCGAGAAGGCCATCGAGATGATGGTCGACCGGGGCGTGAACCGGGAGGGCTTCGGAAAGAAGCTGATCAACCTCGGCAAGAACATGGAGATCGTGTCGCGGTCACGCATCGAGGTGGAGGCGATGCGGCTGATGGTGCTGCGGGCCGCGAAGGCCATGGACACCCTCGGCAACGCGGAAGCCCGGGTGTGGGTGAGCGCCGTCAAGGCGATGGTGCCCGAGAAGTGCTGCGACATCATCAACGAGGCCATCCAGATGCACGGCGCGGCCGGCGTGTCGCAGTGGTTCCCGCTGGCGGACATGTGGCATGCGCAGCGCACGCTGCGGTTGGCCGACGGCCCCGACGAGGTGCATCACCACGTCGTGGCGCGCTCCGAAGTTCGCAACCGCGAGTCAGAGCGAGCGATGGGTTTCGCCGCTGATCACACGCTGGACGGGCCTCGCCAGCCCGCAATGGCCTTCTCTGGCCCGTAACCGCGCCCGCTCAAGCGTGGCTGGGGTCGCCGAGGTCTTGGAGGGCCCAGTCTCTGAGTTCGACCTTGCGGATCTTGCCTGAAGGGGTGGCTGGCATTTCCTTCACGAAGATCACGTGGCGGGGAATCTTGAAGCTGGCTATGCGACCTCGACAGCGCTCGATGAGCGATTCTTCGGTGATGTCTGATGGGGCTGTAGCGGTGAGCTGCACGAAGGCGACGGGGACCTCTACGAGGCGTGGATCGGGGTAGCCGACGACTGCTATCTGTTCGACACCGTCGACTTCGAGCAGGTAGCCCTCGACCTCGGCGGGTGAGACGTTCTCGCCGCCTACTTTGAGCATGTCCTTGTGACGGCCGATGAAGACGGCGTGACCGTCGGGGCGCATCCTTGCGATGTCGCCGGTGTCGAGCCAACCGTCATCGCCGAGCACTTCGGCCGTGGCTTCGGGGCGCCGCCAGTACTCCTCCATCACGGTGTAGCCGCGGACGAACAGCGCTCCTGGCACATCGGGCGCGCACTCTTCGCCGGTTTCCAGGTCACGAATCTGGTACTCGATGCCGTCCATGGGGTAGCCCGAGGCCTCGGTTCGCTGTTCGACGGTGTGGGTGGGGTGGCTGCAGCTCACGAATGCCCACGATTCGCTCATGCCCCAGCCCGAGATGGTCGGGCAGAACACCTCCTGAGCCCGGCGAGCTATGGGGGTGGACGATTCCATGCCCGCCGCCAGCGTTCCCATGCGCAGGCTGGACACGTCACGAGGGTGCTCGTCTTGAGCTCGCAGCAGGTCGCCCCAGTGCGAGTCGAACCCATGCAGCACCGTGCCGCCCCGTGACTCCACTTCCGCCAGCACCGCTGCCGGGTCGAAGACGTCGAACAGCACCTGGCAGCCGCCGGTGAGCACCGCCTGGATCGAGACCTCGCCGTAGCCGAACAGGTGGAACAGCGGCAAGTAGCTCATGTGGATGTCGTTGGCGGTGTGACCCAGCAGCATCGAGCGCTCACGGCTGTTGCGCAGCGGGCGGTGGGTGTGCACCACACCCTTGGGATGACCGGTGGTGCCCGAGGTGTACGCCAGCATCATGCGGTCGTCGACGGTCACGCTGGCGGCGCGCTCTGCCAGCTCCTCGTCGGAGACGCTCTCCCCCGCGGTGAGCAGATCATCCCAGCTCATCGCATCGGCCAAGGCGTCGTCACGATCTGCGCCGGTGAATACCAGCCGTTCCAGGTGGCCGGCTGCGGTGATCTCCGGGTAGGCCTCGCAGAGCATCTGGCGATAGTCGATCGGGCCGGATTGGTCGATCGAAATCATGAACCGGCTCTCCGACTGCGCCACCGTGTACGCGACGTCGTCGGTCCGGTACCGAGTGTTGAGCGGCACAATGCAGCCGCCCACCTTCGGGATGGCGTACTGCAGCCACAGCCACTCGGGCAAGTTGGTCATCCACACCGCCACGTGGTCGCCGATCTGGGCGCCGAGCGCCATCAGCCCCTTGGCCACCCTGTCCACTTCGACGGCAAAATCGGCGTACGTCCAATGGCGGTCGCCGAAGATCACCGCGGGGCGGTTCCCCCACTTGCGGGCCGCCCGGTCGACGGCGTCGCCCAGCAGCAGCCAGTCGTAGGTCGCGTTCGCAGCCATCGCCGCAGCGTATGCCAGCGATCCCTCCCTACGCCCAGTCGGCCCGCTACACGCCGAAGCAGCGGGGGCTACGTTGAGCGGGTTCGTGCCCCCGCCTGAAGGAGACCCCGAGGTGGAATTCGATCTCATGACCGGCTCATCCACCTGGAGCGATGCGGCCGACCTAGCCCGCAAGGTGGAGGGCGCCGGCTTCTCCGGGATGCTCTACACCGAGACCGGCCAGGTGCCGTGGATGCAGCTCGCTGCGGCCGCCATGGCAGCTCCCAGCCTCACCTTCACCACCGGCATCGCCGTGGCGTTCCCCCGCAGCCCGATGGTGTCGGCCCAGATCGCCTGGGAACTGGCCGGCGAGACCAACGGCCGCTTCCGACTGGGGCTCGGCAGCCAGGTGAAGGGCCACATCGTGCGGCGCTATGCGGCTGAGTTCGACCGGCCAGCGGCACGCATGCGCGACTACGTGGGAGCAGTGCAGGCGTGCCTGCGGGCCTTTCGGCGGGAAGAGAAGCTCAGCTACGAGGGCGAGTTCTTCAACCTGAGCCTGCTGCCGGCCCAGTGGGCGCCTCGCAGCCACGACTACGGCGACGTCAAGGTCGACATCTCCTCGGTTGGGCCGATCATGAACGGCGTGGCCGGCGAGGTTGCCGACGGCGTGCACGTCCATCCGATGCACACCATGCACTACATCCGCGAGCGGCTGCTGCCCGAGGTGGCCCAGGGCGCCGAGCGGGCCAGCCGCGACGTCGACGAGATCGACCTGATCGTGCCGGTGTTCGCCGCGCCAGGCGACTCCCCCGAAGAGCTGGCGCCGCTCGTCCGGCGAGCCAAGACGCAGATCGCCTTCTACGGCACCACCCCGAACTACTCGTTCCAGTTCACCGACCTGGGGTACGAAGGCGTGACCGCCGCGCTGCGCGAGCGCATGGCCGCGGGCGACATCGCAGGCATGGCCGACTGCATCACCGACGACATGCTGGAGCACTTCGCGCTGGTTGCCCCGTGGAACGAGATGGCGGACCGGTTAAAGGACCGATACACGGGCACCGCCAGCCGGGTCGTCATGTACCTGGCGGAGGAGCAGATCCGCAAGGACCCAGACATGGTCCACAAGTGGGGTGACGTGGCGCAGGCCACCCGCTCCTAGAACGCATCCCGGCCCGAGCACTTGACGACAGGAGACAACGTGAGCGACCCAGACAGCACAGCCCGGGTGGCCCTGGTGACGGGCGGCGGCAGAGGCATCGGCCGTGAAATCTGCCTGAGACTGGCTCGCGCTGGCCAGAAGGTGGCCGTGGCTGACCTGCGGGTCCCCGAAGCAACCGAGACGGCAGCCACGATCAACGCCGAAGGCGGTACGGCGATCGCTGTCGAAATGGATGTGGCCGACGGTGACGCAGTCACGGCAGGCCTGATGTCGGCGACGGACCAACTGGGACCGGTTGAAGTACTGGTCAACTGCGCCGGCTGGGATGTGCTGACACCGTTCGTGGCGACCGACGAGGACTTCTGGGATCGTGTCATCGAGATCAACTACAAGGGTCCGCTGCGCACGACGCATGGGTGCCTGCCGGCCATGATCGAAGCAGGCTTCGGGCGGATCGTGAACATCGGTTCCGATGCCGGCCGTGTCGGTTCGTCGGGCGAGGCTGTATATGCCGGCGCCAAGGGCGGTGTGATCGCTTTCACCAAGACCATCGCCCGCGAGGTGGCGCGCCGTGGCATCACTGCGAATGTGGTGTGCCCGGGGCCGACCGATACCCCGCTGCTGGAAGAGATCGCCTCGGCTACCGACACGAGCGACAAGATCATCGGGGCTATGGCTCGGGCCGTGCCGATGAAGCGCATCGGCCAGCCGCATGAGGTTGCTGCCGCCG